>NZ_JAPNJZ010000021.1:0-273117 GCF_026626765.1 Corallococcus sp. bb12-1 | reverse complement strand
AGGAGGTGTCCACGGCCTCCGGGGACGCGCGCAACCTGGTGGGCCGCATCGCCTACGAGAGCTTCCGCCGCGTGCGTCAGCAGTTCTACGAGCTGGTGCTCAAGGCCGACACCGGCACCGTGGACGTGGCCTTCAGCCGCACGCAGGACAACGCGGCCACCATCCAGAAGATCGCCAAGGAGAAGAGCGACGCCCTGCGCGCGCTCGACGCCGAGTTCCGGGACGTCCTGTCGACCGAAGGGGGGGACTGAAGCGCCATGCGCCGCCCCCTCCTCGCCCTCCTGCTGACCCTGGCCCCCATGGCCCCCATGCCCGTCCACGCCGCGCCCGCGAAGGCGAAGGCCCGGACGCCGAAGGCCAAGGCCGCACCGCAGGCTCCCGCCGAAGCGCCGAAGAAGAACACCCCGCTGCCTGCCCCCGTCGCCGCGCCCGCGCCCCGCTACCTGGACGGCCTGGGCCACACGCCCGAACAGGAGAAGCTGCTGGGCGAGGTGAGCCGCGCGCTGGAGGCCTACGAAGCGGAGTCGCGCGACTTCCACCGGGAGGTGAAGCAGTTGGTGGAGCGCCGCTACAACCAGAAGCGCGCCGCGCTCTCCAACTCCTACGAGAAGTCGCTCACCACGCTGGAGTCGCAGGAGCGCACCAACCGGCTGGATGCCATCTCCCGGTTCGAGGACTTCCTCCGCCGCTACCCGAACGAGCCGCGCGCCACGCCGGACGTGATGTTTCGACTGGCGGAGCTGTACTACGAGCGCTCCGCGGACGAGCACCAGCTCGCGCGCAAGGACTACACGGACCGCGTGCGGACGCTGTCGGACGAAGCGGTGGCGGACCTGCCGCCGGAGCCGGAGGTGGACTTCACGCCGTCCATCGGGCTGTACCGCAAGCTGCTCGCGCAGTTCCCGGACTACAAGCTCAACGACGGCTCCCTGTACCTGCTGGCCTACTGCCTCTCCGAACAGCACAAGGACGAGGAGAGCCTCGCCACCTACCAGCAGCTCACCACGCGCTACCCGACCAGCCGCTTCGCCACCGACGCGTGGACGCGCATTGGCGAGTATTGGTTCGACGACGACACGGACCCCGCGGCGCTGCGCAAGGCCGCCGACGCCTACACCGCTGCCACGCGCGACACCGGGCACCGGTTCTACGACAAGGCCCGCTACAAGCTCGCCTGGACGTACTACCGGATGGACTGGTTCGAGGAGTCCGTGGACAGCTTCCTGCTGCTCTTGGACCACTACCAGTCGCACCAGCAATCCGGTGACAAGAAGGACGAGGGCGACCTGCGCTCGGAGGCGCTCCAGTACATCGCGCTGTCGCTGGCCGACGAGTCCTGGGGCGGCATGGCGCGGGCCCGGGAGCTCTTCGCGAAGCGCGGTGGACGCCCCTACGAGGCGGAGGTGTACCGCCGCCTGGGCAACGTCTACTTCGATCAGCTGCGCAACGCGGACGCCATCGCCGCGTACCAGCAGGTGCTGACCACGGAGCCGCTGACCGCGGACGCGCCGCGCCTCCAGCAGCGCATCGTCCAGGCCTACGAGCGCGACCGGCGCATGGACCTGTACGCCCTCGAATCCGAGAAGCTGGCCAACAACTACCTGCCCGGCGGCGCGTGGTTCGAGAAGAACAAGAACGACCCGAACGCGCTGTCCAACGCGCAGACGCTCGCCGAACAGAGCCTGTTCTCCGCCGCCTCCTACCAGCACCAGCAGGCGCAGGTGTTCCAGAAGGACGGCAAGACGGAGCAGGCCCAGGCCACCTACGCCGCCGCCGCTCGCGCGTACGGCACGTACCTGGAGCGCTTCCCGCGCAGCAAGAACGCGTACGCGATGCGCTTCTTCTACGCGGAGAGCCTCTTCAATTCGGACCAGTTCGACGCGGCGGCGCGTTCGTACGAGCTGGTGCGCGACTCCAACCAGGACGACACCTACCGCCACGTGTCCGCGCACAACGCGGTGCTCGCGTGGAAGGCCCAGCTCGACCGGGACGTGAAGGAGGGCCGCGTGCCGGAGCGCAAGCCGCTGCGCTCCTCCGAGCGTCCGAAGGACAGCGCGCACGCGCCCGTGGCCCTGGCGGAGACGGAGGCGCGGCTGGTGAAGGCGTCCGACGCCTACGTCACCCTGCTGCCGAAGGAGGAGGCCGCGCCGGCCATCGCCTACCAGGCCGCGGAGCTGTTCTACACGCACGACGACTTCGCCCAGGCCCGGCCGCGCTTCGAGCGCGTGGTCCAGGCGTACCCGAAGCACGCGGTGGCCGGCTACGCCACCAACCTCATCATCGAGTCCTTCCTCGTCGACCAGGATTGGAAGAGCGTGGAGGAGGTCAGCGCGCGGCTCGCGAGCAACGCGCAGGTGGTGGAGCCGAACAGCGACCAGCACCGCGAGCTGATGCGCTTCAAGCTCGCCGGCCGCTTCAACCTGGCTGAACAGCTGGCGGCGCAGAAGCGCTACGAGGAGGCGGCGAAGAAGTACCTCCAGTTGGTGGACGAGGCCCCCCGCCACGAGTTCGCCGACAAGGCGCTCAACAACGCGGCCGTGTCCTACGAGGAGCTGCGCCGGTTCGACTCGGCGATGAAGCTCTACGAGCGCGTGTACCGCGACTATCCGAAGTCGCCGTGGGCGCACACCGCGCTGTTCCGCGTGGCCATCAACGCGCACAAGTCCTACGACTTCGACAAGGCCGTCACCAGCTACCAGAAGCTGGTGAAGGACTACCCGGCGGCGGAGGAGCGCGAGGCGGCGCTCTTCAACGCAGCGGCCCTGCTCGACGGCCAGCAGCGCTACGCGGAGGCCGCGGCCGCCTTCCAGCGCTGCGTGGAGCTCTTCCCCAACAGCAAGAACGCGCCACAGAACCAGTACAAAGCGGCCCGCATCCTGGAGAAGCAGGGCGACACGAAGGGCGAAATCAAGGCGCTGGAGGCGTTCGTCCGCAAGTTCGCGAGCAAGCCGGAACAGGTGGAGCTGGTGGTGGACGCGAAGCGGCGCATGGGCAATGCGTGGGCGAAGCAGGGCAACGCGAAGGAGGCCCAGCGCGCGTACGCCGCCGCGGCCGACGAGTTCGACCGACGACGCCTGAAGCCCGACACGCAGCTGCTCGCCGCCGAGGCCGCCGCCTACAGCCGTTTCCAGTTGGCGGAGGCCGTGTTCCAGCGGTTCGACGCGATGAAGCTCTCCGGTTCGGGAAAGGCGTTGGAGAAGAGCTTCACGAAGAAGACGGAGTCGTTGAAGTCGGTGAACGAGGCGTACACGAAGGTGCTCCCGTACAAGCAGCTCGAATGGTCCCTGGCCGCGTTCTACCGGCAGGGGTACGCGCTGGAGCGCTTCGGCAACACGCTGCTGGAGGCCCCGGTGCCGCCCGAGGTGAAGCGCCTGGGAGATGAAGGCGTGGCGGCGTACCAGGGCATGCTCACCGACCGCACCGTGGAGCTGGAGGATCGCGCGGTGCAGAGCTACGCGGAGACGCTCAAGGAGGCGCGCAAGCACCGCGTCTCCAACGAGTGGACCCGCCGCACGCTCGAAGCGCTCAACCGCTTCCGTCCCAAGGAGTACCCGGTCCTCAAGGAAGCCAAGGGCGCCATCGCGCTGGAGACCGTGTACCCGGAGGGCCTCGTGGGCAGCCTCACCCCACCCGTGGCGCCCGCGCCCATCGACTCGGTCCAGGCCCCCCGGCTGACGGAAGAAGGCGCGCGATGATCCACGCCAGACGCTTCGCGCTCACCGGCCTCGCGCTCTGGCTGTCCGCCTGCGCCTCCGGCCCCGAGACGCGCACCGCGCCCACGCCCACCGGCCCCACGACGGACCCGCTCGCGAGCACGAGCACCGCCGAGAAGCCCGCCCCCGAAACGGCGCCCGAGCAGAAGCTCCAGGCGGAGGCGGCGCCGGCGCCCCGGTCGCTCTCCGGACAGGAGAAGGACTTCACGCGCGCGGTGGAGATCGCCCGGCGGGGCGAGCTGAGCATGGCGGAGACCGCGCTCAAGGCCCTGCTGGAGAAGTCGCCCAAGCTCGCGCCCGCATGGACGAACCTGGGCATCGTGCAGGAGCGACAGGGCCGCCTTCCTGACGCGGAGCGCTCCTACCGGCAGGCCCTGACGTTGGACCCCTCCCTGGAGTCCGCCTGGGACTGCCTCGTGCGGCTGGCCGCGCGCACCGGCCGCGCGGCGTCCCTGGAAGCGGAGCTGCGCGAGTCGCTGACGAAGCAGGACGCGGTGGCCCGGCGCACGGCGCTCGCGCTGTCGCTCATGCTGCAGAAGAAGCACGCGCCCGCCGTCGCCGAGGCCCGCCGCGCGCTCCAGACGGACGAGCAGTACGTGCCCGCCATGCAGGTGCTCGCGCAGGTGTACGCCCGCGAGGGCAAGTACGAGCTGGCGGCCATGGTGCTGGGCAACGCGCTCGCCATCGACGCACAGGACGCGGCCACGCTCAACGCGCTGGGGCTCGTGCACCTGGGCCTCAAGGAGCGCCCGCTGGCGCTGGAGCGCTTCCGTCAGGCCATCGCCCTGCGTCCGGACTTCGCCGAGGCGCGCAACAACCTGGGCACCCTGCTCAACGAGGGCGAGGACTACCCCGCCGCCCGCGTGGAGCTGGAGGTCGCCGTGCGCGCCGCGCCGGACTTCGCCTCCGCCCACCTCAACCTGGGCAACGCCCTGCGGGGTGAAGGCGACTTCGCCCGGGCCCTGGCCGAGTACGAGCGCGTGCTCCAGCTCCAGCCCGACAGCAAGGACCCGTACTTCAACCTGGCCATCCTCCACCTGGACCTGGAGCCCGCCGGCATGGACACGCTGGAGCGACTCCAGAAGGCCGTGTCCTACCTGGCCCAGTACCAGGCCCGGGGCGGCTCGGACGAGCGCACCGCCCAGTACGTGAAGGACGCGAACAAGGGCATCGACCGGGAGACGCGCCGCCGCGAACGCGAGCGCAAGGAAGGGCTGCGCAAGGCCGCCGAAGCCGCCGCGAAGCCCCCGGAGGCTCCCGCGAAGCCCCCCGAGGCCCCCGCGCCCACCCCGCCCCCGGGGCCCCCTGCCGCCCAGCCCGCTCCCTCGGCTAAGGTGCCCTCCGAAGTCCGGTAGACCCGCCCATGCGCCCCGCCCTCCTCCTCCTGCTGCTCGTCGCCGCCGGTCCGTCCCGGGCGGAGGATCCCGCGTCCGCCCCGAAGTCCGAGGGCAGCGCGCAAGCCGCCACGACGAAGAAGGCGCCCAAGGCCATCCACCTGGACGCCATCACCGTTGAAGGCCGCATCCAGAAACCGGAAGCCTTCTACTTTCTCGACCGCTCCAAACCGAGCTTCGACGACCTGAACCGCACCGAGAGCTTCGTGCCCAAGGTGGTCCAGAGCGTGGATCAGGACCCCTTCTAGCTCCATGGCCCTTCAAACCGCCCACAAGCTGCTGCGCGTCGGCGTCATCCAGGATGGCCGCATCGTCGAGGAGCATCACGTCCTCCACGACTCCGTCACCATCGGCGATGACGCCCGCAACACCATCGTCCTGCCCGCAACGCAGGAGCGCCCCGGGCGCTTCAAGGTGTTGGAGAACCGCGCCAACCAGTTCCACCTCATCATCGACGAGCACATGCAGGGCCGCGTCAACCTGGGCTCGTCCGACGTGGACTTCGACGCGCTGCGCACCCAGGGACTGGCCACCCGCCGCGAGGACGACACCTTCGACTTGCCCCTGCAGGAGAGCGCCCGCGGCAAGGTGGAGCTCACCGACGCCACGCTCTTCTTCCACTTCGTCCCCGCGCCCCCGGAAGGCTCGAAGCCCACGCTCCCGCCGGAGCTGAAGTCCAGCTCGTGGAGAACGCTGGACCAGCTCTTCTTCCTCATCCTCGCGGCGATGCTGGTGCTCTACGTCATCAGCGTCGCGTTCATCGTCACCCGGCCCAAGCCGGTGGAGGCGGAGGTCGAACTGGAGCAGTTGGAGGACCGCTTCGTGCGCGCCTTCATCCCGCCGCAGGCCCCCGTGAAGGAAGCGCCCAAGGACACCGGCGCCGCCCCGGACAAGAAGCCGGATGAGACCAAGGCCCCGCCGAAGAAGACCGCCGCCGCTGCCACCCCGTCCACGCCCACCAGCGCCGCGGAGCAGCGCCAGCAACTGGCCGCGAAGGTGTCCGGCACGGGCCTGCTCAAGATTCTTGGCAGCAAGGGCGAAGGCGGAGCCCTGGAGAACGTGCTCGGCGCTAGCATGGGCGGCACCAACGTGGCGGAGGCGCTCTCCGGCGCGCAGGCCGGCGGCGCGCTCACGGTCGGCTCGGGCGGCAATGGCCTGGCCAACCCCCAGGGCGACACCGGCGGCAAGGCCGCGGCCATCGGCGCCCAGGTCACCCAGGGTGCGGGCAAGGTGGACACCGGCAGCAAGCAGGCCATCAAGGTGCCCCAGGTGGCGGACGCGGCGGCGGAGGTGGACAGCGCCGAGGTCAACCCGAAGGCCATGGCGCGCTTCATCCAAAGCATGAAGGCGTCCATCCAGCGCTGCTACGAGAAGGAGCTCAAGCGCGACCCCACCCTCAAGGGTCGGGTGATGGTCCGCTTCAACCTCAAGCCCAACGGTCGCGCGGACAACATCGAGGTGGACGAAAGCACCCTGCGCTCCGAGGGCGTCAGCAGTTGCATCATCACCACCATCCGGGGCTGGAAGTTCCCTTTCACACCAAGTGACGACGTCCCCGTCTCCTACCCGTTCATCTTCTCGTCAGGAGATTAGGCTCGACCGTCCGGAGCCTCCGGATACGCCGGACCCGCGGGGAACACATGGAGAAGCTGGCCGTCATCGCCACATCCCCCCTCTTCGAGATGCTCGCGCCCCCGGAGCTGGCGCGGCTGGCGGAGCTGGCGCGGCTGTACCGGTACGCGCACGGCGAAGTGGTCTTCGAGGAGGGCGACCTGGGCGACAGCCTCTTCGTCATCGTTCGAGGCCAGGTGGAGGTGGTGCGCGGCAGCCCCGGCAACGGCAACAAGCCCCTCACCGTGCTGGGCCCCCCGGAGTTCTTCGGGGAGATGGGTCTCATCGACAAGGACCACCGCTCCGCCACCGTACGCGCCCTGGGCGAGGTGGAGCTGCTCCAGCTCACCGCACAGGATTTACGCACCTTCCGACTTGCTCACGCGGAGGGGTTCACCTTCATCGTGGTGAACATCGCGCGCAGCCTCTCCGAGCGGCTGCGGGACGCCAACGCCCGGCTGGCTCCACCGGACTGAGCTTCGTACGGCAGGACAATGGGGCATTGCGTTGACACCCCTCCCCCCCGCTCCTACGCTCGACGGCTGGAAGAGAAGGGGCCGGAAGGACTCGTGAGGCACATGCGCACCGTCGGAATGCTCGTCGTGGTGATGACCACCGGGATGGCGTTCGCGCAAGCACCCGCGCCAGCGCCCACCCCCGCCCGCCCGCCCGCCCCCGCCCTGGACAAGGCCAGCGACGTGCCGGACAGCGAGAAGGTGGCTCGCAGCACCCAGGCGTTGGGCGGCATGCGCGAAGCGCTGCGCCAGGTGCTGGAGAAGGTGGAGGAGGCGCGGGGCACCAAGGACGTGGTGAAGCTCAACTGCGCCAACGAGAAGCTCACGCAGATCAAGGGCCTCTTGCGCATCTCCGAACAGGCGGACGTGGCGCTCCAGGAGGCCGTCAGCAAGCAGGAGGCGGCGCCCGGTGAGCACGAATTCACCAAGGTGATGATCGCCCAGCAGAAGGTGGGGCAGCTGCGCTCGGCGGCCGAGGAGTGCATCGGCCAGCTCGCCTTCCGCACCGACGAGAACCTCTTCGTGGAAGTGGAGGAGCCCGACAACCTGCCCGGTGGCGACCCCACGCGCCCCGCGCCGCCGCCGGATCTCGTGGTGCGGCCCCCGCCCGCGAGCCCCATCGACTGAGTGTCTGGCCCGTCCTCACGCAGCGCATCACCGACCGTGGAGCGTTTGTTCCCGGTGGGGAAAATCGCGTGCTATGCCGGCCGCCTCCTCTTCCGGAACGCCTCTGACCTCATGACGCAGCCTGGGACATTCCGTCTGGCCCTCACGGCCCTGGTGCTCGCGGCGCTGCTGCCGCTGACCGCCCAGGCCCAGGTCATGGGCGGACGTGCCCCGGGTGGCAACGGCATCAAGGTGGGCAACGGGCGGCTGCACCCGACGCTGGACCTGGAGACGCGGCTGGACAGCGGCGTGGGCTACTTCCGCGACCAGGGCACCGGCCCGCTGTCACCGGACCTGTCCGGGGAGCTGGCCCTGCACGTGCGCCCCGGACTGATGCTGGACGTGCCGTCGCAGAAGCTGGCACTCTCGCTGCGCGGCAACCTGGACTACGTCGCCTACACCGGCCTGCTGACGGCGGGCTCCAGCGCGGCGTCCTACCTGGGAGGCCAGGCGGACCTAGCGCTGCGCTTCGATCCGGAGGGCACGCTGTCCGTGGAGGTTGGCGACCAGCTCACCCGTTCGGACCGCACGCGACAGGTGGCGCTGGGCGCGGGCATCCTGTCGCTCTACAACGAGGCGCGCGTCCGGGCGCAGTGGAAGCCCGGCGGTGGCGCGTTGGAGCTGACGCCCGCGCTCGTGTACGCGATGGAGTTCTTCGAACCCCTGGGCGGCCTGCCCGCGGTGGGCTGCACCGAGGCGGAGTGTGATCCGCTCGCCGCCAGCCAGTTCAACTACGGCAACCTGCGGCTGGGCGTGGAGGGCCGCTGGCGCTTCCTGCCCAAGACGGCGCTGGTGGCGGACACGGGCCTGACGTACCGGGGCTACTTCAACGACACCACCACCCCCAGCGCGGCCCTGCTGCATGCGATGGCGGGCGTCGCGGGGCTCGTGTCGCCGCGCATCACGCTGACGGCGAAGGCGGGCTGGAGCCAGAACCTGGGCGCGGGCGGAGGCGGCACCGTGGTGGCGATGGCGGAGGGCACGTACCTGTGGGGCCCGACGCTCACCTTGAAGGGCGGCTATCTGCGCGCCTTCGAACCCGTGGCCGCCTACGGCACCTTCCGCGACGACCGCATCTACGCGGAGGCCCGTTCGCTGATGGGCGCGCGGCTGGCGCTGCACGCGGCGGGCGCGGTGGACTTCCTCTCGTTCGCGGGCGACCGGGGCGACACGGTGGTGTCGCTGGACCTGGGGCCGGAGTACCAGCTCCGCCCGTGGCTGATGGGCTCGGCGGGTTACATGCTGACCAGCCGCTCCTCCTCCCTGGAGGCCAGCGGCCTCAATTACACCCGCAACGAAGTCTATGCGCGGCTGTCCGCCACGTACTGAGGCCGAGCGCATGCGCTCCCCGCGGACCGGCTCGCCCCTCGCTTCACGCCTGCTCGTCCCGGGACTGCTGGCCCTCCTCGTGGCCTGCCACGCGGAGACGCGCCCGCCCCCGCCCGCCCCCACGCCGGCCTCCGCGGCGGAGCGCGCGAAGACGGCCGGCGGAAGCCTGGGCCCCGGCGACGTGGTGGAGGTGCGCGTCTTCCAGGAGCCTGAGCACTCCGGCACCTGGCGCGTGTCGCCGGAAGGCACCATCGACTATCCGCTGTGCGGCAAGGTGCCGCTGTCGGGGCGCACCGCCAGCTCCGCGGCGGACGTGCTGCGCGACTGCCTGACGCGCTACCTGCGCCGGCCCCAGGTGGCGGTGCTGGTGCGGGAGTACAACTCGCAAAAGATTTTCGTCTTCGGGGAGGTGCAGAAGCCCGGCACGTTCCCGGTGGACGGCGAGGTGTCCATCATCCAGGCCATTACGCTGGCGGGTGGCTTCACCAAGCTGGCGGCGAAGAACAACACGCTCGTCACGCGCGTGGTGGACGGACAGGAGCGCAAGATTCGCGTGCCCGTGGAGGACATCGGCGTGGGCCGCGAACGCAACTTCCTGCTCCAGGCCGGCGACATCGTCTTCGTGCCGGAGAGCTTCTTCTAGTCGCGCGACGTCCAGTGCAGCTCCCCCAGGAAGCGCTTCGCCTGGGCCAGCAGCAGCGGGTGCAGCGCCGCGCCGCTCGCGAGCACGTCGCCCTTGAGCACGTCGAAGGGCCGCCCGTCGATGTGCACGATGACGCCGCCGGCCTCCGCCACCAGCAGGCCGCCCGCGGCGATGTCCCACGGCTTCAACCCGAACTCGAAGTAGCCGTCGAAGCGACCGGCCGCGACGTACGCCAGGTCCAACGCGGCACTGCCGGTGCGGCGCATGCCCTGCGCCAGGAGGATGAGCTGGGTGAAGAGGCCCACGGGCAGGTCCGGGCGCTCGCGCACGTCGTAGGGGAAGCCCGTGCACAGCAGGGCCCGCTCCAGGTGCTCCGCGGGGCTGGCCTGCATGGGCCGGCCGTTGAGGGTGGCGCCCTCCCCCTTCGCGGCGGAGAAGAGCTCGTCCAGCATCGGGTCATAGACGGCGCCGGCAATCACCCCTTCGGGCCCCTCCACCGCGACGCTGACGCAGAAGTGCGGCACCTGGTGGGCGTAGTTGGTGGTGCCGTCCAGCGGATCCACCAGCCAGCGGAAGGTGTCGGTGCCCTGCCACGCGCCGCTCTCCTCCGCGAGGATGGCGTGGTGCGGGTGGCGCTCGCGGAGGAAGTCCAGGAGCGCGGCCTCGGAGGCGCGGTCCGCGTCCGTGACCAGGTCGATGCCGCCCTTGAACTCGATGGTGCGGTGCAGGGGGAAGCGCTCCCGGAGGATGCGGCCGGCCATCCGGGCGCCCTCCTCCGCGGTGCGGCGCAAGGCGGCGGGCGTGTCGGAGTCCTGGGCCATGTGAAGGCATTCCCTCGGGGGTGGAGGTCAGCGGCCCTGGAGGGCCATCAGGGCGCGGGCTCGGCGAGCAGCGCTTCGATTTCCGTCTGGAACCGCTGGAGGAATTCCTCTGCGAACCCTTCGTGCACGTGCCGCACGACGCCCTTGCGGTCAATCAGGAAGGTGGTGGGCATCAGCCGGACCTTCAGCAGGCGCTCGGACACCAGCGCATTGGCGTCCAGGAGGATGGGCACCTCCACCTTCGCCTCCTCCAGGAAGGGCGGAATGGCGCGCATGTCCTCGTCCACGTTGAGGGCGTAGGCCTTGAAGCCGCGCGGGCCGTATTCCTTCTGGAGCGCCGCGTACATGGGCAGCGCGTCCTTGCAGGGCTCGCACCACGTGGCCCACACGTCCAGGAGGACGACCTGGCCCCGGTCGCTCTTCAAATCGTAGGGGCTGTTGTCCGGGTAGCGCTTCACCTGGAAGTCGAGCGGTGTGTTCGGACGGCGCTCCGACTCCAGGGCCGAAGCGCTGGAGCGAGGCCCACCGGCGCCCTGCGAGTCGGTGAGCGACGGAAGCGGCTTGGGGGCGGAGCAGCCGGCGACGAGCGTCAGCAGCCCCAGCGAGGTGATGAACGGAAGGCGCATGGGTTCAGGTCCCCTTCCCGGCCCGGGCCTTCAGGGCGGTGAGCAGCTTGTCGATGAAGCCGCCAAAGGCGCCGTTGCTCATGACGAGCAGCACGTCGCCAGCCTTCGCCTCGGAGGCCACGCGCTCCACCAGCGTGGGCACGTCGGTGGCGCCATCCGCGGCGATGCCCTGGGCCTTGAGCGCCTCGATGAGCTTCGGGACGTTGAGCTCCTCGCCCTCGGGCACCTTGTCATGGCGCTCAGGCACCTTGAGGCTGGCGCGCGTGGCGCCAGGGAAGGCGTGCGCGTAGTCCTCCTGGTGGATGTTGCGGCGGCTGGTGTTGGAGCGCGGCTCGAAGATGGCCCACAGGCGCCGGTCCGGGTAGCGGTGGCGGATGGCGGAGATGGTCTCGCGCACGGCGGTGGGGTGGTGCGCGAAGTCGTCCACCACGAGCACGCCGTCCACGTCGGCGCGCACCTCCTGCCGGCGCTTCACGCCCTGGAAGGTGGACAGGCCCTGCTGGATTTCAGCGAAGGTGAGGCCCAGGCCGCGCGCCGCGGCGATGACGCCCAGCGCGTTCTCCACGTTGTGCGCGCCGGACATCGGCAGCGTCACGGTGCCCAGCACCTGGCCGCGCTCCACCACGTCGAAGCGGGCGCCGTCCGGACCGAAGGAGAGGTTCTTCGGGGTGAAGTCCGCGTCCGCGCCCTCCTTCGCCACGTAGGTGACGACGGGCGCGGTGCCGCCGGCCCGCGCGATGCGCACGGCGTTGGGGTACGCGGCGCAGACGACGAGCTGGCCGTCCTGGGGCACCATGCGCACGAACTTCTCGAACGTGGCCTCGTAGTGGGGCAGGTCGCGGAAGATGTCCGCGTGGTCGAACTCCACGCTGGTGAGGATGGCGGTGCGCGGGCGGTAGTGGAGGAACTTGGAGCCCTTGTCCCAGTAGGCGGTGTCGTACTCGTCGCCTTCGACGACGAAGTGCGGTCCCTTGCCGACGCGGTAGTTGCCCGCGTAGTTCTGGGTGACGCCGCCCACGAGGAAGGAAGGGTCCTTCCCGGCGGCCACCAGCACGTGGGCCATGAGCGAGGACGTCGTCGTCTTGCCGTGGGTGCCGGCGACGACGACGGAGTGCGAGCGGTCCAGGAAGAGCGTGCCCAGGGCGGCGGGGAAGCTCATCTGCTTCAGGCCGCGCTCGCGCACGGAGGTGGCTTCCGGGTTCACGCGGCGGATGACGTTGCCGATGATGACGAGGTCCGGGTTGGCCGCGTCCAGGTTGGCGGGCGCGTACGGGGTGCGCACGGGGATGCCCCACGCCTGGAGCATGTCGCTCATGGGCGGGTAGACGTTCTCGTCGCTGCCGGTGACGTCGTAGCCAGCGGCCTTGAGCATGCCGGCGAAGGAGCCCATGCCGGTGCCGGCCACGCCCACCAGGTGGATGCGGCGCACGGACTTCGGGTCGAGGGTGTCGAGGACGTTGCCGTTGTCGTCAGCCATGCTGTCCCTTAAGGGAGTGCGGTGAGGTCGAGCGCCTCCACGACCAGTTCGTGGAAGGCGGGGCGGAAGTCGCGGATGCGCAGGTCCTGACGACCCTGGGCGACGCGGTTGGTGATGAGGGCGACGACGAGCGAGCGCCGCAGGTCCACCCAGAGGCTGGTGCCGGTGAAGCCCAGGTGGCCCACGGCGCCCGGGGGCGTGTCGCCGATGAAGCGGCCCGCGCTGGAGTGGCCCTTCGACGGCGAGTCGAAGCCCATGGAGCGGGTGCTGCCCGTGAGGAGCGGATCCGTGGCGAGCAGGCGGTGCCACAGGGGCGCGGGGGCCAGCGCGGCGTGCGTGCCCGCGCAACCTTCGAGCACGGCCTGACCGAAGCGGGCCACGTCCACGGCGGTGCCGAAGAGGCCCGCGTGCCCCGCGACGCCATCCAGCACCCAGGCGTTGTCGTCGTCCACCTCGCCGAGGCGGGAAGGCTTCGACGGCACGTCCTTCCACAGCGACTCCTGGCCGGGAGCGGGCTCGCGGGGGCGCATCGCGCCGGTGTGCGCGGTGGTGCCGTCCACGGGGAAGTCGGTGAGGCGGTGGAAGCGGGCGTTGAGGCCCAGCGGTTCCGCGACGTGGCGGGAGAACAGCGTGTCCAGGGGGGATTCCGCAGCGCGGGAGAGGATGTCGCCCAGGAGGATGAAGCCCACGTCGCTGTACGCGGTGCGAGTGCGCACGGGCGCTTCCAGCGGCGTGGCGGCGGCGGCGCGCAGCACGTCCTCACGGGCCTGGGTGCGCACGTTCGCGGAGCAGCCCGCGTCGAGCAGCTCCGGCCGGGCCTTGAGGGCGTCCGCGAAGAACGGCACGAAGGGGGGCAGCCCGGAGCGGTGGTAGAGCAGGTCCGCGACGGTGACGCCCGCGTCGCCGGCAGGGGTGCCGGGGTGGTAGCGGGACACGAGCGTGTTCGGGCCCACCTTACCCTCGGTCCACAGGCGCAGGAAGAGCGCGGTGGTGGAGAGGACCTTGGTGAGGGAGGCGAGGTCGAAGCGTGTGTCGCCGGTGGCGTTGCCCGCGACCCCGCCGAAGACCTGCATCCCCTTGTGGAGCACCACCGCCTGGGCGGCGGGGAAGATGCCCAGCTCCACGCCGTCATCGAGCACGGCCTGGAGGTTGGCGATGGGATGCGGGTTCATCCGGGGCTCACCGCGCCTTCGAGGAAGGTGAGGCGTGCGGCGTCGGCATCCAGGCGCACGTGCGTGCCGAACGCCACGGGGTAGTTGATGGCCCCGTGACCGATGGGGAAGCCCGCGGCGCAGGGAAGCTTCGCGTCCCGGGCCAGCTCGCGCAGCACGTCGGCGCTGGAGTACGGGGCGTCCTTCTCCTCGCAGGCGGTGAAGTCGCCCAGGACGATGCCGCGCACGCGAGCGAAGACGCCGGCGAGGCGCAGGTGGGTCCACATGCGGTCGATGCGGTAGGGGCGCTCGGTGACGTCCTCCAGGAGGAGCACGGCGCCGTCGAGCGGCGGCATGTAGGGCGTGCCCAGCAGCCGGGAGAAGACGGACAGGTTGCCACCCACGAGGACGCCCTCGGCGGTGCCGGGCACGTAGGTGGCGTTGCCCGTCAGGGGCGGCGGGGCTTCGGAGGATTCGAGGAGGCGGAAGAGGTAGTCGTGGACCTGGGACGACTGCCGTCCGAGCTGCGTGAGGACGGGCGCGTGGAAGGAGACGCGGCCCAGGGCCTGGAGCGCGCAGTGGATGGACGTGAGGTCGGAGAAGCCGGTGAAGGCGACGGGCCCGGCCTTGTCGAGCGGCAGTTCGGGTAGCAGCCGCGAGCTGCCGTAGCCGCCCCGGGCGCAGAAGATGGCGCGGGAGGCGCGGTCGAGGAACGCGTGGGACAGCTCCTCCTGGCGGCGGGCATCGTCACCGGCGAGGTAGCGGTGCGAGGCGCCCAGGTCGGGCCGGAGCACCGGCGAGTAGCGCTCGGAGAGGATCCGGAGGCCGGCCTCGAAGGGGGCCTGTTCGAAGGGCCCCGCGGGAGCGACGACATGCACCGTGTCGCGGGGACGAAGTGGAAGGGGCTTGAGCCAACGCACGCTGCGCTTCATAGCACCGGGGGCGGAGGCGACACGGTGATTCAGGAAGGGCCCGGCCCGAAGCGTTGAGTACCGCTGCCAGGCGGAACGAGGCCCCATGGAGCGCTCGGCCGGCTGCTTCCCATGAATCAGTCGGAGGGTGCCCTACCCCACCGGATCCGCGCGTTCGAGCACGGCGGCGAAGAAGGCATCCGTGCCGTGCCGGTGCGGCGTGACGAAGAGGCACCCGTCCTGGACGCACGCGTCTGGAAGCCACCCGGCGCCGGGGCGGACGGAGCGGAAGTCCGGGTGGGTTCGGAGGAAGTCCGCGACGACGTCCTGGTTCTCCGCACGGTTGACGGTGCAGGTCGCGTAGACGACCCGGCCGCCGGGGCGCACGACGTCGGCGGCACAGGCCAGGATGTCGCGTTGGGTAGCGGAGAACCGGGAAAGCACGTCCGGGTCGAGCCGGAAGCGAAGGTCCGGGCCCCGGCGGAGTGACCCCAGCTCCGAACAAGGCACGTCCGCGAGGACGCGGTCCGCGCCAAGACCGGGCGAGGGAGGCGTCCGGAGCACCTGGACCCGGGTGAGCCCGGCGCGGGAAGCGCGTTGCTGGAGCCGGTCCAACCGTTCCGCATCCGGGTCGTAGGCCATCAGGCGGCCCGAATCCGCCATCGCCGCCCCCAACTGGAGCGTCTTCCCCCCCGCCCCCGCGCACAGGTCCACCACGGTCTCCCCGGGACGGGCCTCCACGAGGAGCCCGAGGAGCTGGCTGCCTTCGTCCTGGACCTCGAACAGGCCCTCACGCAGGGAGGCAAGTCCATAGAGGTTCGGCCGGGGGCCCTCCACCTGGAGCGCCAGGGAGCTCCAGGAGCCGGGACGGGTCGCGACCCCTTCCGAGGCAAGACGTGCGGCCAGGGCTTCACGGGAAAGGCGGGCGGGATTCCCCCGGAGGGTGATGGGGCCCGGGACGTTGAGGTGGGCGCAGAAATCCTCGGCCTGGGGGCCCAGCTCCCGAGAAAGGTGGTCCGCGAGCCAGTCCGGCAGCGAAGCCCGGAGCGCCAGCGAAGGGGGCTCCCCGGTGCGAAGCGGCACTGGAGCCTCCAGACCGGCCCAGGACGCGGCCTCCCGGGCAGGAACACCGCCGAGGCCGTGCAGGAGCGCGAACAGGAGCTGAGGGGGAGACGCTTCCTCCGACTCCAGGAGGAACGCGAGGCGGCGGCGCCAGAGGCCCACGTTGAAGACGGCCTCCTTCAGGGCCTGACGTCCCTCGCGGGACAGCGAGGGGTGGGCGCGCAGGGTCCGGTCGAGGACGCGCTCCGCGGGGTCGCCCGCGAGGATCCGGGCCAGGGCCTCGGAGGCGACTGGGCCCCAGCCGTCGAGGGCGGACCAGGGCTGCGAGGAGAGTCGGGAGATCGGATTGAACGTGACAGTTGACAGGGCAGGCTCGGTTCTCTAGAAATCGCGTCCGTCACGGCAGCGCACCGCCGCGACGGGACATATTCCCCGATAGCTCAGCTGGTAGAGCGGGTGACTGTTAATCACCATGTCCGTGGTTCGAGTCCACGTCGGGGAGCTTCTTGAAAGGCCCTGCCAACCGGCAGGGCCTTTTTGTTTAACACGGGCCTCGCGATGAATATCGCGGGGCCTTCGTGCTTAAGCCGCTGAATCCCAAGGGATTTTGGCTCGCGGTGCTGAGGAGGGCGCTCTCGGCTCTCTACCCCGCAGAGCGAGACGCCCCCTCTCCTCCGCCGACGATTGGGCTCTCTGGACCGCTCTTTCACCCGTTTTGGGGAGAGAGAGGCCGAGAGTGGTTAACAGTTTTGTTAACCACCACGGGCGACCGATTCTAACAATCCAGGGCTTTCGATGTCGTACCTTCCAGGGTTACGTCATTTCCCTCTTTCAGAATGACGAATTGGGCCACCTGTTAAGCGAGAGAGCGAAACGCGGCTAGCCTTTACTGGGTACTCACGATTTCGTCGCGCGGCGCAGACTCTCCGAGACCGATCTCCAGACTGTCTCGCCCTTGTCCTCGGCAGACACAGCCCTCTGTCCGTACCTCTCTGCTCTTATCCACGCCAAGCTGCACTGCCGCCGGAGGAGGCTTCTCGGCAGGGAAGACGGCGCCGAGGATGCCCTCGCATCCGTTCTCTCTCCCTGAGTCTTCCGGTGCCGCGCAGAAGCACGCGGCAGGGGCAGCCTACAAAGCGCGCTGCGTACGCGCCCACGTTGGCTCGTGGCGCGCCGACCGCGCCGCCACGGGCGAGCTGGGGCATCGCTCGCGGACAGAACGCCCGTGAGAGCCATCGGGCGCGAAACATTGCAGACCGAACAACGGTCACGACGCGGTGCTAGGCAGCCACGCCCTGGGGACGAGTGCCTTCCCATCCCGCCACTCCTCGACGAGATGTACATCGACGTCACCCCATACCTGCTTACTGGCGTGGTCGAGCACGAGAATCTGCAGCCCGATGTTCTCCTTCGTCGCTGCAGCGAGCGTGATGAACACCCTACGAACAGCTGCCACGTCCTCATCATCACCAAGCGTCGGATCGTCGCCCTCCTTCGCTACCTTGGCGAGCGTGCGGGGAAAGTAAACTTGGCTCGGCTGGTCGAGAACTAACAGGCTAGGTACCGGGCTCCCAACTTGGCTCAGAAACAGATCGTGGAGTCCAATCATCGCGGCGACGTGATACGAAAGCCAGTTCGCGCCGCTGCCGATCTCCCAGAGAAAGTCGGGACGGCCTGAACTGCCGGTTACGCGGATCGTCAGGTCATCGATGTTCAGCTCGGCGGGGTCCTTGGCCCGTTCCGAGTCGAGACCAGGAAGGAGTCGCGCCATCGTTCTTGAGACGCGCTCCAGGGCTGCCTTCTGCCGGGTGCGCGCAGCAGCATCCGATAGACCGGCACGAAGCTCTTCGAGTCGTGCCTTCAGCACTGCGATCTCGGCAGCGAACGCGGGATCGCCCTCCGGCTCCTTCAGCACCTTCAGCGCTTGCTCCATCCGGCCGAGGAAGCGATCTACAGACGCTCGGCTCAGCCGCTCCTCCTTGATTCGTATCGAACGCTCCTCAATGGCCCGCTTCCGAGTTCGGATACCATTTAGGCTGTCGGTGATCCGGCGCGCCTGTGAGCGGACCTGCACCAGTTCCTTGTCGAACGCCGCCGGGACCGGCTCAAGTTGTCGGGCCGTCGCCTCGACGTTCGCGAGCGCATCGCAGAGGGCGTCAAGCTCGCCGTTGGCGTGGTCAAACGCGCCGCCACATACTGGGCATGTCCCCTGAGCTGTCTGCGCAAGGTCTCGTAGCCACCGAGAGAGTTGTAGCCGGTCTCGCTGCTTCTTCAGAGCGCCCGTATAGTCAGAAACAGCGGCTTGCAGCTTCGTCATGTTCTCAAGGCGCGTCTTCACCTCGGCGAGCTGCAACGAAACCGCCCCCTCCTCCCTCTCAAGCTCAGCGTTCTCCTTCGCAGCCGTGTCGAGTGTGGTGTCGGACACCTGGGCGTCTGCGGAAGTCTTCGTGACGATGCTCTCGAGCGCGGCAAGAAGCTCGTGTTCTTTGGCATCAGGTGGAACTGCGTCCGGCGAGAGAAGCCCGAGCGCGCGAGCCTCCGAAACCCAGCTTTGAAGCTCGGCGCGCCACTTCGTCGATGCAGTGCGCTGTGCCTCCAGTTCGCGCTCCTTGCGCCGCAGCTCGCGCAGTAGCTGCTCGACCTCCCAGCGCCGCGCCAACACGTCCGGGGTCACCGCACCAAGCACGTACGGGAAGATGGTGCGGAGCTTCTCCTTGTGCTCCATCGTGTCGGCCTTGAAGAACAGCACGTCGGGGTTGGCAACGATATTCTGCGGCTGGAACGCGAACGCGAGGAGGTCACGGAAGCTCGGCCTGCCCTTAAAGCCCCCTGCGAGCCCGCTTGGATCGAATCCGAGGTTCGACAGTCCCGCGAGCTTATCAAGCATCCGCTTCACGTCCTCGGCGCTCGTATTTTTCCTGGGCACAGTCAAAGGGATCTCGACAGTCTTTCCCTCAAGCAAGAACATTTCCCCAGTGCTCTGCTGACCGCCGGGCTCACGCCGCGCGAGCAGTTTCTCGCCCTCGCTGGTGATGATCACGATACCAAACCACGAGCACGCGTCGCGGATGGTCTTCACTGGTATGGCGCACCGCTCGGAGCCGAGACAGTAGTCGATAATTGGGATGACCGCAGACTTGCCGGTCTTCGATGCGCCTGTGATCACATTCAGCTTGTTGGCCTCGAACGACACGATGCGTGGTCCGAGCTTCTCGTTGTGCGGCCAGAGGACCAAGCTTTTGAGCTGGAAGTGCATCTCAGAACTCCACCTTGAGCAGGCCAGCCGCCTCGAAGAGCGACACGTCGCGACACCATGCCCCAAGCTTCTCAGCCGACTTCAGGAGATCTCCGACGGCCTTCGCGTCGGTAGGTGGCGCAGAGCGAGACCGGGGCCAGAGAACCGCCTCCCTGGGCACCAGCGTGAGCAGGCCGCTCCGAATCGCAATGCGAAGGGAGCGAAGCGACAAGTCTCGCATCGCCAACATTCGCGGCTGAAGGGAGAGAAGAACGTCTCCTCGGTCGTCGTCGCTGAACTTCGCCTCGAACTTTCGCAGCCCTGAAGCTGCCAGAGTGGCCGTCGCCTTCTCTACCGACTTCGCGTGAAAGGTCAGCGGCAGGACGACGAACGCCAATGGAAGGGGCGTACCGCTTGGTTTCGACTCTGGCGTGAACCCGCAGACAAAACGCCAGAGAAGCGCCGCGCCCAGCGCCGGGTTCTGCATTGCCTGAACCTCGTTAAGAATAGCAGTCACTCTCCGCCTCCCTTGTCGACAAGCTCGCCCCCGGCGACAGCAGACGGAGGAGCCGTCGAGTGCCTACGCTTCCGTACGGGATCCGCAGCAGGGGCAACGCCAGTCACTTCCTGCTCGTTTTCGGGTAAATCAGGAACCAGCGCAGCAACGGTCTCACGGTAGCGCGGATGCCAGCCGACACGCAGCGAGTTGGCCAATGTGTGGAAGCTTCCAGGCACGAAGAAGCCAGGGACATCCATCCCCTGGAGCGGCACCTTGAGCAGTTGGCACTTGGCGTAGAGAAGGCGCCCGCGCTCCTCTTCCGCCAGTGACTTCTGCTCGATGTCGACCACCGCCTTCTGGCTCTTCCAGGCTCGATCGATACTATCTTCGAACTCACCGAAACTGCTCTCGATGACGTCGCCGTCCTCGCTCCAATTGGTCCGGTGGGCGACCGAGCGAAGGTAGTCGTTCACAGCCTGAACCATTTCGCCGTCGTCACACCGCACGACTTCGAGCTGGCGAACATAGGTGCGATCGCGTAGCTCCTTCTGGAGTTCGGCCTCCGTCACCTCGACTGGATTTGCGGCGAGGACGTTCTCTGCACGGTCGAGCTTCTTGGCTGCCGAGACGAACTGCCTGTGAAACTCGTCCCAAGTGATGACTGCCGCGCGGCCCCCCTCGATCCTCTTGTCGATGACCTTCTTCGCCCATCCCAAGAGGAGCGTGAGGACTTCGTCCTTCTTTTCCTGGCTGATGGCGGCCATGCCGGGCAGCGCAGTCAGGTCATCGTTCGGTGCACCAGAGCCGTTCTCTAAGCTGAGGTTTGTGAAGAGCAGCGCTAGAACCTCGCTGGAAGCAGAGAGCACTTCGTTCACGTGCTCAGCGAGCCCTTTCGGCAGGTTCGCCTTCGCCGCGTACTTTGGCGGATTACCCCAGAACTTCGAGCGCAACGACAGGACGACCGCGTCGGCATCTGCCTTATTCTTCACCGCGTGGATGCAGTCGATTACGTCGCCGTGGTGTCCTTGGGCGACGTAAAAGAGGAACCTCGTGTCCGACTTCAGTGCGCCATCACGGATCGAGCGAACCCAGTTGGCGAGCGACTTCCACAGCTCGGGACTCCGGTCGGCGACGGGGTTGTGCGCCAAGCCGCTCTTGTCCTGCTCGGCGATTACGCCTTCGTCGGTGTGCGTAGCAACATCATCGAGATGCTCGATAGAAACCGACTGGCCCTGGCGTGCACGAAGAAAGTGGGCGACGACGCGCGTGATCTGAAGGGAGTAGCCGTAGAACTGGCCTGGTACCTGGTTACTGCGCCGCTTCTTTGGAGCCGACTTCTTTGCAGCATTCTTCATACTCCCCATGCATCCTCGCGAGGTTGGCACGCCCATCATCTCGCCAAAGCATCCTACCGCCCTCGTAGTGGAGGACAAGGTCGCACGATGATTGCGAGCCGCCATATGCTGCTCCCGTGAAGCCACCTTCTCTTCCGGGCCGCCTCATCAATCGCCTCTCCAGTCACTTCCCCGCGAAGGATGAGCGATTCCTTCGTACCTCCTCGCCCGACCCCGTCGTGACGGGAGGAGGATGACGTGCGGAGGTGAGCGCTCGAATCGAGGCAGGAGGAGCGCGTGGGGATGGAGTTGAAGGAGCTGGCAGGGAAGCTGAAGCAGGAGGTGGAGGCGCAGCGGAGCCGGGGGACTGCGTATTCCGGCGATGGTGAGCACCCATTCCAGCTCAAGCCGAGCAGCCGTTCCGGCCAAGGCGAGCAGTCGGAGCGTCAGCGACGCTGGGACGTTTCGTCACTTCACCTGCTTACGAGCCTTCGTCAAATTCGCGTCCGCCTTGCGGATGGAGTCTCCGGCGAGCCGGAGGCGGTGGGCGTTGTGGACGAGCCGGTCGAGGATGGCGTCGGCCAGCGTCGCGTCGCCGATGACGGCGTGCCAATCCTTGGGCTCCAGTTGGGAGGTCACCACCGTCGAGGACTGGTGGTAGCGATCCTCCAAGACTTCGAGCAGCTCCTTGCGCTCGGCCGAGCCCAGCGGCTCCAGGCCGAAGTCGTCGAGGATGAGCACCTGGGCCTTGGCCAGCCGCTTGAGCGCGTGCGGGTGCGTGCCGTCCGCGCGGGCCTGGTGGAGCAGGCAGAGGCCGTCTTCGACGTATGGCACCGCCTTCAGCGCGGGCGCATCCACGCATGGACCTTCGAGCGGTACATGGCCCCGGTGAAGCGCAACGTCCGCTCCTTGCTGGAACTCGGAGCAGCCCTCTCGCCCAGCCGCCCGCAGCGCTTTTGCAAGGGCTTCTTGAAGCTGTGGCCGGCGCTCTGGCGCTTCACACGGCTGGACGGCGTGGAGCCGACGAACAACCGCGCCGCGCGCGACGTGCGGCTGGTGGGTGTCCTCTGGCGAAGGGCAGCTTCGGTACGCACAGCGCGGCCGGCAGCCGCGTCATAGAGCGGATGCTGACGGTGACCGCGAGCCTCCGTACGCAGGGCCGCAGCGTGCTCACGTTCCTGCGTGAGGCGGTGACCGCGGCCTTCCATGGCAACTCCTCCCCCTCGCTGCTCCCCGCCCAGGCCTGAATCCCTCTCGCGCGGGGGCCTGAACGGTTGCCAAAAATGGGGATGCCTCAGTCTGCCCCGGGAATCATGTGGTGTGGTTGTCATATGGCTTGACAGGTGGAGCGCAGTCCAGTGCTATTGCCAAATGTCATCCAAAGCAGCATCCAAATCTGAGGCGCCGCACACAGCACAACCTGTCGCTGAGTCTCCGGGCGAGGTCGCTGCGGCAATGTCTACCACCTCCGTGCAGATCCAGTTCCACCGACCCAACTGGTGGGGATTCGAGGTGCACCTGAACCAGCGGGCCGTCGATGTGCTCACCACGCTCGAAGGCTTCATCGCTGACGTGGTAGGGAACTTTCTCCCGACAAAGGTGTCTATTGCCATGGATCTATACATCCGCGTGCGGCACTTGCGGATAGAGCGGGCGTCCCGGGGGCAAGGGGTGCGGTTGGTCTCCCCTTGGCCCATCCCGCTCATGCTCACGCCTCGCCCGCTGAATCATCCATCTTCTCTGGGCGATACCGCGCTAAGGTGGAGCGTATCCGAGGTCGGGGCCACGCTAGGGGCATGGAGCTCGCCGGAGCTATTCCCCAATCACCACAGCGCCACGAGCCCCGCGCTGGCCGTGTTCGGAGACCAGCTCGTCTGCGTACAGCGCGGCATCGGTAATGACGAGGGCCTGTCGTGGATGGCTTACGACCCAGAGACCGGCTGGAGCGACGTCACGCGGATCGGCACCCAAGCCTCTCGCGCCAGCCCCGCGCTGGCGACATACAATAACCAGCTCCATTGCGTGTATCGGGGCTCGGGCAACAATCAGCGGCTGTACTGGACGATCTTCAACGGGAGCAGTTGGAGCCCGGGCCAGCCCCTCCCGCACGATATTCAAAGCGACTCGAGCCCTGCGCTGGCGTCATGTGGCGACTCTCTCTACTGCCTCTACCGACGCCCAGGTGGCGGCGCCACCCGATTGATGTGGACGACGCACGTCCCGGGATTCGGCTGGCGTGCGCCCCGGGAACTCCCGCATAACATGCTCACCTCGACGGGCCCGGCACTGGTGGCCCTCCTTGGCGCCAATCTCGTCTGCGCCTACCAAAGCCCCTCGGATCAGCGATTGCTATGGACGGAGTTCAATGGGCACGTCTGGACGCCCCCACAACGGATAGGCGTCGCGATGACCCCAAACACGCCGACCCTGGTCAATGTCAACGGTAATGTGCTCTGCATACATCGCGGAACGGGTGACAATATTCTATGGGCCAGCACCCTCCATAGGCACCCGTCCATCCCTCATGGGACCTGGTCCGAGTGGTGGGATACCGGTCTGAGGAGCGCCGCTGAGCCTGCCTTGGTCGTCTACCGCGACAAGAACGTCGACTCGGGCGTGAATGATCAGATTATTGGCGCGTTCCGCGGGGAATGATCGGTGAGCGTCAAGGTAGTTGTCGCATGAAAGGGTTCAGCCGATGCGCTTCAGTTCCTGTCCTTCCGGTGAGGGGTTGAGGCGCACGGGGCCCGCGGGCGTCCAGTCGCGCGTGTCGCGGCTCCATCGCTCGGGGTGACGTGCGCGAGCACGCAGGTACACCTGGTGGCGCTGGGCGAGCAGGGCTGCGTCGAGGCCGAAGTGCCTGGCTTCCGGCGTGACGAAGCGGATGGCGGAGTGCCGGTGCTCGGTGTTGTACCAGGTGACGAAACGCGCCACCCACGTGTGCGCATCCTGCGTCGAGGCGAAGGCTCGCTGGGGGAAGCAGGGGCGGTACTTCAGCGTGCGGAAGAGGGCCTCGGAGAAGGCGTTGTCGTCCGAGACGCGAGGCCTGCTGAAGGAAGGGGCCACGCCCAGCCATTGCAGCGTGGCCAGCATCGTGGCGCCTTTCATGGGGCCGCCGTTGTCCGAATGCAGCACCAAGCCCTCGGGGCAGCCCGCCTCGTGCCAGCTGTCGCGGATGAGGGCCGCGGCATGCGCGGAGGACTCCTCCTCGTGGACGCGCCAGCCCATGATGCGGCGGCTGAAGACGTCCACCACGAGGTAGAGGTAGAGGAAGCAGCCCTTCACCGGGCCCTTCAAGTAGGTGATGTCCCAGCTCCACACCTGGCAGGGGGCGCTGGCCGTGTGCTCGGCCTTGGGGCGCGGCGTGGGCGGCTTCGCGGGGCCCCGGTGGGCCAACTGGCCCGCTGCGCGCAGCACCCGGTAGAAGCTCGCCTCGCTGGCCACGTACTCACCCCGGTCGGCGAGTCTCGGCACCAGCTGCTTGGGCGAGACGTCGCGGAACTCCTCGCTGTTGGCCACCGCCAGCATGCGGCGCTTCTCCGCCTCCGAGAGGCGGTTGGCGGGCCGGGTGCGCGGACCGCACCGCCCATCCTGCGCGGTGGCCGGCTTGCTCCAGCGTTGAATGGTGCGCGGAGCCACCCCGAGCCGCTCGCAGACGGCCTCCAGCCGCACGCCCTGCTGGAGGGCCTCCTGCACGTGGGCGAGCGTCATTTCTCGCGCCTCTCGTCCGCTGCGTCGTCCTCGTCGTCCAGGTGTCGCTCGTCCCAGCCCGTCGCCTGGAGTTTTTTTTCGAGCACCAGCAGCGCCGCCGTCTCCGCCAGCGCCTTCTCCTTGCGGCGCAGCTCGCGCTCCAGCTCCTTCACCCGCTTCTCCGCCGCCGCCAACCGCCTGCGCTCCTTGGCCGGCAGGGCTTCCGTGGCCGCACCCGCGAGGGCCTGCTGCCACTCCTTCAGCTTCTCCTCGTGCAGCCCCTCGCGGCGCAGCAGCACCCCCAACGCCTCGCCTGCGAGCCCCTGGGCCGCCACCAGCACGCGCAGCTTCTCCTCCGGCGTCCACTTCTTCGGTCCAGACGGCGGGGCGGGCTTTTCCTCGGGCGGGGGCGTCATCGCCGCCAACTTATTCGCCTCCCGCAACCACTGCGACAATGTCGGCTGCGACACGCCCACCTGGCGAGCCAACGCGGCGGCACTCACCGCGCCCGGGCCCACCATCCGCTTCACCAACTGCGCCTTGAATCCATCCGTGTACGGCACTGCGTCCTGCCTGCTCTCGCCCCCAAGGCGTGGTCATCCCGGCCGCTCAGCCGAGGCGACAACTTCCCTGACACAGGGGGTGATTCTCCCTACGGTGTCACGCGCGCGTCGCCGATCGGACGGGCCCGGAATGCAGCGCCCGGCTGCTGCCACAAATGCCACGCGGCGTTCTCGGGAGAGGATGCCCGTCCACGCTGGCACCAAGTGGTGTTGGCGGTGGGCTCCATCAGTTCCATGGAGGGAGCGCCGCTTGCGCGCCTGGCTTTGAGTGAGGGCCACCCGGAAGGTGTCGGTTTTCCGGGTGGCCGCCAAGCGCAACGCTCAAGCCTGAATCCCTCTCACGCAGGGGCCTGAACGGTTACGTCTGGCCTACCTCCATCCCCAACTTCAGCAACTCCCCGTGAATGCGCGGGGCACCCCACGTCGGGTTGGCACCGGCCATGCGCCGAATCAATGCGCGCAGTTCCGGAGTTGCCCGAGGCCGCCCCACCCGACTCCGAGACTTCCAGCGCCAGAAGAGCCGAAAGCCCATCCGATGCCACTTCACCACTGTCGCCGGCTACACAAAGCACAGTGGCCTCCGCCATCCCTGCCAGAGGCGTTGGAGAACGACCCAGAAGAGGCGGTCGCCCCGAGCAAGCCTCGGGGATGGGCGCTTCTCACGGAAGACTGCGAGTTGCTGGCGAAGAGCCAGGCTCTCCAGCGCCAGCTCTGAACGGCTCCGCAAGGCCGAGCGCAACGTTTGAGCAAGCGCCTTTACGATGGCCCGCAACCTGCCATTCTTGCCGACCGTAGCTGGCAGGCCAGAATTCTACCGCGACCTGTCACGAGCCGCCCGGCGCCACAGGGACAGCCGCGCACCCTTACAGACCTCCGCCCCTTCTGGCCCAGCATTCTTCGGGCGCCCATCCGCAGGACTGTGCATGCAATGACGCGTTCGCTGACGCGCGCTTCTCGCTGGCCCGAATATCAGGTAGCAACAGGTAGCGCCCCAAGCGCTCCTTGCGAGGGAGAGCCACGAAGCCCGGGCAAGCTCAGGCGGCGAGCTCTTTGCGTAGCGCGCCTCGCGCCGGTGAATCGAGCGAACTTCGCAACATCCGAGCGGCGCGGCTGGCACTCCACCATCGGAGGGCCCCGCGCCGCTTCCTGTTGGGCACCCGTGGCGGCGTCACAGCCGCCCAGCCCGCTCTCGCGGCTCAGCCATACAGCTCGCTCAGCGGTCCCGGCGCGATGCGCGTGCTGCCCTCGTGCCCGAAGGTGTTGAAGTCCGCATCTCCGAACGCGTGGCCAAGCGTGTTGAAGAGATTGGAGACCTGCCGGTTCCGGGCCGCGTCGTACTTCGGGTACACGACCGTGCGCCCGTCGGTCTTCAGGCCCAGCGCGTTGCCGCCCACCACGAGCTTCGGCCACTCGCGCGCGGTTGAGTGGTGCTGCTCGCCGTTGTCGGACATGAAGACGATCGCGGTGTGATCCAGCATCGAGCCGCTCGCGCCGACCTCGGGCGTGGCGGCCAGCGTCCTCGCCAGCTTCGCCACCAACTGCACGTGGCGGCGGGTGACCTCGGCGACGCGATCCCAGTTCTGCCCCTCATCCAGGCCGTGCTGCAGACTGTGTCGCGGGATGTCGGTCACGTCCGGGCCGTAGGCCACGTCGAAGCCCGAGGTGCCCGTCGCCAGCACCACCGTGTTCGTCAGCCCGCCCAGGAGGGACGCCGTGGCGATCTGGAACTGCGCCTCGAACCACTTCAGCGAGTCGGGCGGTGAGCCCGCGCCGGTGATGAGCGGGTTGTCCTTCGGCGCCAGCGGCAGGTAGGGCCGCACGCGGTCCGCCATGCCTGCGAGCTGATCCTCCCGCGTGCGCAGCGACTCGAGCGAGGAGAGGTAGCGCTCCAGTTTGAGCCGCTCGTTGGAGTTGCCGCTGAACTCCGCCAGCGCCTTGCGCGAGTCGGCCAGCGCGAAGTCGAAGAGCATCTTGCGATCGCGCCCATTCGTCGAGCCGCCCAGCAGCGAGCCGAAGGTGCTGTCGAACGCGAGCGACGGATTGACGATGATGCCCGCGGGCTTGCGGGGTCCGAGCGCGCAGGTCTCGTACACGATCGACACGCGCGCGGAGCTGGTGCCCAGGCGCAGCACGTCGAACGGTGCACCACGGCGCAGGCGAGGTGCGATCACCGCGTCGAAGGTCGCGCCCGCGCCGTTCACCGCGCAGCTCAGCGCGCCCGTCCCGCTGGAGTGCCCGCCGCCCGCGATGAGGCTCGAGAGCCCCAGCAGCACGGCGGAGCGGTTCACCAGGTCGATGTTTCCGGGAGACGCCGCCAGCGGTCCGAGACTGATCGCACTGGCGAGATTGTCGCCCTCACGAACCAGCGGCGTGTCCTTGTACGCGTCCCAGAAGAGACGGTCGGAGGTGTTGGCGCGTCCCCCCAGCGCCGCGCGGGTGCCCGTGCTCAGGAGCGCGCGGGGGTAGACGCCATTGCACTCGAGGACCAGCACCAGGCGCGCCGGCAACGCTGACGGCTGGGCATGGACGTCGTGGAAGTAGGGCGCGAAGAGGCCGGCGGCCATGCCCTTCAGGACAGTTCGTCGCGAGAACATGGCAGTCACTCTCCAGCCTGCGGCGAACGCCGCGTCTTCCAGGTGTCGCTTGTCATCAGCGTGGTCAGCATCTTGGAGAACGAGCCGTTGTTCTGGTCATAGGCCTGCTCCATCTGCGTCAGCGTGCAGGCGTCGCTCGGGTTCTCCGGGCGGCCCATGAAGTAGCGGAAGGCCTGTCGCACGAAGCAGCGTTTCACGTGCCGCGACGTCGCCAGGCGCTCGCTCAGTTCCACCGCGTCGCGCACCGCGCCGTCCAGCGAGGTGTCCGGCATCGACGTGAGCGTCGAGCTTCCGTCCGGCGTGGTCCAGCCTCCGCTGGTCGAGTGATCCCGCGCGCGCAGGAAGCCCGCGTGGTTGTAGATCTCGAAGGGCAGGCCGAGCGGATCCATCAGGCGGTGACAGCCCTGACACTGCGCTCCGGCGGTCGCCTCCTGCAGGCGGCGGCGCGCGTTCTTGTCGGCAGCGTGAGCGCCGACCTGGGCTGCCACCTGCACGCTGCTGAGCGGCGGGACGAAGCCGCACAGGAGGTTCTCGCGCACCCACTTGCCGCGGTGGACGATGGACGGATCGTCCTCGAAGTTGCCGCCGTGCGCGGCCAGCCACACCGGGTGGGTCAGCACGCCCGCGCGCTCGGCGTCAGGCAGCTTCGTCCAGCGGCCCGCGACGGTCGCCGGGAGGATCTCGCTGACGTTGTAGGGGTGCGAGAGGCCCTTATGCGAGTCGTACGCCGCGTTCTGCATGGAGGGCACGTAGAAGGTGCGCGTGGTGAGCAGGTTCGCCAGCACGTCCCGATCCTCGACGACCACCCTCGCGATCAGATCGTCGAACTGCTGGATGAAGGTCGGCTCCAGCGGATGGAAGTTGGTGAGCAGGTTGTCGTACGAGACCGAGCTGATGTAGCCGAGCCCCTCGATTTCAAAGCGCGAGGTCGCCGCCGGGGACTCCTTGAACACCGCGGACACGTGCTCGTAGCCGAGCCACTCGCGGAAGAAGCCCGCGACGCCGTCACCCAGCCAGTACTGCCCGCGCTTGGAGCGCTGCTCCTCGTTGTAGTCCTGCACCAGATCGAAGCGCGGTGTCCCGTTCTGGTTGGCGTCGACGCCGCCCAGGTACTTCTTGATAAGGGCGTTGGTCGTCGCATCCTGCGTGAGCGAGCCATCCTTCGCGGCAGTGGCCACGTCCGCCAGATGCCCCTCGAGGGGCGCGGAGTAGTACGGCCACACGAAGCTCGGCGTGGCCGAGGGCGCGCGCCCCGCGAGCGCGTAGGCCAGCTGCGAGCCCAGCTCGAGGCTGGTCAGTTCAACGCGACCGTCGGCTGGCTCGCCGCCCATCTCGCGGCGGAACATGGCGCCGGTCATCATCCACGCGGCGTTGGAGATCCGCGTGATGGAGTCCGCGCGGCTCTGCGGGGAGTAGCTCGGCTCCTGCGCGATGACCGCGGTCGCGAAGGCGGTGAGGCGGGTGAGCTCATCCTCGGTGGGCGGGCGGAAGAAGACGCCGAACTCGAGCATCTGTCCGAGGTGGAAGCGCTTGCAGGTGTCGCTCGGGTTCGCGTCGTTGAACATGCAGCTGAAGCGGTTGTTGGTGTAGACACGCTCCATCCGGTTGCCGTCCGGGTAGTTCATCGTCCACGGCGCGGCGGCCGCGCCGACCACCGGCAGGAAGAGCTCCACCGTGGCCTCGTCCAGCGTCTCGTCCGTGGCCCAGGAGCTGTACTGCTCGATGGCGCTGGGATCGAGCGGGTTGTCGTAGAAGCTGAACCCGGTCCAGCTGCGCTCGACCGAGCCACCGACGTTGCGGGTGAACTCGCGCCGGTTCATGCGGCGGATGCGCGTCGGCGCATCCGAGCGCACGCCGCCGGTACAGGTGAAGAGCGCGGATTGATCGAGCAGGTTGGGCTCGGACACTACGGTCACGGGCGGGCCGTCCGTGCCATTGCAGAGGGGCATCCCCTGCCCCATCCAGGTCTCGAGCGCGGTGAGCTCGGCTGCGCTCGCGCGCTCATGCGGGACCGGCGGCATCGGAGACGCGTCGTCGCGCATGCGGATGAGCGCGCGCTGGGCGTTGCTGAGCCTCCCATCCATCGCCGAGCTCACCCGCATGTCGTGCAGGGTGCGCAGCGGCATCGTCGCCCCCTGGGTCGGCAGCGCGCCGTGACAGCTGGCGCAGCGGTTGACGAGCACCGACTGCACCACGCACGCGGCGCCCAGGTTCCCACCGGGGTCACCGGGGTCACCGGGGTCACCGGGGTTGTTGGGGCCTCCGTTGTTGGTGCTTGGCTCGATGATGCCCTTGCACGCAATGAGGCTCAACAGTCCGGCCAGCAGGAGGACGCGGTTCATCCGGCCAGATTGGCATTGACGGTGGGGGGGATGGCAAGCAGGTCCTTCCAAATGGGCCCAGATCTGCCTGGGCCCCCGGTGGTGCCGCCGGTGGGGGCGCGCAGGTGCCCTGTGCCTACCCAAAATCCGGTCGCGGCCTCTACGGCAACCAGCGCCGCGGCACTCACGGCCAATTCCTCGCCCCGAACCCACGCGAACCGCGAAGCTGTGCGACTTCCATCCACCTCGATGAAGACGGGTGGAAAGCTGACAGCGGCCCTTCACCATGAAATCGGACGCACGGGAAGTAAAGTTCGCGGCGACTCAATCGGCCCCCAATTGAAGGGCGCCAGCAGTCCCTTCCTTGAAACCCTGAATACGACTCGGCTTTCAACCCTCAGAGAGTTTGAGCCCTCTCAGAGAAAAGCCGAGAACGAGTTCGCGCAGGGCTTCGTTCGGGGAGCAAAAAAGAAGGCCCTGCCAGTAGCTGGCAGGGCCTTTTTGTTTTCCACGGGCCTCGCGATGAACATCGCGGTGCTGAATTTCGTCGCGCGGCGCAGACTCTCCGAGACGGCTCTCAGACTGTCTCGGCCACGCATCTCGACCGCCACGGTTCCGTCCCCGCATCTCTGCTCTTCTCCACGCGGGATGCACCGCGTTCGCCCAATCCTGCGCTGAGTCTTCCAACGGCCCGCGCAACAGTCCGCCGTGTCCAGCCCACAACGGCTCCGCTGCTCTGCTGCGGCGGGGTTGCTCAGCCTCTCGCGAGGACAGCGCGTGAACAAGCCCCCAGCCCCGTTCAGCGCGGCACGAGCTCACTCACGATGGGTGCGAGCACTCCCATCAACCAGCTCATCACCACCCGCACGCGGCGCGGCACCGAGCGCCCGTGCGTATGCAGGAGCGCGATGGGCACGGGCCGCGCGACGAACTCTGGGAGAATCTCGACGAGCGTGTTGTCATGTCGCTCGACGCCATGACGTGGGACCTGCACGATGCCCAGGCCCGCGATGCCGGCCGCTTCATACGCCTCGAAGTTGTCGACCGTCACCATGCTCCGCATCGGCAGCTCCCGATAGGTCTCTCCATCGAGGTACTCGAAGTTGGGGACGGAATCCGCCGCGTAATGGACGACCAGATGCGAGCGCAGCGCGTCCAGCGTTCGCGGCGTTCCGTACTGGCGCAGGTACGAAGGGCTCGCGCAGTTCATCATCCTTGATTCGCCAATGCGCCGGCCGACGAGGCCCGCTTCGGCGACAGCGCCGATGCGCAACACGAGGTCGAAGCCTTCACGCAGCGCCGCGGCGATTCGGTCGCTCGCGCAGATCTCCACCTGGAGTTGCGGGTGCCGGGCCAGCAGTTCAGGCAGCCGGGGGATGACGAACTTGACCGCGACGACGACCGGCAGCGCCAGGCGCACCCGCCCGCGCAGCACGCGGCCGGCCTGAAAGAGCGCCCCGATTTCGTCTGCCTCCGCGAGAAACCCGGGGGTGCGCTTGAGAAGCAGCTCCCCCTCGGGCGTGAGCCGTACGACGCGGGTCGAGCGCAGGAGGAGCTGCGTTCCCAGTTCGGACTCCAGACTCCGGACTCTCGCCGACGCACGCGCTTTGGGCATGCCCAGCTGACGTGCCGCCTCGGTGAAGCTCCGCAGTTCGGCAACGCGGGCGAAGACCTTCAGCGAGTCGAGGTCGATGCTCATTGTCTCAATCTTCCAGACAGTGTGTCTGGATGCACGCCCTTTTTCGCCCTCGGCCCGGGCGCTACATACCAGACATGAACTGGAAGACCTCCAACATCCCCTCGCAGCACGGCCGTACCGCTGTCATCACCGGCACCGGAGGACTCGGGCTCGAAGACGCGTTCGCCCTGGCGCGAGCGGGCGGTGAGGTCATCGTCGCCGGACGGAACTCGCAGAAAGGTGCCGACGCCGTCGCCCAGGTGCTCGCCGAGGTGCCGACCGCGAGCGTTCGGTTCGAGCAGGTCGATCTCGCGAGCCTCGCCTCGGTGGCGGACTTCGCCGCGCGGCTGCGGAGCCAGACGGACAAGCTCGACCTCCTCATCAATAACGCCGCGGTGATGACGCCGCCGAAGCGTGAACAGACTTCCGATGGCTTCGAGTTGCAGTTCGGAACAAACTACCTCGGCCACTTCGCGCTGACAGCGAGCCTGCTGCCGCTGCTGCGCAAGGGCGCCCAAGCGCGCGTCGTCACCGTGTCGAGCGTCGCCGCGCGAGATGGAACAATGGACTTCGACGACCTGCAGTCGCAGCGCGGCTACGGACCGATGAAGGCCTATGGCCAGTCGAAGCTCGCGTGCCTGCTGTTCGCCTTCGAGTTGCAGCGGCGCGCCGAAGCGAATCAGTGGGGAATCACCAGCGTCGCCGCACACCCGGGCATCTCGCGCACCGACCTCCTGCACAACGCCCCTGGCCGCTGGAGTGCCGCTGGCATTCTCCGCTCGCTCTTGTGGTTTCTGTTCCAACCCGCGTCGCAGGGCGCACTGCCGACGCTCTACGCGGCGACTTCTCCCGACGCGAAGGGCGGGGGCTACTACGGGCCGGCCTCGCTGGGTGAGACACGTGGCTTCCCGGCGCCCGCGAAGGTGCCTCCGCGCGCCCAAGAGGAGGCAACCGCCCACCGCTTGTGGCGTGAGTCGGAACAGCTCACGCGCATCTCTTTCGGGTAACACCCATGCACAGGCACCTCATCTACGCCGCATTCGGTTGGCTGACCTTCGCCGGCACGATGCACTTCTTCGTCGACGTCGTGTCCCAACATCTGCGCGGAGTACGCACGCCGAGCGCGGAGACGACGCTGTATTACGGGCTGCACTCGAGCTTCGCGCTGGGCCAGGTGGTGCTGGGCGCACTGGGCCTCTTCCTGGCGCGGCGTGCGCCGGAGCTCCTGCGCGAGGCTCCGGCAACCGTCATCTTCCTCGCGGCGGGCATCGCGTGGCTGGTCATCGCGATGCTCTTCATCGAGTACTGGCAACCCAAGGCGAACGCGGCGCTCATCCTCGCGTTGATGCTGGCCGTCGCCCTTACCGGAAGACAGTGACGTCGAGAGCATCAGGCGCACGTAGAGCGCCGACGTCTTCAGGGGCCCTCTGAGCCTTCCCGGGTCTTGTGGACACCCGGGATGAGGTGACCGAAGGATGTCCACGACGATGCCGAGACGAGAGCGCAGGAAGTACACGCCGGAGTTCAAAGCCCGGGTGGTGAAGCAGGTGCAGGAGGAAAGCAAGTCCCGGGCGCAGGTGGCCAAGGACCTGGACCTGACGCGCAGTGCATTGGAAACCTGGTGAGGCAGGCGCGCGACGATGCGGACGCTGCCTCACAGGCAGCCGCCGGTGAAGCGCTCGGGTCCTTCCACGCTCATCCCGCTTTGCGACGGAAGTGGAGCGCCTGCACGCCGGACTTGAACCGCTGCGTCGAGAGGAGCTCGAGCTGCCGCGCACTCGACAGGCCATGAAACAACGTCGGCCCGCGGCCACTGATGATGGGATGAACGACGATGCGGTACTCGTCGATGAGCCCCAACTCCTCGAGCGCAGTCGCGAGCTTGGGCGCTCCGACGAGGACACCCCGCTCGGTCTTCGCTTTCAGCGCCGAGATCGCCTCGCGAAGGTCACCCTCCACCTTGATTGTGTTCTGCCACGGAAAGTCGCTCCGCGAGCCCGACACGACGTACTTCGCCTTCTCCTCGAGCTTCTGTGCCCACTCGCGCATCGCGCGCGGCGCCTTTTCGTCGCGTGCCACCGCGGGCCAGGCTCCCTCCATCAGCTCGTAGGTGTTGCGCCCGAAGAGCATCGCCCCGCTCTGGTCCATGAGCTGCGTCCAATAGTCGTGCAGCTCGTCGTCCGCGATGCCCTGGGTGTGATCGATGCACCCGTCCAAAGTCACGTTGAGACCGAAGGTGAGGAGGCCCATGGCGTGGGATTCTACGAAAAGCGCGCCCAGCGCGCAGCAGCCCGAGTCATCGACGCAATGCCCCATCCCCGGGTCGCGCCGTCCAATCTCAGCGGAGGGCCTTCTCCAGCTCCTCGCGGCTGAAGTCCCTCGAGAGGTTGTTCGGGTCCCAGAGGGCGGCCAGCTCGATGATGGCCGGCAGCAGGGCCTGGATGCGGTCCTTGAGCCTGGCGCGCACGTGCTCCTTGAACCGCTGGTTCTTCATGCGGGCCAGCTCGCGCACCTCTTCCGGGACGCGGTTGACCAGGTCGTCGATGGGGCGCAGGCCCCGCTCGAGCGCGCTGTCGACCTCGCTCTGGAGGTTGCCCGGCAGGGCCTTGAGCTTGCCCGCGGCGTCCTTGCGAGTGATTTCCTCGAGGTGCTGACGGAAGAGGTAGGACTCCGCGAGCTGCTCAAGGGTCTCGCTGCCCAGGGACTGGATGAAGATGCCCTTGAACTTGTCGCGGAACTTGTTGTCGAGCTCCTCGGTGAGCCTCCAGTCGGTGTCGATGGCCGAGCACACCTTGTCCTTGAAGCTGGAGGCCTCGCTTCGCTGGGCCGAGCTGGGCACGCGTGAGGCCCAGTCGGAGAGGTAGCCCTTGGCCTGGTCGAGCATGACCTTGGCCTTCCCCAGGTCGTTCTTGTCACGGTACGTGTCGACCTCCGCCCGCGTCGCGTTGAAGAGCAGCAGGACGCTGCCCTTCTCCGCCTGCACCAGGCTTTGGTAGGCCGACACCAGGTTGCGGTAGTGGCCCTTCTGCACCTGGTAGACTTCGGCGCCACCCTGCACGGCGTCCAGCAGGTTGCGGTCGATTTCGTCGGGGATGTCGACATCGAACAGCGTGGAGACGAGCTGCTTGGCCAGGTCCACGCCAATGCCGCCCAGGAGCTTGTCATCGAGCTTGAGGGCCACGTCGAGCGACTTCGCGGTGGCGCGCGAGACGCCCTCGCTGGTGCGCTTGAGCACGCCCGGGGCGAGCTCGTCGACGATGGACTGCGCCATCCGTGAGACTTGCTGCACCACCTGACGCTGGTCGTTCTCGAAGATGACGTCCTTGGACAGCAGGAAGGTCCACTTGTCCCACAGCTCGCCCAGCATCTTGTTGAGCAGGTCCTGGTGGACAAGCAGGTCGTCGTGGAGCTGGGGCGTCTGCACCTTGGCCAGGGAGTCGAAGAAGGCCATCTCGTGCTCCAGCGCCTGGTACCAGAAGAGCTGGAGGGCGGGCGAGAGCATGTTGTCCTTGGCGGCATCACCAAAGGCGCGGCTGATGTCGGCCGTGGCCGTGGCGCAGCGCTCCTGCCACTTGCGCTGCGTCCCCAGATTGCCGGCGCTGGTGCGCTCGCTGGCGTCGAGCATGGCCGAGAGGGCTTGATCGGCCGCGTTTCCAACCTTCACGATGGCGTCGCTCAAAGCGCGCTTCACCGTGTCGGGGGCGCCCTCCGAGGCGCGGTTCAACCGTTCGTTGAGTTCAGAGACGCGGCTTGAGTACCAGCCCATGGAGTGCTCCTTACAGGCTCTGCTCGCTGGTGATGCGCCAGGGGCCACCGTTGCGGCGTTGGACCGTCCAGCGCCGACGCACGTCGACGGAGTTGAAGGTGCGGGTCTGGCCCTCGAAGAGGCCGACGTGGTCCAGCTCCAACTCGACCTCCTCGATGCGCTGCAGGCCCGGGGCCTCGTCGCCCCGGATGACGACCCGTACATCGCCCATCCAGCGCACCCGCGCGTCGAGCACCTTGTTGAGCAGGAGTTGCCGCGAGCGCACCCACTCGCTGTCGCGGCCGCTCCAGGTCCAGACCGGGTAGTAGATGGGCCGGTCGGCGTCAGGCACGGCGCGCCAGTCCGCGAAGAGGCCGTTCCAGGTCTCCTGGTCACCGCGCTTCACGGCCGAAATCATCGCGGTGAGGACCTCGCGCGGGCTCGCGTCGTCGGCCGGAGCGCCGAAGCTCTCCTGGCTGAGCGTCTCCTCTCCGGCGAAGCGCGGTCCGCCCTCGCTCGGGTCGCTGACATCAACGCAGACCACGCCGCCGACCAGAGCGGCGACGGGCTCCACCTCCAGGCCGGCGGCGGTGCGGCCCGAGCCCGCGAGCAGGCGGGGATCCGGAAGGATGCGGCCGAGCACGGCGATGTCGAGCCTCACCGACGGGGCAACGCGCTTCTGGTAGCGCTGCATGGCGGAGAAGACCTTGTTCATGGCCGGGGTGTTGGCGGGGCAGAAGACCCAGGCGCCGGACTGGTTCCAGGCCAGGTAGCCCTTGCCCATGTCGACCAGCCACTCCCGTTGCGTCAGCGTCGGCAGTGAGACCAGCTTGCCGGTCACCGCCGAGCGGTCACCCCGGAAGGGGTCGACGACGGGGAAGGCGCCGAGCGTCTCCCCTGCACGCGCCTCCAGCAGGACCTTCCACGCCGCCGCGGCCTGGAGGCCGATGGCCTTCACCTGCTCCTCGCCCCGGGTGCGGAACTCGAGGGCATCCGCCGGGAGCGTGACGAGGTCTCCTTCGAGACAGGCACGCACCGTCTCCCAGTCCTCGCGCATCGCCGTCGCGAAGGGGCCGGGATGATGCTCGACGAGGGAGTCGACGCGGGCCTTGTGTCCGAGGTGATTCGCGAGCTCCGCGCGCGTCCCTCGCGAGGTGCGCCAGGCGCCGAAGGTGCTGTCGAGCAGGCGCTCCCAGTCGAAGACGCGCTTCTCGAGCCATGACATCCAGGCCTCGTCGAAGCCGTCGCGACCCATGCGCTCGGGTCCTCCCGGTCCGATGAGCTGCCGCGTCGTATCGGCGATGCTCCAGGTGCGTTCATGGAGCAGGGCGCCGCTGAACTCGTGCTCCTCCCAGCCCTCGCCGGGCTCGCGCCGGCGAACGATTCGCACCTGGACCTTGTCACCCTCCTTTCGCCCCTGTTTGTCCCAGGTCTGGTTCTCGGCGTACTGGCCGAGCATGAAGGGCACGGTGCGCTGCGTGGTGGCCAGGTCGGGTGGCTTGACGACGGGCTGACCGTCGATGGCGATGACCCGGTCGCCCACGCGCAGTCCCGAACCGCGGAAGCCGCTGTCCCAGGAGATCCACGCCACGTGGAGGTGGGGCGTCAGGGCGTCGAAGCGCGCGTCGAGCTTGAGGCCGCTGCGCAGGCCCTCTTGGAGGTATTCCTTCTCGGCGCCACGTGGGTTCATGAAGGCGTCCCTGCCCTGAATCCCCGCCCCCTGCGGAGATGAGGCGTCGTTCTCTACCTCGCGGGCCTCGGCGCTTCAAGGAAGGGGGACGCCGGAGCACCTTCGCCCGCGTCTCGACATCGGTGTCCGAGACGACTGGCTTGCTCGTCCACGTGGGGACCGATGCCTCGCGGTCACCTCGTGCTGATTCACTCCGCGACGAGCTGGTGAAGCGGATGATGGGCCCGAGCGCGGTGAAGGCTTCGAGGGCCGCGCGCCCCCCAAGGCCCCTCGGCCGGCAGCCACGCGTTGCCGGCCGAGGCGGACGCCCGAGTCGGGCGCTACAGGTGACACCCCAGATACTGCGATGTGGTCGAAGCTGTGTTCACGGAGCAGTACAACACCTTGCTGGCGCTGTTCCCCCAGGAGTCCTTGACGGTGACCGAGAACGGCAGGTCCGTCTGGATGGCCCCGGTGCCCGAGATGCTCCACTGATAGGAATAGGGCGCCTGGGTCAACGTGACGTTGAAGCCGGGAATCACCCCTCCTGAGAGCATGACGGACTGGACGCCGCGAGGGTCCGCCACCGTCCCCGCCGAAACGAGGTACGAGCGGCCCGCGCCGTACACCGTGAGGTTGTACGAGGGCGGCGTGTTGTCCGCCGTCACCGTGCGCGTCTCCGGCGCACTGGAGACGCCATTGACGTCGGTGCACTGGAACAGCACCGTGGAATCGCCGTCCACCCGAGCCGTGGTGTCGACCACGAACTCGTAGGGCGCGGTGGTGTCCAACTGGGTGACGAGGCCATTCTCACGCAACTCCACGTGGTGCACGCCCTCCGTGTCGGTGCACTGCACGGTGAACTTCGGCTTCTTCGGCTGGCTGTCGTCCCGGGTGATGCCCGTGATGACCGGCGGGGTGAGGTCCTTGACGAACGCCGTCTGGAAGTTCGCCGGGTTGCCGCACGCGTCACTCACGAGGGCCTGGAAGGTATGCGCGCCCGCGGCCATGGCATCGCCGAACTCCAGGACGAAGCTCGGTGTCGTGGGCTCCGCCACCCGGTTCCCATCCACGTACAGCGCATACGGGTACGTCAGGCCGCAGCCGTCCGAGACCCCCACGGTCAGCCGCACCAACGAGCCCACCTGCGTCTTCGTGAAGGTCACCTGGGGAGGACGGCGGTCGAGCGGCGCCGCGCGGGACGTCGTCCCCTTGTTGCCGAAGGTGTCCGTCACCTCCACGATGAGGTTGTGGGCCAGCGGGTCGGTGGGCGTGTAGCTGGCCTGGTACGTCGTCGCCGCGTTCGTCCGCGTGGCGAAGACCACGCCGTCCACCTTGAAGTCCACCCGCGCCACCGCCGAGGCATCCGTCACGGTGACGTTCACCGGGAAGGGGGCTTCGTCGCCGGAGCCCACCGTCATCGCCACGGTGGGCGGCGTGTTGTCCACCTTCAACGCGTGATGGAGGACCGTGGCGTTCATGAACTCGTCGTAGGCGCGGATGACCAGGTCGTGGGTGCCATCGGTCCAGGTGGAGGTGTCCAGCGTGGCCTCGTAGGGCGGGACGAACAGCCCGACCAGGTACTGGCTGCCGTCGGTGAAATCCACGATGCGGATTCCGGCGGGGTCCGTCGCGATGGCGGAGACGCGGGGCTGCTTCGGCGTACCGGAGACGGTGAAGGAGGCGACGGGTGGAGTCTTGTCCAGGGAGACCGTCACCGTCTGGGTGGCCAGGTTCTGCCAGTAGTCCCACGCCTGCAGTTGGACGGTGTGGTTGCCACTCGCCAGCGCGGCGCCCGGCAGAGTCTGGGTGAACTGCCAGCCGGACAGCGTCTTGATTTGCGTGCCGCCGTCCAGCACCAGGCGCGGCGCGGTGGTGTACTGCCCTGGGACTTCCGCGTCGGTGATGGTCCCCGTGCATTCGATGTCCTGGAGCACCTGCCGGCAGCTCAGCGTGGTCTGCGGCGGCACGGAGTCCGGCTTGTAGCCGACGTTGATGGCCGCGAACGCCCGGGCCACGGCCAGCATCCGGGGCCCTCCCTGGACGGCGTCGCGCGAGGTCGCCGCCGCGAGCGCCGCCTGGCGGGCCTGCGCATAGTCCGTGCCCACGGGCATCAGCTGCACCGCGAGCGCCCAGATGCGCAGCGCCTCCGTGGGGCCCACGCCGTTGAACCCCTCGGGAACCCGGGGGCAGTACCAGGCGCTCGTGGACAGGGGGCTACAGCCATATGAGAGCAACAGGAACATCCGACTCAGCGGGCCCGAGGAGTAGTGCTCGTCCTCGAAGCCGATGCCGTCGAACCACTCCCTGAACACGGGCGACAGGAGGTCGCGGGACGCGCTGCCCGTCTCCTCGCCCACGGTGAGGTTCGACGCCTTCACCACCACCGTGTCGATGTTGGTCGACGACGGCGAGATGCGCCTGGCGTCCCGCAGCAGCTCGGTGACGAAGCCGAAGATGTCCCCCGTGCCCTCGTTCAACCCGCTCTGCTCGGATTGATCGGACGGAATGTCCGAGGGGTCCCCCGCCAGCTCCCGGGCGAAGAAGTCATGGGCCAGCTCGTGGGCCACGATGTCCGTGGTCGTCATCGGGCTCTTGGGATTGGCCGTGAGGCTGCGATAGCCGAACCCCACGGCGGGCGAACGTCCATCCGGGTAGTAGAAGGCGTTCTCCGCTTGCAGGTGCAGCCGGATTTCGAAGCCCGCTTTCCCAGCCGGGCCATTGCGCCCCAGGAAGGTCTCGTAGACGGACCACGCCAGTCCCACGGCGTGGTAGGCATCCACCGCCGCCGTCTCCCCATTGGCGCTGAGGGAGCCAGCGCCGCCATAGCGCAGCCCGTCGCCGAAGGTCGAGTCCGCGCTGAGGTACTGCTCGAAGCCAAAGCCCCGGGGCGGCACCCGGATAAGGGCGAGGTACTCGTTGTTGTACGTGTCGGTCAGCCAGGAGGCCTCTTCCACGGAGTCATAGAGCACGGAGAGGGTGACCCTGCCCGCGTAGTAGCCGTTGCCGACGGCCTTCCGGCGTGTCTGGGTCGCGGCGGTGCGCTCGAGCGGTGCCAGGTGCAGCACCTCGCCGGAGCGGGCATCCACCTGCGCCATCCAGCGACGCCGGAAGCCTCCTTCCTCTGCATCGGTGGAGAGCTTCACCCGGTAGACGAGCCGCAGCCCCGTCACCACCCGCTCGAAGTCCTCGGCGTTGCGCGAGCCGGTGAAGCTCGGGGCGGCGTCCTTGCGCAGCCGGCGCTCTTCGCGGGGCAAGAGCACGAGCCGCGAGGACTCCACGCTGGCGGTGGCGTCCCGCATGGCCGCGAGGGCCGCGTCCCGGGCCTGGGCCTCGGTGAGCCGGGCCTCCGTCTCCACCGCGCCCGTGGCCTCGAAGCGGACGTTGGAGAGCAGGGTCTGCCCCTGCGACGTCTTCGCCTCCAGCCCCCAGATGGGGACGCCCCGGAAAAGGAGCGCGTGCCGCGCCCCCTCTCCTTCCGGTACCAGAGACACCTCGCGCAGGTCGAAGCCGCGCTCCACCGCGAGCCGCTCGGCCCGGGCTTGCGCCGGAGCCTTGTCAGGCGCCGGTTCTTCCGGCGAAGTTGGACCACAACTGGAGGCAATGAGAAACAGGCCGCTCAGCAGCCCTTGGCGCAACCGCATGGCACTTCCCCCTCTGTTGGCTGGGGACAAGTGTCCCCGTGTCTGGGATTGCCTGAATGTTTCCGTTCTGACAACCCCGTCCATGGCGTGACGCAGCCCGACATGGCGCCGCATCACGTCGCACGAGAGCGGGTCGTGACACAGCCCGCCCGTCCTCCGGGTTTCGCCGCGCAGATGGAACTTCTGCGCGGCGGAGCCATTGCAGTCCCAGAGCCGGAAGGGAGTGCGGTGGTGCGAATCTCCCCACCCTGGTTGAACGTCCACTGCTGGTTCGCGCCGCCGTGACACGTGGATGCCCACCCCAGCAATCGAAAATCCAGGTCTCCGTGCCGTCATACGGATAGGGGACGTCCAGGCACTTGCCCGCGTTGCCGACGAAGGCCAGCCCTTCCCGCCGGAACATCTGCGTCGAGGAGCCGTTGCACGAGTAGAACTGGAACGAGGTGCGGTTCGCGGTGCCAGTCGTCCTCAATCACCGCAGCGCCGCTGCTGCCAGGCTCCGTCCGGGAGGGTCAGCCAGAGAGGCCATCAGGCGAGGGGCGAACGGGCTCTGCGCCAGCGGGCACTGGGTGGAGGAAAAACCGGCCCCAACGACAGAGCGAAGCGGGGCACCAGGCGGAACCTGCTGACAAACTCGCGCGGCATTCCCCTCGGCTTCGTGGTCGCTGGCGCCAACACGAAATGCGCGCACAGCGCACCCGCTTTTCCAAGAATACCAGAGAAACTCGTCCGGGGTCCGTCAGCGCTTCTCCAGGAGCGGGCGCGGGTCGAAGGTGACGCGAATGCGGGTGATGCGGCCGTTCTCGACGTGACTCCAGTTGGCCACCGGCACCGACGCCCGTTCGGAGGGATGGATTTCGAACCAGGTCAGCACCTCGTCCCCATCCACGAAGCGGTGCAGCACCGTCACCTGAGGCGACACCTTCCACATGCCGTTGAGAAGCCCCTTCACGCAGGCCTCAGCGCCCTCCGCCGTGCCGAGCGCGCCCACGAAGCTCACGTCGGGTGCGAGCGTGCTGCGCAACAGCGACTCGTCCTTCAGGCCCCACGCATCGAAGTACGCCTCCACCACTTCCACGGGACTCTTCACGTTCGACCTCCTGGGTGCTCGATGGCGCGACCATCCCACCGAACGACGACAGCCCTGTGTCAGGTTTGCGCAGCCGCCGCCCTTCGGCCTGACGTAGAAAGGGCCATGGCCCATGCCCCCGGCCGGGTGTTGCTCTCCGTCACCATGGTGGAGGGCGGTGAAGGACTTGCCCAGCACCGCCGAGGATGCCGAAGCCATTGAGCGCGCCCTGGACAAAGGGAGCCCGTCCTTTGTTCACGGGGAGCCAGGTCCGATGAAGCGCCAGGGTCTCCGTCAGTGTATCTCTTCAAGCATGACCCCAGCCCCTTCCGAGGTCTCGCCCCCCAGCGCCGAGGCCCGTCCCGTGGAGTCCAGCGAGCGGCTGGCGCTTCTCGACACGCTGCGCGGCTTCGCCCTGTGCGGCGTGTTCATCTCCAATGTGATGGTGTGGTTCAGCGGCAGGGTGTTCCTGCCGCGAGAGCAGGTCCTCACGGCGATGAACAGCGCGTCGCTCGCCGACACCGTCACGTGGCAGGCGTTCTCGATGCTGGTGGGCGGGAAGTTCATCACCCTCTTCTCGTTCCTCTTCGGGCTCGGCTTCGCGGTGCAGATGGGCCGCGCCGAGGCGCGAGGGGCCTCCATCACGCCGCTCTATGTCCGGCGGCTGGGGGTGATGCTGGTGATGGGGCTCGCCCACCTGTTCCTCATCTGGTACGGCGACATCCTCAGCACGTACGCGGTGCTGGGATTCGGCCTGCTCCTGTTCCGGGGGCGCTCGAACCGGACGCTGCTCATCAGCGCCCTGCTGTTCGCCCTGGGGTGGTCCGTCGTCGGCGTGGTCATCCTCAAGCTCCCGCAGTTGCTGGCGGACACGCCGGAGGCCGGCGCGGCCATCGTCAAGGCGGCCAACGAGAACTCCGCGGCCATCAAGGCGCGAACGCTGACGGCCTTCACCCACGGGAGTTGGCTGGACGCGACGAAAGCGGCCAGTTCCTTCTTCTTTCGCGACTACCTGCCGCTGCTGCTGGTCATCACGCTCCCGACGTTTGGCCGGTTCCTGTTGGGCCTGCTGGCGGGCAAGCGCCGCATCTTCCACGACGTGCCCCAGCACCTGCGGCTGTTTCGCCGGCTCCTCGGGTGGGGGCTCGTGGCCGGGGTGATTGGCAGTGGCAGCGGTCTGGTGCTGCAGCAGCTCATGTTGAAGCAGGTCTTCACCCCGGAGACGCTGCCGACGTGGGTGTCCTTCGCCGTGGCGCCGCTGCGGAACCTGGGCGAGTTGGGCTTCGCGGCCGTCTATGTGTCCGGCATCACCCTGCTCTTCCAGCGAGCCACCTGGCAGCGAGCGCTGGGCCTGCTCGCACCGGTGGGGCGCATGGCGCTGACGAACTACCTGTCACAGTCCATCATCAGCGTGCTGTTCTTCTACGGGTACGGACTGGGCTTCATCACCAAGCTGGGCCCTGCCGCGTGCGTGGCGTACTGCCTGGTCGTCTTCTGCGTCCAGGGGGTGTGGAGCCACCTGTGGCTGTCGCGGTTCCGCTTCGGCCCCGCGGAGTGGGTGTGGCGGTCGCTGACGTATGGAAAAGCCCAGCCGATGCGCCGTGATGACGCCTCGGGCCAGCGCACGCCGGCGTCGGCGTAGCGCGCGTTGTCGCGTGAAAGGGTTCAGGCGCACAGGGCCTGCGGGCGTCCAATCGCGGTTGGCGCGGCGCCACCGCTCGGGGTGACGGGCGCGGGCGCGCTGGTGCACCTGATGGCGCTGGGCCAGCAGCGCCGCTTCACGACCGAAGTGGCGGGCTTCCGGCGTGACGAGCTACTCCCTCATGGCGAACACCCTCGGGAGTGCCAGGACGGAGTCAGGGGCATGGAGCGCTCGGGCGGCACAGGACGAGCCCCACGTCATCCGGGAGCGCGCCACTCGCAAGTCGAGGCAGCGCGGCCAGCGCGAGCACTGCGGCGCCTGCGTCGGCGAGGCTCACATGCTCCTGGATGCAACGGAGGTCGACGTACTTGAACAATCCGTCTGACGCTCCGAGGAGAACACCGCCTCGCCACGCGAGCTCGAAGGTGACGGGCCGCGCCTGCCCGCTGCCGAGCAGGGGCTTGCGGTGTTGATGCTCCGTCAGCGCGGTCGATTCGCCTCCCTGGAACAGCCACAGCTCCGAGTCCCCCACGCTGGCCCCCACCACGCGCCGCCGGGTGATACAGGCGACCACGGCGGTGGTTTCACCCCCCTGTCCCGAGGCCACCTGCTCCGCGTCGCACCGCACCAGCACATCGCGCCAGGTCTCCTCGCGTTCCATGTCGGCCCCGGCGTCCACGGCGTCCTGGACGCCACGCAGCACGGCCTCCGCGGCCTCGGCGCCACGTCGTGAGTTCCCCGCCCCATCCGCCACCACGAGCACCGTCGCGTCCCCTCGCGTCAGGACCAGCACGCGGTCCGCGCCCGCCTTGCCCGCCGGTTCCACATGCCACGCCGTCTCGAAATCGCTCATAGGTCGCACTCAGGGACGACCTTCTCATGTCATCGACAGACCGTCGCGCCGTGCCGGAAGCAGCGCCGGGCCGAACCGGGTGCCCCGACCTCATCAATTCGACAGTCCACCCGTTGGACCTGCCGCATCCGTCATGGCGCGCGTTACGCCAGAGGCGGGAAGGGTTGGGGTCGGGTCCGTCCGGATGACGCGCATCGCATACGGCAGCGCTACAGGAACTCGTCCCCTCCCCCGGTCTCCGGCTCCTGTGCGGAGAGGAGGACATTCCCGGACTGCTGCTCCACGCGGAGGCCCAGGCCCATGGCCGTCAACGCCTCGAGCGCGGCGAGGGCCTCCATGACGGGCTGGACATCGGCAACCCGGGCAGGCACGGCGATGCGCTCGAGACGCGAGCCCACCCGTTCCAGCAGCGCGTGCGGGGGGAGTGCCTCGATGTATCGGCCATACAGATAGGCGAGCGCGCTCAGATGGGCGACCTCGGAGGGCGAGACGGTCGCGACACTCGTATCGAAGCGCGCCCTCACCTCCTCCACCGAAGTGTCCTGACGCCACAGGCCGAGCAGGGAGCGCAGGAAGTCCATCAACGGTTGCGACCGGGACGAGCCCATCCGGGCCGAGGCGACCTCCAGCGCCCGCTCGGCGCGTGCGGAATCGGGCTCGACGAAGAACAGCGGCAACACCTCCTCGAGGCCTGGAGTGTAAAGGGGCTCGGCGAGTTGCTCCGGCGCACCCGCGAACGAGCGCAGCGTCTCGGGTTCGAGCGGCTCACCCGCCAGCCAGCGGCACCACAACGCCTCGAGCGAGCCTGCGGCGAGCGACGCGCGGCGCAGCAGATGGGGCCGTGCCTGCTCCACGCCTCCGAACAACAAGACGGTGACCAGGTCCGCGGCGGAAGGCCCCTCGGGGAACTCGAGCGCATCCGCCCCCGTCCAGCGCGCGTACCGTTTGCGCTTCAGGTCGCGCTGGACCTCGCGCGCCACCTCGCTCCACGCGGACCAGGGCACACCGAGCGCCGCGTAGTCCGTCCGGAGGCGCTCGTCCGCAGGGGCCGAGACCTCGTTGGGGCGCTTCTTGAAGTCGGCCCGCACGCGCTTGAGTTCCTTCACGAGCGCGGGCAGCTCCTCCGCCGGACAGCCGCCGGTCAGGAGCCGGAGGTGGGAGATGGGAACGCCGTGCAACTTGAGCAGCCAGGATTTGAACGCCGACCAGGCGGGTGCGGAGAGGTGTCGGAATTCCACGGTCTGTCCTCGATCAGGCGCCAAACCCGCTCCTGTGCCTACCCAAAACCCGGTCGCTGCGTCGTGAACGAGTCAAGGCCACCATCGACAGTGCGTCAAGGCGAGTGAGCGAGGCGCGCGGAGGGCATCGTCAACTCGGCGCGTACTCCGAGGCGACAAATTTCCAGACACAGTGGGCTGACGCGCCCTCCCACGACCACGTCGCATCATCCTGCCGGTCCGAAACGAGGCCGGTATTCCTCAATCACCGTGCTCAGCAACACATGGGCACACCCACGCTCCCCCGGCGCTGCTACTCGTCGGAGGAGCGCGACAGCCCGTCCGCCGTCAGTTGCCGCGGTAGGTGGTGTCGAGGATGCCGACGCCCGCGCCTTCCACGTACAGGCCGACGCGCGTGCCCTGGGTGGCGGCCTGGGTGGCGCGCTCGAACAGGCCCAGGCGCTCGGCCTCGCTGTACTGGTAGCCAGCGGACGAGGCGCCCGAGCCCAGGTAGTAGTAATTGCCGACGAAGCTCCCTGTGCAGTTCGCCCCGGTGTTCACCTGCACGACCACGTAGCCCTGGCCGTAGAAGGCGTTGGATTGCCGGGTGTACGTCGCCGCGCAGACGTAGCCATTCACGGTGATGGGGGCCGCCAGGGCCGTGCTGGCAAACCCTACCGACATCATCACCGCCGAAACAAAGATGGCCGCTCGCTTCATGGTGTTATCCCCTTGTGCTGTGGGTTGAGGTTGAGGCCTCCGCGCCCAGGAGGGACGTGGGGCTCCGGAAAGCGTCTCTGCATTTCCGCACGCAATAACGTGCGAAACGGCATTTCCTCCTCACCTCCTGTTCGCGTTCGAGGGTGGGGAGCGGTGTGGGGCGTGCCACCGGGAAGCACGAGGGATGGCTTGGGTCGGGCCCGACTCTGTACGAGCTTCCGGAGACCTGTCTGAGTGGGCTTGCCCGGTTGTGCCTTGTGCCTACCCAAGAGGTTCGGGTTCCTGCTGTCCGCCACCCGCGAGAACTTCCGAGGCTTCGGAGAGGTAACGGAGGCGAGCACCTGGCCTCGCCACGCGCGGGGTCAGGCGTGCACGCTTTCCGGGTCCGCGACGGGCCGCTGGAGGAGCCACGGCAGCCCTCTGCGCTCTCTCCACTGCCAGCAAATGCCAGACCCCGGGTGTTGCCGCAAGCCCCCCCGGCCGTGCTCCACCCTCACCCGTTTCGATCCAGGAATGGGAGGTCCGAGTGATGCACACGGACGTGGTGACACAGCACGCGGTGGTGATTGCTGGAGGAGGCCCGACCGGGCTGATGCTGGCGGCGGAGCTGGCGTTGGCGCAGGTGGACGTGGCCATCGTCGAGCGGCGCGCCAGTCAGGAGGTCGCCGGCTCGCGCTCGCGCGGCCTGCACGCGCGCAGCCTGGAGGTGCTCGACCAGCGCGGGGTCGTCGAGCGCTTCACCTCGCAAGGGCAAGCGGTCCAGAACGTCGCGTTCGGGCAGGCGCCTCTGGACCTCAGCGACTTCCCGACGCGTCACAACCATGGGCTCGCGCTCTTGCAGGAGCGCTTCGAGCGCATCCTGGCGGAGTGGGTGGGTGAGCTGGCGGTGCCCCTCTACCGTGGGTGCGAGGTGACGGGCTTCGCGCAGGACGACACCGGCGTCGACGTCGAGCTGTCCGACGGCCGTGCGCTGCGGGCGAAGTACCTCGTCGGGTGCGACGGGGGTCGCAGCCTCGTCCGCAAGGCGGCAGGCATCGAGTTCCCGGGGTGGGACGCGTCCATCAGCTACCTCATCGCCGAGGTCGAGATGACCGAAGCGCCGGCGTTCGGCATCCGCCGGGACGAGAAGGGCACCTACGCCATGGGCAAGCTGGAGGACGGACGCGTGGGCGTCGTGCTCAGAGAGGAGAAGGTCGGCACGGGCGACGCGCCGCCCCTCGAGGGCCTGCGCGAGGGGCTCGTCGCGCTCTACGGGACGGACTACGGCCTGCGCGGCGCCACGTCCCTCTCCAGGTTCACCGACATGACACGGCAGGCGGCGTCCTACCGCAACCTGCGGGTGCTCCTGGCCGGCGACGCGGCCCACGTGCACTCACCGATGGGCGGACAGGGGCTCAACCTTGGCGTGCAGGATGCCGTGAACCTGGGGTGGAAGCTGGCCCAGGTCGCGCGCGGCGTCTCGCCGGAGAACCTGCTCGACACCTACCAGGCCGAGCGGCACCCCGTCGCGGCCCGTGCGCTGCGGAAAACCATGGCGCAGACCGCGCTGAGCCGCGGTGACGCGCGGATGGACGCCGTGCGCGAGACGCTGGCTGAGTTGCTGCGGATGGACGGGCCACGCAAGCAGTACGCGGCGATGATGTCGGGGCTGGACGTCCACTACGACCTGGGAAGCGGACACCCGCTGCTCGGGCGCCGCATGCCGGACCTCGACCTGGTCACCGCCGACGGCCCCCGGCGCGTGTTCCATCTGTTGCACGACGCGCGGCCGGTGCTGCTCAACCTGGGCGAGCCTGACACTCTCGACGTCACGCCCTGGGCGGACCGGGTTCGGAGGGTCGCTGCTCGCTACACGGGGGAGTGGGAGCTCCCGGTGCTCGGCGCCGTTACGGCGCCCGTTGCGGTCCTGATTCGACCGGACGGACACGTCGCGTGGGTCGGAGAGGGCACGGACCAGGGTCTGCGTGAGGCCCTGACCCGATGGTTCGGGCCGCCGCGTACGACGTAACGCGTTTCGCTTGCCTCAGCGGACTGCGCCCAGCAGCTCGGCAGCCGTCTGTTGCAGGATGCGGCCCCTCAGCGCCTCGGTGAACCTGTGAGCTTGCCCGGGTCCCGTGGCTCTCCCGCACTTTGTGTGGAGCGCGTCGTGGATAGAGGACCACGGAGATGGTTGCTCTGCCGCTTCCCCTCCGAGGGAGTGCCGATGCCCCAGCCAGTGAAGGGAGGGCCCGAATCCGGGATTTCCTGCGTGCATGGCCCGATTGGCGGGTTGTCGTGTCTGCCCATTCTTCCGATGGGCACCACACAAAGTGCAGGAGAGCCACAAGACCCGGGGATGCTCAAGGTGCACTCCAACGATCGGCGGGCATCGACACATGCCTTCTGTGGACACCTCACCCTCGGGAGGTTCAGATTTGCCTCTCGGCAAAGCTGTACGATTGCGGAGCACTTCATCTCATGGGTCCTCAACGCGTGGCGGCCAGCGCGAGAAATTCAAAGACGCCAACCTCGGACCTTCGGGTTCCCGGTATTCGATGCTGCGGCGCCGAGTCACGAGAGCGGGGGCGTTGGCCTTCACGTCGACCTCGCATGCGAGACCTCAGAAGGAGAAGTGGGTCTGCGCGTTCCTCGCACGGATGGCCTCTTCGGTCCTCGGAACGAGGGACTCGAGCCCGGTCCTCACGGCCTCCGCTTGGACCTGCTCGATGAACGGGCGGAAACGCTCGTTGTAAGCTTGAAACGCGAGTTCGAAGTTGCGGTCGTGCTCTCGCATCGCATCCGCCAGTGCGGCCGCTCCATCAATGGCCAACGAGCCTCCCATGCCGGCAGCGGGTGAAGGGCAGTACCCCGCATCGCCCACCAATGCGACCCGGCCTTTCGTCCAGGAAGGCATTCGTACCTGGCACAGTTTGTCGAAGTAGAAGCTCTTCGAGTTCCGCAATTCTTCGAGCAACTCCTCCGTCCTCCAGCCCACCCCGACGAACTGGTCCGCGATAATCCGTCGTTGCTCCTCCTCATCACGACGGTCGTACGGGATCTCCTTGTCGGAAGCGAACGCGAAAATGATGTCCGTGTTGTTCTTGTAAGCGTTGAGCATCACGGTCTTGCCCGGCACGTTGAACATCTGCGCGGTGTTCCGCTCGATGAGCAGCTTGTCCACGATCGTGATCGAGAAGTACTGCCCGAGAAAATAGAGGTACTGGGCTTCGTCGCCGAACCAGAGCCTCCGCACGGCGGAGTGAACACCGTCGCAGCCGAACACCAGGTCGAACGTGCGTCGTACGCCCTTGGCGAACGTGGCCTCGATGCTGTCTTTCGTCTCGCTCAGCGCGGTAATGCTGTCGTCGAAGACGACTTCAATGTGGTCCTTCACGGCGTCGAACAGCATGTTCAGCAGAACGGTTCGTTCGATCTCGAACTCCTCGTCCGAAGGTGCTTCGCCTTCACCTCTCAGCACCAACGAGCGCTCCGTGACATCGCGCTCGTTCTTCATTTCCCACCGCTGCAGGCTCAATCGGTTCGACCGGATCTGATCGAAGAGGCCCATGCGCCGGACGATGTCGACGGTGTTGCCTTTGATGTCGACGGCCGTGCCGCCCGTCCGGAGCCCGCGCGCGACCTCCACGACGGTGACCTCGTAGCCGAGGCGGCTCATCCAAAAAGCGGTCGAGAGCCCGGCGAAGCTCGCGCCGGAGATGAGGACCTTCTTTCCATTCGCGCTCATGACTTCTCCATTTGAGGGCCGCATTCTGACGGCCCTCGCCGTCAGAACATTATACTCGGTAAATGTTTTTGCACGAGATTCGTTGACCGCGTACAAAAATCCATGGCCTATGCCGGCGGCGCTTCGCTAAAATCCGGCGCATGGGTGAGCGACGCGAGAGCAAGAAGCGCGAGACCAGGCAGCGGATCTCCGATGTGGCGACGGAGCTTTTCTTCGCGCGGGGATTCGATGCGGTGACGCTCGATGAGATCGCGGCCGCTGCGAACGTCTCCAAGATGACGGTCTTCAACTACTTCGCGCGCAAGGAGGACCTCATGCTCGATCGCCAAGATGACTTGAAGCTGCTCTTCTTTCGCGAGGCGATTCGCGCGAGGCCGCAAGGGCAATCTCCGATCGCCGAACTCCGCGCTCTCATGGGCAAGTTGCGAGAGCAGAAGCATCCGTTCGCCCGCTTCGACCGCCATACGGCTGACTTCTGGCGCTTCGTCGCGGCGAGCCCGTCGCTCGAGGCGCGGCTCCGTGAACTCAACGACGAGGCGACAGAAGGGCTCGCGATCGAGCTCGCCGGTCCGAAGCCGGATGGCCTCGCGCGGCTCGCGGCCGGCATGATCGTGCTGACGGTGCGCACGGCACGCCAAGAAGCCGTCCACGTGTTCGAACGAGGAGGCTCCGCGAAGAAGGCGAACGCTGTGTTCTTCGCCTTGATCGATCAGGGCTTCGCGGCCGCTCAAGGAATGGCGGCGACCGACGCGCTCGGCTAGGAGTGTGTTGGGGTAACGGGCAAGGAGCTGGGTAACAGGCTCCTTGCTGCATCGGTGCCGCCTCGCCCGTCTGGGGCCGGCGGCACCGCCACTACACGGTGGCCTGTGCCCTATGGAGTTTCAGCAGGTTGTGGGTGAGGCAGATAAGCGCCCACTCGCCGCGCGCCTTCTTGAGCCCACGCAGCAGCAGTTGGCGGAAGCCTCGCGCCTGTTTGATTTGGCCGAAGGGCGGTTCCGCCACCGCTTTGCGTCGGGCGTACGCCTGTCGTCCTGCCTTCGTCCTCAGTCGACGCGCCATCCAATCCTTGACGCTCAGCTCGCGCGGCATTCGTCCTCGCACCGCGGGCGGCTGCACTCCGTGCTTTTGCCGCCCGACGGCCACGTACGCGGTGATGCCCATGCTTGCCGCGCGCGTGAGGTTCTCCTCGGAGAAATAGCCCGCGTCCGCCGTCGTCACCTGGGGCACCTGGCCGCAGTTCTCCACCACCTGCTCCAGCAGCGGCAAGAAGTGCTCAACGTCCGGCGGCTGGTTGGTGAGTGCCTGGGCCACGATGATTTGGTGCGCCTCGTCCACGGCGGCCTGCGCGTTGAAACCCTGGATGAAGCCATGCTGCGTCTTCTGGATTCGGCTCTCCGGGTCGGTGAAGTTGCGCTGCGCCTTGGGTTTGGGCGTGCCGTCTGCTTCGCTCTGCACCTGGTGGCCCGGTAGCGGTGTCGGGCCACTCGGCGGCTCGTCGTCTCCGTCCTGCTGCTTCTCGGCCTGCTGCTTCTCGGCCTGCCGCGCCGCCCTGGCTGCCTTCGCCTCGGCCTCCAGCTCCGCCTTGGCGGCGCGGATGCGCGCCAGCCGCGTCTCGGCTCGCTTGAGCTCCTCGGGGAGCTCGTCTCCGCGCTTCTTCTTGCCGTAGAGCTTATCCTCGGCCGCGTCCGCCGCCTCGGCCGCCTTGAGCAGCGCCGCGACCTTCTCGGCCAGCTCCTTCTCGCGTTGCTGCATCCGCTCGTAGCTCATCGCCTTATGTTTGCTGGCGTTGGCTTTCAGCTTGGTGCCGTCCAGCGCCACGTGCCCCAACTGCACCAGCCCCGCCTTCTGACAGAGCGCCAGCACCTGCACGAAGAGCCCCGCCAGCACGTCCAGGTGCTGGCGCCGGAACTCACTCACCGTGCTGTGGTCCGGGTGCTGACCCGCGGCGATGACTCGGAAGGCGATGTCCTCGTACGTCTTCTTCTCAATCTTGCGCGAGGAGGCCACCCCCACGCAGTACCCGTACAGCAGCAGCCCCACCATCATCCGCGGGTGGTGCGGCGGATAGCCCCGCAGCTCCCGCTCGTAGCGCTCCAGCAGCGGCCTCAAGTCCAGCTCCGCCACCGTGTCCAGGATGAAGTACGCCACGTGCCCGGCTGGCAGCCACTCTCGGGGCGAGGGCGGCAGCAACTCCGACTGCTCCGGCGCGTAGGGGCGGAAGGTCTTGCTCATGGGTAGGCAAAGAGCACCACGCCTCTGCCTACCTTTCAAATAGGTTCTTCCGATTACCCCGACACGCTCCTAGTACGATTTCCTCCACGACCGCGCGCCTCCCCTCGGGCCGTCGCGCATCTGATCAAGTAAAGTCAGAGCGAAGCCGGGAACGAGTTCGCGCAGTCCTTCGTTGGGCAGTCGCTCGTCCTCGACGAAGCGGCTCACTGCGTCCCGCTCTCGTCCCATGAGCTCTCAGCGGAAACCACCAGAGCTCAGTCAGGAATCACGGGTCGATTCGGGGACTGTCATCCTGCTCGACCACCCTGAAGAATTTCTTTATAGCAACCAGACGCATGATGACCCGAGGCGTGAATCAGGCCAGTGTGTCGCGGATGGCGAGAAACCGCCTTATCCAGTCTTACGCGACAGGAAGTAGACGTTCTCGCCTGGGTCCGTGTGCGTCGCTTCCAGCGTGAGCCCGTGCGCGCGCAGCAGGTCGCGATACCCGTCGACGCTGTACGAGTGATAGCGGAACGGCACGCCATTCATCGGCTCGCCGTCGATGGAGCCGTGGGCGTCGCCTGAGGTGAAGAGGAACGCGGCGCCAGGTTTCAATGCCCTCGCGATATTGGCGATCGCCTGTTCCTGCTCTTCGTGGCGCAGGTGGAACAGGACTCCCCACGCGATCGCGGCGTCGAACGTCCGCTCCTGAAGGTCACACGACTGGATGGGCGCACAGATCACCGGCACGTGGGGGAAGTTCGCTTGGAACCGCGCCAGCAGCTCGCGGGAGCTATCCACGCCCATCACGTGGCAACCGTGCCCCAGCAGCACCCGCGTTAGCGGCAGTCCCGTGCCGCAGCCGACGTCCAGCACCGAGGCACCGGCCGGAAGAGAGGCCGCGAGCGCTGTCACTTCCGGGACGCCCATGTGGCCTGCGCGTTGGGATGCATACCAGTCCGCGATCAAATCGTACTCATGCACTCGTCAGCCTCCTCTAGAAAGGGAGCATCGGAACCGAGGTCTCGTCACGAAGGCACGAGTTCGCGCGCCTGGAGCTGTCTGCGCGACATGAAATATGCCACGCCGAGGTTGGGGAGCCAGCAGAGCCAGGCGACGATTCTGTAGGCCGAGATGAAGTTACCCAGGGCGTGAGTCAGGACGGGCATCCAGAGTCTCAGCGTGACTGCCGCGAAGCAGGCGGCATCGCTTGCCATCATGGAGACTCGTGGTTCGGAGTGGGGAGCCGCAGTGCGGGAGATGAAATACCAGAAACAGCGGGCCGTGCTCCTCGGAATGAAGCGATGAAGGGCTGCGCGTGTCGGTCGATGTGCTGTGCCTACCCAAGAATCGGCCGCTGCGGCATGGGTGCGTCAAGGCCGGGTCGGCCAGTGCGCCGAGGCAAGTGAGCGGGGCGTGCGCGAGCGCGGAGTCAGCTCGGCCCATCTTGGGAAGCCCAGCAATCTCAAGGAGTTGCTGGGCTTTTCTTCTTCCCTCGGTTCCACATCTGCCCTCGATATGCCCCTCCGGCATCTCTAGCCGGGAGGGTAGCGGTCGATTTCATGCAACGGTGTCGCCCGGCTTGTCTCTTCCCGTCAGGAGGGGGCGCTCATGCCCCCATGACTCCCTGGGATGACGACATGAAGGCGACGACGCGGTACCTGGTGCTTCTCTCCATGCTGGTGGTGGGCTGTGGTGACTCGAAAGAAGACGATGTGGACGAGGACACCAACTCGTTCCCAGAGACCCTTGAGTGTGGCGACATCAGCTGCAAGCGCGCCACTCAATACTGCGCGACCGTCGTCACCGCTGTGACGAGCCATCTGTGTCTGGAGAAGAAGGCGAGCTGCAAGGGCTGCGACTGCGTAGATCTGGAAACAGACCTCACCATCCAGACCGGGAGCAAGGATTGCACCGCGACCGACAAGCAGGAGGTGTATTTCTCATGCGCCTACTATAATGATGTGGACTACATCAAGACCTCCTGCACCGTACGCGCTCGCTGAGCGCATCAGACGGAGAGGGGCACTGAAGCTGCCCCGCGAAAACGGGTCAGCTTCAACCGCCTCGCACAGCAGCCGCTGCGGAGCGGCCAGGATGCCGGAGAAACGCATTGCGGGATGGCGCTGGGGCCCGTCCGCGCAAGCTGCGCCGCGCATTCGGGCACCCGGTAGAACGCAACGCTATTTCTTGCAGGCCGTCACCGGATCGACCTTCGCCACGTCGGCGCCCCACAGGCAGACGATGCGGTCCAAAGCCAGGCCGCTGCGAGAGTTGCTGAAGAAGACAATGCCGTCACCGGATTGCGGACGCATCAAGAACCTGGCGCGGAAGCCGGCCTGGTTGCGTCCGTCGTGACCGACGGCGGTGCTGCCGTCGCTGAGGCGTTCGATGAAGTGGCCCAGGCCGTAGACCGCCTCATCGGGCGCGCGCGGCGTGCTCAGTTCCGCGGGTGTGTACATCAGGGCCAGTTGCGCCTGGGTCAGTGGATGCGCGCCGGCGGTGTTCGCCATGCTGGCAATCATCCAGCGGGCGAAGTCGCGGACGGTGGTGGTCAGGGTCGAAGGCGCCTGCTCGACGTAGTAACGCACCGGCACCGGCCTGCCATCGTCGTCGTGTCCCTGCGCTGCGCCAGCCAGCACCTCCGGCATCATGGCGACGCTGCTGTGTTTCATGCCCAGCGGCCGGAACACCAGTTCGCGCGCCAGGTCCGAATACTTGCGCCGCGTGGTCCGCTCGATGGCCAGCTGCATCAGGGTGTAGCCGCCGCCGGCGTACTGGAATTTCACACCGACCGGCGCGAACAGTTCCACCGCGCCGCGTCCATTCGTCTTGCCGGCCAGCGACTCCTCCAGGCTCGGCAGCGCCTTGAAATCGAGCCAGCCCTGATACCCGCCCAAGGTCGTGCCCGCGGTGTGCGACAGCAGGTGGCGGATCGTGATCAGGCGAGGGTCGAACTGGTTCTGCGCCAGCGGCCACGGCGACAGCACATCGACCACCGACGCATCCAACCGCACGCGCTCCTGCTCGGCCAAACGCATCGTCACCCAGCTGGCGATCGGCTTGGACAGCGAAGCGCTGTGCACCGGGCCGGTCAAGACGCCCCGGGGTAGCGGTAGGGCGCGAACTCCACGCGCGTCACGCGGTCGCTCCAACTTCGCACGAGGGGCTCCAGCCGCGCCCGGCTCACGCCCCAGGCATGGGCGGCGCCTGGGTCAGATGTCCAGCCGCCAGAGCTGGTTGTCCGCCGGCCCGTCGCGATGCATGGGGAAGGTGATGAGCCGCCCCGAGCCATCCGTCCTGCCGCCCTCGATATCCAGCACAAGGCCGTTGAGCCGGCTCTGGATGAAGTAGGTGCCGCGGACGCGACCGGGCACGAGCTGCCACACTTGATTGAGTCCACCGTGGGCCTCCCAGGTGATCACGCGGGTTCCCGCGGCCGCGTTGGCCCCCTCCACGTCGAGCACGAGCCCGTTGAGCCGGCTGCGGATGAGGTAGCCGCCTTGCGTGGGCACCAGCTCCCACATCTGGTTGTCATTGCCCTCGCGGTTGGACTTGGCCCGGAAGGCGACGAGCCCCGCGCCGGGCGCGCGGTTGCCACCCTCGATGTCGATGACGAGCCCCGCGAGCTTGCTGCGGATGGAGGTGCTGCGCTGGGGACGCGTCCCTCCCCGGCCAGGGGTCCACTCCGAACGCCCAGGGGGCGGCGCGGGGCGCGCCTCGCCCTGACACCAGCCCGCGGGGCTGCACGTGCGTGCGCCATCGCACTGCGAGGCCTCGTGGCAGCGGTTGGGCCCGGGGCGGTTGCGCGACTCGTCCCACCGGTAGTTCGGGCCCGGTCCCGCCGCCGCCGTCAGCGGCAGGAGCAGCAGCGCGAGCACTGCCCATCCCCTGCTCTTCGCGGACGAACGGCTTTCACGCGCACGACCAGCCTCGGAGCCACTGCGAACCGCGAACATGGGACTTCTCCTTTTCATTGAGGTCTCCAGCGGAGTGTCAGCTCTCGCCGCCCCCCTCGCACTGTGTCCTTCATGACGGGGACCCGGGAATTTCATTCACTTCAGCCACCAGCGCCGTGAGGAGCGCCGGCAACAGCATCCGTCGCTCACGGCCTGGTCCGATTGCCTGAAGCGCGCTCGTGCATCACCACCGTCGGCGCACGGTCGCCTTGGGGCCCGTCACCAGACTCGCTGCGGGCACGTCGTCGACGACGACCGCCCCGGCCGCGACCACGGCGTCGCGCCCGATACGGACCCCGGGCATGATCGTCGCGCCCGCGCCGATCCACACGTTCTCCGCCACGTCGATGGGTGCGCCCGTGAGGTACAGCCGCCGATCCCCCGGGTCGACCGGATGGCTGACGGTGATGAACGTGGCCTTCGGGCCGACCATCACACCTTCGCCCAGCCGAATGCCGGCGTAGTCGAGGAACGTGCAGCCCTGATTGATGAACACACGCTCGGAAAGGTCCAGATGAAGGCCGTGGTCCGTGTAGAAGGGCGGATAGATCGTGACCCTCCCCGGGAGCGGGCGGCCCAGGATCTGCTCGAACAGATTTGCCTTGCCCACCTCGTCCTCGAAAGGCAGGACGTTGAGGCGTGACGTCAGCTCGGTGACCCGCAGCACCCTCTCGCTCATCGCCGTGAACTCGGGGCTGAGAACCCTCTTCCCGCTCGCTTGGGACTCAGGGCTGTGGATGCGCATGAGACGGTCAATGGGCATTCCACGAGCTTCGCGCTCTCCCCACACGCACGTCCAGTTGCTTTGCTCGCCTCTCGGTCGCCGATGATCTCAAGAAACAACGACCGTGACGAGGTGCCGCGGGCCATGTCTCGCCTATGCGCCTGCGGCGAGCGCGTCCGCGAGGCGGGGGAACTGGGGCTTGAAGCCGAGGTCTTCGCGGATGCGGCGACCGTCGAGGAGCGTGTCAAAAGTGCGCGCGAACTCAGCGTTCGAACCGTCAGGCTGCGGCGCGCCCACCGACGCGAACAGCGTGGCGAGTTCAGGGGCCTCGTCGTCGACGACGTTGTAGATGCGATGCGCAGGCGAAGGCGCATCGAGCAAACGAGCGACGGCCTGTGCGACGTCGGCGTGGTGGCCAATCGACATGCGTTGGGCCGGCGGGAAGCTGCGCATCACCGGTATCACCTCCTCGATGTGGGGATCGCCATCGCCGTACACGAACGGCAGGCGCAGCACGCGCACGTCCAGACCTTCGAGCGCGAGGAGGAAGCGCTCGGCGGCGAGCTTGCTCACCGGGTATGCCGCGGTCGGCGCGCAGGGGTCGTCCTCGCGGGCGAGGCGGCCACCATTCGAACCGTAGACCAAGCCGGTGCTCGTGAAGATGAAGCGCTTCACGGACGCGGCACGGGCGGCGCTCGCGAGGTGCTGCGTGCCGAGGTCATTGACCGCGTGCGCTTGCTCTGGAGTCGCGCCGCGAAAGAACGCGGCGCAGTGGACCACGGCGTCGACGTCGCGCACCGTGGCCGCGAGCGAGGCCGCATCGAGCAGATCGCCCTGGGCAAGCTCGACACCCGCTTCGGTCAGGGCGGCAGCGCGCGTCGGATCGCGCACGAGGGCGCGCACTTGATGGCCGCGCTCGGCGAGTCGCCTGGTGAGTCGACTTCCGACCTTTCCGGTCGCTCCGGTGACAAGGATTTTCATGTGCGGACCGTAGCGATCCGCGACACGTCGAAGATTGGAAAAAACGGACACGCCCACCGGTTCTTGCGCGACCGTCGTGCGCACGCCAAAGTCATCTCATGCACGCGCTCCCCGTTCACCCCAGTCGCGTTGCGCCGAGCGCATCGGCCGCGTCCGCCGTAGCGGCGCTGTTCGTGGACGAGCGCGACCGCGACGTGCCGGGCGTCTTGATTCCGCGTCCGGAGGTCCAGCTCGTCGTTCGGTTCGGGCCGTTGGCGCGAAGGGGGCTGGACGCACATGCGTTGGGCGGAAGGCAGAGGGTGCATCGAAAGCTCATTCGCAGCGGGCAACGGACCGTGACGGCGCGTCTTCACCTGGGCTCGCATGAGGCGGTGCTCGGCGTGCCGGCCTCCGCAATCGCGGGAGGCATCGTCGCGCTCGAGGATCTGTGGGGCGACGCGGCGACCCGGCGGCTCTTCGATCGGCTCGGCGACGCCCGCGACACGGCCGATGCGGCCGCAATCCTGGAGGGCGCGATCGCCGAACGCCTCGCGCTCGCGGACGGACGCCGTGCCCGCGCGCAACTCGCCCTCGACGCCGCCGAGAGGCTCACGAGCGCCAATGTGAACGCCGTCGCCGTCGACATCGGTGTGAGCGAGCGGCATCTCCGTCGCGTGTTCCGTGAAACCGTCGGCGTGAGCCCAAAGGCGTTCGCCAGGCTTGAACGCTTCCATCGCGCGCTACGCGCCGCGCGCAAGGATGATCACGCTAACTGGGCAAACATCGCCGCCGAAGCTGGCTACTACGACCAGGCGCATCTCATCGCCGAGTTCCGCACAATCACGGGCGTGACGCCGCAAGGGTTCCTCGGCGAGCTCCGCGCGGCTCCGTTGATCGGCTGAAGCCGGGTTCGCCAGACAATCCGAGCCGGTGCGCCCAGCTCTCCGTGGGGGAGGCCCACTGACCGACGTCCTCGCCGCGCGCTCGAAGCCGTTGTCCCCCGCCGACGTCGCCGCCGTGGATGCAGTCCTCCTGCCACGCCGCTTGTTTCAGAAGCTCGACGGACTGAGCTGGTCGCCCATGCGAGAGCGTCAAGAAGGAGCGGGTACCTGCTTGGCGATATCGAGGATCGCGGCGCGTACGAAGGCGCACGCGTCGTCCTCGTCCAGCGCGGCGGGCCAGAGCAGGTCCATGCCGCCGGCGCGGTGCGCGAAGGGGAAGGGCGCGCTGCGAAGGTGCGGCCGCTGCCGCAGGAGCTGCGCTGCGAAGACTTCGGGCAAGGTCGCCACCAACTGGCTGCCGTCGACGATGGCGCCGATTGCGCTGAAGCTCGCGACCGAGCAGCGGACGCGCCGCTCGACGCCATACCTGTCCTCGACCGTGCCGCGAAGGTCGCCGTTGTAGGAGACGATGACGTGCTCCTGCGCGAGATACGTGCGCTTGCTGGGTCGCGCACCGAGGCGCACGTGGCGCGGGTCGAAAAGGCAGACGAAGTGGCCGCGGATGAGCGGCGTGCGCAGGATGGTCTGCGGCAGCTTGTCGATGACCGTGGCCGCGAGGTCGACGCGACGGGTCGCCAGTGCCTCGACCACCGTGCGGAACTGGACCGGCGTGCAGACGAGCCGCATCTTGGGCGCGTCGCGTCCGAGCCGGCGCAGCAGCGGCGGCAGCAGCCACTCGTCCGAGAAGTCGGAGAGCCCGAGGCGGATGATCCGCTCGCTCGTGCGCGGATCGAAGCGCGCCGGTGCGAGCGCCGCCTGGAGCATCGCCTCGAGCAGCGGACGGACCTCGGTCACGAGGCGTGCTGCCCGGCTCGTCAAGATGACGCCGCGGCCGTGGCGCACGAGCATCGGCGTGTCCAGCGACTCGCTGAGCCGGGCAAGCGCCGCGCTCACCGCGGACTGCGTGAGGTAGAGCCCCGCGGCCGCCTTCGTGACCGATCCCGTGTCGGCGACGGCGACGAGCACGCGCAGCAGGTTGAGGTCGAGATCCCTGGCACGAACAACGTTCATGATTGGCATGCATCCTATTTGCTGGTGTGAAGTGTGGCCATCGTTAGATTCGAGCCCATGACGAACACAGACAAACTCGGCGGTCGGTTCACGTTCCCCGGCACATCACTCACGGTGCACCGCATGGGCTACGGCGCCATGCAGCTCGCGGGCCCACACGTCTGGGGACCGCCGCGTGATCCCGAAGCGGCTGCAGCGGTGCTGCGCGAAGCGATCGCGATCGGCATCGACCACTTCGACACGAGCGAAGCCTACGGGCCCCACGTCACGAACCAGCTCATTCGCGCCACGCTGCATCCGTATCCCAAGAACGTCGTGCTCGTGTCGAAGCTGGGTGGGCGGCGTGGCGCGGACAAGTCGTGGCTCCCGGCGCTATCGCCCGCCGAGATCCGCTCGGACCTCCAGGACAACCTGCGCCACCTCGGGCTCGACGCGCTCGACGTCGTGAACTTGCGCATGATGAGCATGACGCCGACGGAAGGCCCGCTCGACAAAGAGCTCGCCGTCCTCATCGAGCTCAAGCGCGAGGGGCTCGTTCGCCACATCGGCCTCAGCAACGTGACGGCGCGTCAGGTCGAACAGGCGCAAGCGCTCACCGAGATCGTGTGCGTGCAGAACCACTACAACCTGGCGCATCGCGGAGACGACGCGCTCATCGACGCGCTGGCGAAGCAGGGCATCGCCTACGTGCCGTTCTTCCCGCTCGGCGGCTTCACGCCGCTCCAGTCCTCGACGCTGTCGGAAGTCGCGAACGAGCTGGGCGCGACGCCAATGCAGGTCGCGCTCGCGTGGCTGCTGCACCGCGCGCCGAACATCCTGCTCATCCCGGGCACATCGTCGGTCGCGCACCTGCGCGAGAACGTGGCCGCGGCGTCACTCGTGCTGCCGGCAAGGAGCATCGCCGCGCTCGACGGAATCGCGCGTTGACTTCGAAGGGGTCGCGCTCCCTGCCCTTTCCCTCAAGCGCAGGGGGATGACTGCTGTCCCAGCACTGATGACCGCAGTCACCAGGACCCTCCCATCGCCTTCGGGGCCCCCTCCCGCCAACCCTTTGAAACCATGGAGGTGCCTTGTCCACATCGTTCGACTTGAGCATGGCATGTCGGATGCAATCGGACAGGTCATCGCTGCACCGACCCCTTCCGCCGCACCTCTTGAGGAACCTGCCATGCGTACCTCCCGCCTCGGTTCGACCTTGTCTCGCTCCTCGACCTTCCCCTCCTCCGCGGGGTCCAGGCCCAAGCCTCCGGCGCGCGCCGCCACGCTCCCCGCCTCGGCGCCCTCCTCGCAGACCCTCAAGCCTGCGGCGACCCGGCCCGCCGCGAGCGCGCCCACGGCCCCGGAGTCCAAGCCCGTGAAGCACCCGGGCATGCCCGAGGGTGGCCCCGCCTACAGCCCCTGGGAGAAGACGACGGGCCAGGCCTCGGACGTGAACGTGAGCGGCGGTGACAACAAGCTCACGCCGCCCCCAGGAGCCCGGCAGAACATGCTCGTCGACAGGCCGGGCAACCCCTTCCAGAAGGACACCTTCGCTGGCGGCAAGCTGAGCGGCAACGTGGGCTCGATGCAGGCCTCCACCACGAGCCACAGTGGCGGTGGCGTGCGCCACTACTCGGCCCAGGCCGAGGTGAACGGCCCCCACGCCGCCTACGAATTGCAGAAGACGCACGCGGGACGGCTGGGCGTGACGAGCGGCCAACTCACCGCCGAGGCGAACACCTTCAAGGGGCAGGCCCAGGCCGGCGTGTCGCTCGACAGGAACGAGCACGCCTACACGGGCGCGCTGACGGCGAAGGCGGAGACGGGCGTGGGCGTAGCGGCGAGCGCGAGCCATGACTTCAACCGGCACGTGGGCGGGTACGTCAAGGGCGAGGCCAAGGCCTCCGCCACCGCCTACGCCGAGGGCGTGGCCAGCCTGGACCCGAAGACGGCCACGGCGATGCTCTCGGGCCAGGTGGGCGCGGCCGCCACTGCGGGCGCGTACGCCACGGCGGGCGGGCACGTGGGCCGGCTGCACGGCTCGGTCACCGGGGGCGCGGTGGCGGGCGCGGCGGCCCAGGCGGGCGGCAAGGTGGGGCTGGAGAATGGCTTCCTCAAGCACTCCGCGGACGTCAATGTCGCCACAGGTGTGGGCACCCACCTGAAGTCCGACGTGGCGGTCGACCTCCGCCACCACGTCAAGCCGGGCATCGCGTCGGGCCTGCGCCCCGCCCTCGCCAACGCCGCGAGCGTGGCCTCGCCCGCGAACACGCTCGCGCCCGAGAAGTCGCGCATCGAGAACTTCTTCGCCAAGGTCTTCCACACGGCCTGACATGCCCCTGTGCCTGCCCGGTCAGGCATTCATATCCATATGTTTTCCCGGCCAACGTGCTTTCGAGGTAATACCCGACAGCACCATCAGCATTCACGCAGCCCACGGGCTGCGTGAGCCTGTTCAACCGGGAGAAGCAGCGATGCAATCACAGGCGAGAACGAGTGTACGAGCGTGGTGTCCCAGGCCGCTCTTCGTCGTGTGCGCGGTCTTCTCGCTCGTCGTGGGCTGTTCGATGCCGCCGACGCCGGAGCCTTTGGAGCTCGGGGTCTCGCGCGCGGGCGCGGTCATTCAAGACGCCAACTTCGCCGACTCCGTCTTCGTCAGTGGCCTCCAGGGACCGACCACCATGACCTTCGCGCCCGACGGGCGCCTGTTCGTCTCGGAGAAGAACGGCTCGCTGCGCATCGTCGCGAACGGCCAGCTTCTGGCGACTCCGTTCGTGACGCTCGCCGTGGACGACGACAACGAGCGTGGGCTGATGGGCGTCGCGTTCGACCCCAACTTCGCCAGCAACCATTATCTGTATGTCTATTACACGTCGATCGCCGGCAGCATCCACAATCGGGTCAGCCGCTTCACCGCCAACGGCAATGTGGCGGTCCCCGGAAGCGAACTGGTGCTCGCCGACCTTCCGACGCTCGACGCCGCCAACCACAACGGTGGCGCGGTTCGCTTCGGGCTCGACGGCAAGCTCTACGTTTCGGTCGGCGAAAACGCGGTCTCCTCCAACTCGCAGAGCCTGAACACGCCACTCGGAAAGCTGCTGCGCCTCAACTCGGATGGCAGCATTCCCACGGACAATCCGTTCTACGCGGCCGCCACCGGGCTTGCCAAGGCGACCTGGGCGATGGGGCTTCGCAACCCCTTCACCTTCGACGTCCAGCCCGGCACGGGGACCCTGTTCATCAACGACGTGGGCGAAGGCGGCTGGGAAGAGATCAACCGCGGCCAGGCCGGTGCCAACTACGGCTGGCCGATGACTGAAGGCTACTTCACGAATCGCCCGGGGCTCACGCAGCCGTTCTTCGCGTATCCGCATGGCGTCGGCACGGCCGCCGGAAACTGCATCGCCGGTGGTGCATTCTACAACCCACCGGTCCCTGCGTTTCCCAGCGCGTACGTCGGTCAATACTTCTTCGCGGATTACACCAACAATTGGATCTCGCGCATCGACCCGAACTCCGGCGCGCATTCGTTGTTCGCGACGGCCGCGGCCGGGCCCGTGGACCTCGATGTGGGGCCCGACGGCGCGCTCTACTATCTGTCGCGCGGCGCAGGCCAGGTGGGTCGCATCGCCTACACGGCTTCGCTGCCGCCGAGCATCGCGCAGCAACCGGCGAGCACGCTGGTATCGGTCGGCAATCCGGCGACCTTCACGGTGTCGGCGAGCGGCGAGCCGCCCCTCACCTATCGGTGGCAGCGGAACGGCATGGACATCGCCGGCGCGACCTCGCCGAGCTACTCGCTGAACGCCGCGCAGCTCACCGACAGCGGCGCGCTCTTCCGAGTGGTCGTGACCAACGGGCTTGGCTCGACCACCAGCGCCGCAGCGGTGCTGACGGTGACGTCCAATAAGCCGCCAGTGGCCACGATTGCGACGCCGGTCGCGGGAGCGACCTACACCGCGGCCACCCACATGATGTTCTCCGGCTCGGCCAGCGACGTGGAGGATGGCGCGCTGCCGCCGAGCGCGATGACCTGGAGCATCACCTTTCATCACGACACCCACACGCATCCAGCCATGACCGAGACCACCGGCATCGCGAGCGGGAGCTGGCCGATTCCGAGCATCGGCGAGAGCTCGGCCAACGTCTGGTATCGCTTGCGGCTCACGGTGCGAGACTCGATCGGCCTCACCCACACGACGTACCGCGACGTACTCCCGGTCACGATCCCCCTCACGGTGACCAGCCTGCCGAGCGGGCTGCAAGTCCTGATGGACGGGCGGCCGTTCGCGGCGCCGCATGACACGACCGGCGTGGTCGGCGTCGTCCGCTCCGTGGACGTCGACTCGCCGCAGTACGCGAACGGAAGATTCTGGGCGTTCTCGTCGTGGTCGGACGGCGGCGCGCAATCGCATACCTTCACCACGCCTGGCAGCGCGGCCACCTACACCGCCACGTTCGTCGAGACCTCGGGCGGGAGCTGCTACCAGATTCAAAGCGAGCGCAGCGACAAGTGGCTCACCGTCGACATCGCGGGCAAGGTTGTCGCCGGCAGCGCGACGCAAGCAGGAGGGCAGGTCTTCCAGCTCGTTCCGAACGGTACCCAGTACAAGCTCAAGGGCTCAGGCGACGCGTTCCTGGCGGTGGTGACAAACCAGCTCGCGATGAGCGCCAACTTCGCCAGCGGAGAGTCGTTCACGCAGCTTCCCTGCGGCTATGGCGGGCGCAATCGCGTCGGCTTCCAGGCTTCGTCGGGGAGCGCGCCCCATTGGAAGGAAACCACGCAGGACGGTCCGATCCAGAGCGGTGACGGCGGCAATGGCGGCGCCTGCAACCCGACCGATGGCGGCGCCTGGGAGGCCTTCTACCTCGAACCGGTGACCTGCCCGAATGGCAGCACCGGCCCCGTGTGCGGCAACGGCACCGTCGAGAGCGGCGAGCAATGCGACGACGGCAACACCCTCTCGGGCGATGGCTGCGATGCGACGTGCCACAGCGAGACCGGCGGCGGTGCGGGCTGCTTCCGCATCCAGAGCGAGCGCACCGACCAGTGGCTCACCGTCGACGGCGCCGGCAAGGTGGCCGCCATCAGCGCGACGCAGACCGGTGGCGCGATCTTCGAGCTCGTCACGAGCGGCGCGAAGTACAAGCTCAAAGGAGCGAGCGGCGCGTACCTGGCGGTGGTCGCGGACCAGCTCACCGTGAGCGCCACGCTCAACACGGCGGAGCCGTTCACCCGCTACGACTGCGGCGTCCACGGCGGCCGCAACCGCTATGGCTTCGAAGCGTCGACGGGCAACGCGCGCAACTGGAAGGAGGCCACCCCCGGCGCTCCCATCCAGAGCGGAAATGGCGGCAACGTGGGCATCTGCAATCCCACCGACGTGGGTGCGTGGGAAGCGTTCTACCTCGAGCCCGCGACCTGCCCGGCGGCGGGACAATGAGGATCCGTGCCTGTTCCATGCGCTCCCGACCCGACATCGGTGGGAGCGCGTGCCCGGGGTGACGCTTCTCGGCGACGCCGCGCATCTGATGCCGCCGTCCGGTGAGGGGGCCAACCTCGCGATGTACGACGGCGCCGAGCTCGGCAAGGCCATTGCCGCGCACCGAGGCGACCTCGAAGCCGCGCTCGCCAAGTACGAGGAAGCCATGTTCGTCCGGAGCGCACACGAAGCCGCCGAGGCCACGACCCTCGTCCGGCTCTGCTTCGGCGACAACGCTCCGCACGGGCTGATCGACTTCTTCACCGGCTCAGGATCGGCCGCGGTACCGACCATCGCGGAGCAAGGTCGTCCTGACGGGGCGACGTGGGCTCCCGGAACCTGTCAACGTGAATGACATGGTGAAATTGGCCGCAGGCTGCCTGGCGAAACGCGGGTTCACTCATCGCTCCGGGCCTCGCGCAACCGCCCAGTCTGTTTGAACTCCACTCGGCATCAGACTTGCTTTGCTGACGTCACCCTTGTCAAGGTGCCCCGGAGTCGCGGCACTTCCCATTCGAGAAACATCATGCCGGTAACGCAACGCATCGTGCAGGTCTGTCTGTTCCTGGTGGCTGCCATCGCGCTGTTCGGGGGCTCCGTCCAGTTGCTCATGGGCCAGCCTGAGACGACGCCCCGCCTGGACAACCTGCATCGATTCATGGGCGGCATCTATCTGTCCATGGGCGTCATCTGTCTTTGGGCGGCAATCACCATCCGTCAGCAGAGGACGCTCATCTACCTCATCTCGTTTTCGATTCTCATGGCGGCGGTGGGCCGGCTGCTGTCCATGAGCAGGGTCGGCCTGCCCGAGCCAACGGGCCGCTGGCTCGGCTACCTCATCTCGGAGCTGGTGTTCCCGGTCATCATCGCCGTCGCGCACTGGGCGCATACGCGGAGGCGGGAAGAGGCCCTGAGGGTCCACCCGAGCTGATGCGCCTCGCGGGATTCGTTGCATCGTTGAGCTTGCTCACGCCGACCGAGCCAGCGCGACCGCGTCGGGACCTGCGGGAAAACGGAGCTTCTCCGACGTGTCGTTCGCGGCGTGCCAGACCGCTTCAGCCACGTCGGACTCGCGCGTCACCTCGGCCGGCTGCCCGAATGAGGCGAAGATGCGCTGTGCGAAAGGCGCATACGCCTCGGGAAACAGCCCTTCCATGCGGGGGCCGCCGTTGCTCGTGAAACGGGTGCCCGGGCAATAGCCCGGCTCGACGAGCTTCACGCGCAGGTTGAAGGCTTCGAGCTCGAACGCGAGCGACGCCGTGAACCCCTCGATGGCCACCTTGCTCGCGGTGTACACGGCCACCAGCGGCATCGGCGCCAGCGTCGCGCTGGACGTCACGTTCACAATCACTCCCGACCTGCGTGCGCGAAACTGGGGCAGCACCGCCTGCGTCATCGCCATCACACCGAAGACGTTGGTCTCGAACACGTCACGCACCGTGGCCATCGGCGTGGCCTCGAAGGCCCCCATGAGCCCGATGCCCGCGTTGTTGACGAGCACGTCGAGGGGCCCGCTCGCCTCCAACGCCGCCGCGATGCTCTCGGGCTTTGTCACGTCGAGCGGCACCACGCGCAGCCGGTCCGAACGAGGCAGGACGTCCTCGCGTGGCGTTCGCATGGTAGCGACCACGTTCCAGCCCTGCGCGTGAAAGTGGCGCGCGGTCTCGAGTCCGTAGCCGGAGGAACACCCCGTGATGAGCACCGTCTTCATGACCGCCCTCCCGCGGAGAGCAACAGGCCAGCCAGTGCGGCGCCTCTTCCCGGAAGAGCAGTCATTGTCGCCCGGAATCCATACGTCGCCTTCATGTCGGCTCCTTGCCGCGATTCGCGCGGCGTTGAGGATCCCAAGGTACTTGCGGCCGACAGGACTCTCCACCACGCGCAGTCCATATTTCTTTTGCTAGAGTCCAGCCATGACCGACCCGCTCTCGGAAGTCATCGCCTTGCTTCAGCCAAGAGCTGTCTTCTCGAAGGGCATCAGCGGAGCGGGCCGCTGGGGTGTTCGCTACTCGGACTTTGGCCAGCCGAGCTTCTGTGCCGTGCTCGAAGGGCGCTGCCGACTCGCTGTCGACGGCCAGCCCGCCCTCACGCTCGTGGCGGGCGATTTCGTGCTCCTGCCGGCGACGCCGGGCTTCACCATGTCCGGCTTCGAGCCGGTGACCCCCGAGCGCGTCGACCCCAAGGTGACGCCCTCTCCGAAGGGTGAGGTGCGTCACGGCACGCGTGGCGGCCGTCCCGACGTGCGCCTGCTCGGCGGTTACTTCGTCTTCGACTCGCCTGACGCGGCCCTGATGGTGTCGTTGCTCCCGGCCCTGGTGCACGTGCGCGGCGTGGAGCGGCTCTCGGTGCTGGTGCGACTCGTCGGCGACGAGACGAGCGAACAGCGCTCGGGCCGCGAGCTCGTGCTCACGCGCCTCGTGGAGCTACTGCTCATCGAGGCGCTGCGGTCGACATCGAGCGACGACGCGCCTCCAGGGCTCCTGCGCGGTCTGGCCGATGCGCGGCTCGCACCCGCGATACGGCAGATGCACGGTCACCTCATGCGGCCGTGGACGGTGGCGCAGCTCGCGAAGAGCGCGTCGCTTTCGCGCTCGGCATTCTTCGATCGCTTTACGCGCACCGTGGGTCTGCCCCCGATGGAGTACCTGCTGGACTGGCGGATGGCCGTTGCGAGGGGGCTGCTTCGCCGCCGGGAGCTCGCCATCGCTGAGGTCGCCGAGCGCGTCGGGTACAGCTCGGCGAGCACCTTCAGTACGGCGTTCAGCCGACACGTGGGCCAGTCTCCGGGCCGCTATGCACGGGCAATCAAGTAGCATCAGGCTCCCACAATGATGCCGATTCCTGAGTCCTCAGGAGCCCCCGTCGTCGTCTATCGCGACATCCGCGGTTGGAGCAGGCGCTGCCGGGCTCGATGGCGCGGCGGCCGACATCTGACCGTCCGCGGCATGGGGCTGTGCCCATGGCGTGAATCAGTGCAGCCCCATGTATCGGGCGTGCGTCAGACGCGCTCAGGGCACCTTGCGTCCCGGCCCCCGGTGGTCCGCGTGGAGCCAGCGGCGCACCTCGTCCAGGTACTCCCGTGGGAGGGCATGCCCGCTGTCGAAGGTCTTGTGTGTCTTGCGGCGGGACGGGGCGGCATCGAACAAGGCGCGGCTGTCCACGACAGGGGCGAAGTCATCCTTGTCCGCCGTCAGAAGCAGCCAGTCCTGGTGAATCCTCGCCATGTGTCGTGAAGGGGCGATCTCCTCCATCGACGTTTCGATGTGGGGTGGGACCATCGTGACGAGGTGGGTGACGCGAGGCTCACGCGCCGCCAGCAGGAGTCCCACCTGGGCGCCCATGCTGTACCCGACGACAAGGACCCGAGGCGGCTTGCCTTTCGCGAGCACGGCGGCGAGCAGCGCCTGGGCATCGCGGACGGTGTCGGCAATCATCGCCACGTACCGCGAGGGCTCGCCTTGATGGGCCAGCCTGGCGAGCGCCCCCGGCCGGGCCTCCGGTGTCGCCCGCTCTCCGTGCCGTCGTGCATCGAGGAGGTAGACGCGGTACCCGGCCCGCAGCAGCTCGTCCTTCAGCACACCTCCATGGGTCGGCCCCTCGTCCGACAGCCAGTCCTCCTTGCGGCGCGTGAGCCCATGCAGGAGGACGGCGATGGGTGGATTCGCGGTGCCCTTCTCCGGCTCCAGTACCCGCGTGGGGATGCGCTCTCCATCCGCGCCGCGAACGTCCAATGACGTCCCCGGGTCGGCGGCACGGGCCACGGAAACCGACAGAAGCAGCAGGCACAGCGACAGCAGGCGGGTCATCGCGGGACTCCCAGAAGTGAGAAGCCCCGCCACCCTGCCCGCCCCCGCGTCAGGCACGCGTCAACACACGATTGACCTTCGGTTGACGTGGCGGATGGCAGCCTGTCACCGTTCTCCTCCAGAGGTTCCCTGCCCGCTCATGCGAGTGCTCGTCGTCGAAGACAACCGTGACCTCCAGGCCAACATCGCGAGGTTCCTGGGGACGGACTTCCAGCTCGACTTCGCCGCCACCGGGCCCCAGGGACTCACGCTCGCGCTGAGCCATGAATACGACGTCATCGTGCTGGACCTGATGCTGCCAGGCATGAGCGGCATCGAGCTGTGCCGCCACTACCGACAGCTCGCCCCTCGGCTGGTGCCCATCCTCATGCTGACCGCGCGGGACACGCTCGAAGACAAGGAAGAGGGCTTTCGCGCGGGCGCGGATGACTACCTCGTCAAGCCGTTCTCCTTGAGGGAGCTTCGGCTGCGTCTTGAAGCCCTGGCGCGACGGCCCGTTCCTCCGAGCGGACGACGACTGACGGTCGGGCCCCTCACCCTGGAGCCCGACACCGGCCAGGCACGGCGAGGAGAGCGCACCGTCCGCCTCAACAGGACCGAGGCACTCCTCCTGAGGCTGCTGATGGAGGCCGCGCCCGAGCCTGTGTCGCCGGCCACGCTGGCCCACCACCTCTGGGGGGACGACGCGCCGGAGTCCAGTGCCTTGCGCACCCACGTCTATGCCCTGCGCGGAGCACTCACCGAACTGGGGATGAACGCCTGCATCACCACCCGCCGCAACAAGGGATACAGCCTGGATGCGCGCGAGGACTAGGTCGGTTCGAGGACTCCTCCTGGGGGCCATGGCGCTGTCCGCGACGCTCGCGCTCATCCTGATGGGGGCGTTCTTCACGCTCTTCAGCTACGACCTCGAAGACGCCATCTTCGATCGGCTCGTGGCCACCGCGGCGAACGGACGCGCCGATGACGCGGGCATGGCGCCTCAAGCCGCCACGCTTGGGATGAAGACCTACGTGGGCCACACGAGCCTTCCGCCCTGGATCGGGGATGCGCTGCCCGTGGACACACCTGGGGGCGAACACGAGGTCTTCACCCTGGAGCATGGCCACTTCCATGTCGCGGTGCGACCGGACGCGGCGGCGGGCCCCACGCGCTACGTGGTCTTCGACACGACGGAGCTGACCAGCACCACCCGCCATCTGCGTCGGACGTCCGGACTGCTGCTGGCCAGTGCCCTGCTGGCCCTGCTGGGCGCCGCGGGGCTCTCCCATGTCGTCGCCAGGAGGCTCAGCCATCCGCTGGAACAGCTCGTGGCACAAGTCCGGTCGGACACTCCGCCGCGAACAGAGGGCGTCGTCGTCACCGAGGTGCACGCCCTGGCCGAAGCCCTGAGCGTCCGAGATGCCCGCATCCAGGCGTTGTTGGAGCGGGAGCGCGCCTTCAACCGGGACGCGAGCCATGAGCTGCGCACGCCCCTCGCCGTGGCGCAGGGCGCGGTGGAGATATTGGAGCGGGACCCACCCACGGACGCGGAGACCTTCGGCCGTCTGCGGAAGGCCGTGCACCACATGGGCCTGCTGACGGAGGGCATCCTCTGGCTGGCCCGAGCAGGCCGCTCAGACGAATCGTGCGGGCTGGTGGGCATCTCCCGCGAGATGGTCGCGCTGTACGGCGACCACCTCTCCCACGGCGACGTGGAACTCGTCATCGAGGCGGAAGCGGAGGTCTTCGCGCCACTTCCAGGGTCCGTGGCGCGAGTGATGCTGGGCAACCTCATCAAGAACGCACTCGCCTATACGAGCCAGGGGCGCATCGTCATCCACATCGTGCCCGAGGGCTGGAGCATCTCCGACACAGGCGTGGGCTTCGGCAGGGGCGAGCCCGAGCACGCGGGCTTCGGTATCGGCCTGTCGCTCGTGGAGCGGCTGGCGCGTCGGTTCAACTGGACCATGTCCATCAGCACCCTTGAGCCCCACGGGACGAAGGTGCGGCTCGCCTGGCCTTCATGACCCTGGCGCGCCGCTGCGCCAGGCCTGCACCCGAGCCATCATTGCGCTGGCACGCGGGGTGCGGGTCAACGACTCGCCCCGCGAACAGCGTGCCGGAACTTCCGACGCCCCATGGTTGAGACTTGGGGCTCCCTGCTGGCACGCTTCAGGTGCCAATGAACTCACGCCGAAATCTCTTACTCCTCGCCATCCCTGTGATCATCCTGCTGGAGCGCATCGGCTACTTCGCGACGCGTCCGATGGTTGTCAGCCTGGCCCTCCAAGACGTTGAAACGGGAGGGATGGGGATGAGCGGGGACAGGGTATCGATGCTGGTCAGCGCGATGGTTCTGTTCCGGCTCGGCACGCCGTTTGTTGGCGGTGCCTTAGCGGCAATGCTTGGCCCGCGCATCCCCCTCATCTCCGGGCTGATGATGTGTTCGGTGGGTCAAATCATCATCGCACAGACCTCGTCCGCGGGCATGGCCACGCTCGCCTTCATCTTCATTGGATTGGGCCAGGGGCTCAGCCTTCCTGCGCTCTACACCCTCCTTGCGGAGGAGCTTCGTGGCCCGCAGGAAGTCCTCTGCAGCGCGGCCTTCATCCTGGGCTATGGCGCGATGAACGTCGGAGCGCTTCTCTTGCCCACGATGGTGGAGTTCTCACGTGCGTCTGGGTTTCGGCTGGGGTTTGCCGTCATGGCCGGGCTCTCACTTACAGCAACGGTGCTTGCCGTGGCGTTGACCCTCCTGCTGCGTCGTCTTCCTGCCTCCGAAGCAGCCCCCTCGCAGGGCACCCCGCTTGCCCGCCCATTCTTTGGAAGCTTGACGCTCATGTTCCTCCTGGCGCTTCCATACCTTGGCACCCTCCTCTCCCAGATTCTTCTCTTCAAAGCGCTTCCAGGGGAGCCAGGGAGCGAGGAGCACCGGGCCGCCTACACACTCAATCCAACGATTGTCATTGCAAGCGTGGCACTTACCGCGAGCGGCCTCATCTGGGCATTCAGGCGACGGCACCACGTCACGGTGCTTCGCGTGCTGGGAGTGGGGCTTTTGATTGGAGCACTCTCGGCACTCCCACTCCTCTGGAATGCGCAGGGATCGCTCATGGCGCTGGCGTACGGCGTTAGCGCGGTCGCCGAGCCGCTGGTCGTACCGCTTGCTGGGGCTCGATTCTCAACTGCGCTCTCTCCCCGCATGGCGGCGCTGATGCTCGGAATCTGGTTCACCCTTACGAGTTTCCTGGCGGATGTCTCCACATACCTCGCGGGGTATTCGTGGACGCGGCCCCTGGTCGCGCTCTGTGCAATCGTAGCGATCGCTCTTGGCCTCGCCTTCACCGTCCTTGGGCGCCGACTTGATGGCCTGCTCTTCTCTCCTGGCACGGCACAGAACGGTTTCCCTCGGGACCCTGGGCAGCTTCACGCATGAGCCTGTCTGGCGAGATGAAGATCTCTCCGAGCTGGGCGGCCTGCTCTTCGGCGAAATCCGCATAGGTGTTGGACAGCAGGGCGACGACGAGCTGGGAGTCTGGAAAGAGCATCAGCATGGTGCGTCCGCCCTCGATGGCCCCTCGGTGGTGAAGAATGCGCCTGCCTTGCGCGGTGACGCCGATCCGCCAGCCAATGCCCACGCCGGTTTCCTTGCCGGACTTGAGTTTTTGCGAGGTGAAGAGGAGGGCCAGGGTCTCCTTGCGAAGGAAGCCGGGCTGGAGGTGGGCGGAGCCGAACACGGCCAGATCCTCCGCGGTGGAGAGGAGACCGCCACCGCCCCATTTGTAGCTGTTGTCCACGTGGGGGGCATGTTGGTGGGTGCCCAAGGGCCCATTGGCGTAGAAGCGCGTGCGGTGGGGAATCAACTGCTGAGCATGGTCCGCCAGGGTGTGGCGCATGCCCAGTGGCTCGAAGACGGCGCGCTGGAGATAGCGAAGGAACTCCTCCTGCGCGGCGCCTTCCACCACGGCGCTCACCAGGTTCCAGCCATAGCTGGAATAGGTGTACTTCGTTCCGGGCTCGTACAGCAGCGGGTCGTCCTGAAAGAGGCTCAGGGCCTGGGTGATGCTGCTGAAGTGCTTCGCCTCCTTGAAGATGACTTCATCCTTGTCCGCGTAGTGACGAACGCCCGCCAGGTGTCCGGCGAGCTGACGGGTGGTCATGGGCCAGGGCTTCACGGGAAACGAAGGCACGTATTTCTGGATGGGCGCATCCAGGTCCAGGCGCCCCTCTTCCACCAGACGGGCCACGGCGGCGGCGGTGAGTACCTTGGACACGCTGCCCACGCGAAAGCGGGTGAGCGGTGTGACGGGGACGTTCTGCTCCAGGTCCGCGAACCCAAAGCCCTCGGACCAGATAATCTGCCCGCGATGGGCGACGGCCACGGAGAGTCCCGGCAGTTGCTTGCCTTTGAGCAGCTCTTGAGCAAAGGCGCGTGCCTGCTGGAGCTGCGCCCCATGTCGGGAAGAGCTGGGAGGCAGCGGATACGACCCGGTCGGCGCGGCGCGAGCGGAGGTCATCGCGAGCAACGCCACCAGGGCGCTTCGACTCAAGGATGAAGCCACTGCGCGCGCGAACCGCCTGACCCCTGCGGATGAATCGAACATGGAGGATTCCTATTCCAAGGTGTGGCGCTCGGACCGAGCACACCCGAGGGCGCGGCAAGCACCCTCGGCAGCCCAGCGTGAGGCAAGGCTCAGCGCGGAGGTGGAGGGTTCAGCCGGTGGGGACAGGCGTGCGGCGAACCGGCGCCTGAGTGCGGCGAACGGCCCGCGCGACATGCGCGGTGCCCGTGCCGCGAGCCTCGCGGCTCAGCGCAGGTGCTGGAACTTCTCGCGGTGGCTGCGAGCGACGCGCAACTCCGCTCCGCCGGTGAGCACCACGACGAGCTCCCTGCGGCCCTCGCTGCGCAGCTCTCGGATGCGGCGCGAGTTGACGATGGCCGAGCGGTGGATGCGCATGAAGCGCTCCGGATCCAGGCGTGCCTCCAGGCTCTGCATCGTCTCGCGGTGGAGGTAGGCCTTCCCGCCCGCGTGAATCTGCACGTAGTAGTCGGCGGCTTCGATGTATTCGATTTCGTCCACGTCGAGGAACACCACGCGGCCCGTGTCCCGGATGGCGAGCCGGCGCACCCAGGGCTCCGTCGGGGTGGAAGGGGTCACCAGGGCGGGAGTGCCGTCACGCTCGCCGTAGGTGGAGAGCACGGACATCAGCCGCTGGCTGAGGTCGGACATGCGCGTCAGGCGGATCTGGGCCTTGGCACGGCCGATGGCGTCGTGGAAGCGGTCGTCACGAAAGGGCTTGAGCAGGTAGTCGAGCGCGTGGATGTCGAAGGCGCGCAGGGCGTACTGGTCATACGCGGTGACGAAGATGACGGCGGGCACCTCGCCGGGGCACAGGCGGGCGAGCACCTCGAAGCCGTTGAGCTCCGGCATCTGGACATCGAGCAGGACGAGGTCCGGCCGCTGTTCGCGGATGAGGCGCACGGCCTCCGGTCCGTTGCCGGCCTCGCCCACCACGAGGACCTCTGGGTCCGTGGCCAGCAGCAGGCGCAGGCCCTCGCGGGCCAGGGGCTCGTCATCCACGACGAGCGTGCGGATGGCGGCGGCCGCGTTCATGTCCCGAGCGCCTCCGACGGGGCGGCCTGGAAGGGCAGCTCCAGGCGGGCGCGCACACCGCCCCCCGCGCGGTTCTCCAGCGTGAAGGCGTGGCGGTCCGCGTAGAGCTGGTGCAGGCGGGCGCGCACATTGGCGACGCCGATGCAGCCGTCACGGCGGTCCCAGCCGGAGACAAGCCCGGGGCCGTCGTCGAGCACCTCCAGCACCAGCCGCGCACCTTCGCGCGAGGCGCGCAGCTCCACGCGTCCCGCGCCGGAGCGGGTGGCCAGGCCGTGCTTGATGGCGTTCTCCACCAGGGGCTGGAGGATGAGGCTGGGCACGAGCGCGCCAAGCGTCGCGGGGTCGATGGCGCGGACCACCTGGAGCCGGTCCTGGAAGCGGGTCTGCTCGATGTCGAGGTAGCGCTCCAGGAAGTCGAGGTCCTCGTGGAAGGGGACGTGCTGGCGGCCGGTGTTGTGGAGGGCCATGCGCAGCAGCTCGCTGACGCCAGTGAGCATCCGGATGGAGCCGACGGTGTCCTGCTTTCGCACGAGGACGGAGATGGCGTTGAGCGTGTTGAAGAGGAAGTGCGGGTGGAGCTGGGCGCGCAGGGCTTCGAGCTGTGCCTGGGCCAGGCGCGTCTCCAACTGGGACTGGGCCAGCTCTCCCTCGCGGTAGCGGCGGTGGTAGTCGACGGCGTAGCCGATGGAGAGGATGCCGCCGTAGATGAGCAGGCTCAGGACGCTGTACTTGGCCATCATCAGGGGCAGCATCTGGCCCAGTGAGTTCTCGCTGAGCCACGTCTCCCCCGTCGCCCGGGAGAGGAGGTAGATGAGCGTCACGTAGGGGACCATCAACGCGGCGAGGGCGGTCAGGTGGGCCGCGAGACCGCGGGGCCACACGCCGCGCTCCAGGCGAAAGCGCCGTCCAAGCGCGAGGATGAGCGGGGTGGCGAAAGCCCAGTACTGCCAGGGCGGCACCTGCATCAGCAGCGCCCTGCCGAAAGGATAGGTGGAGTCCTTGGCCTGGGCATAGAACCAGGTGTGGCTCGCGGTGATGATGCCTGGCACGGCGAAGGCGAGCATCAGCAACGGCAGGCGGCGCGCCAGCGGAAGCAGCGCTGAGCCGGAGCGCTCCGGGCGGAGTGTCGCGGAGGACGGCGGGACGGAGTTCGCGACGAGAGAGGTGGAGTCCACGGACCGTGGACTCTACGCCCGAACCCGGGGCCACTTCCGAACGGGAGCAGCCAAAGGGCCCCGGGGTGCAGCGAACGGGCCTGCTTCCCCTACTCCCTCCGTCCGCTCAGCTGAACACCGTGGTCAGGTTCAGCGGGCCGGCGGGGACGCCCACGTCGAGGCCCGCCGGGTCATCCGACGGCGTCTGCCAGGCATTGGCCTCCGTCACGGTGTGGCCATTGGCCTCGTTCGAGATGGACATCTTGCCATTGTGGCCCGCGGGGCTGATCTGGCTCGTGTCGTAGCCGCTCCAGCCCGTGCCGGCGTTCGCGAACGTCGCCTCACCCCAGGTCTGACCGGAGTTCGCGTTCGGCTTCGCCGAGCCGTCCTTCGAGACACACCACGCCACGCTGCTGTTGGTGTCGAACGCCACGAGCTTCGACTCGCCGGGCTGCAACGTGAACGTCTTCGGGGTGCTCTTGTCGAAGTGCTGCCCGTCGTTCGGGCCGCCCTTCTCCCCCGTCTTGTTCCAGAGCGTCACGGTCCGCGGCTGGTTCGTCTTGTTGGCGAACGTGTTCGTGTATTTGTAGTCGCCCTTCTTGCTCGGGTCGATGAGCAGCATGTTGCTGTTGTAGGGCGAGCCGACGTTGTTGCGCGCCAGCCACGGCTCACTCGCGCTCACCTGTTCGGTGGACCCGGCCGACGGCGCGCCGAAACCGGGCCCTGCGTCACTGGTGCGGTTGGAATGCATCGGGTCCACCGCGCCCTGGGTCGGGGCCGCGTCGGTGACCGCGGGAGCACCCTGGATGGCGGGGGCCATCCCCTCTTCCTCATCCCCCAGGCTGGGCGCGAGCTCCTGCGACCCGAGGCCCAGGTCGCCGCCGCCCTGCCCTCCCGTCGCCTGCGTCTCCAGCGCCTTCACCAGCTGCGCGATCCCGCCAAGCAGCTGCGACAATTGCCCCTGCGCCTTCTCCAGGCCTCCCGACGCGCTCGGACCCTGTTCGAAGGAGTCCGTCATCAGCTTGCGCAACAGTTCGTTCCCGGGCTGCGTCGCCTGGGTGCTCTTCACGCTCTCCGCCGGAGAGGTGACCGGCTTGAGGTTGGAGCGGCTCGAGGGGGGAGTGGAGAGCGACGAGCGGTTGAGGAGCGAGATGGACATTTCAGACCCAGGGGAAGGGCGAGCCCTGGAAGCAGCACCAGGACCGCCGTTGCGCGGCTTGCCTGGACCTAGAGCACGGCACATGCCAACACCCGGCCTCGCTGCCCACGACCTGCCGGGCAGTCCTCCGCTCGGAAGATCAGGCACTTGGGACGAGCGCTCCCGCCCCCGGTGGCGCTTCGCACGATGACGGCGAGCACCACCTGATGACAGCGGTCACCAGTCCCTTCCCGTTGGTGGAGCGCCCGGGTGGCACCGAGACAGCGCCACCGCTTCAGGATTCACGGCTCAGCCGGTCCACCCGGCTCAGCAATGAGGGCATGCGCCAGGCGCCGTGCATCCGCCGGATGTGCTCCGCGGCGGTCGCGGTCTCCATCCCGATGGCGGTGATGAGCAGGGGCCGCAGGCTCTGGCCGCGCACGATGGGCAGCGCCGGGCCGGTGGTGACATAGGGCGTCTTGGCCACACCGATGACGGGCACCGCGCGGCAGAGGGCCTCGTACAGGTGGGCGCCCAGGCCCGGCTTGTCCTCCCCGAGCCACACGTAGCCGTCCACCACGATGGCCTCCAGCGGCTCCTGCACCCCGGAGAGCACGCGCAGGAGGTGCGGCAGTTCCCGGCGGTAGAACTGGCCAGGCTCGTAGGGAGCCGCGACCGGGCCGTGCTCCACCAGGTGCCCGGCCTCCGTGGAGGCCGTCCAGGCACGGAAGAGGACACACGCGGCCACGGTGAGGTCCGGTCGGTAGTCCACATCCACGCAGGCGAGCATCGCTTCTCCTCCCGGCGGGAGCCCGGGTCCTGGGGACCCAGCGTAGGCCATGCGCACCGCCCCCGCGAGACCAGCCGGCCTCCCCGCCCCAGGCCGGGGCGTGCTTCAAGGGGGCGTGGACTTCGCCCCGGCGGCCGCCGCGCCCACCGCAGGCCCCAGCCGGGTGAAGCCGTCCTCCTGCGGAAAACATACGCAGGTGTGGGCCTCTCCTCCTGAACCCATACACACCAGGAGGACCGCCTGCACTCGGAGTCATCCGCGGGCTGACTGTCCGCCCAGGCATGCGACGGAACGAGCCCTGGGAACGTCCCCGCGACCGGTCCTCCAGTTTCCGCTGGACAATCCCTCGCACCTGATACCCGACCCGTGAGGTAGCAAAAAAATCGCATTTTCAAGGGCGCAAACCCGGGGCGGTTCGGCTAGACGGCTGCGCAATCCCTGACACGGCTGCGCAACCCAGCGCTCTTGAGTGCCCACGATGCATGCCTCGCCCTCTGCCCCGTCCCCTGAAGTGCCCCTCTCCGGTACGCGCCCCGTCAGCCGCCTCAAGCGGTGGATCGTCGGCGTCCTGCTCCTCTTCGCGGTCATCGCGGGGCTCGTCGCCGTCAAGGGAGCGCAGATCGTCGCGATGATCCAGGCGGGTGAAGCCTTCGTGCAGCCCCCGGAATCCGTCACCTCCGCCCAGGCGGAGTCCTTCGGCTGGCAGGCGACCCAGGGCGCGGTCGGCACGGTGATCGCGCTCCGGGGTGTGACGCTGAGCGCGGAGCTGCCGGGCGTCGTCAGCGACATCCGCTTCGAGAACGGCGCGTCGGTGAAGAAGGGCCAGGTGCTCGTCCAGCTCGACACCTCCAGCGAGGCGGCCCAGCTCACCGGGGCGGAGGCGGACGCGGAGCTCGCCCGGCTGACCCGGGACCGCGTGGAGAAGCTCCACACCCAGGGTGCGAACACCCAGTCGGAGCTCGACGCCGTCCGGACGCGGGCGGTCCAGGCCGAGGCCACGGTGGCCCACCTGCGCACCCTCATCGCGAAGAAGCTCATCCGCGCGCCCTTCGAGGGCCGCATCGGCATCCGGCAGGTGGAGCTGGGGCAGCTCGTCTCCCCGGGCAACCCCATCGCGTCCCTGCAGTCCATCACCCCCGCCCTGGTGGAGTTCCAGCTTCCCCAGCAGGCGCTGGCCCAGGTGAAGCAGGGGCAGAAGGTGCGCGTCCGCGTCGACGTCTTCCCTGGCAACGCATGGGAGGGGGAGCTCACCACCATCAACCCCGAGGTGGAGCTGTCCTCACGCAACGTGCGCATGCGCGCCACCGTGCCCAACGCGGATGGCCGGCTCCTGCCGGGCATGTTCGCCAACATCGACGTGCTCGCCGAGGCCAGCCACCCGGTGGTGGCCATCCCCGCCACCGCCGTGCTCTTCGCCCCCTATGGAGACTCCGTGTTCACCCTCTCCGAGGGAAAGGACGCCGCGGGCAAGCCCGCCCTCCTGGCGCGGCAACAGTTCGTGCGGCTGGGGGAGCGCAGGGGCGACTTCGTCGAGGTGACGTCGGGCCTGACGGCCGGGCAGAGCGTGGTCAGCAGCGGCGTGTTCAAGCTGAAGAATGGCGCGGCCGTCGTCCTCAACAACGCGCTGGCGCCGCCCGTCGAGGCCGCGCCCCAGCCCGTGAACCCGTAGGGCAGAGGAAGGCGAATCCATGAACTTCACCGCCCTGTTCATCCGCCGCCCGGTCGTGGCGCTGGTGGTCAACCTCCTCATCGTCATCGCGGGCCTCCAGGCCCTGGGCTCGCTCAACGTGCGGCAGTACCCGCGCAGTGAGAACGCCGACATCACCGTCACCACGGCCTACGTCGGCGCCAACGCGGAGCTGGTCCGCGGCTTCATCACCACGCCGCTGGAGCGCGTCATCGCCGCCGCGGACGGCATCGACTACGTCGAATCCCAGAGCCTGCAGGGCGTCTCCATCATCCGCGCCCGGCTCAAGCTCAACTACGACTCCAACCGGGCCTTGAGTGAAATCAGCGCCAAGGTCGATCAGGTGCGCGGGGACCTGCCCCCCGAAGCGCAGGTCCCCGTCATGGGCATCGAGTCGGCGGACAGCCAGTTCGCCGTCGCCTACCTCAACTTCACCTCCGAATTCCTCCAGCAGAACGAGCTGTCCGACTACCTGGTGCGGGTGGTGCAGCCCCGGCTGTCCTCGGTGGAGGGCGTGCAGCGCGCGGACATCCTCGGCGCGCGCACGTTCGCGATGCGGGTGTGGATGAAGCCGGACCGGATGGCCGCGCTCAACGTCAGCCCCAGCCAGGTCCGGCAGGCGCTCGCCAGCAACAACTCGCTCGCGGCCGTGGGCCAGACGAAGGGTTCGCTCGTCCAGGTGAACCTCACGGCGAACACGAGCCTGCGCTCCGTGGAGGAGTTCCGGCAGCTCATCGTCCGCAAGGACGGCGGCGCGGTGGTGCGGCTTTCGGACATCGCGGACGTGGTGCTCGGCGCCGAGGACTATGACAACGACGTCACCCTCAATGGGCAGAAGGCCGTCTTCATCGGCATCTGGTCCCTGCCCAGCGCCAACTCGCTGGACGTCATGCAGCGCATCCGCGACGAGATGGGCGCGCTGCAACGGGAGATACCGGAGCAGATCCACGCCAGCATCGCCTTCGATGGGACGGAGTACATCCAGAACGCCATCGACGAGGTGGTGAGCACCCTGGGGGAGACGCTGCTCATCGTCGTGGTGGTCATCTTCCTCTTCCTGGGCTCCGTGCGCTCCATCCTGGTGCCGGTGGTGGCCATCCCGGTGTCCCTGATTGGCACCGTGTTCCTGATGCAGATGTTCGGCTTCACGGTGAACCTGCTCACCCTGCTCGCGGTGGTGCTGTCGGTGGGCCTGGTCGTGGATGACGCCATCGTCGTGGTGGAGAACGTGGAGCGCCACCTGCGCGACGGACTGAGCCCGGTGAACGCCGCGCTCAAGAGCGCGCGGGAGCTGGTGGGCCCCATCATCGCGATGACGCTCACGCTCGCCGCGGTGTACGCGCCCATCGCCTTCCAGGGTGGGCTCACCGGCTCGCTGTTCCGTGAGTTCGCGCTCACACTGGCCGGGGCCGTGGCCCTGTCGGGCGTGGTGGCGCTGACGCTCTCGCCCATGATGTCCGCCGCGCTCCTCAGGGCGGGCCATGAGGACAAGGGGCTCGCGGGGGTCGTCAACCGCGCCTTCGAGCGCCTGCGGGCCTCGTACGCACGCAGCCTGGACAGCTCGCTGCGGACGCGGGGGCCCGTCTATGCCGCGTGGGTGGTGCTGAGCCTGCTCGGCGTCCTGATGTTCACGCAGTCGCCGACGGAGCTCGCGCCGACGGAGGACCAGGGCATCGTGTTCGGCATCGTCAGCACCCCGTCCAACTCCACGTTGGATCAGCTCGCGCCGTCCATGGGCGAGGTGAGCAAGACGCTCCTGGCGATGCCGGAGGCCGGGTTCATCTTCCAGATCATGAACCCGGGCAGCGGGTTCTGGGGCCTGGCGCTGAAGCCGTGGGAGCAGCGCAAGCGCTCCGCGGCGGAAGTGCTGGCGGAGACGCAGGAGCGGGTGAACGTCCTGCCGGGCGTCCAGACCTTCGTCATCCAGCCCTCCGCGCTTCCGGGCGGTGGCAACTTCCCGGTGGAGATCGTCATCGCGTCCACGGCGGAGGCGGAGGAGCTGCTGGGGTTCGCGCAGCAGCTCCAGGAGAAGGCGACGCAGAGCGGGCTGTTCGCCTTCCCGCCCATCATCGACGTGAAGCTGGACCAGCCCCAGTCGGAGGTCCAGGTGGACCGCGAGAAGGTCGCGCAGCTGGGACTGGACCTGGGCACGGTGGGGCAGGACCTGGGCGCGGCGGTGGGCGGCAACTTCGTCAACCGGTTCAACATCTCCGGCCGCAGCTACAAGGTCATCCCGCAGGTCCTGCGCGTCTCCCGCCTCAACCCCGACCAGCTCAAGGACGTCCATGTCACCGGCCCGGACGGCAAGCTGGTGGCCCTGTCGTCCATCGCCACCTTGAAGAACACGGTGGCGCCCCGGTCGCTCAACCGCTTCCAGCAGCTCAATGCCGTCAAGCTGAGCAGCGTGGCCATCCGGCCGTTGGATGAGGCGCTCACGTACCTGGAGACGGAGGCGGGCCGCATCCTGCCCGCGGGCTACCGCATCGACTACACGGGCGAGTCCCGGCAGCTGCGCGTGGAGGGCAACACGTTCCTCCCGGCGTTCATGCTCGCGGTGGTGCTCATCTTCCTGGTGCTCGCGGCCCAGTTCAACAGCTTCAGGGACCCGTTCATCATCCTCGCCGGGTCGGTGCCCCTGGCGCTCTTCGGCGCGTTGATCACCACGTTCCTGAAGATGCCGAACCCGACCATGCCCTACTTCACCGACAGCTTCACCACCACCCTCAACATCTACTCGCAGGTGGGGCTCGTCACGCTGGTGGGGCTGATCGCGAAGAACGGCATCCTCATCGTCGACTTCGCCAACCGGCTCCAGGAGCAAGGCAAGACGAAGCTCGAAGCGGTGCGGGAGGCCGCGTCTGAACGACTGCGTCCCATCCTGATGACCACCGTGGCCACCGTCGCGGGCCACTTCCCGCTCGTCCTCGTCTCAGGGCCGGGAGCGGCGGCGCGCAACAGCATCGGGCTCGTGCTGGTGACGGGCATGGCGCTCGGCACGCTCTTCACCCTCTACTTCGTGCCGGCCATCTACCTGCTCATCTCCCGGACGCGCACCGCCCCCGTGCGCGAAGGCCTGGCACCGGCAGAGGCGCCCTGAGGTCCTCGGAGGATAAGGACAATTCTCGGTGTCCATGACACCCGAGTGCTTGTCGGCTGGTGGCTGGAGGACAATGGCCGTCCGAGTGTTGCGCGCCGAGCGGTCGGGAGTAGGGAATGGCGCCGTTCATTCCATGAGGGGGACGGTCCATTCCGGGCTTCATCCTGCTCCTCAGGGGGAGACACCCGATGCGAAGCCGTCCTGGTGCGCTGTGGTCGTGGGGGCTGGGCGTGGCGCTGGCCCTGTCGCTGGGGGCGTGTGGTGTGGAGTCCTTGGAGGAGAAGGTACGTCCTCCAGAGGATGGGGTGTCGCAAGCGAACGAGGGGGCGTTGACGCATGAGCGTCTGGAAGCCTCGTTGACGTGGGACCCGTATGCAGACGCGGTGGCGTCAGGCACCACGGCGACGGTGCTCAACGCCAGCGCGGCGCTGGGCGCTCCGGACGGGCAGGCCGCGACACTGCTGGGCTTGTTCAACACGGCACTGGTGCTGGACCTGGGCCAGGGCGAGGAAGGCACCGGCGACCTGCGCGTCTACTACCAGGGCCTGTCGTTGGCGCTGGTGGCCCAGGTGGACTTCCTGAAGGCGGATGGGACCTTCATTGGCTCCAGCTCGTTGCACCTGGTGGAGCTGGGCCTGGGGACGCATGTGGCGGTGGCGACGTACCCGGGCAACGTGCCCTATCGCTACGTGCGCCTGAGGGGCGCGCTGCTCGCGCTCTACCTGGTGGACGCGGTGGAGACGTCCCTGCGGGTCGTCTGTGGTGACGGCGTAGTCAGCGGGTTCGAAATCTGTGACGACGCCAATCAGCTCTCTGGAGACGGCTGCAACAGCGTCTGCCTGGTGGAGCCGGGCTACACCTGTACGGGCTCGCCGAGCGTTTGCGACAACAACTCAGCGCCCACGGTCGAGGACGTTGACGCGACGACCCCCGAGGACCACCCGGTGGACATCACCATCCCCGCGGCGGACCCTGATGGCGACGCGCTTGACTACTCCTACTCCGCGCCCAGCCATGGCACGCTCACGCTCTCAGGGGCGTCGGTGACGTACACCCCGAACGCGAACTTCGCCGGAGAGGACACCTTCCAGGTCACGGTCTCCGACGGCAAGAAGCAGGCAACGGCCACCGTCTCGGTCACGGTCAGTCCGGTCAACGACGCGCCCGTGGCTGCCTCCGCCGCGGTGACGGTGAGCTACAACACGTCGACGCCCATCACATTGGCGGCCACGGACGTGGAAGGGGACGCGCTCACGTTCACCGTGACGGCTCCTCCTGCTCACGGAACCCTGTCCGGGACGGGCGCCCAGTTGCTCTATACGCCGGCCGTGGACTTCCATGGAGAGGACCCGTTCACCTTCACGGCCAGCGACGGCGCGCTGACCTCCAATACCGCCACGGTCAGCATCACCGTCAGGGCGCCGCCTGTCTGCGGCGACGGTTACGTCGACTCGGGTGAGGTGTGTGACGACGGCAACCGCGTCGCGGGGGACGGCTGCCGGGCGGACTGCCAGGGCGTGGAGGTGTGCGGCGACGGTCGGGTCGACAGCATCACGGGAGAGCAGTGCGACGATGGCGGCACGACCCCCGGGGATGGCTGCGACGCCGCGTGCCAGCTGGACGCCTTTTCGAATGTGCCTTCCACGCTCATCAGCGGGACCCTGAACTGCACCACGGCCAACACGAACACGGGGCGCAAGGTGGCGGTGGATGCACTGGGGCGCTTCTACGTCGTCATGAAGTGCGAAGGCGCGGTCCATGTCAGCGTGAGCGTAGACCGTGGCCAGACCTGGGTGGGGCCCACTCCCCTGGGCATGACCAACGTGGCGGAGGTCGCGATTGAAGGCGGCCCCACGGGGGTCGCCTACGTCGCGGCTACGGCGAGCCCGGGCGTGCTGATGTTCACCCGGACCGTCGACGCGGGGGCGAGCTGGGATGCGCCGCGAACCCTCAGTTCGGTGGCCAACGCCACCCTCAGCTTGGACTCCATGGGCGACGCCCTCTACATCTCCGTCTCGCGAGGCAACGCGGGGGTGCGCGTCCTCCGGAACTTCGCGCGAGGCGCGAACGACTTCAGCGAGACGGACGTGGCCCAGAACAATGCCTACTTCGACGTCGTCGTGGACAAGATCAGCGGAGACGTCTTCTCGGTGAGCGACGACCCCTCTTTCCGCATCCGCCGCAGCAGCGACCAGGGGACCAGCTTCGGCCCGCAGAGCTCCCCGCCGGGGCAGGCCTTCTTCTCGGACTGGACGGGCTCCAACGGCTTCATCTACGTCACGGGCTCCTTCGGGGACAACAACGTGGACGTCATCCCGGTGTCCGCGCCGGGGACGAGCACCCAGGTGCCGGGCCTCCCCACGGACGTCGGTCCTGGCCCCCTCCGGACGATTGACGCGGACGCGCTCGGCAACGGCTACATCGCCTCCCAGCGGGGGACGGGCGACATCCAGTTGGACCGGATGCTCGTGGGGGCCGCCATGATTCTGGCCACGGATGCCAGGACGGTGGGGCCGGGCGCCGCGCCAGCGGTCGCGGCGCTCCCGTCGAACGGCGGCGCCCTGGTGGCCTACACGAACGGCACCAGTGTCTACGCCTCAGTGGTGGTGTACTGAACCCACGAGGTCTCGTGCGCCACCTCCACCGTGATGGCCGCCGCGCTAGACTGAGGCATGCACAAAGGATCCTGTCTTTGCGGCGCCATCCGCTTCGAGGTCACCGTCCCCCTGCGTCCACCTGATGCCTGCCATTGCTCGCGATGCCGCAAGCAATCAGGGCACTTCTGGGCGTCCACCGACGTTCCCCGCGACGCCGTGACGATCCACGGCGCCGACAAGGTCACCTGGTTCCGCTCCTCCGAAAAGGTGCGGCGGGGTTTCTGTTCGACCTGTGGCTCGTCCCTCTTCTGGGATCCCCTCCAGAAGGACATCATTGCCATCGCCATGGGCGCATTCGATGCGCCCACCGACACCCGACTGGCGATGCACATCTTCGTGGCCGACAAGGGCGACTACTACGAAATCGGGGATGGCCTGCCGCAAAACCCGCGTTGATGGGTCAGGCGGCAGGCCTCCTCGTGAAGTCCGCGGGCCTACCTCAGGGCGCGCACTTCGCCGGGCCGAGCGTGGCCCCGTAGTACGGCGTGTAGAGGTCGGGCAGGAGGGTGAAGTTGCAGGTGTTCACCGCCTCCGGCGACAGGTTCTGGTGCGTCTGCATGTAGCGCGCGACGTAGTCACGCACGCCGTCCGCGGAGGACCACAGCATGCGGCCTTCCTTGAACATGCTGTACCCACCGCCGCCACCGCCGCGGTAGTTGTTGACGGCGATGTGGAAGACCTGATCATCCCGGACGTCCACGCCCTGGAAGCGCAGGTGCGTGAGCCGGGAGCCCGCGGGCTTCGTCAGGTCGTAGCCGTAGTCGATGCGCGAGTAGAGGTCCCAGTTGTAGTCCGCGACGACGGGCGTGGTGGCCTTCGCGTCCTCGGGCTTCGCGGGCAGGTTGGCCGCGTCCAACTGCTTGAAGTACAGCGTGTTCATCTCCAGCGCGCGCCGGAGGATGGAGCCGTTGATCTCCATCACGTACAGCGTGTTGTCGTAGATGTAGACGCTGTAGGCGTCGCGCAGGGTGACGTCCCCCGCCGGCAGCGCGACGTTGTTGGAGAACAGGGCGGTCGCGGACAGGTCCACGGGGAAGCCAGCCTCCTCCGCGGCCTCCTCCTGCACGATGTTGAGCAGGTCCCCCAGGGCGCTGTCCACGTAGCGTCCGGCGAAGCCACCCGTGAAGGCCGCGGTGGTGCTGCCAATCTTCTGGTTCACGTAGGCCACCGTGGTGTCGTGGTAGGCCTGGGTGAGCTGCTTGACGGTGGCATCCTCCACCACATTTTCGTCCACCGCGTGGAGCTGCGAGTCGTGGGCTTCCACGCCCCAGCGCTCGCCGTTCCAGGTGACGCTGAGCTGCACGTTGGCCAGGTGGCTGCCCCAGCGGTTGGGCTGCGTGAGGAGTACCTCGCGGCCGTCCTGGTTCTTCAGCAGCATCTTCGGGATGGGCTGGTGGGTGTGGCCGGTGAGGAGCACGTCCACGTCCGCCACCTGCTGGGCGATCTGCACCGCCTCGTTCTCACCGGGGAGGTTGCCCCGGTCGGTCCACTTCGTGGCGTCCGCGTAGTCCGCGAGCCACGACTCGGGGCTGCTCGCGCTGCCCACCGGCTGCTTGTCGGGACCGCTGTGGATGGCCACCACCACCACGTCCGCGCCGGCCTGCTTCATCTTCGGCACGTAGGTCTTCGCGGTCTCCAGCGGGTCTTCGAAGCGCAGCCCGCTGATGTTGTCCTTGCGCTCCCACGTCGCCACGCCCGGCGTCACCAGCCCGAGGATGCCGACCTTCACGTCGCACACCGTCTTGATGATGTAGGGCGTGAAGGCCTCGGAGCCGTCCGCGCTCTTGCGCACGTTCGCGCCGAGGAGGGGGAAGTTCGCCTCGCCCTTGAACTTGTTGAGGACGTCCTGGCCGTAGTTGAACTCGTGGTTGCCCAGGGCCATGGCGGCATAGCCCAGCTCGTTCATGGCGGTGGCCATGGGGTGCTTGGGCGCGTTGTCCACCAGGGCGTAGTAGGTGCCGAGCGGCGAGCCCTGGATGGTGTCACCGGTGTCGAAGAGCAGCGTGCAGTCCGGGTTCTTCTCACGCTCCTGCTTGATGAGCGTGGCCACCCTGGCGAGGCCGCGCTTCGCGTCCGGCTTCCCGGTGAAGTAATCCCACGGGAAGATGTTGGTGTGCAGGTCGCTCGTCTGCAGCAGCGTCAGCGTGCGCGGCGTGGTGTCCGGCGGCGGGGGCTGTGTGACGGGCGGCTTGTCGTCGGAGTCACAGGCGACGAACAGCGAGCAGGCGCCCACCAGGGACAGGGTGCGCAGCGTGCGCGAGGAAACGGGGAAACGCATCAGGGACCTCAGATGAAGGGTGCTGCCGGGCAGCACTGCCCGGGGCCGAGCACCCTACAGTCCCCCTCCGACGCGCTCCTGGATTCGCTCGCGGCGTCATGCATGCCGCAGGGCTCGCCCATTAGCGCGGCGCCTCGTGGGCCACGCGCCTCCCCTGCTCCCGTCAGGTGCGGACAGGCCAGGGCGTCACAGGGCGCGTGGATGCTCCGGCGTCCCGACCGCGGCTGCTGACCCGAGGTCTCATCCCATCGCTCACGTCCCCCGGATTTTCGTACCGGGTCAGATTCCGAGAAGGTCATGCAGCCGAAATTGAACCGGCTCCTGCGGGCGCTTGCCCGCGAGGGGCTCGACGTCACGTACGACGGTCGTGTCTACACCGTCCGCCTCCAGGCGGATCCCCATGCGCCCGCCGCCGAGGTGCTCCTCCCACCGGACCTGCCCGTGGAGGGCAAGGCCTTCAAGCAGCTCGCCGCGCTCGCGGCGCTCCACCATCCGAACGGCGGTCGCGTGAAGCAGGTGCGCGCCACGCCCGACTTCCATCCCGGTGACTCCGGGGTGGCCATCGGGTCGGTGGTGCACACCGAGGGCATGGTGGTGCCCGGCGCGGTGGGTACGGACATCAACTGCGGCATGCGCCTGCATGTCGCGGACATCCCCGTGGACGCCTTCCTCGCCCGCCGCGACGCCTTCGTCGAGCGGATGAAGGGGCACTACTTCTTCGGCACGCGGGATGTCGCCCAGGGCTCGCGCGCGCTGGAGGCCCTGCTGCGCGACGGCCTGCCGGGCTGGCTCCTGGAGACGCAGGAGAAGCCCCTGGGCATGTCGGCGAGGACAGACCTGGGCCAGTTGGACCGCGAGTCCGCGCGCGTCTACCTGGGGGGCGCGCTGGAAGGAGACCCTTCCTGGGCGCCCACCGGGCTGCGGCGGGAGGGCGTGGTGCGCGACCCGGGGCTCGCCACCATTGGCGGCGGCAACCACTTCGTGGAGGTGCAGCGGGTGGAGGCGGTGGTGGACCGCGCGCGGGCCTGGGCCTGGGGCGTGCGCGAGGGGCAGCTCGCGTTCATGGTGCACTCCGGCTCACGCGACATGGGCAAGCACGTGGGACGCACGTGGCAGGAGCGGGTCCGGGCCGCGTGGCCCGCGGGCGCCCCCTTCCCGGAGAGCGGAATCTTCCCGCTCGTGGATCCGGAGAAGGTGCGCGAGTACCTGAAGGCCGAGGCGACGGCGGCCAACTACGCCTTCCTCAACCGGCTGCTCCTCGCGGAGCTGGTGCGGCACACGCTGCGCGAGCTGTTCGGGGACGTGGAGGCACCGCTCGTCTACGACGTGCCGCACAACATCACCCTGCCCTGGGAGGGTGGATGGCTGGCGCGCAAGGGGGCGTGCCCGGCGGAGGCCGAACAGCCGGTCATCATCCCCGGCTCAATGGGGGCCGAGTCCTACCTGATGCGGGGACTGGGCAACGCGCAGGCGCTGTCTTCGGCCTCGCATGGGGCGGGACGGGCGCGCTCGCGCTTCTCCATGTCGCGGGGCGGCGCGGAGCACCGCGAGGAGGCGCTGGGCCTCACCGGGGTGGACTGCATCGCGATGCGGGCCGAACGCCGCATCGAGGAGGCACCCGCGGCCTACAAGCCCATCGGTTCGGTGGTGGGCTCGCAGGTGGCGGCGGACATCGTGCGGGAGGTGGCGAGGCTGCGTCCCCTGATGACCTTCAAGGCCTGAGCTGAAGACGCCGGTGAGAGGCGATGCGGAAGGCGCATTGCCTCTCACCGCGTGGCGGGCTGAACCCGCGCACGCTCATTCCGAGGTGAGGTCGACCCGGAGGCGATTCCCTGGTGGGATGCGCCCTCGCATCCCCTGATGGCCCCCGAGGTCGAAATGACTTTCCTTCGTACGCAGGCAGCGTCCCGTCACCTGATGCGGTGGTGCCTCTGTCTCGTCACGGCCACGACCGGCGCATGCCGATCCGAGGGGCCACAGGCAGAGCGCCCCGAGGTACCTCTCACGTCGGTCCCGCCTCCCGCGCCGGAAGAGCCGGCCGAGCTGCACGGTGTCGGGGGCGTCGAAGGCCTCGATCCCGCGTATGACCAATCCCGTCAGCCCGCCAGGTTCGTCGCCGCGCTGGGGCTTTCCCCAGGACAACGGATCGCGGATGTCGGAGCAGGCCTGGGCTACTTCACGCTGCGGCTGTCGGATGCCGTCGGCCCGACGGGACGGGTGGTCGCGACCGACATCAATGACGAGGTCCTCAAGCGGCTTCGTCAACGTGTCTCCGCACGCAAGAACGTCGAGGTGCGCAAGGTGGCGCCGGACTCGCCGGGCCTCGAGCCGGGAACCTACGACCTGATCCTGCTCGCCGAAGTGGACCACTTCCTGCCGGACCGTGCGGCCTACCTCGAAAGCCTGAGGCCCGCCCTCACCCCGAACGGTCGCATCGCGGTGACGCACCTCCGGGCCATGCGTCCCCCGCTCGTCGCCGCCGCCCAGGCGGCTGGCTACTCCGTCGTCTCGGAGCTCAACGACCTCCCGGCCCACTACCTGCTCTTCCTCCAGCCCACGCCGGGTCCATGACGATTGGTTAGCCCTTGTGCTAAGTATCCCGCCATGATACTTAGCCAAAAGGAACAGTATCAAGAGCAGCTGAACGGCATCTTCCAGGCGCTCGCCGACCCCACCCGCCGCGCCGTCCTGGCGCGGCTGGGCCGGGGCCCGGCGAGCATCAGCGACCTGGCGGAGCCCTTTGACATGGCATTGCCCTCCTTCATGAAACACATCCATCTGCTCGAGGGCAGTGGATTGATCCGCACGCACAAGGAAGGCCGCGTCCGGACCTGTGCGCTGGAAAAGAAGCCGTTCGCCGCGGTCGAAACGTGGCTGTCCACCCAACGCGTCATCTGGGAAGGCCGCACCGACAGGCTCGAACAGTTCGTCACCGCTGGCCACGACAAGGAAGACCCCGAATGAGCCCTTCGCTCCATCCAGAACTCGACCTGACGATTTCACGGATCATCAAGGCGCCCCGGTCGGTCGTCTGGAAGGCCTGGACGACCCCCGCGAGCTTCGAGCAGTGGTGGGTGCCAGCCCCCGCCCGCTGCAAGGTCTTGAAGATGGACCTGCGTGCCGGCGGCGCATTGGTGACCCATTTCAGCGAGGACGGCGGTGACTTCCTGCCGCACATGACGGGGTGCTTCCTCGCGGTCGACGACCTTGAGCGGCTCGTCTTCACCAACGCCCTGGTGGAGGGCTGGAGACCCGCCGAACAACCCTTCGTGTCCATGACCGCGCTCATCACGCTGAAGGACCACCCGCTGGGCACCGACTACGCCGTCCACGCGATGCACAGGAACCCGGCCGACAAGGACCGGCATCAGGAGCTGGGCTTCTTCGATGGGTGGGGCACCGTCACGGAGCAGCTCGCCGCCCTCGCCGAACGCCGGACCTAGGAAGTCCAGGCTCGGGCGGCGCGGCCACTCTTGTGGGGAAATGAAAGTCCGAGGAAACTTCAGCCCACATGCTCCGACAATTACTTCAAGAACCACCTACCGGGGGCGGCCGCCGCCCCGAGCGAGAAAAACCATGTTCAAGGTCAAGAGCAACCACACGTTCCTGAATCCCTCGCGCAAGCAGATCGACCAGACGACGCAGGGCAAGAAGAGCGACTACGCGCAGCAGGTCAGCGGCGTGAACCAGATCCTCGACAAGAACGGCATCGGCATCTCCGACCGCTCCCGCAACAGCGTCCTGGACAACGTCGTCAAGGTGGAGCGGGGCGAGCGCAGCGAGATCAACGCGCACCAGCGCGAGTCCCTGAACTTCGGTCGCGACGCCTTCCAGAGCGCGAAGCAGGGCCACGTGAAGCAGGCCCTCGTGGAGGCCTTCGGCTCCGGGCTCAACGCGGCGGGCTCCGTGTTCAAGTCCACGTACACGCAGACGCCGCACGAGAAGCAGGGCATCGCCCCCTGGTGACCCGCGGTCCTCCCGCGTAAGCAGCACCTGGCCGGCAACCCTTGCCGGCCAGGGCCCGCCGCATGGCAAGCCTTGCCGTGAAGTCCACCGTCCTCCCCGGGCGGAAGCGACCGGCATGCACGGTGCACTGGACCCCAGACGAATCCGCCCCACTGCATGACCGTGGGAGGGAGTCCCTGGAGGTTTCATGCAACGCGGTCCCATCCTGCTCGCCCTCGCCAGCCTCGTTCCCGTGGGAGCCTTCGCGGCGCCCCACGTCACGAAGCTGCCTCCCCAGAATGCCCTGGTCCAATGCAGCCCCGGCGCACCGTGCACCCAGCCCACGGTGGATGGCTGGGTTCCGCCGCTGGAGTACGCCGACGGCAAGAAGTTCCCGCTGCAGGACTACGCGAATGGAGGCCCCAACGGGGACCTGTTCCTGTACGTCGGGGACAACGCCGCCTACACCTGGGACGAGTGCAACATCGGTCCCCAGGCGTCGGGGATTCCGTCCATCCAGACGAATCCCTGCCACTCGCAATCCCTGTTCATCGGCCTGCGCATCCCCCGGCCCAAGAACGCCAACGGAAACGTCCTGAATCCGTCCGGCCTCATCAACGTCTGGCTGGATGCGAAGCGGGGCGACACCCTCCAGCAGGTCGCTGGCGCGAACTCGCCCCGTGAAGAGGACCGGCGCATCCAGCTGCGCTACTCCACCGGCCCGCAGGGACTCACCACCCTCTCCCATGCCAAGGGCAATGGCACGGGCTGGAGCGTGCTTTCGGACCCCAACGACGCCTGGGCCACCAGCGCCGTGGTGAAGACGCCCAGCGCGGACCTGGGCCACGTGCACATCGAGCTTGAAATCAAGCTGCGCCCCAGCCAGGCCGCCATCCTCGACAGCGAGCCGCTCTCCGCGGCCGTGCGCAAGCTGGGACTCGCCATCAACCACCAGCCCTTCTCGATGGCGGGCGCCACGCAGACGGTGGGCGGCGGTCGGTTCCCCAACATCCCGAACCAGCCGCCCGCCGACACCCTGCCCATGTCCTGGGAGACGCTCGAGTTCAAGGACCCCACCCCGATTCCGCTCAGCTTCACGATGTGGAACGTGGGCCAGATGCCGGATGTGACCTTCTGGGTCGATGACGGCGGCTCGGGAGAAATCGACACCGTCGCCCAGCAGATCTTCAAGAAGGAGGTCGCCTGCATCTCTGAAATCTGGATGTCGCATGAGCGCGGCGAGCTCATCGAGAAGGTCAACGCGCTGCGCGCCGCCGAAGCCCTGCCGCCCATGCAGGCCATCACCGAGCTGAACGACGACATCCTCCAGCCCGCCACCGAAAGCACCGGGCTCGTGCTGCTGTCCTCACAGCAGATCCTGGAGGGCGGCGTGCATCACTTTCCATCGGACATGTGCACCGGCTCCGACTGCCTCCAGGACAAGGGCGTGCTCTGGGCGCGCATCGCGACCCCCGCCGCCACCGTCCCCGTCATCACCCACGACGACACCGGCGCCCCCAGGGTCTCCACGGGGACGGACTACGCCGAGTTCGTCGACGTGTTCTGCACGCACGTCAACGCGGGGGAGAACTCGCCCGGGCCGGACACCGATGCCCGCGAGGACCAGCTCTTCGACATCAAGGCCTACGTCCAGCAGGTGCGAAAGGGCGGCCCCCTGAATGCCAACAGCTTCCCCTATGTGCTCGGGGACGACGACGTCTTCCCCCACGGCACCTGGCCCAGCGGCATGGACCGGCCAGCCTTCCTGCTCGGGGACCTGAACACCCTGGGGCCCAAGGCCACCCAGGACGACAACCTCTTCACGCCCTACAAGAACATGGTGGGCCCGAACTTCCTCGACATCACCGGGCGCTCCGAATTCGAGAAGGCCAACACCCTGTTCTCCGAGGCGCGGGACCTGGCGCGCACGTCCTCCGGCGCGGACCCGTTGGCGACCGGAACCTGGCTGAGCAGCGTGTGCTCCGACAACGTGGTGAACGAGCTGGGCGCCAAGGACCGGCTCGACTACGTCCTGGTGTTCCCCCCCGCCGAGAACACGACGGACTTCCCCACGTTCGCGCTGCTCAAGGAGCCCACGGCGAGCGTCCTCCCGCACTTCGACCCCGACTCCAGCATCCTCACGGGGTTCCCACTGGAAGTGCGTCAGCAATGCCTTTCGGACCACGCCATGGTGGACGTCAGCGTGGCACTGACGCGGGTGAAGGATGTCGTGAAGTACAATCCCGCCCGGGAACACCGCCTCGAGTACTCCGTGAAGCAGGTGACCGACCTGGAGACCGCGAGCGGCTGCTGCGCGGACTGGTACACGCCGCGCGTGCTGATGAGCGTCAATGGCACCACGCTCATCAACTCCTTCATGAACGTCATGGAGGACCAGACCATCTATCCGAACTGGTCCGTGCGCACCGGGCCCGGCAGCCCCTTCGCGTTCCCGGACCTCGCGGCCGGCTTCATGGGAACGGCGAACATGACGTCGGCCCTCTGGGAGTGGGACGTCGGTCCGAACGACCACTACGACTCCATCCCCGAAGGAGGCTCCGGAACGACGGTGGACCAGAAGGACGGCCACTTCACCTTCTTCGGCAGCAACGCGACGGTCCGCCGGGTGAAGGGCGAGACGACCGCCAGTGACTGGCTCTCCAACATCGAAATCCTGGGCAGCTTCATGAACGGCTACGAGAACGGCATGACGCTGGAAACCGAAGGCGAGGACACCGACACGGGCAACAACGCCCGCGTGCGGCACTACATCCAAGTGAAGGAGCTGGACGCGCCATGAAGACCCTCCCTCTGAAGTGCGCGGTGGTCGCGCTGCTCCTTGGGGGCACGGCCCACGCGGTCGAAGCCCTGGTGCCCTACGACAACTTCAACCCGATGGAGCCCAATCCCCCGCGCGCGACGAAGATTCGCGGCATCGACCCGGCGCGGTGGGTGGACGTGCAGACCGGAAGCCGGGTGGACTCCGTCCGGGAGCTGGCCTTCACCCGCCTGCGCCTGATGAGCCGGGCGGACACGGGGACGGGCCGCTTCGGCCTGCGCTTCACCCACCCCGAACAGGTGACGGCCATCGCGGCGAAGGTGCGCGTGAACAACGCCCGGAGCACGGGGTGCGTGGATCCCCGGAGCCCACCGGCCCGGAGCACCACCGAGCTCACCGGCCGCTTCTTCAACGCCGGCCTCCCGAGCCGGGGGAGCGCATACGACGACGTGACGGCGTCCATCCGCGTCGTCTCCAGGTCCACGGATCCACGCGGCTCCAACGAGCTGCGGGTGGAGGCCGTCATCGAACAGTGCCGGGACACGACGTGCACCGGGCGGACGCAGCTCTTCGCGACCGACCTGGGGCTCGTCCATCAGGGGGAACAGGCCTCCCTGCGGGTGCAGTGGGACGCGGACAACGACCGCTTCGTGTTCCAGCGGGACGCGCAGCCTGAGGTCTACGGGCCCTACACCGTGAGCGACACCCACGCGCCCGGCGCCGCGGACAAGGCCCTGGTGGTGACGCACGCCCTGCCCACCTGCGCGAGCGGTACCCCGCTGCCCCGGGGGTATGCGAACGCGTACTTCCACGACGTGCTGGTGAACACGTCCGCGGCCCCGTGAGCGGGTGAGCCTGTCGCGACGCCGCGCTTCGACCTGGCGGAGTCCCGGAAATGGCACCGCCGGGCCCTCACGGGCCCGGCGGAGACCGTCCACCAGCAGCCGTCCTCAGGGAGCGGACTGCGCCGACACGCCGCCCTTCACCGCCACCAGCTCCTCGCGCCGCAACAGCAGCCGCGCGTCCTTGTTGGGCAGGATGCGCACCTGGAAGCGCCGCTGGGCCAGGTCGTCGGGCGTGAAGACGCCCCGGTCGCTCACGAGCAGCAGGGCCGTGGGCACCACGTACCGCGCCGAGTTGTTGCCGTAGTAGTGCACCACCACGTGGTACGGCCCCGGCGCCGCCTTGCGTGCGTGGTACAGCTCCGGCCCCAGGCCGTTCGTGATGTCCCAGAACAGCTTGCCTCCCAGCCGCGTGTCCTTGTGCTGGTAGAAGCACTTCTCCCCGTCCGGCTCGATGACCCACAGGTCGATGTCCGTGCTGTCCGAATTCCAGTGCGCGGTGAGCTGGTAGTCGATGGGTTTCGCGCTGGAAACCCCAGGCACCCCACCCGGTTCGGCCAGCTCGGAGCGGCGGGCCTTCATCACCGCGACCACCCCCTTGAGCTGGGTCTGTCGCTCCAGCCCCGCCAGCAGCCGCGCGTAGTGGAAGGCCGCCACCGTCCGGACCTCGCTGCCATGCCGCTTCCAGGAGCGCGCCAGCACGATTTCGTAGTTCCGGGCCGCTTCCGAATAGCGCCCCGCCGCGTCCAGCGCGAGCGCCTCCTCCAGGAACGCCTGCGCCTCGAAGGGGCGGCTGAGCCGCACGTGTTCGAAGAGCTCCGCCGCCGCCGGGTACTGCCCCAGCGCCAGCAGGCCGTACCCCACCAGCCGCAGCGCCTCCGCGTCCTGCGAGCGCAGCTCCACCGGCGACGACAGCGCCCGCACCGCGCCCCACGTGTCCCCGGCGAAGGCGCGCTTGCGGGCCACCGCCTCGTAGATCATCACGTCATCGCGGTTCGCCCGGCGGGCCTCGCGGTAGGCCAGCTCCGCCTGGACCCGCGCGTCCCCGCCCGCGTAGGGCGCGTCCCGCAGCGGCTGGCGCTTGAGCAGCGGCATAAGCACCGCCTTCTGCGCGGCCAGCCCGGCCACCACCGCCCGGCCGCTCTCGGGCACTTCGTCCAGCGCGATGCCCAGCAGCTTGTCCCGACGCTGATCCTCTTCCCGGCGCCGCAGCGCCTCCAGGTTCGTCAGGTCCACCTGTTCGTCGCGGACGGCATAGGCCTGGTAGTCGCCCTCGGACTCCAGCACCAGCATGGACGCGCGGGCATTGGCCAGCCGGTAGTGCTGGCTGAGCGCCACCACCATCCGGTCCAGCCGCTCGTCGTCCAGGGACACCAGCCGCGACACGAAGAGCTCCGCCCAGGCCCGCGGCGCGAACGTGCTGTCCTCGTCGCGCGGCAGGGGGATGCGCAGCGTGCGTTCAGGACTGGAGCCCGCCTGCGTCACCACCTCCAGCACCGCGTCCCCCTTGGCCGGCAGCCGTCCCGCCACCTGCAACTCCTGGCCGGGGAAGACGAGGCGCGGTCTGCCCGCCACCACCAGGTCCTTCACGTCCGCGCCGACCACGGACACCCGGGACAGCACCACCGACGCCGCGCGGTGCGCCTTCGCCGCGGCCTCCACCTCCGACGCGGACAGGACGCTCACCACGCGGCCACCGCTGGAGCGCGCCAGCGCGTCGAAGAGCTCCGTGTTCACCGCGGCCTCGCCGAAGCGGTACGTCACCCAGCGCAGCGACTCCACGCAGGGGTGCCGGGAGAGCAGCGCGTCCACGCGGCTCTGTCCCCAGGTGATGTTGCCGTCGGAGAGCAGGAAGGCCGTCACGCGCTCACCGGACGCCGCGGGCTTGAGCCACTCGCTTCCGGCCCGGTCCAGTTCCTCCAACGCGCCGTCCACGTGCGAGGCGCCTTCCAGGTAGATGCGCTCCAGCTCCGCGAAGCTCTCCTGGCGCTGCTTCGCGTCGTTCACGCGGAAGCCCGGACCGTGCAGCCAGCGGGGGCGCACGTCGAAGAGGAGCACCGCGTACTCCTTCAGCGTCGGATCCTTCTCCAGCAGCGCGCGCAGCGTGGCCGCCTGGATGGCCCAGGCGTTTCCATCCTCGGAGGACAGCGAGGTGTCCACCACCAGCACCGCGCGGCCCGTGGGAGCCCCCTCGTCACCCGAGGTGAGCCGGGCGGGCAGCCGCACCCGCGCGTGGAAGGCGTGGCCGGGAAGGCCCGCGACATCCCCACCCACGAGGACGTCCGCGTCCTCGTGGCGCGGCTTCAGGGCCACCGACAGCGCCCCGTCTCCCGCCAGCTTCGGGAAGTCGTAGACCTGCCAGGCGTCGACCCTGCGGGCCTTCGCGCCCGGCTCCGGCTGCACCGTGATCTCCGGCGCCTGTCGTGCATCCACATGGACGCGCGCGGAGACGCGAAGCTGCGGTCCCGCGCCCGGAGGCAGCGGCCACGTGTAACGCAGGCGCTCTCCGTCGAAGAGGAGCGTCTGCTCATACGCGATGACGACGCGCTTGAGGGACCTGGGCGGCAGGGGGAAGACGCGCGCGCTGAAGGTGGACGCGCCCGACCATTCGAGCAGCGCGGGGTCCACGTTGCGGCGCACCACGTCCTCGTACACCTCCCGCGCGCGCTTCTGTTCGACGACGCGGGCCTCCTGGATGTTTCCCCAGGAGCGCTTCGCCCCCTGCGGCGCCGGTGGCGCGGAGGCGGTGAGCTGCGCGGAGTCCGTCGAGCCATCGCCCAGCGGCGGCAGCAGCTCCGACGACTGGAAGAGCGAGGGCGAGTCCACCGACACGGCCCCCGAGTACAGCGCGAAGCCCGCCACCGTCGCGCCTCCGGGCAGCGGGTAATAGAACGTGCCCTCCAGGCTGCGGCCGGTGTCGTTCTCGAAGAGGTGGTCCACCACGGTCCGCGCCCGTGAACCCTGGATGTACGTGACGACGCGGATGGAGCGGGCCTTGAGCGGCTGGTAGCGACCGTCGTCGCTCATCACCAACACCTTGGCGGCGCGGGGCGCGGACTCCACGCGAGGGAGCACCGGCTTGGGGGCATCCGCTTCCGGGGCCGGCTTCTTCTTCGCGCGCTCCAACCCGGCTCCGTATCCGTCCTCGGCTTCGGCCCTGGCGGAAGGCTGTCCCCCGCTGCCTCCCTTGATGATCTGGATGATCTCCCGACGCTTCTGCTCCAGCACCGGGCGGCCCGCCGAGGGGGGAGGAGGAGGCGGAGGGGGCGATGATGGCCCCCTCGACGCAAGCCGGCTTCCAAGCTGCCCCCCGACGACACCGCCGACCACGCCCCCGGCGACCCCTCCTTCGACGCGGCCATCCACGCTGTCGGCCTCGGGATCGCGCGGCGCTGGGGAAGGGTCGGACCGGTTTCGCCGAAGGGCCAGTTCATCGGGCCGTTCGCGTCGCGACGGGGCCGCCACGGGGAGTCGCTGGGGCAGGGCCGCCTCTTCGCCCAGTCCGGGCGTCTCCTCGTCATCGACTCCGGACGGCGCGGGGCGCGCGGGCTCGGCCATGACGTCACCCTCGCGGTCCTCGTGTCGGCGGCCGTGGGGATCCGACAGCGCCAGCAACTCCAGTTCGGAGAGCACCTTCGGATCCGCCACGGAGTCGCGGAGCGCCGCGAGGTCCACCTCGCCCGTGTCCGGCTGTCCCGCGGCGGTGACGGGGGCCGACAGGCCCGCCTTGGCGAAGGGCGCGGGCGCCGAGCTCGGAATGGGGGGCACCGGGGCCGACTTCGGCGCGGTGGGAGTGGGAGGAGCATCGGAATCCCGCTTGCAGCCCGAGGCGAGGAGCCCCATCAGCAACAGGAGGGTGGAAGCGCGGAGCAATGGCATGCAGGGGACGCTAGCCCATCTCGTCCAGGCCGGCGCACCCCGGCCAGGACGTGACCGACCCATGACCCGACCATGACGACGCCCCGCCATGACCCGGTGCGCCACGGTGCCTCCCGCGGTGAGCCACCGCCTCTCGACGTACTTCCAGACGCCGGACGACAGGCCGGCCAGGAAGAAGCCACCGGCAGCGCGATGCCGCCCCCCGGGGATTCCAGTCGCTCCATTGCCAGACGCCCGCGCTGGAAAAACGCGGAGAGCGCAGTTTGCGGAAATCACCGGGCGCGCTCCCCGTAGACTCCGGGGCACCAACAGGCGCAGGTCGGCGCGGAGCCTCGGGAGACGGCAGGTGGCTGGGACGCAATGGCGGGTGCAGGTGCTGGGGCTGGCGCAACTGTGGAGCCCCGAAGGACAGCGGGTCCGGCTGGAGCGGCGCGCGGCGGCGCTCCTGGCGTGGTTGGGATTGCAGGGGCCTTCGCCCAAGTTCGCGCTGGCGGCCCTCCTGTGGCCGGACTCCTCGCCCACCACGGCGCGCAACAACATGCGCCAGTTGCTGCGCCGCCTGCGCCTCGCCAGCGGTGGCGAGCCCCTGGTGGAGGGCGACACCGAACGTCTGGCATTGGTGGACCCAGCGAACGTGGACGTCGCGTGTCTCAAGGCCGCCACCGAGGCCCAGGCGTATGAGCAGGCCCTGGAGTCCGTCGGGGCCGAAGGCAGCACGCTGCTCGCGGGCTTCGACTTCGATGACGGTCCGGAGCTCGCGCGCTGGCTGGACGGGGCCCGCGCGGGTGTCGAGGGCTGGGTGCGCGAGGCGCGCGAGGCACGCATCGGGCACCTCACCGCCGGAGGAGACTGGACCGCCGCCCTGGGGCTCGCGCAGGCCTGGGCGCGGCAGGAGCCCGAGTCAGAACAGGCAGGACGCCACCTCATCCGCCTGCACTACCTCCAGGGGGACCGGGGCGCCGCGCTCGCCGCCTTCGAACAACTGCGGAGCGTCCTCTCCCGCGAGCTGGACGTCACGCCCATGCCGGAGACGCTCGCGCTGGTGCGAGAGGTGGAGAAGGGCACGCAGCGCCCCTCCCCCACCCCGGCCCCGCGCGCGGCGCTGCCCCTGTCCGTGCTGCGCCCTCCGGTGCTGGCGGGCCGGGATGCCGCGTGGCGACAGTTGGAGGCCGGCTGGGAGGCGGGGCAGATGCTGTTCATCTCCGGCGAACCCGGCAGCGGCAAGACGCGGCTCGCGGAGGAGTTCGCGTCCACGAAGGGGCGCTGGGGGCGCATCGAAGCGCGGGTGGGTGACCGGGACGTGCCCTTCGCCTCCCAGGCCCGCGCCTTCCGCACGCAGCTGGCGCGCTGGCCGGACGTGAAGCTGCCGGATTGGGTGCGCACGGAGCTGTCGCGCATCCTCCCCGAACTGGGGGAGACGCGGCTGCTGCCGCCGTTGGACTCCGAGACCGGGATGCTGCGCTTCTACGACGCCGGCGCGGTGGCCCTCCAGATGCTCCATGAGCCCGAGGACATCAGCGTCGCGGACGACGTGCAGTACTGGGACATGGCCAGCTCCAGGGCCTTCATCTTCGCGCTCCCCCGGATGTTCGAGGCCGCCTCCAGGGGCGCCCGGCCCATCCGCTTCATCGACTGCTACCGCCGGGGCGAGCTGCCGGACTCCGCGAGGACGCAAATCGCCCAGCTCGTCGACGCGGGGCTGGCGCGCATCGTGGATCTGGGCCCGCTGACGGGCGAGGAGGTGAAGCGCATGGTGGCGGCCATGGGCCTGCCCGGCGCGGAGGCGCACGCGGAGGACCTGACGCGCTACACGGGCGGCAATCCCCTCTACGTGGTGGAGACCCTGAAGCACCTGCTGGAGACGGACTCGCTGCACCGCGACTGGCCTCAGCGGCTGCCCCCACCGGGGCGGGTGGGGCCCCTCATCCAGCTGCGACTGGAGCGGCTGTCCACGCTGGCGCTCCAATGCGCCCGGCTCGCGGCGCTGGCGGGCGCCTTCTTCCGCACGTCGCTCGCGCCCCGGGTGCTCCAGGTGACCGCGGCTGCCGCGCATGAAGCGCTCGCGGAGCTGGAGTCGGCCCAGGTCCTGATGGGAGAGCGCTTCAGCCACGACCTGGTGATGGAGGCCGTGCGGGCCGGGATGGAGCCGGGAGAGACCCGGGTGCTGCACGGCCGGCTCGCCACGGCGCTGGAAGAGGACAAAGCCCCCGCCATCCTCCTGGCGCATCACTGGCTGGAGGCGGGTCGCGTGGAGAAGGCGCTGCCGCACCTGCTGGCGTCGGCGCACTCCGACGAACAGGTGCTGCCTCCGGAGGAAGCGGCGGAGCACTACGCCCGGGCCGCGGCCCTCATGGTGGCCACGGGCCAGAAGGAGAACGCCGCGCGGGCGCGGGCCGCCGAGGCGCGATGCCGCCTCCAGGCCGCCGCCTCGGGAGGCGCCCTCCGCCCGTCCGGCAAGGCGGGATAGCGACGGCCCGGGGCGCCACGCGTCAGCCCTGGGCCAGCAGCGTGCCCAGGCGCTCGCGGTAGCCCCGGCTGAGCTTCAGCGTGGTCCGGTCCCGCAGGATGACCTGATACTCGCCGTGGAGCAGCGGGCGCAGTTCCTGGACCCGCTGGAGGTTGATGAGGGTGGAGCGGTGGATGCGGACGAACCGCTCCGGATCCAACCGCGCCTCCAGGTCGCGCAGGGGCTGGCGCACCAGGTGGCTCCGGGCCCCGATGTGCACCTGGACGTAGTTGTCCTCCGCCGCCATCCAGTCCACGTCTTCCACGCAGAGCAGCGTCACCCGCCCCACCTCCCGGACGACCAGCCGCTCCAGGTAGCGCGGAGGCCGGGGCGGTCCGGACAGGGACTCCACGAGGCCCGCGAGCTGCCGCACCAGGTGCTGGATGCGCGCCCGGCGGACATGCTCCTTCGCCCGGGCCAGCACCTGGACGAAACGCTCCAGGAACAGGGGCTTGAGGACATAGTCGAGCGCGCGGGCCTCGAAGGCGCGCAGGGCGTGGTCCTCCCTCGCGGTCATGAAGACGACGGCGCCCGCGCACGAACTCCCCGCCTCCTGGAGCAACTGGAAGCCGTCCAGGCCCTCCAGCGCCACATCCAGGAAGAGGATGTCCACGGGCTCGCGCCGCAGGGCCTCCACGGCACTGCGCCCGCCGTCGTGGACACCCGCGACGACCACCTCGGCATCGTCTTCCAGCACCGAGCCCACGAGCCGCCGGGCCTCCGGCTCCCCGTCCACCACCATCACGCGAATGGGCGTTGACTCCAACAATCCCTCTCGAACAACCATGTCCCTCACCTCTCCCGATGCGCTACGAATCGCTTTTGAAAGACAGCTCACGGATGCCATGGGCCGCTTCGTCACACGTTTGGAGCCACTGGCGGCACGGCGATGTCCCCTGTCCGCCCATGCCGGTATTGCTCAAGGCGCTCCTGCCCACCGGGGCGGCGGCCACGCCGAGGCAAGAACGGACCGGCCGTCTGCCATTTCCCATTCGCTGTCTGGAGTCACCATGCTGCGTCGATTCGCGTCCTACGTCGTCCCGGCGGCCGTCCTGTTGCTCGGGGCGTGCGGTCCCGAAGCCCTCGACCCGTCGCAGCCGTCCGCGGAGGCGGTGGGCACGACCGAACAAGGCCTGTCCACCATCACCATCAATGACTTCCCACTGGCCTTCTACGTCCCGCCGAAGACTGGAGGAGACGCGGACTTCGCCGGCAACGGACCGAAGATGGACATCGACTTCGAGATGGACGTCCGCAATGGCAACGAATTGTGGATTGCCATGCGCATCTGGGGCCACGAGGTGGGTGGAACCACCAAGGTGCACGGGGACCAGTTCTACCACATCGCCACCACCGCGAGCCCCATCGTGAGCATCACGCCGTCGCCGTGGCCCTTCGCCAAATATTCCGAGAATGGACCCGAGTTCCACTTCGAGTACACGGACACCGGACACTCGCTCGACGCCTGGTACTTCCCGCAGCTCACCGGCAACACGCGCGTCGTGCAGAACCTCACCTGCGTGGGCGACACGTCGGGCGACGAAGCGGGAACGCGGACGGGGTGTTCGGCGATCTTGCATGACCTGACGATCACCTTCTGATGTCAGGCGTGACGGCGGCGTGACAGGCAGCGTCCGGACCGGGGGGACCTGGACGCGGCCTGGAACGACGCGTCATGAAGAGCGCGGCGGACTCGGGGCCGGCGGTTCGAGTGGTGCACCGCCGGGCCGGGGGTTAGGTTGCGCCGCATGTACATCGAAACCTTTTCCCAGATGAAGAAGCAGCTCGGGCAGATGGAGAAGTGGCTGGAGACGGCCGCGACCTTCGCCAAGACGAAGTCCTTCGACCCGAACATCTTCCTCGGGTTCCGGCTCGCGCCCGACCAGCTTCCGTTCTCGCGTCAGGTGCAGATCGCCTGTGACTCCGCGAAGCTCGCGGCGTCCAGGTTGACTGGCAAGGAGGCCCCGTCGCACCCCGACACCGAGCAGACGCTCGAACAGCTGAGCGCCCGCATCCGGTCGGTGATTGCCTACCTGGACGGGTTCTCCGCCCGCGACTTCGAAGGGGCCGCCGAGCGTTCCATCACCCAGCCTCGCTGGGAGGGAAAGACGATGACCGGTGCGAATTACTTCCTCGAGCACGCGGTCCCGAACTTCTTCTTCCACATCACCCACGTGTACGCGCTGCTGCGCCACAACGGCGTGAACGTGGGCAAGGCCGACTACCTGGGGGCGCTCAGCCTCCGCGCGCCCTGATCATTCGATCTCCACGACGCAGGGTCCCAGCTCCAGCAGGAGCGGCTGGCGGGCTGGGACCTTCAAGCGCTCGCCGGGCGTTGACGCGGAAGTTCCTCCTGCGGTGACGGTGCCCTCCACCACCTCGATGAAGTAGCAGGGGTGGTGCCCCCCGCCGACCGTCACCCGCGCGTGGACGGGCGCCACCCCTTCCTGATCCACGACGACGGTGTTGGCGCGGGCCCGCCCGACGGTGAGCCCGTTCGACCAGACCTCCCCCCGCCCACCGAGCAGCGCCGAGGAGAGGACGGCCCCGTCCTTCAGGCGGACGGTCGCCTTCACGCGATACCGCTCCACGCGCCAGTACACCAGCGATGCGCTGAACGGGCGCGCGTCTGCCCAGGCGAGCGTGCCCGCTTCGGCATCCACGCGGACGGTCTGGAAGTTCTCCGGCACGCGCAGCCAGTCGCGGGTTTCGGTGGACAGGTCCGGGACGCGCGCGGCTTCCCACTCGAAGAGGCAGGGTTTGAGGCTCGCCTCGCCGTCCATCCCGTCGCTGAAGCGGACCCGGACGGTGAAGGGGGCGACACAGCGGGCTTCGATGATGGCCGCGGCCATGCAAATGCCTTTCCTGCGTGAAGAGAGGCCAGCCCCGACGACGAGGCTGGCCCCACGGGCGAAAGCCTACTGGAAGCTCACCTTCCCGTCCTGCTGGTAGCAGACATGCGGCGTGCCATCCGTGGGACGGATGGCCACGCTCGGGCGCGTGGCCTCATCCACCGTGCCCAGTTGGGTATACGTCCAGAACCCCTGCGCGTCCGGCGTGGTGAGCTCCATCGCCGTCCCGTTGCGCAGGACGCTCACCGGCTTGCCCCCGCCATACGCCAGGTCCGAGGTCTGGTACCTGTAGTCGACGGGCGAGGAGCTCACGGTGCTGGCCGACACAGGCGTGCCCACCGTGATGTCATCCATGGCGGCCCTGTCGCCTTCCGTGATGCTGTTGGCCTGCACGAGCAGGTGCTGGCCCTGTCCCCAGACGAGCGAGCTCCAACTGGAGGAGAAGCCTGTGCCGGTGTCCCGCACCTTGAAGGAGTCGACGACCGAGCCCCGGATGACCCGCAGGTAGTTGGCGGGGGTGGAAGTCGCGACCTGGTTCGTCATGACATACAGCCCACCGGTCGCGTCGAAGACCGGGTCTCCCGTGAGGTAGGACGCGGTGAGGGTCGTCAGGGGAGTGGCGACCCAGGTGTTGGTCGCTGCCCGGGTGATGACCCGGAGGGTCCCGCTGGTGCTGCTGGCGGCGACGATGGACGGCTGCTGGCCCTGCGCGGGGTTGAGCGCGATGCCCAGGCGGGTCGTCGGCGCGACGTCCACCGCCTCGCGAGTCCATGCGCCATTGACGCGCGCGGCGTATCCGACGCGGAACGTGGCGACCGAGACGGGACCGGTGCTCTTGAGATACGCGACGTGCGGCGTGCCAGTCGCCGCGTCGAGCGCCAGCGCGGGCTTCGAGATGAACATGCCCCCGGTGTTGAAGCCGGGACCGTCAATCTGCTCCGTCGTCCACGTCGTGCCGTTCCAGCTCGCGTACCAGAGGGTGTTGTGGGTGTCGTTCGTGTAGACGACGTGCCCCTTGCCCGCGTCGTCGAAAGCGAGCTCGCAGATGCTGCCCGTGACGTCCGGCCCCGGGTCGATCACCGTGCTGGTGGCGAGCGGAGACGCCACCACGCTGAAGTGGAACGCCCCCTCCGCCGTCTTCCCGGACTCCGTCTCCACGGAGACGGACAGCGAAGCCGTTCCCGCCGAAGGCAGCGTCCAGGTGACATGCTCCGCGTCGGATTCGATAACCCCGGCGGTGGTGCTCCACCGCACCGACTTGAAGGCCTCTCCCGAGGCCACGATGCGGAAGCGCTCCGGGGTGCCTCCCACGTAGGGTCCCGCTCCGCCCTCCCGCTCGATGAGCAGCGCCAGCTCCCCGGGTCCGTGCGAGGCAATGACCTCCACGGGCCTGGGCTCACGGTCGCAGGCAGAGAGCAAAGGCAGACCACTCAACATCAACATCCACGGCAAGAACCTCTTCTTCAACATCGCTCACATTCCTTGTTGGGGGGAAAATCAGCCCCACCGTCAACGGACGGGCGGTCCAGAAGGTCTACGCGAAATCACATTCTTTCGGGGTTCGCGCGGGAATGACGCCTCAACGCGCTCTGGGCCACTTCGGCCGGAACAAGGCTTCTGACTCGGCCTGTGCCGCCATGTACTCCGCGAACACCTCCTCGATGGAGGCCGCGACGCCACGGTTCCGGGGCGTCCTTCGCAATTTCTTGTGCATTACGGCGCCTCCAGGCCCACCCGGACCAGACGCGGCAAGAGCCACTGCGTGGGGCGTTGCCGGTGGGGGAAGCGTCTTGCCCGCGCAATCAAAAGCATTCATGGCGCAAGCATGGCGGCCGGTGCGCATCCCCAACACGGGCATCGGCGGCAAGCGGCTTTCCGGAAATGCAACGCGTGGACGGAGTCAGGACGCCCTGCTCGGAGGCGCTGGCCGCGGTGCGGACGCCACTCTTTTCCATGCACCGTAGCGATGGGTACACTGCGGAGATGGTCCGTCCGGTGTCAAAGCAGGGTCGAGGGGGCAAGAAGACCAGGAGGACCCAGAAGCCGCGCGTGTCGGATTCCGTCCTCGTGTGGGAGCGTCCCGAGCCCTCCAGCCGTCCCGGGCCGGGAGCGCTAAGCCGGGCCCGCATCGTCCGTGCCGCGCTGAAGCTGGCGGGCGCGGGAGGGCTCGCGTCGGTGTCCCTGCGCAAGGTCGCGGCCGCGCTCAAGGTGAGGCCCACGCGGCTGCACCGCTACCTGTCCACCCAGGAGGAGCTGCTGAATCTCATGGTGGACGCGGTCTACGGGGAGCTGGTGTCCGAGGGTCCGATTCGCGGCGAGTGGCGCGAGGCGCTCCGGTCCATCGCCCACCGCACCCGGCAGGCCGCCGCGAAGCACCCGTGGCTCATCGACCTGCCGGTGGGCCCCTCCTCCGGAAGTCCCAACGTGCTGGCGCACATCGAAGCATCGCTCGCCGCGCTGAGCGACACCCCGGGCTTCGGGGACGACATCGACGCGGTCCTCAATGCGGTCGGCACCGTCAACGCCTACGTGGTCGGCGCCCTCCAGAGCGAGGCCAACGAGCGCGCCTCGCTCGAAAGCAGGGAGTGGCAGAACACCGTGGGGCCATACCTCCACCGGATGCTCGCCACCGGGCGCTTCCCGACCCTCACCAGGGCGAGCCGGGACGCCTCCGACACCTCCTACGAGGTCGTGTTCGACAAGGGCCTCGACTGCGTGCTCGACGGCATCGCGGCGCGACTCAAGCGCTGAGCGGAAGGGAGGACTTCATCGCCATCAAGGCGGACGCCCTGCGCGCAGGGTTCGGCTACGCCGCGGACGACACCCGCCACAGGGCGTCGGTGAGCACGCGGGCAGCATCCGCCGGCAGGTCGAGCGAGCGCCAGGCCACATAGCCATCCGGGCGGACCAGCGAGGCGCCCTCCTTCCCCAGGCCCAGCGACTCGCGGAACGACTCCAGGTCCGACGGCCGCACGTCGATGCCCAGACGGAGGCACTGGAGGCCGAGGCCCGGCTGCCTTCCGGCCTTCTCCACGGCGGCGCACCACCGCGCGTCCCCGGCGAACAGCACCCAGCCTCGCTGGAGCAGGTCGAGCGTGGAGCGCCGCGCGTCGCCGTCCGACACCCACGCATGCGGCGCGCGCGTTCCGGGTTGGCCCGCCCACTGCTCCGGCCTCGCCGCGGGCGGGAGCGTGTCGCTGGCGTCGAGCACCGCCGTTGACCGGTACAACTGCCCGAACTCCATCGCGTCATCGTCGAGGATCCGCGCGTCCCCAGCGGTCCCACCCGCCTCCGCCTTGTAGTCGTTCCGGGCGAAGATCTGCTGGTGCCGGAGCAACGCGATGGGCCGGCGTTCGGCGTCGTAGGTGTCGAGCAGGGCTGGCGATGACGCACCGGAGAGGACCGACGCCAGCTTCCACGCGAGGTTGTGGACATCCTCGATGCCGGTGTTCGCGCCATAGCCACCCCGGCTGGGCGGAAGGGTGTGCGCGGCATCCCCGGCCAGGAACACCCTGCCGGAAGCGAAGCGGTCCGCGATGAGCGCGCTCAGCTCCCAGCGGCCCGTGGTGATGAGCTCCACCTCCAGGTCGAACCGGCCCACCGCCCTGGACACCAGCGCCCGCAGGGTGGCCTCGTCGCGCTCCTCGTCATCCGAGAAGATCAGCACCCAGCGACCGTCGCCGTAGGTGGTGAGGAACGCGCTGAACCCCGGCTGCTCGATCTGGAACTGCGTCACGCCCGCCTGGAGGTACGCCTCCAACGGAGCCCGGAACAGGACGCTGCGCACCGTGCGCATGTGGCCCCGCCCATCACGGCCAATCCCCAGGGCCTCGCGGACCGGGCTGCGGTGCCCATCCGCGGCGATGAGATAGGCCGCGCGCAGCGTGTACTCCCGTCCGCCGCGCTCGCGCAGCCACGCCGTCACCCCTTCGGCGTCCTGTTCGAACCGGACCAGCTCGGTCTCCAGTCGGATGTCGGCGCCAAGCTCCATAGCCCGCTCCCGGAGGAGGGGCTCCAGGCGGTCCTGGGCCAGCGCCGTCCCCGTGCAAGGCGAGTATTCGATGGCGGGCGCGTGGGGATTCTCCGGCGTCCACGAGGACTCCTCGAACCACGTCCCCGCGAGGCTTTCGACCCGGGCCCGCCGCAGCCGGAAGCCGGGGGGACTCTGGGGGATGCGCGCCCCCAGCCCGACCGCCCGGAAGAGCTCCATCGTCCTCGGCGTGTAGCCAATCGCCCGGGGATGCGGCGAGCTGCCCGCGTGCCGCTCCACCAGCACCGTCGGCACGCCCCGCCACGCCAGGAACATTGAAGCGGACAGGCCCACCAGGCCGCCGCCCACCACCAACACCGGAGTCGAATCCATCTTGGAACCACCCTTTATATACACCGTATCGACAGATACAGTGTATAAATGGTCGGTCCGTTGTCAATGCAGGTTCGATGGGGCAAGACGGCCGGGATGACCCAGAAGCCGCGCGTGTCGGATTCCGCCCTCGTCTGGGAGCGTCCCGAGCCCTCCAGCCGCCCCGCGCCCGGACCGCTGAGCCGGGAGCGCATCGTCGGGGCCGCGCTGGAGCTGGCGGACGCGGAGGGGCTCGCGTCGGTGTCCCTGCGCAAGGTCGCGGCCGCGCTCGATGCGGGGCCCATGCGGCTGTACGGCTACCTGTCCACCAAGGAGGAGCTGCTGGAGCTCATGGTGGACGCGGTGTACGGGGAGATGGTGTCCGAGGGGCCGATTCGCGGCGCGTGGCGCGAGGCGCTCCGGAGCATCGCCCACCGCACCCGGCAGGCCGCCACGAAGCACCCCTGGCTCATCGACCTGCTGGTGGGCCGTCCCCACCTGGGCCCCAACGCGCTGGCGCACCTGGAGGCATCACTCGCCGCGCTGAGCGACACCCCGGGCTTCGGAGAGGACATCGACGCGGTCATGCAGGCTGTCGGCACCGTCAATGCCTACGTGGTCGGCGCCCTCCGGAGCGAGGCCAGCGAGCAGCGCGCCACGCTCGAAAGCGGGATGGACAAGACGCAGTGGCAGAGCGCCACGTGGCCGTACATCCACCGGATGATCGCCACCGGCCGCTTCCCGACCCTCGCCAGGGTGGTCCGGGACGCCACCCACCCCGCCTTCGAGGTCGTTTTCGACAAGGGCCTCGACTGCGTGCTCGACGGCATCGCGGCACGACTCAAGCGCTGAACGGAAGGGAGGATTTCATGGCCATCGAGAAGGCACTGCTGCTCATCGCGGACATCGGCGGGTACACCCGCTTCATGAAGCACCACCGTTTCAGCCTCGCGCACGCGCAGGACACGGTGGCGCAGCTGCTGGAGGCCCTCATCGACGCCTCCGGCCGCTTCAAGCTCGCGAAGCTGGAGGGGGACGCGGCCTTCTTCTATGCCGTGGGCGACGACACCACGGCCATCGCCCAGCAGGTGTCGGACATCCGTCGCGCGTTCCTCGTCCGGCGCGAGCGGCTCATCATCGACCGCATGTGCAAGTGCGACGGCTGCATGCAGGTCAACGCCCTGACGCTCAAGTTCGTGGCGCATGCCGGAGAGGTCGCCTTCCAGCGGGTGAAGCACCTCACCGAGCTCGCGGGCGTGGACGTCATCCTCGTGCACCGGATGCTGAAGAACGACGTGCCCGTGAAGGAGTACGTCCTGATGACGGACACGGTGCACCGGGGGCTCACCCCGGAGCTGCGTCAGCTCGCGCGGGGGCTCGAACACGACTTCGAGGGCATGGGCCTCACGGCGACGCACTACCTGGACTTCAGCGAGGTCACCGCGGCGCTTCCCCAGGCCCTGCGCCCCAGCCTGCCCCGCCGGCTCTGGGCCAAGCTGATGCTGGAGGCGCGCTCGCTGAAGTACCTGCTCGGGTTCAAGAAGCCCTGCGAGGACTTCCGCAACGTGGAGATCGTCGACGTCCAGGCCCCCTGAAGACAGCCTTCAGGGGGCGCGGCCGGCCCTCACGCGTCCACTACTGCCACTTGTAGACCATGCCCTGGGAGTTGAGGCCCCACACGGAGCCGTCGCCCGCGGCGGAGATGTTCCGCAGCGCGCCGGGCACCTGCTTCCAGGCCGTGCCAGTCCACTGGAAGATCTGATCCGTGGCATTGAGCGCCCAGATGTTCTTCGCGCTGCCCACGGACACGAAGGTCATCCCGGCGGGGATGTTCCAGGTCCACTTCGCGCCGTCCCAGCGCAGGACGCGGTTGGAGTCCGGGGGATTGGTGGCCCACAGCTCGCCGTCCGAGCCGACGGAGAGCTGGCTGACGCAGCAGCCCTTCTTCTCCCACGCGGAGCCGGTCCACTGGAACAGCGAGCCGCCGTTGTCCAGGCCCCAGGCCGTGTTCGCGTTGACGGCGGTGACCTGCTTCATGCCGGTGGGGATGTTCCAGGTCCACTTGTTGCCGGTGGCATCCCACTTCAGCACGCGCAGCGAGTCCGGAGGATTGGTGGCCCACAGCGTCCCGTCGGAGGCAGTGGAGATGTTGCTCACCGTGCCGCCCATCCGCTGCCAGCCTCCGCCGATCCACTTCCAGTTGAAGCCCGCCGTATCCAGGCCCCAGATGGCGTTGGCGCTGCCCACGGAGATCTGCTTGAGCGTCGCGCCCAGCGGCGCCGGCTGGAGCACCCACTGCGGCGCCGGAGGAGCGACAGGAGGCAGCAGGTCGCTCCACTTCATGACGATCTTCGCGTCCGACTGGCCCGCGAACGTCACCGTCTTGTCCGTGGCGTTCACCGTGATGGCATACACATACCGGGAGCCCGGCTTCTCCCACTGCGCCACGACCTTGCCCGCCGCGTCGTACGCGACGATGCCCATGGCGACGCGGTTGTCCGTGTAGCTGAAGGCCCAGAACGTGTAGCCCTTCCACTTGATGACCGGGCAGGTGGCGGCCGGGGCACCCGTTCCGGGGCCCTGCGTGCACGTCACCTTCATCCCCGCGGGGATGGCCGGCGTGGGGCTCGGAGGGACGAGGACGACCACGGGCGGGGCCGCCAGTTCGTCCCAGGTCATGGTGATCTTCGCATCCGACTGGCCCGCGAACGTCACCGTCTTCGCGGAGGGGTTGATCAGGATGGCGTACACGTAGCGGGCGCCCGGCTTCTCCCACTGCGCCACGACCTTGCCCGTGGCGTCATACGCGACGATGGCCATGGCGATGCGGTTGTCCGTGTAGCTGAGCGCCCAGTACGTCAGGCCATCCAACTTGAGCACGGGACAGGTGGCGGACGCGGCCCCCGTTCCGGGCCCCTGCGTACAGGTCACCTTCGTGCCCGCGGGGAGCGCGGGAGGCGGGGCGTGCGGAACCTGCGCGATGGCGGGCAGCGACTGCGCTTCCGCCCGGGTTCCGGCCGTGAAGACCATCAATCCAAGACACAGTGCTACGAGGTTCGCGAACTTCGAGGGTCGTCCCATGGAGGCGGGTCTCTTTCAGGTGTCGCCAAAGCGGCGCGAGCCCTTCATGAGCAACAACCACGCCATGCCGGTGCCGCAAGAGCCTCGGGCCACGCAGGTGCGCGTGGCACGTCAGTCTCCAGCCCGCGCTCGCGCTGACACGTCCGCTGACGTGTCAGCGGGATCATTTGGGGCAGCAAGAGTCCGCAGCGCGCCGAGGCCGCCCCCTTGCGCTCAGGCCCCCTCGGGCATGCGCAGGCCCGCGAGCTTCCGGTCCGCCAGCACCGAGTGCAGCTCGCGAATCCGGCCGCTCGCATCCACATCCACCCGAATCACGGTGTTCACGGCGACCAGCGGATCCTTCGCCTTTTCGAACACCGCCACCACCGCGGGCAGGCCGTTGAGCATCCGCACCTCCACCGCCCTCGGCGCGCCGCGCATCTCCAGCAGTCGGCGGAAGAAGACGAGCACGCGCTGGGCTCCGAGCAGCGGGACATGCGCCGCCCGCACCACGCCGCCACCATCCGTCAGCGCTCGGGCATCCGTGGCCAGCAGGGCCTCCGCCGCCGCCACATCCCCTGACAGCAGCGCCCCCAGGAAGCCCTCCAGCGCGGCCCGGGTGCGCTCCTGCAGCTCCCGGGTGGGCACGCAGCGCGACTGGTCATACCCGGCCATCGCCGTCCGCGCGCGGTGGTGCACCACCTTCACGTTCACCTCGCTCATGCCCAGCGCCTCGGCCACCTCGCGCACCGAGTAGTCGAAGACGTCGCGCAGCAGCAGCACCGCCCGCTGCTTCGGCGACAGCGCCTCCAGCGCCAGCAGGAAGGCGAAGGAGACGCTCTCCAGCAATTCGTAGCGCCCTTCCGTCGAGCCTCCGCCGGGGAGCCGCGCCTCCGTCGAGGGCGGCACCTCTTCGTCCCCCGTGTCCACCAGCGACGGCAGCCACGGTCCGACGTAGCCCTCGCGACGGCGGCGCCGCAGGTGGTCCCTCGACAGGTTCACCGCCACCCGCGTGAGCCACGGGCGCAACGTGTCCAGCCGCTCCGGCGGGGTCGAAAGGGCGCGCGCATACACCTCCTGCACCAGGTCGTCCGCGTCCGCCGCCACGCCCGTCATCCGGTAGCAGAGCCCCCAGAGGAAGCGCTCGTGCTCGCGGGCTGCCTCCGCCAGTGCCGTTCGCGCCCTCGCGTCCATGTGGCTTAAGCCCCCACCGCGCGGCGCCGGGGCACCGCCGAGCCCTTCAGCAGGGCGTGCTCCACGGCCTCGGCGCTCGCCAGGGACGCGTCCGCGAGCATCCCTTCCGCGCCCACCCAGTCCCCCACCCGGAACAGCCCGCCCACGTGGGGCACCGCCACGGAGGGACGCCCCGACAGGCCACCGTTCGCCGCGCGGGGCAGCCCTTCGCTGACGGTAAGCGAGGGACGGAAGCGCCGCGCCACCACCCGCGCGCGCCAACCGGGCTGGAGCGCGTCCATCACCGACTCCAGCTCCGCCTCGCTCGGCGCCGTGTCCGAACCGCCCAGGTACTTCGCCACGTGCACCATCGCACCGCCCTCTGGGGCCAGCCTCGCGGAGGCCGAATGCACCGACGCGTACCATGGCCCATCCACGCCCAGCGCGAACAGCGCACCCGGCCTCGGCAGCCCCGACAGTCCCAACTCCAGCGTCGCGGCCTTCACCGGCATCGCGTCTTGCGCATCCCGCGCCAGCAGCGCGTCCCCGGGCACCAGCGCCGCCACCTCCGCCGGGCCCCCCGCCACCACCACCGCGTCCGCGGAATGCACCGTGCTGTCCGCGAGCCGCACCCCTTCGACCCGCGCGCCAGCGCCTTCCCCCTTCAGGACGACGGCCTCCACCCGCGTGGACAGTTCCACCCGGGCTCCGGCCTCGCGCGCCTGGAGCTCCACCGCGTCCACCAGGGTGCTCCATCCTCCGTCCACGTACAGCACGTTGGCGGCGGTCGCGCATTGGACCTGCGCCACCGCAGCCTGCGCGCTGAGCGCGGAATGGTCCGCGCAGTACGTGGCCACCCGCACCAGCGCCGCGACGAGGGCACGGCTGTCCTCCCGGGCCAGGCGGGTGTCCAGCCACTCCCGCGTCGACAGGTGGCCCAGCGCGTCCGTGTCGATGCGCGCCAGCCCCGCGAGCAACTTCGCCACCTCCAGCTTCGCGGCGAGCGACAACACGTCCGTCGTCATGAGCGTCACGGGCCCCTGAGGCAGCGTGTGCAGCCGGCCCGCGTGCAGCGCATAGCGGCCTGTCTGCCCCGGGACGCCACCCTGGGGCTTCACCCCCAGGCGTCCCAACACCCGGAGGCCCGCCCCCGCCCGGTACAGCGCATGCGGCCCCAGGTTGAAGCGGAAGCCCTCCACCTGCGACGTCTGGGCCCGTCCGCCCAGGTGCTTCGAGCGCTCGAAGAGCGTCACCTCGCAGCCACCGCGCGCCAGCAACGCCGCGGCGGTCAGCCCGCCCAGCCCGCCGCCAATCACCGCCACCTTCATCGCCTGCATGCCCGTCCTCCGTCCGCGCACCCGGGAAAATCCCAGGGCTTCACGGGCACCACGACGGAGGACGGCGAAAGGTTACAGGCCCGGGTTCAGCGTGATTCGGAGGGATGCGTGGTCGTGGCCCACTGCTTGCCGTCGAGCAGGTAGACCCACGTGGCGTTGCCCTCGCCCCAATCGACCAGCCCCTGGCGCTCGGTCGCGGGCTCGCCATGGGGGCCGGGCGTGGACCGCGCGGAAGGCCCGCGAGCGACGCATCGGAGAGGACGTCATGTGGCGGGGCGTCGGCCTGTTGGCCTCCAGCTCCGAGAACTCCCCTCCTTCGAGTCCGGTCACATCTGGGATGTCCGAACGGTGAACGAGGCCTTCAAGCTGTACGTCAGCCGAACGAATCCGAAGAAGCCGGGCCTCCTGCTTCCGGATATTTCAAGCAGCAGAACCCCTCTCCGTGAGGGCCAACGCCCACGGCGGGAAGATGCGCAGGTAGGTGTCGTAGTGGATGGCGCAGGTGCGGCTGAACACGCCCGCCAGCGGCTCGGGTGGCCAGCTTCCATCCGCGCCCTGCCGTGCGCGCAGCCACGCCACGCCCCGACGTGTCGCCTCCGAATCTCCCTCCCCCGTGGCCACCAGCGACATCAAGGCCCATGACGTCGTCACCGCATGCCCCGTGGGCCCGTCCACCCAGCGACGCTCGCGGCAGCTCTGGATGGTCTCACTCCAGGAGCCGTCCTCGCGCTGATGGGCCTTCAGGAACGCGGCGGCCCGGCGCAGCACGGCGGCCCCGGGCTTCATGCCGCCTGCCACCAACCCCGTCACCGCGAACCACGTGCCATAGCTGAAGCACACGCCCCACGAGCCTTCCCAACCTCCGTCCGGACGCTGCGCGCGGCGCAGGAAGTCCACACCTCGCGCGATGGCCCGTCCCACGGGAGCACCCGGTTGCGCCCTCCGCCATGCCACCAGCGCCTGCACGCACGCGGACGTGCACTCCACATAACTGGCGTCCACCATGATGCCGGCGAACACATCCGAGGGATTGAACCGCTCCAGCCAGCGCGGCCCCCGCTGCTGCTCGTAGGTGGACCATCCACCGTCACGGTTTTGAAGCGAGAGGATGAACTCCACCGCCTGCGCCAACCGCTCGCGGGGCACGCGATTGAGCCCGAGCGGCTCCAACACCAGACACGCCTTCAGCCCCTCCGCGGTGCAGTCACTGATGGGCCAACCGTGGGCACGCGTGCTGAAGGGCCAGCCACCCCGACCCGGATGCCGGTAGTGGCGCGCGGCATGGGGCGAGTCCTCCAGCACCTGCTCCGCTTCCAGGAAACGACCCGCGCGCTCAAGTGTGTCCCGCGCCCCGGCGACCTGTCCCGAGCCCACCATCGCCTGCACCGCGAACGCGGTGTCCCAGAGCTGCGAGGAATTGTAGCCGTTGATCTTCGTGCCGTCCGGAGAGTGCTGGAGGTAGTCCGGCAGGCGCTCCCGGTGGGCCCGAACCTCCGGACCGTCCGGTCGGGCCAGGTGCCACACCACGGCGTTGAGCACCTTGTTGATGGGCCCGATGCAGATGAAGTGCGTCGCCTCGTCTTCCCCTCGAATCAACGCCAGACACTCCTCCAGCGCCCGGGCGCGCAGCCACTTCGAGTGGACCCGCTCATAGAGCCCGAGCACGCGGTTCACGGCGCGAAGCCACACACTCCGGGGGGTGTAGGCATCGGACGAGGCCACCCGGTTGCGCGCCTCCCTCCAATCCACGGAGGCGTAGGGCTGGGGATACAGCTCGCGCCGCAACTCCGCCAGCAGGGGCGTCTCCACCGCGCGGGCCCGGCGGCCGTAGAGCCAGCCCATGGGCAGGTACACCATGCGGCAGTGGCACCACAGCCGCGACGGATGGAACGGCAGCGCTCGTGGCAACAGCCACGGTTCGGGAGGAACGGGGGTGAGCCCGTCGTAGTCGTAGAGCCCCAGGAGCGCGAGGATGAACTTCCCCCAGGAACCACTGCCCAGCGGACCACCCCGGGGGAGGAACCACGCCCGCGCGCGCACGAGGTCCGGGTCGGTGGCATCAACACCCATCAGCCGCTGGGCCACGTAGTTGAGCACCGTCGTGAAGACGAGGCTGGGTGACTCCACGTCCAGCCCCCATCCCCCATCCGCGTTCTGGTGGGCACGCAGGTGGGCGACCATGCCGTCCCGCGTGCGCGCCTCCGGGGCCCGCCCCATCACATAAAGCCCCGCCACGTACACCGGCGTCAGGAAGAGCGGGCCGCCGTAGTCGCCCTTCCAGGAGCCATCCGCCTCCTGGGTGCGGGCCAGCACTTCGTGGGCTCGCTGGCTCATGTCCCCGCCTCCCCCCACCAATGCGCTTGAACGAGCAGCATCAGCGTCCGCACCGTCCCACGACCGGATGTCATGGGCTCGGAATCCAACAAGGCAAGGGCATGGAGGGGCTGGAGGCACAACCGGCTCCGCCGGGCTTCTCCGGCTTGCGATGCCGCGCGCAGGTCAGACACCCAATCGACAGCCCTTCTGACTTCGCTAAGTCCGTGAATGCTCTTCATTCCGCCACTCATCGTGGGCACGCACGGCGCGATCTGCGGCGGGCTCCGGGAAGGGAGCAAGGCCAGCGTCCGCCACACCGCCGGCCTCCCGTCACCCGCGTCGCGATGGCTTCGTCGCACCGCGTGCTGCCTGCCTGGGACCGTCAGGCCTGTCTGCCCTGCGTGCGGCATGACGAATCAATGGCTAACTCGTCAAAGACAGACCGGGTGTCACATGAACGAGTGAGGGGCCACGTGGCGGACGTCGATGTGGTGATTGCCGGAGGCGGGCCCGCGGGTTGCGCGGTAGCGGCGGCGCTCGCCGACCTGGGGCTGTCCGTCCTGCTGGTGGATGCCGGCGTGGACCGCCACAAGCAACTCGCGGGGGAGCTGCTCCACCCTCCGGGCGTGCGGGACCTGCGCGCGCTGGGCTTCGGCGATGTCGTCGCGGCCTGGCCGGCCCAGCCCGTGCGTGGCTTCGCGGTGCGCTTCCAGGCCCCCACCCATACGCTCATCCTGCCCTATGGAAGCGGCATCACCGGGCTGTCGCTCGAACATGCCGCCCTGACCGTCCCCCTCCAGGAGTCGGTGGCCCGGCGGCCCGGCGTCACCCTGCTCCCCCGGGCCCGCGTGACGGCCGTGGACCGCAACGACGCGCGCGGCGTCCGCCTGCGCTTCTCCTCCCAGGGCGCCGAGCATGCGATTGACGCCCGCCTCCTCGTGGCCGCGGACGGACGCGCCTCTCCCGTGCGGCGGATGCTGGGCATCGCCGAACACCACCAACGCCTCTCCACCATGCTGGGCGTCACCGTGGACAGCGCCTGCCTGCCCCACCCCGAGCATGGGCACCAGTTCGTGGGAGGGCCCGTGCACGCGCTGGCCTATGCCATCCAACCAGGGGTGGCGCGCGTGATGGTCGACCTGCCCCTGGGCAGCAGCGCCTCCATGTTGAAGGCCCGGCCGGAGCTGCTGCTCGCCCTGCCGTCCGACTTGAAGGCCGAGGTCCAACGCGCGCTGGAACAGCAGCCCGCGCCACGCATGGCGTCCAACGACGACTGGCTGGCGGAGACCGTCTGGGCGGGAAGCGCCGTGCTCGTGGGGGACGCCGCCGCGTGCTGCCATCCGCTCACCGCCAGCGGCATGGCGTCCTGCTTCCACGATGCCCGCGCCCTCCAGGAGGCCTTGCACCGCCACCCGGGCCACATCGCCCGCGCGCTCGAACGCTACGCGAATGAGCGACGGCCAGCCCAGCGCACCCGCGTCGCGCTCGCCTCCGCGCTCTACAGCGCCTTCGCCGGGCAGGACGACGGCATGTGGGCCCTGCGCATGGGCCTGAGACGCTATTGGGAACGCAGCCCTCGCGGAGCCCGCGCCTCCATGGCCCTGCTCTCCTCCGAGGAGCCGCGCATGCGGGTGATGGCCCGCGAGTACCTGCGCGTCGTCGGCCATGCCTTCATCGCGATGCTCTCACTTCATGGCCAGGGAGCACGCCTGCGGTCCGCCGCCCCGCTGCTGCGCTCCGCCGGACCGCCCCTGCGGGACGCCGTGGCGAGCGCGGTGGAACAGGTGGGCAGTTGGCTGCACCGCCGCATCCGCCGTCCCGTCTACCGGCTGGCTCGCGCTGGCTGGGCGTCACCCCGGCGCGCCTTCGCCTCCAACCGGTAGCCGTGACCGCCGTCTCACCACACCGCCTCAGCCCCCTGGGGCGCCGCCGAACAATCAGCGTAGAGCTGCCGCAGCGCCTCGTCCGACGCCACCCGCTCCTGCGTGAGCAGCATCAACATCCGCACCGACTCCCGACGCATCTTCACCGGCTCCGGGTCGAACACCGCGGGGTTGCCCTCCACCGCGTTGAGCGTCAGCACCGCGAAGAAGAGGGGGTACAGACAGAACAGCCGCAGTCCGGGCTCCTCTGCTGGAAGCGTCAGCGAGTATTCAAACGCGACCTCCAGCTCCCGGCGGGCCACCGCCACCAACTCGTGCATCATCTCCACCGCCTGCATGCGGTGAGCGGGCAGCGCGAGCGTGGCGGGCTCCAGCCCGTGCGCCGCCATCCGGTCCCTTGGCAGCCAGCAGATCCCCCGGTCCAGGTCCTCGCGGACGTCCTTCAGGATGTTGGTGAGCTGCAAGGCCCTGCCAAAAGCAAGGGCTCGCTGCGTGAGCGGGGCCCGCCGCGCCGCGACCGCGGGTGAAGAGTCGATGAAGAGCCCCGTCAGCATTTCGCCCACCACGCCAGCGACGTAATAGCAGTACAGGAACGTCGCCTGGAGATCGGGCAACCCCTCGACCCTTCCTTCCTTCGCATAGGCCTGCTGGATGTGTTTCATCCCGCCGGTCATGGTGCGAACGCACCGTGCGATGTGCGGATGGACCCAGGAAGGGAGCGACGCCAGGGTCTCCAGCACCGTGGGCGTCCCCGCGAGCAGCTCGGCCTCCGCCACGGGGGTTTCGGCCCGCAGGGTGGGTTTCGCCCGACGCACGAAGGACCGGGCACGCGAGTCCCAGTCCTTCCCCAACTCCGCCAGGTCCGCCAGCTCGTCGAGCAATCCCCCCTGGAGCGCTCCAGGGGCTTCATCCTCCAACGTGTCCGCGATGCGGCACAGCAGGTACGCCACCGTCACGGTCAGGTCCAGGGGTTCGGGTAGCAGAGGGATGTTCAACGCGAACGTCCGGGACACCCGGGGCAACTGCGTGCGACAGAACAACGCTCCTGACGACTCTCCTGTAGCAACCATGCCTACCTCCTCCGCGGCGTCCTGCCCCCATGGCTCACTCTTCAATGGCAGACACACGTGATGCAGTGGGTTGCATCGTCGCGTCCGCCGCCCCGTCTACACGTGGGCCCGGGCCGGCGGTGCTCCACCCAGGCGCGCCTTCGCATCCAACCGGTAGCCCCGGCCGCGCCACTCCACCTCGCGCGACAGGCGCGCGGACAACGCCACCCCCGCGCCCAAGAGCGGCAGCACCGCCGGCACCCAGTAGTGCCGGGGCGCGACGCGTGGCCCATGATGGGCCCGCTGGAGTCCCAGTTGGCTCCACACGGAGAAGCCAATCGGCAGCGCCGCCACGGCCGCGCGCCCCCAGGCCCTTCGCGCCACCGCCCCTGCCAGGGCCCCCCAGGCAATCCCGCTCACCACGCCTCGCACCCAGTTGGGCCGCCCGAAGTCCCAGGGCAGGCCCGTTTCGGAGAAGAGGAGCCACCGCCGGAAGATGCGCAGGAACGCGCGCAGCTCCAGTTGTCCGGTGACGATGCGCAGGGGCGCGTGGATGACGCGGTTCTTCCACCCGGCCTCGTGCAGCCGGCGCCCCAGGTACATGTCATCCACGAGCTGACCAGCGGCGCAGCCCACGCCGCCAATGGCCGCGAGCGCCTCGCGGCGGAAGACCATCAACTGCCCCATGATGAAGGGCAGCGCGCCGTCCGCTTGCGACGTGCGCGCCACCGACGCGCCGTACCACGCATTCACCAACAGCCCGTAGCCCACGTCGCCCGCCAGGGGCGCGTCCGCCGCCGCGTAGACGGGCGCGAACGTGGAGCCCGTCAGCGCGTCCTCCAGCAGCGCCCCCACCAGCGCCGTGAGCACCCCGGGAGAAGGCCGCGTGTCCGAATCGCTGAAGGCCACCAGCGCGCACCGCGAGCGGTCCACCCCCAGTTGCATGGCATTGAGCTTGCCCGTCAGTCCTTCGGGAGGCTCGCCCGCCACCAGCAGCTCCACCCGCTTCGCTCGCGTCGGATGCCGGCGGACCTCTTCCCGGGTGGGAGCGAACGCCGGGTCGTCCTCGCTGTCGAAGACGAACAGCACCTCCCACTCGCCGGGATAGTCCAGGTCGAGCAGCGCGCGCACGTTCTGCCGCGCTTCGACGTCCAGCCCTCGGATGGGGCGGATGATCGTCACCGAGGGCGGCTCGAACGGCTTCGCGGCCGGTGCCGGACGCCGTCGCAGGCCCGCCATCAGCCCCAGGTGCCCATGAAGCAGCAGGCCCAACCCCGCCGCCCCCGCCGCCACCCACCCGCCATCGCGCTTGTTCATGGCACCACCTCCCGCTCCTTCACCCGCGCACGCGAGCGCAACGAGTGGCCAGGGCCCCACCAGTTCAGGTCCCCCATCAGGCGCATCATCGCGGGGACGATGAGCACCCGGACCAGCGTGGCATCCAGCGCCACCGCGATGGCCATGCCCAACCCCATCGCCTTCACCACCACCACCGACGCCAGCGAGAAGGCCGCGAACACCGCCACCATGATGGCCGCCGCGCTGGTGATGAGCCCGCCCGTCTGCTCCAGCCCTTCGGCCACCGCGTGGGTGTTGTCCCCGGTGCGCAGCCACTCCTCGCGGATGCGGCTGAGCAGCAGCACCTCGTAGTCCATGGACAGGCCGAACAGGGTGCAGAACAACAGGATGGGCAGCGACGGTTCGATGGGGCCGGGCTCGAAGCGCAGGAGCCAGTGCAGGTGCCCCTCCTGGAAGATCCACACCAGCGCCCCGAACGAGCCCGTCAGCGACAGCAGGTTCATCAGGAGCGCCTTCAGCGGCAGCACCACGGAGCGCAGGAGCACGAAGAGGACCGCGCACGTCATCCCCATCACGAACCCCACCGCCGCGGGCGTGTGGTGCTTCACGAAGGCCGCCGCATCCACGTCCGTGGCCGTCTGTCCCCCCACCACCCACCGCCCATCCCCCACCGCGCGGTCCACGCGCAGCTCCCGGACCAGGTCGCGCGCCTCGCGGCTGCTGGGCGCCTGGGAGGTCAGCACCTGCAACACCGCCACGTTGCCGGTGAGGTACGCGGCGCGCGCGGCCATAAGCTCCGGCGGCAGGGCCTGCGGGGGCGCAGCCGCCATCTGCTGGACGGTGGCCCGGTCCATCCCGGGGGCCAGGTCCACCGCGCTCTCCACGCCCACCACGCCCGGCAGGGACGCAATCCTCCGGCTGGCATCGAAGAGGGCCCCCGCGCGCTCCGGCGTGAGGGGATTGCCCGAGGGAAACTCCACCGCCACCAGCACCCGCGTGGCGGCCTCGCGCGGAAACAGCCGGGCCAGCGTCTCCGCGCCCTGGCGGGCCTCGGTGTGCGCGGGCAGCGCCGTGATGTCCGTGGCCGCCAGCTCCAGCCGCCGGAAGGGCAGCCCCATGGCGAGCAGGAGCGCGAGCGTGGGCACCAGCACCCACCACGGATGCCGCATCACCCAGGTGGCCAATGCGTGCCAGGCACCGCCGCGCCGGTTCGTATGCGCGAAGGGCAGCCTGCCCCGGTCCACGCGGGGCCCCAGCCAGGAGAGCAGCGCGGGCAACACGGTGAGCGCGAAGAGCACCGCGAAGGCCACCACCAGCGCGCCCCCCAGCCCCATGGCGCTCAGGTACGAGCCGCGAAAGAAGAGCAGGCCCGCCAGCCCCACCGTGACGGCGAGCCCGGAGAACGCCACCGCACGCCCTGTGGTGTCCAGCGTGCGCGCCAGCGCGTCCTCCGTCGTCAGCCCCTCCGCCAGTTCAGAGCGGAAGCGACTCACGATGAAGAGCGAGTAGTCGATGGCCACCCCCAACCCGATGAGCGACACCACGTTGAGCGTGTACTGGGCCATGTTGGTGACGCGCGACAACAGCAGCACTCCCGCCACGCCGCAGAGCACCGCCAGCCCGCCCACCACCAGCGGCAGCATGGCCGCCACCGCCGTGCGGAACACCCACAGCAACACCAGCAGCGCCAGCGGGAACGAGAGCAGCTCCGCGCGCAGCAGGTCGTGCGCCAGCAGCTCGTTCAGCGCGTGCAGGAAGGCCACCTTGCCGGTGAGCGTCGTTTGCAGGCGCGGATCCTCCAGCGCCGCGCGCACGGCGGGGAACGCGGCGGTCGCCTCGCGCTCGCCGCCCTTGAGCCGCACCAGCGCGAGCAGGTCGTGGCCCGTCTTCGCCACGAAGCGGGCCCGGAAGGCCTCCGGCGCTCCCACGGGCGACACCACCGCTTCGACCTCCGGCAGCCGCTGCACGCGCTCCAGCACCGACGCCACCGCCTGCGTGAAGCGCGGGTCGTCGGTCGTCCAGTCGTCGCGGTGGAAGATGACCGCCAGGGTCTGGTCGTTCGACCCCGCGGCGGCGCCCCGGGCCAGCGCTTCGGCACGCGAGGCCTCGATGCCGTCGATGGTCCCGGTGGTGAGGTGCCCGCCCTGGAGCAACACCCAGACCGCCAGGGCCAGGAGCACGGCGCCTCCTCCCAGGACCCCTCTCCAGTGCCGGTACACGCTGCGCGCGAGCCGGGCGAAGACCGACGGCGCGTCGCTCGTCGGGGAGCTCATGGAGCGGGGGCTTCCTGGCAGGACGCGAGGATCTCCCGCGCGGTCTCCACCTTGACGCTGCCGCGCTCCACCAGCAGCCGCGCCACCTTCTCCACGTCCAGGCCCCGGGCGCCCGCGGTCACCGCGACACACCGCGCGTGCAGCGCCATGTGCCCCTTCTGGATGCCCACCGAACCCAGCGCCCGCACGGCCGCGAAGTTCTGCGCCAGCCCCACCGACGCGAACACCATGGCCAGTTCGCGCACCGTGGTGACGCGCAGGAGCTTCAATCCCAGCTGCGCGCCGGGATGCACCTTGATGGGCCCGCCCACCATGCCCAACGCCAGCGGCAACTCGATGCGCCCCACCAGGAAGCCGTGCTCCAGCGTCCAGCGGGACAGGGGACCATAGCGGCCCGTGCGGCACGCGTAGGCATGCGCGCCCGCCTCGATGGCCCGCCAGTCCTGGCCGGTGGCGATGGCCACCGCGTCAATCCCATTCATCACGCCCTTGTTGTGCGTGGCCGCGCGGTAGGGGTCGGCTTCCGCGAAGCGGCTCGCCTGGAGGATGCCCTCGGCGATGGCCTCCCCCGGCAGGTCGAAGTCCGCCAGCGCCCCCACGGGAATGCGGCACGACGCGCGCGCCAGCCGCTGGTCCGCGAGGTTGGACAGGATGCGCACGTAGACGCGGCCCCCGGTGAGCTGCTCGATGAGCGGCGCCACCCCCTCCGCCATGGTGTTGAGCAGGTTGGCGCCCATGGCCTCCTGCGTGTCCACCAGCAGGTGCACGATGAAGAGCGGTTCGCCCTGCGGGCCCTCCGGCGCGGGCAGGATGCGCACCTGCACCTCCCGCGCGCCGCCCCCCCGCCGCTGGAGCGCCGGATGGAAGCTGTTCGCCAGGGCGAGCAGTTGCTCCCGGTGCGCCAGCAGGCACTCCCGGGCAAGCTCCGGCGAGCCGTAGCCCGTGAGCTGCACCTGGGCGATCATCATCGACGCGTCCGCGTCCGCGGTGAAGCCGCCCGCGTGGCGCACCACCTTCGCCGCGTACGACACCGCGGCCACCACCGACGGCTCCTCCACCGCCATGGGCACCAGGTGGTCGCGCCCGTTGACGGTGAAGTTCAAGCCCAGCCCCAGCGGAAGGGCGAACACCCCCACCGCGTTCTCGATCATCTGGTTGACGATGTCGAAGGACGGCGAGCCGAGTGCCCTGAGCACGTGCAGCTCCTCCGGTGAGACATCCCCGCGCCGCGCCAGCTCCCGCCACCGAGCGTCCACGCCGAGGCGATGGAACCCCGGCAGGCGTGAGGACGGAATGTCCGGCGGGACCTCCGGCAATCCATCATCCACCCCGTCCGCCATGCTCCGCCCCCCATCCCGTGGTCCCGTGATGCATCAGGGAACTGGTGACGAAGAGGGACATCGGGCAGGGGGCTCATCCCTGGGGGCGGTGTGGGATGGGACCGCGGGGCCCCGTGCCTGTGGACCTCCGGGCTTCGCGACGCCCGCCCGCCCCTCCCCAGGGGTACGGGGACCACGGGGACGCTAGCGAAGGGTGGGCGCCTGGGGGTCGCGGCGCAGCACGAAGAAGTACGGCGCTGGCATGCCCCGCGCGTCCATCACGCCCAGCAGCGTGTCCGCGTCCACCTGGCGGAACACGTCGTTCGTCGGCCAGTCGTCGTAGATCATCGTCGCGCTGAGCTTCCCCCGGTACTCCGTCATGCGCAGCCGCGCCTTGAACTTCGCGGTCTCCACGTCCGCCCGGTGCGGCCCCACGGGCCCGCGAATCGTCGGTGACGGCCACTTGCGCGGATCCACCGGGAACACCGCCGCGCGGTCCTCCGTGAAGAACAGCAGGGGGTGCACGCTCTCCGCGTCGATGAACTGCTTTCCATACCAACCGGTCGCGCTGAGCATCCCATCCATCGGGTGCTCCGTCTGGAGCTCACCGCCCTTCCACGTGCCCCGCATGAACGCGAGGTCCACCGTGGACAGGCTGTCGAACAACGCGAGCGCCTCATCCGCGCGGAGCCGCCCGGCTGTCACCGCTTCGTCGAAGGTCATGATGTCCCTCCCTGCATGCGCAGCACCGGCTTGATCGCCGTGCGCGTCTCCATCTCGTGGACCGCGTCGTTGATGGCCTCGAAGTCGTGGCAACGGATCAGCTTCTCCAGCGGGAAGCGTCCGGCCGCGTGCAGCGCGACCAGCTTCGGGATGAAGCTCTTCGGGTCGGCGTCCCCTTCGAGGATGCCCACCAGCTTCCGGCCGGCGAGCAGGGCGTGCATCGGCAGCGTGACCTCCGCCGCGTCACGGCCCGGCAGCCCGAGCAACCCGCACGTGCCCCGGGGCCGCGTCACGTCGAACGCCTGCCGCAGCACCTGGGGCAACCCGACACACTCCAACGAGAAGTCCACCCCGCCCCGGGTGCGCTGGCGGATCGCCTTCGTCAGGTCGGGCTCGCCCGCGAGGAAGGTGTCCGTGGCGCCCAGCTCGCGCGCGAGCTCCAGCCGCCGCGCGTCCAGGTCCACCGCGAGGATGGTCGCCGCGCCCGCCACCTTCGCCGCCATGATGGCCGCGAGCCCCACCGCGCCCGCGCCGAAGACGGCGAGCTGCTGGCCCGGCTCCATCCGGAACGACTCCAGCACCGCGCCCGCCCCCGTCTGGAAACCGCAGCCCAGCGGCGCGAACAGTTCCAACGGCGCCGACGCGTCCACCTTCACCGCGTTGTGCTGGTGCGCCAGCACGTGCGTCGCGAACGACGACTGGTGGAAGAAGCTGGAGCGGACCGGCGCCCCCCGCCACCGCATGGGGAAGGAGCCATCCGGCCGCGCTCCCGACACGTTCCCCGCCGGCCCCCGCTCGCAGTACGCCGGCTGTCCCCGCCCGCACGTGCCGCACGCGCGGCAGGAGAAGAAGCTGAGCACCACCGCGTCGCCCGGCGCGAAGTCCGTCACGCCCTCCCCCACCGTCTCCACCACGCCCGCGCCCTCGTGCCCGAGCACCGCGGGGAAGGCAAAGCGGGCCGCCCCCGCCCGGTAGGTGAGGTCCGTGTGGCAGATGCCGCTCGCCGTCACCCGCACCCGCAGCTCCCCTGCCCGGGGGGACTCCAGTTCCACCTCGTCGATGACGAAGGGACCCATCACCGTCTGCAGCAACGCGGCACGCACCGGAAGAGCCATGGGCCCATCCTATTCTTATTGGCAATCCGCCAACAACGTCGCCAGGGTACCGCCTTCACGCGGGCCGGAGGTCGTCCGGACCTGCCTCCGGGTGGGGTTCTTCCCTTCGCCCGGCGGAACGTTGACTTGTCGGCATGCGCGCACGCCGAGGGAGCAGGGAAACAGCAGGCCGCCAGACGTGCGGGGCACCGGGCCGTCCTCATGCGGTCCGTCCCGCGAGAGGTGTGTTAACGCTCGGAGGCATGAGCCACGGCCCTGACTCCCGCGCGCCAGTGGGAAGCTCCCACGCTGTCGACGACTCACGCGCGCCCCACGAAACCGCCGCTCCCTGGGTGCTGGAAGGGGGGGGCGAGATGGGCGCCCTCATGCGCGCGATGGACTGGTCCGCGACGGCGCTCGGTCCCTTGAGCGACTGGCCCCAGTCGCTGCGCACGATGGTGAGCACGTGCCTCAACAGCCGCTTTCCCCTCCTGGTGTGGTGGGGCGCGGACATGGTGATGCTCTACAACGACGCCTACCGGGCCATCCTCGGCGACAAGCACCCGCGGGCCATGGGGCAGCGCGGACGCGAGCCCTGGGCGGAGATCTGGCACATCATCGGCCCCATGCTCGAAGGTGTCCTCACCCGGGGTGAGGCGACCTGGTCGGAGAACCAGTTCCTGCCCATCCACCGGCACGGGTTCACCGAGGAGACCTACTTCACCTTCTCCTACAGCCCCATCCGCGAGGAGGGTGGCGGCGTGGGCGGCATCTTCACCGCCGTCGCGGAGACCACCGCCCAGGTGCTCGATGCACGGCGGATCACCCTGCTGCAGACGATGGCGGCCCGCACGACGGGCACCCAGAGCATCGCCGAGTGCTGCGCCCGGGCGATGGAGGCCCTGGCGGAGGATGCCTCGGACATCCCGTTCGCCGCGCTCTACCTGCTCGACGCGCCAGGGACCGCGGCCCACCTCACGGCCCACACCCCCTTCCGGGCGGACGGCCCGACCTGGCCCCAGGAGGTCCTCCTCACCGGCGACCCGGAAGCGCCGTGGCCCTTCGCCTCCGTCGTGCGCACGGGCCAGCCAGCGCGCGTGGAGGGCCTCCAGGAGCGCTTCGGCGCCCTGCCCTCGCACGAGGGACGCCCCACGCCCACCTCGGCGCTCGTCCTGCCGGTGGCCCGGCCCGGCGACGCCAGACCCGCCGCGCTGCTCGTGGTGGGGCTGGCCCCCTTGCTGGGACGCGATCCGAAGTACCGCGCCTTCCTGGACCTCGTGGCCGGCAACCTCGCGACCTCCCTCGCCAGCGCCCGGTCCTACGAGGAGGAGACCCGACGCGCGGAGGCGCTGGCGGAGCTCGACCGCGCCAAGACGGCCTTCTTCAACAATGTCAGCCACGAGTTCCGCACACCCCTCACCCTGATGCTGGGGCCCGTCGAGGACGGGCTCGCGGACACGGAGGCACCGCTTCCGCCCCCCCAGCGCGAGCGACAGGAGCGGGTCCGCCGCAACGGCCTGCGGCTCCAGAAGCTCGTCAACGCCCTGCTCGACTTCGCCCGCATCGAAGCGGGCCGCGCCCAGGCCTCCTTCGTCCCCACCGACCTCTCCGCTCTCACGGCCGACCTGGTCAGCAGCTTCGATTCGGCGATGACATCCGCGGGCCTCCGGTTGGCGGTGGACTGTCCGCCCCTGCCCGAAGCCATCCACGTCGATCCAACGATGTGGGAGAAGGTTGTCCTCAACCTCGTCTCCAACGCCTTCAAGTTCACCTTCGAAGGGGAGATCCGCGTCGCGCTGAAGTGGGAGGGTTCGCGCGTGGAGTTCACCGTCCAGGACACCGGCGTGGGCATCCCGGAGGAGGAGCTGCCCCGCCTCTTCAACCGCTTCCACCGCGTGGAGGGGGTCCGCAGCCGCAGCCACGAGGGGACGGGCATTGGCCTCGCGCTGGTGCAGGAGCTGGTGAAGCTGCACGGCGGGACGGTGGGCGTGCGCAGCGCCCCCGGCACGGGAACCACCTTCACGGTGAGCCTGCCCACGGGCTCCGCGCACCTGCCCGCCAGGCACGGGGACACGGACGGCACGCGCGTTCCTCCGCGCGGCGGACCGGAGGCGTTCCTCGCGGAGCTGTTCCAGTGGACCGGGGACGGGGCCTCCCCCCCGCCTGCCGCCGCGACGCCCACGTCGGTCCAGGCGAGGGCCCGCATCCTGCTGGCGGATGACAACGCCGACATGCGCGACTACCTCACGCGCCTGCTGGCGCCGCGCTGGAGCGTGGAGACGGCGGCCCACGGCCTCCAGGCGCTCGAAGCGGCCCGGGCGAACCCGCCCGACCTCATCCTCTCCGACGTGATGATGCCGGGCATGAACGGCACGCAGCTGGTCCAGGCCCTGCGCGCGGACAAACGCACCCGGACCATCCCGGTGGTGCTCCTGTCCGCCCGCGCGGGCGAGGAGGCCACCATCGAAGGGCTGCGCAGCGGCGCGGACGCCTACCTCGTCAAACCCTTCTCCGCGAACGAGTTGGTCGCGCGCGTCGAATCGCAGCTCACGGTGTCCCGGCTGCGGCAGGACGTCCTCCAGGCGGAGCGCACGCACGTGGAGGAGACCACCCGCCTGCTCGAAGCCTCCCGGCTGGCCACCCGCTCGCGGGAGGAGACCCTCGCGGTCGTCAGCCACGACCTGCGCTCGCCGCTCACCGCCATCGGCACCGCGGCCGAAATGCTCCAGCGGGCCCTGGGCCACGACGAGCGTGAGACGCGGCTGCGCAGGCACACCGACTCCATCCGCCGCTCGGTGGGCCGCATGAACATGCTCATCGCGGACCTGCTCGACCTGGCGAGCATCGACGCGGGCACGCTCTCCATCGACGTGCGGCCGCAGACGGTGGAGGAGCTCGTCCGGGAGGCGCGGGAGCTCTTCGAGCCGCAGGCCACCGACAAGGGCCTGCGCTTCACCGTCGACCTGGAGCCCGGGCGCGTCCTGCGGTGCGACAAGGAGCGCATCCTCCAGACGCTCGGCAACCTGCTGTCCAACGCCATCAAGTTCACGCCCCCGGGCGGCAGCGTGGGCCTGAGGGTGGAAGCGGAACCCGGGACGCGGGGCGTGCGCTTCGGTGTGACGGACACCGGTCCGGGCATCTCCGAGGAAGCGCAGGCGCGCATCTTCGACCGCTACTGGCACGCGGCCCAGAAGCAGCGGGAGGGCCACGGCCTGGGCCTCGCCATCGCGAAGGGCATCGTGGAAGGCCACGGAGGACGGCTCTGGGTGGAGAGCGCGGAAGGCCGGGGCAGCACCTTCTGGGTCTCCCTCCCCGCCGAACCGCGAGCACAAGCCGTGACGCGCGAGGCTTCGCCCGTGCAACGCCAGCCGCCACGCAAGCCAGGCCGGGACGAGGCGTTCATCCAGTCGGGCGGCGAGATGGGCTCCCTGCTGCGAGCGCACGACTGGTCCACCAACTCCCTGGGCCCGCTGGAAGACTGGCCCCAGTCGCTGCGGACCTCCGTCAGCACGATGCTCCGCTCGCCCTACCCCATCATCCTCTTCTGGGGTCCCGAGCTGCGCATGCTCTACAACGACCCGTTCCGTCCCATCCTGGGCGCGAAGCATCCCCAGACCGTGGGCGCCCGGGGCAACGAGGCGCTCGCGGAGGAATGGGGGCAGTTGGGCCCCCTGATGATGCGCGTCCACGAAACGGGCGAACCCCTGTTCATCGAGAACGGGAACGTCAACTTCGCGAGGCGGCCGGGAGGCCTGCGGGAGGAGTCCTACTTCACCTGGTCCTACAACCCGACCATCGGTGAGTCGGGGGAGATCGCTGGCCTCTTCGCCATCGCGAGCGAGGCGACGCGCCAGGTCGTCGGGGACCGCCGGCTCGCCATCCTCCGGGAGCTGTCCATCCGCACGGCGCTCGACAAGAAGGTCGAGGCCATCTTCCGCTCGCTGGAGGAGGTCCTCGCGCACGCGGCCCACGACCTGCCCTTCGCGCTCTTCTATGTCGTCCGGGAGGACAAGGCCCGGCTGGTGAGCTGCGCGGGCCTCGCGCGGGGCGTGGCCGCGGCCCCCCTGGAAGTGCTGCCGGACGACGCGGCGTCCTGGCCTCTGGCGAGCGTCGCGCTTTCGAGGCAGGAGGCGCTGGTCGACGACCTGGCCACGCGCTTCGGCCCCCTTCCCGGCGGACCCTGGCCCGAACCCACGACGCGCGCCCTCGTGCTTCCGGTGCCCATGGGGGCGGAGAGCGAAACCACCGGCGTGCTGGTGGCCGGCCTCAGTCCGCTGCGTGCGTTGGATGACGAGTACCGGGGCTTCCTGCAACTGCTGGCGCGTCAGCTCGCCGCCAGCGTCTCCAGCGCCCGCGCCTACGAACAGGAGAAGCAGCGGGCGGAGGAGCTGGCCCAGCTCGACGAGGCGAAGACCGCGTTCTTCAGCAATGTCAGCCACGAATTCAGGACGCCGCTCACGCTCATCCTCGGCCCCGTCGAGGACGCGCTGTCCAGGGCGGGCCAGTCGTTGGAAGGTGAGCAGTTGGACCTGGTGCGGCGCAACGCCTTGCGCCTGTACAAGATGGTCAACACGCTGCTCGACTTCTCCCGGATGGAGGCCGGCAGGGCCCAGGCCAGCTACGTGCCCACGGACCTGTCCACCCTCACCACGAGCCTCGTGAGCGCCTTCCAGTCCGCGGTGGAGAGCGCGGGCCTCAAGCTGGTGGTGGACTGCCCGCCCCTGCCCGAGCCCATCTACGTGGACCCGGACATGTGGGAGAAGGTTGTCCTGAACCTGCTCTCCAACGCGGTGAAGTACACGTATCAGGGTGAGATCCGCGTGCGGCTCCAGTGGCAGGACGCGCAGGCGGTCCTCACCGTCCAGGACACGGGGGTGGGGATTCCGGAGGAAGAACTTCCGCGCGTCTTCGAGCGGTTCTACCGCGTCCGCGTCACCCAGGGCCGCAGCCACGAGGGAACGGGCATTGGCCTGGCGCTGGTGCAGGAGCTGGTGAAGCTGCACGGGGGCACCGTCGCGGTGGAGAGCCGGTTCGGGGAGGGCACCACCTTCACCCTGCGGATGCCAAAGGGGTTCGCCCACCTGCCCCCGGACCGGGTCGAGCGCCAGTCCCCGCCGCGCGTGTCCGCCGTCGGGGCCGCGCCCTTCGTCGAGGAGGCGCATCGCTGGTCCGCGGAGGTTGCGGACCTGGCCATGCAGGACATCACGCCGTCCAGGGCCCCGGTGGTGGAGATGCCCGCGGAGCTCGCGCGCTCCCGCATCCTCCTCGTCGACGACAATGCCGACCTGCGCGCCTACGTCGCCGGGTTGCTGCGGCAGGGCTTCCAGCACATCGAAACCGCCACGGACGGGCTGGACGCCCTGGAGCGGGTGCGCGTCCAGCCACCGGACCTCATCCTCTCCGACGTGATGATGCCCCGGATGGATGGCTTTGGCCTGGTGCGCGCCCTGCGCGCCGACGAGCGCACGCGCGCCATCCCCATCATCCTGCTCTCCGCCCGCGCGGGCGATGAGTCCACGGTGGAGGGCCTGCAGACGGGAGCGGATGACTACCTGGTGAAGCCCTTCTCCTCGCGCGAGCTCCTGGTGCGGGTGCGCACCCAACTGGACATGGCCCGCGTGCGCCGCAAGGTGATCCGCAACGAGTTCGAGAAGGAAGCGCTGCGCGAGTCCGTGCGGGTGCGGGACGAATTCCTCCGGCTCGTCAGCCACGAGCTGCGCACGCCCGTGAGCGCCCTGTCCCTCAACGTCCAGGGCCTGAGCCGCGAAGCCCAGGCCGAAGCGTCGCCCGCCATCCTGCGGGTCAAGGCCCGCACGACGGAGAAGCAGCTCCACCGCCTGTCACGGCTGGTGGAACAGCTCGTGGACGTGTCGGAGTTCGTCACCGGCCCGCTGGAGCTGACGCGGGAGGACGTGGACCTGTCGCAGGTGGCGACCACGGTCGTGGAGCAGTCGCGGGAGAAGGCCGCCCGTGCGGAGTGCCTCCTCACCGTGAAGGCACCCGTGCCGGTGGTGGGCCACTACGACCCGGCGCGGCTGCACCAGCTCATCGACTGCCTCATCGACAACGCGCTCAAGTTCGCAGCGGGCAAGCCCGTGGAGGTAACCGTGGAGCGGACGGGGGACCAGGCGGCCCTCACGGTCGTGGACCACGGAGAGGGCATCGGGCCGGAGGACCAGGAGCGCATCTTCGGACGCTTCGAGCGCGCCGTTCCCGCGAACCACCACGGCGGCTTCGGCCTGGGCCTGTGGATCGCCCGCCACATCGCGGAGGCGCACGCCGGAAGCATCCGCCTTGCGCCCACGGAAGGCGGAGGCGCCACGTTCACGCTGGTGCTCCCGCTGGACGCGGCGTGAGGCCCGGCGCCCGCTGATGACGGGGAACATCGGCCGGTGACAGGAGTCACCAGGGCGCAAGGCTCCACCGCCTCCGGGGTGGCAGGGCCAACCCAAGACAAATCCAGGGGTTGCCCGTGGACCGGGCGCCCCGCGAGGGCTGGCACGGCCGCTGCTATGGGTTCCGGCATCGAAGCACGCTGGCCTCCCACCCCTTCTGGAAAGCCCCCTGCCATGAGCATCTCGTCCCTTCGCAACAGCCCGTCTTCCTTCACGCGCACCCAGGCCCGGACCGACTCCGCGGCCCGCCCCGCCATCCTCTCGGGCGCCACGGACGCCTCCGCCTCCTCCCAGAAGATGGGCTCCAGGATGGCGGCCCTGCGGCAGGACGGCTTCGACATGGGCCCGGGCAAGGACAAGCAGGCCCTGGGCAAGCTGCTGCAGGACACCCTGACGGCGCTGAACACGCTCGCGCAGTTGGTGGGTGGCCTGGAAGGAATGAAGGGCGCGGAAGGGGCCCAGGACGTCCCCAGCCTCGGTGGGGAATCGGATGCGCAGCCCTTCTCCGACAGCAGCTTCACGCCGCAGGACTGCACGAGCCCGTCGCCCGTGGAGCTCAACCCCAGCCCCGTGGGTCCGTCGTCCGCGCAGGACACCAGCGCAACCCCGGCCCCCACGGACATCGGCGACACCGCGGCTCCCACGAGCACCGGCGGAACCACGGGTCCGACGAGCAGCAACGGAGCCACGGGTGGCTCGAAGCTGGGCGGCAACCTGCCCCCCGGGCTGGAGAAGTTCCGGGGCGCCATCGAGTCCGCGTCCGCCAAGACGGGCGTGCCGGCGGAGGTGCTGGCCGCGCAGATCTGGCAGGAGTCGCGCGGCAACCTGGAAGCCATCTCCACCAACGGCGGCAATGGCCTGACGGACACCGGGCTGATGCAGGTCAATCCCAACACGTACAAGGAACTGCAGGCGAAGCACCCCGAACTCCAGGGCAAGGACCTCTCCGACCCGGAGACGAACATCCTGGCGGGCGCCTGCTACATGAAGGACATGAAGGAGCAGTTCGGCGGCAGCATGGACCTGGCCCTGCGCGCCTACAACTCCGGGCCGAACGGCGTGGACAAGAGCAACCCGGACGCGATCCCCGCCGGCACGGGTGACGCCACCTACGTGCAGAAGGTGAAGAGCTTCTCGAACATCCTGGCCACCGGCCAGGGCACCCTGCCGGCGTAAGGCAGGACCCTCACGCAAACCGGCAATCCTTTGCGCCCCATCATCGATTCATGAGATGGGGCGGGGATGTTCGACCCCGTCACGCTCGACCAGCTTCGCGCCTTCGTGTCCGTCGTCGAGGAGGGGAGCTTCTCGGCGGCGGCGCGCAAGCTTCACCGGGTGCAGTCCGCCATCAGCACCGCGATGGCCAACCTGGAGTCGCAGTTGGGCGTGCCGCTGTGGGATCGCTCGACGAAGGTGGCCACGCTGACGCCCCAGGGGCAGGCGGTGCTCGCGTCGACGCGGCGCGTGCTCTCCGAAGTGGACGGGCTGCGGCGGCTCACCACCGGCATGACGTTGGGGCTCGAAGCGTCGGTGTCGCTGTGCCTGGATGCCTTCTTCCCCGTGAAGGCGCTCATCGACCTGTGCGCCGCGTTCACCCGGGAGTTCCCCGCGGTCGACCTGCGCGTGGACACGCAGGTGATGTCCGCCGTCTCCGCTCGCGTGCTCGACGGCACGGCGACCCTGGGCGTCGTGAACCCCGCGGGGCTGGCCCGGGGACTCGAAGCACAGGCGCTGTCGCCCATCCGGGTGCTCCCCGTCGTGAGCCCGACCCATGCGCTCGCGGCCTTCAAGGGACGCATCGCCAACCGGCACTTCGTCGACGCGATTCAAATCGTGCTCTCCGAATGCGACGAGGCGAGCATCTCCGACCAGGCCGGGCTGTCGCCGCGCACCTGGCGGGTCGGCGACCTCTACACCAAGCACGAGATGCTGCGCGCGGGCCTGGGCTGGGGCAACCTGCCGGAGCATCTCATCCGCGACGACCTGCGCGAGGGCCGGCTGGTGGCCCTGCGGCCCATGGCCTGGGGCACCCACGAGAACACGCTCAAGCTGCTGGCCATCTACCGCGGCGACACCGTGTTCGGCCCCGCGCACCACTGGCTGCTGGAGCAGCTCACCCAGCTTTGCGCGCGCGAGGCCCGCCGCCAGCGGACGGGGTGAGTCAGACGCCGTCGTGCACCGGCCGCATGTTGGCGCTCCACAGGGCCCACATGCCCGCGCACAGCGCGAGGCTCAGCGGCAGGCTCCAGAGCGCGACGACGGTCGCCGCCAGATACACCGGGAACCCCAGGCGGTAGTGCCACGTGAGCCGGTGTTCGAGCGCATCCGGAGCATGCTGCCGCTGGAGCAGGTACCACAGCAGGTTGTAGGCCACGTTGATGAGCACGAAGAGGCCCGCATAGAGGGCACCGGCCATGGAGCCAGAGGGCTCCATCAGGTGGGCCGACAGCAGCGACGTCGTGAACGGCACCAGCGTGGTCAGCAGCATCAGGAACCCATTCGCGAAGAGCACCGGCGTGTCCGCCCGGCGCGCGAACTTCAGGATGCCGTGGTGGTCGATCCACATGATGAGGACGGTGCTGAAGCTCGCCACGAACGCCAGGTACGTGGGCCACCGGGACGCCAACTGCCAGAGCAGCGTGCGGGAATCCCGGGCGGACTCCGTGAGCTCCGGCTTCAGGTCCAGCGCCAGCAGCGTGATGACGACGGCGAAGACGCCATCGCTGAACGCTTCGAGCCGGGCGTTGTCCGGCCTTTCGGTGTCTGGCATCGAGCGGGCCTCCTACAACCGGCTGCGAACCCACAGCGCCAGGGCGACGGGGACGAGGAACGACGCGAACCCCAGGTGCTGGACGCCGAACGCACCCCCCAGACAGCCCAGCGCGAACGCCAGGATGATGAAGCCCAGCGAGCGGTGCTTGCCGGCGTTCTCCGGGGCGCCCGGAATCACCTTCTCCACGAACCACTGGGTGACGTTGCCGGTCATCACGGTCGTCATCGGCCCCAGCGAGGGTGCCACCCGGTGCATCGCGTTCTGGATGCCCATGGCGATGACCGCGAACACCACGACGACCTTGTGCGCCGCCGTGCCCTGCACGAACAGGGGCACGGCCGCCGCTGCCCCGAAGGCCACCGCCTGGAGGAGCAGGAGCAGGCGCGCGGACCCCTCCGCCCGGCGGCGGTGCAGGTGCGTGGCGCCGAAGACGGCCAGGACGAAGAGGGGGAAGGTCGACAGCTTGAGCCACTCGTCCGCGTTGGCGTTGCGCGCGAGGTCCGCCGCGAGCACGACGAAGTTGCCGGTGACGTGCGCACAGAAGATGCCCCCCGCGCCGACGAAGGTGACGGCGTCCGCGTAGCCCGCGACGAACGCGAGCGCGGCGGGAACCCATGCGGACTTGGAAGTGAGGCTGGGAGTCATTGGGAGGTCGGTGCCGTGGGTCAGTAGGTGAAGGTCGTCCAGGTGCCGAAGAAGTCGACGTCCCGTCCGGTGACCGCCCTCAACGAGGGCCCGGCGACGACGTGCGAATACTCCGCATTGAACATGAGGTGACGCGTGGCGCGGTAGCCAAGCGACAGTGAGAGCTGCGCACCGGTGTACCGCGACCGCGAATCCGAAGGCGCTACGAGCACGTCTCCCGGCGGTGTGTAGACAGCGTCCTGGACCGACTGCCGGAAGAAGAAGACGCAGCCCGCCTCCAGGGTGACGGCGTCCAGGTCCCACTGCACGAGCGGATGCACTTCGTACAGGTTCGACGGGTAGATCAACGGCAGGGCGCTGAAGAAGGTCTGGTTCGGAAACCAGGCATGGAAGGTGGAGACCCGTCCGTCGTCCGCGTTCCGGTCACCGCTCAGTGCATCCCCACGCACGCCCACCCGCAACGGAGCAAATGACAGTCGCTGCCACAGTCCTCCCGCGAGTCCCCAGGCCAGGACCTCGGCGTCGCCCACCGTGCCTGCCTGGATGAGCGCATGCCCGATGTACTCGAGGCCGCCTTCGGTCTGACCGAACACGCGCAGGCCCAGCATGTGGCGAACCTCGCGCCCTTCGACCGCGCCATAGGTCACCGATGGACGGTCGCGCCCGAGATAGAAGGCGTCGAGCGAGAGCTGCTTTCGCGGAAGCACGGCCACGGTCGCGTAGAGGCCCCAGAACCGGTTGCGCCACGCGGGAGCATCATCGAGCACGCCGCGCTCCAGCCGCGGCACCACGCCGCCAAAGCCCTCCACGTTCCAGCCGTCACCCGTGACGGTGAGGCGGGCCAGGTCGAACGCCTGACGGACATTGGTTCCGTCGCGGGTGCTCACCCACCGCGTGGACCCCAGCGACATCTCCTGGCGTCCCACGCGGGCCACGAAGCGGGCCTTCGGGCTCGCGGCGCTCCACTCGACGAAGGCCTGCTGCACGTCGAACAGGTCGCTGCCCGGCGGTTCATCACGGGCGGGAGCCCCGAGCGCGTAGTGCCCTCCCAGTTGGACGAAGGCACGCAGGGGGCCCACGTGCGCGTCCACGTGCAGCAGGTTGCGGGAGAACAGGACGCTCTGCGACAGCGGGCCGTCCAGCCCTTCGGTCAGCTCATAGCGGAGCCGGTGCTGGCCCCCAAAGGAGAGATACGCCTTGTCCCCCAGGGGGACGTATTTGACGCGGTCGAACGGATCCTCCCCGGGCCGCAAGAGGGGATCCGACCAGTCCTCCAGGTAGCGGATCGCGGCATACCGGGGCACCGCGCGCGGCTCGGGGACGTCTTCCGCCCGGGCCGCGAACGACATGCCCAGCAGCCCGGAGACGCCGAGGAAGAATCCGCTCCGTGAAAGGCTGAGCATGAAGGCGTCCCGCGTCCCTTCGCTCAGAACGCCCAGCAGGAGCAGCCCAGGAGGCCCCAGAACGTCGGGTCCTCCGCGACAGGCACCGGCCGCCGCCAGGCCGCCTTGCCATGCGCATGCACGCCACAATCATGCGGTGCGGCGTGTCCCGGAGCCGCGACGTGAGCCTCCCGGACCTGCGCGGTGGCGTGCGCATACCCACCGAAGCTCCGGACCGGAGACCAGTCCGGCATCGCCGGGGGCAGCGGCGGCGCGAAGCCCGAGAAACCTCCCGTGCCGTGCACGACCTTCCCGCCGACCATCGTGAGCACGGACTCCAGCTGGGAGATTTCATCGGCCGGGACGCTGAAGTAGTCCGCCGACAGCACGGCCAGGTCCGCGAGCTGCCCCACGGCGAGCTGCCCCTTCTTGCCCGTCTCCGAGGAGAACCACGTGTTGCGTTCGGTCCAGAGCCGCAGCGCGGTCTCCCGGTCGATCAGCGCGTCCTCGCCGTACAGCGACGTCCCCGCGACGGTCTTCCCGGTGACGAGCCACGACAGCGACACCCACGGATTGTAGGACGCGACGCGCGTGGCATCCGTGCCAGCCCCCACCGGGACCCCGGCGGCGAGCATGCGGGCGATGGGCGGCGTGTGGGCCGCGGCCGCCGCGCCATAGCGCTCCACGAAGTACTCGCCCTGGTAGGCCATCCGGTGTTGCACCGCGATGCCACCGCCCAGCGCGGCGATGCGGTCGATGTTGCGCTCGGAGACGGTCTCCGCGTGGTCGAAGAACCAGTGCAGTCCCCCGAAGGGCATGTCGCGGTGGACCTTCTCAAAGACATCCAGGGCGCGCGAGATGCTCTCGTCGTAGGTCGCATGCAGGCGCCACGGCCAGCGGTTCTCCACCAGCACCCGGACGACCTCTTCCAACTGGCCCTCCATGTCCGGCGGCAGCTCCGGGCGCGGCTCGCGGAAGTCCTCGAAGTCCGCGGCGGAGAAGACCAGCATCTCCCCCGCTCCGTTGTGGCGGAAGTGGTCGTTGCCCTGCCCCGGCTGGACCTGCTTCGTCCACGTGCGGAAGTCGGCGGCCTCCTCGCCCTTGTGCTGGGTGAAGAGGTTGTAGGCGATGCGCAGCGTGAGTTCGCCCGCGTCGGCGAGCTTCTGCACGACGGCGTAGTCGTCGGGGTAGTTCTGGAAGCCACCGCCCGCGTCGATGACGCCGGTGATGCCCAGCCGGTTCAGCTCGCGCATGAAGTGGCGGGTGGAGTTCTCCTGATACTCCAGGGGCAGCTTCGGCCCCTTGGCCAGCGTCGCGTAGAGCAGCTGCGCGTTGGGCTTCGCGAGCAGGAGCCCCGTGGGGTTCCCGTGCCGGTCGCGCTGGATTTCACCGCCCGGCGGGTTCGGCGTGTCCTTCGTGTAGCCACAGGCGCGCAGCGCCGCCCCGTTGAGCAGTGCGCGGTCGTACAGGTGGAGGATGAAGACCGGCGTCTCCGGCGCGACGGCGTTCAGCTCCTCGAGCGTCGGCAGGCGCCGCTCGACGAACTGGAGTTCGGTGAAGCCGCCCACCACCCGCACCCACTGGGGCGCGGGGGTGACGGCCACCTGCTGGCGCAGCATGCGCATCGCATCCGCGAGCGACCGGACCCCGTCCCAACGCAATTCGAGGTTGTAGTTGAGCCCGCCTCGAATCACGTGGGTGTGGCTGTCGATGAGGCCGGGGATGACGCGGCGGCCCCCCACGTCGATGACCCGGGTGTCCGGCCCCTTCGACTTGAGGAGGTCGCTCGCCGCCCCCACCGCGGAGAACCGGCCGTCCGTGATGGCGACGGCTTCGGCTTCGGAGGCGCCAGGCAGCAGCGTGGTGAACCGGCCGTGGTGCAGGATGAGGTCGGGGGGCATGCGGCGTGTCCCTTCAGGGGTTGGGGCTTGGGGGCGGGGTTTCCCCCGGAGGCGCGGGGGGTACACCGGTGACCTTCGGAACGCACTCCTCGGCGAGCCATGCCGCCGTGAGCGGTTCCCGGCGAAGCAGCCGGCGCCCCACGGGCACCAGCTGCTCTCCAATCAGGATTCCCAGCAGTCCCGCCAGTGCGACAAGAGGCGGCGCGGGGGAGCGGACACCGAGCAGACCGTAGAGGAAGCCAATCAGCGTCCCCGCGGCGATCGACACCAGGTAGATTTTCATGACCGGAGGGCCAGCAGGTCAGTGACCGCCTTCGCCCCCGTTGAACATCGTCTTGGCGTAGAGCAGGCCGATGCCGTAGGCGCCGCCCGACTCCTTCGCGAGGTTCACGACGGCGTCGTACGTCTTGCTCCGGGCCCAGTCGCGCTGAAGCTCGAGCAGGTACTGGAGCGACGTCATGGGCCGCACGCCTGCCTGGATCATCCGCTCCATCGCCCGTTCGTGGGCCTCCGTGGAGACGTCACCACACGCGTCGGCGATGACGTAGACCTCGAAGCCCTGATCCAACGCGGACAGCGCGGGACCGACGATGCACACCGACGTCCAGAGGCCCGCCAGCACGATGCGCGACTTGCCGATGGCGTTGACCCGCTCCGCGATGCGGGGGTCTTCCCAGGTGTTCATCGACGTCCGGTCGATGGCCACCTCTTCCGGAAACGCGTCCTTCAGCTCCGTGAACATCGGACCGGAGAAGGACTTCTCCGCCACGGTGGTGAGGATGGTGGACACATTGAACACCCGCGCCGCCCCGGAGATGAGCGACACGTGCGTGCGCAGCTGGTTCGCGTGGATGGAGTGCGTCGCGAACGCCATCTGCGGCTGGAAGTCGATGAGGATGAGCGTGTGGTCGCTGGGGGTGAGAAGCGTCTTGCCAGGAGCTGCGGTCGCGGTGGCCATGAGGGGTGCCCTTCTTCCGTGGAAGGGCGACACCCTCACTTACTCAAGACATGTCCACAATCGGCAAATGGCAGATGATTTGTATCAACTGGGGAGATGGCACGAAAGACAGACAAGCCTTCGCACCTCCACTGACCCGCACTCAGCGCGTGGTGGCCGGCATCACGCCCTGGCTGTAGTTGTCACACAGGGCTAGGTACTCGTCGCTGTCAATGGCGAGCGCGGAGACGCGCTGCTTCTTCACCTTGGGCTTCGCCAGGGTGGTCTTGATCTGCACCATCTTCATGATGGGGATGCCCATGTAGCTCTGGTCGACGTAGAGGTTCTCCTTCATCTCGTCCCAGGCGATGAGGACGCCATCACTGAAGCGGATGCCGTCCCGGCCGATCAGCAGCGCGGGCTTGTCCAGGCTGCCCAGGCCCTTGACGCAGTTGAAGAACATCCAGCCCGCGGCCAGCGTGATGACGGCGAAGAAGGCCATCGCGCCCGTCTCCCCCAGCGACCGGTAGGTGAGCGCCCCGAAGAAGGCGAGCGCCAGCGCCCAGATGACCGCGCCCGAGATGAGCTTGAGGCGCGAGTTGTAGACCGCGTGCGGCTGTTCGGCCTTCTTCTTCGACTGGGGGTTGCGGTAGATTTCCATGTGGTGATGCCCGGTGTTGGGGGTGGAGGTCAGCCGGCCAGGCGGTCTGACAGGTAGGCCAGCAGCACTGGCGCGTTGGGAATCTTCGCTTCGTCGATCTTCCGGGGCTTGCCCTGGGCGACGATGACCAGCTCGCGGGTGGACACGCCGGTGTCGAACTCATCCTGGACGCGGATGCTCTCGATCTCCTCCCAGCGCAGCAGGCGCCCCTTGTGGGTCAGCCCCGCGTCGTCCAGGGTCAACGGCCCGAAGCGCACCGACTGCCCCTCGGCGACCTCACGGCTCACGCGCTCCAGCAGCTCCGGGACGACGTGCTCCATCACCCCCTGGTGCAGCGCCTCCGCGTCGCTCCACAGGTTCAGCCGCAGCTTGTAGCTGCCGCCCCGGTGCCGCAGGACGATGCGGTCGTGGTTCTGGATTTCGAGCACCGACTCCACGTCCCGCCAGGCGATGCGGACCTCCCCCGCGCGCAGGCCCTGGTCGTCCAGCGACAGGGAGTGCGGCGCGCGCATCCAGACAAAGAGGTCGCTGGCCCGCCAGCCGATGAGGTAGATGCCACAGGGCAGGCCGAACAGCAGGATGAAGAACCCCATGCGGCTCTGGAGCAGGCTGACCACCATGTCCAGGGGCAACAGGTGCACCCCCGCGGGGGCGAGCAGCGCCGCCACCACCAGGTAGCTCAGCACGAGCCCCGCGAAGAACCAGTAGAGTACGGATGTAGGGAACACCAACGAGTGCGAGCGTTTCAACCGAAGCCTCCAAACGGGCCGGGGATGGGCCGGGGTCGGGGCTTCGTGAGCCTCAGCGACGAGTCCGCACGTCTATAGACAATCGCGTGTGTCAGCGCGATGTCTTTCGTCCGGTTCGCGACTTCTCACGCGCCGAGACCGTCTATGTTTGTTCTTCGCGGAGTCCGGTGATTCCAAACGCCACCGGGATAGGGGCTTACGCCGCGAATCAGCCTCCGAAAGGCGGGACTTCTCGGCTAGGGTCCCCCCATGTCCAACGACTTTGAACCCATCGACAGCAAGCGCGCGAACGAGCTTCTCGCGGACATCCTCGCGACCCCGTTCGATGAGGACGACGACCAGCTCCAGTTCGTGCTCCACCGGGGCAACCTCGCGATGCCGGGGGACTTCCAGCTCGACAGCAACGAGGTCGTCATCGTGAACGGGGACATGGCGGTCGCCGGCTGCCTGGCGGACTCCTTCGAGAACGAGGACGATTACTCGAAGCTCTACGTCCTGGGAAACCTGCGCGCGCGGGACATGGTCTGCGGCTCGGAGGTGCACGTCACGGGGAACCTGGACGTGGCGCACGTGCTGTACGCCAACTCCTTCGACCATGACACCCTGCACGTGGGCGGGACGCTGAGCGCGAAGATCCTCATCGAGGAGGGCCACCAGGTGGAGTTCGGCACACTCGCGGTGGAAACCCTCATCACGGACGATGAGACCTGGCGCGAGGTCAAGAAGGATGCCCAGGTGGGCGACTACGGCAAGACGCTCAAGCCGCACCTCGTGGGCAAGGGCGGCCGCTTCATCCTGAGCGAGGCCCTGCACAAGGACCTCCAGGAAGGACTCTCCGTCCTGCGCTGAGTCCCGCGGGCGGGCCCGGGCCGCGCCTGACAGCGCGGCCTGGAGGCCAGCGGCAGGTGCAGCTCCGTGCGAGGAAACCTACCCAGTCCCCCCGGGGACGGCTTGACCGCCCTTGCGATTCTTCGCGGGGCGGTCCCAGGCCTGGAGCGACTGGACCAGCCCGCAGGCCTCCAGCGCGCGCAGGCTCAGCCAGCCGAGGTCCAGCTCCTCCGCCCGCATCCCCATCCGCGCCGAGCTGGCGAACGCGTGGTGGTTGTTGTGGAAGCCTTCGCCAAACGACAGGACTCCCAGAAGCCAGACATTGGTCCCGCTCTCCGTGACGCCCGGGATGACATGCCGCTTCTCACCCCAGACATGCGCGGCGTAGCCCACGAACCAGTGCCCCAGGATGCCGCCCGCGGTCCGCGCACAGACAAAGACAGCCACCGCGCCCGCCCCGCCCACCGCGAAGGTCACCGCCGCCAGCGCGAGCACGTGGAGGGGCCATGTCCACTCCAGGAATCGCAGCCACCGGTCCTCCAGGAGGCCCGGTGGAAGCCGCGCGAGGGCGCGGTCATCCGCCGCGTCGAAGCGCAGGTGCAGGTTCCACACGAAGTCGCGAAACACCGAGTGCCGGTAGGCGAAGTACGGCGGACAGTCCTCCTGGTTCTGCCAGTAGTCGCGCACCGCGTGCAGCCGCGCCCACGACAACGGCCCGCCCAGCCCGCTCAGGACGAAGAGGTAGAGCAGCGCCCCGCGCACCGCCGGGCTGGCCTCGAAGGTCCGGTGGATGACGCCCCGGTGCAACCCCACCGAGTGCCCCAGGCACAGCGTCAGGAAGGCCATCACCAGGGACGCCGTGAGCGTCGCGGGCGTCACGGCGGGGATTCCGAAGACGAGGCCCGGAACCAGCATGGCCCAGAGCCAGAGGCTCTTGAACGCGTCGAACCGGACCCGACCCACCGCCGGGGGCACCAGGGGGCGCCCCGACACGGCTGCTGCTGCTTCGGTCAACATGGGGATGCTGCCTTTCGTCGTCCCGAAGGACGCACATCGGCGCTCCATGACCACGCTGGCTTGTTAACCGTCCGGGCTCCCGATGCCCGCGGTCCGCTCACGCGCGGATACACCCGCCTCGTGGCACGCATTAGACTTCGTTCCGAGGACGCCATGCCCCTGCCCCTGTACGACTACGTCCCCCAACTCGCCATCGTCGGCAACGCGCGGCTGCGGGGGATTGACCTCCAGGCCCAGGTGATTGACGACCCCGGAGGCGCGGCCATCCACCGGGGCCCGGACGACTTCCAGGGGTTCGCACTGGACGGAGGCTTCGAACCGTCCTTCTACGCCTGGGTCGACGCGCTGAAGGCCCGGAGGCTCGTCGCGCTCCGGGTGCTCTGGACACCGGACCCGGCGGATTGGGTCCTCAACAATCCTCCGCCTCCCCTCCCCCGGCAGCCAGACTTCGTCCTCGTCTTCAGCGACCGGGAGGTCGGGTACGCGCTCCGCCGTGAGCGCGCCGACGCCTCCCCCCACGTCCCCATGGAAGCCTTCGTCCCGGTGGAGGAATCGCGCCAGCTACCCCTTCTGACGACGGACGTCGCGGAGCGCGAGCTGCTGGAGGCGCTGCGGGGCTACGTGCGGTTCCTCGAAGGCAAGGTGCCACGCGACAACACCACCGCCGTCTTCTACGAGGCCATGGGCCGCGACGCGCTGGAGCTCCTCACGGACCCCGAGGCCCGCTTCCAGGAGCGGCTCACGGCGCGGCGTGCGCAGGAACTGCATCAACTGCGCAAGGACTACAAGCCCCGGACTGGCTACACGAAGGCGATGCGCCCCCAGGTGCTCGAACAGGCGGCGCTCGTCCAGAAGATGAACGACTTCGTGCGCGTCATGGAGCAGGCGGGGCTGTCCTGGCGGACGCAGCGGCTGGCGCTGGCCGCCCGGAACATCCAGCCCCTCGACATGCGCCACGAGCGCACCTCGGAGGAGATGCTTCCAGACTACGTGCGCCACCCCGGCTACATCGCGGTCGGCTCGCGGCTGGTCCGCGCCGCTGCCGACGCGCGCAACGCCGCGCTGAATGCCTCCGGCTGACGCTCAGGCCGTCCGGGCGTTCACCATGGCGATGCCCGCCAGGATGACGCCCATGGACAGCAGCATGGGCAGCGTCAGGTGCTCGTTGAAGAAGAGCAGGCCGGACAGCACGCCCGTCGCCGACACGACGTAGCCGAACTGGCTGAAGTACACCGGGTCCGCGACCTTCTGGAAATGGAAGTACACGCGGTAGCCCAGGCTGGTGAAGAAGCACTGGGCCAGGATGACGCTCCACCCCGCCATCCCGGGGCGCTGCAGGCCCCCGTTCATCACCAGGAGCGGCAGGAGCGCCAGCGCCCCGCCCAGCAGCATCCCCCCCGCCAGCAGGCTCGCGGGCACGCCCTTGGGCATGCGCAGCTTCCGGTACACGTTGCCCGCCGCGATGCTGATGGGCGTGCAGAGCGCCAGCGCCAGCCACCAGGAGGACCCGGTGCCCGCCGCGCTCCCCCGACCCAGCACGAGGATGGCCGCGCCCACCAGGCCCACCACGATGCCCGCGAGCCGCAGGGGTCGGTAGCGTTCGATGCCCAGGCCCCAGGCAAAGGCATACGTGAACAGCGGCGGCAGCGTGTACACCAGCGACGTCACGCTGGTGCCCACGAACTGCATCACGATGAACGTGACGCTGTTGGGCACGGCCACGCTCAGCACGCCGGCAATCAGGCTGTAGAGCAGCACCGGCCGCGCCTCCGGGGTGCCCGTCACGCTCCGGCCGCCGGCGAACGCCAGCACCAGCCCGCTGCCGAGCGCCGGCCAGAAGGCGAAGGCCAGCGGAGTCCAGCCCTCCGCTCTCGCCACCCGGGACATGGGCAGCATGCTGCCCAGCAACATGCCGGTGGCGATGAGCAGGAGCAGCGGCGCGTCCCCCCACTGCCGCAGCCGGGAGCCGACCAGCGAGGGGACATTCATCGGGACGGGGTCACTCATCAGAAGGTGGTGCCCAGCGCCAGCGCCGCCGCCCAGAGCCCGTTGTCGGAGAAGGCGAAGCCCAGCGGCGCATCCAGGTTCATCACCAGCCGGGCCTCCACGAAGCCCGCCGAACCGTAGAAGCGCGCGTGGGGGATGAGCGCGAGGAAGGTGGGGTCCGCCCCCTCCACCGCCGTCGCCAGGTAGATGGCCTGGAAGGTGGAGCCCACCAGGACGTGGGACGTGACGTCCATGGCCGCGGTGCCGGAGAACTGGAAGACCGCGTCCACCCGCTGCCCGCGCTTCTCGGAGAGCTGCGCGGACATGGGGACGCGCCCGTCCACGCCGAAGCGGAAGCGCCCCGTCTTCAGCGTCGCGTCCACCCACGGCGTCAGGCCGAGCAGGCCCGGGTTCACCAGGCTGAAGGCGCTGTTGCCCCGCAGCGTGGCCGCGCGCCGCAGGAGCGCCGAACCGAAGTCGTCCGGGTCCGTGATGAGGGTGAAGGGCAGCACCAGGTTTCCACCCGTGCGGACCTTCAACGCGCCGTCGTCGCTCAGCACGCCGCCCAGGCCCACGGAGGGATTGCCCGCCTGGAACGCGGTGGGACCGCCGGACCGGGACGGCGCGTAGGCGAAGAGCCAGGCGGCGTTGAGGCTCAAGCGGTCGCTCAGCGCGATGGAGCCGGAGACGGCCGGGGCGAACACCGTGGTGGCCTGCCCGTTGAGCGACCCGGAATAGGCATACGTCTCATACAGCAGGGCATTGGGCGGACGCGGCGAGGGCCCCTGGGCGAGGGCCGCCGGGGCGGCGAGGAGGAACGCGGCGGCGCCGAGGGCGCGAAGGAAGGAATTCATGAAGGGGGACCGCGGGGTGAAGGAAGAAGGAAAAGAGGTTCAGAGGCCCACGGGCGAGAGCGCGGCGCCGAACTGGAGCAGCTCCGGCAGCAGGTCCCGGCCCAGCAGGGCGGCCATGCACAGCATGGCGAACGCCTCGCGCTCCGCGGGGATCCCCGCGACGACGTGCGCGTCCGGGCACGCCTCGGAGGCAGGGGCGGTTAATACCTTCCCGGACTCCGGCTCCATCTCGGGGAGGGGCCGCGCCGCGTCGAACCGCTCGTGCGACTGGCGCAACTGGTGCGGAACCCCCGGCAGCGCCGCCGTCACCGCGCGGACCACGGGGCCCTGCCCATCGGAGACGACGCCAACGACGGGCACGTCCAGCGACCGCGCCATCTCCTGGAAGCGCGGCACCAGCTCCTCCGCGCGTTGCTCCGGCAGGCACCAGGCCGCCAGCACTTCGGAAGACAGACACTCCCGCGCCACCCACAGCACCTGATGGCCCACCTCCGGGCGCAGGGCACTCATGGACAGCACCACCCGGCCCAGCTTCTGCGTCACCGCCTTGAGCCGGAGGCAGTCCGAAAGCCGCAGCGCCAGCAGTTCGTCGTACCGGTCCAACAGGTTGGTGACGCTGCGCTCGGAGATGGGCACGTCCCGCGCGCGCAGGGCCGCGTGGATGGAGGGGACGCTGCGCTGCTCCTGGTAGCGCAGCGCCCCGATGAGCGCGATGACGTCCAGGCCGAACTCGTGCTCCGGCAGGACCCACAGCCCCTCTTCCTCCGCGCGGATGGCCTTCAGGCGCAGGGAGCACCCTTCGCGGTGACACACCCGCACCTGCACCTTGAGCGCGACGACGCCGTTCAGCGTCACCACGTTGCGGCGCGCACGGTAGTCGGCGGGCGTCGGCCCACCACAGGCGGCGCACTGCCGCCGCCGATTCTCAAGACCGACCTGACGGCTGGCCGGGGGATGCGCGGTGGTGCGAGCCATGACGCCAACTCCCTTGGAGAAGAGGGGTAGACCGCCCAAAGAAACGGCGGCGTTACGGGGTGGTGCTCGCGGCGGACTTCACCGGCTGCGTCGGCTGCTTCTTCACGAGCTCGATTTCGAGCGTGATGGAGACCTGGTCGCCCACCGCCACGCCGCCCGTCTCCAGGGCCGTGTTCCACGTCAGGCCGAAGTCCTTGCGGTTGATCTTCGTGGTGGCGCTGCCGCCCCGCTTGAGGTTGCCGTACGGGTCCTTGGACTCCACGGTGAAGCCCTCGGCCTCCAGCACCACGGGCTTCGTCACGCCGCGGATGGTGAGGTTGCCCGTCAGCTTCAAGCCGTCAGCGGACTTCTCCACCTTGGTGGACTTGAAGGTGAGGGTCGGGAACTTCTTGACGTCGAAGAATTCGTTTCCGCGCAGGTGTTCATCGCGGCTGGTGTCGTTCGTGGTGACGGTCGTCGCGTCGATGACGGCCTCCACCGTCGACTTCGTCAGGTCCTTCTCGTCGATGTTCGCCGTGCCGGTCACCTTCGAGAAGGAGCCCCGCACGTTGGACACCATCATGTGCTTGACGGAGAAGAGCGCGGACGAGTTCGTCGGGTGGATCTCGTACTCGGTGGCGGCGACGAGCGAGGGAGCGGCGAGGACGGAGACGAAGGCGAGGGACTTGAGGAACGACGTCATGGTGTTGCTCTCCAATGGGAAACAATCACGGGGCCCTCCCGCCTTTCGCGGGAGGGCCGCCAGGAATCAGGTCGCGTAGATGCGCTTGTGGTCGCGCGTGCCCTGGTAGCGGAAGCCCGTGCCGGCGGCGTCCGCGGCGGGCCGCTCGTCCAGGTGCTCTCGCGCGCGCATCACGTCCTCGTATTCGGGGATGGACAGCGCGCGGCGCCGTGACAGCCGCGCCTCCAGGCCCAGGGCCTTCACGCGCGTCTGCGCGCCGTCCTGCACGACGCCGCTGAAGAACTCCGCGCAGGAACCGCTGCCGTAGGAGAACAGGCCCACGCGCTTGCCCGTCAGGTCCTCGGTGGCGGAGGACAGGAGGCTGGCCAGCGCCAGGTACATGGAGCCCGTGTAGATGTTGCCCACCTGCGAGGGCATCACCAGGCTGTTGCCCACCAGCCGGTCGAAGCTCGCGTCGGGCGCGGCGTCCCCGTCCAGCGTGCGCAGGTGCCGGTGCGCCTTGCGGGACATCTTCCCGTAGGGCACGTGGTAGACGAGCGCGGCGAAGCGGTCGCTGTAGGCGCCCTCCCCGCCCGCGTCCCCCGCGGCCTCCTGGTAGGCCCGGTACGCCCCCTCCAGCGCGTCCAGGTAGCACTGGACCGAGTAGTGCCCGTCCACCAGCGCGTCCTTCGAATACAGCGGACGCCAGAAATCCATCACGTCCTTGGAGTAGACGCCCGTCTTGCCCTCCTCCAGGACGACGAGGCTGGGATGGTCCGACACCAGCATCGCCACCGCGCCCGCGCCCTGCGTGGGCTCACCCGGCGTGCCCACGCCGTAGCGGGCGATGTCCGAACACACGATGAGCGCCTTGCGGCCCTTCGCGCTGCCGGAGCGCACCCAGTCCAGCGCCAGCTGCAGCGCGGCGGTGCCGCCGTAGCAGGCGTGCTTCGTCTCGAAGATGCGGCAGCGCGTGGACAGGCCCAGGAGGCCCTGGACGTAGGAGGCCACCGGCTTCGAGTGGTCCACCGCCGTCTCCGTGCCCACCACCAGGAGGCCGATGTCCTCGGGCGAGCAGCGGGCCGACTCCAGCGCCATCCGGGCCGCGCGGGCCGCGAGCGTCACCGTGTCCTCGTCCACCAGCGGCACGCCCATGCGCGTCACGCCCAGGCCGTCCACGTACTTGCCGGGCGCGACCCCACGCGCCATCGCCAGCTCCGCCAGCTCCACGTACGTGTCCGGAACTGCGACACCGATTGCTTCCAGGCCGACCTGCATGACTGCCCCCTCATGTCCTTCGGTTGACTGCTTTTCCCGCGCACGCCTCCCGTGCACCGCGGACGCGGTGGATGGGATTGCGCGCGTGTGTCATTGACTCCAGGTCGGCGCTTCGCACGGGGGCCCCAACCCCCACGCTCCTCGACGCCCACCCTCCCGCCTGTGCCGGAAGCCCTCGCTTCCGGCAGGAGCCGCTCCGCCGCGCGTCGGTGTTGGAGGCACCGGCGCGCGGGCGAAAGCCGCCTGTTTCAGCGCCGCGCGTAGGAACCGCTGCGCAGCTCGTCGATGATGCCGGGGCCCTTGGGCACCCAGCCCAGGAGCGACTGCGCCCGCTCGGCGGAGAACTTCTGGTCCAGGACCAGCGCGTCGGCGAAGGCGCCGAACTGCTTGCGCGCCTCCTCCAGCGGCCAGGCGACCGTCTTGCCACCCGCGCCAGCGCCCTCGCTCGCGGCGGCGGCGATGTCCTTCACCTTCAGGGGCGGGCCCTGCACGGCGACCAGCACGGTGCCGGCGGGGGCCTGTTCGACGGCGCGCACGTAGAGGTCCGCCAGGTCCTCCACGAACACCACCGGCCAGTGGTTCTCACCCGTGCCCATGAAGCGGGCGGCGCCGCCGTCCTTCACGGACGCGCTGAGCATGGAAGGGATGCCGGCGCCGCGCCCGTAGACGATGCCCGGGCGGATGACGATGCCGCGCACGCCCGGCGTGCTCAGGGTGCGCTGCTCCACGGCCGGGCGCCAGGCGACCAGCGCCGCCGCGCTCAGCGGGGTGTCCTCGTTCACGACGGTGCCGCGCGTGTCGCCGTGCACCCAGACGCCGCTGGTGTAGACGAACGTCTTGTTCGTGCCCTTGAGCGCCTCCAGCACCGCCGCGACGGCGGGCGCGTCCACGGCCTCGCTGTTGGTCGTCGCGGTCCAGACGACCGCATCCAGGTCCTTCACCAGGGCAGCCAGCCCCGCGGTGTCCGCGAGGTCGCCCGCCACGGCCTGGACGCCACGGCCGGTCAGCTTGTTGCGCGCATCCTCGGAACGCGCGAGGCCCAGTACCTGGTGGCCCGCCTTCTTGAGCGCATCAACCACCGCGCCGCCGATGTAGCCCGTCGCGCCCGTGACAAGGATCTTCATGTTCCGCCTCTTCTCAAGTTCAGGTTGCGTCATTCGACAGTCACTCCCACCACCTGCCCGTCATGGGCCCAGGCGTAGGAGCGCAACAGCAGTTGCCACACGACCTCAAGCTCGTCCGCGTCGCGAGGTCCGAAAAGCATGGGTGTTCCGGAGCGCGGATGCGGCATGCCCCAGCCCTGCTGGAACACCTGCCGCGCCAGGTCCGGCGGGAACTTCAGGTGCAGGCTGCCGTCCTCCGCCGGGTGGATGTGCGCGAACTCCGTGCCCACCTGGAACGCCGCCCGCGGCCCGCGCACGGACTCCGGCCGCAGCCAGAACGCTCGCGCCCCCGGCACGGAGATGCCACTGGGCGCCACCGTCACGTCCGGCAGCGCCGCCGCGCGGGTGAAGAGCCGCTCCTGGATGTCCGTGGGCGACAGCTGGCTCAACTGCCGGTGCGCCAGCGGCGTGCCCGGAGGCGCGTCGGTCGTCTCCGGACGCGGCCCCTTGCGCGCGGAGAGCCGGAAGGACGGCTCCGGCGCCGAGGAGGAAAGCACGCGAGATACGCCCGGCGCCTCGGCGCGGGGGACTTCATTCGCGGGAGGGGTGCAGGCCGTCGCGGCCAGGAACAGCGCCACGTGCACCCCGAGGACCTTCCTTCGGGAAACCATGACTTCCCTATAGAGCGGGTTGATGACTGGACACTACGCGCAGGAGGGAAAAGGATTGTTTCCTGGAGGTGACCAATGGAGCACGTCGCGCCCTATTTCACGTTCGCCGAAGTGGTGCGGACCGGCAGCTTCACGGTGGCGGCCAAGACGCTGGGCCTGTCGAAGGCAACGGTGAGCAAGCAGGTGATGCTGCTGGAGAGCACGCTGGGCGTCCGGCTCCTGCACCGCACCACGCGCAAGCTGTCCCCGACGGCGGAGGGGCGGGCGCTGGCCACGCGGTGTCAGCGGATGACGGAGGAGCTGGAGGCGGCGAAGGCGGAGGTGCTGCTCTTGCGGCGCAAGCCGCGCGGGCGCCTGCGCGTGAGCCTGCCGATGACGTTCGGGCTGATGCAGGTGGTGCCGGCCATGCCGGAGTTCCTGGAGCGCTACCCGGAGATCGACCTGGACATCCAACTGGATGACCGCGTGGTGGACCTGGTGGAGCACGGGTTCGACGTCTGCATCCGCATCGCGCAGATGCCGGACTCGTCACTGGTGGCCCGCAAGCTCGCGTCCAGCCGCCGCGTCATCTGCGCGACGCCCGCGTACCTGAACCGCCACGGCACGCCGCGAAGGCCCGAGGACCTGCGGCAGCACCGGTGCGTGCAGTACACCTACCTGGCCTCCGGCACCGCCTGGAAGCTGCGCGGGCCCAACGGCGAGGAGTCCCTGGTGGAGACCACCGGCCCCTTCCAGGCCAACAGCAGCCTCGCCCTGAAGACGGCGGTGCTGGGGCATGCCGGCATCGGGCAGTTCCCGCTGTTCGCGGTGGCGGAGGAACTGCGCGGCGGTCAACTGGTGGAGGTGCTGGCGGACCACGCGCTGCCGGACCTGTCCATCTGGGCCGTGCACGCGCCGGGACGCACCATCACGCCGAAGATCCGCGCGTGGGTGGACTTCCTGGCCCGGCGCTTCGCGAGCGACACGGGCTGGAGTCACGACGCCGTGGCGAAGCACGGCTGAAGCTCGGCCCAAGCTCGGCCCAAGCTCGGCCGACTTCAGCCCTTGCGGGCCGCGCCGTCCTGCCAGTCCACGCGCATGCGGAACTTGCTCAACTGCGCGGAGGCGATCTGCGTGCGCTGGCCGTCGTCCGCGATCTTCCAGGCCTGGCTCTGGGTGAAGATGAGGTTGCGGCCGCTGCGCAGCACGCTCGCCTCGAAGAGGACCTCCGCGCCCAGGGGGGTGGCCGACATCATCATGCTGTTGAAGCTGTTGGTGAGCGCGTACTCGTCGGGCCCCAGCAGCGGCAGGGTGGCCAGCATGCTGACCACGTCCAGCATGGAGTAGATGACCCCGCCGTGCAGCGTGTGGCTCAGGTTGTCGATGGCCTCCGTGACGCGCAGGCGGCACTGGCAGAAGCCTGGGCGCTGCTCAATCAACCGCAGGCCGCAGTAGCGCTGGTACGCGTGCTCCAGCAGCGCCTGCGAGTGCGCCCGGGCGTGTTCACTCACGTCCTTCATGGTGTCTCCCGTCACAAGGCCCGTCCGATGACTTCCAGCATGACTTCGCGCGCGCCCCCGCCAATGCCGAGCAGCCGCGCGTCGCGATAGATGCGCTCCACCAGGGCCGGTTCGACGCAGCCGTGCGCGCCCTGCAACTGCACCGCGTCGTGCGCGACGCGCTCCAGCACATCCACCGCGGAGTTCTTGGCGATGGCGGCCTGCGCCGGGGACAACTGTCCCTCCGCCTGCCAGCGCACCGCCTGCTCCACGTACACCCGCACCACGCTCAATTCGGAGTGCCGCTCCGCCAGGCGCTGGCGCAGCACGGACTTGTCCAGCAGCGCTTCGCCACCCACCCGGCGCGCGCGACAGTGCGCCACTGTATCGCGCAGCGCGAGCTCCGCGGACGCCACCGCCATCACCGCCAGGTTCAGCCGCTCCTGTTGCAGGCACTGCTGGAGCAGGCGCCCCGCCTCGCGTCCGGTGATGAGGAGGCGCGCGGGCGTCGCTTCGAACTTCAGGGCGGCGAGCGGCAGGCACCGCCAGCCCAGGCAGGCCAGCCGCGTGCTGCTCAGGCCGGGCGCGGCGGCCTCGACCAGGAACAGCCCCAGGGCCCCTTCGTGGACCGCGCCCACCAGCAGCAGGTCCGCGCGGCCCCCGTTGCAGATGAAGCGCTTCTCCCCGGTGAGCCGGTACTCGCCCCCCTGCGACTCCGCCCGGCACTCGAAGGCGCGCAGGTCGGAGCCCGCCTGGGGCTCCGTCAACGCAAGGACGATGCCCTGGGCGCCCTTGAGCACCGCCGGCACCACCCGGGCGGCCACCTCCGCGTTGCTGCCCTGCACGGCCTTGAGACTGACGAAGTGCGAGGCGAGCCCCATGGTGATGCCCTGGGCGCCGCCCAGGGTCAGCTCCTCCACCAGCACCGCGAGCGCCCGGGGGTCGTCGGGAAGCTGCTCCGGGGACTTGCCCAGCGACAGCAGTCCCGCCCTGCCTGCCTGCCGGTAGAGCTCCAGCGGGTACGCGCCCTCGCGCTCCCAGACGTCCACGTGAGGCCGCACGTGGTCGTTGACGAAGGCCCGCACCTGCTCCCGGAATGCTTCTGTCATCACGTCCGTGCCCACCTAGAAGACCGTGGTCTGCGCCAGGTGCTGGAAGCGCTGGACGATGGGGGACAACCGCGCCGGGGACACCTCGCCCTCCGGCTCGAAGTAGTAGAGCTGGGTGAAGTCGTTCATCACCTGGAGCATCTCGCGCGAGCGCCGGGCGGCCCGGATTTCGTAGCGTTTGAGCGCCGTCTCCAGGTCCTCGTCGCAGTGCCCCACCAGCGCCTGGGCCAGCATGAAGCCGTTCTCCAGCCCCAGCGTCAGCCCGTAGCCCAGGGTGGGCAGCATCGCGTGGATGCTGTCGCCCAGCATCACCACGCGGCCCCGGAACCACTGGCCCTCGCCGGTGAGCGCCTTGAGCTTGTGGGTGAGGATGTCCTCCTCCGGCGTCATGGCCATCATCCGCAGCAGGTCCTCCGGAAGCTGCGCGAACAGCTCCAGCAGGCCCTGCCGGTTGAGCAGGGGCTGGTTCTTGTGCTGGTAGGCGGCGAACCAGTAGCGCAGCGAGCTGGCCTTGCTGAGCGGATACGTCACCACGCGCGAGTGGTGGGACGTGAAGATCTGACAGCGGTCGGAGTGCAGCAGGGGCGAGTCGAACGTCACCACGCCCCGGCTGGCCACGAGCCCCGTGTCATGCGGTTGGAGTCCCGGGTTGACGAACCCTCGCGTCGTGGAGGAGACGCCGTCCGCGCCCACGACCAGGTCGAAGTCGAAGCGGTGGCCGTTGGTGAAGGTGAGGCGCACCTGGTCGCCCAGGTTCTCCAGCCGCTCGCAGCCCATGTCGTAGTGGATGTCGTCCTCCTCCAGGCTGTCCGCCAGCAGGCGGAACAGCTCCGTGCGAAGGAACATCATCGCGGGCGCGGGCAGGCCCAGGCCCTCCGGGCGCACCGGCTGGCTGTGGATGAGCCGGCCGTGCTTGTCGTGCGTGTCCAGGAACTCGATGGGCTGGCCCCGGGAGAGGAACTTCCGGTCCTTGAGCACGAACCGCAGCACCTGCATGGCCTGCGGCCATACGTAGATGCCCGTGCCCGAGTCCCGGGGTCCCTTGCCGCGCTCGAAGACGACGCAGTCAATGCCCAGGCGCTTGAGCATGACCGCGCAGGCCAGGCCGTTGAGGCCCGCGCCGATGATGGCGACCCTCATGCCGCCTCCTCGCGGGCGCTCCACAGGGGCTGGGAGTTGGAGGAGCTCAGCGAGTACCGGTTCTGCAACAGGCAGAGGCTGGTCAGCTCCATCAGCATCGGATCCAACAGGCCCTGCTCATGGACGCTCAACTGGGGCAGGCGGTGGAGCAGGTCGCGCACGCGGACCGGGTCGAAGAAGGGCAGCGAGTCCAGCTCCGAGCCGTTCAGCACGTCGCGCACCAACTGGTAGAGCCGGCCCTTCTGCTGGAGGGTGGAGGGGGGCGCGCGGAAGTAGTGCTTCTTGCGCTTGTAGAGCGCGTCCGGCAGGTAGGACTTCATCGCCTCGCGGAACACGTACTTCTCCGTGGAGCCACGCACCTTCATCCAGACGGGCATCTGGCAGGCCAGCTCCACGACGTGGTGGTCCAACAGGGGGACGCGGCCCTCGATGCTGTGGGCCATCTCCATGCGGTCGCCCAGCGTGGTGAGCACGAAGTTGGGCAGGTAGGACTTGGCCCACAGGTACATGGACTTGTGGACGGGGTCGCGGCCTTCCAGGTTGCGGTGGTCCAGGCGGTCGTAGAACTGGCGGTAGGGGTCCGTGCCCTCGAAGCGGTCGCGGAAGTCCTTGCGGTACAGCGCCTCCAGCGCCTTGAACCAGCCGGCCTGGTTGTCCAGCCAGGACACGCCGTGGCTCAACTGCTCCACCATCCAGTGGATGTCCTGGGGCATGTCCGGCCGCTGGTAGCCGTTCTCGCTCTCCTGGATGCGCTGGCGCAGCTGGGTGACGAGCTTCGGGTCCTGGCGCTCCGGGTTGTACAGGAGCATGTCGCGGCGGAAGTGCGGGTAGCCGGCGAAGACCTCGTCGGCGCCCTCGCCGGTGAGGACGACCTTCATGCCGGCGTCGCGCACCGTCTGGCTGAGGATGTACTTGGCCACGCCGTGCGCGTTGAAGAACGGCGTCTCGTTGTGCCAGAGGGCCTGCTCGAAGTTGTCCGCGAGGTCGTCCTGGGACACGGCCACGGTGTGGAAGCGCGCGCCGTTGTGTTCGGCGGCCAGCCGGGCGAAGCGGTTCTCGTCGTAGTCGTCCATGTCCGTGAAGGACAGGTTGAACGCGTCCAGCGGCTGCCCGGACAACTGCGTCGCCACGCCCAGCATGGCGGAGGAATCAATGCCGCCGCTCAGGTAGACGCCCATGGGCACGTCGGCGCGCAGGCGCAGGCTCACGGACTTCTCCACCGCGGCGCGCACGGCTTCAATCATCCCCTGCTCGTCGGACGGATCCGGCGCGTCCTGGCGGGCGAACTCCATGTCCCAGTAGCGGCCGTGGTGCAGGCCACCGCTGTCCGCCATCACCCAGCAGCCCGGCTGCACGCTGCGCACGCCCTTGAAGAGGGTGTGGTCGCGCAGATAGAAGGCGCGGCTCGCGTAGGCGTCCTCGTCCCACTCCGCGGGGACCCCGGCGGCCAGCAGGGCCTTGATCTCCGACGCGAAGTACCAGGCGCCCCGGTGCTGGGCGTAGAACATCGGCTTGATGCCCATGCGGTCGCGCACGGCCAGCATCAGGCGGCGCTGACGGTCGAACAGCAGGATGGCGAACTCGCCGCGCAGTTGCTTGAGGCCCGCGAGGCCGGAGCGGCGGTACAGGTGCAGGGCAATCTCACTGTCGGAGTCCGTCTTGAACTCGCAGCCGAGCGCCTGGAGTTCGCGGCGGATCCGCTCGTGGTCGTAGAGCTCGCCGTTGACCACCAGCGCCAGGTCGCCCTGATCCGCGACGATGGGCTGCTTGCCGTTGTCCAGACCGATGATGCTCAGGCGGACGTGTCCCAGCACGGCGCGGCCGGCAGGGTCATGCCACAGGCTGCGCTCATCGGGGCCGCGGTGGTGGATTGTGGTCAGCGCGGTGATGAGGGCCCGGTCGTCAAAAGACGAGGGAGTACGCTGGTAGACGCCAATGAATCCGCACATAGCAGGCAGCTTCCTTCGAGATAAAACGGGTCCGTCAGCGCCAGCGACGTGAGCGCCCCCAAGGCACCCACGACACGGCGAAGCACATGGCGGTCCGTCCTGGAGACACGTCCAGACCGGCCACGGTTTTCTGGCAATGGATTGGAGCCCGCTGGAAGGGAGAACGCGTGCGCTACCGAGCGCCCCTCCAGAGGTGGCTCGTCAGGCGGTCGTCGATTGCATCCCCATACCGCTACAATGTTTTCCCATCACTCCCCCTCTGGAACCACGACCCATGACGGGCCACCCCGGCGGACTGCCTCATCGCAACCGGGTTGCGCAGCACATAACATCAGAAAAGCCAGAGCGATAGCGGAAATCTCGTATCAAGCGACTTAATCCGCTTAATTCCATGTAACTGGACTTGACCAGCACTACTCTAGAGAGGGCGCTGGAAAGCGCAGATTACGCCTGCCTTTGGAGTTCCATCGACAGCAGATTACACCTGCCTGTCGTGAGCGGCACCCGTGTATGCATTCACGGCAATAGCTGCCTGGAACCCGCGAACATTGCCGGCAGACTTCGCCTGCCTTTCCCGGCAAGTCCTCTCACGCCCTTCACGCAGAATTCGCCGCAATGTCTCACCAGTCCCCAGGGATTGCCTGTCTCCACCAGCGCGTGTCGGCATCGAAACCCAATCCCATGCACCCAAAAGCACGCGCCCATCGCGCCGGCAGCCACCGTTCCAGGGGCTGCCGCCAGCGAGGTCTTGCGGAATTCGGGCCATGACGGCGTGTGCGGCCCCACAGGTACGCCCGGAGGGGTCGATATTCTCCGGGCCCGGAGATGCCCCCCTCGCGCCAATCGCCTAGGTTCAGCGCCCATGAGCTTCGCCGACAAGCTGCGCCCCTGGCTGCCCCTGCACGAGAACGGCGTGAGCCGCGCCGTGCACTTCGTGGGCGCCTACCTCTTCACCTTCTCCCTGCTCGTGCCCCTCTGCTGGGTGCGGCTCCCGGTGCCTGGAGTGTCCCTGACCGCCGCGCACCTGCTGGTGCTCGCGGTGGTCCTCTATGCCGTGACGCTGGAGTGGACCGCCGGCCTGCTCATGGCGCTGCCGCTGCTGCCCACGCTCGCGGCCGCCGAGGCGGTGGCACGCCTTCCGACCGGGACCGCCGTGGGCGTGGCGGTGGGCGTGATGGTGGTGCGGTTCGCGCTGGTGGTGGGCGCGCACGTCGTCTTCGAGAAGAAGACCCACGGGCTGTCCCTGGGCGGCCCGCTGCTCTTCTTCATCGAGCCCGTGTACCTCATCACCCTGGTGCTCTTCTCGATGGGCTTCAAGCGCGACCTGTACGCCCGGGCGACGTCGCAAGGCACCGGCCCCGCCTCCGCCGCTCGCTGAGCAGCTCCCGGCACCGGAGGCCACGCGCACGGGCCGCTGATGCCGTGGCCGTCAGCGGGACTGGATGAGGAACCGCGCGGAATCCCAGACCAGCCCATGGCGTCGCAGGAGGTCTTCAATCCCTGTCCCCGCCGGGGGTGGATGGGCCAGGGCCTGGAACCCGACCAGGTGCACGGTCCGGTCGGAGGCCGCGGAGGCCAGGACCGCGCCGTCGGGTGAGAAGGCCAGCGCCGACAGGAAGCCCTGCTGTCCTCCCATCCGCCCCATCAGCTCCCCGGAGGGCAGGCCCCAGACCTTCACCTCCGCGTCCAGGCCCCCGGAGGCCAGGAACCGCCCGTCAGGCGACAGGGCCACGGACAGGACCCCGACCGTGCCCTCATCCATCGCCATCAACCGCTGGCCCGTCACCGCGTTCCAGAGACGGATGGGTTGCCGCATGCCCGCCGTCACCAACTGCTCTCCGGACGGCGTGAACGCCACTGCTCGGACCCGTTCCCCTGCTTCGAGTCGCAGCAACGGCTGACGCGTGTCCACGTTCCAGGTCCGCACGGTCATGTCCGCGCCGCCCGACGCGAGCCGATGCCCTCTCCCATCGAAGGCCAGGGCCCAGAGCTTCCCGGTGTGCCCCTGGAGCCGCCCCATGGGAGTGCCCTCCGGCAGGGACCAGAGGTGGATGTCCGGGTCTCCCGCGGCGGCGAGCGTCTTCCCATCCGGGCTGAAGGCCACCGCGCGCACGGAGCCCTTCACACCCGACAGCTCCAACAGCGGTCGGCCCGAGCCGGCCTCCAACACCCGCACCCGCCCCTTCAACGTGCCCACCGCGAGGAGCTTCCGGTCCGGACTCACGGCGAGCGACACCGTGGCTTCTGTCCCCTCCGTGCTCGAAACGACGCGGCTCCAATCCGCGACGCGCCACCGTCGCAGCCCGTCCTCCGCGCCGGAGATCAACTCCTGCTCCTGGGAGAACGCGAGCGCCTCCACCCAGGCCCCATGTCCGCGAAGCAGCGTGTCTGGCGGAGCACCCGGCCGGGACCAGACCTTCAGCACGCCATCCATCCCGCCGGAAGCGAAGGTGCGCCCGTCGGGAGACAACGCCACGCACATCACGAAGCCCCGGTGCGCATCCAGCCGCTCCACCAGGGCTCCGCCACGCGCCTCGACGAGCTGGACGCGCCCATCCCATCCCGCCTGGACGACGAGCGTGAACGCGGGGTCGATGGCGGCGGCCGACACATCCCCCGCGTTGCGCACGACATCGACGAGCTGCCCTGACCTCGCATCCCAGAAGCGCAGGGCGTGGTCGGCCGCGGCGGTCATGATCCGCTGCCCGTCCAGGGAGAAGGCCCCCGACTCCACCTTCTCCTCGTGGCCCATGAGGCGGTGCACTTGCTTGCGCGTCTCCAGGTCCCAGACCCGCGCGCTCCGGTCCATGCTCGTCGAGAGCAGCCGCTGTCCATCCGCGGAGAAGGCCACCGCGATTACATGCTCGTCATGTTCGAAGCGCAGGTGTTCCGTGCCGGTGGCCAGGCTCCAGACGCGGACCGTCTTGTCCAACCCTCCGGAAGCCAACCGGTCGCCCGTGGGTGAGAACGCCAGCCCTCGCACGACGTCCGCGTGCCCCTGCAACAGCGCCACCTGGCGTCCCTGCCGCCAATCCCAGACACGAATCTCCCCGGGCCTGCCGGCGGACGCCAGCCATTGTCCGTCCGGCGTGAAGGCCACGGCGTGCACCTCCGCCGTGTGCCCCTTGAGCTCCGCCAGCAGGTCTCCGCGTTCCACGCCCCAGAGCCGGACGATGGAGTCGTAGCCCGCGGAGGCCAGCACCCGCCCATCCGGAGAGAACGCGACGGCGAGGACGGAGCCTTCGAACGGCTTCGTCCAGCGCGACGTGGAGGCTCGGACCGACGCCTGTCCCTGCCCCCACCGCGCCGCCAGCGAGTCCTGGGAGGCTCGAGCGATGGCGAAGGAGGCCGCCGCCACGCCCCATTGCCGGGACTCGACGGCCGCCTCGCCCTTCGCCAGGTAGATGCGCGCGCGCAGCTCCCTCGCCCCCGTGTCGTTCCGGTCCTCCGCGCGGGTGGGCTCGTGCGCCGCGCACGAGACGAGGAGCAGCGCCAGGACACCCCACCACGGCTTCAGGCGCTTCAAGTCACGACGCGAAGGCATGGACGCGGAGCCTACGCTGACGGGGCTTCTTCCCTGAACGGTGGACGAGCAGACGGGCAGCCCGGGGAGGCGGTGCGAAGGCTGGCGCGGCTCCCCACCTTGTCCCTGCGCGCCGCGGCCACAGGTTTGGACAATGGCGCGCTCAGCCCGTCAGGAGGAACCCATGCCCGACAAGCAGCCCCCCGACAAAGCCAGGAAGGACCCACGCGAGGACAAGCGACCCATGACCGTCCAGGGGGAGTTCATCCGCGAGGAGCCGGTCCCCGCACGCGCTTCCAAGCAGGCCCCGTTGGACCCGGCGAAGAGCGCGGCGCAGCGGGGCAAGACCCGGACGGGGAGGTAGAACGCGATGGCAGCCGCCACCCGGAAGACGCCCACCGCGTCCCATTCACCGAAGCAGCGCCGCTGGTCCCAGTCGGTGACGGAGCACAGCGACGCGATGACGCTGGAGGATCAGGTCTTCACACGCTCCCCGAAGGAGATCGCACGCTCGGTGAAACGCTCCGCCGAACGCAGCACCCGGCGGAAGGCCACGCCGTTCCAGTCCGCCATGTCGATGCTCACGTTCTACGGCAACCGCGCGGGGCGCACCCTCCCGGCCTCCCGCAGACGCGCGCTCGAGGAGGCCAAGGAGGAGCTGCGCAAGCTGTACCACCGACCCTCCAAGTCCCCGTAGCCACAGGGGCTTTCGCAGCGCGGCAGGAAGCGGGCGAGCAGGACTCTCATCTTCGGAGAATCAAGCAACTCCCGGGGCATCCGGCGCGATAACCCATCGCAAAGGACCCCCTATGACCAAGATCAAATCGCCGACGGGATTCGTTTCAACGCCCAAGACCGCGCCGAAGAGCGCCACGACCGAGGGCAAGTCGGCTGGCGCGCCCGAGCTGAAGAAGGCCCCCAGGGCCCCGGGCGACACCTTCGAGCAGACGAAGGCCACCCCGAAGGCCGGCAAGGAAGGCCTGAAGATCAATGACCGCATCATCATGAAGGTCATCGCGGATGAGCCCACCACCCCCGCCAAGGGCGAGAACACGGGCCTCAAGGTCGATGACCGCATCATCATGAAGGTCATCGCGGACGAGCCCACCAACCCCGTCACGGGCGGAGGGACGCCGGGCCTCATCGACGACCACATCGTGAAGATCGTCGCGGACGAGCCCACCAACCCCGTCACGGGCGGCGGGGACACCGGCTTCAAGCTCGATGATCACATCGTGAAGGTCATCGCGGACGAGCCCACCAACCCCATCCAGGGCGGTAACGGCGGCAGCATCAAGGACATCGATGACGGCGTCATCGTGAAGATCATCTCCGACGACCCCATCCGTGGGCCCTCGGAGCCTTCGTTCAAGCCGCCGAAGATCGACATCAAGCCGCTGGACACCCACGTGCTGAAGGTCCGCATGGACAGCCCGGTCTGAGCAGCCTCCCGGCGGAGTCACGGTCCCCATGGCGTCCATGAAGAAGGTCGTGATCATCGGCTCGCGGACGGATGACGCCACCCGCTTCGTCGCGGAAGCGGTGGAGCGTCGACGCGCGCGAGCCATCGTCGTGGAAACCGACCGGGTGCCCGACTCCGCCACGCTGAGCTGGGAGGACGGCGACGTGCTCTGGGACGGTGAATGTCTCAGCGACCTGCGCTCGTTCTACATCAAGGCCATCCGGCTCTCGCTCCCGGTCCCCGAGGCCGAAGCCCTGTCCGCGCGGAACTTCCCGCGCTGGCAGGAGCAGTACCTCGCGGAGCGGGAGCGTCAGTCGCTGCTGCACTCCGTCCTGCGCTCGCTCAACAAGCGCGGATGTTCCTTCATCAACCCGATGGAGTCGGTGGAGCTGCACTACCTGAAGCTGCACCAGTTGGCCCTGCTGCGACGGCACAAGATTCCCGTGCCCGCGAGCCTGGGCACGGCTTCGGCGGACGCGGTGCGGGAGTTCGTCGCCCGGCACAAGGCCGTCATCTACAAGCCGCTGGGCGGCGGCGCGCTCGTGCAGAAGATTGGCGAAGCGGACCTCACCGAGGAGCGGATGGCGCTGCTCGCCAACTGCCCGGTCCTCTTCCAGCAGCAGATCCAAGGCGACGAGTTCCGCGCCTACGTGCTCGACGGCGAGCCCGTGGCCGCCTTCCGCATCCCCACCGAGGGTGTGGTCGACGCGCGGCAGAACCTGGACAAGGTGAAGCCCGGCCGCCTGCCCAAGGAGGCCTGGGACATGTGCATCCGAGGCGCGAAGGCGCTCGGCATGGTCTTCACGGCGGTGGACCTGCGCCGTACCGCCGAGGGCGACTTCGTGGCCCTTGAATTCAACCCCACTCCCGCCATCTCCTTCTTCGATGATCCGCGCGACGGAAAAGTCATCACCCGACTCGCCAGCTACCTCGTCGCCAAGGCCTGAGCGCCCCAGCGGCTTCTTCGTCGCGAACTTCGCCGACAGCGTCTTCGGCCCCGTTCGCGCGAAGCCGCCGAGCGCGTTCCCTCCTTCCGCGTCCGGGTGGTCTCCCCTCGCGAACGCCTCCCCGAAGCTGCACGACGCCATCCGCCACGAGTTCGTCTCCGGTGGACGGGTGCCGCACGTCTGCCTCCAGCGCGTGCTCCTGCCCGAGCGCGCCGAGGCCATGCACCAGGCGCTCCGCGACGCCCGCTTCCAGCGACACCACCACGGGCCCTATCCGCTGCACATCGCGCCCCTGGCGCAGCAGGCCCCCGGCGTCCTGACGGACTTCTGCGCGTGGCTCGCGAGCGAGGACGGCGCGGACTTCCACGCCGCGCTCGTGGGCTGGCCCCAGAAGCTGGAGACCCGTCAGGTCCAGGTGTCGCGCATGGACGTGGGCGAGCAGTTCCCGGAGCACCGGGACACGGACGAGGAAGGGCTCGCGGTCGTCTACAACTTCACCCGTCCCTGGCAGGAGCCGTTCGGCGGGGTGCTCGCGTTCCCGCACCCGGACGGCGACCGGGACCTGATGCGCGTCCCGCCCATCTTCAACTCGGTGTTCATCTTCCGGGCGGTGAACGCTCCGCACCGCGTGACGGAGTGGCTGCCCGCGGCGCAGGGGCACCAGCGCTACTCCATCACGGCCTTCATCCTCGCGAAGCGGTAGCGCGTAAGGCCAGGCAGGCAGGCGGCGCCTCGCGGTGCCGCCCCCGTGAAGACTTGTCTCCCGCCGTGCGCGTTGAGAGTCAGTAACGAGGAGGAGACGCGACATGACGCCGACAGACCCGACGGGACAGGCCCCTTCCTCGACGCGGGTGACCTCCGTCCTGCGCGGCCCGATTGAGCAGGGCGGACTGCCGGGCCTCGTCGCCCTGGTGGCGCGGGGGGATCAGGTCCATGTGGACGCGTTGGGCGTGCAGGACGTCCAGTCCCGCGTGCCCATGGGGCGCGACACCCTCTTCCGCATCGCGTCCATGGGCAAGCCCGTCACGGCCGTGGCCACGCTGATGCTCGTGGAGGACGGAAGGCTCCAGCTCGATGGCCCCGTCGACCGGTGGCTGCCGGAGCTGGCGAACCGCCGCGTCCTGCGCGCGCTCGACAGCCCGCTGGACGACACGGTGCCGGCGCGCCGGCCCATCACGGTGAGGGATCTGCTCACGCTGCGGCTGGGAACGGGCGCGGTGATGGCGCCTCCGGACACCTACCCCATCCAGAAGGCGATGCAGGCGGCGCGGGTGGCGCCCGGCTTCGACCCCATTCCCCACACCCCTGACGAGTTCATGCGGCGCTTGGGGGAATTGCCGCTCATCCACCACCCGGGAGAACGATGCATGTATCACACCGGTTTCGAGGTCCTGGGCGTGCTGATCGCGCGCGCCTCCGGAATGGGGTTCGATGACTTCCTCTCCGAACGCCTCTTCAAGCCCCTGGGCATGAACGACACCGCGTTCAGCGTGCCGGCGGAGAAACGGGGACGGCTGGCGACGACCTACCAGCGAGCCCCCGGCACCGGAGCGCTCACGGTCTGGCACGAGCCCCGGACGGCCCCGGAGTCGCAGCCTCCCGCCTTCCTCGCGGGCGGGGGACAGGGCGGAGGACTGATGTCGACCGTCGACGACTTCCTCACCTTCTGCCGGATGCTGTTGAACCAGGGCAGTCACGGTGCGACGCGCATCCTGTCCCCCGAGAGCATCCAGCAGATGACGACGGATCAGATTCCCCCCGAGCAGAAGGCCGCCTCGCCCTTCTTCCCGGGCTTCTGGGACACGTCCGGCTGGGGCTTCGGCGGAAGCGTCACGACGCGGCCGGATGGCATCTCCCCCACGGCCGGTCGCTATGGCTGGGCCGGCGGCTTCGGCACCACGTTCTTCATCGACCCCGTGCAGGACCTGGTGGCCATCCTGCTGACCCAGCGGCTCATGTCGGGCCCCGACGACGAAGCCTTCGCCGTGGCGTTCTCGAAGGCGGCGTACGCGGCGCTCGGTTAGAGCGCGGACGCGGGCGTCGCCGTGCCGACCTGGGCACTCTGGGAGGCCGCCTGCGTCCCGCTCCGCGCCGCGGCGTCCAGGTTCGCGAGCCCCTTCTCGAAGTCCTTGCCCAGCATCGTGTCCATGTTCATGACGAGCGAGAACGCCTTGCCCATCAGGGTGTTCTCCCCCTCCATGCGCCAGCTCACGCGGGTGCCGCCCTCGACGGGCGCGAGCGTGAAGACGGTCTGGTTCGTCGCGGCGAACGGCTTGAAGAACTCCAGCTTGAGGGCGACGCGTTCCGAAGGGCGGCTCTCCACGATGGTCATGCGCCCCGAGCCCGCCTTGCTCCCCCCTTCCCAGGTGTAGCTGGCGCCCTGCCCCGTGGCCGGCCCTTCGAAGGACTTGCTCAGGCCCGGCGCCATTTCGAAACGGTACGGCGACCACCCGTCGAACTGGCGCAGGTCGTTGATCATCGCGAAGACGACATCCGGGGAGGCGTGGACCTGGGCGTTGCGCTCGATGGTGAAGCGGTCCGGGCGGGTGGCGATGAAGGCCCCCAGCACGACGAGGAGGATGAGGGCGGCGACGGCGAGCTTGATGGCCATGGGGACGGCTCCTGGTCCAGACGAAGGCGCCTCCCGGGGGCATCCCAGGAGGCTTCATCGCCACGTCGAACGAGGGGCCGCGAATTCGACACGGCATTTCCTCCGGGGCGCTCAGCAGGGCGACGAGGTTCCCCCGGCCGGGGAGTCCCACCCCGGCCTACCTCATGGCCCCGCATGTGCCACCGGGCGAGCTGCTCTCTAGAACGCGTTGACCCAGCGGGTGTTGGTGTCGCTCTGGAAGCGGTGCAGGGGGCTGCCGGCCTGGCTGACCAGGATGACGTTGGAGCCGTCCGCCATGCGGGCCGTCACCGTGATGGCGTTCATGTTCCAGTTGTCGCCCGTGGAGAAGATGTCCGGCTGGCCGGAGGTGAACTGGATGGCGAAGTCCAGCAGCAGCCCCTGGTAGATGCCGGCCGGCGTCGCGAAGGTGACCGTCTTCGTGGAGTAGTTGGGCCACGACGCGCCGTTGTTCAGGTTGAAGCTGGTGACGAGCTGGTTGCCCGACGTGTTCGTATAGCGCAGCGAGGCCACCGCGTTGCTCGCGGTGCGCAGGTCGTCCCCGCCCGTGACGATGGTCACCGTGAGCTGCGTGATGCGGTGGGCGTCATCGATGGCGAACGCCTCACCGGGCGACAGGGTGACGACGGCCAGCGCGAGGGCGGCGACGAGGGTGGCGAAGGCGCGGCGGGAGACAGCGCCCAGGGAACGGATTCCAGTCATGACAGGCTTCTCTTTCGTGGGGTTCGGGGAGTGGGACGGACACGTCACCCGCCGCCTCCCAGAGGCGCGGGCTTCAAACACCCTGCCGGGAAGCCCCCGGCGCGCACACTGCCAATCTTCTTGCACTGCCCTGGGCGGGGTGACCGCGCGATACCGCGCGCATGGTCCGACCTCTCTGCCTGATGCTCCTCCTCGGATGGCTCGGGAGCACCTCCGCGCAAGCCGCGCTGCCCCCGGGATTTGGCAGGCATCCCGAAGACCTGCGCGTGAAGCTGGTGACGTTCGGTCCGGGCCAGGAGGCGCACCAACTCTTCGGACACAGCGCGCTGTGGCTCGAGGACACGCGGCTTGGCACCGACGTCCTCTACAGCTACGGGATGACGACGCACGAAGGCCAGGGCAGTGCGCTTCACTTCCTCGTGCGGCATCAGCCCTTCTGGGCCGCGCGCCTGTCGGTGGCGCACACGTTCGCCACCTACCAGCGGGAGGACCGTTCCATCACCGCGCAGGAGCTGCGCCTCACCCCACGGGCACGGCGACGACTGCTGGCCCGGCTCGAACGGGACGTGAGTCCCGAGCACCGCCTCTACGCGTACCACCCCACCGACAACAACTGCGCGACGCGCGTCAGGGACGCGCTGGACGAGGCCCTGGAAGGTTCGCTCCGCGCGGCGTCCACCCTCCCCGCGCGCTTCTCCTGGCGCGAACACCTGCGGCGCCATACCCGGCACCACCCGGTCCTGGGACTGCTGCTGCTGACCTGGGTGAACGACGTCATGGACGCCCCCCGGACGCGCTGGGAAGAGGCCTTCGCGCCCCGGGAGCTGGCCCGACTGCTCGACACCGCCTCCGCGCCGGAGGGACACGGAGGGTTCGTGCTCCACCGCGTCGACGTGTCCGTGTCCAGCGCGACGCCTGTCTCCGACGAAGAGGCCAGCGCCTCCCTGCTTCGGGGCCTCTTCATCCTGGGCGCGGCCATCGCGGGCGGCGCGGTGCTGCTCTCCGTGCGGCGTGAACGCGCGGCAACACCTGGAGTCCGCATCGCCTTCGGGCTGTACACCGCGCTGTTCGGGCTGGTGTCCGGCGCGGTGGGCTGCGTGGGCCTGCTGCTGACGCGATACTCCGAACACGCGGCCCTGCGCGGCAGCGAGTCCCTGCTGCTGTTCAACCCGCTTGCGCTCGCGCTCGTTCCGCTGGGAATCGGCGTGGTGTTCGGAAGCCAGCGCGCGGAGCGGTGGACACGCACCTGCGTGGTGGGGCTCACGGGCTGCGCGCTGCTCGCGGTGGCGCTCAAGGTGCTGCCTGCCTTCGGCCAGGACCTCCGGGAGCCGCTGGCGTTGATGCTCGTCGCGCACCTGGGCTTTGGGCTGGCCTGGGGACGGACGTGGCACCGGACGCCTGGCGCGGCTGAAGGCTCAGCCTCCGGAAGGCAGCAGCACGTCCACCCGGGCGCCACCTCCCGGTAGGCTGGAGGCGAGCAGGGAGCCGCCGCTCGCCTCGACCAGCCCTCCCACCAGGAGCATCCCCAGTCCTGAACCGTCCCGCTTGGTCGTGCCGCCCCAGGGGCGCGCGCCCTCCAGCAGCCCCTCGCGAAAGCCGGGACCGTCATCACTCACGCGCAGCCGGATGAGCAGGGGATTCCCATCCGGCTCCACGCTCACCCGCACCGTGCGGGCGCCTCGCAGCCCATCGCCTTCGCAGGCATTCACGAGCAGATTGGTCACCACATGGGACAGGCCCCGCTCACCGCCGACGATGCGGGCGCGGGGTGCCGGGCCTCGTGGCGTGTCGGGCGCCTCCGTCCCGACGACGATGTGGACGTGGGCAAAGCGCGACCGGACGATGTCCGCCGCGTGGTGCAGCGTGGCGCCAACATCCACCAGCTCCGCTTCGTCGATCATCGCCAGCTCGCCCAGCGTGCGCGACTTCACGCTGGACACGAAGTCCCCCAGCTCGCGCAGGTCCTGCACGAGCGCCTGGGCGTAGCGCGAACACGCGGCGCTGGCAGGGTCCCGGACGAGGAGGTCCGCGCGCAGCCGCGCCGAGGACAGCAACGTCCTCACGTCATGGTGCTCCCGCAGGAGCAGGTCCAGGTGCCGGCGGGTCCTCTCCACGCGAGCGCTCTCACATCCCGCCTTGAGCACCATCCGCCGGGCGACGTCACAGACCATGGAGGCCACCACCCCCACGCTTCCGATGAAGATGAAGAGCAGCGCCACCTCCGACAGGCCGTAGGTGACGAAGCGGGCGTTGAGGTGGAAGTCCAGCGCGACGAGTCCTCCCATGAGCAGCAGGTTCGCGCCGGTGCCCGCCCAGGCGGCCCGGGGAGACAGGCGCAGCGCGGTGATGAACACGACCGCGATGGCGGCGGACGGGTCGGGCATGCGCAACAGCCCCGTGTAGTGGGGGCCGTGCCACACCAGCGTGGACAACAGCGAGGCTTGGGCGAACACCGCGTCCAGCACGGCGGAGGCGACCAGCAGGCGGGGACCGAACAGGCGCCGCCGGGCGGCCCACCTCGCGATCGCGGACGCTCCGATGGCGAAGCCCAGCACGGGCAGTTGCACCAGCGCCGCCGGAATCCCTCCCTCCGCGTGGATGCCGCCCAGCATCAGGAACCGCGTCAGCACCAGCCCGCAGAACACCATGCGCACCGTGCTCACCCACGCCTCACCGTCATTGGAGGCGTCCGCCAGGACACGGTGGGCAATCTGTTCCGGCGTGGCCGGCGGAGGGTGCTCAGACATCGGTGTTAGGTTTCCAGGGGTGGGCCGCGTGCGACATCTCTTGCTGGTGGAGGACTCGGAGCGGCTGGCGGCGGTGCTGGAGGACGCGCTGCGCTCCCACGCCGAGCACATCACCCACGTGACGACGCTGGCCGCGGCCCGGCGGGTGTTGAAGGAGCGGCCCCCGGACGCCGTGCTGTTGGACGTCAGCCTTCCGGACGGCACCAGCGACACGCTGCTGGAGGACCTGCAGGCCGTGGAGCCCCTGCCGCATGTCATCGCCATCAGCGGCAATGCCACCGCCGAACAGGCCTTCCGGCTGGCCTCCGGGGGTGTGCGGGCCTTCCTCCCCAAGCCCCTGGACCTGGCACGGCTGGAGGCGGTTTGGACACGGACGCTGGCGCGGCCTCCCGACCTGGTGCACGCGCTGCGAGCGAGCGCCGGGCAGGTGCCGCTGCACCAGTTGGAGGGCGTCGTCCGGAACACGCTGGTGGACGAGGCCCTGGCGAAATCCGAGGGCAGTGTGCGCGGCGCGGCGAAGCTGCTGCGCATCTCGCGGCAGTTGCTCCAGCACATCCTCAACGCCCGGAAGTGACGCCACGAGGCCCGGCATCGGCCTGTCTCCCTTCCGCTTGCTCCAGGCGCACTCCGCGCCCGTTCCCGGCGATCCAGGAGCCCGTTCACCTCTTCAAGCGCCGTACCAGCGGACCCGGGGCGACGCGGAGGCCGCGCGTCCCTCGGGCCACACGGGCACGACGGAGGTAGAGGCTCAGCGCTCGTGGGCTGGCAGGCCACAAAAGCGAGCACCCGCGTGGACCGGGAGGCAACAGGGCGCGGCCTACCTCCCGACGGGGAGCAGCTTCGCGAGTCGCGCCTTCTCCAGCTTCGCGACGACGCCCACGCTGCGCCCCGCGAGGTTCGCGACGACGTACTGCACGGAGCTGCCCAGCACCTGCGCGCTCTCCGACAGGGTGAGGCCGTACTCCTGCTCCAGCCACTGCGTGAGGCCCTGCGTCGCCGAGCGCAGCGCGTCGTCCAGGGAGCCGCCCTGCCCCAACGCCATCAGGTGCGTGGGGGACTCCACCCGGGGCGTCGAGGGAGGCGCCTTGCCGTGCACCACGTCCACGGTGAACTCGACCTCCATGGAGGTCTCCAGGGCGTACTGCGACGTTTCACCGTCGCCCTGCGCGGCATGCGCGTCCCCCAGGTAGAGCAGCGCGCCGGGCTGGGACACGGGCAGGAAGACGGTGTTGCCTTCCACCACCTCGTTGAAGTCCATGTTGCCGCCAGAGCGGCCCGTGTCGCCGGTGGAAGGAGACGCGGACCCGAACCCTGGTGCCACCGCGAGTCCACCCAGCATGGGGCGCAGCGGGACGGTGAAGTGCTTCATGCGCTCCGTCGGGGTCTCCGGGCTCGCGACGCCGCGCTCCAGATCCAGCTTCCAGCGCACGGGCTTGCCCAGCTCCGTCGCCTTCGCGGCGAGTCCCGTTGTGAGAGCCCGGCCCACGATGCTGTCCAGACTGTCCGCGAACGTCCGGTTCAATCGCAGGCGCTTGAGCCGGACGACGAGCGTGTCCCCCGGCTCCGCGGTGGCGATGAAGAAGGGACCTGTCTGCGGATTGCCGAAGAGCGCACGCGTGACGCCGTGCTCATCCATGCCGCCCGAGTCGAGCGTCGTGGTGCGCACGGTGTCTCCCGGCCAGACCGTGAGGACCGGCTCGCGGTGGGCGGAGAACTCGTTGGACCACGAGGTGGGCTTGAACTCATGCACGCGCGGTGGGCCGGCGGGGCGCACGGGAAGCAGTCGGGCCGTGAAGGAATGCGTCACGCGCGTCTTCGGGTTGTTGCTGTCCGGGTAGTCCGCGGCGCCGCGCAGCACTTCCCCGCCCACCTTGCCGCTGAAGACATACGTCTGCTTGCGCGCATCCGTGACGACGAAGCGAACGTCGTTGCCCACGCGCTCGCCCTCCAGCGAGTCTCCGTCCAGCTCGCCGGTGAGGCGCTTCCCGGCGCGCTCAAGCGTGAGCGTCTGGTACGCCGGATTGCCCCAGAGGTCGGTCGTCACCAGCCAGGACTCGGAGGCCGCGAGCACGGCCGTGGGCAGGCAGCAGAGGAGCAGGACGAGGAGTCTGGGCATGGGGGAAGAGTGTAGTCCGCGCCGCGCTCAGCGCAGCCGCTGTCCGAAGGCGCGCAGCCGGTCGCGGGCCTTGAGCAGCTTCTCCCTGGGGATGGAGAACACCGCGCGCACGCGCTCCGGGTCTCCGCACCACGCCCCGCCGTTGAGCACCACGTGGGTGTGCTCGTAGACGACGCGGGGCAGGTTCTCCGGCGTGAGCGTCACCCCGTCCACCGTGCGGCCCAGCCAGGCCGTCATGGGGGGCGCGAGGAAGAGGCCTCCCGCCTCGGTGGACTCCGCGCGGCCGTCGTCGGGCAGCGCTTCGGCGATGAGCGCGCGCTTCTCCGCGAGGTCGCGCCGCATCCTCGCCAGGAAGGCCCGGAGCGCCTTGTGTCGCGCCGGATAGAGCAGCTGTCCGTCCGGGCCCCGGGCATGGGCCGCGTACAGATACGCCGCCGCGCGCGCGGTGGGCGCGTGCAGCACGCCCGGTGCGCTGTCGCGCAGCGCGGCCACCAGGGCCCGGTCCTTCGTCGCGAGCCAGCCCACGCGCAGGCCCCCGGCCGCGAACTCCTTGGACAGTCCGCCCAGGAGCACCGTGTGCGCGCCGATGCCGGGCACCGCGCCCTCCAGCGTCACCGGGCTGTGCACCGTCTCCGCCGTGGGATTGGTGAGGTTCACCAGCCCGAAGATTTCGTCCGACACCCACAGGCAACGCTGCTCCACCACGTACGTCGCCAGCGCCATCAACTCCTCGTGGGAGAGGTAGTGGCCCGTGGGGTTCGCCGGCTGGGACATCACCACCGCGTCCGGTGCCCCGCCGCGTGAACGGCGCGTCAGCAGCGTGGCGAGCGGCCCCGACTCCACCTCACAGCCCGCCGCGAGGAACGTGGGCTCTAGCACGCCGTAGCAGGGCGAGACGAGGAACACGCGCGGCCCCCGGCCCAGCCGCTTGCGCAGCGCCACGCCCAGGTGGTGCATGAGGGGCCAGACCCCGGGGGCCACGACCACGTCCTCGGCGCTGTAGCGGGCGCCGCGCGTCTCCAGGAGGAAGGCCGCCACGGATTCGGCCAGACCCGTCTGCGTGGAATCCGCGCGCGGGGCGACTCCCGCCGCGATGAGCCCCTCCACCAGCGGCAGCGGCAGCGGGCCTTCATTCTCGCCGTAGTCCAGGCGCACGAGCTCCGGGTCGTCCTCGCGGAAGAAGCGGGGGGCGAACGCGGGCAGGGCGGACAGCCGGGCGATGCGCTGCGCGCGGGGCAGCGGCACTTCGGGTGCGCGGGGCGGCGTGGGCGGCTCCGGCTCCGCGAAGGCCATGCGGAAGGCGAGCAGTTCGGAGAAGGTGCGCTCGTAGAACCACTCCGCGAAGACGCTGATGCGCGAGTACGTCACCTCCGCGGCCACCTCCAGGTCGGCGCGCAGCGGTTCGGGCACGGGCAGCAGCAGCGTCAATTCCAGGTCCGGCCACACCGCGTTCTTGATGAGCCCGTACAGGATGACCAGGTTGGGCGCGTGCTGGGTCCTCGCGAGGAATTCGAAGAGCGTGCGCGGCTCCACTTCGCCGGTGATGTTGAAGAAGGCGCTCTCGTCCAGCACCACCCAGATGCCGCGCCGCGCGGCCTCCGCCACGATGTCGCGCAGCACCGCGAGGTTCGTGCGCTCACCGGGCTCCACCGTCAGCAGTACAGCCTTCACGTCGAAGGCGGTGAGCAGGCGGCGGATCTCCCCCAGCGCGTTGTGCGTCACCGTGGCGCGCACGCCCGCCTTGTCCAGCGCGCGGGAATAGAGCGGGTGCAGGCTGCGCGACACCAGCACCGTGTCGCCCGGGTCGCACGTGGCGAGCAGCAGCGAATAGACGGCCTGTTCGCGCTCGGGCGCGACGAACAGGGAGTCCTCCGACAGGCGCAGTCCGAAGTGGCGGTCCAGGTAGCGGGCCACCAGTCGGCGGAAGGACGCGTCTCCCGCTTCGTGCGCATAGGGCAGACGCGGCGACTGCGACAGCCGCTCCGCGAGCGCCGTGACGAAGCCGAGCTGTTCGGCGGACGCGGTGCCCAGGTCCAGCTCCTCCTGGAGCGACGCGATGCCCAGGCTGCGCAGGGCGGCGCGCAGGGCCAGCGTTTCCCGGGGCAGCGACAGGTGCGCTTCCCACACGGCCACTTCGTGCCAGATGGGCTGGCCCGACTGGAGCCAGCCGAGCGCGGTCGCGGCGCGCAGGGGCTCCGGGCTGTGGGCCTCCATGAAGAACTCGAACTCCCGTCCGGTGCGCTGCTCCAGGGAGACCAGGGGACGGATGTCCGTGTCCGCCGCCTGCATCACGCGGCGGGCCACGCGCACGCGGGTGGTGAAGCCGCGACGGGTGAACATGCGCGCGATGATGGCGCGGCCCGGACGGCCCGCGAGGTTCAGGAGCAACCGTCCGCCGGAGTGGAGCCGCTCCGGGGCTTCGTCCAGCAGCCGCGCGATGAGGCCCAGGCCGAAGTGGTCCTCGTAGACGTTCTGGAGCGAGGTGTAGTTGGACAGGTCGAGCAGGGCCTGCTCATCCGCTTGAGCGAGTTCCGCTGGCAGTTCGTCACCGCGCAGCACCTGGGGGATGCACCCGACGATGAAGTCCCAGTCGGGCTTCTGGGGCAGGCCGCGCAGCAGGTCGCTCTCCCCGAAGGACAGCCGTGACACGAGCTGTTCGTCGCCGTTGAGCCACGCATTGCAGAGGCCTACGGCGGGAGCCTGCGGATTGAGGTCCAGGCCCCGGATGCGAGAGAGGCCGGTGAACTTCGCCAGCGCGATGCAGATCCACCCGGAGCCCGCGCCCACCTCCACCAGGTGCTTGCCGGCGTACTCGTCCAGCGGGACCTTGAGCAGGCCTTCCAGGAAGGTGAAGGCCCACGCCTCGGGCGCGAAGATGGACGGCGGGATGAGCAGCTCCAGCCGCTCCTGGGAGGCCCCCACGGCGACCACCACCGACGCGAGGCGCAGCGGTGCGCCTTCGGGTTTGTCACGTGACAGCTCCGCCAGCGCCCGCAGCTCCACCAGCGCTTGGGCCCGCGTCTCCGGTTGGCTCAGCGCCTCGGCGAGCGAGCGAAGCTGGAGGAAGGCTTCACGGGGAGACGCGGGATAGGTGGCCATGGCGCGCGCGACTGTCCGGGCCCGGGTGTCCCCTGTCAACGACGGTCGCGCGACGCGCCTCGTCATCGCGAGGACACCGCATGAGGCCACACACTTTCAGTCCGCGTCCGCGCCGCGTCCCGATTCCTTAAGATGCGGCGATATGAGCCCGAAGCGACTTCCAGAACAGGTCATGGAAGCACTCCTGAACTTCCTGGCGGAAGAGCCTGATCTCCGCGTGGGACAGGCGATTGCAATCGCCGCCTCCCGGCTGACGGGGCAGTGCGATCCCTTCTCGATCGAGGATGAGAAGATGATCAAGGCCCTGCAAGAACTGACCATTGAGTACCGGGCGAGAAAGGCCTCCCGCTGATGCGCCATCCCTCCACATTGCGACAGTCGACGCACGGGTGCGCGCACATCCTGGAGCGGGTGGATATTTTCGCGTCCCCTCTTCCTCCCCTGGAGCCCACCGCATGAAGGTCAATCCCTACGACGCCCTGCCCAAGGTGCCCTCCTTCACCGTCACCAGCACCGACGTGCGCGACGGGCAGACGCTGTCCACCGCGCAGCTCAGCGGCATCTTCGGCGCGGGGGGCAAGGACGTGTCGCCGCAGCTTTCTTGGAGCGGCTTCCCGGAAGGCACCAAGAGCTTCGTCGTCACCGTCTACGACCCGGACGCGCCCACCGCGAGCGGCTTCTGGCACTGGGCCGTGGCCAACCTGCCCCGCTCCACCACCAGCCTCCCCACCGACGCGGGCTCCGAGGACGGCAAGAAGCTCCCCTCCGGCGCCTTCCAGCTTCGCAACGACGGCGGCATCGCCCGCTACATCGGCGCCGCGCCTCCGCCGGGCCATGGAGCGCATCGCTACTTCATCGTCGTGCACGCCGTGGACGTGGAGTCGCTCGACGTGCCGAAGGACGCCTCTCCCGGCCTGCTCGGCTTCAACCTCTTCAGCCACACGCTCGCGCGCGCCACGCTCGTCGGCACGTACGGACGCTGACCCTCTTCCCGGCCACGTCGGAGGCTTCAGCCTTCCGATGTGGCCGTGGGGAAGAAGAGGTCGGCCAGGCCCGGCTTGGAGCGGCGCAGCAGGTCCTCCAGCGTGTACTTGTCCAGCGTGGCCAGGAACGCGTCCCGGGCCTCCGCCAGCACGCCCTTGAGGCCGCAGGCCGGCGCGATGGGACAGGTGTTGCGCTCGCGGTCGAAGCACTCCACCAGGTGGAAGTCCGGTTCGCCCGCGCGCACCACCTTGCCCAGCCGGATGTCGCCCGGTGGCTTCGCCAGCAGCACGCCGCCGGAGCGCCCCGGCTTCACCTCCACCCAGCCCTGCTGTCCCAGGGTCTGCACCACGCGCACCAGGTGGTGCTTGGAGATGCCGTAGGCGTCCGCCATCTCCTGCGTGGACGAGGGCCGGTCAGGACGCGCGGCCAGGTACATGAGGACGCGCAGCGCGTAGTCAGCGTGAAGGGTCAGGTGCAAGGTCAGGCGGCTCCGGCGACACGCCCTGCTGGCGACGTGCTCGGCAGGAAGGCATCCGCGTGGATGTCCTTCAGCGAGAACCCCGCCAGGAAGAGCTTCTTGCGCAGGGATAGCACCCCTTCGGCGTTGCCGCAGAGGTAGGCCCGCCAGCCCGTGGGCCGCTTCGGCACGGTGGCGAGCACGAGCGCCTCCAGCGCCCCTTCCCGCACGTCCCCACCGCCGCCTGCCAGCACGGTGGGCTGGTAGTGGAGGTTCGGGTGCCACGCCGCCCATTCGCGCAACCTCTCCACGAGGTACAGGCCGGCCGGCTCCCGAGCCCCGTGGAACAGGTGGATGGGCCCGGTGTGCCCGGCTTCCAGCGCGTCCCGGACAATCCCATACAGCGGCGCGAGCCCCGTGCCCGTGCCCGCCAGCAACAACGGCGCTTCCGGCTGTCCGGGCACGTAGAAGCAGTCTCCCGCCGGGCCCTGCACCTCCACGCGCTCGCCGGGCCGCACGTCCCGGGCCAGCCAGCCACTCATGGCGCCCCCGGGAATGAGCCGCACGTGAAGCTCCAGGGTGCTCTCGCGGGGCAGGCTCGCCAGGGAGTAGCTGCGAGCGAGCCCGTCCTCGCGCACCACCGTGACGTACTGCCCTGCTCGGTAGGAGAGCGGGGACTCCGTCTCCAACCGCACCGACAGCACGTCCGGGGAGAGCGACTCCAACGCGACGATGCGCGCGGGAATGCGCAGCTCCCGGGCCCCCGCCACCTCCAGCGCCGCTCCGTCCGGCAGCCGGCACGCGCACGCGAGGAAGTAGTTGCGAGCCTGGAGCGTATCCTTGAGTCCGACCTGCGCGACCGCGGGCACGGTGCCCTCCACCGCGCGCATCAGACAGGACTGGCACGCGCCCGCCCTGCACGCGTGGGGCACGCTCACGCCCTGCCGCAGGAGGCCGTCCAGCACCGTCTCGCCAGACTCCAGCGGGTACCACGCGGCTTCGTGTTTCACCTTCGCCATGGCGTGCCCCTTTCCGGCCTCAGCGGTTCAGCACATCCGCCCGAGCCCCCTCCGCGACCGCCATCACCTTCCCCACCAGCTCCGCCGACACGCCCAGCTCTTCCAGCGTCTCCTTCAGGTGCCCCGCCACGGCGTTGAAGTGCATCTCATTCAAGCCGCGCTGGACCAGCGGCCGGTGGCCCTCGCGCATGTCCTTGCCCGAGTAGTTCGCGGGGCCCCCGCACACCATCGTCAGGAAGGCCTTCTGCTTCGCGGCCTGGCGCTCCATGTCCACGGTTTCAAAGAAGTGGCTGATGCGCTCGTCGCCCAGCACCTTCCGATAGAAGAGCTCCACCGCCGCCGCCATCGCCGGTTCTCCGCCAATCTGCTCGTACACGCTCGACATGTCGCCACTCCCCGCCCGGACCCGGGCTTAAAGATGCATCCAGAATGCATCTTTAAGGGCGAGCCCGTCAATGTGCCCTGAAGCAGCAGGGCTGCTCGGACCGATTCGGTGGGACGACGCTCGGCTCCGCGTGTCGAGGGGGGAAGGCCTACGCCGCCCCGCTCACCGGCTGTGCCGGCAGTTGGAGCGTGGGCGCCACGATGCGCGCGAGCTGCGGCATCCGCCCGTGCTTGCACTCCACCAGGAAGCCGTGGAGCAGCTCCGCGGACAGGCCGTGCAGCATCAACCGGAAGCCCGCGCGCATCGTCGTCAACGGCACCAGCGGGTGGCGGTTGTTCACCAGCGCCACCAGCCCCGGCGCCTGGAGCAGCGTCGCGACGTAGATGGCGATGGTCTCATCCAACTGCAACGAATTGCTCGCGCGCCAGAAGTCCCGGTCCGTGAGGAACAACTGATACATCGGCGTGAAGAGTTCGATGGCTGATTGCAGATCCAGGAAGTTCGTCCACCCGTTCGGCATCTCCTGGATGGGGAACTCGTCCGACACGCCACTGAAGTCCAGCTTCGCCGGCGGCGACAACGTGCGCCCCTGGTCCCTCAACGCGCGGCTCAGCCGGATGACGAAGTTGTAGAGGTTCAGGTCGTGGTTCAGGAAGATCTCATCCCGGACGTGCACCAACTCCGTCGGACGGATGGGATTCGTGGGCACGTTCAACTCCGACGCGTTCCGGGCGATGAAGTCGAGAATCTCCGAGCCCACGTGGAAGTGCCGAAGGATGAGGTAGTTGGCCTCCGGGCTCACCCACGTCTTCAGCCCCCACGCCAGCAGCCGGTGCAACAGCTTCGAGGACGTGAAGCGGTTGGGCATGAAGATCTTCAGGCACTGGAACAGGATGATGCACAGCCGCGCGATAGGCCGGATGACCGGCAGCATGAACTGCCGCGCCCGCGAACGCTGATCCACCAGCATCGCCGCCTTGGTCCGCTCGTGCATCGGCAGGCTGCGGTCCAGGAACAGCGCGACCCAGGGGTCGGGATCCCTCGGGTCATGCGGTTCGCTGTTCAGCAGTTCGACGGGATCCATGGCTCACCGGGACAGGGGGACGGAAATGGGACCCGACGGCGCCGGTCGGTGCATGCGCGCTTCGATGTCCGCCGGAGCCGGAACGCGCAGGTCGCTGGCAAGCCCCAGCCGCTCGAACAATCGCAGCACGTGCCAGATGAAGTCGAACTGTCCTGGCAACAATCCGTGCCGCGCGCTCGACGGGAAGCTGTGGTGGTTCGCATGCCACCCCTCGCCCAGCGTGAACCACCCCATGAACACGCCGTTGCGCGCCTGGTGCACCTCCGCGTACGGACGCTCGCCCCAGAGGTGCGCCACGCTGTCGATGGCGTCCCCCAGGTTGAAGATGACCACCAGCATGCCCCAGGCCGCCGCCACCCCCACCGGCCCGAAGAGCGCCCAGCCGCCTCCCACCAGGGCCAGCACGTGGAGCAGGCAGAGGACCGCATACGGTCCGGGCCGGCTCACGAAGGCGTACCAGGGGTCCGCCGCCACATCCTTCGCCAGGTGGTTGTATTGCAGGTTGCTGCGCGGCCGGTGCCACCCGTCATAGAGCACCCGCAGCGGCCCCGCGACGGAGTACAGGAAGCACACCACCGGGTTGCGCGAGCCGATGTACCAGCCCACGTGCGCCCACCAGAACCCGTCCAGCACGGGCGAGTGCGGGTCCCCCGGCACGTCCGTGTGCGAATGGTGCCAGCGGTGATTGCCCGCCCACTGGATGGGCGTCCCCGCCGGCAACCCCACCGTGACGAACAGCCGCTCCAACCACCGGTTCAACTTCAACGAGCGGTGCGACAACACCCGGTGGTAGGCGACGTTGATGGCCAGCCCCGCGAGCAGGAAGTAACCCGCGCAGAACGGAACCAGCCACAGCGGGTGCAGGGGCTCAGACATTGCCAAGCTCCTCCAACTGCAACCGGTACAGCCGCGCCGTCACCTTCGCCGTCTTCACGATGCGCTCCGCCAGCTCCGGCGTGAGGATGCCGGAGGCCAGCGCTCCGTCCAGCCGGTCCAGGTGCGTGGCGTCATTGTCCCCGTGGTACAGGAAGAAGCGCACCTGGTCGTCCGTCAGGCCCAGCTGGTCCTTGATGGCCGAGCCCCAGCGGCGCGCCACCCGGTTGCCCAGGCCCTCGATGATGAACATCGCGCCCAGCAGGTCGAACGGGTTCTCCTGGCTCGCGCGCTGGAACATCCACGCGGACAGCGCCTCGCTGCCAATGTTCTTCGGCGCGCGGGTGATGGCCTCCTTGAAGCCGCCCACCGACACGTAGTGCCGCTCCAGCATCTCGTAGTCCCGGTGTTCGTCCCGGGCGTGGTGGATGAAGGACGAGCGCAGCGCGAGGTGGTCCGCCGTGATGCTGGACGCCGCGCGGGCAATCCACCGCGAGCCCTCCACCACCTGCTGGCGCAGGTTGATGAGCAGCGATTGGTAGTCCTCCACGGTGAAGACGCCGCGGTTCAGCTTCGACAACAGGGGCACCTGATTCAGGCTGGATTCGAAGTCCACCCAGACGTGCGTCAGCTCGCGCACGAGCTTCTCGCGCAAGGGATCGCCGTCCACCTTCGGGGTGAGCGGCAGCGGACCCGGCTCCGGCAGTGCGGCCGGGAGACCGACCTCGGGCGCCGCGCGCTCCGGCCCCACGACGGTGAGCATGGCGTAGCAGGCGATGAAGCCGCCGCTCTCCGGCACCATGCAGAAGATGCGCTGGCCCGGGCGGGCCTTCCCCTCGTTCACCAGTTCCTCCAGCATGAGGAAGATGGACGCGCAGCCGGTGTTGCCACGCGTGGAGAGGTTGGTGAACCAGCGCTCCTCCGGGATGCGCACGCCGCCCTTCTCCAGCAGCTTCACGATGGGCTGCTTGAAGTAGTGGGACGAGTAGTGGATGCAGAACCAGTCCAGCTCCTCCGGCTTGATGCGCCCCTGGTCCATCAGCGCGAAGAAGCCGTCCACGCCCAACGCCACCAGCGACTCCAGCCGGCGGATGTCCTGCTTGATGTTGAAGAAGCCCTGGGCCGCGGCCTGCGTGACGTCGGGCGCGTCCAGCCAACTGGGACCGAAGCCGCCGTCCGGCGCGCGGTTGGCGCCCACGTACATGCCCAGCTCGTGCCGGTTCGCATGCGAGCGGATGTCCATCCACTCCACCTTGAGGGACAGGCGCGTCGGATGCGGTCTGTCCTGCACCACCGCCGCGCCCGCGCCGTCGGACAGCATCCAGCGCAGGAACTCCGCGTCGAAGGGAACCGGCCCGTCTCCGGCGACCTCCTCGTAGTGGCTGGCCTTGATGAGGCGGCTGACCAGCTCGCTGGCGCAGACCACCGCCCGCTTCGACACCCCGGCGGCCACCTGGAGCGACGCCATGCGCAGGGCCTGCATGCCGCTGGAACAGATGCCGTGCAGGGACGCGATCTCACACGCGGGGCCTCCGAGCGCCCGGTGCACCTGGCTGGCGAAGCCGGGCAGCACCAGGTCCCCCTGCGTGCTGCCGGTGACGAGCAGGTCCATCTCATTCAGCGTGATGGGCGAGCGCGACAGCGCGTCATGGATGGCATGGACCGCCAGGTCCCAGTTGCGAAAGAGCGTCTTCTGCTCGCGGTCGATGGCGTAGTGGCGGTGGGTGATGCCGTTCTGGGAGAGCACGCGGCTGCGCGCGCGCGAAGGACTGCCCCGCACCCTGCCGAGGTAGTCCTCCATCTCGTCGTTGGAAATGGGTTCGCCGGGGAGGAACTTCCCCAGGCTGGTGATGAACGCGTCGTGGGCCATGGCTCACACGATAGGCGGAGCCCTGCCGAGACGCAGGTGGAGGCGCACGGACACTGTCTGTACGCCTCGTGGACCCCGGGGGAATCAGGCGGGGAGCAGCCGGCGCGCCCGGCGGACCACGCGCTCCACGCCGCTCTTCATGTGGTCCAACGGCAGGAAGCGGTTCACCGGCACGGGCCGGTAGCCCACGCGTCCCAGGCGCGTGCGCAGCGCGTGGTTGGCTCGCAGCGCGCGCAGGTGGCGGGCCGTCTCACGCGTGTTGAAGATGATGGAGAGCGACACGGAGACGTCCTCCAGGCCGTTCTTCACGTAGTGCGGCGCCACGAAGGGGATGTGCAGCGCGTCGCCAGGGCCGAACTCGTAGCGCGTCGCCGTCGCGTCGAAGGTGTCCCGGTAGCTCACCCGCGAGCCGGAGCGCACGACGAACGACTCCAGGTCGCGCGCGGGCACCACCTGCTCATCCCACGCCGGAGAAACGTGCACCGCCTTGCGCCCCCGGAACTGCATCAACAGCGTGGAGTAGCGATCCAGGTGGAAGGGCGTGACGCTGCCGGGGGAGGCGATGAACAGGTAGAGCATCGGATCCACGGCGGTGTGGCCCACGCCCTGCGCCTGCATCAGCGACTCCACCTCCGCGAGCAGCGAATGGAACAACTCCTTGAAGCTGGGGTCCTGCTCCGGCGCGCGAAGCATGATGTACGAATTGCTCGTCATCATGTTCTCCACCGTGTCCTTCAGCGACAGCCCGGTGCGGTGGTCCACGTGCGCGCGGTCGAAGTCCGCGTCCTTGGGCAGCAGGCCGGAGCTGAAGAACACGTTGTCGGCGGGCAGTCGCTGCGCCACCCCCGCCAGGTTCTCCAGTTCCAACGCCGGATGTCCCAGCAACGTGTGGCGGCACCGGTAGGACTCACGGTCGAAACACAACGGCGCTTCAGCGGATTCAAAGATGCGCTTCATGGACACGACGAACTCCTTACCGCCTTGGCGGCACGGTGTTCACCAGATGCCAACAGAGCGCGCGCCCCCCGTCAAAATGGGGCGTTTTGCCCCGCGTTGTTTCTCCTGAAACCAGCGCGCGTCCGCTGCTGAACGGTGCAGAGCCTGGAAGTCAGGCCCTCCGGTCGGGGAGGCATCGTCCTTGGGGGTGGGGCAAGCATCCTGGAGGCATCGTGCCCATGTTGTTTCCGTCCATTTGCGAAGGGGGAACGACATGGGCTTGGAAGCAATCCTGTTGTGGGCGGTCATTGGCCTCATCGCCGGGTGGCTCGCGTCCGCGGTGGTGGGGGGCGGTTACGGCGTGGTGGGCGACATCGTGGTAGGCGTGGTCGGTGCGTTCCTGGGCGGCTTCATCTTCCGGGCGCTCGGCACGAGTGCTCCGTTCGGCGGACTCGCGGGCACCATCTTCGTGGCCTTCATTGGAGCGGTGGTGCTGCTATTGGTCCTCCGGGCCATTCGATCGGCCACCGTCCGAAGGGTCTGACCGTAGGGCACTGAAGTCTTCCGGCCCCTCTCCCATGCGGAGGGGGGCCTTTTTCTTTTGTTCTCCGTGCACCAGGGCAGGGGCTGAGTCCTTCGGCCGCCCGCGCGTGTCTGTCCTTGCACCTGGGTCCAGCGTCTCCATGTTGCGAAGGTCGGATGGATTGTCGGCTTTCGAAAAATGGGGGACAGCCTTGCGACCGGACATGAATGACAGGCGTCGATGGAAGCGGTTGGCGGTGTGGGGGCTCTGTGCTGGCAGCGTGTTGGGCTGGGGTCCGCCAGCGCTCGCCGCGACGGCCCCCGCCGCGAAGAGCTCCCAGACGGCCCCGGCGGTCGAACCCCAGGCCGTCGCCGCGCTCGAGCGGATGGGGGCCTTCCTTCGTGGCCAGCAGACGTTCGAGGTCACCGCGAAGACGACCACGGATGAGCTCCTCGACAATGGACAGAAAGTCCAGGTCTCGGGCACGGCCGACATCCGCGCGCGGCGCCCGGACCGCCTCCGCGTCGACAGTGCGTCCGACCTGAAACAGCGCCAGTATTTCTATGACGGCAAGCGCTTCACGGTGAATGGACCGGGCTCCGGCTACTACGCGTCGTTCGATGCGCCTCCGACCCTGGCGAAGACCCTGGAGGCCGCCGAGCAGCGCTACGGCGTCGAGCTGCCGCTCGTCGATCTCTTCTACTGGGGCACCGACAAGGGCAGCGTCAAGAAGCTCAAGTCCGCCCTCTACGTGGGGCCGGCCACTGTCGAAGGCGTGGCCACGGACCAGTATGCCTTCCGGCAGGGAGACGTGGACTGGCAGGTCTGGATTGAGAAGGGAGACCGGCCCGTACCGAGGAAGCTCGTGGTCACCAGTTCCCAGGAGCCGTCGCAACCTCAACACGTCGCGACGCTGGACTGGAACCTGAAGCCTCGATTCGAGGACGCCTTGTTCGACTTCGTCCCTCCGAAGGACGCCCACCGGATCGCTTTCGAGGACACCCGGACGCGGGCCGGCCGGAACACCCCCAGCAGGAGCCGTTAGCCATGCGCCATCTCAAGAGCCTCCAAGCCTTCGCACTCGTCGCCACGCTCGGGATGTTCGCCGGGAGCGCCGGGGCCTACGTGCGCACCTCCGCCACGCGGACCAGCGTGAACGGGAACGTCCACCGCGACGTGGACGTGAACCGCAATGTGGACGTGAACCGCAATGTGGACGTGAACCGGAATGTCGACGCGCACCGCGATGTCGATGTCCACGTCGACAACGACCACTACGACCATCCCGTCGCGGCGGCGGCCGGGGTGGCGGCGGCGGCCACGGTCACCGCGGTCGCGGTCGGCTCCGTGGTGCGCTCGATTCCACCGTCGTGCTCCACCACCGTCATCAACAACGTGGCGTACCAGAACTGCGGCGGCACCTGGTACCAGCCCCGCTACTCCGGCAGCGACGTCACCTATCTGGTCGTCAATCCGCCCCGGTAGACAGCCCCCGCCCCCCACGACCCGGGCTTCCACCTCCACGGTGGGAGCCCGCGTCTGTTCCTGGGGGCTCCTGCCTGATGACGCCAGTCATCAGGGACCAACGGCAGTCATCAGGGCGCGGGCCTCCAGGCCCTTCCGCCTGGACGCACTCCCGCAGGACTTCACCAGCAATTCCAGGCACCTGGCGCGACAGGTGAGTTCGGGTGGGCGCTGGCACGGCTCCTGCTCTAGCCCCCCACATCAGCCGACGCGGTCGGCTCCCACGCCGACCCGCTTCACTCTTCGAGGAACACCGCCATGGCGATCTCCCCCCTCTCCAAGTCGTCCGTTCCCAGCCCCTCCCTCACGCGCACCCAGGCCCCCGAGCTGGCGTCTCCCGTCCAGCGGTCCTCGACGGGCGCGGCGGATTCGCTGAAGGGCGGCGCGGGGCTGGGCGGCGCGCTGCAAGGCCTGCTGCAGCAGGACGGCTTCGACTCGGTGGGCGGAGCGGCCAAGGGCGGCATGGAGAAGCTGGGCCAGATGCTCGCGCTCCAGGTGCTGGGGGAGCTGTCGAAGATCCTCGGCGGCGAGGGCATTGGCGGCCAGCAGAGCGGACTCCCGGGCCCCCAGGGTGCCAGCGGCAACACGGGCGTCGTCGGGCCGAATGGCGGCCAGATGGGCCTGGGCGCGGACTCCTTCGACGGCGGCGGCGTGCCGGACCTGGGCGGCGAAGGCGCTTCCTTCGACGGCGGCGTGCCGGACCTGGGCGGCGAGGGCGCGTCCTTCGGCGGTGAGCAGCCTTCCGTGGACGCGGAGCAGCCGCAGCTCCAGCAGAAGGCCGCCGCGAACGCTTCCGCCCCGGCGCCGGTGCAGACCGCGGCGCCCGCCGCGCAGAAGGAGCCGGCCGTCGCGGGCCCCCAGGGCGCTTCGCAGTCCCAGGGCGCGTCGAAGGGCAAGAACACCATGACCCTGGTCAACGACGGCACCACGCCGATGAAGGTGAACTTCACCCCCAACGCGGGCGACAAGGCCGTGGACTCCGTCACCCTCAAGCCGGGCGAGACCAAGACGGTGCAGTTCCCGGACGGCTGGTCCGGCAACTTCCGCAGCGACGCCGGCGACGGCAAGAACGCGACGCTCGGTGAAGTGAAGTTCGACGGCGGGCACGGGAACACCTACTACGACGTCAGCTACATCGAGGGTCACAACGCCTCCATGACGATGCAGCCGGAGAGCGGCGGCCGTCTGTCGGGCACGATGAAGAACCTGCTGGATTCCGCCCCGGACTCCGTGAAGGCCAAGGGTACGGACGGGCAGGCGTACGGCATCAAGAAGAGCACCACGTCCAACGTGCAGGATTCGGAGGTGGTAGACTTCTTCCGCAAGCACGTTGGCGCGGACCAGGGCTACGTCATCCCCACCGACGACGCGAGCACGCTGGGCAGCAACGACAGCAACCTCGTCGTGCACATGAAGAACCTGGCCTGAGTCCCTCCCCCTAGAGGCACCGTCCCATGAGCGTCCGCCTTCCTCCCAACCTCCCGCGACCGGGATTGCCCGCTCGAGGTCTCAAGGAGGAAGGACCGGGCGAGAAGGCGAAGCCCTCCGAGGGCAAATCCTCCGGCAAGGCCACCGCGAAGGGCGGCGCGGCCAAGGGCGCTTCGGCGAAGGGCACCTCCGCCAAGGGCGGCGCCCAGGAGTCCCCCGGCCAGGAGGGAACGTCCGCCCGTTCCGCGGAAGCCGGACGCGGCGGTGGCGGAGAGGCCGCGAAGGGCTCCCAGCAGAAGGACGGGATGGCCCCCAGCACCCAGCGCGGCGCTGGAGCGGCCGGGTTCGGGGGCATGGTGGAGAAGCCGCCCGTCCCCACTCCGGCGGTGGCGCCACAGCCCCAGCAGTTGGCCCCCCAGATGGACGTCGCCCCCTCGCTGGCGCGACAGCTCCCCACCCCGACTTCCGGCTCCCCCCGCGAGCGCACCGCCACCGACGGGCAGTCCTCCAACGCCGCGAAGGAAGCAGCGGAGGGCCGCGCGAAGCTGCGCCTGGCGCTGCTCAACCGGCAGTTCCGAGGGCTGTCCGAAGTGGTGATGAAGCTCACGAACTTCCTCGCCAATCCCGGCCGCCAGGGCGTCGTCACCCTGCCCGTGGTGCTGAGCGAAAGCTCCGTCGCCCAGGAGTGGTGGAAGTCCGCGAACGCGGTCCCCGAGGACCGGCAGTACCTGGCCCTGGTGCTGGGCGAGTCCCCGGTCGCGGACGACGCCACGCTGCTCCAGTCGCTGCGGCGCGAGGTGCACGAGGCCTTCACGGAGTTCCAGCGCAGCCCCCAGGGCCTCGAGGTGCGCAAGAGCTACGACGAGGTGCTCCAGAAGTACGAGGCCGCCCGCATCCAGCCCGTCATCTCCGGCCACGACACCGGCCCGATGGTGGAGGAGTGCGCGCGGCTGGGCCTGACGTACGGGCGGGACTACACCCGCTCCCTGCTCCTGTCCCCGTGGATGCTGGCCATCAGCCAGAGCCCGGACGAGGGCTCCACCACGCAGGTGATGGTCGCCGGCCTGTCCCTGGCCCAACTGGGGGCGCTGGTGGGCCACCTGCGGCGCCTCAACCCCCTGCTCAGCAATGCCCAGCTGCGCACCCTGCTGCTGCGCGCGTCCACGGACATGAAGCTCGCGCTGCGCAAGGCCCTGGGCCAGCAAGAGGTGGAGCAGGTGCAGGAGCTGGCGCGCCAGCTCTTGCGGCTGCGCGTCGTGGAGCACCTGGTCGTCTGAAGGGAAGCCCGGCGGGACTCAGGCGCGGAAGTGCGTGGGACGCAGCGCGAGCTCCGCCATCGAATCCAACGTCACCGACGCGAGCAGCGACTCCGCCTCGTGGCGCGTCGTGGCCAGCCGGTCCGCCAGCTGGGTGTACGTGAAGGTGAAGCCCACCTGTTCGCGCAGCACGTAGAACTGGAGCTGCGCGAGCGTCAGCGACTCCATCCGGAAGGTGTACTCGCGCAGCACGCCCGCGTTGGCGCCGAGCGTGGCCTTCTGCTGCGACACCTGGCGGAAGTCCTGCGCCCCGCGCACGCCTTCCAGCATGCGCGCGGCGAACTGCTCCAGCGTCTCAGCCGCCCCCACGGGCTCCAGCGACACCACGAGGTTCGCGCGGAAGCCGTCCTCCTCCGGCCCCACCGCCACGATGTGGCTGGCGTCGAACCAGCCTTCAGGCAGGGCGACGCGCAGCGGACCGTGGCGGATGAACCGGGGCAGGGCCATGGGAGGCGGGAGTCCTTAGGAGGATTCGCGGCCGAAGTTGGCCATGGCTCGGGAGCCACCGCCCTCTTCGTTGGCGAGCGACGCCACCTTGGCGTTGCTCTCCCCCACGATGTCCGACTCGGAAGCGCCATTGGCGCCCTCGACGATGACCATGCCGCCCGTCTTGTGCTCGCGCAGGCTCGTGTCCACGGCATCCGACAGCTTGTCGGCGTCCATCTTGACGCTCTTGCCGGTGCTCGGGTCCTTCACCTTGTAGCGGCCCTGGTCGTCCTTGCCTTCGACGGTGACCCAGTGCGCCTGGCCCTTCTCTCCGCCCTTCGCCTTGGGGTCCACCTTGGCGGAGTCCACCAGCACCGCGGCCTTGCCGTCGCGGCCGAGCGCGCTGTCCAGGACGCCCTTGTCCAGCTTGGACGAGGACTCCGTCACCTTGACGCCCTGGTTCGCGAGCATGTTGGACAGCTCGATGGGCGTCGTGCCGTCGCCGTCGGTGAAGCGCGAATCCAACGCGTCCATCTTCTCCGTGTCCGACGCGCCCTGCGTCTTGCCGGTGCCCTTCTCGTTGCCCAGCATCACCGCCACCGCGGCGCCGCAGTTCTTCTCATTGGTCTGCTGGACCACCGACGCGTCGTCTTCCCAGTCGCCAATCTCCGGCGCCGCTTCCTGGGGAGCGCAGGCCTGGCCCACGCGCAGCGCATCCGACTCGGGAGCGGAACCCGCGCCCGACGCGAAGCGGCTCGCCCAGCCCGACAACTGCTGGAGGGCCTCCTGCGCCGCGAAGGCGTCCGTGGCCTGCTCGGTCTGGACCGCCGTCGGCGCGGTCTCCACCGAGGTGACGACCTTCGCCTGGGGCAGCTCCGCCTGCTGCGCGGCCGCCTGCGGCTTCTGGTTCGACGGCGTCACCTCCACTCGAGGCTGGACGGGACGCTGGAGGCTGGGGGGAAGGGTCACGCTCAAGGGGAGGGCTCCTGGAGGGGGATGGGGGATGCCATCCTACCTGGGATGCCGCCCCGTGTTAAGGGTCCCCGGACGGATCCAGATCGTGTTTCCGCAGAAGTTTCCGAAGGTAGACACGATCGATGTCCGCCTCGCGGGCCGCCCGGGAGATGTTTCCCTCGCAGCGCTCGATGAGGTTCTTCAAGTAATCGCGCTCGAAGACCTCGATGAGGTGCTCCTTGGCTTCCTTGAAGGGCAGGTCCAGGTCCGCCCCCTTGCGCTGCCCGTCCTGGGGCACTTCCAGGTCGGGGAGGGCCTCCTCGCCCAGGTTCACCACCTGCTCCACGACGTTGCGCAGTTCGCGCACGTTGCCGGGCCAGGGGTACTGGAGGAGGAGCGCGCGGGTCTGGTCGGACAGGGCGCTGGGCGGCCGGCCCATCTGCTTGAGCATCGCGTCGACGAGCAACGGGATGTCGTCCGGGCGCTCGCGCAGCGCGGGCAGCGTGACGCGCAGCACGGCGAGCCGGTGGAAGAGGTCGCGGCGGAACGTCCCCTGCTGGACGGCCTGCTCCAGGTTCACGTGCGAGGCGGCCACCACGCGCATGTTCACCGTGAAGTAGTCGTTGCCGCCCACGCGCTTGACCTGCCGGCGCTCCAGCACGCGCAACAGGCGCGGCTGCAGTTCCAGGGGCAGCTCTCCAATCTCATCCAGGAAGACGGTGCCGTTCTGGGCGCGCTCGAAGGCGCCGGCGCGGTCCGCCTGGGCGCCGGTGAAGGCGCCCTTCACGTGGCCGAAGAGCTCAGATTCGATGAGCGTGGAGGGCACGCCCGCCAGGTCCACGATGACGAAGGGGCCCTTGGCGCGAGGGCTCTGATGGTGGATGGCCTCCGCGCACAGGTCCTTGCCGGTGCCCGTCTCGCCGTGGATGAGCACGTCGGCGCCGCCGGGGGCCATACGCTCCAGCAGCGTGAAGGCCTCGCGCATCTTGCGGCTGTTGCCCACCAGCGCCCCGAAGCGGTCCTTGGAGGAGAGCGTCACCGAGCGGTCGCGCGTGTCCTCCGGCACCAGCTTCAGCTCGGTGGTCCCCAGCGTGAAGACACTGCCCGAGCGCAGCTCCATGGCGCTGAAGCGCAGGCCGTCCACGAAGGAGCCATTGTGGGAGCCCAGGTCCGTCGCGAGCACGTGCTCGTCATGCACCTCCAGCTTCAGGTGCTGACGGGAGACGGCCTTGTCGGAGAGGATGATGTCGCACGTGGGCGCCTTGCCCAGCACGTACGTGCCCTGTTTGAGCGCGTGCGTCTTGCCGGCATCCGCGCCCGACAGGACCCGCAGCACCATCCGCACCTGACCCGACCGGCCCCGCTGCAGCGTGGCGGTGGCATCCAGGAGCGCCTCGTCCTCGTCTGGCAGCGACACGCGGCGGACGCTACCACGCCTCGCCGGGGCTGCCACCCGCGCGTGCGCGCGACCTCACCGCCGCCGCGCGCGGGGCGGCTTGCGGGCAGGCGGGGGCGTGCGCTCGGCCGGAAGGGACTTCAGCCACGTGTCCACCTCGCCCACGCGCTCCTCCATCCCCGCCTCGGTGAAGCGACCCCGGGCGCGGGTGGCCTCGCCCCGGGCCTCCGGCGGGCGGCCCGTCTGGTACAGCGCCCTGGCCAGCGCGAAGCCCGACTCCGCCAGCGCATCCGCGGGCGCGGACGCGAAGGACACCGCCTGCTGGAGGGGCTCCACGGAATCGCGCGCCCGGCCCAGGCCCAGCAGCGCCTGCCCCACCCCGTCATAGGAGGGCTGGAGGGCCTCGTCGTCCGCGGGCAGCGCCTTGCGCTTGAGCGCCAGCGCCTGCTCGTAGGTCTTCAGGGCGTCGTCGTAGCGCTTCATCCCGAGCTGGCACATGCCCACCTCGTCCAGCGCCTCCGCGTACCGGGGGCTGTCCGCGCCGTGGAGGGCCTTGTAGAGGTCCGCCGTCGCCTGGGCATGGGGCAGCGCCCGGGCGTCCTCCTTCAGCTCGCGCAAGGCCAGGGACAGGAGGCCGTGCCGGCGCGCCATGTCCGGGTGCAGCGGCCCCACCGCCGCCTCGGTCTGCTTGAGCGACTCCTCCAACAGCGGCAGCGCTTCCTTCGACTTGCCGGCCGCGAGCGTCATCCGGCCCAGCAGGAAGAGCGTCCGCGCGCGCTTGGGGTGCTGCGGCGGCAGGGCCTTCTCATAGAGGGCCCGCGCCTCTCCCAGCCGGGTGATGGCCTCGTCCAGGTGGTCCTGGGACGCGGCGAGGTTGGCCTGGTTCACCTTCACGTCGGCTTCCAGCACCGGCTCTCCGCCCAACCGCTGGAGGGTGGCCTCCGCCAGGGAGCCCCAGTTCGCCGCCGGGTCGAAGTGCTTCTGCCCGTCCTCCACATAGAGGAGCTTGTTCAGGATGGAGACCTTCAGCCGGTCCGCCCTGCCCGCCTCCGCGTCGAACACGGCGCGCGACAGGAGCTGGGAGGCCGCGGGCGAATCCCCCGTCTGTTCCTTGAGCCAGCCCAGATGGAAGCGCAGCTCCGCGCGCAGTGGCAGGAAGTTCGTGGCCAGCACCGCGGACTCCAGGGGCGCCGCCGCCGCGAGCGCCGCGGGGTAGCGGCCCGCGTCCACCTGCGCCCGGACCTCCGACAGCTTGCCCTCCAGCCGTTCAATCTCGTCGCGCAGGGCGGGATCGGACGGCCGGCGCTGCTGTTCGGCGAGCGAACCCACGTCCTCGCAGTCGTGCAGCGCGGGCAGCGCGTGCGCCACGTCCACGGCCTTCTCCACCACCGCGGCGTCCGCGCTGGCCAGCAGCTCCACCGTGGAGCGCAGGTCCTTGCGCCGCCGCTCCAGGCACACCACCTGCCGGTCGAACTGGTCCTCCGCGACGACGCCCTGCACGCGCGTCTGTTCGCACGCCTGGACGCGCTGCTGCTTCCACGCGCCCGCGTAGTTCTCCAGCACCTGCACGGTGCGGAAGGCCATGGCCTCCGCGAAGGGCTTGCCGGTGGAGCGGAAGGCGGACTCCAGCCGCGCCTTCGCATCCGACGTCCAGACGTCGTCCATCAGGGCCCCGGCATCCGCGCACACCTGGGACTGCTGCCACGCCACGCCCGAGGCCACCGCCAGCGAGAAGGTCATCGCGCCCGCCGCCGACGCCCAGCGCTTCTTGCGGCCCTGGCGCTGCTCCTGGGAGAGCGCGTCCAGCAGGGTCCGCATGGACGCGAAGCGCGCGTCCGCGTCCAAAGACAGACCGCGCAGCACCGCCTGCCGCACCCACGCGGGCACCTTCACGTCGCGCGGCGGCTCGCGGATGAGCACGGGCGGCGGCGCGACGGGGCCCTTGGCCGTCAGGGGCGCGGTGCCTCCCAGCGACTGCGTGCCTTCCGCCTCCACGCCCCGGCTGGAGGACGCGTAGGCCTTCAGGCTGCCCGGGTCGAAGGGGCGCGCGCCGAAGAGGGCCCCGTAGAGCGCGGCGCAGAAGCTGAACTGGTCCGTGCGCGCGTCCAGCGTCGTGCCCCTGAACTGCTCCGGGGACATGTAGTTGGGCGTACCCACGAGGAGGCCCGCCTCCGTGAGCGTGGTCTCCAGCATCCGGCGGTCCGCCGATTGGAGGACCTCCGCTTCCTCCGGAGAGTTCGCCGCTTCCGGCGCGTCGCCCACCTGTCGCGCCAGGCCGAAGTCCGTCACGTAGACGCGGCCCGCGCGACTCACCAGCACGTTGGCGGGCTTGAAGTCGCGGTGCACGAGCCCCGCGTCGTGCGCGGCCTGGAGCCCCCGACCAGCCTGGAGGTAGTAATCCAGCACCTCGCTCCACGAGCGCTTGGATTCCTTCAGCCACGTGCCCAGCGTGCCGCCGTCCACCAGCTCCATCGCGACGAAGACCTGGTCGCCCCAGATGCCCACGTCGAAGACGGGGATGACGTTGGGATGGGAGACACGCGCCATCGCCTGGGCTTCGCGCATCAGCCGGGAGCGAGCCTCCTCGGATTCGCGCTGGTGGTTCGGGTGCAGCAGCTTGAGCGCCACCTTGCGGTCCAGGTCCGGATCATAGGCGGCGTACACCACGCCCATGCCGCCCTGCCCCAACCGGCGCAAGAGCAGGTAGCGGCCCACCTGCGGAACGGGAGGCACGTCCTCGGGGGCGCGCTGGGACCTTCCGGTTCCCGTGCCCGTGCCCCGTCCCGTGCCTCGGCCCGTTCCCACGCCCGAGCGCGCGGCGTCCGAAGCACCCGTGCCAGTTCCGCCCCTGCCGGTGTCGTTCTTTTTCATCGGTGGTGCACCCGGGCCGGACTCTACCCCCGGCGGTGGTTCGCCCCGCATCTTCTCCCGCGATGCGTCATCCCGCCCGCCTGCCTGGTGACGGCTGTCATCAGTGACCCAAGTGCTGTCATCAGGGCCTGCGGTGGATGTGGGAGACAAACCCCTGGAAACAGGAACGGACAGGGTGCGCCCGGGGCTGGCACGTCCGACGCACTGGGTCCCTGCATCGGAGCACTCGCAGCCCCCCTTCTGGAGCGCCCATGGCCCTCGCACCTGTCTCCCGCAAGCCCCTCGCCCCCGTCACCCCTCCCGTCGTCACCGAGAAGGCCCAGCCCCAGAAGGTCGCCAACGCGCCGGTGGAGATGAAGAAGGCGGCCGTCGTGGGTGACTCCTTCGAGACGAAGAAGGCGGTCGCGGGCCCGGTGCTGGGTGAGAAGGCGATCGCGCCGGCCATCGCGGGCCTGAGGATCGGCCTCGCCGCGAAGGCCGCCGTCGAGAAGCCGGCCGTGGAGGGCCCGCCGCCCGAGCGTCAGACGGTGTCCGGCGAGGACAAGGCGAAGCAGGCGGTGGACCTGAAGAACGTGGGCGAGCGCCGCACCGAGACGGCGGATGCGCAGACGTCGCTGCGCGAGAAGACCACGCAGGAGGCCGACAAGCTCTTCGCCATGGCGGACGGCAAGGAGCCCGTGCCCGCCGGCAGCAACATCCAGCGCGTGTCCGAGTCCGAGGTGGAGCTCACCCGCGTCAACGACCAGAAGGAAGTCATCGAGCGCTCGGTGGCGACGAAGAAGGACGGCGCGGTGACGGTGGACAGCGCCACCTACGAGGACGGCACCCACAAGCGCGACCGGCTGGAGATGAAGACGGACGGCGGCACGCTGGTGGAGCGCGCCGAGTGGAAGGGCGACAAGAACGAGACCGCGGACCTCAAGTCCTTCGGTGACATCTCCAAGACGCGCGACCGGGGCCTCACGTACACGCGCAACGAAGTGGGCGTGGAGAAGAACAAGGACGGCGACCGGCTCATCACGAACGAGTACACGCAGGCCGACGGCGGCGCGACGAGCAGCCGGACCTCCTTCTACCAGCAGAACGGCGGAGGCTCGATCGACAACAAGCTCAAGGGCCCGTTCGACTTCAAGAAGCCGGTGGACCGCGCGGACACGTACAGCTACTCGATTCCGCCTCCGGGCCAGGACGGCAATCAGGGCGACGTGCAGTACAGCCGCGTGCAGGACTTCTCCCAGGACAACGTGAAGGCGACGTCCTACGTGGACCGCACGCTGGACGGCCACACGCACCTCGCCGGCAAGGAGCCGCACACGATTGAAGACCTGAACACGGTCCGCGACGAGTACGGCAAGGGCGGCGGGGAGAACTGGGACGCGAACGAGACGGGCGAGGGCCGCCCGCCGAAGCGCTGGACGGTGGACTTGCAGAAGGGCCCGGACCGGCTGGACTCGCAGACCTTCATCGAGGGCTACCCGGACGCGACCATCAAGACGGAGCGGACGCGCGAGGGCAGCACGGTGAAGGAGAAGTTCGAGGGCAAGACCTTCGAGAAGGAGGACTCCTCCAAGCGCGTGCCGGTGAACGGCGAGTCGTCCACCACCTTTGGCCAGGACGGCTCGGTGGAGAAGATGGACTCCAAGAGCCGCGAGGCAGACGGCTCCGACCAGGAGCAGCACTACAACAGCAGCCGCAAGGCGACGGGCGCGGGGCTGGAGTTGCAGGAGTCGCTGGAGACGAAGCGCACGAAGGACAACAAGACGGAGTCGTCCCTCAAGGAGGACACGTCGCTGCTCTCCAGTGAAGGCGCGCAGCTCGTCAACTCGCGCACCACGGTGACGGACGCGGAGGGCCGCAAGGGCGTGCACGAGGTGGGCAAGGACGGCGAGAAGATGCAGCTGTCCGGCCCCGAAGGCCGCGACATGCGCGACGTCTCCAACCCGGATGACTTCAAGGACGACGCGTTCGGCAAGGTGCTGCTGGAGCAGGCGAGCATCTCCACCGCGAGCACGGTGAACCAGTACGCCAACAGCGGCGGCGCGCAGGCGCTCAACGTCCTCAAGGGCCTGAGCCAGGACGCGGGCAGGCTGCCCGAGAAGGCCACCGCCATCCTGGGCAAGGACACGATCTCCAAGGGGCTGAACGCGGCGCAGGGCGGGGCAAGCGCGCTGGGCGGCGTGGCCGGCGTGGTGGCGGGCGGCATGTCGCTGGCGCGGGGCATCCGCGAGAACAACATGCCGGACATCGTGAAGGGCGTGACGGACACGGCCAACGGCGCGCTGAACCTCTACACGGGAGGCCAGGCGTTCACGGAGGCCATCAAGGGCTTCAAGAACGCGGGCGCGCTCACCACCACGGCCCCCGCGGCGAAGGCCATGCCGTGGGCGAAGACGCTGGCGAACCCGAAGGTGGCCGGCGCCGTCACCAGCACGGTGCTGGACTCGGTGAAGGGCATGGGCGGCATCGGCAAGGTGGTCGGAGCGACGGCGAGCGCCGGGAGCAAGGCGCTGTCCGCCCTCAAGGGCATGGGCGGCGCGGCCAACGTGCTGGGCGCGGTGGGCGGCACGGTCGGCGGCGTGTTCGACATCGTCAACGGCGCGAAGGTCAACGACGGGGCGCAGATCGCCAAGGGCGCCATCGGCATCGCGGGCAGCATCGGTGGCGCGGTGGCGGTGGGTGCGATTGGTGGACCGCTGGGCATGGCGGTGGGCGCGGGCATCGGCCTGCTGACCTTCGGCATCGGGAAGATCATGGACGCCATCAGCGACAAGCCGCACAAGATCTCCGAGCTGCAGATCGACTGAGGGTCCGAGTCTCACGGCGGCGACGGGCGTGAAGCAGCCGCCTCTTTCGCGCAACGGGTGGCGTGCGCGCTATCTTCCGGCGCATGGGAATGTACGGGGAGGTGCTGGCCATTGGCGCGTTCCGCCGCGAACTGCTGCCATTCCTCAGTCAACCGGAGTCCTGGCACGACACCACCCGCGAGGGCGCGGTCATCGTCGTCCCGGTCTTTCTCGCGCCCGAGGGAAGCAGCCGGAGTCGCGAGCTGGCGCATTGCCTGGGGGCCGAGGCGTGGGACTTCAACACCCATGCGCTGGACCCCTGGCGCGCGGACCTGGAAGGCCTGCGCCGGTTCCATGAACACGAGGGCCAGCACCCGGTGGAGTGCTTCCTGCGCCTGCGGGAAGCGGGCTTCGAGTTCTTCTTCCTCCCGAATGGATAGCCCATGTTCGCCCCCATCCCGATCTCCGCGCAGGACCAGGAGGAGGTCCTCCAACAATACGAGCGCGGAGGAATGATCGCCGCCGTGCTGGACCTGCGGCGGCGGCTGGGCCTTGGCCTCGCACACGCGGATGCGACCGTGCGCGCCACGCTCAAGGCCGCGGGCCATCTTTCCTCATATCCGAGGAGCGACGTGCAGGCGGGCATCATCGCCACGGGCAGCTTCCAGCGAAGCCTGGTGCCATTCCTCGACTATGGCGAACGCTTCTTCGAGAAGACCCGTGAAGGCGCTCGGATCATCGTGGCCCTGATGTTCGAGATCGATCGGCTCGCTCAAATCCTGGAGGTCGCCGGGTGCCTGGGAGTGGATCCCTGGGACTTCAACACCCACGTCATCGACCCCGAGCGGGTCAACACCGAGGACCTGCGCATCGTCTGGGACGACGACCGTCTGGTGGAACGGTTCAACGCCCTGCGGGCCGCGGGTTTCCGGTTCCACTTCCGCATGGAGTTCATGCGGTAGCCCGCGGGGCGCGCGCCTACCGCCGCCACATCCGATTGCGCATGCACTCGGCCACCTCTTCGCGCAGCACCTCCGGGAAGCCGGAGAGGCCCGGCGTGTCGTTGCACTCGAGCAGCGTGTACCTGCCGTCCCGCGCCTGGAGGAAGTCCAGCCCCAGGATGTCGGCGCCCAGGTGCTGCATCGCGTGGCGAGTGTGCGCCGCGAGTTCCGGGGGTGGTTCGATGACGTGGTGCTTGCGCGTGTCGACGTTCGCCTTCCAGCCCGCCCCCTCGCGCGTCATCGCCCACATGTTCCCGCCGACCGCGAGGCAGCGCACGTCGCGCTGGTAGTCGATGAAGGGCTCGACGGCCGCGTAGTCGTCGGCCGCGAAGAGGAGGTCCGCGACCTCCGGCCAGTCCGCGTTGGTACGCACGAGCGCCTTGCCCAGCCCCGCATGGTGGTTGCCCACCTTGACGACGAACGGCGCGGGCCGCTCCAACCGGCGCAGCATGCCGTCCCCGATCGCGACGTCGAAATCAATGACGGGCAGTCCCGCCTCGCACATCTCCGCCAGCATCGACAGCCGGTCGTGGCAGCGCGCGAGCACGGACGCCGAATTGATGCAGGGCACCCCAGTGAGGCGGATGAGGTCCAACGTCGCGCGGTGCTTCGGATCCGGACGGATGGCGCCCCCCCCCTCCACAGTATGCCGTCCAGACGCGTGGCCGACTCGCGGTTGATGCACCAGAGCTCACCCCCGCGCAGCACCCAGGCACAGTCCTGGAGCCGCCGGGAGACCACGTCGCACTCCGGGAAGTAGGACTGCCAATACTGCTCGCCGTTGATGACCGCCAGGGTGGGCCGCATCCAGCCAGTGTGTCACGCCCCGGTCCTGTCCAGCCGGCCACGCCCGGCGAGTCAGCCCACCGCGCCCACGTGGGGACGCAGCAGGTCCTCGGAGACCGTCCAGAGGCGCTGGGCGAACGCGGCATCCTCCAGCAGCGGGTGTCCCTGGGCCACCTTGCAGTCCTCCCAATAGCCCCCCGTGATGCCGTCCACCAGGGGGTTCGCCGCGAGAAACGTCTGGGTCGCCGCGCCCTGCTCCACGGACCTCATGAACAGCCGGGCCACCGGAATGATGAGGGTGAACGGAAAGCCCATGCTCCGCGTGAGCGAGGTGCGCACCGCGCCCGGGTGCAGGGAGTTGACGAGGATGCCCCGGTCCGCGAGCCGTCGTGACAGCTCCCGCGCGAACAGCGAGTTGGCGAGCTTCGACTGACCGTAGAAGGCGAGCGGCTTGTAGCCACGATGCCCGTCCAGGTTGTCGAACTGGATGCCTTCGCGCGGCGCCTGATTGACGCCCGCGTCGCTGCTGACGACCACGATGCGACCCGTGCGCTCCGGCACCAGGTCCACCAGGCGGTTCACGAGCAGGAAATGCGCCAGATGGTTGATGAAGAACTGCTGCTCGACGCCGTAACGGAGCTCCAGCTTCGCGGGCGCCATCACCCCCGCGTTGGCGATGATGGCATCCAGCGGCCTGCCCAGTGCGCGGACCGTCTCCGCCGCGGCGACGACCGAGGCCACATCCCCCAGGTCGCAGGCCACCGGCGTCGTCGAACCCCCCGCCCGGGCGCACGCCTCCCTCGCCTGTTCAAGCGAACGCGCGAGCCCGATGACATGCCCGCCATGCGAGGTGAGCGCCCGCAGCGTCTCCGCGCCAAGGCCGGAGTTGCAACCCGTGAGCAGGAAGGTGCGCCCCTTCAAATCGAGCCCTTCGAGCACGTCGTTCGCCGTGGATCTGGCGCCAAAGAGAATGGGTTCAGTCATGGGCATGCGCCTTTCGTGCGGCAGGTGCTGGGGGAACGGCTTTCGGCGGGTGCGCTAGCGAGCCCGACGCAGCGGCGCGAACAGCATCCGCACCGCGACGGTGATGTGCTCGACGAAGACCTCGCGCGAGGTGCACGTATGCTTCCAGCCGCGCGCGGTGGCATGCAGCGTCCGCGCGAGCTGTGGCGCCGTGAGCCCGGCGGATGCGTAGACGGCCATCAACGGCGAGTCGGTGAACGCCCGGGCCAGGGCCTTCTCGAACCGCGCGTCGTGGTCCGCCAGGAGCGTGCCCGTGAGGGCACCACTGGTCTCGATGAGGTCCGAGGCGTCCCCCCCCATCTGTCCGAGGTAACAGCCCAGCCGCTCGTCGAGCGCGGCCACCAGCCGGGCCTCCAGCGGACGTCCGACCTCCGTCAGCGCCGCGAGCGCAGCCTCCAGGTGGGTGCCGAGCGCATGCTCCACCGCCGCACGGAACAGTTCCTCCTTGGTCGCGAAGTGCAGGTAGAGCCCCTGGCGGGACACGTCCGCCGCCCGGGCCACCTCCTCCATCGACGCCTTGCGATAGCCGAAGCGCGTGAAGACCCCGAGCGACGCCTCCAGCAGCCGGCGCCGCCGCGCGTCGTCAGGGGCCTTCGAGGGTGACTTCGGGTCCACGGCCATATGGTCTTATTTGACAATCTGATCATAGATTGTCAACTAAGACCAGATTGTCCATTCCAGGGAGGGAGTGCAGGCAGGCTCACTTCACGGTGAGGACCTGCGTGTCGGTGTTCTGGACACCCGTCCAGTCCGTCACGGTGAGGCTCGCGCGGTACGTGCCCTTCGCCGTGTAGCGGTGGGCCGGCCCCGGCCCGTCACCTTCGCGGCAGCCAGCGAGCCGCGGTGCACATCCATCTTGCGACTGGCCTGTCGCTCCAGTGCGAGCCCCAGCCCTCCTCGGAGAGGCGGCGGCTTCCACGAAAGCGGCGACAGGCCGGGACATGGGGGGCTCCAGGAGGAAGAAAAGGCCCCAGGGTGCCAGCCCGCCCCCGGCCAGCCCATGCGGGGCCGGAGGGATCTCCCTCCTGCCGTGACGCGCCGGTTGACGCGCGACCCCGGCGCCCGTCTTATCCGGCCTCCCCTTGAGCAGGAGTGGTCGTGGCAGGAGCGCCGGTCGAACTGACCCCGGACAATTACGAGGAAATCACCCAACGGGGCGGGGTGTGCGTGGTGGACTTCTGGGCCCCGTGGTGCGCGCCCTGCCGCGCGTTCGCGCCCATCTTCGAGGCGGCGGCATCGCGGTTCCCGGACATCACGTTCGCGAAGCTCGACACGGAGGCGCACGAGTCCCTCTCCGAGCCCCTGGACATCGAATCCATCCCCACGCTCATCGCCTTCAAGGACGGCGTGGAGGTCCACCGCGTCTCCGGCGCGCTGCCCGCCGCCGCCCTGGACGCGCTGCTGGGCCGGCTGGAGGCGGTGGACGTGGAGGTGATCAAGCGCCGCGCCGCCAACCGCAAGCGCACCGAGGAGGGAAAGCTCCCCGCGGGCGTCCCCAAGGGCGCGACGTGGGACGCGGGTGAGGCGGAGTGGTCCTTCGGGCCCACGGACCCCAAGGGCCGGCAGCACGGCACGTGGAAGTTCTGGCGGGCCGACGGCACCCTCTGCAACGAATGCATCATGAAGCACGGCACGCCGCAGGGCGTGTTCAAGCGCTTCCACGAAAGTGGCGAGGTGTCGCAGGAGGGCACCTTCGACAAGGGCCAGCTGCACGGCCCGCGCACCTGGTTCGCGTCCGAGCACTTCACCACCGAGCGCATGCACGAGAACGGCGTGAGCGAGAAGGTGAAGAAGACGGTGATGCTCTACGACCAGGGCGAGGTGCGGCAGGTGATGCACTTCGACGGCACCGGTCAGCGCGTGGTGCCCACCACCGGAGAGCCCTACCCCACCCGCCCGGCCCACCTTCCGGAGAGCGCGGAGCTGCGCGAGGACCTGGACCAGTGGGCGCTCGTGTCGCTCAACGCGGACGGGGAGCGCCACGGACTCGTGCGGTTCTGGGACCGCCACGGCCTGCTGCTCTGGGAGGCCGAGTACGAGGACGGCAGGCGCCAGGGCTTCTACCGCTCGCGCGCCGAGGACACCTACGCGGACTTCCGCGTCCACTTCGAGGAGGGCCAGGCCCAGGCGGACTTCGCCGTGGGCGAGTGGTCGCTGCTGGATGCGCAGCGCCAGGTCGTGCTCACCCGCGACCTGGGGCTGGCGCCAGACGAGAAGACGCTGGAGCGCTCGGAGGTGTTCTCCAACCTCGCGAGGAGCGCGGAAGGCTGGCGCGAGCTCGCGCGCAAGGCCCGCGCGGAGAAGCGCTACCGGGAGGCCCTGCTGGCCACGGCCCGCGCCTGCGCCACGTCGATGGACGTGCAGCCGCTGGTGGAAGGGCTGGAGCAGCTCACCCTGCCCCGCACCAAACCCTCCGCCCACGCGCTGGCGGTGTCGGTGGTGGAGGAGGCGGGCCAGCTGTGGGCGCCCATGGCGGACTGCCTCATGCGCGGCGGCGAGGCCTCCACGCTGCTCCGGGCCTATGCCGTCCTGTTGGACCAGACGGCCCGGCCGCGCGCGGCGCTGGACTTCCTGCACGCGGCGATGCTGCTCACCCCGGAGCGCAAGCCGTACCTGTTCACCCGCGGCCTCATCCTGTTGAACCTGGGGCTTGCGGATCAGGTGCGGCAGGACGCCGAGCAACTGGCGACGGTGGAGCCGGACACCGCCCGGTTCCTGAGCACCTACGCCCGGGCCCTGTTCCCGAAGTTCGACTTCTGGCCCGCCCAGGAGGCACCGCGCTGCACCTACGACGGCCTCCCCGACGGGCCCCAGCAACCGCTGGAGTCGGTCCACCAGGTGGTGCGCAAGTACGCCACGCGGCTCCAGGCGATGCGCGCGGAGCTGCTCCAGCGATTCAAGCCCGGCGCCCCGGTGTCATGGCTGCCGCCGGACCTGTCCGCGCTCCTGGGCGCGGGGCCCGTGAAGCTGGAGCAGTTCGAGATGGAGTTCGGGGACGACACGGTGGAGATCGACGAGACGCTGGACCTGTCGCAGGGTCTCGCGGACCTGACGCTCGTCATCCGGGGCGACTGGAGCGCGCTGACGTGGCTGCTGTGGGCGTGCGGAGAGAAGACGCTCCGGATGCCGACGCGGCTCGCTCCTCCCGCCGACTTCGGTCAGGGCGCGGGGCAGGCGTCGCAGCGGCTGTGGCAGAGCCGGGACCGGCGCGTCCGGGGCGGAGGGGGCTCCAAGCCCGGTGAGGGATTCCTGTTCGAGGACGTGCCGCTGGGCGACCTGCACCCGAACCTCGTCACCATCGCGGAGCGGCAGTACGCGGAGACGCAGGCGATGTTCTATTGGCTCAACGACTCGGACCATGTCTCGCCGTGGCAGAGCAATCTGAGGGGCAGCTAGTCATGAAGCGGATTCGTGAAACCATCGAGGTCGCGGAGCCCCTGTGGCGGGCACTGAAGCAGATGAGCCACGACCTGGACGTGGACCGGAATGCCCTGGTGGCGCAGGCCCTGTTCCTGCTCGCGCGGCAGAACGGCTACGTCGCGCCAACGCCCGTGTTGCTCGGGGCGACGGCGGCGCTCGCGCAAGCGATCCCCACGGAAGTCCCGGCCCTGGAGCCTCGGGCCAGCGAGCCCGTGGCCCGTCCGGCGGAGGCCGCCACCATCGCGCCCGCCCCTGCGCCCGTGAAGGGGACGGAGACCGTACCGGCCGCGCCTTCCGCGTCCCTGGGGGCACCGGCGAAGGCCGAGACCCCGGCGGAGACGGAGGCCGCCTTCGTGCGGAGCCGGATGCAGGAGGTGCTCGCGGCCGTGGACGCGGTCGTGCTGCCGCGCGAGGCGCCGGTGGCTTCCGACGACGACGAGGAGTCGGAGGAGGAAGCGAACGAAGAGGAGGCGTCGGACGAGGACGAGGTGTCCGACGATGACGGGGCCTCCGAAGAGGATGAAGCGTCCGACGACGACGAGGCATCCGAAGAGGATGAAGCGTCCGACGACGACGAGGCATCCGACGAAGACGCAGCAGCCGATGCGTCCGATGAAGACGCCGCTGCGAACGCCTCCGACGAAGACGAGGCGGACGAAGACGACGAACAGACCGCCGCTGAATCCTCCGACGAAGACCCGGCTACGGGCTCCGACGACTCGGACGACAAGGCCGGCAGCGCCTCCGACGACGAGGCGGACGAAGGTTCAGACGAAGCGGAAGACGACGACTCGGATTCCGACGTCGCCGCGGCCAACGGAGCCGACGCGGGCGCGGACGAAGCAGGAGACGACGCTGACGCTGCCGCGGCCATCGGAGCCGACGCGGACCTCGAAGCGGCGCTCGGATCCGAAGCAGGCGCGAGCGCCGACGACACGGGCGACGAAGCGGAGGACGAACAGGAGGAGCCCCCCGCCCCACCACCGGTCGCGACCCCTCCTCCTCGGATGAAGCCCACCCGAGGCAGGGTGGTCCCCGCCCCCGTTCCTGCGCCCGTGGAGGACGAGGACGACGTCCTGGACATCCCCACGGACGTAGGCAAGCGGTCCGACCCCGCCAAGGTCGTCAAGGCGCCCCCGAGGTTGGAGTTGTTCGTCCGCCTGTCGCCGGACGGTCCCGCCACGATGATGGACGTGGAGCGCTTCACGCTCGGACGCGGCCCGACGTGCAGCCTGGTGGTGAAGTCCGGCAGGGTCTCCCGTGAGCACGCGGCCGTCGTGCGCGTGGGCAACGACTTCTTCATCGAGGACCTGGGTTCCTCGAACGGGACCTGGATCAACCATCAGCGCATCAAGCGCCAGAAGATCGCGGACGGGGACACCTTCAACCTGGGCACCGAAGCCGTGTACTTCTCCATGGGTCCCCGCGAGGACTGACCCCGCCGCCGTGGCTCAGGCCTTCCGCGGCGGGTTGCGGATGCCCAGGGCGGAGATGCCTCCGCCCAGGATGAGCAGGGCGGCGGTGGTGAGCATCACCCGGTGGAAGCCCGCGACATCCAGTCGCGGGCCCACGATGAGCCCCGTGAACGCGATGGCGATGAGCCCCGCGACCCGGGAGACGGCGTTGTTGATGGCCGAGCCAATGCCGGCCTGCTCGCTTCGGACGGACCCGAGCACCGCCGCCGTCAGCGGCGCGACCGTCATCGTCAGCCCCATCCCGAACACGAGGACGCCCGGCAGCATCTGCGTCCAGAAGTTCAACGGCGCGCCGACGTTGAGCATCAGCAGGAACCCCACGCCCGCCAGGCACGGCCCCACCGCCATGAACACCCTCGGCCCCAGACGTCCGGCGAGCCCGCCGAACACCGACGACAGCAGCAACATGAGGACCGTGGTCGGCATCAGCACCAGGCCCGCCGTCGTCGCGCGAAAGCCCCCCACCTCCTGGAGGAAGAGCGTGATGACGAACATACCCAGCGACAGCGCGCCATAGATGGCCGTGGTGGCGAGGTTGCCCACCCAGAAGTTCCGCTCCCGGAACAGGCCCAGTGGCATCATCGGATGCGCGGTGCGCTTCTCCTGCACCAGGAACGCGATGAACGAAGGCACGCCCACGCCCAGGGAGAGCAACACCGAAGGGTGCATCCAACCCACCTTCGCCTGTTCGATGAGCGCATAGACGGGGCCGCCCAATCCCACACACGCCAGGACGGCGCCCAGGACATCGATGCGCGCCCCCGCCGGCCGGGGAGGTTCCTCCAGCCGCGCGAGCAGCATCAGCGTCAGCGCGATGGGCAGGACGTTGATGCCGAAGATCCACCGCCAGCCCACGGTGTCCACCAGCAGCCCGCCCACCAGCGGCCCCGCGATGAACGCGCCGCCCGTCCACCCGGTCCAGGAGCCAATCGCCCGGGCCTGCTCGGGGCCGGAGAAGAAGGCCAGGATGAGCGCGAGCGAACCCGGCACCAGCAGCGCACCCGTGGCGCCCTGGAGCCCCCGCGCGAGGATGAGCACGGCCCCGGTGGGAGCCAGCGCGCACAGCAGGGACGTCGCGCCGAACCCCAGGAGCCCGAGCCGCAGGATGCGCTTGCGCCCAAACGCATCCGACAGCGAGCCCGCGACCAGCATCAGCGAGCCCAGGGTGATGAGGTACGCATCCACCACCCACTGCTGGAGCGTGAGGCCGCCGCCCAGGTCCCGGACCATCGCCGGCAGCGCGACGTTGATGATGGCCCCGTCCAGGAACGTCACGAGCGAAGCCAGGACGGCGATGGCCAGGACGAGCCGCTTTTGAGACGCCACGGTGCCCACCGACTCCTCCAGGGGAGTCCTCCGTCGGACTGGGAAGCGTACCGCGACAGGCGACTACCGGAAGGGAGGCTTGCGCTTCCCCTCCGGCAAGGACTCACGGACCCGGAGGCCCGTGAGGAACATCAGGGGTCACACCTCGGGCCAAACTCGGTGCAGTTGGGACTCGTGGCCTCCTTGAGTGCCTTCAACTCTCCGCCCGGATTGGACAGAAGGCGAACGGTCTCACGCTTCAGGCTCAGCTTCTGGGGCTTCTGCGGGGTCTGCTTGTCCATGACATCGCCTTTCGTTTCAATCATCGATGGCGCTACCTGGAAACAATGCGACGGCCTGCGGCCTTCAACACCTGACAAACATCGTCAGGCGTTCCCAGTCAAACACCTGTTTCCCAACCAAACAAGTGCTCCCCCGCTCAGCCCCCAAACGCCGAATTTCATTTCCCTGGGTCCCTGGGGGAATGAAGCTCCAGCGGCCCTTTCCAGAAAGCAGGAACAACGACATGCGAAGGACGCCCTCATGGAAACCCCTGCTGCAGGGCGTCGAGCACGCGGAAGCCCTGGCGGTGCTGGAGCCGCTCGTCGAAGCGCTGGCGCACGTCCGACCCACGCCTCCCTTCGCGGCTTCGCTCGCACGGGGGGCCGCGGGCCGCGCTGTGTTGTTTGACGCGCTCGCCCGGGCCCACGATGACGCGAGGCATCGCGCCACCGCGGAGGCTCTGCTGGAGCGCGCCACGGAGGCGCTGTCTTCCGAGACGCTGGGCCCCGACCTCTATGATGGCTTCACGGGCATCGCCTGGGCCGTCCAGCACGTGCAGCGTCCTTCGGAATCGCCGGACGCGGATCCGTTGACAGACATCGATGATGCGCTCGGTGACTTCCTCCAGACGCGGCCGTGGCCGCACCGCTACGACCTGGTGAGTGGATTGGTAGGCATGGGTGTCTACGCCCTGGAGCGCCTTCCTCGCGCCGGCGCCCGACACTGCCTGGAAGCGGTGGTCGCACGGCTCGGGGAGCTGGCGGAGCGGACGCCGGAAGGCCTGCGGTGGAAGACCGTGCCTGAGCACGTGGAAGAGCGGCTTCGCGAGGCGCAGCCCCTGGGCGGCTTCAACCTGGGCATGGCGCACGGCATCAGCGGAGTGCTCACCGTCCTCGGCGGCGCGGTGGCCTCCGGGGTCGAATCCGCACGCGAGCTGCTGCACGGCGGATGGACGTGGTTCATGTCCCGGCGCGGGAGTGACACGCAGTCCGCGCGCTTCCCCACGCGCGTGGACCTCCAACACGAACCCCTGACGTGGCCGCACCGTCCGGCGTGGTGCTATGGCGATCCAGGCGTGGCGCTCGGGCTGCACACGCTGGCGCGCGCCGTGGGCCACGCGGAGTGGGAGGCCCAGGCCCTCGCGCTCTGCCGGGAGTCCGCGCGGCGATGGACCGACGGCGGTTCCGTGGAGGATGGCGGCCTCTGTCATGGCGCCGCCGGACTCGCGCACCTCTACAACCGGCTCTTCCAGACGACCGGGGAGGCCGTCTTCGAAACCGCGGCCCGCTTCTGGTTCGCGCAGCTCATCACCGTGCACTGGCGGCCCGGCCAGGGCGTGGGCGGGTTCCGCACGCTGGAGCGCTTCGACGACGACACCGAAGGCTGGACCGACAACCCGGGCCTGCTCGCGGGCGCCACCGGCGTCGCCCTGGCACTGCTGGCGGCGACCTCTGCGGTGGAACCCACCTGGGACCGCATGATGCTCATGTCCCTGCGTCACCCCACCCCGGACGCGCCATGACATCCCCCCGCGCCTCCCTGCCGGGCTTCTCCCCTTCCGGCTTCTTCGTCCTGCGCACGCCGCTGCTGCCCTTCGACGCGCTGCGGGCCTGGAGCGAGGACCTGCATGCGGTCCGCTTCACGGAGGCCCCGATCGCCGAACAGGAAGCAGCGCTCGCGAGGGACCGCGCCCTGCTGCGCGACCGGCTGTCGGTGGCGATTGCCCGCCCGGAGGTGAGGGAGGCGTTGTTCCTCGCGTCCCCTTCGCTGGAGGAGCACCTGTCCGCGTGGACGAGCGCACCGGACGGTGACCATGGACAGAAGCTGGAGCGCACGCTGGTGCGCTACTGGCAGCGCATGGCCTCGCGCTCGACGCCCTTCGGCCTCTTCGCGGGCAACAGCTTGGGCACGCTCGCCGGGCCGACGCGGCTGGTGTTGTCCGCTCGCGAGTCGTACCGCCGCCACACGCGGCTGGACATGGACTACGTCGATGCGTTGACGGACCGGCTCGCCGCACTGCCCGCGCTGCGCGAGGCCCTGAGCTACCGCCCCAACTCCAGCCTCTACCGGGCCGCGGGACGGCTGCGCTACGCGGAGTCGCGCCGAGAGGGCGGCTCGCGCACCTACCAGCTCGTCGGCGTGGAGCCCACCGCGTACCTGGAAGCCACGCTGGAGCGGGCCCGAAGCGGCGCCTTACTCGCCACGCTCGTCCAGGGCCTGGTGGATGCCGACCCGGACGTGTCCTCCGACGAAGCCCGGGACTACGTGGACATGCTCGTGGAGCATCAGCTCCTGCTGCCAGAGCTGGCGCCGCTCGTCACCGGGCCGGAGCCACTGCGCGAGCTGCTCGCGCGCCTGGAGTCCGTGCCGGCGATGGCCGACACCTTCCGCGTCCTCCATCAGGTGCAGGGCGCGCTGACGGCGCTGGATGCCTCACCGCTGGGGGCGGCGCCGGCGCACTACCGCGCGCTCGCGAAGGACCTGGAGGCGCTTCCCGCCCCGGTCGATTCCAGCCGTCTCTTCCAGGTGGACCTGCGCAAGCCCGCCGAAGCGCTGACCCTGAGCCCCGCCGTGGTGGATGCGATGGCCCGGGGCGTGGCCCTGATGCACCGGCTGAGCCCGGCGTCGGATTCACCCACCCTGCGGCGCTTCCGCGAGGCCTTCGTCCGGCGCTACGAGGAGCGCGAGGTCCCCCTGCTGGAGGCCCTGGACGAGGACGTGGGGGTCGGCTTCGAACTGGCGAGTCCCGAGGCCGCGGAAGCCTCGCCCCTGCTGCGCGACCTGGCATTCCCCTCCCCCGCCGTGGAGGAACGCGTCGCCTGGGGCAAGGGCCTGGCGCACCTGAACCACCGGCTGTCGGAGGTGCTGCGCACGGGCGGTCCCCTGGAGCTGGACGACGCGGACCTCCAGGCGATGGAGAACCCGCGTCCCGCGCCACTGCCGGAGGCCTTCTCCGTGATGGCGACCGTGCTGGCCGCGTCCCAGGAGGACGTGGACGCGGGGCGGTTCCAGCTCGTGTTCGATTCAATGATCGGCCCCTCGGGGGCGGCGCTCCTGGGCCGCTTCTGCCATGGCGACCCGGAGCTGCTGCGTCACGTGAAGGCGCACCTGCGCGCGGAGGAGGCCCTGCATCCGGAGGCCGTCTTCGCGGAGGTGGTGCACCTGCCGGAAGGACGCGTGGGCAACATCCTCTGCCGTCCCGTGCTGCGCGAACACGAGCTGGTGTTCCTGGGACGTTCGGGTGCGCCGCCGGAGCAACAGCTCCCGCTCACCGACCTCTTCCTCTCCGTCCGGGGCTCCCGCATCGTCCTGCGCTCCGCGAAGCTGGGACGTGAAGTCCTTCCCCGCATCACCCATGTCCACAACTTCGGCCGCGCGCACCTGCGGCCCTACACCTTCCTGGGCACGCTCCAGCAACAGGGCGCAAGCCCCGGCCTGCGCTGGCACTGGGGGCCGCTCGCCAGCAGCGCGTTCCTGCCCCGGGTCACCTGCCGCGGACTGGTCCTCCACCGCGCCCGCTGGCGCCTCAAGGCGTCCACGCTCCAGGCGCTCGGGGAGCTGCGAGGCGCCGAGCGCTTCCGTGAAGCGCAGCGGTTGCGCACGCGCCTGGGCCTGCCGCGCACCGTGGGCCTGGAGGACCGCGACAACGTGCTGCCGGTGGACCTGGACAACGTGCTCAGCATCGACACCTTCGTCCAACTGGTGCGGCGCCAGTCGGAGGTGGTGCTGGTGGAGCTGCCCACCGACGAGGGCCTGTGCGTCCAGGGCCCCGAAGGCCGCTTCGTCCACGAGGTGGTGGTGCCCTTCGTGCGCGACGCACCGGCCATGCCCGCGCCCGCCGTGCGCCTCACGAAGCCCCCGAAACTGGAGCGCTCCTTCCCGCCCGGCTCCGAGTGGCTGTACGTCAAGCTCTACACCGGCACGGCGCTCGCGGACCGCGTGCTGACGGAAGCCGTGGCGCCCCTGGCCCGCGAGGCAATGGCCTCCGGGGCCGCGCACCAGTGGTTCTTCCTGCGCTACGGCGATCCGGACTGGCACCTGCGCGTGCGCGTCCACGGCGACCCGCGACGGCTGCACACCGAGGTCCTGGCGCGGCTCCATGACTTGCTGCGCCCGCTGCGACAGGAGGGACTCGTCCACCGCGTGCAGATGGACACCTACGAGCGCGAGGTCGAACGCTACGGCGGCGACGCGGGCCTGCCGCTCGCGGAGCGGTTGTTCCACGCGGACAGTGAGACGGCGCTGGAGCTGCTCGACGCGGTGACGGGGGACGACGGCGCGGACGCACGCTGGCGGCTGCTCTTGTGCGGCATCGACCTGCTGCTCACGGACCTGGGCTTCGACCTGGAGGGCCGCTGCCGGTTGCTCGCGGACCTGCGCCAGGGCTACGGCCAGGAGTTCCAGGTGGACAGCGCCTTCGAGCGTCGCCTGGGAGAGCGGTTCCGGACGCACCGCCAGGAACTGGAGTCACTGCTGTGGCGGCCGTGGCCTTCCGACGGGCCGCTCGCTCCGGGACTCGCCGCGCTGCGACGCCGCTCCGAACGACAGGCGAAGGTGGCGGAGCAACTGCGCGCGTGCGCCACGGAAGGCCGCCTGACCCAGCCCCTGGACCGCGTGGCCGCGAGCCTCGTCCACATGCACACCAACCGGCTGCTGCGGACCGCCGCGCGGGCGCAGGAGCTGGTCCTCTACGACTTCCTGCACCGGCTCTACACGTCCCGACAGGCGCGAGAGAAGAAGCGGACCTGAGCCCCCCTACCAGGCCGGTGCGATGACCCGCCACGAGGCCTTGCGGTCGAAGGAGCCGTGGCGGAGCACGTGCTGGAACGACGCGGTGCCCACCAACGGCAGGTCGGAGCCCTCGGTCCACACCAGCGTGGGCGTCCCCGCTCGCGGGCCCTGCGCTCCGTCCAGCGGACCGGAGCGCCCCGGGTCATGGGCGCCTCGCGTCTCGGGCTCGCACGACGCGCTTCCGTTCTCCTCCTCCGGTGAGGAATCTCCACATGCCAGCAGCGCGAGCAGGGGAAGGGTGAGCAGGCTCCAGGCATCCATTTCCCGTCCAACCCGGGATGCCCCAACAGGTTGCGCGGCGCCCTGCTTTTTTCCGGCCGCTCCGCTCCGAACGACCCGCCGGCCCCCCTGCTCCCGTATCCAGGACAGGAGGCCAACGTCATGGCACAGCCGCTGTACACCGGACAGGTCCGCACCGTGGGGGAGAGCATGGCCCGCAGCACCACGGAGGCCCAGGCGTTCAAGATCTTCATGGACGAGCCCGTGGAGCTGGGAGGCCTCAACGGCGCCCCCAGCCCGCTCGACTTCATCCTCGCGGCGCACGCGGGCTGCCTGAACTCCATGACCTTCTTCATCGCCCGCGAGCTGGGCATCCCCGTCACCGGCACCGACATCACCGTGCAGGGCTCCCTGAACCCCGCGAAGTTCGCCGGCACCCGCCTGGACGTCCGCGCCGGCTACCAGTCCCTCACCGCCACCATCCACGTGCGCGGCGGCGCCACCCCGGAACAGCTCGTGCGGCTCCTGACGGAGGTCGAGACCCGCTGCCCGGTGAGCGACAACCTCTCCCACGCCACCCCCATCCACCTGTCCATGAAGGCCGCATAGGTCCCCTCCCCCACGGCACGCTCCCCCGCGACGGGCCCGGCACCCTCACACGGTGTCGGGCCCGTCGTCGTTCCCACGGGCGGTTGCCTTGACATGTAAATTACGCGCGTAATATTACATTCAGAATCCAAGGAGCCGCGCATGACGACCAGCTACATCATCGACGCCGTTCGGACCCCGCGTGGGCGCGGGAAGATGGGCAAGGGCGCACTCACGGGGCTGCACCCCCAGGAGTTGCTCGCGCAGGCGCTCAACGCGCTCCAGCGGCGGGGTGGCTGGGACGCGCGCGAGGTGGGAGACGTCATCGCGGGGTGTGTCTCGCAGGTGAACGAGCAGGGCGCGAACATCGCGCGCAACGCGGTGCTGGCGGCGGGGTGGCCGCAGGACGTGTCAGCCGTGTCGCTCAACCGCTTCTGCGGCTCCGGGCTCCAGGCGGTGAACTTCGGCGCCATGGGCGTCGCCTCTGGCGCGATGGACTTCGTCGTCTCCGGCGGCGTGGAGAGCATGTCGCACCTGTCGCTGGGCGCGGACGGCGGCGGCCAGGACGGTGGCAACGTGCGCCTGCGGGAGCGCGTCTACCAGGTGCCCCAGGGCATCAGCGCGGACCTCATCGCCACGCTGGAGGGCATCACGCGCGAGGACGTGGACGCGCTCGCGCTGCGCTCGCAACAGAACGCGGCCCGTGCCATCGAGGAGAGCCGCTTCGCCAGGTCGCTCTTCGCGGTGAAGGACCCTGGCACCGGCGCCGTCCTGCTGGAGCGCGACGAATTCCCCCGCCCGGACACCAGCGCGCAGGGCCTGGCCTCGCTCAAGCCCGCGTTCGTCGCGATGGGCGACACGGTGGTGGGTCCGAACGGGGAGACGCTGGACGGCATCGCGCTCGCCGCCTATCCCCAGGCGAAGCGCATCCAACACATCCACACCGCTGGCAACTCCAGCGGCATCGTGGACGGGGCCGCCGTGGTGTCGCTGGCGTCCGAACGCTACGTGAAGGAGAAGGGCCTCAAGCCCCGCGCCCGCATCCGCGCGATGGCGACCCTGGGCACCGAACCGCTCCTCATGCTCACGGCCCCCGCGCCGGTGAGTGAGAAGGCCCTGCGCATGGCGGGCATGAAGGCCGGCGACATCGACCTGTGGGAGATCAACGAGGCCTTCGCCGGGGTTGTCCTCCAGACGACGCGCGCGCTGGGCATCGACCCGGACCGCGTGAACGTCAACGGAGGCTCCATCGCGCTGGGCCACCCGCTGGGCGCCACGGGCGCGATGCTGCTGGGCACCGCGCTGGATGAGCTGGAGCGCACCGGCAAGCAGACGGCGCTCATCACCATGTGCATTGGCGGCGGCCAGGGCATCGCCACCATCCTGGAGCGCGTGTAGCGCCTCAGCGCTCCTTGAGGTGGCGCACCATCGCGTTGAGCCGCTCGCGGATCTCTCCGATGCGCACGGGCTCCTGGGCCTCCAGGGCCAGCCGGAAGGCGGCGATGGCCGCTGCGAGTTCGTCTCGCAGCGGGCCCGTGAGCTGGACGAACAAGGCGTCCGCCCGCGCCATCGCGGTGGTGTTGGGCAGGGCGTCGCGCGGGTGCAGCTTGAGCGCGTTCATCCGCTGACGCGCCTCCTCCAACTGCTCCGGCGTCAGGCGGCCGGGGCGCTGTTCGATGACGAAGGCGGACTTGCGCCCGGTGGACACCACCGTCATCTCCACCTCCAGGATGCCGTTGAGGTCGTAGGAGAAGCGCACATCCACGGCCTGTTCGCTGGCGGGCGCGGGCGGCAGCCCCTGGAAGAGGTACTCGCCCAGCTTGACGTTGTCCTCACAGCGGGCGTGTTCGCCCTGGTAGACCTCCAGGCGGATCTCCCGCTGGAAGTCGCGGCTGGTGGAGTAGCGCTCCACGCGGCTGGCGGGGATGACGGTGCCGCGCTCCAGGATGGGGCTGAAGATGCCGGTGATGTGCTGCCGGCCCGCCTGCGCCGCGGTGGCGACGCCCAGCGTGAAGGGCGCCACGTCGGTGACGATGAGGTCCTCCACCGCCCGGTCCCCGCCCTTCATCGCGCCCTGCACCGCGGCCCCCAGCGCCACGGCCTCGTCCGGAGGCAGCTTGCGCAAGGGCAGCCGGCCGAACAGCTCCGCGCTCATGGCCGCCACGCACGGCATGCGCGTGGAGCCGCCCACCAGCAGCACCTCGTCGACGTCCTTCGCCTGGAGTGACGCGTCCTTCAGCGCCTGCCGGATGGGCCCCCGAACGCGCTCCAGCACCGGGGCCCAGGCGCGCTCCGCGTCGTCGCGGCTCAGCTCCAGGTCCACGGTCAACCGGCGGCCCGTCTCCAGCGGCAGGTCGGGCAGCACCAGCCGCGTGCGCTCCGCCGTGGAGAGCCGGCGCTTGACGCCTTCGCACGCCTCGCGGAGGCGGGACCACGCGGCGGCGTGTTCCTCCAGGTCCAGGCCCTGCTTCTCCCGCCACGCGTGCGCCACGTACCGCGCGAGCGCGGTGTCGAAGTCCTCGCCGCCCAGGCGCGCATCGCCCGCGGAGGATTGGATTTCGATGACGCCCTCGATGATCTCCAGCACCGTCACGTCGAAGGTGCCGCCCCCCAGGTCCAGCACCGCCACGCGCAGCTCGCGGTCGCGCTCGTGCAGTCCGTAGGCGAGCGCCGCGGCGGTGGGCTCGTTGATGATGCGCTCCACCTTCAAACCCGCGATGGCTCCCGCGTCGCGGGTGGCCTGCCGTTGCAGGTCGCCGAAGTAGGCAGGCACCGTCACCACCGCCTCCTCGACGGGCACGCCCAGGGCGGCCTCCGCGTCCCGCTTCAGCGAGCCCAGCACCAGCGAGGACAGCTCCTGCGGCGTGAAGGAGCGGCCCCCCAGGATGCGCGGACGCTCCAGGCCCATGTCGCGCTTGAAGGCCACCGCGCCGGACGTAGGGTCCAACACGGCGCGGGCCTTCGCGGCCGCGCCCACCAGCACTTCGCCGTTCTGCGTGAGGCCCACGGCGCTGGGGGTAAGCACCTCGCCCAGCGCGTTGGGCACCACGGTGGGGCGGCCGTCGCGCATGACGGCCACCAGCGAGTACGTCGTCCCCAGGTCGATGCCCACGATGGGGCTCCTGCCCTGACCGCCGCTCATCTTCTCACCCCTCACACATGTCCCAGAGGGCCCGCGCGAATTCATGCCGGGCCGCCATCAGCTTCTTCTTGCGGGCCTGCACCTGCGGATCATGCTCGCCCAGGAAGACGAACTGGTCCCGCAACTGCCTCTCGAAAGCGCCCCGTTGGGCGTCCAGCTTCTCGCATTTCCCGTCGGCACCCAACGACACCAGCGTGTGCAGGTACACGCAGCTCCGCTGGCGATCCGGCCCGGTCAACAGCGCGCAGAACTCCCGCTCCTTCTGACGGGCAAGCTCCACCACCTCCGGGCCCTCCACCCGGATCCTGCCCTTCTTCGCGGGGAGGGCATTCCAGACAACGAGGGCTCCCACCACGAGGACCGTCACGCCCATCAACGCCAGAATCCGATTGTCCAGACGGAAGCTGCGCGCCTTGGAGACTCCGGGCACCGGCCGCGGGGCAGAGGGCACCGGCTCCGGAACAGCGGGCTCGGGCACCGGCGCCGGAGCTGTCGCCGCGACCGGGGCAGCCTGGGGCGGGGCCCGCCTCTCCTTCTGGGTGGGCTGGGGAGGCCGGCCCAGCAGTCGATACAGCCCCGGGGCGTGCTGACGCAGCAGGGGGAGCGCCTCCGACACCTCCTCGAATCGGCTCCCGGTCAGCATCTGGAGCGCGGTCCGGGCATCCACCACCCGCCCATCCAACAAGGCCTTCGCGAGAATCCTTCGCAGCGTGGTGCTGAAGGAATCCGGCAGCGCGCCCAGCTCCAGCACCAGCGGCCAGAGCTCCGCGTTCTCCTCGGACGCGAAGGCCGTCAGCAGACCCTCGCCCTTCACCCAGGCCACATAGCGGCTCGCCACGTCCCGGCCGAGGGCCGGCTGGACATGCAGGTGCAACAACACCACGAGTTGCACGAACCAACCGGGCGGAGGCGGTGGCTCGTCGGGGTTGGCGCCCATCTGTCCGAACGCGACCTGCGCGAACTTCCCGGCGCGCTCCACTTCGTCCATCTGGAGCAACTGGTTGGTCAGCATCCAGAGGAAGCGGTGGGGCGCCTCACGCCCCAGCAGCGCGATCTCCGAGTCCTCCAGCGCGCGAGGAAAGCGTTGCGCGAGCTCCGCGAGGAACTCGAAATGTCCCTGCCGGTACGCATCCCGGTACGCGGACAGGGCCTCCTGGGTCCGGTCCGCGGCGAGCAGCGCCCCTACCAGCCAGTGTCGGGGCTCGGCCGAGTCCTGCACGGCCTCCACCGCGCGGCGTGCCACCTCCACCGCCGCCTCCAGGGGGCCCTCCGGAGGCAGCGCGCGAAACTCGGCGCGAAAGCGCTCCAACACATCCTGGGGAAGCGCGGGGGTAGCGCCCGGTCCGGTCGCCTCGGTGGTGGGGTCCTCCTGCTCCTGGGTGGAGGCTTGCCGGGGCTCCGCCTGGGTCCGCGGTCCTTCGCGTCCTTCGCGGGCGGCCAGCACCGTTTCGTACGCCTGTCGCAGGCGGGCGAAGCCTTCAGGGTCCGTCTCGGGTTTGCACGTCTTCAGCCGTCGCAGATACACGCGGCGGACGGTGTCGCCTCCAGGGTCGGCGTCCACGCCCAGTTCCTGGAGTGCCTCCTCGAAATCCATGCGGAAGGGAACGATAGCGCGGGAAGGACTTCACTTCACGTCAGGCCCTGCCTTCACATGGACCGCCTCCCGGGCCCCCTTCCTCCGCATGCGGTGCAAGGAATCAGCGTGGAATGGACAGACACACCAGATTCCACCCGGGCACCGAGCGGGTACGTCGTCCCCAGGCCGATGCCCACGAGGGCTCCTGCCCTGACCGGCACCCGTCGGATCATCCCTGACATACGTTCAAGAGGGCGCGCCGGAACTCCTCACGGGTGGCCTTCAGTCGCTGCTGCTGGACTTCCTGCATGGGACCGGCGTCCGCCCCCAGGGCGGTGACCTGCGCTTCCAGTTGCCGCTCCACCTCGACCTGCTCGCGGCGGACCCGCGAACATCTGCCCCCAGCGCCCCACACCACCAGCTGTTGCAGCGACCCGCAGAGCCGCTGCTTGTCCTGCCGATCCAGTTGGGAGCAGAGCACCGTCGCCATCCGCCGGGCCTCCACCACGACCGGACGCTCCGTGCCCCGAGGCTCCCGGGTCGCAGGGAGCAAGCAGGCCTTGAAAAGGAAGAACAGGAGGATGAACGCGCCCGACATGACGCCGCGTCCCTGGGGCGACCGCGCGGCGTTCTGGAGGACCGTCAGCACCGACGTGGAGGGCACCGGCTCCGGCACGCTCAGGAGGGGCGACACCAGGAGTTGCTCCAGGTCCGGGGCGTGCGCGCGCACCTGACCGGCCGCCTCCGACGCTTCCTGGGGAGAGCGCTCCCGAAGCGCCTGGAAGGCTTCGCGTGCGGGGTCCAGGTCCCCGTCGAGCAACGCCTGCGCCATGCCCGCACGCACGGCAGGGTCGAACGCATCCGGCAGCACATGCAGTTGCGCGAGCAGCGGCCAGATCCGAGCGGTCTCGTCGGACTTGAAGGCATCCTGCAATCCCTCTCCCCGGACCCAGGCCGCGTAGCGACGTCCGACTTCGCGCGCGGATTCTGGCTGGGATTGGATGTACAGCAGGAGCTGGACCTGCAGGAACCAGCCCGGCGGAGGCGGAGGCTCCTGGGGATTCGTGCCCATGCGCTCGAAGGCGGCCAGCGCGCACTTCGCGGCGCGGACCCCGTCTCCCTGCTGGAGCAGTTGCTCCGTCAGGCCCCAGAAAAAGCCGTGGGGAGCCCCCGACTCCGCCAGCAGGACCAGCTCCGCGTCCTCCAGCGCGCGGGGAAAGCGCTGCGCGAGCTCCACGAGGAAGCCGGTGAAGCCCTGCCGGTATGCGTCGCGATACACGACCAGGGCATCCGGGATGCGGTCCGCGGCGAGCAGCGCTTCGACCAGCCATTGCCGGGCCTCGGCCATGTCCGGCAGCGCCTCCACCGCACGCCGGGCCACCTCCACCGGTGCCTCCGGGGGAGCGTCCGGCGGCAACGCGCGGAACTCGGCGCGGAAGCGGTCGAATACATCCTGACGCAGCGTGGAGACCGGACCCGTGGCTTCGGGAGCGGCGGCCTCTGGCGCGGGTGCGAGCGATTCCGCCTCGGTTCGCGGTCCTTCGCGTCCCTCGCGAGCGGCCAGCACCGTTTCGTACGCCTGTCGCAGGCGGGCGAAGCCTTCGGGGTCCGTCTCCGGCTTGCGCGTCTTCAGCCGTCGCAGGTACGCGCGGCGGACGGTGTCGCCTCCAGGGTCGGCGTCCACGCCCAGTTCCTGGAGTGCCTCCTCGAAATCCATGCGGAAGGGAACGATAGCGCGGGAAGGACTTCACTTCACATCAGGCATCAAGTCATCAAGTCGGGAGGTCGCGCGGTGATGGCCCGCGCTGAACGGCGACGAGAGCCGAAGGCGAGCTTCAGCCATGCGACCCGACGCGCGGGGACCGGCCTCCGGCTCTCGGAGCGACTTCAAGGAGTCCGCCGGGCAGGTGGGCATCCCCCAATCGGCCGATGCGCTCCGGGCCTGGACCCGCTGTGTTCCGGGCACATGCTCCGTGCCAAGCTCTTCCCGTGATGAACCTGCGCCAGGATCCGGTGGCTTCGCTTTCCGCGTTGTCCTCCGTGCTCGACCTCGCCAATGGGCTGGAGGGGGAGAAGAGTCTGCTGACCGGGCTGTTCGCGCTGGAGCTGGCGTTGGACGGCGGCCTGTCCCGGACCGACGCCCGGGCCGCCTTCTACGTGGGCCTGCTGCGCCACCTGGGCTGCACCGCCTACGCCGCCGAGGAGTCGCGGCTGGGCAACGACGTGCACCTGCGCCGCAACCTGCTGCGCGGGGACGCGGGCCGCACCGGGCACGTCGTACGCTCGGTCCTGGACGCCAATCCCAGCCTGCCCCGCCGCGCCGCCGGGCTGGCCCGGCTGCTGACATCCTCGCGGCGACTGCGCTCGGAATGGTTCGCGGAGGCGTGCGGCGCGGCGCGGCTGCTCGCCTCCGGCCTGGGGCTGGATGCGCGGGTGCTCCAGGGGATCGATGAGGCGTACGAGCGCTGGGACGGCGCGGGCGGCCCGCGATTGCTGGGCGGCTCGGACCTGCACGAAGTCGGGCGCGTCGCGCAGGCGGCGCATGTGGCCGTCGTCTTCTTCGTCGGCTCGGGCGCGGCCGTGGCGCAGGAAGCCCTGGCGCTGCAAGCCGGGACGACGCTGGACCCGGCGTGGGCGAAGCGGGCCCTGGCCGCGACCGCCTCGCTCCAGACCTTGTCGGATGCGCGCATCGAGGCGGCGGAAGCGTGCCTGCTCGAAGCGCCGCCCACCATCGACGCCACCGCGCTGGCGACGACCTTCGGGGACTTCGCGGACCTGCAGAGCCCCTTCACCCGCGGACACTCACGACGCGTAGCGGAAGCATGCGCATCCGCCGCGCCCCGCCTGGGCCTGGACGCGGCGGAGCAGGCCACACTCCAGCTCGCGGCGTACCTGCATGACCTGGGACACGTGACCCTGCCCACCGGCCTGTGGCTGCAACCCGACTGGTCCCCCTCGGACCGGGAGACATCCCGGGCCCATGCCCACGCCACCGAGCAGCTCCTCACCGCCACACCCATGCTGCGGGACGCGGCGCGGCTCGCGGGCGCGCATCACGAGCGACTGGATGGCGGAGGCTATCCCCGGGGCCTCGCGCCCACTGGCCTGTCCCGCGCCGCGCGACTGCTCGCGGTGACCGACGTCTGGGTCGCGCTCCAGGAGGAGCGGCCCCACCGCCCCGCGCGGACCGTGGGCCTGGCGAAGCAGGTCCTGGAGACCGAAGTGAAGGAGGGCCGGCTGGATGCGGACTGCGTCGCGGTGGTGGCCGAGACGAAGGACGTCCGGCGAGCCCCCGGGCGCGGCCCCACGTCCGCGCTGACGCCCCGGGAGGTGGACGTGCTGCGCCTGCTGGCGGGCGGAGCGACGAACAAGGAGATCGCCGGGAAGCTCGGGGTGTCGGACCGCACGGTGCAGCACCACACCATCCACATCTACGAAAAGCTGGGCGTGAGCACCCGCGCGGGCGCCTCCCTGGTGGCAGCGCGCGCGGGCATCGTGTGATCCGCCATCTGGCCGATGTGGGCCTCGGCACCGCATGGTGCATTGGGCCCCATGAACAAGCCCTTCTCCGTCGTTCCCTTCTTCACCGCCCTGGCCGCGCTCGTCCTGTTGCAGGGCTGCGCCGCCGCCACCGCGTGCCGGACCCGGCCCTCCGCGTCCCCCGGCTTCGAACGGACCGCCTCCGACGGCCTGTGTCTGAGCAGCGTCCGGTGGGAGCCCGCCCAGCCGCCCGTGCGCGGCGTGGTGGTCCTCATCCACGGCCTGCGGGACTACTCCGACCGCTACGGCCGGCTCGCGGAAGCGCTCCAGGCCCAGGGCTTCGCCGTCGTCGCACAGGACCACCGGGGCCACGGACATTCCGGTGGGGACCGCCAGCGCATGGAGTCGATGCAGCAACTGGTTGATGACGTGGACGGCGTCGTTCAAGACGCTCGTGCGCGACACCCGGGCGTGCCGGTGATGGTGTTCGGCCACAGCATGGGCGGGCTCATCGCCACGCACTACACGCTCCAGCACGCCTCCGACGTGTCCGGGCTCATCCTGAGCGGCGCGGGCATCGTGCTGCCGCCGGGGGTGTCTGGCTTCGACACGCGCCTGGCGAAGATCTTCGGCACGATCCTCCCCGGGCTGCCCGCGCAAGACCTGGACAGTCAGATGTTCCTGCACGACGGTCCGGAGAAGGCGCAGTTCCTCGCCGATCCGCTCATCACCCACGAGAAGCTGCCCGCGCGCTCCGCCAAGGCGCTCATCGCCGGCATCGAAGCGCTCGAAGGGAAGTTCCAGGACCTGAAGCTCCCGCTGCTGGTGGTGCACGGCGGCGAGGACGTCATCACCGCCATCGATGGCAGCCGTGCCCTGGTGGCGCAGGCCACGAGCCCCGACAAGCGACTCATCATCTACGAGGGCCAGCGCCATGACCTCGCGCACGAGCCCGACGCGGCGAAGGTCGTCGGAGACATCGTGGGCTGGGTGGAGGCTCACGTCCCGCCGAACGCCGCCGCGAACGCCGCCCCCTGATGACAGGCTCCGCCGCGAGGCGGAGGCCCCCCTCGGCTCAGGACCCGACGAAGGCCACCAGCGCATCGCGCACGGCGTCGAACGGGGCGATGTCCTTTCGAGCCCGGCAGAGAATCAACACGCCCTCCACCGATGCCAGGATGAGTGACGCGGCGCTGGCCGCCTTCTCGCGGGCCAGCCCCGCCGCGAGCAGCCGCGCTTCCAGCTCACGCTCCCAGGAGATGAAGACCGCCGCGGCCCGCGCCCCCAGCTCCGGATGCGCGAGCCGCTCGTTCGCCACCGCCGCGATGGCACACCCGGCCATGCAGTCCGTCTTCACCAGCACCCGCCGCCACGCCTCGAAGAAGCGCAGCACCACCTCACCCGGCGTCGCGCCCTCACCGTGGCGCAGCACCGCGAGCACGCGGTCACCCACCAGCGCCACCGCCTCCGCCGTGAGCCCGTCCTTCCCGTCCGGGAAGTGATGGTAGATGGAGCCACGCGGCGCCCCACTCCGCTCAATCACCTCCGAGAAGGACGCACCCGCGAGCCCCTTCTCACTGAGCAGCGCGGCCGCGGCCTTCACCATCCGCTCACGCGGCGTCCCTTCCGGCGTGGCTGGAGGGGCCTGCTTCACGGCACGACGAACGCCCTTCCCGGACACCCCCTTCACGCGCTCGGCCATCGGCTCCTTTCGATTATGACGGCAATCATAATTGACTATGACGACCATCTTAATTAGCACTGTCCCGCGACTATGACGACCGTCATAGGCCCCTGAGGACATCCGCCATGCCCATGATCGACATCGCAGCCCCCGAAGGCACCTTTCCCGAGTCCGCCGAAGCGGCCCTCCTGGAGCGAGCGACCGCCTGCGTCCTCCAGTGGGAGAAGGTCACGGGCATCCCCTACGCGACCGCGAACACCGGCGCGTTCCTGAACGTCCTGCCACGGGGGCGCCTCACGGCCGGGAGCCAGGCGGTCCCCGCGGTCCGCATCCAGGTGCTCACGCCCGCCAAGAGCCTCACCCAGGAACAGCGCGCAGGCATCGCCGCGAGCCTCACGGACATCGTCGCGGAACTCGCGAACGCGCCGGGCCAGCGCGAACGGACCTGGGTGCTCTTCCACGAAGCCGTCGACGGCGGCTGGGGCATCGCGGGCAAGGCGCTCACCAATGTCGAACTCGTGGACGCCGTGCGCGCGAGCGCCATCGCCCTGCGCGCGGGACAAGCCGGACGCTAAGCAGGTCGCCAGGGATTCGTTACCCGATCCCGCGACCCGAAGTGCTCCGCAAGGATGCGCGCATTGCGGAGCGCAGCCGTGGCCGCGACCGCCGCGCTGGAGCGGACGCCAGGGCGCGTCCATTGACAGAGGCGTCCGCCGGGCACACTTCACGCCGAACCTGTCCGACTGGAGGGTTGCGCGGAATAGGGGTTCAGCCTGGCTGCGATGCAGGGGGAGGAGCAGGGGCTTCGAAGAGGACGAAGACACAAAAAAGCCGGCTGCGGGTGAGCAGCCGGCTGACGTTATGGGCCAGCAGTTTGAGGAAGACTTCCGCGTCGATGGCGGGCGGGTGCCGGGACGAGAGGCGACGAAAGCCCATGTCCTGCTGCAGCGAGGCGAAGACGGGCTCCACGGTGGCCATCCGTTGCAGGTACCGGGCCTTGGCGTCTGGCTGCCTCATGCGCGCCAGCATGGCCTCCAGCGCGCCTTCGTACTCCCAGCGCACGCTGAAGGTGCGGCGCCTGGCGTGGGTGCACCGAGGACGCAAGGAGCACGTCGGACAGCCCTCGCCGAAGTAGACCTCGCACCGGTCGAAGTGATTGAGCACCGGCCCGCGCATGGTGCGCCCTGCCGGACACACCACGGCCCGCCGCGCGTGCTGGAGGATAAACGCCTCGCGCTGGAGCATGCCGGGCTTGTTGGCCAGAGGGCCGGTGGCCGGGCCCGGGTTGAGCAGCACGTCCACGCAAGGGCGCTGGTGGGCGGCGAAGCGCAGGTCCTCTTCACTCCAGTAACCGGAGTCTCCGGCCACTTGCAGCCGCGTGGGCAGGGGCACCCCGGCCGTGTGCAGCACGCGGCGCGTGCGCTGCATCGCCTCTTCCAGATGGCCCTTGTCATTGCCCGAGGCCGTTAGCAGGACACCTACCACCAGTCGCTGCGTGACGCCGCTGGCCACCACCGTGAGGCGGTGCCCCGGGTGCACGCCATTGCCAGGAAACTGCATGAGGGCCGCGCGGGGGTTGCTGAGGACCACGCTGGCCGCGGCCCGTTGCTCGCACAGGCGTACCGCCTCCTGGTGCTTGCGCACCTGCCGCGAGTGCTGCTCGCGCTGGCAAGCGTCCAGGGAGTCGAGCTCCACCGCGCCCAGGTGCTTCAAGCGCCGCAGGGACTGCGAGTGCACGCGCACCTGGCTGCGACTGGCATGGGCGCGCAAACGCACGCTGTCGATTCCCAACTCCTGCGTCCGCACCAGGCCCTCCTCCACGGCCCAGCGCACCGTCTCTTCCAGTGCCGCCAGGAAGAGGCCGGCATTCTCCGCGCGAAAGCGGTTGAGGACCGCAACGCTGATGCAATGGCCTCCGCTGAGCCACCGCAAGGCGCAATCCGTTTGCAACGCACGCGCGACCCGCGTCCCCTGGTGCAGCCCGATGAGGCTGGCGTAAAGCCAGAGCCCCAGCAGCTGACGCGGCGCGAACCCATTCTGGCCCAGGGCCGAGTAACGGGCCTCCACGGCCCTCATCTCGAAGCGCTCCACCACGCGCTGCACCCTTCTGGCCAGATGCTCCCGGGGCACCAGCCGCTGCGCGAGGGCCAGCGCTTCTCTGTCGGGCGCTTTGAAGCGAGGGGCCGGGTCCTTCGGGATGCGCCGCCTCGGCTGCTTCGCTGGCGGGCGGGGGCCGTTTTCTTCCTCCATCACCCCCTCTCTACCCTCCCCCCAGACTCCCTTATTCCGCGCAACCCTCCTGTCGGACAAGTTGGGACGCTTCGTCCGCGGAGCCTGAGCCTCCCCCATCAGCATTCACGGACAAGCCAGAGGGCGGTGCGCAAGGGGGGCCAACCGATTCACGACACCCAGGGCCGCTGCCCACCCACCACCGGACCGCGCTGGGCTGTACGCCGCTGAAGCCTCCAGGACCTACGCCCCAAGCCCCTGTGCTCTGTGAGCGACCACAGCCCGCCGTTTCTTCTCTCGTCCATGATGCTCAGCACCCCTCCCCCGAGGAGGAGCGCCTGCATTGACCTCGGAGGCATCCACTCGAACGGCCCCTCCACCCGTCAGGATGGATGACCCGATCCCCGCTGAGCACCGCTGAAGCGACCTCGCGCTTCAGCGGCGCTCCACCGCTCACGGCGTGTACTTCCAGGTGGCCGTCACCGCCGGCTGGAAGCAGTGCACGTGGGCCTTCGTGGCGCTGGGAATCTCCTGCACCACGCCTGCCCCATACCCCTGGGCACGGCACCACTGGCTCACCTCCAAGCGCGAGCCCGGCTGCGTGTAGTCGCCCAGGTTGGACACCGGCCCCAGCACGGACTTCTCCACGTCCACCCGCAGGCCGGAGTTGAAGCAGCCCACCCACGGCCGCGACGTCACTTCGAACACCTGCCCCGTGGTCCAGCCCTGGGCGTTGCAGAAGCGGTGCGCCGCGGCGGTGCAGTGCGTGCCCGTCACCACCCGTTCATCCGTGCAGCCCGAGTGGATCCGCGCCAGCTCCTCGAACGTCACCGCCACGCTCTGGTGCTGGATGGGCGCGCACGCCACCGTCAGGTCCGTGGCCGTGGACGACACCGGCGCGCCCGCGAGCGAGATGGGCGGACGGTTGCTTACCAACTGCATGATGGTGTCCCACGTGTTGGAGGTGGTCGCCATCGCATCCCCCGCGCCCCGCTGCGCGCAGCCCCGGTGCATCGCGGACGCACACGCCTGCGTGTTCAGCGCCGCGCCCCCGGTGCAGGCCGGTGCCTGCGCACTCATTACGAACTGGCCCGCGGAAGGCGTGTGCTGGATGGCCTCCTCGCGGCAGTTCGCGCCGTGCGCCGTCATGCAGATGCTCCGGTTGGAGCGCGCGTGCGTGAAGATGCGCACCTCGTCGATGGCGCCCCGGAACGACCCTTCGCCGTTCACCGGGCAGCGCTGCGCATCCAGGTTCGCGCCCGCGCCAATGTAGAGCGTCCCCGTGCCCAGCCGGGCCGTCCCCGGCGCGACGGGCAGCGTGCGGTTCGTGGGCACGCCATTGAGGTACTCGTTGAAGACGCCGGTGACGCCGTCCCAGGTGTACGCCAGGTGGCTCCACTGGCCCACGGGCAGGACGGGACCGAAGCCCAGACGCACCCGCTCGCCGTTGACGACCAGGGAGAAGTTCACCCGGTTGCTGGCCTCGTAGATGATGTCCAGCCCGCCCGACTTCTGCATCAGGTAGCGGTACGGATTTCCGGTGGTGCAACCCGTCTGGATGTCCGCGTCCGGCCGCACCGCGAACTCCACCGACAGGCCCTTCACGTACGCGCCCACGCCCTGCACCGTGCTGGAGACATCCGTCAGGTTCACCGCGAGCGCGCTGCCGCCGGGCACCATCAGCGCCTTGCCCTTGCCGTGCGGCTGCCACAGCGAGTCCGTGGGCGCCGAGCGCGTCACCGCGTTGTCCGGGGAGATGGAGGCACTGCCCACCAGCGTGCCCGTGTAGAAGTGACCGGACAGGTCCGGCGTGCGCGTCAGGTCGTACGCGCCCGCGCGGGTGACCAGCTCGTTCATCGGCAGGAAGAGCAGGTGGAACGGATCCATCAGCTCGCCCAGGTCCACCTCGTTGTAGTCACCCGTGTTGCTGCCGAAGAGCGCCAGCACGTCGTGCGTCTTCGTCACCGGCAGGTAGTGCGCCTCGTTGCTCTGCCCCACGGGGAAGCTCTGCGACGGCAGGCGCTCCTGCTCGAAGTTCCACATGGGCCCGGAATAGAAGAGGTGCGCCAGGTCCATGCGGTCCGTGTTGATGGCCCCATCGATGTGGTACGCGGTCCAGTTCGTGTCCGCGCCCACCAGGCTCACCGCTTCACGCCGCGCACCGTCGGTGTAGGTGACGGCGATGTAGACGAGGTTGCGCCCCTCGTGGTCCACCCAGGCGTACGCGCCCCGGACGAGCGCCCCGGACGTCGTGTCACCGAAGTCCTCGCCCGTGGCCGCCTTCAGTCTCTTCCACGCGAGCGGGTAGCGCTTCACGCCCGCGTTCGGGTCGTTGAACATCATCGACAGCGGACGCGGGTTGCTCCAGCCCGTGTTCGCGCACGGCGTCGGGTTGTACGCGTACATCATGTGGTCGATGCCGCCGTTGTTCGCCGGCCCGCCCTGGTAGATGAGCAGCCGGCCGTCGGACGTCATCGTCGGCTCGATGCCCCGGAGGGTCGCGCCGGTGACGGTGGTGAGCCTCTCCAGCGCCCCCGTGGTGAAGGACGCAACCTCCGCCTGCGTCGTGAACGGCTGCGACACCCGCACGTCCACCGGGCGACGGCGGAAGATGTTGTCCCCGTTGTACATCTGCGAATCGAAGAGGAAGGGCTGGTACACCGCGACGCCTCCCGACAGCGTGTACGGCTGCGCCGGGTTGGGGAAGCAGAACGCCAGCGCGTTCTCCCCGTTGTGCACGTCCACCGTCTTCCCCGCGGAGAAGGCCGTGGAGAACGACGGCAGGCCCGACGCGTCGTACGTCACCGCCTCCGGACGGAACACCCGCGCGCGCCACGTGGTCGTCGTCGTCGCGGAGTCCTCACGAACGTTCCCGATGAAGACGCGCCCATCCACCGTCGACGAATGCCCGTTCGAACCGAACGGCGTCCGGATGCGCGTGTTCACCAACGACGGGCGCCCCTCCGCGAGCACCGCCGAGGGCACCCCCACGAGCGCCACACCCAGCAACGCACCCAGGCTCCAGGTAAGTTTGTTTTGCATGGAAAAGAGGATAATCAAACCTCCCCCGCCTACCCAACCCCACCCGGCCCTCCGTCAGGGATGGGGAAGGACGTCGCGCAGGAACCAGCGGACCTCTTCCAGCACCTCACCGTCGACGCCATGCGCGAGCGTGGGCAACACGCGCAACCGGACGCGAGCGCCGCGCGCTTCGAGCCCCCGCGCTGCCTCCTCGGAGAGCCGGGCGGGAATGACGACATCGCGCGCGCCGTGCACGAGCAGCACGGGGACGGAGGTGGTGTCCGCGACCGCGGGCCCGTCCTCCGCGAGCCGCCCGGACAGGGACACGACCGCCATGGGTGCCGGCTGACGGTGGAGCGCCAGCCACTGGGCCACGATGGCCCCCTGCGAGAAGCCGACCACGACCCACCGCTCCGGTCCCAGTTCCCGCTCCGCGAGCGCACCGTCGATCCACGCGGACACCTCCGTGCCAGCCTGCCGCACACGCTCGGGCCGGCCCTGCTCGGTGATGCCCTGGAGGCTGAACCACTGCCGGCCCGCGGTGGCCCCGTCGAACGGATGCAGTCCGTCCAGGACCACGACCTCCGCGTGCGGCACGTCGGAGGACAGCGCCCGCGCGATGGGGAGGAACGACTCCGCGCTCGCGCCCACGCCGTGCAGCAGCACCACCAGATATTCGGCGCGACCCGAGACCGGAGGCAGGGTGAGCACGCGCGCGGGCGTGGGGGGCTTCGAGGCCATGGGCGTTTTCTCCGTCGGGGAAGAAGGGGTGCGGCTACAGCCCGCCCCCAGGAGCGCGAACAGCAGACACGCCACCAGGTCCGGGCGCATCAGCTTCGGGGCGCGGCCTTGGGCTCTCCGCCCACGCCCCAGTTCTCCGCCGGCAGTTCGCGCAGCAGGACGCGGATGCTCTCGCGGCGCACGCCGAGCACCCGTTCGGCCGCGTCGGTCAACTCGCGGATGAGCGCTGCCTTGCGTTCAGGCGTGCGTCCGTCGATGAGGGTGACGTCGATGATGGGCATGACCGGACTCCCAGACCAGGAGGGTTCGTAAGTGCTGTATGGGTGTTCCAGGAGCGCTACCAGGGGCTTCTTGGGCAACAGCCTATTCCACGGGTGGAACAATGAACCTGAACCTCCTCAACCTCTTCGTGGCCGTCGCGGAGACGAACAGCTTCACGGAGGCGGCCCGGCGCGTGGGCCTGCCCAAGTCCTCCGTGAGCCGGGGCGTGGCGCGGCTGGAGGCTTCGCTGGGCACGCAGCTCCTCCACCGCACCACCCGTCACGTGTCGCTGAGCACCGCGGGCCTCGCGCTGTATGAACGGACGGCGTCGCTGCTCGACTCGCTGAGCAAGGCGGTGGGAACGCTGCCGGAGCGGACGGAGGAACCGTCCGGAGTGCTGCGGCTCACCGCGCCGCACGACTTCGGCGCCACCTTCCTGCCGGAGGTCCTCGCACGGTTCATCGTGCGGTATCCCCAGGTGCGCATCGACTGCCGGTTGACGAACCGACAGGTGGACATGGTCGCGGAGGGATTCGACGTCGCGTTGCGAGCCTCGGGCGGGAAGCTGGCGGACTCGTCGCTGCGGATGCGGCGGCTCGGGACCATCGACCTGCAGCTCTTCGCCTCGCCGTCGTACCTGGCGCGCCGGGGCGCGCCCCGCACCCCCGAGGACCTGGCGCAGCATGACCTCATCGTCTACCGGGGGCTCAAGCACCTGGGGGAGCTGGGCCTGACGGAGAAGAACGCGCACGTGCTCGCCGACGACATGGTCTTCCTGCGCGAGGCGGCGAAGGCGGGCGCTGGCATCGCCCCCCTGCCCTCCTTCCTCGCCCTGGCGGACCTGACGACGGGGCAGCTCGTCCGCGTGCTGCCGCGCTACTCCCAGTCGAGCACCACCCTGACGCTGCTCCATCCCCGCGCCCAGCACGTGCCCAGGAAGGTGTCCGCCTTCCGCGACTTCCTCATCGACTACCTCCAGGCCCGGCCGCTCTCCGCAGGCCCCGGAGCAAGCTGAACCAGACGCTCACGCCACCGTCCCGGTTCGTTCCCTTTCAGCAACGGTGAAGTGCCTGGAGGCCTGCTAGTTGCAACCTGGCAACAGCGACATCTTGCGTTCCTGTCAGCACGGCAGCGCGGAGCCGAATCCACGCTGCCCTCCGGAAGGAACCCACCATGAAGACCCAGACCCCGTCGCGGAAGTCCCCTCGCACCGCCGTCGCGCTGCTGGCCCTGACCCTGCTGGGCCCCGCCGCGTGCACGAGCGCGGAGGAGGAACTCGAGCGGTATCAGCAGGCCGAAGCACAGGTGAACACGCACCTGACCACGTTCGACACGCTGGACTTCGACGTGTTCACCCACCAGAAGTGGGACCAGCTCCAGCACAGCCACGCGCAGGACATCATCGTCCACTGGCCGGACGGCCATCAGACGCAGGGCATCGACGTCCACATCGCGGACCTCCAGGCGATGTTCGTCTACGCACCGGACACGCGCATCCAGGTGCACCCCATCCGGCTCGGCTCCGGAGAGTGGACGAGCGTCGTCGGCATCATGGAGGGCACCTTCACCCAGCCCATGCCCCTGCCGGACGGAACCTCCATCGCGCCGACCGGCAAGTCCATCAAGCTGGTGATGAACACCGTCTCCCGTTGGAAGGACGGCGTCATGGCCGAGGAGTACCTGTTCTGGGACAACCAATCCTACATGCAGCAGCTCGGACTCGCGCCGTAGCGCACCCGCTGAACAGTCCCCACGACCCCTTCCTCCAGGAATCGAACAAACTCTTGAGGTTTCCTCGTTTTTCATGCAAGTCCGCTTGAACTACTCCCGGACCGTTCTCCCGGTCCGGGCCTACCTTCGAGGGTGATTTGGCTTCGAGACCGAGCAGGACGCAGGGGCTGTGGGCGCTGGGAGTGATGCTGGGGCTGACGGCGTGTGGTGGGGCCCCGGCCCCGACGGCGCCCGACGAGGTGACGCCCGCGGCGCTGGTCGCGCAGGAGCAGTCGGCCACCGCGGCGCCGCTGGGCCGGACCATCTGGCTCCGAGCGTGCGCCACGCAGAAGTACGTGTCGGCGGACCGGAACATCCACGCCAACGCGCCGCTGGTCGCCAACCGCGACACCTTCCAGGGCTGGGAGCAGTTCGTGGTGGGGGACGCGGGCAATGACTTCATCTCGCTGCGCGTGAGCGAGACGGGCCTCTACGTGTCGGCGGATCCGAACGCGAGCGGCCAGGTGACGGGCTTCCGCACGGCGGTGGGAGACTGGGAGCGCTTCACCTGGGTGCCCTTCCCGGACGGCTCCGTGGCGCTGAAGGCGAAGAGCAACAACCTGTTCGTGTCCGCGGATGCGAACCAGGGCGGCACCGCGCCGCTGTACGCCAACCGCACGACGGCGGGCTGCTGGGAGGCGTTCTCCTTCGGCATCGTGGGCGGCGGCAGCGAGGACCGCTGGGTGCAGATCTGGAACGACGAGTTCGACGGCACCAGCTACAACACGGCCAACTGGGCGCCCAACACGGGCGTGCACGTGAACAGCGAGCAGCAGCAGTACACGAACTCGCCCGACAACATCTCCGTGAGCAACGGCACGCTGAAGCTCACCGCGCGCCTCCAGTCCAACAATGGCTATCCCTTCACCTCCGGCCGACTGGAGAGCGCGGGCAAGCGCGAGTTCAGCCACGGCCGCATCGAGGCGCGCATCAAGATGCCGGTGGGCCCGGGCCTGTGGCCGGCGTTCTGGCTCCTGGGTAACAACATCAACACGGTGGGTTGGCCCGCCTGCGGTGAGCTCGACATCATGGAGAACGTCGGCTACGGCGACTGGGTCTCCGGCGCGCTGCACGGCCCGGGCTACTCCGGCAACACGCCCATCAACGGCCGCTTCTACACGAACTCGTCCGTGAGCGACTGGCACACGTACCGCACCGACTACTCCAGCGCGGACATCAAGTGGTACATCGACGGCGCGCTGGTGAAGACCACGCTGCGCGGCGAGGTCGAGCGCTACGGCGCATGGGCGTACGACAAGCCCATGTTCATCATCCTCAACCTCGCGGTGGGCGGCGGCTATCCCTTCGGCGTCAACGGCGCCTCGACGCCCTACTACGGCGTGCCGCAGTCCACCCTGAACCTCATCCGCAACCAGCCCCAGACGATGGAAGTCGACTGGGTGCGCGCCTACCAGTGGCGGTAGTCCCCGCTTCACGCATTCGGTGAGCAGGACGGGGAGCCGCGGCAGTGGCTCCCCGTCCCCGCCCCTCCTATCCTTCCGCGCATGCCGCTTCCGCCCCTGCTCCTGCTGGCCGACAGCGCTCCGTTGTTCTGGCGTGTGGAGGGCCGCCCCTTCCTGGACTACGTGCGAGTGCTCACCGGCGCGGAACTTCGCGTACCGCCCGTGCGCGCCGCCTACCTGGGCGCCTCCAACGGCGACGTGCCAGCCTTCTACGAAATCTTCACCGCGGCCATGGAGGGCATCGGTCTCACCCACTGCCGGGCCATTCCCGCCGCGCCCTCTTCGGAGTACCTGGAGTGGCTCAAGGGCGCCGACGTCATCCTGCTCGCGGGCGGCGACCCGCGCGTGGGCTGGGAGGCGTTCCAGGCGCACGGGGTGGACGCACTGCTACGCGAGCGTCATCAGGCCGGCGCGGTGCTGATAGGCGTGTCCGCGGGCGCGATGCACCTGGGCCTGGGCGCGTGGTGCGACGACCTGCCCCAGGAGGGCGAACCCTTCCCCACGTTGGGACTGGCGCCGTACCTCATCAGCGTGCACGAACCTCCGGAATGGCCGGGCCTCAAGCTCGCGGTGCGGCAGGCGGGATTGCCCACGCGGGGGATTGGCATTCCGCAGGGCGGCGGCGTGCTCCTGCACTCGGATGGCAGCGTGGAGCCCGTGCGCCAGCCCGCGGTGGACGTGTCGCTGGACGTGGAGGGCCGGCTGCACGAATCGCTGCTGCTGCCTCCCACCGCACCCTATCGGGGAGAGGCTCCCGATGCGCCGGTGGACCGGCGGACGCTCCAGTAGTTGCCCTCTTCTTCACGCGGTCCGCAGCTGGATTCACTCCCCTTCCGGAACACACCTGACGAGGAACAACACAGCCATGGCATTCAGACCGAGCAGGACCGTGGGCGCATGGGCACTGGTGGCGGGGCTGACGGCCTGCGCGGGGGCCCCCGTCGCCCCCCAGCGCGAGGAAGCACTCCGCACGGCGGACGGCTGGGCCCAGGTGTGGGCCGACGAGTTCAACGGCACGGCCGTGGATGCATCCAACTGGATCATCAACACCCACGTGCACGTGAACGACGAGCAGCAGCAGTACACGACGTCCCCCGACAACGTGTCGGTGAGCGGCGGCACGCTGAAGCTCACCGCGCGCATGGAGTCCAACAACGGCTATCCGTTCACCTCCGGCCGGGTGGAGAGCGCGGGCAAGCAGCAGTTCGTCCATGGCCGCGTCGAGGCGCGCATCAAGCTGCCGGTGAGCCCCGGGTTGTGGCCGGCGTTCTGGATGCTGGGCAGCGACATCGCGAAAACGGGGTGGCCGGCCTGCGGTGAGCTGGACATCATGGAGAACGTCGGCTTTGGCGACTGGGTGTCCGTCGCGCTGCATGGCCCGGGCTACTCCGGCAACACGCCCATCAACGGCCGCTTCAACCCGAGCACGCCGGTGAGCGACTGGCACGAGTACCGCGTCGACTCCTCGCCCACGGACATCCAGTGGTACGTCGACGGGGTGCTGATGAAGACCACGACGCGCGCGGAGGTGGAGCAGCACGGCGCGTGGGCGTTCGACAAGCCCCTGTTCATCATCCTCAACTTCGCGGTGGGCGGCACCTACCCCTCCGGCGTCAACGGCGCGAAGGAGCCCTACTTCGGCGTGCCGCAGGCCACCGCGGACCTGCTGCGCCAGGGGCCCCAGACGATGGAAGTGGACTGGGTGCGCGTCTCCCAGCGCCAGTAGGGGGGCCTACAGCGCCCCACTCGCACGAATCTCCGAAACTGTTTCTGAATGACGGGGTTGGAGTGTCCGTAGAGGACCTGCCCCCCGTTTTTCGGAGCCCGCGTGCCCCCATTTCCTGAAACCCCGAGCCGCTGGCTGCTGCTCGGATTGCTGTTGGGGGTCGCGACCCCGGCCGTGGCCAAACCCAACGGCCCCGGACTCTTCTGCGCCGAGTACCCCACCGCGCCCGCCTGCCAGGGCACCCAGCCCGCCTGCACCTACTGCCACGTGACCCCGCCCCAGCGGAACGCGTACGGCAGCGCGCTGGAGACCTGGCTGCTCCCGGGCAGTCCTCGCCCCCTCTCCGACGCGGACTTCGCGCAGGCGCTGCCCGCCGCGCTCCGGGCCATCGCCAGCGAGGACACCGACGGCGACAAGGCCCCCAACCAGTTTGAAATCGAGCAGGGCTCACTGCCCGGCGACGCCACCAGCGTCCCGCCCAGCGGCATCTGCGGCGGCGGGGAGAACCCCCAGTTCAAGGTCTGCCAGTACGACACGCGCTTCGTGTACCGCCGGATGCTGAGCGACTTCTGCGGCGTGTCCCCCACCTACGCGCAGGTCCAGACGTTCCTGGAGCTGGGCACGGAGGACCTGAAGCGCGCCTTCATCGACCAGGAGCTGGACCGCTGCCTCAAGTCCGACTTCTGGCGCGGCAAGCACGGGCAGCTCTGGAAGGTGGCCCACCCGAAAATCAGGCCCGTGGGCTCCATCAAGTCCGGCGAGGACGCGGGCCAGATTCCCCTGGCCGACTACTACGACGACTACGCCCTCTTCACCTGGTCCCAGACGGACGACCACGACGCCCGCGAGGTCCTCACCGCGCGGTACTTCGTGAAGCGTTCGGGCACGAACCCCACCACCTACGCGTCCGTCAACACGCTCTCCTCCCAGACGGTGGACGCCGCGCACCGCGCCGGCAACATGACGAGCGCGTGGACGCTCACCTCGTTCGTGATGTTCACCGCGCTGCCGCGCAACGCCGCCTCGCAGATGTACCGCGCGTACCTGGGCCTGGACATCGCGAAGCAGGAGGGCCTGCACAGCGTCGCCAACGAGCCGCGCGACTACGACGCCAAGGGCGTGAAGGCCGAACAGTGCGCCGCGTGCCACGCGACGCTCGACCCGCTGGCGTACCCGTACCGCAACTACAACGGCATCGGCGGAGCGCTGTCCAACCGCTACCTGCCCAACCGCCTGGAGCTGCTGTTCCCCAACGACGTGGAGACCCTGAAGCAGACGCCGGAGAAGGGCGTCATCCTGGGGCAGCCCGTCAACAACCTGCTGGAGTGGGCCCAGGTCGCGAGCAACAGCGACGCCTTCGCCATCTCCACCGTCACCGACTACTGGAAGCTGCTGGTGGGCCACGCCCCCACGCCGGAGGAGAACGAAGAGTTCGTCCGGACATGGCAGGCCCTGCGCACCGCCCACGACTACCGCGTGCAGAAGATGCTGCACGACCTGATCCGCACGGAGGCCTACGGTGCGCCCTGAACGCCTGCTGCTCACCTGCCTGCTCCTGACGGGTTGTTCTGACAAGATTCCCCTCGCCGTCGACCTGGGCCCTGACGCCAACCCTGGAGTGACGCCCTCCTACGACGGCGGCGTCGCGAAATCCCAGAAGGGCAACCTGCGCTTCAAGGGACCCGAGCGGCTGTCGCTCGACCTGGCCGCCGCGCTGGAGCTGCCCGTGTCGTCCGTGTGCAACGAGCTGGGCCAGTACCCGTGCCTGAACGTGCACGGAGTGTCGCTGGGCGGCGTGGATCCGTACGCGCACAGCGTCTACGAAACGGCCCCGGTGACGGGCGCCTCCGCGCCGCTGGCGGTGGAGCGCACGGTTCTCTCCGCCTGCAACGCGCGCATCGCCCAGGACATCAACGCGCCGGCCACGGCGGTGGTGTTCAAGGACGTGGCGCTGACGAACGGGAAGCTCAACGACCCCGCGAGCCCCGCCGTCGCGACAGCCCTGTCGTCCCTGGTGCGCCGCGCGTGGCTGCGCGACCCGACCCAGGAGGAGCGCGACACGTTGGTGCAGCTGGCGCGCGACGTGGAGGCCACCGGCACGCCCAACCCGGGCGTCGCGTGGATGCAGGCCGCGTGTCTTGCCGTCTTCTCTTCCGCTGAAGCCGTCTTCTACTGAGGAACCCCGTCCATGACCCTCAAACACACCGGTCGGTTGTCGCGTCGGGAGATGCTGCGCGCGCTGTCGCTCTGCGCGGCGGGCTCCGCCACCCTGGGCCCCCTCCTCTCCGGCTGCCGCGAATCACTCCAGACGCCCGAGGCGCAGGAGAAGCTGGGCCGCGAGCGAGACACGCTCGACGGCAAGCCGAAGTTCCTCATCGTCATCGGGGCGGCGGGCGGCGCGTCCATCGTGGACAGCTTCCTCGCCGTGCGTCAGTCCGAGTGCGCCAACGCGGGCGCGCTCAACACCTTCCCGGACGCGCAGGTGCAGTCCGTGGCGGGCAGCCCCTTCCGCGCGGTGAAGTACAACAACAGCCGCCTGGGCAGCATCCCCATCCCGGTCAACACCGACCAGCTGGCGTTCGTGAAGAAGCACATGAACGACATGCTGGTGGCCACGTCCGTGGGCACGTCGGTGAACCACAACATCGCCCAGAAGCGCTCGCTCACCGGCAACGCCGCCTGGCGGGGCCGCACGCTCCAGGAGGCCGTCGCGCTCCAGTGGGGTGCCAGCATGCCGCTGCCCAACGTCAACATGGGCACCGGCGGCTACTCCGAGCGCGGCACCGACGCGGACCTGCCCCTGGCCTGCTTCGGGGAGACCGTGGTCAACCCGTCGCTTTGGCCCCTGGGCCTGGACGGCTCGCGCGGCATCGCCAACGCGCCGTCGAAGGACGTCATCGCGCTCGCGCGCTCCACGCGCAACGCCCTGGATGAGCGGTCCATCTTCGGCCGCACCTTCCAGGAAAGCGCGGCGCTGAAGCGCTGGAACGAACAGCGCAGCGTGCAGCAGCCAAAGCTGGAGGGCATGGACCTCATCACCCGGCTCAACATCGTACCCAACCTGCCGCCGCAGCTTCCGCTGGCGCAGTACGGGCTGGAAAGCTCGCCGGACGGGCCTCGGCTGCGCGCGGCCTTCCCCGCGTTCTTCACCGACCCGGTGGAGGGCCAGGCGGCGCTCGCGTTCCTGTTGCTCAAGTACCGCGTGTCCGTGTCGGTGACGCTGGGGCCCGACTTCAACGTCGCGGTGGGCGGGCCCAACGGCATCGCCAACCCGCCGCTCGCGTTCGACATCAGCCACAACGACCACCGGGGTGGGCAGGCCTTCATGTGGGCGCGCATCCTGGGCGCGGTGGATTCGCTCATCGGCCTGCTCAAGTCGGAGCCGTTCGATGCGGCGACGGGCGAGTCCATGTGGGACCGCACGATGATCTACGTGGCCACGGACTTCGGCCGCACCCGCCCGCGCCCCACCAACGCCACAGAGTTCGGTTCGGGCCACGACCTCAACAACGGCTTCCTGCTCCTGTCCCCCATGGTGAAGGGCAACACCGTCCTGGGCGGCATGGACCCGAACACCACGCTCACCTACGGCTTCGACGCGCGCACCGGGCAAGCACAGCCGGGCAAGATGACGTCCAACGAACCGGACATCTTCTCCGGCGTCCTCACCGCCATGGGCGCGGACCTGGGAGGCAGCGCCCTGCCGGACGCGAGCGCCTTCAAGCGCGCCTGAGCTTGGAATCCGGCAGCGCCCTGGCAGCGGGGCGCTGCCTCCAGATCCCGCTCAAGCCTTCCCGTCACGGAAGCCCCGAGCCCGGCAGCCTCGCCCACAACACCGTGGCGTTGGGCCGGGCGGGCTCCGGGGTGATGCCCAGCTTCTTGAAGTCCTGTGAGTAGCGCGACCCCTTGAGAACCACCGCCCGTCGCGCCACCCGCCGGGCCTCCTCCACCGTGGCGCGCGTCAGCGGCGAGTAGTCCGCGTGGCGGCGCAGCGTCTCGAACGCGACCGAGGACTTGCGCTCGCGCTCGAACATCGGGTCGAAGAGCACCACGTCGAACGCACCCTCCGGAAGCGCGCGCAGCGCTTCAGCCGCATCCGCATGCACCACCTCCACCGCGCACGCGGCCGGATGGCGCGGCAGGCCCGCGAGCCCGTGGTGGACCAGCAGATAGAGCGCCGGACTCTTCTCCAATGCGGTGACGCGCCCTGAAGGCCCCACCAGCCGCGCGGCCACCTGCGCATCCGCGCCCAGGCCCAGCGTGCAGTCCAACACGCGCTCCCCTTCGCGCAGTTCTGCGATGCGCAGCAACATGTCCTCCGGCACGCCCGCGTCCAGTTGCTTCACGCGCAGGTGCGCGAGCCCCGGCGAGAAGCGCAGCGCACCCTGTGCGTCCACCAGGGACACCGCGGAGGACTCGAAGACGACGAGCGCGTCCGCCATGTCGGTGAGCAGCTTCTTCAAGGGCAGCTTGTGGTGACGCTCCACATACGGCACCCCCACCGACTCCGCCGCCTCACGCGCACGCTGTGCGAGCACCCCGTCCACCCGGTCCGACGTGGTGACCACCAGCGCGTGGCGGAAGGACGACCCATGGGGTTCGGACGACGGCTCGGACGACGACACGGAGGGAGGCTCGGACGAAGCGGGCATGGCGGAGCGTGGAGACTACCCCGCGCGTGCGGGCCGTCTTCCGTCTGTCACCCGCTCGGCACCACCCCTCCCTCCAGGGGCATGGTCCCGCATGGTGTCGCGCCTTAAGTCTTGCACCACGAACTGGGATGTCACGGAAAACATGTTCGTACGGCCTTGCAGGTTCAAGGCGCAGAGGGGGACATGACATGCGACACCACCGGATGGCCCATGCTGGCGTGCTGCTGTTCAGCGTGACGGGGCTGCTGAGCATGGGGCTGACGCGCGCGGTGCCGGACGCCACCCCTGCGCTCCGGCCCGTGCTCGACCCGCCGTTGGCGTCGCCCACGGGGACGGGGCCGCGCGCGCTGGCGCTGGGAGACTTCGACGCGGATGGCCGCATGGACGTCCTCACGGCCAACCACCGCGAGGGCAACGTGTCGCTGCTGCGGGGCCTGGGGGATGGGACGTTCGCGGCGCCGGTGGACACGGCCACGGGCCTCATGCCCACTGGCGTCGCCGTGGGCGACTTCAACGGCGACGGGCGCCTGGACGCGGTCACCAGCAACTTCGTCGGCACCGTGTCGGTGCTGCTCGGCCGGGGAGACGGGACGTTCACGCCCCGGAGCGACCTCGCGGTGGACCGTGAACCCTCCTCCGTCGGCGTCGGCGACTTCAATGGCGATGGCCTGCTGGACGTCGTCACCTCCAACGCCCTCTCCGACTCCGTGTCGGTGCTGCTGAATCACGGCGACGGGACGTTCGCACCTCGGAAGGATGCCCCCACCGGGACGGGGCCCTTCATGGTGGCGGTGGGCGACTTCAACCAGGACGGGAAGGCGGACCTCGTCACCGCCAACTTCGTGGACACGGTGTCGGTGCTGCTCGGCCACGGAGATGGGAGGTTCGCGTCCCGCGTGGACTTCCGCACCGGCAACTCGCCCTATTCGGTCGCGGTGGCGGACGTGAACGGCGACGGCGCCCTGGACCTCGTCACCTCGAACTTCCTGGACCGCAGCGTGTCCATCCTGCGCGGCACCGGCACCGGCACGTTCCAGCCCCGCATGGACTTCCACGTGGAGGGTGGGCCGTATTCCGTCGCGCCCCTGGACTTCGACGGGGACGGGAAGCTGGACCTCGTCACCGCGAACTTCTTCGAGGACACCGTGTCCCTCCTGCCGGGCCGGGGCGACGGCACCTTCGGCGCGGACACCCGCTTCGCCACGGGGGACGGGCCCTATGCGGTCGCGGTGGGCCGCATCAACAACGACGCGAAGCCGGACCTCGTGACGCCAAACGCGCGGGGCCGCGATATTTCCGCGCTGCTGGGTGCCGCCACCCCGAGCGTGTCAGTGGACCTCACCGAAGCCCCGAAGCCCGCCATGCCCGGACCGAGCCCCGAGTAGCGCGTCCCGACAGGACACGGGGGGCACGAGGACCACCGTTTCGGGCATCATGGGCCGCGAGTGCGCCCCGTCACCCCGAGCCTTCGGAGGTCCCCATGCTGAACATCCTGCCGAACCCGGAGGAGGAGCTCGACGAGCGCAACCCGCTCCTCGTCACCGTCGAGCACCTGCTCAGCGCCGACGAGTGCCGCGCGCTGATTGAACGCATCGAGAGCGTGGGTCCGACGGCGGCGCCCATCACCACGTCGTCGGGCTTCGTGATGCGCCCCGACATCCGCAACAACACCCGGGCGATGTTCGACGACGTCGCACTGGCCACGACCTTGTTCGAACGCATCGCGCCCCACGTGCCGCGCCGCCTGGAGCGCGAGTGGGAGTCCTGCGGGACGAACGAGCGACTGCGCTGCTATCGCTACGACGTGGGCCAGTACTTCGCACCGCACTATGACGGCGCCTTCGTGCGCCACCGTGACGAGCGAAGCCTGCTCACCTTCATGGTCTACCTGAATGACGGCATGCACGGAGGCGCGACGAACTTCTTCTCGCTCGGGCACTCCGTGACGCCGAGCATGGGCACCGCCCTGCTCTTCAACCACCACCTGCTGCACGAAGGCGCGGAGGTCACCGAAGGCCGCAAGTACGCGCTGCGCACCGACCTCATGTACCGGCGCATGAGCGCGTGACGAAGCGCCCGCCTCCGGCTACCGGGAGCCCTTCAGCTTCGACCACATCAGGCCGACGAAGGTGTCGGGGGCCGGCTCCGCGCGCATCAACTCCGCGTCCTCGTGGCCGCGAACGGGCGGCGGAAGGGCCCGGGGCACCACGGGCAGCGGCAGCGGCTCCGACCAGGTGAGCCCCTGCGCATGGCGCTCCATCACCTCCGCGAACGAGCGCCGGGGCGTGGTGCTGGAGGAGATGGCCGCGGTGCTCTCCACCCGCTGGAGCGCCCGGATTCGCAGGACGACGCTGGCGCCCTCGGCCCGCGAGATGCCCGTCACCCGTCCGATTGGACCTCTCGGTCCGCGTCCCTCGCCCATCGGCTTGCCTCCCGTTGCTGGCCAAACGTAGCGCCGGCCTGCCTTCCCGGCCACTGCCCGGGCCTGCGGAAGGGCGCGGGAAGGCCCGGTTGCCCCTAGGACTCGACAATCCCTGAAACCGCACCTGGGGGTCCCGCGTACCAGGGAGGAGCGCCCACCCCGGGCGCGCCCGGAGGCCCGAGTCCATGTCGTCCGCCCCAACCATCTCCCCCCTCGCCCGCCGCGCCCCGTCGTCGGTGGCGCGCCGGCTGTGGCCCGTGGCGCTGGTCCTGTTCGCGGCGTTGAGTGCGTGCACCGAGGCCCGCGGCGCTGCGTCGGGCAGCACCCCTACCGGCTCCGTTGAGTCCGCGCAGGTGAAGGACGGCCGCAAGTACACGAAGCCGTCCGACGAGGACTTGCGGCGCACCCTGTCGCCGACCGTCTATCAGGTGACCCAGAAGGAAGGCACCGAGCCGCCCTTCCGCAACGCCTACTGGAACAATCACGAGGAAGGGCTCTACGTGGACGTGGTCAGCGGCGAGCCCCTGTTCTCCTCGCGCGACAAGTTCGAGTCCGGCACCGGCTGGCCCAGCTTCACCCGCCCGCTGGCGAAGGAGCACGTGGTGGAGAAGCGCGACAGCAGCCTGGGCATGGTGCGCGTGGAGGTGCGCTCCAAGGACGGGGACTCCCACCTGGGCCACGTCTTCGAGGACGGGCCCAAGCCCACCGGCCTGCGCTACTGCATCAATTCCGCGTCGCTGCGCTTCATCCCCGTGAATGAGCTGGCCGCGAAGGGCTACGGCGCGTGGCTGCCGACCTTCGGACGCGCGGCCCCGGGCGAACCCCAGGGCACTTTGGCTCCCGCCGCTGGCGCTGTGGTGCTGGCGAGTACGAAGGCCCCGACGGAGGCCACCACGGAGACGGCGTACCTGGCGGGCGGGTGCTTCTGGGGCATGGAGGACCTGCTGCGGAAGATCCCCGGCGTCATTGAAACGGAGGTCGGCTACACGGGCGGCGCGAAGACGTCCGACCACCCCACGTACGAGGACGTGCACCTGGGAACGACGGGCCACGCGGAGGCGGTGCGCGTCGTCTTCAACCCGAAGCTGCTGACGTACGAAGGGCTGCTGGAGAAGTGGTTCTTCCGCATGCACGACCCGACGACGCTCAACCGCCAGGGCAACGACGTGGGCACGCAGTACCGCTCCGCCCTCTTCTACTTGTCGGACGCGCAGAAGAAGACGGCCGAGGCGGTGAAGGCGCGCGTCAACGCGTCGGGCAAGTGGCCCCGCCCCGTCGTCACGCAGATTGCCCCCGCGGGCGAGTGGACCCCCGCCGAGGGCTACCACCAGGACTACCTGGTGAAGAACCCGGGCGGCTACACCTGCCACTACCTGCGCGACTGAAGGCAGCGCGGCCAGGCCCCTCGCGCATGAAGGCGAGGGGCACCAGGGGCGTCACGCCGTGCGGTCGTGGACCTCGAAGGTCATCCCTGCCTTGCGCAGACGTTCCACTAGCACCATGCCCATGGCGGACGCGGGCGTGAGGACGCCGCCCCGCTTGGGCAACGTGTCAAAGGCAAGGCACAGCGCGGACTCCGCGAGCATGCGCGACGTCGCCGCGTAGCCCGGGTCGCCCTTGGAGGCCACCTTGCCCTCCACCTTCACGCGCTGGCCGCTCTTGGGCGACAGGCCTTCCCCGAGCATCCGCACCTCGAAGCGGCCGCTCTCTTGAATCTTGGCGGACGGCCCCTGTCCGGGAGCAGGCAGCACGTGCTTCTCCAGCAGGCCGCGCACCGCGTCCACGCCCGTGGCGGCCATGAAGACTCCCAGCCCCGCGGTGGTGGACGCGGCCAGCGCGAGCCCCTTGGCGCCGGGCCCGAAGTCGGTGACCTCCGCGTAGAAGAAGTCGCGGCCCCAGGGGAAGCCCAGCAGCGCGTTGGAGCGGCGTACGACGCGCGTGTTGACGGAGGCCATCAAGAACGGCGCCGTCCACCCACCCGTCTCCGGGCTCTTGCGCACGGTCATCTGGTCGCGCTCCTCCTTCGTGCCCCGACCGGGCTCCGGATCCAACGCGTGGGCGCTCGTCAGCACGCGGCGCAGCGCTGGCTCCGCCTTCACCGCGTCGAACATGTCCATCATGCTGGCGACGGTGCCGCCGCTGAAACCGCCGCGCATGCGCGTCAGGTGGTAGCGCACCTGGTCGCAGTGGCCGCCGTGCCGCTCGCGCATGTAGTCCTGGACCATGAGGACGCCCAGGTCGGAGGGGATGGAGTCGAAGCCGCACGTGTGGACGATGCGCGCCCCGGTCTCCCGTGCCTGGGTGTCGTGCGCGTCGATCATCTTGCGCATCCAGTGCACTTCACCGGTCAGGTCGCAGTAGTCCGTGCCCGCGCGGACGCAGGCGGCCACCAGCTCGCTGCCGTAGCGGTTGTAGGGCCCCACCGTGGAGATGACGACGCGCGTGCGCGCCACCAGCGCATCCAGCGAGGCGGCGTCCTTCGCATCCGCGATGACGACCGGCAGGGAAGCGCACGCGGGATTCAGCCCGGCCAGCTCCGCTCGGACCTTCTCCAGGCGGCCCGCGTCCCGTCCCGCGAGGGCCCACTTCGCGCCGTGCGCGTCCTGCGAACGGGCCAGGTACTCCGCCACCAGTCGGCCGGTGAACCCCGTGGCACCCCACAGGACGATGTCGAACTCGGTCTTCTTCTCGCGGGCCATGAAGTCTCCTAGTACCGGAAGTCCGCCGCCACGGTGGCCGGGCACAGGCCAGAGGTGGAGCGCCCGGGCCACGTCATCGTGACGCGGGTACGAAGCTGCGACAGCGGCACCGGCGGCGACAAGGTGTACGCGTCGTTGAAGAGATACCAACCCCAGGCAATGTCCGGCAGGACAGGGGGGACCTCGCGTAGTCGGCCCTCCAGGTGAGCGCAAGCAGGATTGCGGGACGGCGGGGCCTCCTGTGCCTTACGCCACACCGACGACGCCCGGCGTCACGAACGCAATCGCAGACGGATGGGACCGCGCGCGGTGGAGGGGTCCACCACCCGGCCGCCCTGGACGATGTCCAGCACCCCGCGCGCGACGAGCCTGCGCGCCGCCTCGCGCACGGGCTCCATCCGGGCGCGCCAGTCTCCCTCCCCCACCGCGCGGGCGACCTCGGAGGGGCACACGGTGGCCCCGCCCGCCCGCAGGGCCAGCAGCTCCAGGATGAGCGCCTCCAGCGGGGAATCACGCGCCTGGGTCCGCCTCCCACGGCACGCATCCGAGCAGTACCGGACCTCCTCCCAGTCGCGAGCCCACTTCTTGCGCCAGGTGATGGCGCGGCCACAGACGGCACAGGGCTTGGAGGGAGGAGTCGCCATGTGCCCTGTCCGATGCCGGCCCCCACGTCGGGTTTCAACCGCGGGCGACGGGGCGCATCCGCGAACTACGAAGACCTTCGTTGACACCTACGAAATCATTCGTATATCTAGTCCGTAGGGATGAAGGAGTGAGGGAGCCATGAGCCGAGCGAAGCTGCCACGCCCCACGGATGCGGAGCTGGCCATCCTGCGGGTGTTGTGGGACCGGGGCGCCAGCACGGTGCGCGAGGTGCACGAGACGCTCCAGGACGGGAGCGGCTACACCACGGTGCTGAAGACGATGCAGATCATGACGGAGAAGGGGCTGGTGATGCGGGACGAGGCGCAGCGCGCGCACGTCTACAGCGCCCGCGTTCCGCGTGAGAACACGCAGCGACAGCTCGTCACCGACCTGGTGGACCGCGTGTTCGGCGGCTCCCCGGCGCGGCTGGCGTTGCAGGCCCTGTCCACGAAGAAGACGTCCCCGGAGGAGCTGGCGGAGCTGCGCCAGTTGCTGGACACACTGGAGAAGGAGTCGGAATCATGAACGGTCTCATCCTGGAGTCGGTGGGCTGGGCGCTGCTGCACCTGGTGTGGCAGGGCGTCCTCGTCGCGGCGGCGCTGGCCCTGGCGCTGCGGTGGGTGGGCAGTCGTTCGGCGAACCTGCGCTATGCGCTGGCGTGTGGCGCGCTGGGCATCATGCTCGCGCTGCCGGTGGCCACCGCGTGGCGGCACGTCGCGCGCACGCTGGAGGCGCGGGCGGCACGGACGACGGCGTTCGTCGAGCGGACCACCGCTCCGTCCATGAACACGGTGTCCTTCGTCCCGCGCACGGGCGCCGCGCCGTCGCGGGCGATGTCCCCTTCCGGGGCCGGGGCACGACCCCTGATGGAGCAGGTGTTCCAGCAGGTGGCGGAGCACCTGCCCTGGCTGGTGCTGGCGTGGGGCATGGGGGTGGCGGCCTCGTCGCTGCGGCTGTTGAAGGGCTGGATGCTGCTGCGACGGCAGGTCCACGAGGCCGTGCACGCGTCGTTGGAGTGGCAGGAGCGTCTGGAGGCGATGGCGCGGCGGCTGGGGCTCACGAGGCCGGTGCGTCTGCTGGTGTCGTCGAAGCTGGAGGTGCCGTCCACGATGGGCTGGCTGAAGCCCGTGGTGCTGCTCCCCGCCGCCACGCTCACGGGGCTCTCCGTGCGGGAGCTGGAGATGGTGTTGGCCCATGAGCTGGCGCACATCCGCCGGCACGACTTCGCGGTGAACGTGGTGCAGACCCTGGTGGAGACGCTGCTCTTCTACCACCCGGTCGTGTGGTGGATGTCCCAGGTCATCCGCGTGGAGCGGGAGAACTGCTGTGACGACCTCGCCGTGCGGCAGGGTCCTGGAGCGCTTCCCTATGCCCGTGCGCTCACCGCGCTGGAAGCGCTGCGGTCACAGGGGACGGGGGCAGGTGGTCCCGCCCTGTCCGCGCTGGGAGGTTCGCTGACGGACCGCGTGCGGCGGCTGGTGGTGGCGCCCGCGTCGCGGTGCTCGTCACGGCTGGCGGCGGGCGTCTCCATCGTCACGCTGGCCAGCAGCCTCGCGGTGGCGGTGCCCCTCACCGCGCTCGCCGTGCAGCCCGTGAAGGTGACGAGCGTGAAGGCCGCGCCCATCCTGGCCACCGACCGCGTCACACCGCGTGTCGTCGCCGCCCCCGCTCCGGTGGTCGCGCCGCTGCCCACCGTGGGCGCCGCGCCGTCCACACTGCCCCGTCCGGTCCTCGTCGCGGCGGCTCCCTCGCCCACGAAGGGGCCCACCGCCGGCGGGACGAAGCCCGGCGCGGTGAGCGCCGAAGCGAAGGAAGCACCGGAAGCGGATGATGCGACCACCCGCGTGGGCGAAGGCCCCCTCACGGTGGATCAGCTCGTCTCGCTGAAGGTCGCGGGCGTCACCCCGGAGGTCGTCTCGCAGGTCACCGCCATGGGCTACGCGCCCACGGTGGAGACGCTGGTCCAGTTCGGCCACGCGGGCATCACCCCGGAGTACGCGAAGGCCATGGCGGCCCGCTTCGGCAAGCCCATCCCCTCCGAGCTGCTGGTGGGCATGAAGCACCTCGGCGTCACCCCGGAGTGGCTGGAGCAGATGGCGGGCCTCGGCTTCGCGAAGACGGATCCGGAGCAGCTGCTCGCGGCGAAGGCCCTGGGTCTCGACGCGGCCTGGCTGAACGACCTGAAGTCCGCCGGCTTCGGGAACCTGGACCTGGACACCGCCGTGGAGCTGCGCGCCCTGGGCGTCACCTCCCAGTACATCCACGAGCTGGAAGCCGCGGGCCTGAAGCCCGCCAACGTGGACGAACTGCGGCGCCTGCGCACGGGCGGCGTCGACGCGGACTTCATCCGCCGCATGCGTCAGCCCCGGCAGTAACCCCTTCCCGCTTCACCCCACGGCCCACCCGCGCGCTCCCTTTCTTGAGCACGTGGGAGGGCCGTGCCTTGCCCGAAAGGAATCACCGTCATGACGACTCGCTTGTCGCAGTGGCTCACCGTGCTCGTGGTGCTCTTCGCCCTCCCCGTCCTCGCCAGTGACGTCCCGGAGTCCGGCGCCTGGGTCGGCACGGTGCGCGAGCAGGAGCTGCATCTCTCGCTGCACCCGAAGGACCGTCCCGATTCGCAGCACGGCTTCTCCGCGCCGCTCACCGCCTTCCAGGGGCTGTCCACGAAGGAAGGTAGCAGCGCCCCCTTCAAGCTGGTGCGCGAAGCGGGCACCTTCGCCTTCGAGGGCCGCTTCGGAACACAGCAGGGCACGGGCACCTGGCGCTTCACCCCTGACGCCACATACGCGAAGGCCCTGTCGGACCTGGGCATCCCCAAGCCGAACGCGCAGGAGCAACTCACGCTGGCCACGGTCGACGTGGGCCCCGCGCGCGCCAAGGCGCTGGCCGCCGCGGGCTACCGCTTGAGCTCGGTGGAGTACCTGCTCCAGGTGGGCATCTTCAACGTCACCCCGGAGTATGTGCGGGCGCTCGCCGCCGCCGGCTACCCCAAGCTGTCCCTGGACGAAGTCGTCCAGAGCCGCATCCACGGCGTGACGCCCGAGCGCATCCAGGCCCTGGCCGCCGCGGGCTACAAGGGCCTGGAGATGGAGACGCTCCTGTCCATGAGCATCCACGGCGTGACGCCGGAGTTCATCCGGGAGATGCGCGGCCTGGGCTTCAAGGACCTGAAGGGCGAAGAACTCGTGGGCCTGCGCATCCACGGCGTCACCCCCGCGTTCGTCCAGGAGATGCGCGGCCTGGGCTACACGAACGCCAGCGCGGACGACCTGATGCAACTGCGCATCCACGGCATCGACTCCGTGTTCGTCCGCTCCCTGTCGAAGGACGCCGGCACGCCGCGCAAGCCGTAGTCCGCCTCGGAGGGCCCAGGTGTAAGGTCCAGCGGGCGCGGGCGTCCTCTTCTCCAGAAGCCAGCCACGGGCCCCGCCGGGCCAGGAGCGACCGCCGTGTCCATGAGTCCCCACCTCCGAGGACATTTCGAACAGGAGCTGCTCCAGGCCCGGGAGGCCGAAGCGAGGCGCGAACCCGACGCCGCGTGGACGCACCTGGAGCGGGCCCACATCCTCAGTCAGGCCCACGTGCTGCCCCATCTGCGGGTCCACGGCGCGATGTCCGCCTTTGCCTGGCGTGAGCATGACTGGCGCGAACTCTTGGGCCAGCTGCCCCGACTCCTGCTCGCGGGGCCGGGTTCGCTCCTCGGTCGCGCGCCTCGGGGAAACACCGGCGGCGCGGACGTGGGCATCTTCACCCCGATGCCCATCCCCGAGGACCTCCAGCGCATCCTCCGCCAGGGGTGAGCGCACGCTGTCTTCCTAACAGAGGTCCCGCTGCCGTCCGCGCGCTCCACAACCCGCCCCCCAAGCGGATGCGGGTGGGCATGGCGGACTGCGTCGCTCCGAGCCAGGCCTTCAGGCCACCCGCTCCAGCGCGGCGAGGGCCTGGGCCAGCGTGCGGGTGAACGGGACGTCATCGTCCCGCCCTGCCCCACCGAGTGCTCGCAGCAAGGGGAGCAGCGACGCGTCGCCCAGGGCCCCGGCCGCGTCGATGAATTCGAGGCGGACGCGTGAGCGGCGCAGGGCCTTGCGCAAGGGCTCCAAGACCCGCGCGTCCTTGCGGCGCGCGAGCACCAGCACGGCCTCGGCGCGAATCGTCGGGCTCGCGTCGTCCAGGCGGCGCAGGAGCACCTCCCGGAGTTCGGGGGCGTCCGCCTCGTCCGGCAACCCGCGCAGGTGGACCATGGCGAGCCCCCGGACACCTTCGTCCGCGTCCCCCACGAACGACAGGAGCAGGGACGGCGGCTCGGACTCTGGCGCCTTCAAGAGCGCCAGGAGCACCGCGCCCCGGACCTTCGCGGACGGATGGTCCCTCAAGGGCGCGATGGCTCGCGGCACCCGCTCATCCCGGAGGTGGCCCAGGCCCAGGACCAGCGCCTGGAGCACCTGCGCGTCCGCTTCCTCCTGAAGCATCGGCAGCATCCGCTCCACGCAGCGCGGACGCACGTCGGAAGGCTGCGTCAACTGCGCCAGGATGTCCGCCCCGCGCACCCGCTCCTTGGGGCGGGGTGAGCGCAGCAGCGCACTGGCGGCCAGGAACACCGCCTCACCGCCGCGACGGTGCAGGGCATCAACGGCCTCCCACGCCTCGGAACTTTCGAGCTCGCCCCGCAGCGCCGCCGCGACCAGCGCCTCCACCGTCCGCCCGTCGTGCGTCATGCCGCGAGCCTCCAACAGCCCGGGGACGAGCGAAAGGCCCCCGCGTGGAGAGGTCGCTTCGTGCCGCGCTGCTCCTGCCAGACAGGACGGTCGTCGCACGTGGCGTACATCTCCGTGCGGAACGCGCCCCAAGCGCCCTTCACGATGGCCAGATTCACCGCGAGCAGCTTCTCCGGTGGGAAGTCGTTCTTCCATCCAGCCCTCCACCCCGGCGTACACTTCCGCTCCCCCTTCACTTTGCGCCCCCATGTCCCGCTTTTCGGTGTATCCCGGGCTCCCCCCCTTGGGCGCACCCCTGCGCGGACTCCAGGAGAAGCCATGCATCACAGCCGACTCAGCACCTTCGTCATCGACTGCAAGGGGGACGACTTCGACGCGGCCGCACGCTTCTGGAGCGCGGCGTTGGGCCGGAAGCTGAAGCCGGAGGATCCGGACTCGCCCAACTACCGCGAGTTGGAGGCGACGGCCGACGAGCCCTCGCTCCTGCTCCAGCAGGTGGACCACGAAAGCCGCATCCACCTGGACATCGAGTCGGATGACCTGGACGCGGAGCTGGAACGGCTGGAGGCGCTGGGAGCGAAGCGCGTCGCCTACGTGAAGCGCTGGTGGGTGATGGAGGCCCCCACGGGCCAGCGCTTCTGCATCGTCCGGCCGCAGCGGGGCCCCTTGGAGGGGAGAGCCAACGTGTGGGACGGCGAGGGCCGTTAGGAAGCGCCCACGCGGACGTCGAGGGCGGCCTGGAGCAGGTCCAGGAGCCCCGGCCACGCCTCGGCGGACAGCCACAGTCCCTCCGGGGCGTGCACCGAGTTCATCGCCAGGGACGAGGCTTCGAAGAGCCGGGCGGCCAGCGCGCCGTCCCTCGGCAGGCGTCCCTCCACCCGGAGCACCTGTCCATCCCAGCGGAGGTCCGGCGGCAACAGCTTCTCTGCCAGGGCCTTGAGCGCGGCCCTGCCCGCGCCGGTGCGCAGCGCGCCCATCAGCAGCGATGACGCACCGGGAGATTCCTCCAGTTCCACCCGGCCCGGCGTGGCCAGCCACAGCGTGTAGCGCCCCTGTGCCAGCAGCACGCGCTCCGGGGTGGCCTCCACGCGCAGCTTCCAGCCCTTCACGGACAGCCGCAGGTCGTACACGGCGGCCAGGGAGTCCCAGGAGCGCAGCTCCAGCGCATTGACGCCCTTGAGCACCTGGCGCGACAGCGCCTCCACCCGAGCGTGGGACAACCGCACCCGCCGGCCGGCCACGTCCACCGCGACCTCCGAGGAGAGCGTGTCCGGCAGCGCCTTCGCCCACGCGAGCGCCCCCTCCAGCATTCCCGTCCACTGCCCCGCCATCGTGCGAGCCTCCCGGGCGCCCCGCCATGCAGGGCGCCTGTCGGGGGCCACAATGGGGTACGCGGGGCCCCCGTGCAAAGCGTACGCGCGGTGCTACGGTGCGCCCCGTGCCCCAGAGCGAGTCCCTGTCAGCCCGGGTGGAGCGGTTGGAGCTGCCCTTCAACGAGTACGGCGTCGACCCGTACGGCATCTCCAAGAAGCACCTGAAACTGGCGTTGGAGTTCTTCGCCTTCCTCTACCGGAGCTACTTCCGGGTGCGTTGCACCGGCGTGCAACACATCCCCAAGAAGGGCCGGGGCATGCTGGTGGGCAACCACTCCGGCGGCGTCGCGGTGGACGGGATGATGGTGCTCACCTCCACGCTGCTGGAGATGGACCCGCCCCGGCTCGCGCAGGGCATGGTGGAGCGCTTCATCCACAAGTTCCCGGTGGCCTCCCTGTGGGCCAGCCGCACCGGCCAGTTCACCGGCCTGCCCGAACACGCCGTGCGCCTCTTGGAGGACGACCGGCTGCTGATGATCTTCCCCGAAGGCGCCCGGGGCACCGCGAAGCTCTACACCGAGCGCTACTCGCTGGTGGACTTCGGCACGGGCTTCATCCGGCTGGCGCTCCAGACGCGCTCGCCCATCATCCCCTTCGCCTTCCTGGGCGGCGGCGCGGCCATCCCCACGGTGACCAACGCGTACGCGCTGGGGAAGCTGTTGGGCGTGCCGTACGTGCCGCTGACGCCGTACCTCCTGCCGCTGCCGCTGCCGGTGGGGCTTGAAATCCATTACGGCGAGCCGCTCGTCTTCGAAGGCACCGGGGACGAGGAAGACCACATCATCGAAGGGTACGTGAACCAGGTGAAGGACAGCATCGCGCGGCTCATCGAGGACCACCGCGCCGAGCGCAACCTGCGCCGCGCCCGGAGGCTCCTGCCATGAAGGTGTTGATCCCCGGCATCTCCGGCGGCATCGCGCGAAGGCTGGCGTTGCGCCTGCGCGACAGCGGGCACCAGGTCGCGGGGCTCGACATCCGTCCGTGGCGGGACGGCCCCAAGGACATCCAGGTGCACCCGGTGGACGTGCGCAAGCGCGCCGCCGAGGACGTCTTCCGCCGCTGGAAGCCGGACGCGGTGGTGCACATGGCCACGGTGACGGCCTTCACGGTGCAGGGCGGCGAGCGGGGCCGCATCAACCTGGACGGCACCAAGGCGGTGTTCGACCACTGCGCGGCGCACGGCGTGAAGCAGGTGCTCTTCGTGGGCCGGCACACGTTCTACGGCGCGGCGCCGGACTCGCCGCTGTACCACTCCGAGGACGAGCCGCCGCGCGCGCTGGAGGCCATCCCGGAGCTGGCGGACCTGGTGGCCGCGGACCTGTACGCGGCGACGGCGCTGTGGCGGCTGCCGGACATCACCACCGCGGTGCTGCGGCTCGTGTACACGTTGGGCACGCCGGGCACGGGCACGCTCGCGAACCTCATCCGCGGCAAGCGCGTGCCCATGGTGCTGGGCTATGATCCGCTGTTCCACGTCATGCAGGAGGAGGACGTGGTGACGGCGCTGCAGCTCGCGCTGGAGAAGCGCGTGCGCGGCATCTTCAACGTCGCGGGCCCTTCGCCCGTGCCGCTGTCGGTCATCATCAAGGGCACGGGCCGCACGCCGGTGCCGCTGCCCTCGCCGCTGATGTCGCTCCTGATGGGACGGGCGGGCTTCCCCCGGCTGTCGGTGGGCGCGACGGACCACCTGAGATACCCCATCGTGGTGGACAACAAGCGCTTCCTGGAGGCCACCGGCTTCAAGGCCACCTACGACGAGGGCCGCCTGCTCCGGGCCTACGCGGATTCGCTGCCCGTCAATCCGCCAGGGATGGGCTGAGATGGTGACGGAGAGCGTGAGTGTGAGCCCGGCCCAGGCGGCGACGCCCGGCCTGCTGCGCCGGGTGGAGGCGGTGGTGTTCCTCACCGTGTTCCTGGACCTGGTGGGCTTCGGCATCGTCATCCCGATGCTGCCCTTCTACGTGCAGTCGATGGGCGGCTCGGCGCGGATGGTGGGCATCCTGCTGGGGTGCTTCTCCTTCACCCAGTTGCTGGCGACGCCGCTCCTGGGGCGCTACTCGGACCGGCACGGGCGGCGGGCGGTCATCCTGCTGAGCCTGCTGGCGAACGCGGTGGCGATGGTGCTGTTCGCGCTGGCCAGCTACGAGAAGATGCTGCCGCTGCTCTTCGCCTCGCGCATCCTCGCGGGGGCGACGTCCGGGAACATCGCCGCGTGTCAGGCGGCGATCGCGGACGTGACGACGAAGCAGACGCGCGCGAAGGCGATGGGCCGCATTGGCGCGGGCATCGGGCTGGGCATGGTGCTGGGGCCCACGCTGGGCGGGGTGTTCTCTGGCCTGGGGCCGTGGGTGCCGCCGCTGCTGGCCGGGGGCCTGGCGTTGGTGGGCTTCGTGGGCGCGCTGGTGGCGATGCCGGAGACGCACCCGCCCGAGGCGCGCGCCCAGGCGAAAGCCCAGACGCGCTGGTCCGCGTTGCAGGACTCGCCCCGGCGCAAGGCGCTGGGCATGGTGCTGGGGTTGTTCTTCGCGGTGTTCCTGTCCATGACCACGCTCCAGGTGGCGTTCGCGCTGGTGGTGCAGTCGCGGCTGGGCTGGGGCTCCAAGGAAGTGGGCTACACGTTCGCGGTGGTGGGCGGGCTGGGGCTCATCATCCAAGGCGGGCTGATTGGACCGCTGGCGCGCAAGGTGGGGGAGTTCCGGCTGCTCATCATCGGGGCGTGCATCCTGGCGTCGGGAATGGCGGGGCTCGCGATGTCGCAACAGGCGCCACTGATGATGGCCTCCGTGGTGCTGGTGGGCGTGGGGATGGGGTTCCTGCAACCGCTGATTTCGAGCCTGGCCTCGCAGGTGGCCACGTCGTCGCAGCAGGGCGCCGTGCTGGGTCTGGCGCAGTCGTGTGGGGGCCTCGCGCGCACGGTAGGGCCGGTGGCGACCGGCTGGATGTATGCGTCATTGGGCACCCAGACCCCGTTCCTGACGGGCATGTTCGCCGCGCTCGCGGCGGGGGGGCTGGGGCTGCTGCTGAGTCGGGAATCGCTGGAGGACAAGGCGCGGTAAAGCATTTCCGGACCCACCCGGGTCAATCCCTCCCCGCAAGTCCCTACCTCCTTTGGGGGGCTTGTCAGCGCCCGACCTGGGAGAGCAGGCTTTGCACGCACAGGCGGTGGTGAAGCACTACCACTTCCGGGGGGCGGGCTTGCCATTGGCGGGAGATGTCGCGCTGCTGGATGCGTTGGACCGACAGGCCCGGCGCCGGGGAGAAGGCATCGCGACGCTGAGCGTGCTGGAAGGCCCGGCGGACGCCGCGAGCGCGCTCTGGGCCCGGTGGGCCGCCCGTCACGGCCTGGGGGTGGTGGAGGTCTCCGGTGAGGACCTGCACGCGGCGGCGCTGGGCTGGGCCCGGGCGCTGGCGGCGGGAAGGGACCTGGGGGCGGACGCGGAGGCGCTGGCGATGTTCAGCCTGACGGCCGCGAATCCCAGACACCTGCCGGTGTTCACGGGCAAGACGGCCCACGAGCGGCGCGTGTTGCTGGACGCGCACGCTCCGCCCGCGAGGCTGCCGGAGGCGACGTGGGCGCTGTGCCGCGCGCTCATCATCGGGAGGGACGCGACGGCGCCGGGGGTGTTGCCGGACGCGGTGACCGCGGCGCTGGCGAAGAACGTGGGCGCGGGGCTCAGGGCCCTGCATGCGCTGGTGCCGCCGGGACGGGCGCCGGTGGTGCGGGTGCCGGTAGGGGTGGCGCCGTCGCTCCGGGGACTCCAGGTGGCGGAGCGGCTGAGCAACGCGGTGCCAGCGCTCGCGGTGGCGTGCGTGGTGACGGCGGAGGCGCTGGAGTCGTTCCTGGGCGGTGGGGAGTCGCGGCTGAAGGCGCTGGTGCGCGAGGGACGGCTGGAAGTGCCCGCCGCGTCGGGGGCGGAGGGAGCGGTGGAGACGCTCCGGAAGCTGGAGCGCGCGGGCGCGTCCGAAGCGCAGCGGGTCAGCGCCGCGGAGGTGGCGCTGGAGGTGCTCACGGGCGCGGGCGAGCCGGCTCCGGACAAGTCCCGGAGCAAGGCGGAGGCATACCTGCGCGACCGGCTGGAGGAGCACGCGAGGACGGCGGGCGTCTTCGAGCACAACGTCCGGCTGCACCTCGAAGACAAGCGTTCCTGGGAGGTGGACTTCCTGAGCCGCGAATTGCGCCTCGCGGTGGAGGTCGACGGCTATTTCCACTTCCAGGATCCGGAGCGGTTCCGCCGCGACCGTCGCAAGGACCTGGACCTCCAGCGCGCGGGCTACTGGGTGTACCGGCTGCTCGCGACGGACGTGCTGTCCCAACTGGAGCACATCCTCCACACTCTCGACACGTTGATTGCGGCCCGGAAGCGCGAGCTTGCCGGGCGGGAGCCCTGACCATGGACAGCACCGACACCCCTGACACCCGACTCCAGGGCCTCGCCCTGGCCTGGCTGGCGACGCGTTCGGAGAAGAAGCCGGGCACGCGCAACGAATTGGCGAAGACGCTGCATGCCTTCGTGGAGCACCGCTGGAGCCGTGGCGAGTGGACCGAGCGGTTCGACGCGCTGCTGGAAGGGATGCAGGAGGCAAGGCTCGTGGAGAAGCGCTCGCGCACGGCGCTGGCGTTGACGGGCCAGGGCCGACAGCGGGCGTTGAAGTTCCTGAGGGTGGATTCACCCAAGGGGCTGACGTGGAAGCGGGTGAAGCAGCAGCACCTGCTGGCCCGGGGCCTGGGCCTGCCGAACTCCAAGGCGGTGCTGGGGCGGCTGGCGAACGCGGACGGCGTGCGGGCGGTGCTGCTCAAGCGCGCGCACCGCGTGGAGGGGCCGGAGACGCCCACGCTGGAGCAGGTGCGGGACCGGCTCCTGTGGAGGCAGTTGGGCGTGGAGACGGGGGAGAAGTTCTCGCTGCGCGCGGTGCAGGCGCACCTGCTGGGCCAGTTGCTGGAGCAGGAGGTCAGCGACCCGAAGCGAGGCGTGGAGCAGCTGGCCGCGCGCACGGTGGGGGCGTCGCGGGTGGACGCGGAGGTGGTGCGGCTGGCGGCGCTGCGGGAGTGGGTGCTGGCGGAAGGAGTACAGGAAACGAAGAAGAAGCCCGCCGAGCCGGTGCGCGTGGTGGCGCCCGAGGAAGCACTGCCCGCGGACACGGCCTCTTTCGCGAAGCGGGTGTTGAAGGTGGCACGGGCCCTGCCCACGGGGCGGTTCGGGGATGACAAGGTCTTCATCTCACACGTGTGGAAGGCCCTGCAGCCGGAGTGGGCGAGCCGCGAAGCCTTCGACGCCGCGCTGCTCGAAGCCAACCGCAAACGCCATCTGTCATTGACGCGCGCGGACCTCGTATCGGTCATGAGTCCAGCCGACGTGGCCGAATCCGAGGTCCGCTTCTACGGGGCCACCTTCCACTTCGTCGTCGTCTAGTCCGCCACCACCCGGAGCCACCATGCCCACCGACGCACGTCTCGAAGCATTCCTGGCGGATGGACCCGAGGTCTTCGCCAGCGTCCAGCAGGCCCAGTCCTTCTGGAAGCCAGACCCGTTCGACGTGGAGTCCATCAACATTCCCGCCCGTCGCTCCTTCGAGCGGTTGGTGAAGCGTGCCACCCGGAAGCCTGCTCCCGAATCGGGAAAGTTCCTCCTCCTCCAGGGGGAGTCCGGCAGCGGAAAGACGCATCTGGTCCGCGCCTTCCGCAACGGCGTCCACAGCAAGGAGCAAGGCTACGTCGGCTACATGCCGATGACCGTGGATGCGGCCAACTACGATCGCCACATCCTGGTGAGCCTGATTGAAGCCCTCGACCGACCCTATGACCTGAAGGCTGGCGAAGACTCGGGATTGATGCGTCTTTCCAATGCGGTCATGAAGCGATGCACGAGCGCTTTCGCGCCGCTGATCCCCGAGGAAAGCATCCTTGAGGAACACGAGCTGCACGACATGATCCGCTCCCTGGCGGATGAATTGCACGAGGAGGCGGACCTCCGGCATGTCGACGTCCAATTGCTCCGAGCCTTCATCTACCTCCAGCGTCGGGAGGCGCGGTTCCACCACCGCATCCTCCAGTGGTTGCGGTGCGAGGACATGGCCCCCGCCGACCGCGGGATGATTGGCGACATGGTGTCGCGCACCGCGGACGCCGACCCGATGAGGATGCTGACCCAGTTGGGCCGGCTGATGGGCGTGATGGGACAGGCCCTGATCCTTTGCGTCGATCAGATTGAAGACACCATCGACTTTGCAGTGGGCTCCGGAATGGACTCATCCTTCCGCCGGGCGATGAACAGCCTGGTCACATTCACCGGCAATGTTCCCACGGCCATCGTGGTGGTCTGCTGCCTGTCGGACTTCTGGAAGAAGATCCAGGCCAACCTCACGCGCTCCCTGTTGGATCGCATCGAGCAAGACCCCGAGCCAGTTGTCCTGGAACGACTGCTGACCGAGGAAACAGCCCGGGACATGGTCGTGCAGCGCCTGAAGTTCCTGTACGAGCAACAGGGCCTTTCCATTGATCCCCAGTCCCCGACCCATCCGATTCCCGCCCGTGAAATCGGAATGTTCAGCGGGCTGCGGACCCGGGATCTCCTGAATGCGTGTCGCAGATTCCACGAACGCGCCATGCAGGACGGAAGGCTGCCGAAGTCGCTCGATGCGCCCTCTTCAGGGAAGGGACACGATCAACCCGAAGCAGCGGTGTCCCCTTCGCGGCCCACCCTGGACCAGGCGTGGACCGACTTCCGCGCGAAATTCAAACAGCGGGTCCCCGAAGAGGATTCAGAGATCGCCGCGCTGCTTGCCTGGGCCATCGAGGTGGGGGGCGATGAACTGGGAGGTTCGCATCGCTTCAAGGTCGAACCCCAGGACGAGGAGAGCCTGAACGTCACCATGCAGCCCGGGGACGCGAAGATGTTCGTCGCGCTCTGCAACAAGTCCTCCAGGGGTGGCCACCTGGGACGACAGATGGCGGATGCCATCAGGGCCGCCGCGAGGCGCGTTCCCATCCTCGTCCGGACGACGGAGTTTCCAGGCTCGCTCGGGACCCTCGTCGAGGAGTCGACGACGACGCTGATGAAGCGGGGCGGACGGAGGGCGGTGCTTGGGAACAGCGACCTGCGAGAACTCCTGGCGCTGCGTGCCTTCCGTCAGGAACAGCCGGAGCCGGCCTTCGTGGAGTGGAGTCGAGCGGTCCGGCCTGTCACCCGGCTGAAATCCATCACCGACGTGCTCGCCCTGGAGAAGAGCCCTCCCCCGGAGCCCACGCGTCAGCTTCCACCGCCTCCCCTCTCCACGGGAGGCCCTCCTCCCGCGAGCGTCACGAAGCCAGTCCAGGGAGAGCGCCGTGGGGCACCGTCTGAAAGCGCGCGGCGCGTGGACACCCGGCCCGACGACGTGCCTGCCCACGGGGGTGATTCCGAATCCTCCAGGGAGGACTCAACGGCCGAGACAGGCCTGGATGGACATCAACTCACGGCCCTGGGCCCGCCCCTGGTGAGCAAGGGGACTGGCCGCACGAAGACTCCCGTCGAGATACCGCGGACGAACGTCAGTCCTCCCATGCCCGTGAGCAACACGAAGCCTGGTGCGATGCGGATTGGCATCTCCGAAAGCCTCTATACCCAGCCCGTCTTCGTCCAGCCGGATGAACTGACGAAGCACAGCGCGTTCCTCGGTGGCTCCGGAAGCGGCAAGACGACGCTCGCGTTGAACCTCATCGAACAGCTGCTCCTGCAAGGCATTCCGGCGCTGCTCGTCGACCGCAAGGGCGACCTCGCCGCGTATGCACGCGACGAGGCGTGGGAAGAGGAACTCAAGGACCCCGTCCTGAACGAGCGCCGCCGCCAACTGCGAGAACGGGTGGACGTGGCGCTCTACACCCCGGGACGCTCTGATGGACGACCTCTCGCCATCCCGCTCGTTCCGCGCGGATTGGATGTCCTGCCTCCCGAAGAGCGCGACCAGGGCGTGCAGCAGGCCGCGGAAGCCATCGCGAGCATGCTGGAGTACAAGAACAACCCCAGGGACAAGGCCGCGAAGGCGCTGCTGGCCCAGGCGTTGCGACTCCTGGTGGAGCGTCCCCTCGGGCAGGAATTGACGCTCGACCTGCTCCAGAAGTTCATCGCGTCCCAGGACATCACGCTCGTCCAGGAAGTGAGTGGGCTGGACCTCAGGGTGTTCCCCAAGCTCGCCCAGGACCTGGCGACGCTGCGACTCAATGCCCGCAACCTCCTGGCCGCCCAGGGGGAGAAGCTGGACATGGAGGAGCTGCTGGGTCGAGGAAGCGCGAAGGTTGCTGGCCGGACCCGGCTGAGCATCATCAGCACCAAGTTCCTGGGAGGAACGCAGGGCTCGCTCTTCTGGGTGTCGCAGTTGCTCGTGGAGGCCAATCGCTGGGCAAGCCAGCACCCCTCGTCCCGGCTTCAGGCCGTCCTCCTGTTCGACGAGGCGGACCTCTACCTCCCCGCGATGAGCATGCCCGCCACCAAGCAGCCCATGGAGAACCTGCTCAAGCGCGCGCGCTCGGCGGGGATCGGGGTGATGCTCGCGACGCAGAGCCCGGGAGACCTGGACTACAAGTGCCGGGACAACGTACGCACATGGTGCGTCGGTCGGGTGAAGGAAGACACGGCGATCCGCAAGCTCAGGCCCATGTTCGCGGATGCCCGTGTCGATGCGGCCGCGAAACTCCCCGCACAGAAGCAGGGACAGTTCCACGTCCTGCGCGACGGACAGGTGGAACAACTCAAGGCGGACCGGAACATCATCAAGACGGACCAGCTCTCCGAGGACGAAATCCTCCAGCTCGCGCACCGCTCCCGCGAGCAGGGGCAATGAGTCGACCCAGGCGCTATGCGAAGAAGTGCGTCCAGGAGTCCGGGCGGAAGCGAAGGGCCACCTGTTCACGGGCCACCGAGGGAATGAACAGGTGGTCCTCCAGCGGGTGCAGACCTTTCAGAACAGCGAGGCGAACCAGGGCGAGGCCCTCGACGGACACGTACCCTTCGGTCGCGAGCACCTCTTCGGCCGCCGACTCCTTCTCGCGAAGCTTCCGGAACCGCACCTCCCGAGCCTCCATCATCCGAGAGAGGCCTTCATCGAACCGGGCTTCATCCGCCACCAACAAGCCCTGGCACACCGCGAGCCGCGAGTCCGCGGAGCCCTCAAGGACCTCCTCGTAACGCTCGAGAAGGGCCTTTCCCTCGCGCGCGTCCAGCCCCAGGAAGAAGTGGTCCATGAGGAAACGGACGAAGAGGAAGTCCTCCTCGTACTCGCGGTTCCTGTCACAAGCCCGTGGGGAGAGACGCGCCAATTCCCGTGCGGCTTCGGTGTCCCCACATGCCACCGCGTCGAAGAACGGTTCGGCGCGACTGGTCAGATTCTGTCCCTCGGGCACCGAGCCTGCGAAGTGCACGAAGGCACGTGCGCTTGCATGCAGACATTCGTGCAAGCGTGCGGAGGTGCCAGACATCAGCAGCGAGCCGATGCCCGCGATGCGAAAGTTCTGGCAGAGTCGGAGGGCCTCCTTCAGGCCGGCCCTCCCGGCGAGGAAGGCCGGAAGCAGTTCCTCGTTATCGCCAAGCGCATTGTCGATGAAGACAGACAGGAACTTCGAGGCCAAGGGAGCCACCCTTCCAGTCGACGGATTCAGGGTTTCGCAGCGAAGACCGTCAGTTCCCGCAGCACCACATTGGTGAAACGCCGCTCCTGGAACGCCTTCGCCAGGGGCTCGTTCACCACGTAGAGCTGCGGGTCCTGCTGGAGGCGGAAGAGGGCCGGAGCGTCGCGCAGCTTCTCCGGCTCCAAGACCAGCTTGCGGATGCCGACAATGGCACCGCTGCGGTGGTACTTGATGTCACTGGCCTTCGCATCCACGCCGTCGATACCGCCGAGCGGATTGACGAAGAAGTAGTCCTGACTGCGAACGCGTCCCCGAGGATCCAGGAGGGCGAAGGGCAGACATTCGAGGGAGGCCTTCGGGCAGTGTTCCGCGATGACGTCCTTCATCGCACCGGAGACGATGAGGTAGTTGAAGTTGTTCCCCAACACCGAAGAGAGCTGGATGCCGGTTCGATCCTCACTCGATTGGAGCTTCACCTCCGCGGGATAGGAATCGCCAACAGGCTCACCAGCAGCCAGGCAGTATCCGTCCAGCCCCAGCACCTCTGGCTCCTGGTCCAGGAACAGCAACTCGGCATTGTTGAGATCGCCCAGGGTCTCCAGCTCGAAGAATCTCATGGCATTCCATTGAGGAGGGTATCCAGCGTTCCCCTATAGCCTGGAGTGCTCGCCTCACGGTCCTCTTTCGACTGCCGCGCGGTGATCTGCGTGTAGAGTTCCTCGGACAGCATTTCGAGCTGCTCCTTGGCAAGCGCATGGGCCAGCTTCGTGTGTTCCTTGTCCTTGCGGACGTACTTGCGCAGCTCGCCCTCGTAAGAGCGCATGATCTTGTCCAGGCGCTTCGCTACGTAGTCGCTGTACGCGCGGTGATCCCGATACAGGAAGGTGATGAGGTGACGCGGAAGATTCAAGGCGCCCGCCACCTTCCTGTCCATTGGCAGGATGACCATGTTGAGCTTGTGGTTCAGATTGTAGCCGGCTCTGGCCAGTCCCCGGCGGACGATGAGCGTGGCATTCGGGAACTTCTTCTCGAGCTTGTTGGCGGCCCCTCGGAGCTGGCTGTTGGTGACGACGTGGTGGCCGTTGTGGATGTACGGAGTCCTGTAGTCCCACTTGAAGTTCTTGCGCGTCATCGACTCGGAGACGTCCCAGTCTCCTTGCTGGGGCGCTTTGAGTAGGAACCGGTATCCCTCGGGGAAGATGGGATAGAAGGTCCCGCTTTTGCTGGTGTGGTTCCGCATCGCGTCCGTCAGGATCGGCTTGCCCCGCGCGAGCTTCTTGTAGGCGGGCCAGTTGTAGAGGTGTGCGTCCTCCAGGGCATGCTTGAAGGCCTGCCAGCGGTGGGAGCAGGTCATGGGATCCCACGCAGCGACATGTCGGTTGAGGCACCTCCCGCCTTCGGTCGTGTTCTTGACGCTGACATGAATCCTGTGTGCGACGTCTTCTTCATGCTGCTGAGCGGAAGGATCCGACACGGTTCATCCCTTCATCGAGAGGCACATCGCACCGACGTGCCCGCGTTCCGAACTGGAGACCACCAGGATTTGCGCACCTCTCGCGTAGGCACGCGCGAGCGCCCTGGCTGCCACACACACGCTGCCAGCACCGCTGGCCGCCCCCGTATCTCCCAATGAGCTGGCGGGGAGCATCAGTTGGAGGCGCTCCGCCAGCCGCGAATCAAGCCTGATCCGGACGTACCCCCACTCGTTCGCACGCCAATTCTCGCCATTCAGGTCTGAAACGATGCTGCCCGCGAAAGGCGCCTGGAGCATGGCCCCCGCCAGGGTTTCCTCCAGGGCCTCCGCCAGCGCGACGCCGGTATTGGGCTTCCGACTGAAGAAGTGGTTCTGCTCCATCCTGACCGCTGAGCTGGCGACGGCGAAACACATCGGGGGTTGCCTCCGACGAGCACTCGCGGCGGACTCCAATAAGAAGCAGGCTCCCGCCTCGCCCGGCATCAGGCCATAGGGGTGCTCCGGCGTCTTGAGCCGCCGGTCCCCCGCGAGCCACTCCATCGTCAGTGGATCACAGTAGGAATCGGCCGCGATGACGAGCACCCGATCCAGTCCACGCGTCTCCATCCAGCGACCGGCTTCATGGATGGACTGGACGGCCCCTGCGGGTCCCTGACAGAGGATGTCGACGTTGCGCTCGTCGATGGGCAGCCGCAGCGCTTCGAGAAGTGGCTGCAGGTAGGCCAATCGGACGGGAGCCTTGGAGGCGTCTGCATCGCTCGCTTCGCCACCGAACCGCTCATCGCCGTGGTACGGTGTGACGACCCGCAGTCCCGTCAACCGCCAGAAAGCGGCATCGGTGGCATCAGGAAGCGCCCCCTGGTGGAGCAGGTCGGCCACACAGGCACGGGCGAGTCGGAGCCAACGTCCGATGATGGTGAAACCCTCGGTCAGGCCGCGCACGGGGTGGCCGGTGATGGGCTCCATTTCCTGCGAGGTTTCATCCAGGACGTCGAAATAGGTGAGCGGCTGGGCACAGACAATTCCAGCACGGATGGCTGCGCAGGTCGTCACGACATCCCGCCCCACGGATGAGACCATTCCCAAGCTGGTGATGACGATGTCCAACGCGTCCTTCCTTCATCCCGGTAAGGGTGATCGTGTCGGCCCCCGCGCAACGAAGCCTCGTTGAAGCCCTCTGACCTTGGCAAGGTGGTTGGAGGTGGCCAAGGCGGGATGAGGGCAATCCTCCCCGTGCCAGCTAAATCCACGGCCCGTGAGCGTCCAGCCCGTCGACGCGCTATCATGGGCGTTGGAGGAAGGTGCCCATGCCCGTCAATACCGGTGTGAACAAGATGTCTGTCGTCACCAAGGACAGTGGCGGCGTCACCATGGCCTTCCCGGACGTCTGCAAGACGCCCAGCCCCGCCGGGCCCGTGCCCATTCCCTACCCCAACGTGGCGCAGTCCTCCGACACCGACAAGGGCACCAAGAAGGTGTCCGTGGCCGGCAACCCGGTGTGCGTGAAGGACTCCAACTTCAAGATGAGCACCGGCGACGAGGCGGGCACCGCTGGCGGTGGCGTCGCGTCCAACAAGACCAAGGGCAAGGCCGAGTTCGTCAACTACTCCTTCGACGTGAAGTTCGAAGGCAAGAACGTGGCGCGCGCCTTCGACCTGATGCTCCACAACGACAAGAACACGCCTCCCTTCCCTGTCATGCAGGGCCCCGTCATGGCAATGGGCGGCAGCGAGAAGAAACCCAAGTGCCTCGTCTGTGATCACGACGTCTAGGCACCGGCGCACCTGGATCCCCACCATGAGCACCCCCTCCGACAAGAAGTCCCTCGCTCCCGCGATGGAATCCCCCACGCCCATCCTCGGCAGCCGTGGCGGACACCTCTCCGGGCTCGATGCCTCCGGCGCCGTCCTCGTCGACTTCCCGGGCAACACCGCGGGCCCCGTGCGCGCCCGGCTCGCCGTGGCCGTGGAGGCCCAGGCGCTCCAGGCCGCCGTGACTCGACAGCAGAAGGTCGTCCTCCTCTTCGAGAACGGCGACCCGTCACTGCCCTTCATCATGGGCCTCATCCAGGAGCCCAGCGCGACGCCCCTGCTGGACGCCCTGCTGGAAGGCCCCGCGGAGCCCTCACGGACGCCCACCGAAGCCCATGTGGATGGCAAGCGCGTGGTCATCGAGGGCCAGGACGAAATCGTCCTCAAGTGTGGCGAGGCCAGCATCACCCTGCGCCGCAACGGCAAGGTCATCGTGAAGGGCACGTACCTGGAGTCCCGCGCCACTGGAACCCACCGCATCAAGGGTGGCTCCGTGGAGATCAACTAGGGCCATGGCCACTCCCGCCGGAGCGCCCCTGCACTGGGACATCCACGAGACCCACCTCGACGAGGCCGCGTTCCGGTGGAGCCAATGGGAGAAGGCGCTCGACGCCCCCGACTTCACGTTGGAAGAGGTCGCGGAGTTGGAGGAACCCGTCGCCGCGCATGTCGACGGACTGGTGCTGGGCGGTGAGCCCGTCGCGACGCGCCTGCTCGTCCCCGCGCTGACCGAAGACCCCGAGCGCATCGTCGCGGCGGCCCTGGCGTTGCTCGGGGCCGAGGCGGAATATGGGCCCGCCCTGGTGCTCGCCGCGTTGCCCTCGGCCGAACCTCCCGCGCTCGCGGCCTTCCAGCGCGCGCTGGAGCTGTCCCCCGCCGCGGACATCTCCTCGGCCCTGCCCTCGCTCCTGAAGGAGGACACCGTCCCCGAGCTGCTGGCCCTGGTGCTCGATACGCTGGGGCTCCATGGACTGGCCACGGCCCCGCTGTGCGCGCCGTTCCTCTCTCACCCCGAGCCGGAGGTCGCCGCCGCGGCCCTCCGCGCCGCCAGCCGTGCCCGGCTGCCCCTGGAGCCGGCCTTGCTCCAGCGTGCACTGGACTCCAGCGCTCCCGTGCTGAGGGACGCCGCCATCCTCGCGGGCCTGATGGGAGGCCACCGCTCCGCCTGGACGACATGCCAGTCCGTGGTCGGCTCGCGCGCACCCGACGGCCGACTGCCCCTCCTGCTGCTGGCGATGAGCGGGGAGGAGCGGGAGGTGAAGACTCTGCGGGAGCTGCTCTCCGATGAGAAGCTTCGGCCGGACGTGCTGTGGGCGCTCGGGTTCTCCGGCCGCGTCACCGCCGCCGATGCCTGCGTGGAGTTGCTGCGGCACAAACCCGTCGCGGCGCTCGCGGGCGAGGCATTCAGCGCCATCACCGGTTTGGCCATCGCGGAGGAGTACGCGGTCGCTCGCGAGGAAGAGGACACCGCGCTGCCTCCCCTGGAGGAAGAAGACCTGGACGCGGACCTGGCATCCAAACCCGAGGATGCACTGTCATTGCCCCAGCCCCAGGCCATCTCGGAGTGGTGGGGTGAGGCTCGCCAGCGGATGGATGTGAAACACCGCTACCTCTCGGGTCAGCCCTTCACTCCGCAGGCCCTGGTTGAAGCGCTCCTCTCCGCGCCCATGCGGCGACGCCATGCGCTGTCCCTGGAACTGGCGCTGCGCAGCCGGGGCGCGGTGCAGGTGCCGACCCGCGCATTCGTGACGCACCAACTCGTCGCGCTGAAAGCAGCCCGTGCGGCACCGGCATCCCTGCTCAGCCGGTCGTTCGCCGAGTCGTTCCGGGGCTGAGTTCCCCCGCCGCTGGGGCTGTCTCACTCCGGGCCTGCGAGCAGCCTGGCGCTGCGCCCCCGCGCTCCGGCTGACCCACGGGCGAGGCATCGTCGGAGGCACACCGGTGCATCCCGAGAAGCGGGACGCATACCTTCAATCCGAGGTGGCTTCTCTTCAAACGGCCTCATGGGGAAGCGGGTAGCGCACCCGCCGTGGGCCCGAATGATGGACGGGGGTGTGGAAGGTGGTCTCGCGATCGCGGCATGAGCGACCTCCGAGCGAGCGGGTGGCCTCTCTCGTGGGCGGCGCCATCCAGGACCCCGACTCCCTGGAGCGCATCTCGGATGCGGTCTTCTCGCTCGACCGCTCCTGGTACTTCACCTACCTCAACGCGCGCGCCGAGCAGCTGCTGAGACGCCCGCGCGCGGACCTCATCGGGCGCAACCTCTGGGAGGAATTTCCCGAAGCGGTCGGCACCGTCGTCGAGCAGGAGTACCGGCGGGCGCTCACGGGCCGGGGCGGCGTCATGTTCGAGACGTTCTACGCCCCCCTCGAGGCCTGGGTCGATGTGCGGGCATACCCCTCCGCGCAGGGCCTCACCGTCTTCTGCCGGGACATCACCGCACGCAAACAGGCGGAGCAGGCGCTGCATGAGTCGGAGCAGTTCCTGCGCTCCACGCTCGACTCGCTGTCCACGCACATCGCCATCCTCGACGGCCGGGGCATCATCCTCGCGGTCAACGCCGCGTGGAAACACTTCGCGCGGGAGAATGGCTGCGATGAGGACTCGCCGGTGTGCGGCGTGGGCGCTGACTATCTGGGCGTGACGGACGCCGCTCGGGGCCCGTTCTCGGAGGAGGCGTCCATCGTCGCGGCGGGCATTCGCGACATCCTCTCCGGCCGCACCGCGTCCTTCCTGCTGGAGTACCCATGCCACGAACCCGGGGGGAGGCGGCGCTGGTTCCTGATGCGGGTCACGCGCTTCGCCGGACAGGGCCCGATGCGCGTGGTGGTGGCCCACGAGAACATCACGGGTCGCCGCGAGGCCGGGGAGGCGCTGTGGCGACTGGCGCGCGAGGAGGCCGCTCGTGAAGAGGCGGAGGTGGCGCGCGAGCGGATGAACGCGGTGCTCGAACGCATCACCGACGGCTTCGCCGCCTTCGACCGGGAGGGCCGGTTCACCTACGTGAACCAGCACGCGGAGACGCACTTCGGCCGAGGGCGCGAGGACCTGCTGGGCCGCCGCGTGGCGGACGTCTTCTCCGGGCCCCAGGGGGCGGCCATGGAGGCCCTGCTCCAGCGGGCGACCCAGGCCGGGACTCCAATGGAGGAGGACCAGCCCTCCGCCCGGGCGGACCGGTGGCTGCGCGTCGTCGCGTACCCGTCACCCGAGGGCCTCACCGTCTACTTCCGCGACGTCACCGAACAGCGCGGGGCCGAACTGTGGAGCCACTTCCTCTCCGAGATGGGCGCCGTCAGCACGTGCTCCCTGGACTGGGGGCACGTGGCGCGCGCCGTGGTGAAGCTCACCGTGCCCACGCTCGCGGACGGCTGCGCCATCACCACCGCCGGCGGTCCCACTGGGGAGGAGTCCTCCACCGAGCTCGCCGCGGTGACACCCGACCTGGGGGACGCGCTGCGCGCGGCCTGCACCCCGGGGTCCACGAGCGCGCTGGGGCGGACCGTGGAACAGGCCCTGCGCACGGAGTCCGTGGCGCTCCTGCCAGGGCCGTGCCTGGACAGGCCCCGCATGGACTCGGCGGTGGCCGCGCCCCTGATGATCCAGGGGCGCACCAGGGGCGCGCTGGTGCTGGTGTCCACGCGCCCGGGCCCGCGCTACGGAACACAGGACCTGTCGCTGGTGCTGGAGCTGGCGCGGCGGACAGCGCTGGTGCTCGAGAACGCGAGGCTGTACCGCACCGCGCGGCAGGCCGTCACCGCGCGCGACCAGACCCTGGGCATCGTCTCCCACGACCTGCGCGCGCCCCTGAACACCATCTCCCTGCTGTGCCACGGCGCGGAGCGGCGCGTGGCCCACTCGAGCGCGGACCCCGTCGTCGAAGAGGCGCTGCGCAAGATCCGCCTCGTGGTGGGAAACATGGACCGGCTCATCGACGACCTGCTGGAAGTGGCGCGGGTGGAGTCGGGGCAGCCGGGGCTGGACCTGGAGCTGCTGGATGTGCCCGCGCTGCTGGCGCAGGTGCAGGGATTGAGCGGGCTGCTGGCGGCGGACCGGTCCCTGAGCCTGGAGGTGTCCCTGGGGCCGGACCTTCCACGGGTGCGTGCGGACCGGGCGCGGGTGCTGCGCGTCTTCCAGAACCTGGTGGGCAATGCCATCAAGTTCACACCGCCCGGAGGGCGCATCCGACTGAAGGCGGAGCGCCGGGCGGGCGACGTGTGCTTCTGCGTGGTGGACACCGGGCCCGGCATCGATGCGCGGTCGCTGCCCCACGTGTTCGACCGGTTCTGGCAGGCGATCCACGCCCACAAGGCTGGCGCAGGGCTGGGGCTCGCCATCGTCAAGGGCGTGGTGGAGGCGCATGGAGGCCGCGTCTGGGTGGAGAGCCCGCCGGGACAGGGCGCCACGTTCTCCTTCACCCTGCCAGGGCTCCCGGAGCCCCCTGACGCCGGAGGGGAGTGACGGCAGGCCTTTCGTGCGCGTGCGGGAGGCGTGCGTCCCCACGCCGTGAGCTCACTCGCGCCGCAGCGTGATGACGGCCAGCTCCGCGGGAGCCCCCAACCGCACGGGCGGGCCGGTGGTGCCAGCGCCCCGGTTCACGTACAGCCAGGAGCGCTCCTCCCGATACAACCCGGCGGTCCACCGCGTGAGGAACCGCGCCAGGGACAGACGACGCACGCCCGGAACGCCCAGTTGCCCGCCGTGGGTGTGCCCCGACAGCGTCAGCTCCACGCCGTGCGCCCGCGCCTGGGGAAACAGGTCGGGGTCATGCGCGAGCAGCACCGTGGGGACCCCCTCCGGCCGCGCCGCGAGCGCCCGCTCCAGGTCATCGCGCGATGTCCAGGTGTCATCGACGCCCGCGACATAGAGGCGGCCCCCTCCCCGCGCCACCACCACGCCGCGATTGCGCAGCACGCCCAGGCCGTGGCGTTCCAGCTCCCGGACCAGGTGCTCGCCATCCGTGTAGTAGTCATGGTTGCCCATGCAGACGAAGGCGCCATCCTTCGCGCGCAGGCCCCCGAGCGCCCGCGCGATGGCCTCCACATGGGAAGAGCCCTGGGTGATCAGATCGCCCGTCACGGTCACCAGGTCCAGGTCGAGTCCGTTGAGGCGCTTCACCCAGGCGGCGACGCGCGACTCCGGCACCTGGGGCCCGCAGTGCACGTCGGAGAGCTGCCCGATGCGGTAGCCGTCCAGCTCCGGCGCGAGTCCCGCGATGCGCACGGTCCGTCGGCGCAGCCGGGGCCGGGCCAGGGCCGCGTCAGTCCCCACCGCCAGCGCGACCGCCGCCGCCAGTCCCCACGCCGCCGCTTCCGGGAGGCCCGCGCGGAGGGCCAGCACGGCGGGGAGCATCAACAGGTCGAACACCAGGCAGGCGGACCACCACCCCAGCGCCAGGAAGGTGGTCCGCGAGGGCGCGGGGGTGTGCCACGGCGTCGTGAGCCGCTTCAGGTACGGCCAGGAGAGCCCCAGCGCGACGAGCGCGGGAAGCGGCGTTCGCGTCCGGACGCAAAGCCAGAGCACCGTGGGCACTTGGACGGCCGTGACGACGACGCTCACGATGAGGCGGAAGTGGCCCTGGAAGCGCGTGGGGAAGGACATCGGCCCCGGATGTCTAACCGGTTCCCGGACCGCCCCACGGTGATTTCGCGAGCCGGATTGACGCAGGAAGGCACGCCGCGGCTTCTTGCTTCAAGCCCTGCCCACCTGGAGACTCCGGGATTGCCGTCCATCCCACGAGGAAGTTCTCCATGTCCCTGAAGCATGTGTTCGCGGTCGTGACCCTGCTGTCGACGTCCGCCTTCGCCGAAGAAGACCTCAAGCCCGCCCAGGAAGAAGCCAAGGCCAAACTGGAGGAAGAGATCGAGGACTCCCTGAAGGCGACCAACGACAAGTGCGGCACCAAGCTGGAGGTGAAGACCGACTTCCAGAACTTCAAGACCGACGATTGGTCGGGCACGAGCTTCAGCTCGTACTGTGAGGCGGTCATCCAGGAAATCGGGTCCATGTGTGAAAACCGCCCCGCGTACAAGAAGGTCATCGCCAAGAAGGTGACCGGCGTGGCGTGCCTGTTCGGCGGCGTGAAGCCCGTGGAGAAGAAGGACGGCTCCAACGACGCGACGCTGCGCAACATGTCGCTCGACAAGGGCGTGTTCACGTACCACATGTCCTCCAAGGGCCACGCGAACCTCGGCGACAACACCAAGGCCACGCTCGAGAAGGCGTTCAACTGAGCATGCCCCGGACCCTTGCTCCCGCGCTCATGCTGGCGGCGATCCTCGCGACGACGGCGGCGCATTCCCTGGAAGCGGTGGCGGGCAAGGTCTACCGGGGCACCGACGGCCAGAGCGTGGAGGTCGTCACGTTGGAGCCGCGCACGGCATCCGAAGTCTTGATCCGCGTGCGCGGCACCGAATCCGAAGACGACGGCATCGCGCTGCGCGCCACCCTGAAGAAGCACTCGCGCGGCGCCGACTACGTGGCCCGCCACCGGGGAGGCGACTACGTCCTGCTCCTCCAGCGCGACGGGCGCTACGAGGCCGTCCTGCCCGGAGTGCAGGCGTTCCCCGTCAAGTTCAACCAGGACGCGACGGACAAGGCCTCCACCGCGGAGGTGCTCGCCGCGCACCAGCAACAGTTGGAGTCGGGACGGATCGCCGCATTCCAGAAGAAGGCCTGGCCCCACCTGGAAAAGAAATACACGGCCCGCGCGGGCGAAGCCGTCGCCGCGTTGAACAAGGCCTGCGGCACCGCCTCCACCTTCACCTTCGACTGGAAGAGCTTCAGCGACGAGGTGATGGCGGAGCTCGACGTGTGGGCCGCCTGTGCGCCGCTCGTGAGCCGCGCTCAGGTCCACTGCGCCACGGTGAAGACCGTCACGGCGCTGGTCTGCCGCTTCGGTCCGACGCTCGGGCTGGAGCGCGGCGGCGACACGCTCACCTTCACCACCACCCCGAAGGGCGCGGCCGAAGGGCCCGCGTTCCTGGACAGGAACCTCTCCCGATGATCCGTCGACTCGTGGTGGCCGCATGTCTCCTCGCGGCGGATGCGGGGGCCCGGGAGCCGGTGACGCTGGAGGAGCTCCAGACACTGGGCTCGCAGAAGGCCTGGGCGGAGCTGCTGGAGCGCGCGGAGGACCTTCCCGCTCCCAAGCGCACCGACGCGTGGCGGACCCTGGTCACCGACGCCGCGGCGGCCGACGTCGAAGCCATTCCTCCTGACGACAAGAAGCCGTTCGCCGCCTCTCAGCGGGCGCGCGCGTTGGGTCAGCGGTATGCCTTCCTCCCCAAGGCGCCGCGCTTCGCCACCGCTCGCGAGCTGGGCGCGCGCAAGGACCTTCAGCGCTGCCTCGAACTCGACCGGCGCGGTTGCATCGACACCTTCCTGGAGCTCACGCCGGACGTGGGGTCCGAAGCGGCGCTCCAGGCCGCGCACCTCGTGAAGCAGGGGCACTTCGCCTACGTGGCGATGCCGCTCTTCGCGGTGGCGGTGGGTGGCGGACGGGACGCCAACGCCTGCAAGGACGCGGCGCTCGCCGAGGCGGTCATCGCCGCGCTCGGACTTCCCAGGGAGGACCCTCGCGCGATCCAGGCGAGCAAGGTGGCCTTCGAGGGGTGCTGGTCCGCGCTGGCCCCGAAGCTCAAGGCCGCGACCGTGGGCGCTTCGTCGTACTTCCTGGCGAACACCTGCCAGCCCATGCGCGCCCGGAAGGCGCTGACCGAGCTACAGGACGAGCTCTGCAAGGACGAGGAGCTGTAGTTCGGGACGGGAGCGGTTCCTGCTAGGAACGGGTTCCGCATGGCCGTTCCCGCATCCCCCCTCCCTCCGCTGGACCGCGCCCGCTTCGAAGCGCTCGTGGCCCAGGGCTACACCCAGGTGCCGCTCGTGCGGACCCTGGACGTGGGCGCCGCGCGGCCCTTGGACCTGCTGCGCGCCCTGCCCACCGGGGACCGCTTCCTCCTGGAGAGCACCCGCACCAGCACCGAGGGCCGCTACTCGCTCCTCGGCGCCCGTCCCTTCCTGCGCTACACCGCGCGGGGCTCGCGGTGCCAGGTCGACGGCGTCCTCCAGGAAGAAGCCCCCTTGAGCGTCCTGCGAGGGTTGCTCGGCCGGTGGAAGGGCCCGAGCCTTCCCGGCCTGCCGTTGTTCCGAGGCGGCGCGGTGGGCTTCTTCTCCTACGAAGCCAGTCACTTCTTCGAAACCCTGCCCCGCCACCCGCACGACGACCTGGGCGTGCCCGACATCGCGCTGCACTTCGTGGACACGTTCCTGGTCGTGGATCACCTGGAGCACACCGTGCGCGCGGTGGCCACGGGTTCGGACTGGGAGGACTGCTCACGCCGCCTGGACGTCCTGGCCTCCCAGGTGCGCGCCGCCATCGCGACGCCGCCCCCCGCGCCTCCGCCCGCCGACCTGCCTCTTGCGCCATGGCGCTCCAACTTCACGCACGAGGACTACCTGAACGCGGTGGAGCGCGTGCGCGAGTACATCCGCGCGGGGGACACGTATCAGGTCAACCTCTCGCAGCGCCTGGAGGTGGACTTCCCCGGCGACCCGCTGGCGCTCTACGAGACGCTGTCCGCCACCAGCCCCGTCCACTTCGCCAGCTACTTCGAAGCGGACGGCTTCCAGGTCGTCAGCGCCTCACCCGAGCGACTGGTGCGCGTGGAGGACGGTCGCGCCACCACGCGCCCCATCGCCGGCACCCGCCGCCGGGGCACTCCCGAGGAGGACGCTCGCTTCGTGCATGAACTGCGCACCAGCGAGAAGGAGCAGGCCGAGCACGCCATGCTCGTGGACCTGGAGCGCAACGACCTGGGCCGCGTCTGCGCGTACGGCACCGTGGAGGTCACCCGGCTGATGGAGATCGTCGAGTACGCCCACGTGCTCCACATCGAGTCGGAGGTCGTCGGCCAGCTTCGGCCCGGCGTGGAGCCGCTCGATGTCGTGGGCGCGCTGTTCCCCGGGGGCACCATCACCGGCGTGCCGAAGATCCGCACGATGGAGATCATCACCGAGTTGGAGCCCCACCCGCGCGGCCTCTACACGGGCTCGCTCGGGTACTTCAGCTTCGCGGGCGGACTGGACCTGAACATCGTCATCCGCACCGTGGTGGTGAAGGACGGCCGCGCGTACGTGCAGGTCGGCGGCGGCATCGTCCACGACTCGGAGCCCCGGCGCGAATACAAGGAGACGCTCAACAAGGCCCGCTCCCAGTTGCTCGCCCTGGCCGCGAGCACGAGGCCGCGATGATCCTCCTCATCGACAACTTCGACTCGTTCACCTTCAACCTCGTCCAGGCGTTGGGCTCGCTCGGGGCCACGCTCCAGGTCGTGCGCAACGACGCGCTCACCGTCGCGCAGGCGCAGGCGCTCCGGCCCAGCCACGTGGTCATCTCGCCCGGGCCGAAGACACCCGACGCGGCCGGCGTGTCCCTGGACATCATTCGCGCCTTCGCGGGCCGCGTGCCCCTGCTGGGCGTGTGCCTGGGGCACCAGAGCATCGGGCAGGTGTTCGGCGCGAAGGTGGTGCGGGCCCCCGTGCCGGTGCATGGCAAGACGGCCGAGGTCGAACACCGGGGCCAGGGCATCTTCCGGGGCCTGCCCCAGCCATTCACCGCCGCGCGCTACCACTCGCTGGTGGTGGACCGCGACAGCCTGCCGGAGTGCCTGGAGGTCACGGCGTGGTCCGGCGACCTGGTGATGGGCCTGCGCCACCGCGAGCTGGCCGGCCTGGAGGGCGTGCAGTTCCATCCCGAATCCTTCCTCACGCGTGAAGGCCCACGCCTGCTCGCGAACTTCCTGGAACGCTGAAGCGACAGGGGCCCCATGTTCTCCACCGTCTCCGTCGATGGCGTCGTCCAGCGCTGGGAGGACCTGCGGCTCCAGGACTTCGCCCAGGGCTTCTTCTTTGGCGCGGGCTTCTTCACCACGATCCGCATCGACGCCGGCCGGCCGCTGTTCCTGGCCCGGCACCTCGCGCGCCTGCGCGGAAGCCTCGCCGCGTTCCCCACCGCCGTGCGCGCGCCCGCGTCCGCGCTCCTCCATGAGGACGCCGTGCGCGACTCGCTTCGCCGATGCCTGGAGGCGGATCCGCTGCTCGGGCCGGGCTTCACCGGCGTGGGCAAGCTCGCGGTCAGCGATGGCCGGGTGCTCTGCACCTTCCGTCCGCTCGCCCCGGATTTCGAGTCCCTGCACCGCGACGGCCGCGTTCTCGACAGCGTGGAGCCCGGGGCGTACCGGCGCGCGGAGCGCACGGTGAACCACAAGGGGCTCGCGTGGTTCCGGCAGCATGCGCTCGTGCCGCTACTGCCGCTGATCACCAACGAAGCGGACGAGGTCTGCGAGCTGCCCACCGCGAACGTCTTCGTCCAACTCGACGGCGCGCTCGTCACCCCGCTGCTCGCGGCCCCATGCCTGCCGGGCATCGCGCGCGCGGTGCTGCTGGACGCAGGCCACGTCGCGGGGCTTCCGGTGGTGGAGCGGGCCCTCCCGCTCGCGGAGCTCTCCCGAGCCCAGGCGTGCTTCTTCAGCAACGCGGTGGCGCTGGCCGTGGGCGTACCCCAACTGTTGGGCCAAGCGCTTCCCGACAGCCTGCGCCTCGCGGAGCAGGCCCGCGCGGTGCTCGAAGCCCGTGCCCTCCGCGAGGGCTGAGCGTTCCCAGACCAGTTCGCGTCACCGGAATGACACCAGGAGAAGGACAGCGAACCGCGCGAAGTCGCTTTCATGGGCACGGGGAGCCATTAACCTGGGGACCATGTCCGACCCCGCTCCCTTCGTCTCCCGCGTCCCCTTCGAGTCCGTCCACCCGAAGGCCCTGGCCGTGTACTGCTCGGACGGGCGCTTCACCGAAGCCGTGGAGGACCTGGCCCACCACCTGGGCCACCCGCGCATCGACACGCTCACCCTTCCCGGTGGCCCCGCGCTCCTCAACCGCTGGGCGTCGGACTACCTGGAGAGCGAAGGCATCACCCGCGCCGCGAAGTTCCTCATCGAAGGACACCACATCGAGGACGTGCTGCTCTTGGCGCACGCGGGCTGCGGCTACTACCAGGCCCGCCACAGCGCCCTGGGCCCGGACATCGCCCTGGAGCAGCAGTTGAAGGACCTGCACTTCGGCGCGAAGGAGCTCCAGACGGCGTACCCGCACCTGCGCATCCACCTGTACTTCGCGCGCCCCAAGGGCAAGACCGTCGAATTCGAGTCCATCCCCCGTCAGGGTTGACGCGCGTCCCGGAGTCCCTGCCGGAGCGCATCCAGCAGAGAGGGCGGATCTCCCACGCGGAAGGCCGCGAGCCCCGCGTCGAAGTCCGCGCGCGCCCCCGCCACGTCCCCCCGCTCAAGGCGCAGCACGCCGCGCGCGTGGAGCAGCTCCGGATCCACGGCTTCATCCACCTGGGCCGCGAGCGCGGTCGTGAGGTCCTGTTCGGCCGCCTCCGTCCGCCCCACGCGCGTCCGTGCCTGCGCGCGCTGCTGGAGCAGCCACGGATTGCCGGAGTCTTCCGCCAGCGCGGCCGTCCAGTCCGCTTCCGCCTCCACCCAGCGGCCCAGGGCACCAAACGACTCCGCGCGCTTCATGTGCACCACCAACGCCTTGCGGAACCCCGCGGCCTCCACCTGCGTGAAGCCCTCCACCGCCTCCGCGTGCCGTCCCAGCCGCGCCAGCGCGAGCGAGCGGTAGTAGCGCGTGGCCACGTGTCCCGGCGCCAGGGCCAGCACGCGGTCGAACCAGGGCAGGGCCTCCGCGGGCTGTCCACCCCACACACCCAGCGTCAGGCCCACCTCCACGAGCACCCGCACCTGCTCCGGGTGGGCGTCCGCCAGCTTCCTCGCCAGCGCCAGCGCCGACGTGTAGCGGCCCCCGCGTCGCAGGCGGTCCACCTCGCGGAGCGGCTCGGACAACTCCGGGGGCCACGCCTGACGTCCGTTGCGTTCCATGCGGTGGGGCGGCTTCCTCGGGTCTCGGGACCCGGGGGCGATTTCGCAGGCGCGTCCCCGGGGTGTCAAGGCACGCGGGCGGCCCCCCTTGACCTGCGGCCCCGGTCGCGCGAAGAGCGCCGACATGAAGCCCTGGGAGACCGTCGAGAAAGAAGACGTGCCGGAGGTGGGAGAGGTCGTCCTCGCCCGGCGTGACAGTGAATATGTGCTGCGCGTGCGCGGCCAGACGCTGATGTCCAGCCGTCAGCACGGCTCCGAAGCGGCCATGGCCGACGCGGGCTGCGCGCACCTGGTGGGCACGGAGAAGGCCCGGGTGCTGGTGGGCGGCCTGGGCTTCGGCTTCACGGTGCGAGCGGTGCTCGACCGCCTGGAGCCCTCCGCCCGCGTCGTCGTGGCGGAGCTGCTGCCCTCGGTGGTGACGTGGAACCGGGGCATCCTGGCGCCCCTGGCCAAGGCCCCGCTGAAGGACTCGCGCGTCACCGTGGTGGAGGGCGACGTGGGGCGGCTCCTGCGCAAGCAGAGCGGCGCGTTCGACGCCATCCTGCTCGACGTGGACAACGGCCCCTCCGCCCTCACCCACCCGGACAACGAAAGCCTCTACGACATCACCGGCGTGTCCGTGGCCTACGGCGCCCTGCGCCCCAAGGGCACGCTCGTGGTGTGGAGCGCCGGGCCGTCGCCCGCGTTCGTGAAGCGGCTGGAAGACGTGGGCTTCACCGTCCAGGTCCTCAAACCCGCCGCGCATGGCACCAAGGGCCCGCGCCACACGCTCTTCGTCGCCCAGCGCATCGGAAAGGGCCCGGCCTCGGTTCCGTCCCGCGAGGGCAAGCGTCCGGGACGGGGGCGATGATGTTGCGTCGTTCGGTGGGCCGACTCAGCGTGGTCCTGTTCGCGGTGCTGCTGGCCGGATGTCGGGGCCACGCCGTCGTGCCTCCGGA
>NZ_JAPNJZ010000016.1:0-299491 GCF_026626765.1 Corallococcus sp. bb12-1 | reverse complement strand
GCAGGTGAGGAAGTCGTGAGTTCATCGGGGGAGAGCAGTGACCGGTCCCTCGCGGACTTGATGGCGGGCGTCGCGGTTGTATTCCTGTTGCTTGCCGTCATCTTCATCCTTGAGGCGCGCAAGCAGAAGGAAGAGGCCATCCGCGAAAAGGAGGTGGCCATCGGGAAAGTGGACTCGCAGAAAGATGGCGTTCAAGCCTCACTCTTTTCGTTGAGGGATGACCTCGTGACGCTGGATGCCGAGCTCGATGGGGGGTTCATCGCGCTGAGCGGGCTGGATGGTGGCGTGAACGCGCTGGAGATCGAGTTCAAGAACCTCCAGTTTGGTCTCGGGCAATGCCGTACTCCTGCTGCATACGTCGAGCAGTTCGAGCGCGGCGCTGTTCCCCTCATTCATCGTGTTTGCGAGGCGGTGGATGCGATGCGTGATGCGGGAGCAGAACCTTCAATCATTCTTGAAGGGCACACGGATGATCGACCGTTTCTTGGGACCAGTGGCGAATGTGGTGTCCGTTACGGGGTCTCCCAGTTCAGCTTCGAGAACAATGTTCGCGCCAGCGCGTCACGTGCGCAGGAAGTGTTCTTCACGGTGCGCAGTCAGCTGAAGGACGCGGGGTATGAACGGGACTGCCTGGATGCGAACTTCGTGGTTTCAGGACGTGGGCAGACGGCTCCTCGTCCTGGCACGGCCGGGAACGAGCCTTCCAACCGCAGGCTCGTGATTCGCGTCCGCGGCGATCTGAGGCTGTAGGAGGCACCATGGGATTGGACTCCTGGCTGGATGAAGTGCGAGCGCGGCAGAAGACCTTCTTGGCGGGGCTAAGCGTCTTTCATCAGCAAATCGAGAATGGAGTGGCGCAGCTTGCTGTGCGTGTGGAGGAAGCCCAGTCGCGGTCAGACGATCGCGAACCGGAGCGATTGCAGCGGACGCGGCAGACACTCAACGTGGAGGCCGTGCTCAAGAAGCTGGACTCGCAAGACTTCTCAAGTCTCTCCCGCCGGGAGCAACGCGCCGTTCCAGCGTTGTGGCGTGAGGTTGGATTGGATCGCATGGACTGGTTTCTCTCGAGGAGCCCAGAGAGCTTGCCGCGTCTGGTCCGACAGCGCCTCCGGGATTGGAGTACGTCCGAGGAAAAGCCTCAGCAGGACGCGTGGGCGCGGCTGGCGGGCAAGTGCCCCGTGGATGCAGGTTCACTCCGGTGGGGGCTGCCCATGTCCATTGAGAGCGCCCTTGGGCAAGAGGGACCTCGAATCCTGGCGAAGCATTGGCTCAACCGGCCTCTCCAGGAGGCGGTCGAAATGCTCAGGAACCTGGGTCTCAAGCCGGGGGTGAACTACACGGGGCACGTCGTGGCCGAGCACCTGCGCCGCAGACTCCAGGGACGACAAGACGTCTCGGAGGGCTTGAAATTTCTTGTGGACGACCGAGTCGGACGGGCTTGGATGCCGCACAACAACATGGATAACGTTGCAGCGACAGCTCCGCTGGAGGCACGCGTGGCCGTGGTCGCTGCTTCGCTGGAGTGTTGGGCACGAGGTCAGGCCGAAGCAGGGGTTCGGGGGCGACTGGAGGAGCGTCTCATCGCCAGGGACAGTGTTTTCGTGGATCCGCGGCTCACGGAATTGACCCATGCGTGGACGCTGGTCCGAGGTCTTGCTGAATCCGCTTTCGATGCCTTTCTGACTGTGCTCATCCAACAGGACCTGGAGTTCTTCTTCGAGCGGGCAATGCACGAGGAGGACCGCCGTCGGTTCTGGTTGTGCTATCTCGGTTCCATTCGCAGAACTACGTGCTGGCTGGACTCAGCAACATACGACAGCTTGGCTCGAAAACTGGCGACCTTGCCCGCCGAACAGCAGGCTGCTTTTCGAAGGGCGAAACGTTTTCCTGAGGGGGCAGTGAGCGCGTTCTGCCTCTCGTTTGACCGCTACTCGGTGGTGGAGTTTTCCCAGACGAACAACGCAACGTTTATATATCCACAAGGCGAGTTGGAGCGAATGCGGAAGGGCAAGAATATTGATCACGCTGACCACCTCAAGGATCAGACCGGTGCCTATCGCGTGCGCAAGCTGATCCATCTCCCCAGGTGGGAACTCAGGTTTGAGCAGGAACTTCTTGGCCTGGGCATTGAGCGGGATAAGTCTGGGCGGCGAATAGGAAGCTGAGATTCAACCGGCGCTCTGTGTGCTGCGCCGCCTCCAGAGACGGAGCGTCACCAGGAGGCCCAGGGCCGCGAGGCTTCCGCCGGCTTGCGAGCAGCCTCCACCGGAGGAAGGACGGCCGGGCTCCTCGGGTTCGGGCTCCTCCGGTTCCGGATCCACCGGCTTCTGGGCGCACGTCAATTCGAAGTCCACGTGCAATGGCGGCAGCGTGAGGTTGGCGTGCTCCAGTGTTCCCTGGAGCGTGGCCCGGTGGCGGCCGGGCGCGAGGCCGGTGTTCGGGGCCTGGGGTTGGAGCTCTTCGCAGACGGTGTAGAGGAAGAACAGCCTGCGGTTGTACTCGTACAGGCGGGTGTCGAAGTTCTCTTCACCCGTCGCGGTCACCCCGCCGTGCTTCGCGTAGGACCAAGGTGCTCCATCCACCTGTACGGTCCAACTCACCCACGGCAGGAAGGGCATCAACTCTGGTGACGGCGTGAAGCGCAGGCTGGTGGAGTCGCCCTCCTGCTGCGTGTTTCCACAGTTCGAATCCGCGTCGACGACGAAGGTTCCCCGGCGTGGCGTCTGTGCCGTCAGGCTTCCCAACGTCGTGGGCAGCGGCAGGGCCGCGCCCGCGGTGAAGGTCGTCTCCGCGGTCTGGGTCCCCTGGTAGGAGCAGACGCCCGTCGCCTCCAGGCGATACTCCGTCCCCTCCACCAGCGGTGCCTCCGGGACCAGGACCTGGGTCGAGTGGGCGCCCGCTGTCACGGTCGCCGACACCGGCGTCCCATCCTCCAGGAGCAGCCGGACGGTGGTCGGATCCACGCTCTCCAGCAGCGGTGGGACGACCACCAGACCCGGAAGGTTCGTGGGCACGCTCCCGCTGTCCGGTGGAAGCGGGAAGCGGACCCCTCGCATGCAGTTGGGCGCGACGCAGGCTCGCGCCGAAGGCGGGAGGACGACTCCCATTCCCAGGAGGAACATTCCCACCGTCACCGATTTCCAGGCGTGTCCGAGCATGCCTCATCAGACACCCGAGACCGGTGGAATGGGACAGTGCTCAGGTCCGGCGCGTGCGGGAGCGGTACCGCCAGAGTTGGAGGGTGGTGAGGAGCCCCATCGCAGTGAGGCCCCCGCCTGCCTGGGCGCAGCCTTCCTCCTTGGGAGCAGGGTCGACAGGGTCGGTGGGGTCGGTGGGGTCGACAGGGTCAGTGGGGTCGGTCGGGTCGGTGGGGTCGGGGGCCTTCGGGCACGTCTGCGTGAAGGAGACCTCCATCGGTGGGAGGGCGATCCCTGAGTGTTCAAGCACCGGTTGCAGCGTGGCCACATGCACTCCGGGCGCGAGGCCCGGGTCGCTGGGGCGCTCGACGGCCGCCGAGTCGTCACAAACCGTGAAGAGGCGCAGCAGATCGCGCGTGAAGATGAGCCGGTTCGCGACGGTGAACTCGCCCGTGGGGCCCACGGCGCCGTGCTCCGCCTGGGCCCACGGCTGGCCATCCACCTTCAGCGTCCAGTGCACCCACGGAAGAAAGGGCACCAGCTCCGGCGAGGGGGTGAAGCCCAGCACCCGCGTGCTGCCCTCCACCTCCACCGAGCACATCGCGCCGCCGTAGACCTGCAGGGGCCCGTGCTGTTCAGTCCCGGCCTCCAGGACACCTGAAACACCTGGCAGCGGCAGCGCCGGTCCCACGGTGAAGGTCGCGGCCTCGGTCTGGGACTCGTGGGTGCAGGGGCTGGCGACTTCCATGCGATAGGTGTTTCCGGGAACGAGCGGTTCGGTGGGCACCAGGGCCGCGCTTCCGAGGGCGCCGGAGGTGACCGTCGCCTCCACGGGAGCGCCCTCCGCCGTGAGCAGCCGGACGCTTCCGGTGTCCAACGTCCTGCGGAAGAGGTGCACGGCCACCAGGGCGGGCACGTTCGCGGGCACGTCCCCGGTCGCGGAGCGTGCGATGCGGACATCCTTTCCCTGGCAGACGGGGCCGCCGCACGCCTCCGCCGAAGGTGGCAGGACTCCGCCCAGTCCCAACACGAACGTCCCCACTCCCAGTGCCTTCCAACCCGATGTCCTCATGGAGGTTGAGACACCCGGGGCCGGCAGGTTGGGACATTGCGACCGTTCGCCCCCCTGGCTCGACCGCTGGACCCGAGGGGCCCCACCCCGCAGGACCGGGGACCGACACTCCGGGCATGCGACGCGGACTCCTCCTGGTGTTGGCGGTGGCGGTGTGGCTCCCCATGATCCATCGGGTGTTCCCGCCCGGTGACCTGTCGGAGCTCGCGGGAGCGCTGGCTTCGCGCCAGCGCGTGTTCTCACTCCAGGAAGAGAGCGTGGAGCGGGACGTGCTCCACCGCACCAATCCGGAGTGGGACCTGATGGTGCGCACCTTCTCCGTGCTCTCGTTCGCGAACCTCGCGCTGTCGGAGCCCGCGCGGAAGGCGGAGCACCTGGCCGTCGTGGATGCGTGGATTGCCCGGACGCTGCGCGACGAACGCCGGGCCCACGAGGCCTTCTTCCTGCCCTACGTGAACGGGGCTCCCTTCCGCGACCCGGCGGGGCGCAGCCTCTTCGTGGATGGGGAGCTGGCGTTGATGCTCGCCGCCCGTCAGCTGATAGAGCCCCGCGCGGACTACGCGCCGCTGCTGCGCGAGCGCGTGGATCTCATCACCGGCCAACTGGAACGCGCGCCCGTGCTCTCAGGGGAGAGCTATCCCGACGAGGGCTGGACCTTCTGCAACACGGCGGCGCTCGCGGCGTTGCGCCTCTCCGACCTGGTGGATGGGCGAGACCACGGCCCGCTTCTGCGCCGGTGGGTGGTGTCCGCTCGCGAGCACCTGATGGATGCGAAGCAGGGCCTGCTCGTGTCGAGCTTCACCTACGAAGGCGTGACGAAGGACGGGCCGGAGGGCTCCACGCTGTGGCTCGCAGCGCACATGCTCCAGGTGGTGGACGCGGACTTCGCTCGCGAGCAGTACCAGCGGGCCCGTCAGGCGTTGATGGGACAGGCGCTCGGATTCGCGTGGGCGGCGGAGTGGCCGGCGGAAGGGGAGGCGGTCCAGGACATCGACTCCGGGCCAACCATTCCGTGGGTGAATGCCAATGCGGGCTCCAGTGGGCTGGCGCTCGTGGGGGCGGCGGCGTTCGACGATGAGGAAGTGCTGCACGGCCTGCTCACCAGCCTCCACTTCGCGGCCTTTCCGGTGCGGGATGAGACCGGATTGCGTTTCGCCGCGGGCAACCTGCTCGCGGACGCGGTGCTGCTGTACTCGCTGGTGGAAGGTCCCCTCTGGCGTCTGGCCATGACGTCGCCTCGCCTGGAGTCACACCGATGATGCGCCGTCCCTTCGTGCTCGCTGCGCTGGGCCTCTTCGCCGTCTTCCTGTTGCTGCACCTGACCGGAGGCCGCCAGTACGTGGGCGTGCTGTCCGGCACGGTGATGGGCGGCGCCTGGGGCGCGAGCTTTGGCCTGCTCTATGTGCTGGCATGGTTTGGCGCGGTGCTGGCCGCGCCGGTGTTGCTGCTCGCGGGGCTCCTGGACGGTGTGCTGGACCGCGCGTCACGTGCGAGGCCTTGAGGACGCGCCTGGGTATCAGCGCCGGTACGGCGTGCCGCCCTTCATGACGAGCCGCACCTGTCGCACGGCGGAGATGTCCTGCGTGGGGTCTCCCTCCACGGCGACGAGGTCCGCGAGCAGGCCGGGCTTCACCTGCCCGAGGCGGTCCTCCCGGTGCAGCATGCGCGCGTTGCCGGAGGTGGCGGCCTGGAGCGCCTGTGCGGGCGTCACGCCCTGGGCCACCAGCAGCTCCAGCTCCCGCGCGTTGTCCCCGTGCGCGAACACGCCCGAGTCCCCGCCCACGCACAGGGGCACGCCCGCGGACAGCGCGGCCTTGAGGCCCGCGTTCTTCTTCTTCAGCGACTCCGGCTCCGGATCCACGCCTCGCTTCCAGCCCCGGTACTGGAGTTGCGCGTCGCCCGCCGCGAGGGTGGGGCACAGGAACACGCCCCGCTGGGCCATCAGCTTCCAGACCTCGGGCGTGCCGCCGTCGCCGTGCTCGATGCTCTCCGCGCCGGCCAGCACCGCGCGCCGCATGCCCTCCGGCGTGCTGGCGTGCACCGCCACCGGCCGGCCGCCGCTCTTCGCCGTCTCCACGATGAGACGCATCTCCTCCAGGGAGAAGGTGGGCAGGGCCTCGCCATTGGGGCCCCAGCGGTAGTCGCCGTAGACCTTGATCCAGTCCGCGCCGCGCCCCATCTGTCCGCGCACCGCGCGAACCAGCCCATCCACGCCGTCCGCTTCCTCCGCGCCCTGGGGGACCGCCCATTCGGAGGCGAACCTCTTGGGGCCGTAGCTGCCGGTGGCGACCAGCGCGCGCGTGGTGACGAGCATGCGCGGGCCCGGGATGATGCCCTGGTCGATGGCCTGCTTGATGCCCACGTCCGCATCGCCCGCGCCCTCGGTGCCCAGGTCCCGCGTGGTGGTGAAGCCCGCGAGCAGCGTGGCCTTCGCGTGGTTCGTGGCCCGCGCCACCCGCAGCGCCAGGGACTCCTTGAGCACCTGGTCGTTCCATGACGCCTCGTTGTACGGGTGCAGGAACAGGTGCGAGTGGCCCTCGATGAGTCCGGGCAGGAGCGTGGTCCCGGGCAGGTCGATGACCTCCGTGCCCTCGGGCGCCTTCACGCCCTGAGCGGGACCGGCCGCGACGATGCGCTCACCGGTGACCAGCACCGTCCAACCCGTGTGCGGCCTGGGCGTGGTGCCGTCGAAGACGCGCGCCGGACGCAGCAGGTACGAGCGGGGAGGCGCGGGCGCGGGCGACTGGGCCCGGACGGACGCGGACGCGATGACTGCGAACAGGACGGTGGCGAGAAGCTGGGAGCGCATGGCGGAGGACACGGTCGAACGGTGACCCATTCAATGCCACACTTGAAAGGTCGGAATGCTCATTTCTGGTGCTTCTCCAGGTCCTGCGGCGTCAGGGAAGGAACCAGGGTGAGTTCGCCGGACGCTTCTCTCCAGACCGCGTGGGTCCTCCCTGCGATCCTGACCAGGGTGCCGACGTTCTGCCCCGGCGCCTGCGATAGCCATTTGCGGGCGTCCGGCATCGAAACGAACTCCTGCTCGATAAGGTTCTCGTCGGTGGCGGGCGCATCCGCGTCTCGCAGATACATCCTGAAGCCGTCGAGCATCGACAGCTTGTGGAGGTAGTGCAGCCCGTAGGCAGCGATTCGCAGGACGCGCTCTTCCTCGGGGCTCGACGCCTTGGAGAGCCGTTCCATGACAGGGAAGAGGGCGTCAAATTCGAAGTCGTCGAGAGGGGAGTCCATGGGGCCGATGCTATTAGAGGGCGGCTGCGAGGGGTATGAGAATCAATGTTCCCGAACCACCAGTTCCTACGATGAACGCAGCCCCTGCAACGAAAAGGACGGTCCCAACCAGCAGCACCGTCCTGTTCTCATGAACCCAGTCCCGCGCATCTCGCATCGAGGAGAATGATACGGGACTGGATTTGAGTTCGTCGATGCACCGCATGTACTTCTTAAGGCAGAGGTTTGCGCAGTACGTGCCGTAGCTTTTATCGCCTTTTTTGTAAGGCCAGGGTGGCGGTGAGTTCCAGCACGTCCTGAAGCACTCAATCTGCTCCTGGTCGCAGTCCCTGTTGGTGCTGGTGAAACGGATGAAGTCCTGAATCCTGTTGTCGGTCCTGACGGGTGTTGCCGTGCCGAAATCGAGAGCGTCCTCCCGTCGGATTGATTTCTGGTCGGCACTGCACGCAGTGCTGATGAGTGCGAGTGCCCACAACAGGGATTTTCCACATGCCAGGAATGGGCGACGGGAGGCACGCACGGCAGGACGTCGACGCAGTGTCATGTCAACTCTCAGTGGGGTGCTGGGCCGCTGGCATCATGATGCTTGGGTGGGGTGAGGCGTGGGCACCGTCAAGCCTGGTCCGGCGCCGCCGCGTGGCGACGACGCCAGACCTGGATGACTCACGTCACTGTTCCAGCGAGCGGAACACCTTGGTGTCCCCGTCGTAGTTGCCGGGGTTCCAGTACACCTTGTCCGCGCCGCCCCGGCCGTCGATGTCCGCGAAGAAGAAGCCGGCGTTCTCCGAACCGCTGTAGCCGGTGTTGTCCATCACCGGGTTGCCCGCGAAGTTCGTCCCGGCGCTCGGGTAGATCTGCATCCGACCCTGGCGGAACGTGGGGCGCCAGAAGAGCTTGTCCGCCTTGCCATCTCCATCCACGTCCGCGAAGTAGAAGCGCGTCGTGTCCACGCCGCTGGTGCCCGCATCGTGGGCGAACGCGAAGGCGAAGGCCCCCGCTCCGGTGGACCGGTACACGCGCGTGCGGCCCCCGTCCTGGGCGGGGTTCCACAGCACGCGGTCCGCCTTGCCATCCCCATCCACGTCCGCGAAGTACACCCGCGTGCCCTCGCTGGTGTTCGCCCCCTCCGTGCTCCGCACCGCCGCGCCGAAGGACGGCGTCGCGCCGCACTTCGCCACGAAGGTCTCGAAGGCGCCGCTCCGCTCCTTCGGATTCCAGCGCAGCAGGTCCGCGCACCCGTCCCCCGTGACATCCGCGAAGAACAGCCGCGTGGACTCACTCTGGCTGGCGGCCTGGAAGGCGGAAACGCGGTCCCCGAAGCTCCCGTCGCACTTCGACGGGTAGATGCGCACCTCGCCGTCCCCCAGCGTCGGCCGCCAGAGGACCTTGTCCGCGCACCCATCCCCGGTGACGTCCGCGAAGAAGAAGCGCGTGGTGGCCACGCCGCTCGTCGCGCCCGCGTTCTTCACCGCCGTCGCGAAGCCGCCGTCACACTTCGACTTCGCCACCCACGTCTCGCCCTCGCCCACCGAGTAGTTCCAGGTGATGCGGTCCGCGCAGCCATCCCCCGTGACGTCCGCGAAGAACAACTGCGTGGACGCGGAGGCCCCACTGGGTGTCGGGGAGAAGGTGGAGCCCGCGGCGAAGATGGCCGGACGGAGGGTGGCGAGCACCGGGTAGTGGTCCGACGGCGTGTTGCCGCCGCTCTCCGTCCGGTCGATGCCCGGCGCGGACGAGGTGAGCGCGCCCCCGTTGTGGAAGATGTAGTCCAGCCGCGAGTAACTCGTGGACGGCGTGCCGTCCCACGCGTTGTTGAACGTGGCGTCGTCCTCGCCCGTCGTGCCGTCGAAGCGCGCGGTGCGGAACAGCTTCGCCCCCGCCTCCAGGTCCTCGATGGTGCTCTCCCCCGGCGTGGACTGTCCCTGCGCGTCCGCGTTGAAGTCGCCCATCGCGATGACCGGCAGGCCACCCGGCTTCGAAGCCAGGAACGCGGCCATCTGCGCGGCTTCCTTGATCCGCCCCAGCGAACACTCCGCCGCGTAGGCGAAGTGCGTGTTCGCCACGAAGTACACCTGCCCGGATGTCAGGTCGCGCAGACCCACCCAGGAGATCTTCTTGCCCTCCGCGTGGCTGAAGCACGTCGCGCTGGCGCTGTAGGGATTGACCAGCGCCTCGTTGCCCTGGCCCACCTCGGGGGCAATCTCAAAGCGGCTCTTCTTGAAGAAGATGAGCTTCGGACTGCCACCGCCCGGATTGTAGACAGCATAGGGCTTGTCGGTGCCCGTGAGCCCCGCGATGAGGTCCGCAGGCACGCTGGGCCCACCCGCCGGGGCCTGCGCCTCCTGCACGCCCACGACATCCGCGTTGTTCGCGAGGATGCGCTGGATGACCGCCGCCTTGCGGTTGGGCCACGCACGCACCCCCGTGTCCAGCGGCCCCCGCACGTTGTACGTCATCACCCGGAAGGCCCGGTGGCCCGTCACCGCCGCCGCACGGGCCTCCCCGAGCAAAGCACCGCTGGAGGGCAGGTCGGCGCCCTCCTGCGGACCACAGGCACACACCATGGACGCCAGCACGAAGGCGCGCACGAAACCGGTTCGGAAGAATCGCATGACTGCGATTATACGTGTAAAACGAGTAAGAGCTATAATTCCGCCGTCGCGCGAAACTTCCGGGATGTCTCACGAAACGCCACGGGCCGCGCCCGGCATGGAGACCGGACGCGGCCCTGGGCTGGCGGACGAATGACTGCGATTGCGGCTACAGGCGCACGACGCGCCTGAGCCTGAAGGGCGGGCCCGACTCGCTCATCGTGTAATAGGACGTGCCGGTGGGGTCGTACTCAATGGCCTCGCCCTGGCCCTCCACGGTGTCCGTCAGGGAGACAGGCGTGGCGGCGAAGGCGGTCTCGAACGCGGCGCCCGAGGCGGCGCGGAACTCATACACCTTGCGGTACGTGCGCAGCAGGAAGCGGTTGGCGCACGGGTGGATGTTGCCGGAGGTGGCCGCGGCGAAGTTGGAATCGTCCGGGTTGGTGGGCAGTTGGATGTTGGCCACGAAGACGAGCGTGGACATCGTGCCCGGGGTCGGCAGCGGCTGGGGGAACTTGTAGACCTTGCTCGCGCCCGCGTAGGACTTGGTGACGATGTAGATGTCGCCGGTGGTGGGGTGGACCATGATGGTCTCCGCGTCCTTGGGCGAGTCCGGGTACTGGAACGGGAAGGCCGTCGCGGTGAGGTTGCCGCTCGTCTGGCCCGCGCCGATGTTGGGCTCCGGGATGCGGTAGACGGCGAACGTGGACGGCGGCGTGGGGAAGTTGGCGCTCGAGCGGCCGATGTCGCCCATGTAGATGCACTGGCCGGTGGGGCACGGGCCGGTGGCGACGTCCTCCCAGTCCGCGGGCGTCACGTTGGACACGTTGAAGGTGCCCAGCGTGGCGGCGTTCGCCGTGCTGATGCCGACGATGGCGGTGGTGTCCTCGTTGTGCACGTAGACGACGCCCGGCGTGAGGCGGCTCGCCGCCAGGCCCGACGGCTCCACGATGGCGGTGGACGCGACGTTGCCCTGGGTGGTGTACGTGGTGGCGAAGGTGTCTCCCACGGTGCAGGACTCGGCGGCGTCCGCCTCGCGCAGCGCGACGACCTGCGCGATGTTCGTGTTCGGGTACGGCGACGAGCCGTTGAACGAGCCCTGGGCCCCCGCGGCCGCCAGGCTCTTGTAGGCGACGTCGTAGAGGATGGCGGTGGACGGGGACACGAGGCAGGTGTCGACCGGCTCGGTGAAGCCCGTGGGCGGGACGATGGGGCTCGCAGGGCACGTGCTGCCAGCCCACAGCTGCGAGCCGAACCACACCGCGACGCCGTTGGCGGTGCTGGTGGAGAGCGGGGGCGTGATGAAGCTGGCGGTGGTGCCGTTCTTCTGGCCCGTATGCGCGTCAATGGGGTTCGTCGGGTTCGCTCCGGAGAAGGCGGAGATGCTGCCGGCCAGGTTGCTGGCCAGGTCCAGGGTGAACGCGTAGCTGGCGGGCTCGGACGCGGTCGCGACCTTGTAGAAGACCCACGCCTTGATCTGCGACGCGCTCTGGTCCGAGCGCAGGAACGTCCAACCCGCGGGCGGCGTCGCCACCGCGGCCACGACGTTGCGGTTGACGATGCGCGCCAGCAGCACGTCCCCCGCGACGGTGCCGGCGGGCTTCGTGAGGGTCAACGTGGTGAGGCTGATTCCGCCCGCGGTGCTGCTGCTGCGGTAGGCGATGGTGGACAGCGCCTGTTGCGTGCTTCCCACCTCGGCGGAGACGCCGTCCTGTCCGGCCTGCTCGGGAACAGAGGCGGGGTCCAGGTCCTGCGGTCCACAGCTCGCGAGCGCGAACAGCGACACCGAGCACAGCATGCGTGAAACATTCCGATTGAAGAACTTCAAGGTCACTCCAGACTGGATGGTGATGCGAGACAGACATCCACGAGAACCGACGGCGTTCTCGCTTTCGCTGGAAGTTGTCGAGAAGGGCGAAGGACTGTTGCGGAATTCCCGCACGTTCTTCGTTCACGTCGCCCGGGAGTGCAAACTTCCGCGAGGAGCTGTTTTGAAAGGCCCACGTGTTTCAATTCCGCACGGCTGCCTGTCCGCTGGTGGACCGACGGCTGCCGTTGCCCGCGCCACGCAACGTAACGGCCCGGCACCTGGAGTGTGGCCTTCCCTCGCGTGCGCGGGTGTGGAAGACCGTCGCTCATGATGCGCCATGCTCCCGCCACCGAGCGAAACCGCGAACCGCTCCTCGCCGTCCTGAAGGAGGTGCTGCCTGCCTCCGGCGTCCTGCTGGAGGTGGCGAGCGGCACCGGCCAGCACGCTGCCTTCTTCGCCAGGGCCTTTCCGGGGCTGAGCTGGCAGCCGACGGATGGGGATCCGGGGTCGCTGGAGAGCATCGATGCGTGGCGTGTGGAAGAGGGGACGCCCAACCTGCTTCCCGCGCGCGTGCTGGATGCGAGCTCCGACGCGTGGCCGGTGGAGCACGCGGACGCGATGCTTTGCGTGAACATGATCCACATCGCGCCGTGGGCGGCCTGTCAGGGATTGATGCGGGGCGCGGGACGGGTGCTGCGCCCGGGAGGGCGGCTCGTCCTGTACGGGCCCTACTTCGTGGAAGGCGTGGTGCCCGCGCCGAGCAACGTCGCCTTCGACGAATCGCTCAAGGCCCGCGACGCGGCCTGGGGGGTGCGCGAACTGGGCGCGGTCACCGCCGAGGCGCTGCGACACGGGCTTGCGCGGGAGCGCGTGGTGGAGATGCCGAGCAACAATCTCACGGTCGTGTTCGCCCGGTAGGACCTCTCACCGGGACGGCATCCGCGCGCCGTCCCGGCGACCTGCTCGCGGCTACATGCCGGGACAGTGGCCCTTCTCAAGTTGATGGGCCGTCGAGTTGACCTGGTCGATGAGCTCACGCTTCTGCATCTTGTCGTCGGCGGAGTAGGTGACGGTGAGGCCGTTCGCGGTGTCCTGCACCATCGCGCGCGACGGCACCGTGGGCGCTCCGGCCGAGCCCTTGGAGCCGCCACCGCCGGTGCCAGTGTCATCCATGCCGTCCTGCTCCTCCGTCGCGCTGACGCCCAGGTCTTCCGCCTGCGCCAGGTCCATGGGCGTCTGCGAGCGCGCGTACTGGGCCTGCGTGGCCATCATCTTCCGGCCGCGCATCTGGAGGTCCGTGACCTGTGAGGGATCCGACGTGGTGAAGATGAGCGCCACGCCGTCCGACGTCTCCTGCGAGCGGACCTGGGCGCCCGGCACCGCCATGGGGCAGCTTGAGTCCTTGGACGCGGATTGGGCGGACGCGGAAGTCGCCTTCGTCGATTCGGACTTGTGCATCCCCTGCTTGGAACAACCTGCCGTGAAGCACAGCGCCGCGGATGCGGCGAGGGCCAGCGAAAGTCTGGACATGGGCACGGTGAGCCTCCTCTGTCGTGAGTTATTCGTGCGCAAGGTGGGGATGGGGCTTCCGGCTTCGCAAGCAGGGAACTTCAGGGCCACGCCTGAAGGCCCCACCCCATGGGGTGCTGCCTTCATCCGGCGGCGGACATGCGTGAGCGGCGCGGCTCACCACACGGCTTCGAGTTGGAGCAGCACGCCGTGCTTCTCGTAGTTGCCATTCGTGTAGTCATACACGTGGCACAGGTGCTCCGCGCCCTCGCACGCGGCGGTGTCTTCGTCCGTCAGCCGCATGTCGATGTTGGAGCGGTTCACCAGCAGGTCGTAGCGCGCGGAGAGCCGGAAGTGGTCCGACAGCCGCGCGCTCACGGCGGGGCCCAGCGCGAAGCGCACATCCTGGCGGCGGCGTTCGTTCCACGTCTCCGTGGCTCCGTCGGTCGTCACGACGCGCAGGGAGCTGTCTTCAAGGTAGCGGCGCCACTCCACCTCCGCGTCCAGGCTGGCGGTGAGCCAGGGCAGGGGCCGCCACCGTCCGGAGGCGCCAACAGCGTGGCTCGCGAAGGCGAAGGGAATGACATACGCCTGCGATGCGATGGCGGTGTCCTCGCTCGCGATGGCCTGCTCCAGCGTGCCGATGCGGTCCTGCCGGTAGCGGTACCACGCCGTGAGGCTGGAGGCGTGCAGGCGCCACTCCTCGGACAGCGTCGCATCCAGACGCGGTCCGGTGAGGTAGGCGAACTCCTCTCCCAGGCCGTCCTTGCCGGCGACGCCCAGGTCCAGTCGGGTGCTGGTGTGCTCGGTCGCATCCCACGCGAGCCACGCGTTCGCGCTCACCGACGCCTGCAGCCCGCGGAAGTCCGCGAGGCCGGTGAAGAACAGGTCTCCGCCCGCGAGCAGGCCCACGCGCACGCGGCGCGCGGCCTCCCACTCCACCGCCACCGTCGCCCGGTGGAGCTGGAGCGAGTAGTCCCGGACCGCGCTCTGGGCGTAGGCCCGCTGGCTGCCGCTGTAGGTGAAGGCCGCGAAGAGCCGGTCCGACAGACGCATGCGCGCGGTGATGCCCACGCTCGCTTCCGCGAAGGTGCTCGCGGTCTCCTGATCCGCGCTCGCGCCGGACACGTCGCGGGCGGCGATGCCTACCTGGAGCACGTTGCTGTCGAAGCCCGGCCCCACACTGGCGGAAGCCCAGACGCCGGGCCCGCTCACGCGCAGGCCGGGGGCCAGCAGGTCCAGGTATTGGTGCGCGGTCCTCCGGTCCAGCGGCCCCAGGGGAAGCTTGAGCGCGGACGTGAGGTCCTCGCGGGCCTCGGTGCGTGCGCCCAGGCGATAGGCCGAAGCGCCCGCCATGAGCCGGGCCCTTCCGGAGTCGGGCTGCTGCGTCGCGGCCCTCAGGAAATGGGCGCGGGCTTCCTCGAAGTGGCCGGTGTCGAAGGACGCGAGTCCCTGTTGGTAGGCTTCGTCTGCCTCGTTCGCGGGAGGGGCTGGTGTGAGGAGCGCGCGCAGCTCCTCGACCTGAAGGGCTTCGTCGGTGGAGGCACCGGGCGCGGCGCGCTCCGCCCACATCCTGGCGCGCTCGGGGGCGCCCGCGTCGAGGGCGGCGAAGCCCGCGTTGATCCACGCAAGGCGGGCGAGCGGGGCGTCGGCGCGGACGTTGGCGAAGGCGCGCTCGGCCTCCTCGAAGCGGCCCAGGGCGTAGAGACAGGCACCCCGGTTGAAGTTCCACGCATCGGGTTCCGGGGCATCCGGCGCGCGGCCCGCGGCGTCGAGCGCTTCCAGGGCCTCGGCGGGGCGGCCGGTGCGAAAGCGCGCCAGGCCCACGAGGTAGAGCGCGGCACCCGACGGTGAGGTCGCGGCGGCCTGGAGGGCCTGCTGTTCCGCCTCCGCGTACCGGCCTTCGGCGAAGGACTGGCGCGCATCCTCCAGCGGCTCACCGGCCGCGAGCGCCACCATGAGCAGGAGACCCGTCCACACATTTCCGGACGTACCTCATTCCGTGAATGGGAGCGAGGGCGGGGCTTCCTGCACCACGCTCATCGCCGTGGCTGCTGGTTGGGTGGCTGTGACGGTGGCGGTTGTTGATGGGGCGGCGGTGGCGCGCCGTCGGTCCTCGGTGACGGCGAGCGCATCTGCCCCTGATCCCCTGGGGGACGCGGCGCATTGGGCCGACCCGGAGGACCCCGACCGTCCCCGGGGCCTCGCGTCTCCTGGCCTGGAGGCGGGCGGACCGCCTCACCCCGAGGGGGCGGCGCGGGGCGGTCCACCTTCATGCGTCCCAGGATGGTGTCTACCTTCTCTCCCGGGGCGATGACGTCCACCGTGTGCGAGCTGCGCACGTGCGCCGGTTGCGCACTGGAAGGCGGGGGCGGCACGGGCGCGTCGGGAGGACGCGCGGCCTGCGTTGGCGCGGGCGCCGGGGGCTGCTGCGCGCTCGCGGTGCCCGTCCCCACGCACAGGAGGACGAGGAGCGCCGGTGTCAGGCGTGAGCTACAGGTGTTCATCCGCCCGTGACCTCCAGCACCACATCGTGCTCGATGCGTTGGTCTCCCGCGCGGGCCAGGGCCGTCACCAGATAGCGCCCCGGCCGTTGTCCGCGCACCGCGATGGGTATCACGTTGCTGCCCGCGCTCAGCGCCTGCGTCCACTGGAACGAGCGCAGCGGCAACTCCTCACCGTCCGCCCAGAACGACAGCCCCTCCGGCAGGCTCACCTGGAAGTCCGCCTGCTCCACGGCCACGTCCGCGGTGAAGTCCAACTTGATGACCGCGACCTTGCTCACCGGCACCTGCGTGCCCGGCCTTTCGAGCGCGCTCGCCGCCACCGTCTCCGGAACCGTGGCGCCGGGCATTCCGCGCACCGCGCCCAGCACCCAGAAGGTGGCCACTCCCGCCGCGACGCCCACCACCGGCCAGAGCACCGGCGCGCGCCGTCGCCAGAAGGAACGCACCGCATCCCACCCCGGTGCCGGTGTCGGCGGACCGGCCTCCACCAGCCGCCGGTGGAGCGTGGCCTGGAAGTCGGGCCCGGGCGCGTCGTCTCGCAGCGCCGCCAGACGCTCGCGCAGCGCACGGTCCTCGCTCTCCTCGGGCTCACTCATTTCCCACTCCTTGCAGCATGCGACGAAATGTCCCGACTGGATGTTCCCGCCGGATGTTCATCGGCCGGGGCTCCGGGCCCCTGTCCCCCCGCCAGCAGGACCTTCAGCTGGGCCCGACCGCGCGACAGGCGCGACTTCACCGTGCCCACCGGCACGCCTTCGATGGCCGCCACCTCTTCATAGGTGTGCCCTTCCACATCGAAGAGCACCACCGCCGTGCGGAACTCCTCCGGCAGCGCTCGCAGGGCCCGCCACAGCCGGTCCCGCTCCTGGGCGCGCATCAGCCCTTCGTCCGCGGATTCGGCGTTGGAAGGAGCGCGGATGTGGTCCTGCTCCAGCGGTTCCTCGCGGGAGCGCTCGCGGCCGGCGCGGCTGCGGGTGGCGTCGTAGAACGCGTTGCGCACCACCGTATAGAGCCAGGTCTCGAACGCGGACTGGAAGCGGAACGAGCGCAGGCTCCGGTACACCTTCACCAGCGCTTCCTGCGCCAGGTCGTCCACGTCCGCGTCCGACGCGGCGAAGGCCCGAGCGAAGCGGCGCACGCGGGGCAGGTGCGAGGCGATGAGCAATTCAAAGGCGCGCACGCTGCCGTCCTGGGCTTCGAGGATGAGGGCGCGCAGCGCGTCGGTCACGGTGGAGGGCACTGTAGCCGGCTCCCCGTCGCGCTCAAAAAGCAGCGGGAAAATCCCCGCCGGGAACACGGCGGAATTTCATTTCGTCTCACGGAGGCAACGGGAAGCGGCCGGGCACCGGATGGCAAGGGAGCACGCACACATGAGGCACTGGAGCTGGGGCAGTCAGTGGCTTGGGGCAGTCGCGTTGGTGGTGGGCACCATGACGGTGGGCTGCGGTTCCGAGACCGCCAGCACCGACACCACGTCGGATGTCTCCCAGGCGGTGGAAGCCACCTCGGATTCGAGCGACGCGGTGGAGGTGTCCAGCCTGCTGCACGGCCTGGACAAGCTGCGGCCCCAGGCCGTGGAGGGCTTCCACTGTGACGCGAGCCCCGACATCACCACCGTGGAGGTGTGCGGGAAGAGCCTGCCCGCCACCGTGCACCTGGAATGGACGGACTGCGCGGCCCCCGCACGTCCCGAAGGCCCGGGTGGCGGTGGCGGCGGCGGTGGCGGCGGTGGTGGAGGCGGCCGGCCTCCTCCGGACGGCGATGGTGCGCCGCCCCAGGACGGTGCACCTCCTCGGGTGGGTGGCCAGTCGTTGGATGGCGGTGGAGACGCGGGCAGGCCCGGCGGTCGCGGCCCCAAGGGGCCGTCCAGCGGCACCGTGGACATCGTGAATGCCTATGAGGCGGCGGAGGACTGCACCGGCGCGGTGACGCAAAGCCAGACGGTCACCTTCGAGGTCTCCAGCACGAACTCCGACGGCGAAATCTCCACCGTGAAGGGCCTCACGATGTCCACCGCGGAACTGGTGGACGGCGCGCCGCCCCGGCGCAAGAGCACCACCGCGGACGTGACGCGCACGCGCACGGATGCGTCCGGCGCGGTGGTGAAGTCGGTGCACCTGGCGGGCGAGCTGTCCGTCGCGTTCTCCAGTGACACGCCTCCGGTGCGCACCATCGACGGCGCGTACACGGAGACGCAGCTCGACGGTTCGGAGGGCACCGTGACGTTGGCGGCCATCGTCCGGCCTTCGCGCGACGTATGCCCCTGGCCCACCGGCGGCACGCTCACGCGCACCACCGCGGACGGGGAGAGCCACGTGCTCACCTTCGGACCGGAGTGCGGCGACGGCACGTTGGATGGTGCCGAGGTGAGCCTGCCCGACCGCTGCGAGCGCGGCGGCGGTCGCCACTAGCTTCACGAGGCGTCGCGGTCCGGGGGAACCACCCCTCCCCCGAACCTCCCCCGGGCCGCGAGCCTCAACTCCGCTTCGTCATGTCGAACAGCGCGCGGGCCTGCGGGCCCAGGAAGCCGTCGAAGCCTCCCGTGCGCTGGGCGATTTCGAAGTACGCATAGGGCCACGTGCGCGTGCTCCCGTCCCGAAGTCGCAGGGGCAGGGGGGATGCGTGCGTGGCCGTCTGGCGCAGCGATGTGCCGGGTGCGCCCTCGATGTCTGTCTTCATGGGCACCCCCGCCTCGCGCATGCGCCGCTGCCATGCCTCCACGTCGTCCACCGCGCCGGTGAAGTGGTTCACCTTGCGGCCGAACGCGAGCAGCCACGCGCCGTACTGTGTCTCCTTCTCCAACTCCAGCAGCGCGGCCTCGTCCGGCGGCGACGGAGGTGAGAACCAGGCCGCGAGCGCCTCCATGTCCTCCGGAGGCGGTGGATCCACCGGGAGCGCGGCGAGCAGCTCGCGGGCCCTCGGTGACAGTTCCTCCGACTTCAGCTCGGAGAGGAAGACGCGCGGCAGTCCGTCCGGATGGGCCAGGTAGATGGCGGACAGGTGCGCATCCGGGAAGGTGTACGTCCCCGCCGGACGCCAGCCGAACCGCTCGAACACCCGTGAGAACAGCGCGATGCCGCCCTCGGGCCGCGCGAGCGTGCGGAACGCGACGTGGTCATTGCGGAAGTGTCCCCCCGACAGCGCCACGAAGGTGCGGGCGAAGGGGACTTCGGAGGCGTAGCGCTCCCACAGCAGGTCCAGCAGCCGCGAGGCGTCGGAGGCGGAGGTCGTCATTCGCGCCAGTGTAGTCCGCGCGGTGCCTGGGATTGGAGTGGCATCCGCATGGAGTCCAGGCGTGCTTCAGCGCAGCTCCACGGTGAGCCCCCCGAAGGTCATGGCCGCCGTGTTCCCGCCGTCCCCCGAGTGCGTCATCGGCGCCTCCGCGAGGCCCACGGCCACCAGTGAGTCCCCGTCCGTGTCCACGCCCAGCAGGTGGAAGTGACGGTCCTGACCCTCGGGGCCCGCGTGCTGCGTGCGCACCGTCTGTCCATCGGAGGAGGCCAGCGCGAGGAGCGCGCCCGCGCCGCGTGAGATGCTCATGCCGCCGTACCACCGGTCCCAGCCGGAGCCTCCCACCGCGAGCAGCCCCGCGTCCGTCCAGCGCAGCGCGGAGAAGTGATCCGCGCGGCCCGTGTCCACCCGGTGCTCGAAGCGCAGGGCCCCCGTGTCGAGCGACAGCACGCCCAGATAGCCGTCATACGGTGTCATCAGGGCCGCCTCCCCCGGCGCGGCCGGGTAGTACCCCACCGTGCCGTCCGCTCCTTCCGTCACCACGGTGCCGGCGAGCGCCAGCTCTCCCTCGCGCACCGCCATGTCGAAGACGACGAACTCCGCGGCGCTCGCGGGAACGAAGACGTGCGTTCCCGTGCGTGCACCCGCCGGGGTGAAGGTCGTCACGGCGAAGGGCTGGCGTTCGGTGTCCGCGGTGGAGGTGACGTCGTCGCCCGTCCTGCAGTGCAGGCTGGTGAACTCGTTGAACGTGCGGCTCGCGGCCAGACAGCGGGACGTGTTCCACGTGCGGCCCACCACCAGCCGCCCATCGCCGTCCACCGCGAGCAGCGGTCGCAGCGGGGCCTCGCGCCAGCGGAACTCGTCGTAGGCCCAGGCCGCTGGCTGCGTGGAATGGCCTCCGTCGACGACGCGCGTCCATTGCTCGTGGTAGCGACCGTCCATCCACTGGAGCGTCATGAGTCCCGACGCCAGTTGCGGTGTGTCGGGGGCGCCTTGCTCGGTGGCGACCCGCGACAGGAAGGCCACGGCCACGTCCTCACCACGCGCCTCCGTGCGAAGCCAGCCGTCGGTGAGTGCGTCCACCCATGACGACTTCATGCGGAAGGGGGAGGGGAGCAGCGTGCCCCCCAGGTCGGAGGGCGGCACCGTCGCGGGGCCAGGCAGCGGCTGTCGTGACAGGACCTGCCCTTCGGCCGACAGTCGCACCAGGTCGAACGCGCCGGTCGCAGCGTCGGTGCGTTCGACGCCCAACGTCGTCTCCCCGGACGGATGCACGGTGAAGTCGCTGAAGTGTTCCCCGGCCGCTTCTTCGATGCGCCAGAGGACCGCGCCCTCCGGGGTCCGCAGCGTGAGCCGGCGGCTTGCGCGCCCGTCCGCGTCCCGCGCCGTCTCCAGCACGAGGGGGCGTCCGGCGATCCTCCGGACCTTGAGCCCTCCGAAGTCCGTGCGCGGCTCCACGCGCGATGACAGCGCACAGCGCTCGAACGCCTGCGTGAGTCGCTGCCCGGCAGCCCCGCGGTCCACGCCGTCGCACGGTGTCGGGACGACATCGGTTCCATGGCAGGCGGAGGCTCCCAGCCACCCCAGGGTGCCCAACAGGAAACGGGTCCGACGGAGGCTCATGGCTCGCATGTTCCTCATACGGACGCATGCCTCGAACCGGGTCGTCGCTGGGTGCGGTCGTTCCTACGGCTCCGGACATTCTCCTCTCTTGGGCGGCGGTGGTGTTTCGTGGCCGGCCGCGTACAGTGAGACACCCCCTGTCGTTCGAAGTGAGCTGACCCGAGTGCCCCCCACTCCTCTACGTCCGAGTCCCTCCGTGACCTCCCTGGCCTGGCCGGAGGTGGACGCGGTCGCGCGCACCCTCGCCGAGAGCACTGAACTCGCGCTGTTCATGACGGATGCCCGGCTGCGGTGCACCTACATGAACGCGGCGGCGGAAGCCCTGACGGGTCGCACGCTCGCGGAGGTCGTCGCGCGCGGACCGTCGCTGCTCGACCTGGTGCACCGTCCGTCTCCGGAAGGGCAGCCCACCCCGAGCGTGGACAGCCCCCTTGCCCAGGCGTTGGCGAAGCAGGGGCGCGAGCGGGGCGAGGATGTCTTCGTCCACAAGGACGGCCACGCCCATCCCGTCGGCTTCACTGTCCACCCGCTGCATGACGCGGATGCCGTGGTGGGCGCCATCATCGAGGTCCGCGACCTGACGGCGGAGCGGCAGGCGGTGGCGGCCCTGCGCGTCAGCGAGGCGCGCTACCGCTTCCTGGCGGAGACCATCCCGGTGCAGGTGTGGACCGCGAAGCCGGACGGCCTGCTGGACTACGTGAGCTCCCGCGCGGTCATCGAGTTCGGCGTGCCGCTGGACACCCTCCTCTCCGAGGGCTGGCTCAACGTCCTGCACCCGGAGGACCGGCAGCTGGCCATCGAGCGTTGGACGACCGCGCTGCGCACGGGCGAAGGCTACGAGGTCGAGTTCCGGCTCAAGCTCGCCAATGGTCAGTACGCCTGGTACCTGGCGCGGGCGGTGCCTGAGCGGGACGCGAACGGCCACGTCCTCCAGTGGTTGGGCACCAACACGAACATCCACGAACAGCGCGAAGCGCGTGAGCGCACCGAAGCGCTGCTCCTGGAGGTGGGCAAGCAGGCGCGGGAAACCGAAGCCACGCTGGTGCGCCTGCGCGCGGAGAAGCTCGCCGCCGAACAGCGGACCGCGGAGCTCGAAGCGAAGCCCTCCTCGCGATGAACACCCAGCCCAGAGACTGGCACGGCGTCGCGGTCGCGAAGCTGAGCTCCGTGCTGGGGCCTGCCCGGGGCCCTGTCGTCCTCGAGGAGGCCTTGCGCGCCACGGGCCTCGTCCACATCAACAGCGCGGATGAACTCCATCGCTTCGCGCAGGTCCTCATCACCACCGGAGGCTTCGCGGGCGCCGTGGGAGGCCTGCTCAGCGTGCACGCCGTGATGCACGGGGCGAGCGGAGACGCCTCCGCCCGGCCCGGTTCCCGCTGACGCAGGCGAAGGCGTCGCCCCCCTCCTCGCCAGCGTGACGGGGCCGTGTCACGTGACACGGCCCCACCGCACGCTTGCCGCTACGGCGCCGACACCGCCTGAAGCGCGGCGCGGCTCCGGGCCTCATCGCCCGTGACGCTCACCACGAGGCGCTGGAGGCAGCCGTCGAACTCCTGCTTCAGCTGATCCGTCGTCACCGCCTGGAGGTGCGCGGGACGCTGGGCCACCGCTTCCACCGGGAAGCCCTTCACGCGCGCGGCGAGCAGCGCGTCCACCCACTCGTTCGTGGTGATGAACGACACCGCCTGCTGCGCGAGCAGTCGCGACCGGGCCTGCTCCAGGTCCGCGGTCGAAACGTTCTTCACGAACCCCGCCAGCGTCGAGCGCAGGGCACTGATGCCCTCCTCCAGGCGCTGCGCGTCCAGCATGCCCCGCACAATCAGGTGCGCCGCGCCGCCCCGGGCGATGAACGGCGAGGCCCCGAAGCCGTAGGACGCTCCCGTCCCAGCGCGCGTCTCCTGATACGCCTTCACCTCCAGCAGCTCCGCCATCAGTGCGTACCGCGCCTCCAGCTCCGGCGTCGCCGTGGGCAGACGGCAGGCCAGCTGCACCTGTCCCTGCGTCGCCCCGGGGCGCGGGGTGAAGAGCGTGCTGACGCGCGGGGACGCGGCGGGCAGCGCCGGCGCCGGCGGCACCCCCACGGGCTGGGGCTTGCCCCGGCTCCAGCCGCCCAGGTACTTGCGCACCAGGGGTTCGACCTCCTTCACGTCGAACTCACCCGCCACCACCACCACCGTGTTGCCGGGGCGGTAGACATCCTCCAGCCAGGACTGCGCCTCGGACCAGGACACCTGTCCCCTCTGGGCCCCGGTCGCCTCGCTGGCGTAGGGGTGGACGCCGTAGAGCGCGCGCATCAGCTCCCGGTTCGCCACCACCTCCGGGCGCGTGTCCACCGCTTCGCGCCACGGCAGCACCTGCTCGCGCAGGAAGCGCACGGCGTCCTCCGACGTGCGGGTGGTGGAGAGCTGCTCGGCGAGCATCGCCAGCATGTTGCCCACGTTGCCCGCCGTGCCGGCCAGGTCCACGCGCACGTGGTCCAACCGGCTTCGGGCGCCGCCATGCAGGCCCCAGTCACTCAGGTGGCCCTCGAAGTAGGATTCGCGGAAGGAGCCCCAGTTGGCCAGGTCCGCTACGCCCGGCTTCGCCCCATACGTCAGGCCGCCGCCCATCGCGGCGCCTACCCGCACCACGGGCAGGCCCGGCCGGGGCGCGAGCAGCACCTCCATGCCGTTGTCCAGCTTCAGCACCTGCACCGGGGTGGTGGTGGCCGTGAGCATGGACGGGGTGATGCGCTGGCCCGGCTCCAGGCCGGACTCCTCCCCGGAGACCTTCGCCAGCGGGGCCACCAGCGTGGGGATGCCGCTCTCCCCCGGCTTCACGAAGACAGCGTGCGCCCGGCTGCGCTGGAGCCATTCATAGGCGAAGTCCGTCACCTTGCCGCCGCCCAGCCCCATCAGCGCCTGCTGCCTGCGCGTGTAGGAGCGCACGTCGAGCGTGAAGTGGGTGAGCAGCGCACGCTGCTTCGTGCGCGCCAGCAGACGCTCCGACTCCAGCGCCATGCCTGTCACCACCTGGCGGCGCAGGGACTGGAAGCTGAACTCCTGTCCCAGCACGCCCCCGGCGTTGATCTCCTGGCTCCAGGCCTTGTGCACCTGGTCCAACACCTTCTCCGCCGTGCGCTCCGGGTGGTCGCCATGGGACAGCTGCACGCTCACGATGAGCATGGAGGACCGGGTGCCCGGCACGAGTTCGGTCCGGATGCCCGCGATGTCGCCGTCATTGCGCATCGACTCCCACAGGTTGCTGTCCAGGCCTTCGCCCACGAAGTCGTGCACGGCGCTGGACTCATCGAAGCCGCGCGGCAGCACCCAGGACAGGTACAGCTCCGGCGTCGGCACGGCGGCCGCGTACACCGGCATCGTCTTCGGGACGGGCGCGACGGCGGGCGCCGCGGGATTCGCGGGCAGGCGCGTGTCCGGTGCCAGGGGCAGGCCGGTGCCCACCCACGCGGGCGGCAGGTTCTGCGTGAGGATGGCCTCCACCGCCGCCAGGTCCACGTCGCCGGCGATGACCAGGGTGACGTTCTCCGGACGGTAGTGCGTGCGCGCGAAGCGCTGCGCGTCCGCGAGCGTGAGGGCACTCAGCGAATCATGCGAGCCCACCACCGGCCGCGAGTACGGGTCCCCCTTGGGGTAGGACGCCGCGCTGATCCAACTGAACACCTGCCCCACGTAGCCCGTCTCGTTGCGCTGGCGCAGTTCGTTGCGCACCACCTCGCGCTCCACCGCGAACACCTCCGGGCTGATGCCGGCGATGGGCGCGGACAGCCGCTGCCCTTCCATCTTCACCAGCGTGGCCAGCGCCTCCTTGGGGGCCAGCGTTTCGTAGGCGGTGTAGTCCAGGCTGGTGGAGGCATTGGAGTGGCCCGCGCCCGCGGCCTCCAGTCGCGCCGTCGCGGACGGGGCTCCGGCCGGGTGCGAGCGGAAGGCCAGGTGCTCCACCAGGTGCGCCAGGCCCTCCCGGCCGCCTGGATCGCTGGAGCCGCCCGCGCCCACCACCGCGACCACCGCCACCACGGGCGAGCGCGCGTCGTGCTCCACCACCACGCGCAACCCCGACGCCATGCGGAAATCCCGCAGGGGGAAGGACACGTCGCGCATGACGACCTGCCCTCGCGGCGGAAGCGTGGCGCACCCCCCCAACGTCAGGGAGAGGGAGGTCAGGGCACCCACGGCCAGACGCGGCCAGCGGACGGAACGAAACGGGGACATACGGCTCCAGGCGGCATGCCGGAAGGAGCCCACGAAGGGCACGATGGCCCCACGCCTCCCCCAGGCGGATTGAAAGGTGATGTCGGGACGGCCGGGGAGACACAACGCCTGACGGGACAGACAGGCAGGCCGGTAACGGCAGACAACGCCGGGACTCATAGCACCCTGGCTTGCCTTTCGTCACCTCTCTCCCCGTATCAGGGCGGGTGCCAGCAATTGCGTGGAGCCCCCAGCTCCGGGCGCCCTGGCAGAAGACCGGAAATCGAGGACGGGACGCCGAGCACGTTGATTGACCTGGCCTACACGCCGGACGGCGTCGAGGGCCTCCAGGAGTTCGGGGGGACATCCAACTGGTGCGCGGCGCCTCGGTGGAGGAGGACGCGGCGAAGACCGTGAAGCTGCTGTCCAGGGAGGGCGGACTGCACCCCGAGGAGACGTCGCTGGTGTCCCGGAGCTGGTGCTGGCAGGTGGGGGTGAAGGCGATGGGGACTGGGACGACGACGACTGAAACAAGGGGGAGGGGACTGCTAGCATCCGGGCATGGGCGTTCATGACTACCGGTGCAGTGTCTGCGGTCCTCCCACGTCGTACGCGTGCGGTGAGAAGACGGGCGAGGAGTGCGAGGAGGAGGGGATGGGCGACGACCAAGCCATCCTGGACCTGTTCTTCTTCGCCGAAGGGGAGGCCCCCGAGGACACGGCGTCCTTCGAGCAGAACCGGGGCCGCGCCCGGCGCATGGAGACGCGGCCGTATGGCTATGACTGGGGAGACTGGGAGTTCGTCCCCAGCCTCAACTACCGGGAGATCCTCATGGGCTCCGATGACGAGACCGGCGTCTGGTGCATCGAGCCCCATGAAGAGGGCGTGAGCGACGGCAGCCCCGTCTCCCTGGAGATTCCCGAGGGCGAGCGCGTCTGGGTGGTCAACTACTGTCCCACCTGTCATCCGGTGTTCGTGGAAGGCAGACGCTCCGGCGATGAACCCTGTCTGGAATACCTGCGGGCCGTCGCGGAGAACCTGGGGATGGACTTCAAGGGCGTGCGCACGAGCGCGGACAAGCCGGCCTTCATCGAGGCCGTCCGCGCGAAGGTCGCGCTGCGGCGGCCCCTTCCCTAGTAGCTGACGGGGTGGGGTTCGCTTTCGGGGGCCGGGTCCGCGTACGCCCCGTTCGCGACCCAGAGGGTGACCTCCGCCAGGTGCCGGGACTCCACGTGCAGGACCTCGCGGAACGCCTGCTCCAGGTCGGGCGGGCCCAGCTCCGAGGCCAGGTCGACGAGCATCGCCCAGCCCGCGTTGTTGATGAGCTCCGAGACGAGCGTCACGCGCAGGGCGTCCATGAGCGTGGCGCCCGGCGCGTCGATGGCCTGGATGAGCCCCCGGCACTGCGAGTCCGCGATGTCGCCGGAGGGCGTCCGCACCGAGGGCGGGGCGCCGAGCCGCAGCAGGCCCTCGCGCACCTGGCCCAGATGCTCCAGCTCCTCGTTGTGGAGTTCGAGGAGTCGTTCAGGCGTGGGGCCCCCGTCGTAGGTGCCCAGCGCGTGGGTCTTGATGAGGAGTCCCGCGTAGAGCCGGGAGCTGGTCCGCTCGAAGGCGAGCCGCTCGCACAGCCTGTCGATGAAGAGCGCGGGCGAGCCCCCCTTCAGGACCTGGAGCGCGCTGCTCATCCGCTCCCGGAAGGCGGTGGTGGGCCGCACGTCCGAGGCCTCGGCGATCCGCGACAGGTGGATCCGCAGGGATTGCACGGCGCCTTCCGCGGGCGGCAGGACGGTGTTCCGCACGGGGCCGTGGGTCAGGTGCTCCAACTCCTGCGCGCTGAGCAACATGGCCGTGCGCTTCAGTCCCTGCTTCACGTCTTCATCCCACGACATGGCGGCCCTCCTACCGGGCACTCCCCCCTGTTCGACGGAGAGCATCCGGGGATGGGAGGAGGGCTCAAGCTGGGGACGGGAGGCCAGGGTGTCCATGGGACCTCGGGGCGGCTGGTCAGCCGGACGGGGCCATGACTGTCATTGCGAGGACGGACGGGCCATCCCCGGGGGCCGTGCGGCTTCGCTAGGCCGTGACGGCCAGCGACTCCCGGAGCCGCGCGATGTCGCGCGAAGGCGGCGCCCCGAACAGCCGGCTGTATTCGCGGCTGAACTGGGACGAGCTCTCGTAGCCCACGGAGTGTCCGGCCATCGCCGCGTCCATGGCCTGCGCGAGCATCAGGCGGCGGGCCTCCTGGAGCCGCAGTTGCTTCTGGTATTGCAGCGGGCTCATCGCCGTGACGGATTTGAAATGGTGGTGCAGCGCGGATGGGCTCATGTGGACGGTGCGCGCCAACCGTTCGATGCGCAGCGGCGCGGTGTAGTGCGCCTTGAGCCAGTGGATGGCGCGGGTGACGGACTCCAGGCGGCTGTCGGCCAGGGCGATCTGCCGCAGCCGCGCGGAGTTCTCACCCGACAGCAGGCGGTAGAGGATTTCGCGGATGACGAGCGGCGCCAGCACGGGGATGTCTCGCGGCGTGTCCAACAGCCGCACGAGCCGCGCCGTCGCATCCAGCAGCGGCGCGCCCACCGGGCCCAGCGCGAGTCCCCGGACCCTTCCCCGGGAGGCGGGGGCTTCCAGCCGTGCCTCCATCATCAGGGCGCCCAACTGGCCGGGCTCCAGGTCCAGCCGGAAGCAGAGGTAGGGCCTGGCGGAGGTGGCCTCGACCACCTGTCCCGTGACGGGCAGGTCCACCGACGCGACCAGGCACTGGTCCGGGCCATAGACATACGACTCGCCGGCCAGCAGCACCTGCTTGCGGCCCTGCGCCACGATGCACAGTGCCGGCGCATGCAGCGCGTGCAGCGGCAGGGTGGGCTCCGAGGCGCGGATGAGGACCAGCCGGGGAATGGCCGTGGCGTGCAGGCCGTCCGTGGGCGCGTGGCGCTTCACGAGCGTCGCGAGCTCGGACAGGTGCGGGTTCAGTGCGGGGTCGGGACGGGCGGTGGTCATGCGGCGTCTGTCTTAATCCCGAAGGGGGCTCCGGCGCCCGTGCAGGAATGGGCAAGAGTCCGGGAGCATCCGGATACCGCCTCCGGGGCCTGCCTTGAGAGGGTGTGCATGTTCCCGGCGCACTTCCCGCGCCGGTCAATCCCGAGGACAGGCACATGACGACGAACATCCAGGGCAAGGTGGTGGCCATCACCGGAGCGAGCAGCGGCATCGGAGAGGCGACGGCCCGCCTGCTCGCCCAGCAGGGCGCGAAGGTGGTGCTGGGGGCGCGGCGCGTGGACCGGCTGGAGGCGCTGGCCTCCGAGCTGAAGGCGAAGGAAGGCGAGGCGCGGGTGCGCGCGCTGGACGTGACGAAGCGCGAGGACGTGCAGGGCTTCGTGGACTTCACGCTGAAGGAGTTCGGTCGGCTGGACGTGCTCATCAACAACGCGGGCGTGATGCCGCTGTCGCTGCTGGAGATGCTGAAGGTGGACGAGTGGAACCGGATGGTCGACGTGAACATCCGGGGCGTGTTGCACGGCATCGCGGCGGCGCTTCCGGTGATGAAGCGGCAGAAGGCGGGCCAGTTCATCAACCTGTCGTCCATTGGCGGGCACACGGTGAGCCCGACGGCGGCCGTCTACTGCGCCACGAAGTTCGCGGTGCTGGCCCTCTCCGAAGGCCTGCGCCAGGAGGTGGGCGCGGACATCCGCGTGACGGTCATCTCCCCGGGCGTCACCACGTCGGAGCTGGCGGAGAGCATCTCCGACCCGAACGCCCGCGAGGTGATGCGCGAGTTCAGGAAGGGCGCGATTCCGGCGGAGGCCGTCGCCCGGTCCATCTCCTACGCCATCGCCCAGCCCGCGGACGTGGATGTGAGTGAAATCATCATCCGCCCCACGGCGAGCCCGTACTGAAAGTCAAACGGAGCGGGGGATGGGCAGACAGTCAGGCTTCAGATAGGGTGCGCGTCCGCCGAGGGGGAGGCCCTTTACATGCCTGTGACGAAGCACCCACTGTCTGTCTTCTTGCTCTGTGCCTGTCTGTTCGGCCTGGGCGCCTGTGATTCGACCTCCAACCCCACCCCTGACGCGGGGGCTGTCGTGGACGCGGGCCCTGACGCCGGGCCCGTCGTGGAGCCGGAGCCCACCTGTGATGGCTTCTCCTGTTCCGAGGGGACGTGCTCCATCCAGGACGGGCAGCCGGTGTGTCGGTGCGGGGACGGTAGCGCCCCACCGTGCCCGGCACCTGAAATCCCGGACGGCTACACGCTGGTGACGCCCTCGGAGACGGAGGTCCATTCCGTCCCCTGGGGGAACATGGAGGTTCCGCTCCGGTTCGCCTTCGTCGCCCAGGCCGGGCGGCACTACGACTTCATCGTGGAGGTCGAGACGGAGGGCTATGTCCTGAATCTGCGGGACGCGGCGGGTGTGTCGCTCGATTACGGTGTCATGGAGGACGGGGTGCCGAGCTGGATGCCCTACACCTGGCATTGGTCGGGCTTCGCGGCGAACGCCGTCTACACGCTGGAGATCTCCGCGTACTCTCACGACGGCCGCCGGCCCTTCGCCTTCCGCTTCGTGGACACGGGGCCGGACGACCAGGCGGACCTGTTCGCCTTCGCGGCCCCCTGGGTGCCCTCGGCGCAGCCCCTGACGGGCATCAGTGAGCACTACTATGAGCGGGACCTGCTCTCATTCCAGACCGTGGCAGCCCGGGTCTATGCCTTCACCTGTACCTTCCCGACGCCGTACTGGGAGATGGCCTTCGTCAACCGGAGGGACCAGGAGTATGCGATCGCCGCGTACGACATCTTCTTCGAGGAGATCCGGGAGGGCAGCATCGCCTTCAAGTCACCGGGCGGGATGTTCTATGCCTCCATCAAGGACTTTACGTACCCCACCACGCTGGCTCCCTACAGTTGTCTGCTGAATGACCTGGGGGCCGAGGACCACGGAGACACGATGGAGACCGCGACCGCGCTTCCGGCCGGCACGGCGTCCGTCCAGGGGAAGATGGAGACCTTCATGGACCGGGACGTCTTCTCCCTGCGCGTCGTGCCCCAGCACCACTACCGGGCGTCGTGCACCGAAGACGGCCTGATGTCCTGCGAGATCCTGGATGCCGTCCCGGGTGGAGCCTTCACCCGTTCGACCTCCGAGCGCACGACCACGACCTTCAAGGCCCTCCAGTCCACGCACTACGTGAGCATCAACCTCAACGCCTTCCTGGTGTCGCGGTGGGTGAGGCAGAACTACGCCCTCCAGTTCGAGGACCTGGGCGAGGACGACCACGGAGACACCCTGGCCACGGCGACGCCGCTCACGGGGCCGGTGCAGGCCATCACGGGCCGCATCCCCGACTCCTACGACCACGATTTCTTCTCCTTCCAGGCGATCGCGGGGCGGCGCTACCGGTTCGGCTGCGACTGGAAGGAGACGCCGGGGCAGGTGCAGCTCTACGCGGTCGTGCGTGACGCCCAGGACAACCGGGTGGAGGTGCCCCGCGAGCACGTGGATGCGCGGTGGACCCAGACCTACACGCAGCTCCAGACCGGAACCTACTCCGTCGACCTGATGGCGGAGTCCGAAGTGGCCCTGGGCGACTACGCCTGCCAGTTCGAGGACCTGGGCCCCTGAGGCCGTCCCATCGCGGTCCCGGGCACACGGCCGGGACCGCGACGGCGGCGCGCACTACATGTTGCGCCGGTACTGGCCGCCCACCTCGTACAGCGCGCGGGACAGCTGGCCCAGCGTGCACACCTTGCACGCGTCCATCAGTGCGCCGAACACGTTGCCGTTGTCCAGCGCCGCGCGGCGCACCGCCTCCAGCGCCTGCGCGGACGTCTTCTCATTGCGCTTCCAGAAGGCGTCGCGGGCGGTGATGGCGTAGTCCTTCTCCTCCTTCGTCGCGCGGATGACCTCCGGCGGCGTCACGGTGGGAGAGCCCTTCGGATCCAGGAAGGTGTTCACGCCGATGATGGGCAGCGTCCCGTCGTGCTTCTGCATCTCGTAGTAGAGCGACTCTTCTTGAATCTTGGAGCGCTGGTACATGCGCTCCATGGCGCCCAGCACGCCGCCGCGCTCGGAGATGGCGCGGAACTCCGCCAGCACCGCCGCCTCCACCATGTCCGTCAGCTCCTCGATGATGAACGAGCCCTGGTTGGGGTTTTCGTTCTTCGACAGGCCGAACTCCTTGTTGATGACCAACTGGATGGCCAGCGCCCGCCGCACGCTCTCTTCCGTGGGCGTGGTGATGGCCTCGTCATACGCGTTGGTATGCAAGGAGTTGCAGTTGTCGTTGAGCGCCAGCAGCGCCTGCAACGTGGTGCGGATGTCGTTGAAGGCAATCTCCTGCGCGTGCAGGGACCGGCCAGACGTCTGGATGTGATACTTCAGCTTCTGCGACCGGTCGTTGCCGCCGTACTTGTCCCGGATGGCCTTGGCCCAGATGCGGCGGGCCACGCGCCCCAGCACTGCGTATTCAGGGTCCATGCCGTTGGAGAAGAAGAACGACAGGTTGGGCGCGAAGTCGTCGATGTCCATCCCGCGCGACAGGTAGTACTCGACGAAGGTGAAGCCGTTCGCCAGCGTGAAGGCGAGCTGGGAGATGGGGTTCGCCCCCGCTTCCGCGATGTGGTAGCCGGAAATCGACACCGAGTAGAAGTTCCGCACCTTCTGGTCGATGAAGTACTGCTGGATGTCGCCCATCACCCGGAGCGCGAACTCCGTGGAGAAGATGCAGGTGTTCTGCGCCTGGTCCTCCTTGAGGATGTCCGCCTGCACGGTGCCACGCACCGCCTGGAGCGTCTGCGCGCGGATCTTCGCGTAGACGTCCGGAGGCAGCACTTCATCACCGGACACGCCCAGGAGCAGCAGCCCCAGCCCGTCGTTGCCCTGGGGCAATTCGCCCTGGTAGCGCGGACGCGGCACGCCGCGCGCCTGATAGAGCTCGTGGATGCGCTTCTCGACCTCCTCCACCTTGCCCTGGGCGCGGATCCACTTCTCGCACTGCTGATCCACGGCGGCGTTGAGGAAGAAGCCCAGCAGCATGGGCGCCGGGCCATTGATGGTCATCGACACGGAGGTGGACGGGTCCGCCAGGTCGAAGCCGGAGTAGAGCTTCTTCGCATCGTCCACGTTGGCGATGGAGACACCGGAGTTGCCCACCTTGCCGTAGATGTCCGGCCGGTGGTCCGGGTCCTCGCCGTACAGCGTCACCGAGTCGAACGCCGTGGACAGGCGCTTCGCCGGCAGGCCGCGCGACACGTAGTGGAAGCGCTTGTTGGTGCGCTCCGGGCCGCCTTCGCCCGCGAACATGCGAGCCGGGTCCTCGCCCTCGCGCTTGAGCGGGAAGACGCCCGCGGTGAATGGGAAGGCGCCCGGCGCGTTCTCCCGCAGCAGCCACGTGAGGATGTCGCCCCAGTCTTCATACCGGGGGAGGGAAATCTTCGGGATGCGCAGGTGGGAGAGGGACTCGGAGATGAGGTCCAGCTCGATGACCTTGTCGCGCACCTGGAACTGGTACTTGGACGCGGCGTAGCGCTTCTTCGTCGCTGGCCACTCCGCCAGCAGGCGCCGGCAGTCCGCGTGCAGGCGGCTCTCCAGGTCCTGGTACAGCGCGACCAGGTCGCCCAGGTACGCGGGTTCGCCCTCCACGCGCTCCGTCACCTGCACCACGTCGGAGGCGTCCTTGGGCTCGACAATCTCCAGGCGCTTCTTGCCCACGTTGGTGCGCAGGGCCTGGATGGTGCCGTGCAACTGGTACATGCGCCGGGCGATGGCCGCCTGGGCGCGCACGAAGCCGTCGTAGGACTCGCAGGCTTCGACGATCTCGGCGAGGTAGCGCGTGCGCTCCGGGGGGATGATCCACTTCTTCTCGCTCATGCCCGCCGTGAGCGCGAAGCCGGACGGCAGCGACGCGCCCGTCTTCTTCACCAGCGCGTCCATGATGGCCCGGTAGAGCGTGTTCATGCCCGGGTCGTTGAACTGCGAGGCGATGGTGCCGTGCACGGGCACCGCGTCCTCGGGGAGCGTGAAGGCGTTGTGGTTGCGCCGCCACTGCTTGCGCACGTCGCGCAGCGCGTCCAGCGAGCCGCGCTTGTCGAACTTGTTGATGGCGATGACGTCCGCGAAGTCGAGCATGTCGATCTTCTCGAGCTGCGTCGCCGCGCCGTACTCGGCCGTCATCACGTAGAGCGCCACGTCCGAGTGCTCGGTGATCTCCGTGTCCGACTGCCCGATGCCGGAGGTCTCCACCACGATGAGGTCGAAGCCCGCCGCCTTGCAGACCTCGATGGAGTGGGCCACGTGGCGGGACAGCGCCAGGTTGCTCTGCCGGGTCGCCATCGAGCGCATGTAGACGCGCGGGTTGTCGATGGCGTTCATCCGGATGCGGTCGCCCAGGAGCGCGCCGCCGGACTTGCGCTTGGAGGGGTCCACGGAGAGGACCGCGAGCGTCTTGTCCGGAAAGTCCGCGAGGAAGCGGCGCACCAGCTCATCCACGAGGCTGGACTTGCCGGCGCCGCCGGTGCCGGTGATGCCCAGCACGGGCACGCGCGGGTGCTCCACCCGGGCGTTCGCGAGCGCCGTGCGCAGCTCCTCGCCCGCTTCCGCGAAGTTCTCCGCGATGGTGATGAGCGACGCGATGCGCGCGGGCTCGCGGGGCAGCGGCTCCTTCAAGAGGGGCTTGAAGTCCGCGGGGCGCACCTCGAAGTCACACTGGGAGATGAGGTCGTCGATCATCCCCTGCAGGCCCATGGCCCGGCCGTCGTCCGGCGAGTAGATGCGCGTGACGCCGTACTTGTGCAGCTCCTCGATTTCGGTGGGGAGGATGGTGCCGCCGCCGCCGCCGAACACCTTGATGTTCGCGCCGCGCTCGCGCAGCAGGTCGATCATGTACTTGAGGTATTCGACGTGGCCGCCCTGGTAGGACGTGAGGGCGATGCCCTGGGCGTCCTCCTGGATGGCGCAGTCGACGATCTCCGCCACGGAGCGGTTGTGCCCCAGGTGGATGATCTCCGCGCCCGAGGACTGCATGAGGCGGCGCATCACGTTGATGGCCGCGTCGTGTCCGTCAAAGAGGCTGGCGGCCGTGACGATGCGGACGTGGTGGCGCGGCTTGTAGGGCTGGGGAGCGGTCGTCGGTTGGGGGTGTCGCACGGGCGTACACTAGGAGTGCGATGCGGGCCCGGCAAGCGATTGAGACAGGCGTTGCTGCCTGCACGACGCGGCTCGTCAGGCCTGCGTTTGAGGAAGGAAGGCCCCCAGCACACGCAGTGCGGCCGTGGTCGGCGTCGCGCGCCCTTCGCGTACGTCCTGCTCCAGGGTGGGGATGAGGGCGGACACCTCGGGGTGCGCTCGCAGGGCCGCTCGCAGTCCGTCGTGCACCATGGCCCACATCCAGCCCACCTGCTGCTGGGTCCGCCGACGGGCCAGCTCCCCGGCCGCCTCCCGCTGGGCGACGACCGACTCCACGGACGCCCACAGCGTGTCGATGCCGATGCCCTCCATGGCGCTGCACGTCGTGACGACCGGCTCCGCGCCCGGGCGCATCAGGTGCAGGGCGGCGCGGTACTGGGCGCGAGCCTGCATGGCGCGCGGCGCGTTGTCGCCGTCCGCCTTGTTGATGGCGACCATGTCCGCCACCTCCAGGATGCCGCGCTTGATGCCCTGCAGTTCGTCGCCCGCGCCCGCGAGCATCAGCACCAGGTAGAAGTCCACCATGTCCGCGACCACGGTCTCGGACTGGCCTACGCCCACCGTCTCCACCAGCACCACGTCGAAGCCCGCGGCCTCGCATAGCAGCAGCGTCTCCCGCGTCTTGCGCGCGACACCGCCCAGCGTGCCGCTGGAAGGGCTGGGCCGGATGTACGCCAAGGGCTCGCGCGCGAGCCGAGCCATGCGCGTCTTGTCGCCCAGGATGCTGCCGCCGGACACGCTGCTGGACGGGTCGATGGCGAGCACCGCCACCCGGTGCCCGTTGCCGGCCAGGTGCATGCCCAGCGCGTCGATGAAGGTGCTCTTGCCCACGCCCGGCACGCCGCTGATGCCCACGCGCTTGCTCTTGCCGGTGTGGGGCAACAGCCGCGTGAGGACCTCCTGCGCGAGCGCCGCGTGGCGAGGGTGTTCGCTCTCCACCAGCGTGATGGCCCGCGCGAGCACCGCCCGGTCTCCGGCCCGCACGCCCTCCACGTAGGTGTCCGCGGGCAGCGACTTCACGCCTCTTCCTCCAGCGCGGCGGAGAGCTTGTCGAGCAGCTCGATGGCCGCCTTCGCGATGACGGTGCCGGGGCCGAAGATGGCGGCGGCGCCCGCGGCCTTGAGCTGGTCGTAGTCCTGGGCGGGGATGACGCCGCCCACCACCACCATGATGTCCTCGCGGCCCAGGGCCTTCAGGGCCTGCTTCAACTGGGGCACGAGCGTGAGGTGGCCGGCCGCCAGGGAGCTGGCGCCCACGACGTGCACGTCGTTCTCCACCGCCTGCTTCGCGGACTCCTCGGGCGTCTGGAACAGCGGCCCGATGTCCACGTCGAAGCCCAGGTCCGCGAACGCGGTGGCGATGACCTTCTGTCCCCGGTCATGGCCATCCTGGCCCATCTTCGCGATGAGGATGCGCGGCCGGCGGCCGAAGCTCGCGAGGAACGAATCCGCCTTCGCCCGCGCCTCCGCGATGCCCTGCGCCCCACCGGCTTCCGCCGAATACACCCCGGACACGCTGCGCACGGTGGCCTCGTAGCGCCCGTAGACCTTCTCGAGCGCGTCGCTGATTTCTCCCACGGTGGCCTTCGCCCGCGCCGCGTCGATGGCGAGCGCGAGCAGGTTGCCCTCGTTGCGGCGTCCGGCCTCGGTGAGCGCGTCCAGGCGGCGGCGCACTTCCTCCGCGTTGCGTTCGGCGCGCAGCTCGCGCAGGCGGGCGATTTGGGACTCGCGCACCGCGGAGTTGTCCACCTTGAGGATCTCGATGCGGTCCTCGCGCTCCGGTGGGTACTTGTTCACGCCGATGATGGCCTGACGTCCGGAGTCGATTCGCGCCTGGGTGCGCGCGGCGGCTTCTTCGATGCGCAGCTTGGGCAGGCCCGCTTCGATGGCCTTGGTCATGCCGCCCAGCGCTTCGACTTCCTGGATGTGGCCCCAGGCCTTCTGGGCCAGCTCGTGGGTGAGGCGCTCCACGTAGTAGCTGCCGCCCCACGGGTCGATGACGCGCGTGGTGCCGCTCTCCAACTGGAGGTAGAGCTGGGTGTTGCGGGCGATGCGCGCGCTGAAGTCGGTGGGCAGCGCGATGGCCTCATCCAGCGAGTTGGTGTGCAGGCTCTGGGTGTGGCCCTGCGTCGCGGCCATGGCCTCCACGCAGGTGCGCACGACGTTGTTGTAGACGTCCTGCGCGGTGAGGCTCCAGCCGGACGTCTGGCAATGGGTGCGCAGCGCCAGGCTCTTGTCGCTCTTGGGGTTGAAGCCCTTGATGAGGCGGGCCCAGAGGAGGCGGGCGGCGCGCATCTTCGCCACCTCCATGAAGAAGTTCATCCCGATGGCCCAGAAGAACGACAGGCGCGGGGCGAACGCATCCACGCCCAGGCCGGATGCGAGGCCCGCGCGCACGTACTCCACGCCGTCCGCGAGCGTGTAGCCCAGCTCCAGGTCCTGCGTCGCGCCGGCTTCCTGCATGTGGTAGCCGCTGATGCTGATGCTGTTGAAGCGCGGCATCTTCTCCGCCGTGAACTTGAAGATGTCCCCGATGATCCGCATCGAGGGTCCAGGCGGATAGATGTACGTGTTGCGGACCATGAACTCCTTGAGGATGTCGTTCTGGATGGTCCCGCTGAGCTGCTCGGGCTTCACGCCCTGTTCCTCGGCCGCGACCACGTAGAGCGCGAGCACGGGGAGGACGGCGCCGTTCATCGTCATCGACACGCTCATCTGATCGAGCGGGATGCGGTCGAACAGGATGCGCATGTCCTTGATGGAGTCGATGGCCACGCCCGCCATACCCACGTCGCCCGCGACGCGCGGATGGTCGCTGTCGTAGCCCCGGTGCGTGGCCAGGTCGAACGCGATGGACAGGCCCTTCTGCCCGGCCGCCAGGTTGCGCCGGTAGAAGGCGTTGGACGCCTCCGCGGTGGAGAAGCCCGCGTACTGGCGCACCGTCCACGGCTGCTGCACGTACATGGTGGCGTACGGGCCTCGCACGAACGGGGGCAGGCCGGGCAGGGAGCCCAGGTGCTCCACGCCCTCCAGGTCCTCGCGGGTGTAGAGCGGCTTGACGGGGATGCCCTCGGGCGTGTCCCAGCGCTCGGCGGCGCGCGTGGCCTCGCTCGCGTGGGCGCGCTGCGTGTCGACCCCGGCGGGCGCGGCCTGGGTTTCAGGGGCGTCGAACGCGACGCGGGAGAAGTCCGGAACGGAGGGGCGCATCAGGCGACTCCCAACTGCTGGTGCAGCGTCTTCAGGAGCTGGAACAGGTCCGCTCCCGCGTAGAGGAAGAGGTCGACACCGGCCGCGCGGAAGGCGGCTTCGTGTTCACCGGGACGGCCCGCGAGAGCGACCGTGCGCGCGCCCTTCGACTTCAAGGCCGCGACGAGCGCGGGCACGGCTTCCGGATAGAGCGCGTCCGGACCGGAGATGACGGCCAGCGACGTGCCCGACTTCGCGAAGAGCTCAGCGCCAGCGGCCGCATCCGCGAAGCCCCGGTGTTCGTCCGCTTCGATGCCGCCCACGGCCAGCACGTTGGAGATCCACGTCGAGCGCGCGGTGTGCTCCGCCACCGTGCCCAGGTTCGCCATGAAGGCGCGGGGACGGACGCCGTGCGCCGCGTGGTGCCGGTCGCTCGCGTCGCGCAGGGATTCAAACGGCTCCGAGAAGCGGAAGGGGCGCGGCGGCGCGACGACTCCCTCGCCCTGCGCGGGCGCGACGGCGTGGGCCTCGCGCTGCACGGGGGCCTCGGTCAGGTGGGGGAACTCGCTGACGCCCACGATGGGCTGCCGGCGGGTGCGCACGGCCTTGTCGCGCGCGGCGCGCGTCTCGGTGAGGACGCGGGCCACGTCCCCCTGCACGAGCGCCTGGGTGATGCCGCCCAGCGCTTCGATGCGCTGCAACTCCGCCCAGGCCGCGCGGGCGATGTCGCCGGTGAGCTGCTCCAGGTAGTAGCTGCCGCCCGCGGGGTCCGCGACGCGGTTGAGGCTGGACTCGTCGCGCAGGATGAGCTGCGTGTTGCGCGCGAGCCGCCGGCCCTGTTCGTCGGGCGTGCCCAGGGGCTCGTCGTAGGGGGACGTGCTCACGCTGTCCGCGCCCGCGAGGACGGCGGCGAAGGACTCCGCGGTGGCGCGCAGGATGTTCACCCACGGGTCGCGCTGTGTCTTGGTTGCGCTGGCGGTGCGCGCGTGCAGCGCCATGGCCTGCGACTCCGGCGCGCCTCCAGAGGCGGCGACGACCTTGGACCAGAGCAGCCGCGCCGCGCGCAGCCGGGCGATCTCCGGGAAGAACTGCCCGCCCACGGATAGGGCGAACTGCATCGAGCGTGCGGTGTCCCCGGGCGAAACCCCCGCGCGCTCCAACTCGCGCAGGTACTCCACGCCGGTGGCGAGGGTCCACGCCAGCTCATGCACGGAGGTGGCGCCCGCATCCGCCCAGGACCGCGACGACACGAGCAGCGCGCGCAGGCCCGGTGCATCCTTGAGCAGGGACGTCACCAGCGGCGCGGCCTTCGCCAGGGTCGCGGCCACGTCCACCTTCGCCGAACCCAGCCGCGCGAGGGCGCCCACGGGATCGATGCCCAGGCTGCCCTTCAGGGCCTGCTTCGAAACACTGGCCTTCTGGGCGACCTGGAACAGGAAGGTGGAGGGCGCGAGCAGGTCGGTGGTCGGCTCGAAGTGCACGGGCGTGCGATCCAACGGCACGTGCGCGAGCAGGCGCTCCAGGGCCGCCATGTCTTTCACGTCGACGCCGTGTGGCGCGTCGAGCAGCAGCCAGACGCCCTGGCCACCGCGCTCCAGGTCGGTGCGGAGGGCTTCGGCCGTCTGCGTCAGGTCCGGTCCGGCGTACTCCTGGCAGACCAGCCATCCGCCTTCGGTGTGGCCCAACGGCTGCGTACCGCGCACATAGGGCGCGACGCCGGGAGGCTCGGAGGGCGCGCCAGCGTCCTGGGCCGTGTAGAGGGGCTGGAGGGACAGGCCGCCTTCGAGGGGCGACTGGAGCGACGTGAAGGGCTTGCCCTTCAAGTCCTTGTCCACGAGCCGGCGCCATTCCTCGACGGAAGGGGGCGGGAACGCCGTGGCGATGGGGAGAGGCTCTGACGACATGCGGCGTCCTCGTAGGGAAGAGGGAGCGCCGGGCCCCAGGGGTACGGCGCCTTCCCCTCCCCATAGGCGCAATGCCAGCCCGGGGCAATGGGATGGTGGAGGGGTGGCTCCCGAGTGCCCGGGAGTCCCCACGCGTCAGCGCAACGTCTTCGCGAGCCGGTGCAGGGCGCCCTGGCAGGGAATGACGGTGTCGGAGGGGATGGGGTGCACCTTCACCGCGCCCGGGCCGAACTCGCGGTCCAGCGCCCACTGGTAGGTGGCCAGGGCCTCCTGTTCCTGGCGCTGGTGGCGGTACGCCTGGGAGCCCGGGACCCAGCGGTACACGGGCACGGCCATCACGTCCCCCAGGCGGAGGGAGTTGAGGTACGTGGCCCAGACGCGGGTGTTGGTGCCGTCGCACTCGCGGATGCGCTCGGGAGCCCCCAGGCAGGAGTCACCGGCGTCCTGGCAGTAGGGCGTGGGCATGGGAATGCGCACGACGTCGTAGCCCAGGTCCGCCAGCCGCCGCGCGTTGCGGTCCAGGATGGCCGCGTTGATGGCGTCGTCGTGGACGTCGTAGCGGCCCACGAGCACGGTCTTGGAGGACAGCATCGCCATCCACATGTCGATGTGGTCGACGACGCCTCCCTCCAGCGACTCCAGGGTGACGACGTCGCAGCCGTGCGCGCGGCCAATGACTTCATTCGTCTCCTCCTCCGAATAGCACCAGACGGGGAAGCAGTTGCGCGCGTGGGTCTCCCGCTGGGCGCGGAAGCACCGTCCCGCGCCGTCCGTCAGCAGGTTGCCACCCGACAGCACCACGGCCGGACGATCCACCGGGACACCCCACCACTCGCCCAGCAAGGTGGGGATGCGATCGGAAAGCTCGTAGAAGTCGAAGCTGCTGCACTGGACGGCCTGCAGGGGACGGAGGACCGTGTCCACGAAGCGCCGCTTCCCATCCGCGCCAACGACGACGTCCGGCCCGTAATCGCGGATCCATTCATTGTCCACCCTGCGGGGAAGCAGATCGAACTCCCGCAGTTGCTGCCGGGTCATGCCCGCATCGGACAGGCATTGGCGAATCTCCGTGTGGAGCGATTCCGCCGCGAGCATGTGGATCGGGATGCGTCCCTCCAGTGCGGCGAAGATGAGCGCGAGCTGTTCGGGATGGTCGCACCCCGGCCGACTCCAGCTCAACAGCAGCTCTCCCTGGGGCTCGTGCTCGGCGGGGAAGCGCACGACCTCCGAGGGCGGGGTGAAGCCATAACGCTCCGGAAAGCATTGCCATTGGTACTGGGCCGCGAGTGAGGCCATCGCTTCATCCTGGCCGTGCAGGGCCGGGTCCACGGGGGGAATGGGTGCCTCCTCCTCGACCTGCCCACAGCCGACGCCCAGCCCCAATCCCATGCAGAGCATCCAGACGTTCCGCTTCGTCATGTGCGGCCCCCGCTACGTAGGGAGGCATCGCCCATGAACCCTCATGGTCCCGGGGCCTCCCCGCGCAAGGGCTTCGTAATGAGGCGTCCGGGCGGGTCGGCGAAGGCGCGAACTGGTTGCCTGGCGCAAGCATCTCCCCCGGAACGCGCTTCCCGGGGGGCCCGGACGGGAGGTTGGCGCCCGGGATGCAATGGCATCCTGGGCGCTCAGGGCTTTGGGGGACGCCTACCCCGGCCTACTGCCGCAGCATCTCGTGCTGGAATCGCGCCTCGGCCTTCTTGGCCGGGTCGTCGTGGTCGGGGTGGAAGTCCGGCTTGAGGTCGAAGTCCACGCGCAGGACGCGGCCGTTGAAGCTGGCATTGGACGGGTACTCGGGGCTCACCGCCGTGCCCTTGTCCCAGCCCACGTCGAAGGTCTCATCCATCGAGTAGCCCACGGACACGGTCCTGGGAATCTTCCCTTCTGCCACCTGCTTGCCGTCGACGGAGAGCCGCCCGGTGCCACCCGCTCCGAAGGGCTCTGGTCCGGTCTTCTCGAACTCGTAGCGCAGCAGGTGCCTGCCGGGCGTCAGTGCGGTGGTGCCCCGGATGTATGTGTATTCAGGGCCGGGGAAGTTGTAGCAGAACATCGGGACGCCCTTCAGGAGGTACAGCGTCCACCCGGCGGAGGCGCCGCCCAGTGCGACGACGGGCCCCTGCGCCTCGCCCGTGGGCACCACCACCTCGGCCGTCATCTCCCAGGAACGGTTCTTGGTTTCCGGGCCCGCGAACTCCTGGATGCGCACGCTGCCTTCGTAGAAGGTCATCCGCTCCCGCTGCGAGTAGAGGCCCTGCCGTCCCAGGGCCCGCACCTGGAACCGGTCGTCCAGCGGCAGCACCTGGTAGCGCCCCGCCTCCGCCCACCACATGCCCACCAGTTCGATGAGCTTCTTCACCATCGGGTCGTCCAACTTCGCCCGGTCGCGTCCCTTCATCAGGTCGTTGGACTCGGTGGGATCCTCCGCGAGGTTGTAGAGTTCCCAGTGGTCTTCGTCGAAGCTCCAGTGCGCCGTGTTCTCCCACGGCTTGCGCCCGTGGTACGTCACGATCTTCCAGCCGTCATGGTACAGGCCCCGGTTGCCCAGCATCTCGAAGTATTGGGTGTGGTGGTTCGACGGCGCCTTCGCATCATCGAAGGAGTAGTTCATCGTGTAGCCCTCGACGGGCTCCTGCTGCACCGAGTTGAGGGTGCGCGGCGCCTCCACGCCAATCGCTTCCAGGATGGTCGGCACGATGTCGATGACGTGGTGGTACTGCGTTCGCAACTCGCCCTTCGCCTGGATGCCGCGCGGCCAGTGGACGATGAGGGGGTTGCGGACCCCACCGAAGTGGGTGAACTGCTTGCAGAGCTGGAACGGCGCGTTCCCCGCGATGGCCCAGCCCACCGGGTAGTGATTGTAGGAGTTGGGCTGGCCGAATTGATCCAATCGCGCCAGGTTCTGTTCCACCGTCTCCGTGGCGTTGTTGGCCACCGATTGCTCGTTGAAGACGCCCGTGAGCGTCCCCTCTCCGGACGAGCCATTGTCCCCGATGAAGGCGAAGACGAGGGTGTTCTCCAACTGCCCCGTCCGCTCCAGGAACTCCATCAGGCGGCCAATCTGCGCGTCGGCGTGTTCGATGAAGCCCGCGTAGATCTCCGCCATCCGCGCGAACAGGCGTTTCTCATCCTTGGACAGGGATGCCCACTCCTGGACGCCCTCCAGCATGGGGGCGAGTTTCGCGTCCTGGGGGAGGACGCCCATCTCCTTCTGCCGCGCCAGCACCTGCTCACGGTACACATCCCAGCCCATGTCGAACTGGCCCTTGTACTTGTCTGCCCATTCGGGCGCGACGTGGTGGGGCGCGTGCGCGCACCCCAGCGCGAGCCAGGTCAGCCAGGGTTTCTCTGGCTGCACGGAGTGGTGCTGGGAAATCCAACTGATGGCCCGGTCCACCAGGTCCTCGGACAGGTGGTAGCCCTGTTCCGGCGAGCGCGGCGGTTCCACCGCTTCGCGGTCCAGGAAGAGCTTCGGGTTCCACTGGTCGCAATCCCCGCCCAGGAAGCCGTAGAAGCGGTCGAACCCGAAGACGGGCCCCGTGGGCCAGCGGTCATACGGGCCGGCGATGGTCGTCTCCTCCGACGGCGTGTTGTGCCACTTGCCCACGCAGTAACTGGTGTAGCCGTGAGGGTGGAGCATGGCGGGCACGCCGGCCTTGTCCTGCGGCTGACGGCCGTTGTAGCCGGGGAAGCCCGTGGCCAGCTCGGTGATGTTGGCCATGCCCACGGAGTGGTGGTTGCGGCCGGTGATGAGGCAGGAGCGCGTGGGCGAGCAGAGCGCCGTGGTGGTGAAGTGCGTGTAGCGCAGGCCCTGCTGCGCGAGCCGCATCAGGTGCGGCGTGCGAATCAGGCCGCCGAAGGGTTCGCACCAACCGAAGCCGACGTCATCCAGGATGACATAGAGGATGTTGGGCGCGTCCTTCGGTGCGGTGGGGGGAACGGGGAAGGCGGGCTCCGACTCCGCCCAGGTCCTGCCGACGCGGCCCGGGAAGCGCTCACCTTCCTGGTAGGTCTTCATCGGCGCCGGTTTCTGGCCCTGGTTGTTCCCGTTCTGCTTCTTGCGACCGTCCTTGCCCATGGCAACCCCCCGTGTGTGATTTGGGGGGAAGGTGGGGGGACGAAGCGTGCCTGACATCCGGCGGTCGGGTGGGGCGGTCGGGTGGGCTTGCTGCTGGTGGCATCAATGAAGCTCATTCGCGACGCGGGGGCGCCACCTCCCAGTCGCCGCCCAACGCCTTGACGAGCCCGACGGCGGACACCATGCGCTGGCCGGCGATGGCCGCCAGCTTCTGTTCGGAGGAGTAGAGCGTGGCCTGCGCGGTGATGACCTCCAGGTACGTCACCGTGCCGGCCTTGTACTGGTTCGTCACCACCTCCAGCGCCTGCCGGGCGTAGCCCACCGCCTCCTGCTGCATGCCGACCTCCTGTTCGAGCACGCGCAGGGAGACGAGGTTGTCCTCCACGTCCTGGAACGCGGCCAGCACTGTCTGCCGGTAGTTGGCGACGCCCTGGTCATAGGCGGCGCGGGCCTGCTCCGTCTGCGAGGCGCGAAGCCCCCCATCGAAGAGGGTGGCCACGAGCTGGGGGCCCAGTGCCCAGACCAGATGGGGCGCGGTGAGCCATTGGGCCAGGGTGGAGCTGGTGAAGCCTCCGGAGGCGGACAGATTGAGGGAGGGGAACCACGCGGAGATGGCGACGCCAATCTGTTCGTTCGCCGCGGCGGCCCGGCGTTCAGCGGCGGCGATGTCCGGCCGGCGCTCCAGGAGCATGGAGGGAAGTTCGGCGGGAAGGGGAGGGGGGACGGCGGCGAGCGGCACGCGCGGCAGGGAGAAGCTGGACGCGGGTTCGCCCACGAGGACCGCGATGGCGTGCTCGTAGGTCGCACGGCTGATTTCATTCTCCGTCGCGGCCGCCTGCGCGAGCGCGAGCTGCGTCTGGGCCTGGAGCACGTCGGGCCGGGCCACGACGCCCTGCACATAGCGGTTCTGGGTGAGTTGCAGTGACTTCTGGTAGCCGACGACGGCGTCGTCCAGCAGCCGCTGGGTCGCATCCAGCGCACGGAGCTGGAAGTAGCTCTGCGCGAGCATCGCCTGGGCGGACAGCTTCGCGTTGTCGAGGTCGGAGCCGGCCGCCTGCGCGGAGGCCTTCGCGCCGGAGACCTGCCGTCGCACGCGGCCCCAGAGGTCCGGCTCCCATGACGCGTCCAACGACAAATCAAAGATGTTGCCGAGGGTGCTGGTGCCCGCGTTGATGCCGCCCGGGGCCGTGGTGCTGCGCCCCGCGCCCCGGGCCCGTGACGCCGACCCGGAGGCCCCCAGCGTGGGGAAGAGCGAGGCGCGGGCCTCGGCCACCATCGCCCTCGCGCGGCGGTAGGCGGCCTCGTAGCTCGCCACCGTCTGGTTCGAGCGGGCGACCCGTGCCTCCAGCGCGTCCAGCTCCGGGTCTCCGAAGCGCTTCCACCAAGCACCCCGGTCGTGTCTGTCATTGGGCTGGGCAGGCTTCCAGCCGTCCCCTGCCTCCTTGAAGTGCGCGGGCACCACGACGGTGGGACGCTTGTAGTCGGGGCCCACCGCGCACGCGCTGAGCAGTCCCGCGCCCAGGAGCGCGACAGGTGCGCGAAGGGCCGTGATTCGTGGAGGGAAGCGGAAACGCATCATCGGCTCCATGTCCTTCTCAAGCCCGGCTGGCGCCGCGAGGGGCGAAGCGGCGCGTGCGCCACTGGCGGACGCGCCGGCCCAGCCGGTCCAGGGTCATGTAGATGACCGGGGTGGTGTAGAGCGTGAGCAACTGGCTGACACACAGCCCTCCCGCGATGGCGATGCCCAGGGGACGGCGCAGCTCGGAGCCCACGCCCGTGCCCAGCGCCAGCGGCAGCGCGCCCAGCAGCGCCGCCATGGTCGTCATCAGGATGGGACGCAGGCGCAGCTGCGCGGCGCGGAAGATGGCCTCGCGGGAGCCGAGCTGTTCCTCGCGCTCCGACACCAGCGCGAAGTCGATCATCATGATGGCGTTCTTCTTCACGATGCCGATGAGCAGGATGATGCCGATGAGCGCGATGATGGACAGGTCCAGCTTGAACAGCAGCAGTGCGAGCAGCGCCCCCACGCCCGCGGATGGCAGCGTGGACAGGATGGTGATGGGGTGGATGAGGCTCTCGTAGAGGATGCCCAGCACGATGTAGACGGCGAACAACGCCGCGGCGATGAGCATGGGCTCGGACGCCAGCGAGGCCTGGAACGCCTGGGCGGTGCCGCTGAAGCTGCCCTGCACGCCCGCGGGAAGGCCCAGCTCGCGCACGCTCGCGTTGATGCTTTCGACGACGGGGCCCAGTGAGGCTCCCGGTCCCAGGTTGAAGGACACCGTCGCGGACGGGAACTGGCCCTGGTGATTGACCGACAGCAGCGTATTCGCGGGCGCGAAGCTCGCGAACGCGGACAGGGGCACCTGCATGCCGGCCGCGCTCGTCACGTAGATGTCGTTCAGGCTCTCCGGCCGCTGCCAGAAGGGCGTCTGGACCACCATCACCACGTGGTACTGGTTGCGCCCGGTGTACATCGTGGACACCTGGCGCTGGCCGAAGGCGTCGTACAACACGCTGTCGACCTGCGCCGCCGTGAGGCCGAAGCGGGCCGCCGTGTCGTAGTCGATGACCACCTGGACCTGGAGCCCGCGGTCGCGTTGGTCGCTGTTGACGTCCAGCAGGCCGGGCAGCCGCTGCATCCGCTCCAGCACGCGCGGCGCCCACTGGTTCAGCACCGGCAGCGTGTCCGAGGACAGCGTGTACTGGTATTGCCCGCTGCCCTGCCGCCCGCCAATCACCAGGTCCTGCGCGGACTGGAGGTAGACCATGGAGCCAGGGACGGCCAGCAGTTTGCCCCGGAGCCTGGCGATGACCGCGTCCGCCGTCAGCTTGCGCTCCTCCAGCGGCTTGAGCGTGATGAAGAGCGTGCCCGCGTTGGAGGAGCCGCTGGGGCCGGAGCCACCAATGGAGCCCGCCACGGCCTGGACGGCCGGGTCCTCGCCAATGATTCGCACGTACGCGATGAACTTCTCGCGCATCGCCGCGAAGGAGATGTCCTGCTCCGCCTGGATGCTGGCGCTGAGCCGGCCGGTGTCCTGCTGCGGGAAGAAGCCCTTGGGGATGACGACGAACAGCCAGGCGCTGAGCGCGATGGCCGCGAAGGTGAGCAGCAGCAGCAACCCCGGATGTCCCAGCGACCACCCGAGGCTGCGCGCATAGCCCGCGCGCAGCCTTTCGAAGGGGCGGACGGAGAAGCGCGAGCGCTTCGTCACATGCGGGCGCAGGAGCCGGGAGCACATCACCGGCGTCACCGTCAGGGACACCACCAGGGACATGAGGATGGCCACCGACAGCGTGACGGCGAATTCGCGGAACAGCCGGCCCACGATGCCCTGCATGAACAGCAGGGGAATGAAGACGGCGATGAGGGAGATGCTCATCGACAGCACGGTGAAGCCGACCTCGCGCGCGCCCTTCAGCGCGGCCTCCATGGGAGACAGGCCCTCCTCGATGTGCCGTTCGATGTCCTCCAGCACCACGATGGCGTCGTCCACGACGAAGCCGGTGGAGATGGTGAGCGCCATCATGGACAGGTTGTCCAGGCTGTAGCCGAGCAGCTTCATCACCGCGAAGGTGCCCAGCAGCGACAGCGGCACCGCCACGCTGGGAATCAGCGTGGCGCGCGCGTTGCCCAGGAAGGCGAACACCACCAGGATGACCAGGCCAATGGACAACAGGAGCGTCCTCTCCACGTCGTGGAGCGAGGCGCGGATGGTGGTGGTGCGGTCCATCACCACCGTCAGGTCCACGTCCGCCGGCAGGATGGCCTGGAACGCCGGCAGCCGGGCCTGGAGCGCGTCCACGGTGTCGATGACGTTGGCGCCCGGCTCCTTGAAGATGATGAGGATGATGCCCTCCTTGCCATTGGAGAGGCCCAGGCTGTGCACGTCCTCCACGTTGTCGTCGGTGACGTGGGCGACGTCCTCCAGGCGCACCGCCGCGCCGTTGGACCAGGCGATGACGATGGGGCGGTATTGCTCCGCGCGGACAATCTGATCCGTGGCGGTGAGCGTGTAGGCGCGGGGGCCGTCCTCCAGCTGGCCCTTGGGGCGGTTGGCGTTCTGCGCGCCCAGCGCGACGCGGACCGCCTCCAGCCCCAGGCCGTACTTCACCAGCGCGGTGGGGTTCACCTCCGCGCGCACGGCTGGCAGCGCGCCTCCTCCGACGATGACCTGGCCCACGCCCTTCACCTGGGACACCTGCTGCTGGAGGACGGTGGACGCGAGGTCGTAGAGCTGGCCGCGGCCCCGGTGGGCCGACGTGAGCGCCAGCAGCATGATGGGCGCGTCCGCAGGGTTCACCTTCCGGTAGGTGGGGTTGTTGGGCAGGTTCGCGGGGAGGTTGCTCCGGGCGGCGTTGATGGCGGCCTGGACGTCGCGCGCCGCGCCGTCGATGTTCCGCGACAGGTCGAACTGCACGACGATGCTCGTCGCGCCCAGGTTGCTGGCGGACGTCATCTGGGTGATGCCCGCGATGCGGCCCAGCTGGCGCTCCAGCGGCGTGGCGACCGAGGTGGCCATGATTTGAGGGCTCGCGCCCGGCAGGGCCGCCTGCACGCTGATGGTGGGGAACTCCACCTGCGGCAGTGGCGCGACGGGGAGCAGTTTGAAGGACAGGGCCCCTACCAGCGCGATGCCCACCGCCAGCAGCGAGGTGGCGACGGGGCGTCGGATGAAGAGGGCGGAGGGATTCACGCCGGCCTCCGCGCGGGGGCGGGGCGACGGCGCAGGGCCTGGACGCGGCGGGAGAGTCCGGCGAAGCCCAGGTAGATGACCGGCGTGGTGAAGAGGGTCAGCAACTGGCTGACCATGAGACCCCCGATGATGGCGATGCCCAGGGGCTGGCGCAGCTCCGCGCCAATGCCACCGCCCAGCGCCAGGGGCACGGCGCCCAGCATGGACGCCATCGTCGTCATCAGGATGGGCCGGAAGCGCAGCAGGCACGCCTCGTGGATGGCGTCCCGGGGCGCCTTGCCCTCCACGCGTTCGGCCTCCAGCGCGAAGTCGATCATCATGATGGCGTTCTTCATCACGATGCCGATGAGCAGGATGATGCCGATGAGCGCGATCATCCCCAGCTCCATCCCACACACGATGAGCGCCAGCAGCGCGCCCATGGCCGCGGACGGGAGCGTGGACAGGATGGTGAGGGGGTGGACGTAGGACTCGTACAACACGCCCAGCACCAGATAGACGGCCATGACGGCCGCGAGCACGAGGAAGCCCTCGTTGGCGAGCGAGTCCTGGAACGTCCGCGCGGTGCCTTCGAAGGCCGTCTGCACGGAGGCCGGGATCCGGAGCCGTTCGCGCACCCCGTCGAAGGCGCCTACCGCCTGGGACAGCGACACGTCCCGCGCGGGATTGAACGACACGATGGCGACGGGGAACTGGTCCTGCCGGCTGACGGTGAGCGGCCCCAGGCCCCGGGACACGTGGACGATGGAGGCCAGGGGCACCGAACCGCCGCTCGCGGAGCGCAGGTAGACGGCGTCGAGCGCGGTGTCCACGCGCTGGAGCGAGGGCGGCACCTCCAGCACCACGCGGTACTGGTTGAGCTGGGTGAAGATGGTGGACACCTGGCGCTGGCCGAAGGCGTCATAGAGGGCATCGTCAACCTGCTGGGGCGTGATGCCCAGGCGCGAGGCCGTGTCCCGGTCGATGGTGAGATTGAGCCGCAGGCCGCCGTTCTGCATGTCGCTGGAGACGTCCGTCAGCGACGGTTGCGTGCGCAGGTGGTTGACGAGCTGGTCGGTCCAGGACGCCAGCGCCGCGTCGTCGGGCGAGCTGAGGCTGTACTGGTACTGGGTGCGGCTCACTCGGCTGTCCAGCGTGAGGTCCTGCACCGGCGACAGGGAGAGGGAGATGCCCGGCACGCGGTCCAGCGCGGGCTGGAGCCGGCGGATGACCTCCGTGGCGGAGGCGTGGCGGTCGGAGGGCGGCTTGAGGGTGATGAGCATCCGGCCGCTGTTGGGCGAGGTGTTGGTGCCATCCACGCCGATGAACGACGACAGCCCCTCCACTGCGGGGTCTTCCAGTACCACGCGGGCCAGGGCCTGCTGGCGCTCGGACATGGCGGAGAAGGAGATGGACGGGGGCGCCTGGGAGATGCCCTGGAGCACCCCGGTGTCCTGCACCGGGAAGAGGCCCTTGGGGATGCCGTGGAGCATCAGGCCGGTGAGCAGGAGCGTCACGCCCGCGACGAGCATCGTCAGCGCGCGGTGGCCCAGCACCCACGTCAGCGCGACGTCGTAGCGCTGGACCAGCCGGGTGAACGCGCCGCCCACGACGCGCTCGAAGCGGTTGGCTTCCTCCGGCGGGTGGCGGCGAAGCAGGCGCGAGCACAGCATGGGGGTGAGCGTCAGGGAGATGACCGCGGACAGCAGGATGGTCACCGCCAGGGTGATGGCGAACTCTCGGAACAGGCGTCCCACCACGTCCCCCATGAAGAGCAGGGGGATGAGCACGGCGATGAGCGACACCGTGAGGGAGATGATGGTGAAGCCGATCTGCTTGGAGCCCTTGAGCGCCGCCTCCATCGGGGGCATGCCGCCTTCGATGTAGCGGCTGATGTTCTCGATCATCACGATGGCGTCGTCCACGACGAAGCCGGCCGCGATGGTGAGCGCCATCAGGGTGAGGTTGTTGAGGGAGAAGCCCAACAGCGACATCGCCGCGAAGGTGCCTACGAGGGACAGCGGCACGGCGATGCTGGGGATGAAGGTCGCGGAGGCGTTGCGCAGGAACAGGAAGATGACCGCCACGACGAGCGCGATGGAGAACAGCAGGTCGTGCTGCACGTCGCGCACGGAGGCGCGGATGGTGGTGGTCCGGTCGCTGAGCACGGCCACCTTCACGGTGGCGGGCAGGGTCTCCTGGAGCTGGGGCAGCAGCTTGCGGACGCTGTCCACGACGGCGATGACGTTGGCGCCCGGCTGCCGCTGCACGTTGAGGATGACGGCAGGGGTCGCTCCGGCCCAGGCGGCCTGTCGCACGTTCTCCGCGCCGTCGAAGACGTGCGCCACGTCGGACAGCCTCAAGGGGGCGCCGTCGCGGTACGCGATGATCAACGGGGCGTAGTCGGTGCTCGACAGGCGCTGGTCGTTGGCGTTGATGGTGAGCGCCTGACGAGGACCGTCGAAGCTGCCCTTGGGGCTGTTCACGTTGGCGTTGGCGACGGCGGTGCGCACGTCCTCCAGCGTCAGGCCGTGGGCCGCGAGCGCGAGCCCGTTGGCCTGGATGCGCACGGCGGGACGCTGGCCGCCGCTGATGCTCACGAGCCCGACGCCCGGGAGCTGGGAGAGCTTCTGGGCGATGCGCGTGTCCGCCAGGTCCTCCACCTGGGTGAGCGGCACGGTGTCGGAGGTGAGGGCCAGGGTGATGACCGGCGTGTCCGCGGGATTCACCTTGTTGTAGATGGGCGGATTGGGCAGGTCCGGGGGCAGCAGGTTGTTGGCGGCGTTGATGGCGGCCTGGACCTGCTGCTCGGCGATGTCCAGGCTCATCTCCAGGGTGAACTGGAGCGTGATGACGGACGCGCCGCTGGAACTGGACGACGTCATCTGATTCAGCCCGGGCATCTGTCCGAACTGCCGCTCCAGCGGGGCTGTCACCCCGGAGGCCATCACGTCGGGGCTCGCGCCCGGCTGGAACGTGAGGACCTGGATGGTGGGGTAGTCCACCTCCGGCAGCGCGGAGACGGGCAGCAGGCGGTAGGACAGCACGCCGCCCAGCAGCAGGGCCACCATCAGCAGGGACGTGGCGATGGGCCGCAGGATGAAGGGTTCGGACATTCAGCGCCCACCATCTGGCGTGCCCATGCCGCCGTCTGTTCCGCTGCTTCCACTGCCGCCCACGCCGGGCCCGGAGGACAGGGCGCGCTGGCGTCGGACGGAGGCTCCTTGCGTGAGCTTGTCGGCGCCCTCCACGACCACCGCTTCACCGGGATGCACGCCCTGGGTGAGGACGGTGTCGTCGCCCTCCGTGGGGCCGGTCTTCACCGGGCGCAGGTGGGCCGTGTTGTCGGGCTGCACGACGTAGACGAACGTGCCCTGCACCCCGTGCTGGAGGGCGGCGGTGGGCACGACGGTGGCGCCAGGCAGGGTGTCGATGCGCAGGCGTGCGTTGACGAACTGCTGGGGAAACAGCCGCGAGTCGCGGTTGGGGAACGTCGCCTTGAGCCGCACGGTGCCGGTGTTGGGGTCGATCTGGTTGTCCACCGTGAGCAGCGTGCCGGTGGCCAGCAGCTGTTGCCGGGCGCGGTCGAAGGCATCCACCGTGAGGGTTTCGTGCGCCCCCAGCTTCGCCATGACCTGCGGCACGCGATCCTCCGGGATGGAGAAGATCATCGTGATGGGTTGCAGGGTGTTGACGATGACGAGGCCGGTCGTGTCCGTGGCGTGGATGATGTTGCCCGGGTCCACGAGCCGCAGGCCGACGCGGCCGGAGACGGGCGAGGTGATGCGCGTATAGGTCAGGTTGAGTTTCGCGGCGGCGACCGCGCCCCTGTCTGCCTTCACGATGCCCTGGTACTGGCGCACGAGGGCCCGCTGGGTGTCGAGCGTCTGCCGAGCGACGGAGTCCTGTTCCAGCAGGGCGGTGTAGCGACGCAGGTCGAGCCGCGCGTTCTCCAGCACGGCTTCGTCACGGGCCAGCTGCCCCCGCACCTGTTCCAGCTGACTGAGGTAGGGGCGGGGGTCGATCTCCGCCAGCAGGTCGCCCTCGTTGACGTGCTGGCCTTCCTGGAAGGTCACGCGCATGAGCTGTCCGTCCACGCGTGAATGCACCGCGACCGAGGCGGTGGGAGTTACCGCGCCCAGTCCCACGATGAAGACCGGCACGTCGCGCATCGTCGCCTGCGCTGTCACCACGGGCTGCGGGCCCCGTGCTCCCCCATGTCCCCCGGCCCCACCGTCCGCGCCGCCCGCCGCCGTCATCGCGGAGGTGGCGGGCGGATGACGTCGCATGAAGACGACGGCCACGAGGACGAGGCCCGCGAGGAGCAGGAGCCAGCCCCAGCGGATGCGGCGGTGATGCGGGGCGCCCTCCGCTGGAACCTGCGCGGAGGTGTCGTCGTCGGACGGCGAGCGTGATGCCTCGGCGGCGGGATCCGGACCGGAAGGAGGGGGCGTGCTCATGCGAAGGGGCCGCCGTGACGTCACGGTGGAGCGGGGCCTCCAACGTGCGTCCGGGTGCGCCTCTGCTCAACCCGTCTGGAGGTAAGGGCTCCTGCCCTCCAGCGGACATCCCCGCGTGGGCGGAGGTGGGCATACGCCGCGACGCAAGGAGGGGTGTGCTCAACGCCAGACGTCGGCGTGGGCCCGGGCGAAGGCTTCGAAGGTGCGCGGTGCCCGGCCGGTGACGCGCAGCACGGTGTCCGTCACGCGGTCCTCGGCCCCATCCCGGATTGTCACGTCCAGGCCCGCGAGCAGGCTTGCGTAGGCCTCCGGCATGCCAGCCTTCTCCTGCAGGTGCCGGCTCACCTCCTCCCGGCTCGCATGCACATGCCGGATGGGGCGGCCCGACACCCGGGACATCACCGCCGCGATGTCGTCGTAGCTCATCGCCTGGGGGCCGGTGATGACGTGCGCGGTGTCATGCGAGGGCTCATCCGCGAGCGCCCGGAGGCCGACCGCCGCGATGTCCGCCGCGTCCACGAACCCGACGCGCCCCTTGTCCGTGGAGGTCGTCAGCGTGCCGTCGCGCCGGACGCTGGCCCCGTGCTGGTTCTGGGGGTTGGAGACGTTCTGCATGAACCACGACGGCTGCAGCACGCTCCACTCCGGTGCGTGTTCGCGCACGAAGCGGTGCACCTGTCCCAGTCCCGGGCTTCCCTCCGGAATGGCGGAGGCGCTGAGCAGGACGATGCGCCGCACGCCCCTGGCCAGCGCGCGTTCGATGAACGGATTCATGAGGAGGGACGGGTCCGCATCCAGAGGCGGCAGCAGCAGGTACATCCGGTCCACGCCGTCCACCGCGGGTTCGTGCGTGGTGGGGTCCGCCCAGTCGAAGCGGACGTGGTCGGCGGAGGGGAACGGTGGCGTCGTGCTCCGCGTGGCGGTCCGCACCCGGAACCCTTCCAAAGCCAGCCCCTCCGCGATGGGACGTCCCGTGTTGCCAGAGGCGCCGGTGACGAGGATGCGCGGCTTCATGCCTGCTCCTTGCCGAAGCTTCCCGCCGGAGCGGCCAGGGGGTTCCAGTACTCGCGGTAGCGGACGATGCGCCCCTCGCGCAGGTGCAGGCGCATCACGTAGTCCTGTTCGTAGTGGAAGTGTGACGGCAGCAGCGTCGCTGAGCCGTGGACCTCCATCCATCCGACGTTCGGGTCGGTGGTCGGGTAGCGCTGGACGTCCGCGAAGGCGAGCCCCTGGAAGCGCTGGGTGATGGGCACGAAGTAAGCCCGGATGGCTTCGATGCCCTCCAGTCGGGAAGGCATTCCGAGCGAGGGGGCGTAGGGGAATTCAACGACGGCATCGTCGGCGAACAGGCTCAGCCAGCGTTCAATGTCGGTGCCGATGAGCGCGAGGTGCGCGTCCATCAGGCGGGTCAGGTCGGAGGTGGGGGCGGCGAGGTCCATGGGAAACTCCATCAACGAGGTGGACCTAGGATGTGACCGCCGCTATGGACGCTCAATGTCACTGCGTCCAAAAGAACTGTCAGCGCGTCCAGCGATGCAAGACGAAAAGACCGACGTGGTCTCCGATGTTCTGGAGACGCTGCGGTTCAAGACGCTGCTCTTCGGTCGCTTCGAAATGGGTGCGCCGTGGGCGCTGCGCCTGCCCCGCAAGGTCAATGCCTCCTTCTATGTGGTGACGCGGGGAGGACTGCGCCTCCAGGTGGAGGGCCTGGCGCAACCGGTGTTCCTGTCCGCGGGTGACGTGGTGCTGCTGCCTCGTGCCACCGCCCACGTGTTGGATGACGGCACCCGGAAGGTTCCCCGCGACTTCATCTCCCCCCAGCAGCTCCGGGCCGCGGCGGGGACGGACGTCCGGCTGGGAGGGCCGGGCGCGACCACCACGTTGATCACCGGCTGCTTCCAGTTTGGCGTGGACCCCACGCACCCGCTGCTGCGGGCCTTCCCGCCCATCATCCACCTGTCCACGCAGGATGCCGGCAGGGCGTCGTCGCTCGCCGCCACCGTGCAACTCCTCTCCGCGGAGACCGCCGCGCCGGGCCCGGGGAGTGCCCTCGTGGTCGGCCGTCTGGCGGACGTGCTGCTGGTGCAGGCGCTGCGGGCCCAGGCGCTGGTCGCGCAGTCGGGGGAGGCGGGGTGGAAGGCGCTGGCGGATCCGGCCATCGGCAACGCGCTGGCCCTGATGCACGAACAGCCCGGCGCGCCCTGGACGGTGGAGCGACTGGCCGCGGCCGTGGGCCTGTCGCGCTCCGGGTTCGCTGCGCGCTTCCATTCGCTGGTGGGGGAGACGCCCCTGCACTACCTGTCGAACTGGCGGATGACTCGCTCCGCGCGGTGGCTGCATGAGTCCGACGACAGCCTGGAGGCCATCGCCGAACGCGCGGGGTACGAAAGCGCGCCCGCCTTCAGCAAGGCCTTCAAGCGTCGCTGGGGCATGGGACCCGGTGCGTACCGTCGGACGCCCGCGCCGCGTGTAACGCTTCCGAAATCGATTGACACATAGGTCTTTAAATCAAGATTTTCTGGAAATACCTCCTTTCTCCTCCAGGAGTCTTCCAGCATGCATTGCTGTACCGCAACGACACGACGTTCACCGCGAACTGAGCCGGTGACCCACGGGCCGCTGGAGGATGCGGTCTCCAGCGGTCCGGGGCGCTGTCGTGCCTGCATGTTAGGGTGGGCTCATGCCGCTGGGGGCTGGAAGGCATGAAAGGACGCGCTCGTGCTCGCGGTCACTGGCATGGGGATGGTGTCAGCGCTGGGGCTGGACGTGGAAGGCAGCTGCGCCGCCAGCCGCGCGGGCATCCTGCGCATTTCGACAGTGGATGAAGTCCCGGTCTATGACGAACAGGCCCAACAGACCGAGCCCGCGCGGGGGCACACGGTGCCCATGGTATCGGAGGGGTTCACCGGACTCGGCCGACTGACCGCGCTGGCGTGCGCAGGCTTGAGGGACCTTGGACGACATACGCCTTGGGAGGGGGGGTCGCGCTGCGGGCTCCAGCTCGCGCTCTCCAATGACTTCCATCGGAGGCTGCTCGAGGAGAAGGGCCAGCTGCCTTCCCGGCACGGGGCCCGACTCGCGGAGTACACGCAGCGACTGATTCCCAACCTCTTCAAAACAATAGGCGTGCGGGAATCACCCGGGGAGTGCCACGTCTTGTTTGGCGAGTCCGGATTGCTCCAGGCCCTGAAGGCGGCCGTCATCCAGATCGAGACGGGTCGGCTGGACCGGTGCATCGTCGGAGCCGTGGACAGTCTCGTGGAACCGCAGGTCGTGACAGCCCTGGGGCAGCTCGGCCTTCTGCGGACGCCCGCGAACCCCGTGGGCATCCTCCCGGGGGAGGCTGCGGCCTTCGTCATGCTGGAACGTCCAGAGGCCGCGTCGCGCCGTGGCGCCGTCGTCGACGCGCTGCTGGAAGCGCCGAGTCTAAAGGCGGAGCCCTTCCACAGGCGCTCCGGGCAGCATGCTCAGGGACGGGCGCTCTCCCAGAGCATTTTCGAGACGCTTGATGCGGTGCGCGACCGGGGCGCGCATACCGGACTCATCGTTGGGGCCCTGAATGGGGATGCGTACAGGGCGCAGGACTGGGGGAATGCGCTCGTCCAGCTCCGGATGGCCGGAAGGCTCACGGACCTTCGTGAGTGGCATCCCGCAGCGAGTTTCGGCGAACTCGGCGCTGCCACGGGGCTGGTGGGGTTATGCATGGCGGCACGCGGCTTCTCGCGCGGGTATGCCAGGACGGACCATGTCCTGGTGTGGACCGCAGGGGATGATGGGGCCCGAGGGGCCTTCTACGTCCACGCTCCAGGTTCTCGAGCATGAAGGAAGGGTCGAGATGGCCAGCAAACACATCACGCTCACGAAGTACGAGGACCACAAGAAGCAAGAGGGCTGCGTGTGCAGGCACGAGTTTGCCTTCGATGGCCCTACCTATCCGAAATGTGCCCACCGGCCCAACGGTTACAACGAGACGCTGTCTGGCTTCGTTCCCGGCATGCCGCAGCTCGTGTCAAAACGCTCTCTCTATGAGATCGATTTCACCCAGAGCAAGCATGAGAGCACTCCCATCCAGGATCATTCCCGAGCCAGACTCCCAGCGGCGCTGGCGCTATTCAAGCAAACGGGTCGGCAGTCCAATGCAGACAGGGAGACGGGAAAGGCGCGGGACGAATACAAAAGCTCTGATCCCCGCAACGATCCGATGGCTTGGCACTTCGTTGGCCGGAACTACAAGGATTGGCACCTCCCCTTCGCGCATGAATACCACCACATCATGCCCGACGAGGCGTTCTCCGCTGCGCTGGAGCCGAAGGAAGCCGAATTCCTGATGGCGGTCGGCTATAATATGAACCATGGCAAGAACATCATCATCCTGCCTATCATGAGGGACGTCGCGTACGCCCTGATGCTTCCCAAGCATAAGGGGTGGCATCGCTCCTACAGTATGGAGTGCTTCACAGCGCTTAACTCGTTCAAGCAGGACCTTAGCGAAAAAAACGAGGGCCATGGCATCACGGCGGACAACGCGGGGGATTTGAAGAAAGACTTGGAAAGCTGGCAGGAGAATCAGTTCTTTCTTCTGGTTCAATTCGGACGGACGACAGCGATGACGAAGAGGATGGCGGCGGAACTCAATAAAAGGAGCGGAGCATGACCCAGCCATGAATACTGAAATTGGGCGGTCTGTATATTCAGTGAAGAGCAGCTACTTCATTCTCAGGAGTGAAGTTCTGGATGGGTACTGCGCCATTTTCCTGACGCCAACTGGCATGCTTGACATCCACAAGCCCGCGACTGGCGTGCGCATGGGGGATGCCTATCCCCAGGGGCTACGCTTCCAAATGGCCAAGGAGGAGAAGGGGCTGAAGATTGCGGACATCATTCCGAATGCCCTCGGGTATTTCATGGTCTCCGCGAGGATGAAGGCCCTTTTGGAGCAGCACGCTGGCGTGGAAATTGAATTTCTCCGCTTCACGCTGCTTAATCATCGTGGACGCGTTGCCGGTGAGGATTGCTACATCGCCAATGTCATTGGCGTCCAGGACTGGGTGGACGCGGAGAAGAGCGATGGGACGCGGAAGGCAAGCAATCCCAATCGATTCCTCTTCTTGAGGCGCCTCGTGCTTGATAATGACAAGCTGGACCCAGAAATTCGACTCTTTCGCACAGTGACGGTGCCGCGACTTCCCATCGTACGGCAGGACTTCAAGGAGCTTCTTGAACGGGAGGGCATGACCGGGCCGACCTTCTATCCCGTGGGAGCCGAAGTGGCCTTCACTCCATGAGTCACGATTACGTCGAGATCGCACGCCACAATCAGTCCCTGATTCTCGCCGAAACGCTGGAGGCCCTCGCGCAATCCCAGGAGTCTCCCGCCGGACTCTTCTCGAACGCGGCCGTGTGCTACCGGGTGCTGGCGCTCTGCACCCTGCTTCAAGGTGCGGACACGGAAGGCTTCGCTGGCCTCCTGTGCAAGGCCGGGCAGGCACGGCTCGCCTTCCTGGAACTCGCATCGCAAGGGGCGCGGCGCTACGAGCCGGAGTTCCTGCTCGCCAGTGACAATTGCGGCTTCAGTGATGCGCTGGCCTCCGGTGACCTGGACACGGCTCGCGCCATCGCCCGCCTTTCCCCGACGCGGCATGCGCAGGACCTCGAATACGAGGAGGATTATCTCTTCTCTCGCTTCCTGCACCTATGGGTCCTCGCACCCCGCGACACCGCCGGGTTGGAGTTGGCGCTGGAGCGCTGGGCATCCGTGGTGGAGGAGGGTGACCCTGACATGCGATTGCACGCATGCCGTGAACTCATGGAGAAGAATCCGGATCGCTTCTCGCAGGCGCTCCAGACGCTCGTGACCGAACGCAAGCGTGAGTATCGCGCCTATCGCAAGCAGCTCGACTTCGACGAGGAGGTCGCGGCGACGACGGGGAAGGTCTACCTCGACGGACTGGCGCTCCTGCGGCTCGCCGAGCTGGAAGGTCTGGGACCCCTGCCTGCGTACGAGCTGCTCCCGGAACTTGCGAGGATTCCACTCGGGACACCGCTGCCTCGACCGCAGGCCTGGCGGGCGGGATGAGTCTCAGTTCGGGAACGACACGGCCTGATCCAGGCTTTCGCTCCACTCCAGCAGGCACGAGGCGTCCACCAGGAATGTGACCTCGATGCGGTTGCTCGGGCAGGAGTAGTAGAGGGTGAAGGCGGGCTTCCAGAGGCTGGCGCTCATGTCGGTGCGGTGCGCGACTTCGAAGGTGAGGGTGACGTCGCCCCAGTCCAGGTCCACGCTGAACTCCTCCTGGTCGACCTGCCATTGCCGGAGGGCCCTCCGCAGCGCATCGAAATGCTCCCGGCGCACGACGACCTGCGGCAGTCGGATGTCGAAGTCCTCGACCATCCTCGAGTCATTGAAGGTGGAGACATCCCTCCGGAACATCGTCCCCGTGCTTCGCAACTCCATGAGCAGGCAGGGTTCTGCGTTGAGAACCATGCTCCGCCGGATGCTTCCTATCAGGGCGTTGTAGCCAGCGTTCGAGGGAAGGCGGAAGGCCATGCGTGGGTGCATGCCATGACGGGCCTCACGGACCGGGACTGACGGGCGTCACCAGCAGGCGCACCGCTTCGACAACCGACCGGCGGCGCCTGCGGATCTCCGCCGGGCTCGGCGTCGTGGGCCCAGCGCAGTAGGAGAGCGGGAAGGACCACGTCTTGGCGAGCGCCAGCACGAGCGCCAGCAGCTCGTCCGCCGCGAAGTGCTTCGTGACCATGCCCTCGCGCTGGGCCCGGGTGATGGCCGCCACCTTGTGCTGGTTGTTCTTGAGCACCCGTTCGGGGATTCCTGTCTCGGGGCTGTGCTCCAACTCGTACCAGGTGGCCAGGCGCAGCACCTGGGGCCGGACCTGGAAGCCGTCGAACAGCTTGCCTGCATAGGCCGGCAGGTCGCTCGCGTCGATGGGCGTCTCCTGCGCCACCTCCGCCACGTGCGCTTCGAAGACGGCGTCGAAGAGCTGCTCCTTGCTGCCGAAGTACGAATAGATGAGCGCCTTGTTGCAGCCCGCGGACGCAGCGATGCGATCCACGCGCGCGCCCGCGATGCCCCGCTCCGAGAACTCCGCCGCGGCCGCCTCCAACAGGCGCTGCCGGGTCTTCTGTGCGTCACCCGCCATACCTTCCCAACATGCCCCACCCCACTCCGGGTTGCACCCCGTCGCGTCCCCGTTATAACCATGTAACCAACCAGTTAGTTGAAAAGGAGTTCCACCATGGGTGCTTCCCCTGAGTCGTCCCGCGTCTGGCTCATCACTGGTTCTTCCCGAGGGCTGGGGCGCAGCTTCGCGGAAGCCGTGCTGGCGGCCGGGCACCGGCTGGTCGCCACCGCGCGCAAGCCGGAGCAACTGGCCTCACTGGTGGAGCGCTACGGCGACCGGGTCCGGGCCGTCGCCTTGGACGTCACGATGCCCGAACAGGCCCAGGCCGCGGTGAAGACCGCCGTGGAGACGTTCGGCCGCCTGGACGTGGTGGTGAACAACGCGGGCTACGGCGACCTCGCGTCCATCGAGGAGATGACGGACGACGCGTTCCGCGCGCAGCTCGACACCAACCTGTTCGGGGTGGTGAACGTCACTCGCGCCGCGCTGCCAGTGCTCCGGGCCCAGCGCTCTGGACACATCATCCAGGTGTCGTCCGTGGGAGGCCGCCTCTCCACGCCAGGCCTGGGCGCGTACCAGGCCGCGAAGTGGGCCGTGGGCGGCTTCTCGGAGGTGCTGTCCAAGGAGGTGGCCCCCTTCGGCGTGAAGGTGACCATCGTGGAGCCGGGCGGCTTCCGCACCGACTGGGCGGGCGCTTCCATGACCATCCCCGCCATCGGGCCGGACTACGCGCCCACGGTGGGCGCGGTCGCGGAGAGGATGCGGGAGAGTTCCGGCAATCAGCCGGGCGACCCGGACCGCGCGGCCCAGGTGCTGCTCCAGGTGGTCGCGCTGGAGTCGCCGCCGCTGCACCTGCTGCTGGGCAGCGACGCCTTCGGACTCGCGAGCGCGCGGCTCGATGCGCTCAAGGCCGAGGACGCGCAGTGGAAGCACCTGTCGCTGTCCACCGACTTCCCGTCACCGGCGAAGTAGCGCTACCAGAGGTTGCGCCCGTCCAGGAACACCACGCGCACGGCGTCCAGGTTGAAGTCGTCGAACAGCCGCGAGTTGATGCCGACCTTGGCCCTGCCGGGCACGACGGCGTTGTTCTCCCAGACGGGGGTGTCCGTCCACGTGCCGCAACCACAGGTTTGACAGTGGTGGTGGGCGACGGGCGCGTTGCGGTCGTACGTGCCCACCTGTTCGCGGCTCGTGAACTTCACCTGCTCCGGGTCGTAGTAGGCCCAGAGCGGGCCCCGCTTCGAGCAGAACGTGCAGTTGCAGCGGGTGACCTCCTTCGGCGGCGCCGCGACCTCGAACGTCGTCGCACCGCAGTGACAGCTTCCCTTCAGGGGCGTGGTTTCGCTCATCCCGCCATCATCTGGGAGCGCGCCCGCGCGGGGAGCGTGGGATGGCCACTCTGTCCGTGCTTCGACGCTCGGCGCCCGCGCCCGTCCGCCTTGACAGGGGCGGTGGGGGCTGATGAGGATGCAAGTCATTATCAACTTTAAATCAGGAAGCCGGGACGTCGGGTGCCCACGATGTTGAATCTCGCGGCGCTGGCGTTCTGCGTGTCGGCGGTGTCGTGGCTGGGGTCGGGACGTCGTGAGCGGTGGCTCGCGGCGGTGCCGGGGTTCGCGTGCCTGGCGTGCTGCCTGGGCGGCTTCGGTCCGGTGGCGGGGCTGCTGGTGCTGTCGGTGCTCGCGATGACGGTGGCCTCGGTGCTGGTGTTGCTGCTGGCGCCCCGCCCCGCGAGGGCCCGCACCGTCGCGTGGGTGAGCGGGGCCGTGGGGCTTCTTCCCGTGGTGCTGACGGGCTTCGGATCATGAAGGAGCCTCGCGAGGACAAGGCCGCGAACCACTCCGCCGCGCGGACGCTGGCGACGGTGGTAGGGGCGCCGCTCGCGGCGTTCGCGGTGGGCGCGGCGGTGATGGCCTTCCTTCCGGTGTCGGGGCCGTTGGCGTTCGCGGTGGGCTTCCACGCGGTGTTGCCCGTGTGGGTGGGGCTTGCGTGCGCGCTGCCCCTGGCGAGGAGCGGCCGGGTTGCCTGGAGCGTGTGTCTGGCGGTGGTGGTGCCGGTGGTGCTCGCGCTGTTCGTGCGGGGGCCGGGATGAAGCTGTCGCCTCGCACCTTCCGCATCCAGTTCGACCTGCACGCGTGGGCGGGCGTCATCGCCAGCCTCTTCCTGTTCGTCATCTTCTTCTGTGGCGTCTTCGCGATGTTCCGCGAGGACCTGGAGTTCTGGCAGGAGCCCGCGCTCCACATCGCCCCGGCTTCGGAGGCCCCGCCGTCCTTCGACGCGATGCTCGCGCGGGTGAAGGAGCAGGGGCCGTTTCCGGTGGGCTCGCACGTGGGCCTGCTCACGCACGAGGACACGCGGTTCATCACCGCGTACCTCTTCGAGCCCTCGGGGCTCCGCGTGCTGTGGCTGGACCCCGCCACCGGCACCGCGCTGCCGGAGCGCAGCCGGTTGGCCAGCGAGCTGTATTGGATGCACTTCTTCTACCGCGTGCCGTGGGGCATGGAGTTCACGGGCGTGGTGTCCGTCGCGCTGCTCATGGCGTTGGTGAGCGGCCTGTGGATCCACCTGAAGGACCTGCGCGCGCAGTGGTGGCGCTTCCGGCCCACCGTGAAGCCGCGCTTCTCCGCGTCGGATGCGCACAAGGTGCTGGGCGTCTTCGGGCTGCCCTTCACCGCGATGCTGGCGTGGTCGGGCGCGGTGCTTTGTCTGTCGGCGCTCGCGGCCCAGGGCTTCGGCTCCACGGTGTATCGAGGCCAGGCGGACCGGGTGACGCGGCTTCGCGGACACGAGCAACCGTTGCGTGACGCCACTGGACGCGAGGCGTCCATGCTGTCGCTGGACACGGTCGTGGCGCGTGCTCGCCAGTCGGTCCCTGGCGCGGAGGGGGTTCCCCGCTACGTGGAGCTCCACCACGCCGGTGATGCCAGGGCGTGGGCGGGTGTGTACTTCCAGCTCGCGCCGCTGGGGCCGGATCACTTCGCCCATGTGGATGCGGTGAGCGGCGAGACGTTCGGGTCCAGCGTCGGGTCCCGCACGCCGGCCTTCACCTTCGAGCGGCTCCTCTTCGATCTGCATGCGGGCCGGTTCGCGGAGGCGCTGATGAAGCCGCTCTACGCGTTGCTCGCGTTGGCGATGTGCGCGGTGCTCGTCACCGGCAACCTCGTGTGGCTGGAGCGCCGGGACCCTTCGCGCAAGCACCGGGGCAACCGGGTACTGGAGCGGCTGACGGTGGGTGTGTCGTCGGGGCTCGCCTTCGGGACGGCGGTCTACTTCGCCGCGAACCGCGTGCTGCCGTGGACGCTGGCGCGGCGGGCGGATTGGGAGTTCGGCCTGTACGTGGGCGCGTGGGCGCTCGCGGTCGTCGTCGCGCTCGTGCCGCGGTGGGCGCCCCGGCAGGTGGCCAGCGTGCTGTGCGCGATGGCCGCGGTGCTGTTCGGCGGGGTGGTGGTGGGCGACGTGGCGCTCCGCGACGCGAACCTGTTCACGGCGCTGGCGAGGGGACTGCCGCCGGTGTTCCTGTCGGAGCTGCTGCTGTGCTGCATGGCCCTGTGCTGTGGGGGGCTCGCCTGGGGGCTGCGCAGGCGGCGGACGGTGGAGGCCCTTCCGGGCGGTGATGCTCCGGAAGGACCCCTCCTCAACGCGTGACGGCTACCAGGTGTAGCCGACGTTGGCGGACGCGCGGCGGCGCTCGCCGTAGAAGCAGGCCGACGCGGAGCTGCACGAGGACACGTAGGTCTTGTCCCCGACGTTGGAGGCGTTGAGCGCCGCCTTCCACGGGCCGCGCTCGTAGTGCACGCCGACGTCCACCAGCGTGAAGCCCGGCACCTCCAGCGTGTTCTCTCGGTCCGCGTAGGACGCCCCTACGCCGCGCACGCCCGCCGCCGCGCCGAAGCCTCGCAGCGCGCCGTCCTGGAAGGTGTAGTCCAGCCACAGCGACGCCATCACCTCCGGCACACCCACCGGCCGCTTGCCCAGCTCCAGCTCCGTGCCCTCCGTGATTTCGAGCGAGTACAGCGACGCGGAGCCGATGAGGCTCAGGCCGCGCAGCAGCGTGGCGTTGGCCTCCACCTCGAAGCCGCGCGAGCGCACCTCGCCAATCTGGAGCTGGTTGAAGGCGCCGTCGGTGGTGACGAAGTTCTGGCGCTTCAATTCGAAGAGCGACAGGCCCACCATCAGGCGCGTGTTCTCCGGCTGGAACTTCACGCCCGCTTCCAATTGCTGCCCCGTCTCCGGCTCGAACAGCGTGCCGTCCGTCTTCGTGCCGGCCACCGGGTTGAAGGAGCGCGAAATGCTCACGTACGGCGCGACGCCGCTGTCGAAGCGGTAGAGCAGGCCCGCGCGGCCGCTCAGCGCGCTCTCGCTGCCGTCATAGCTGGCCGCGGGCGTCAGCGCGTTGTCCACCGCCAGGCCCACCCAGTCGTGGCGCCCGCTCACCACGAGGTCCAGGTGCTCTCCGAAGCGCACCTGGTCCTGGAGGTAGACGCCCAACTGGTCCTGCGTGGAGCGGTTGTCCGTGTAGCGCGTCGTGGTGGGCGTGAAGTCGCCGCGCACGGGGTTGAGCAGGTCCAGCGGCACGCCCGCCTCGTAGCCCTGCTCGTCTTCCAGCCGGTAGTGCTTGAAGTCCACGCCGACCAGCACCGTGTGGTGCACGGGGCCGGTGGTGAAGCGCGCCTCGCCCTGGGTGTCCACGGTGAAGAGGTTCGCGCTCGGCAGCGTCACGAAGTTGCCGCGCGCAAGCTGCGCTTCGGCCGGGTCGCCCGCGTAGCCCACGCCGTAGAGCGTCTGGAAGTCCAGGTCCAGGAGGGCGTAGCGCAGGTTCTGGCGCACCGTGAAGGTGTCGCCGAAGCGGTGGGCGAACTCATAGCCCCACCAGCGCTGGTCGCGCTTGAAGCGGTCCAGGCTCTTGTCGCTGGTGTAGAAGTCCGTGGGGATGCGGCCATACGGCGCGTCCACCACGGTGCCCACGTAGGGCAGGAAGTTCTGTCCCCGGGTGCGGTCCGCCAGCAGGCTCGCGTAGAGCGTCAGCGACGTGCGCTCCGTGGGCGCCCAGGTGAGCGCCGGCGCGAGGAAGAGCCGGTTGTTGTCGATGTCGTCCACCTGCGTGCCGCCACCGCGCGCCAGCGCCGTCACCCGGTAGCGCCAGTGATTGCCCGCGTCGATGGCGCCGCCCAGGTCCACGCCCGCGTAGCCGTTGGCGAACTCGTTGACGCCCACCTCCACGTGGCGCACCGGCCCGTCCGTGGGCGGACGCTTGCCCACCAGGTTGATGAGACCGCCCGGAGACGTGCCGCCGTAGAGCACCGACGCGGGGCCGCGCACGACCTCCACGCGCTCCAGGCCGAAGGTTTCGATGCGCCAGGTGGCGAAGCTGCTGGAGTACAATTGGAGCCCGTCCTGGAAGTAGCCGCCTTCCTGCGACGTGAAGCCCCGGATGAGGAACCAGTCGTTGCGCGAATCCGCGCCGAAGGTCTCCGAGCGCACGCCGGGCGTGTACCGCGTGGCCTCCACCACGGACTGCACCTGCTGCGCATCCATCTGCGCCCGGCCCACCACCGACACCGACTGCGGCGTCTCCAGCAGCGACGTGTCCGTCTTCGTGCCGCTGCCACTGCGGCGCGCGGTGAAGCCCTTCACTGGCCCGGTGGCGCGCTCCCGCTCCGCCTCCACGTTCACCGTGGGCAGCGTGAAGGTCTCCTCTGGATCCGTGGAGGTCGCCGGAGCCGGGGTCGGAGCCGGGGCAGGGGCCTCGGACGGGGACACGACGGGGGACGACTCCGAGGGCGCCGGGGACTCCGGCGGCGCGACGGGCTCCTGGGCCAGGGCCGACGAGGACAGGACGACCGAAGCGCCGAACAGCGCTCCCGGGACGAGGAGGCGCGCGCGGCTTCGAGACAGGATGGGCATGTTGAGAATGATTTGCGAAATCAAGGGGAGGCCCGTCGCGTAGCACGGCCCCCGCTGACGCGGCAAGGCGGGAGTAGGGCGGGACGGCGGTGACGCCCTCCCGGTCCTTCCCGCTGCCACACGGCCTGTCTGTGTTTGGCGCCCCGGGTGGGTTGCTACCCCGGAGCGCTCGCGCCCGTTTGGGGCGTCAACGACTCAGGCGCGCTCGACGCGGATGCGCGCGGGCAGGCCGTTGAGGCTGTCCTCTTCCTCGGTGCCCTTGAGGCCTTCGGGGCCCACGTGGATCTCCGCGGCCAGCGTCTCGCGGGACACTTCCTCGCGGGCCGCGTCGACGACGCGCTTCACCCGGTCATCGCCGTCCACCCACAGGCGGATGCGGTCGGTGTAGCCCAGGTTCATGTCCTTGCGAGCGCCCTGCACGCGCGCCAGCAGCTCGCGCACCAGACCCTCGTCCACCAGGGACTCCGTGAGCTGCGTGTGGAGCACCACCACGCCCACGCCCGCTCCAGCGGCGGCGTAGCCGGGCTGCGCCTCCACCAGCGTCTCCAGCTCCTCGGCAGGGAAGACCATGTCCTCGCCGCCCACGTTGAGGGCGACCTTGCCCGTCTGGAGCAGCTCGTGGTGCAGCGCGCGGCCGTCGCCGGAGTCGAACGCCTTGCGCACCGGCGCGAGCTTGGGTCCCAGCCGGCTGCCCATGGCGCGCAGGTTGGGACGCACGCGGTAGCGCACCACGTCCGCCTCCGGGCTGCCCGGCTCCACCAGCTTCACGGTGTGCACGTTCAGCTCGTCGGAGATGAGCTCCTGGTACACGGCCACGCGCTCGGACAGCTCGCGGCGCGACAGGATGACGTCCGCGCGGGACAGCGGCTGGCGCACCTTGAGCTGCTTCTCCGTGCGCACCTTGAGGCCCAGCGACACCAGCTCGCGCACCGCGCCCATCTCCGCGGCCAGCCCCTCGTCGATGAGGCTCGCGTCCACGTCCGGGAAGCGCGCCAGGTGCACGCTCTCCGGCTGCGTCTTGGGCCACGGCTTCACCACCAGGTTGCCCCACATCTCATCCGTGAAGAACGGGATGAACGGCGCGGACAGCGCGGTGATGGTGGTGAGCGCTTCGTACAGCGTGAAGTACGCGTCCTGCTTGTCCTGTTCGAAGCCCGGCGCCCAGAAGCGCTCGCGGCTGCGGCGCAGGTACCAGTTGGACAGCGCGTCCACCAGCGCCACCATCCGCTGGGCCGCGTCGTACACCTGATATGTGTCCAGCGCCTTCGCCACGTCGCGCAGGGTGAGCTGCACCTCGGAGAGGATCCACCGGTCCAACACGGGCCGGTCCTTCACCGCGCGCCAGCCCTCGCTCTTGCGGATGGCAATCCACGGCGCCTCCGTCGCGCCCGCGTTGCCCTTCGCCGGGTTGAAGCCGTCGATGTTCGCGTAGATGGTGAAGAACGAGTAGACGTTGCGCAGCTTGACCTGGAAGTCCTTCTGCAACAGCCGCACGTTCGCCAGCGAGTGGCGCGTGTTGGACCACGTCGGGCTCGCCGCGTAGAAGAACCACCGGAACGCGTCCGCGCCCGGGGCCTTCGTCGCCGGGTCCTTGAGCACCACGCGCTCGCCCGGGGCCAACCGGGGCACCTCCACCGGCATCACGTCCACGCCGCGCGCGGACGGCTTCACGTCCAGCGCCTGTAGCTCCGCCGGGGCCAGCAGGATGACGCGGCGCTTGAGCTTCTTGTGCACCTTCACCGTCACGGTGACAGCGGTGTCCGGCCGGTCCGGGCGGAAGAGCTGCACGCGGGCGCCCTCCTGCGTGTCCAGGCCCTCCAGGTCCTCGCGCGCGATGAGCGCTACGCCGGGCTCCGCGGGGACGCCGGCCTCCGTGGCGGTGAGCACCGCGAAGTCCATGCGCACCTCGTCCAGGATGATCTCCGGCGGGGTGTAGTTGCCCTTGGACTTGGACTCCTTCTTGCCCTCCTTGTCGGAAACGTGGCCCAACACGATGCAGCTCTTGTACGGCATGGGCCATTCACGCTTCGGCGTGAGGCCCATGCGCTTCTGGGTCTCCTCGTCGAAGATGAGCGTGCTCACCATCAGCAGCGAATAGAACCAGCCGCGCGTCTGGTCGATGGCCTCCGAGATGAAGTCCGCCGGGAACGCACGGTTGAAGGTCTCCTTGGAGCCCTCCGCGTGCGGGAAGCCCCACTGCGCGAAGGGCATGCAGCCGGAGTCGAACCACACGTCCACCACTTCGGGGACGCGCTGGAACTTCCCGCCGGTGCCGGCCTTCTCGTAGGTGACCTTGTCGATCCACGGCTTGTGGACCAGCAGGTGCTCCGCGTTGGATTCGTGCGGCTTGCCGGCGAGGAACGCCTTGAGCTCCGCCTCCACGGCGGCCACGTTGTTGCCCGGCTTCTGGCGCAGCTCCGCGATGGACGGCACCGCCTCCGTCTCACCCGTCTCCGAGTGGATCCACAGCGGCAGCGGCGTGCCCCAGTAGCGCTCGCGCGACAGGGCCCAGTCCACGTTGTTGGCCAGGAAGTCGCCGAAGCGGCCGTCCTTGATGTGCTCCGGCACCCAGTTGACGTTCTGGTTGTTGGCCTTGGCCTGCTCGATGACGGACGTGGTGCGGATGTACCAGGCGGGACGGGCGTACTGGATGAGCGGGTCCTCGTCCGCGCGCCAGCAGAAGGGGTACTCGTGGCGGTACTGCTCCGTGTGGATGAGCAGCCCGCGCTCCTTCAGGTTGCGCTGGAGGTCCTTGTCCGCGTCCTTCACGAAGCGGCCGGTGACGAGCGGCACCTCTTCGGAGAACGTGCCGTCCGGCTTCACCGCGCAGCGCATCTCCAGCGCGTCCGGGTTCTTGAAGCGCAGCCGGTCCTTGCGGAAGGCGTCGTAGTCGTCCTCACCGAAGGCAGGCGCGGTGTGCACGATGCCCGTGCCGCTGTCCAACGTGACGAAGTCCGCGGCCAGCACGCGCCAGCCCACGGAGTCCTCGCCGCCGTCCTTGAGGGGCAGCGTCGCGTCGGCGTCCTTCGCGAAGTACGTGTCGAAGGGCGGCGTGTAACGCTTGCCGACCAGCTCCTTGCCCTTCTGCGTGGACAGGACCGGGAGGTCCTTCTTGAGCTTCTTCGCCAGCTCCTCGCGCAGCGCGGCGGCGATGATGAGCTTGCGGTCCCCGGCGTCCACGGTGACGTAGTCCACCGACGGGTTGACGGCCGCGTACATGTTGGACGGCAGCGTCCAGGGGGTCGTCGTCCAGATGAGCAGCGCGGTGTCCGGAGCCTCGCGCAGCGGGAAGGCCACGTAGACGCTGGGGTCGTCCACCGTCTTGTAGCCCAGGCCCACTTCCGCGGCGGACAGCGCGGTGCCGCCGCGCGGCCACCACCACACCACCTTGTGGCCCTGGTACAGCAGGCCCTTCTTGAACAGCTCCGAGAGCGCCCACCACACGCTCTGCACGAAGCCCCGGTGGTAGGTGACGTAGGCCTCGTTCAGGTCCACCCAGAAGCCGATGCGCTGGGTGAGCCGCTCCCATTCTGCCGTGTAGCGGAAGACGGATTCGATGCAGCGCTCGGTGAAGGGCTCGACGCCGTAGCGCTCGATCTCGGCCTTGCCGTGGATGCGCAGCTCCTTCTCGACCTCCACCTCCACCGGCAGGCCGTGCGTGTCCCAGCCCGCCTTGCGCGGCACGTAGTGGCCCCGCATCGTCTGGTAGCGGGGGAACAGGTCCTTGATGACGCGCGTGAGGACGTGGCCGTTGTGGGGCAGGCCGTTCGCGGTGGGCGGCCCTTCGTAGAAGACGAAGCTCTTGGCCCCTTCGTTCGCCTTGAGCGATTTCTCGAAGATGCCGCGTTCCTTCCAGAATGCCAGGACGCGGCGCTCCTCGGCCGGGAAGTCCATCTCCACGGGGACCGCGTCGAACAGGGACGAAGGCTTTTCAGACATGGTCGCTTGATACCACCGGACAGGCCCGCTGGCAGTGAATCCGGGCCCTTGGGACCCGCCCCGACCGTGGGTGGACAAATCAGGTTTTGCTGAAATTCATGTAATCCCGGGTGGACTGGTGGCACCTTGCCCGCTTCCCGGGCAGCCCCTGGAGGTCCCCACGTGATGGATGTCCCCCGTTCCACCCCCTCTTCCTTCCCGTCCGCCCTGGCGCTCCTGGCGGCGCTGGTGCTGTGCCTGGGCGCGGGCCCGGCGCGGGCGCAGGTGTCCCGGACGCTGAGCACGCCGGGCCCTACGGCGCAGGCGCAGAAGGTCTACAACCTGCTGACGGACCTGGAGAACAACAGCCGCAACGGTGGGACGAAGCAGACCATCATGGGTCAGCACTGCGAGGCCCAGAAGGAGTCCTACGCGGGCGAGTACTGGGTGAAGGTGGGAGACATCTCCGGCCGGCGTCCGGGCTTCGTGGAGTTCGACTTCGGGCCGGGCAACAACCGCGCGACCTACAGCGAGTCGTACGTGGACTACGCGGTGGGCTTCGCGCGCGACCGGTTCGTCTACGGGGAGGGCATCGTCGGCTTCAGCTTCCACCAGTCCTACCCGGGCGCGCCGGTGAAGAGCTGGCCGAACAACTTCCGGCAGTCGTGGATGGATTACAACTGGATGGGCCGGGTCATCAACTGGCAGGCCAACACGGCGGAGTACCAGGCGCTGCTGCGCGACCTGTCCTTCGCGGCGGACAAGCTCACCCTCCTGCGGGACGCGGGCGTGCCGGTGCTGTACCGCCCCTTCCACGAGATGAACAAGAAGGGGAGCGCGTCACCGTTCTGGTGGGCGAACCAGGATCCGTACCAGTACAAGCAGCTTTGGAACATCGCGCACGACTACCTGGTGAAGACGCGCGGGCTGAAGAACCTCATCTTCGTCTGGTCGCCGTATGAGTGGGACGGGACGTACGGAGGGGACGCGGCGGCCTACTACCCGGGCAGCGACCGCGTGGACGTGGTGGCGGTGGACATCTACCACGGCAATCCCTACTTCCCGGCCCAGTTCTACACGGGGCTTGCGGGCTACAACAAACCGCGCATGGTGGCGGAGACGGACAAGCTGCCGGTGCGCTGGGGAGACAGCCGCTACGGGACGGTGTCGGTGCTCGACTCCCATCCGTGGACCATCTACTCCGTGTGGGGCGATTCGCTCATCTACAACCTGGGCACGACGAGCCCGAACGACTGGAACGTGTCCAGCAACTACAAGGCCATCAAGGACACGTATGGGTATCAAGGCACGTACTGGCGGGTGCTGACCGGCGGCGGCAACGCGACCTACAACTGGGGCGCGTTGCGCTGACGGGACGCGGTCACCAGTTCGTGGGGCGGTAGTCCTTGAAGAAGTTGCCCCAGACGAACTCGTTCGTGTTGATGGCGGTGATGATGGGGTCGACGATGCGCGCGGCCCCGTCCACGATGTCCAGCGGGGGCTGGAAGTCCAGCTCCTGCACCTTGCGCTCGGCGTGGAGGATGGGGTCTTCGTCCGTCACCCAGCCGGTGTCCGCCGCGTTCATGAAGATGCCGTCCCGGGCGTAGTCCGCCGCGGAGGTGAGCGTCATCATGTTCAGCGCGGCCTTGGCCATGTTGGTGTGCGGGTGCTTGTCCGTCTTGGTGCCGCGCGAGAAGCTGCCCTCCATCGCGGACACGTTGACGATGTGGCCCGGCTGCGAGCGGTCGCGCATCATCAGCGGCTTGAGCTTGCCCACGAGGATGAAGGGCGCCACCGCGTTGATGAGGTGCACCTCCAGCATCTCCGAGGTCTGCACCTCCGACAGCTTCAGGCGCCAGGAGTTCGTCTTGCGCAGGTCCACCTGCTGGAGGTCCGCGTCCAGCCGGCCCTGCGGGAAGAGCGCCTGCGTGTCGGGCTCCTGCTCCATCGCGTAGGGCAGGAGCGACAGCGCCGCCGACGAGTGGATGCCCAGCGCCGGGTCGCTGCTGCGCCACGTGGTGGCCGACAGCGCCGTGCTCACGTCCGTGTCACCCGCGCTCAGCACGTTGCCCGGGGTGCCCGGATTGAGGGCGGGCCGCAGTGCCGCGATGCAGGCATGGTGGCCGGCGAGCAGCGGGCGCACCTCCTGGGGCAGGGTGTTCGCGTCCCGCAGCTCACCCTCCAGCAGGTGCCGGTAGAAGCCCGGCGGACGGCGCACCGTCTGCGCCGCGTTGTTGATGAGGATGTCCAACTTCGCGTGCGTCTCTTCGATGTGGCGCGCGAACAGCTCCACGCTGGGCGCGTGGCGCAGGTCCAGGCCGTGCACGTGCAGCCGGTGGGACCAGTCCGCGAAGTCCGGCTCGCGCGCGTAGCGGAGCACCGCGTCCTGCGGGAAGCGCGTGGTGGCGATGACCGTCGCGCCCGAGCGCAGCAGCATCAGCGACGCCTGGAAGCCAATCTTCACGCGGGCGCCGGTGATGAGCGCCACCTTGCCGTTGAGGTTCGCCTGCTGCGTGCGGCGGGAGTAGTTGAAGTCCCCGCATGCGCTGCACAGCATGTCGTAGAAGAAGTGGAGCTTGCGGTACTCCTGCTTGCACACGTAGCACTTGCGAGGCTCCTCCAGCACGCGCTCCTCGGTCTCCGTGGGCGGCGGCGGGGGCAGCATCGGCAGCGTGAGCACGGGGGCGCGGCGCAGCGCGCGGATCTCCGTGTTGGCGCGCACGACGCGGTCCTTGTCGCGCTTCTCGACCTTGCGCTCGCGCTTGAGCGTGTTCAGCAGCTTCGACTTGGCGGCCTTGTCCGGGTGCACCAGCCGGCCGGCGGCGGCGAGCAGGCCGTGGTGGTCTTCTTCCGGGAGGCGGGTGAGCAGGATGCGGTGCTCGGTCAGCGTCCGCAGCAGGTCGATGGCGCGGCGCACTTCCTCCACGCTGGGGGTGGGAGGAACGGGGGCGTCCTGCGGCGGCGGGGTGGTGTTGACGAGTTGATTCATCGCCCGCGTGCTTACCCTCCCGGACGCTCCAGGGGAAGGCGGGCCCGCAAGGGGCTCGGTGGGCGGGCGGGGCGCCGGGCGTCCGGGCTGGGAACCTACACGGGCCGTCCGCCGGAGCTTCGGTCGTGTCGAGGGCGGAGACGGAGAGGGTGGGCCTGCGCGCCCTGGTGACGGTGTGGGGCGCGCAGCGGCCAGGGTCCCCCCCTCCTTCCACGGAGGGCAGGCGAGGGGACCTGTTTCAAGCGCCGCGATGCAGGCGGCGCGGGGGATTCAACTCAGGAGTCGTAGCCGTAGTAGCCGTCGAGCACGACGACCTTGCGCGTGGCCGGGTAGTAGAGGACGGCGCGCGTGTCGAACTCGTGGCAGTTATGGCAGGACACGCCCTGGGTGTAGAGCCACGCCTGCACGTCGCCGCCACCCGCGAAGGCGTCAATCGCCTGGAGCAGCGCCGCGCCGTCGCCGTAGTAGTTCGACGTGAAGAGGATGCTCTGCGACAGGCCCGCGCGGTTGGTGTACGTGCCGCCCGAGGGATCCGGGAAGGACTGGTCCTGCTCGGCGACCTTCGCGACCACGCCCTGGATGGTGGGGGTCGTGGCGGGGCACGACGGCGTGCGGAACGCGGTGATGGGGGACAGGCCATGCCACGCGCCGTTGTTGGAGCCGACGTTCCACGTCGCGCGCGCGGGCTCCAGCGCCGAGGCGTTGATGGACGTCAGCGACAGCGGCTGGGGCGAGCCCACGTCACACGCGTTGGCGACGTACAGGCAGCGCGTCACCTGGCGGTAGGTGCCGCACGCGGAGAAGTCCGTCGTGCCAGCGGGCTGGTTCTGCACGCAGTCGTAGGTCGCGGGCTGGCAGGAGGGCGACGGCCAGACGTCGTACGCATCCCCGGTGGTGAGCGCGAGGCTGGTGACGCGGCCGACCAGCCGGCCCGTCTTCTGCGCCGTCCCGCCCGCGTTGAGCGCCGCCGTGAAGGTGAGCGGCGTGGTGTGCGGGTCCATGGCCTGCTTCAGCGTGTCGTAGCTCCAGTCCAGCTTGAAGCTGTCCGCGTCCACGTTGCCCACGGCGGGGATGCCGTCCGGCGCGGTGACGGTGAGGGCGCTGGCCGCCGCGTCCACGTTGCCCCGGTACACGAGCGACTGCAGGCCGTTCACGACGTAGTAGGGCGTGACGTCCTCCGACACCCACACGGCGTTGGAGCCGCGGAAGTCATAGAAGCGCGGGGCCACTTCGATGCGCGCGGTGTAGTGCGTGGGCGTGCCCGTGAAGGTGTCCACCGTCACGAACAGGGGCAGTCCGGCCAGCACCGAGTTCAGCTCGTGGCCTTCCGGGAGCACCACCTCCAGCCGGCGCTCGCTGATGATGTTCGCCTCGCCGAACGCGTCGTCGGGCACGTAGCTGAACACGTTGCTCAGGTAGCGGTTCGCCGTGGCGTGGAGGATGAGCGAGCGCACGCCGTTGCGCGTCTCGAAGGTGCCCAGCGTTTCGAAGCTCAGCGTGAGCGACGCCTCGGTGGCGTAGAGGCGCTCCACCGTGGCGGCGGCGGTGCTGGTGCCCGTCGTCTCCACGGACTCGACGGCGTCCGTGGGGGCTTCGGTGGGGCCGCTACAGGCGGGAGCGGCGAATGCGACAAGACATGCGAGTCCGAGTGAACGGGGATTCATGGCGGAGCCTCCGGGGTGGGGAAGCGCCGCATAGCACGTCCGGCTGACACGGGCGGAAGGGCCCCGGTGACAACACTGTTACACAGGTATTGTTACGAGGACTTCTTGTCGAAGGACTGGCTCCAGGTGGGCGCGGCCTTCTTGATGAGTTCCAGGAACTCCGCCGGGATGTCGTCGGAGCCGGTGAGGGGGCGGACCTCCACCACGTCATCGTTGCCCATGCCGCCGGGGTAGCGGCGGGCCCAGGCGATGGCCTCCTCCTTCGACTTCACCTCCAGCACGTAGAAGCCGCCGATGAGCTCCTTCGTTTCGGTGAAGGGGCCGTCCTTCACGTCGGACTTGCCGCCCTTGAAGACGACGTGCGCACCGGCGGAGGAGGCACTGAGGCCCTCGGAGGCGACGAGCACGCCGGCCTTGTGCATCTCCTCGTTGAATTTCATCTGCGCGATGAAGACGGCCTCGTTGAAGGGCGCGTCGGCCGGCGCGGGCGTGGGTTCCGGAGTGGACGGCCTGGGGATGAGCATGAAGCGCATGGGGTGCCTCCTGGGGGGATTCGTGGGTCTACCGGTGCGACGAGTGATGGGCGGCGGAATCGACACGGGGCCGGTGTTTTTCCTCACGGGGCTGCCTGGGTGGGTGGGAGGCAGGCGTACTCGTCCCGGTGAGGAGGTGTTCGCGCTTCGCCACGGAGCACCGCCGTCCGTCCCGTCCGTGCCTCGAAGCGTTGGATGAAGTCGGCCAGGGGGGCCGCGGTGAAGTGGGGGCGTGGAATCCCGGTGGCACGGATGGCGTGCTCGATGGCCTCGGGGGGACCTTCCACCTCCACGAGCGTGTCCATGTGGGCGAACTGTTCGAAGCGCAGGGTGGCGCCGCGGAACCTGTACCAGGCGATCTCCCGCTCGATGTGCTCCTGGGGGATGAAGCCCGTGCGCTCCAGGATGGCTCGCAGCATGGCTTCGTCCTCGACCCGGGTGGTCAGCTCCTCACGCACCTTGTAGCCCTGCTCCGAACGGGCGGGGCCCTTCCAGGTCAGCTCCACCCAGGTGCTCGCGGCAGAGCGGTAGGTGCGCGACCTCAACCGCTCGCCCACCCGCGCCGGGCTGCATGTGTAGTGTTGGTCGATCATCATCCCTTCGAAGCGCAGTGTTCCTCCGGCTTCCTCGACGTGTCGTCGACGCGACAGGAGGTCATCCACCACGCTCTTGAGTTCAATCTCTCGCATGGTCCGGAAGATGGGTCAGGGTGATGAGGCGTGCATGGGAGGGTGATGAGGCGTTTCTCATTCGCGAACAGGTAGACGGGAATTCCCATGGAATACGATTGCGGCTCCTGTCTGGAAGTGAAACCGCGATGAGAAGTTCCTCAGGAGGTAACCGCTTCGCGGACAGGGACAGCCTGTCTCGGGCATGATTGTCGGATGCCGAGCACGTCCGTGAATGCCTCTCCCCTGCCCTGGGGGCCATGGGTCTTGTCGGGCATCCTGGGACTCGCGCTCGTGCGGCTTGTCTATGCGGGGCAGGTGGAGCTGGCGCCGCAGGAAGCCTATTACTGGCAATACGCACGGCATCTGGACCTGTCCTATCTGGACCATCCCCCGATGTGCGCATGGTGGATGGCATTGTCCGTGCGACTCCTGGGCGACTCCGAGGTGGCCGTGCGGCTGCCGGCGATCCTGTCCTCCGCCCTGCTCTCCGGCCTGCTGTATTCGTTGGGCGCGCGACTCTACGCTCCCGCGGTGGGGGCGCTGACCGCGCTCGCCGCGAACGCCACGGTGCTCTTCGGCCTGGGCGCGGTGGTCATGACGCCGGATGTGCCGCTCGTGTTGTATTGGACCGCCGCGCTGCGCGTGCTCTGCGAGCTGGTCCTGCCGGACGGTCGCGGGCCGGGTCGCTTCGGGTGGCGTTGGCTGCTGCTGGGCCTGTTGTGTGGGCTGGGCCTGCTCTCCAAATACACCGCCGCCCTGCTGCCGTTGCAGGTGTTGGCGACGGCGCTGGCCACCCCGCGTGGGCGCGCGGCCCTGCGCACCCCCTCTCCCTATGTCGCGTGCGTTGTCGCCCTCGCGGTCTTCGCCCCGGTGTTGCTCTGGAACCAGTCGCACGACTGGGCTTCCTTCGCGTTCCAGACCACCGGCCGCGCCCGGACGGTGGATGGCTTTCATGCCTATCTCGTGGGGCGCTACCTGGGGCTTCAAGCGGTGGCCGTGGGGCCGCTCCTCTACCTGGCGCTGCTCCTGACGGCGGGTGTCCTGGTGAGACAGGCCTGGCGCGGGGGGGCCCGGGAGCGATTGCTGGCGTTTTCCAGCGTGCCGGGGCTCGCCCTGTTCACGCTGGTGAGCCCCCTGCACTGGGTGAAGATGAACTGGGTGGCCCCCGCGTACATCGGCCTGCTGGTGGCCGCCGCCGCGGGCGGTTGGGCGTTGCGGCACCACCGGGGCGTGCGGGCCTATGGGCTGCTGAGCACCAGCGTGGGGGCCGTGCTGATGGTTGGCATGTACCTGATGCCGCTGTGCCCCTGGGTTCCCTTCCGGGAGCGCGACAACCTGGTGAGCGGCTGGAAGGAGCTGGCGCGCGCGGTGCAACGCTACCGGGACGCGGCCGGTTCACCGCCCCCCCTGGTCGTGGGTTGGGGTTACAAGACCGCGAGCGAGCTGGCGTTCTATCTGCCGGACCATCCGGAAACGCAGTCAGACTCCGCCCTGGGGGGCCATGGGCTGGCGTATGGCTTCTGGATGGACCGGGTGCGCCCGGTGAAGAGCGCCTTGATTGTCGCGGACGCCCGCAAGCCGCTGCGCGATGCGGCGTCTCGCCTGGGGGCGCACTGTGATTCGGTGTTGGAGCTGCCTTCCGTGACCGTCCACCGGGGCCCGCGAGCGGTGACGACCTTCTCGGTGTGGTCCTGTCAGGGCTGGCATGTGCGCCGGGAGGTGGCGCGAGGCGCCTCACGCACGGCCGCGGAGCACGTAACCGACACCTCGCACCGTGTGGATGAGCCTGACTCCGAACGGGCGATCCACCTTGGCCCGGAGATAGCGGATGTAGACCTCCACGACATTGGAGAAGGTCTCGAAGTCATGGCCCCACACGGCCTGGACGATGCGCGTCCGGGACACCACTTCGCCCGCATGCTCCATGAGGAACTTCAAGAGCGCGTATTCCCGCGCGGTCAGCGTGAGCTCCACCCCGGCGCGCACCACCCTCCGGCCCGTGGGATCCAGGGAGAGATCCGCATGGGTCAGGTAGTGGCTGGCGCGATGGTCGACCCGACGGAGCACCGCGCGGACCCGCGCGAGCAGTTCCTCGAAGGCAAAGGGCTTGACCAGCGAGTCGTCCGCACCGGCGTTGAGCGCGCTGACGCGATCCGTGACCGCGTCGCGCGCGGTGAGCATCACGACCGGGGTGAGGTCCTGCTTCGCGCGCATGGACTGGAGCAGGTCCATGCCGGACAGCCCTGGGGCCCTCCAATCGAGGATGACCAGGTCGAATCGTTCACTGCGCAGCAGCTCCTGCGCGTTGGCGCCGTCCTTGCTCTCCCGCACACGGAAGCCCTCTTCCGTGAGGCCACGCGCGATGAAGGAGCGGACTCGCAGTTCGTCTTCGACGATGAGGATGGGCACGGAAGGGGTTCTCTGGCGGAGGGGCTTGGGAAGGGGTGATGCGGCGGCTCAAGGGCGGCTGTCGCCAGCGCCGGGATGGCCCTGGTGCGGGAAGGACACGCGCAGATGCGCTCCTCGTCCCGACGGGAGGAACACCGCGCTCGCTCCGTGGGCCCGGGCGACGAGCGCCACCAGGGACAAACCAATCCCATGGCCCGGCTTCTCGGCGCGGGCCCGCGCGGTCCGGTAGAAAGGTTCGAAGACGCGCATCGCATCCTCGGGAGCGATGCCGGGCCCTTCGTCATGCATGTCGAGGAGCGTGGCGTCCGCGTCCTCGTGGATGCGGACCCGGACGCGTCCGCCCTCGGAGAACTTGAGCGCGTTCTCCAGCACGTTGTCGAAGAGCTGGCGCAGCAGGTGGCTGTCCCCGGGGATGAGCCCCGGAGTCCCGGCCTCGACGTCGACGCGCTGTCGTGCGTCCGGAGGAAGGGCGCGCAGGGACTCCGTGACGAGCTGGGACAGACTGACGGTGTCGACCAGTTCCAGCGTGCCGGGGGCGGCTCCCTGCGCGAGCACCATCAGGCGTTCCACGAGGGTGGCCAGGGAGGTCACCGTCCGGTGCATCCGTTCCAGCGCCCTGGCGACTTCCGGCGGGGGCGACGTCTCCGCCTGGAGCTCCAGGTCGGCCTGGAGCGTCGCCAGGGGCGTGCGCAGCTCATGGGCCGCGTTCGCGGCGAAGCGCCGTGAATGCTCCAGGGACTCGTGGAGGCGCGTGAGCAGCTCCACCAGCGCGACGCGCACGGCGTCGACCTCGCCGTAGCGGGCTTCGGTGAGGAGCGGCGCGGGCAGCGGCGCTCCCGGTTCGATGCCCGAAAGGGAGGCGCTCAGTTCGGTGAGGGGGCGGGCCGCCCAGCGCGCCACCCGTCGACTCATCAGGAGGCTGATGAGCGCTGCGCAGGACGCGCCGATCGCGGCGGCCAGGGGCAGCAAGAGGCGGAGGCGGGGAATGCTCTCCAGTTGCTCCTCCGCCACGGCCAGCCGCCCGTGCGCCTGCTCTCCACACCGCCGGATGCCCGCCCCCCCTGGCGCCTGGGACCAATCACAGCCGGAATGGACGGGGACGTTCGGGTTCCCCCCCAGCCTCATGTCAGCGGAGAAGAGGGCGATGCGGATGCCGAAGGCCGCGAGTTCCTTCTGCTCGGCGTCGGCTTCGATTGCCGCCGTCGCGTCTCCCAGTCCCTTCACTTCCTCCACCAGGTCCACTGCCGCGTCCCGCAACCGCCGGTCCTCTCCCGCGAGCAGCATGTGGTAGGCGAGCAGCCCCGTGGCCCCGGCCGTGAGCGCGCTGCTCGCCAGGGCCACCGCGAGCATGGTGCGCGACAGCCTGTGCACCATCGAGCCTCGGGAGCGCGTCGCGTCAGCCGTTTCCAAGGCCATACCCCGCGCCTCGCAGCGTGCGCACGACGTCGTCGCCCAGCTTGCGGCGAATCCTTCCGATGAGGACTTCCAGGCTGCTCGCCGCCCCGGCGGTGATGTCGCCCCAGACGGATTCCAGCAGCGCATCCCGGCTGACGACGTGCTCTCCGTGGGAGGCGAGCGTCTCCAGGATGGACCACTCCTTGGCGGTGACGGAGACGACCTTGCCGGCACGCAGTGCTTCGCGCCGGCCAAAGTCGAGCACCACGTCCCCCAACTGGATGCGGAGGGTGCTCGTCCTGTCCCTCCTGCGTCCGACCGCGCGCACCCGGGCCCGCAGCTCCGCGATGGCGAAGGGCTTGCCCAGGAAGTCATCCGCGCCCGCATCCAGTCCTTCCACCCGTTCAACCACGCTGTTGTGCGCGGTGAGGATGAGGATGGGTGTCTGGACTCCGTCCCCGCGAAGCTCGCGGCAGAGCGTCAGCCCGGAGCCGTCCGGCAACCCGATGTCGAGGACGATGACGTCCACCTCCTCGGTGAGCGCCTGCCTCGCGTGCTCCACGTCCTCCGCCTGCCGGACGACGTGGCCGTCCCGCTCCAGCGCCTGGGTGACGAGGGAGCGCAGCTCCTGATGATCATCAACGACAAGGACTCGCATGAGGGCTCTTTCACTGCGAGCTATAGCACCCGGAAAAGGGCTCGGCTCTTGCCCCCGGGAAGGCGTTCAGCCGCCGTTTACCCTCGGCTGGCAGGGTGGCCGCATGCCTTCAAGACACGGGATTCGCAGACACAGGGCGCTCGGGGTGGCGCTCGCGTGCTTGATGACAAGCGGCTGCGCCACCTCTCCTTATGATCGAGCCTGGGTGTCCTCGGAGCTCTCGACGCTCGCGGCGCCCGTGGGGCCGGAGACCCCCGAGGCGCCCTCCCTGCCTCCAGGCCTCGCGGGCGTGGAGCGGTTGGATGAGGGGACCGCGGTCGCGGTGGCCCTCTGGAACAGCGCCGCGCTTCAAGCCGACATGGCGCAGCTCGGTGTCTCCAGGGCCGACCTGGCCGAAGCTGGTGCGCTGCCCAACCCCACTTTCTCGCTGCTCATGCCGGTGGGGCCCCGGACGATTGAAACCTCGCTGCTGCTGCCGCTGTTCTCCCTCTGGCAGCGCCCCGCGCGCGTCGCCGCCGCGAAGGTGCAGGTGGAGCAGGTCGCGCGAGGGCTCGTCCAGAACGGTCTGGACCTGGCCCGCGATGTCCGGGTCGCGCACGCGGACTGGGTGCTCGCGCGGAAGCGGCGCGAGGCGCTCGCGGAGCTGGCCGCCCTGTGGTCGCGGACCTTCGAGCTGGTGCAGGCGCGTCTGGCGGCGGGCGATGCCACCCAGGTGGAGGTGGCCTCGCTGCGCGCGGAGGCCCGGCTGGCGGAGGACACCGCCCGGCGGGCGACGACCGATGCGCGGCTGGCCCGGGAGCGGCTGCGGCTGCTGATGGGGGTGGTGCGAAGCCCGTTGTTCGAACAGGCGGAGCCCCTGGAACCTCCCCAGGACACCCGGGCCCTGCGCCCCCTTGCTGAACTCCTCCAACTGGCGCAAGCCGCGAGGCCCGACGTGCGCGCCGCGGAGCTGGGCATCCAGGGCGCGGGAGACCGGCTGGGCTGGGAGCGGTCACGCATCGTCCAACTGCTCGCGCGGCTGGACACGAAGCCGTCGACGGCGGCGGATGGCTCTCCGAAGGCCTTGTGGGTGCCGGGCTTCCAATTGGAGGTTCCCCTCTTCAACTGGAACCCTGGCGGTACGGGGCGCGCGGAGGCGGAGTTGATGCGCGCATCCTCCCGCTACCTCCTGCTCCGGCAGCAGGTGACGAACGAGGTCCTGACGGCGCGCGAAGGCGCCCTCCAGGCGACCCTGTCATTGGAGGCCTTCCAATCCGACATCCTTCCGGCGCTGACCGCCGCGAGCGATGGCGTGCGCAAGGCCTTCGAGGCTGGCGATGCGCCGTACCTCCAGGTGCTGGAGTCGCTGCGCCGCCTGGCTGACGCGCGCCTGCGTGCCCTCGACATTGAAGCAGATCTCCGCCGTGCGCTCGCCCAGTTGGACCGCAGCCTTGGCAAACAGGGAGTGGCCCATGAATAGGCATGTCCGGCTCTGGCTCGTTTCCACGTGCGTGGCCCAACTCCTCTCCTGTCATCAGGAGAAGGCCGCGCCACCGCCCGCCGCGGCGAAGGTCAGCGCCCACACCGAGGAGGCCGCGCTCGCGACGGTGACGCTCACTCCGCGGGCGGAGCAGCGATTGGCGCTGCGCGTCCAGCCCGTGGAGAAGAGGACCGCGACGCAACGGCAGCGGGTGGGCGGTGAGGTCGTGGTGCCATCTGGAAACGCGCTGGTGGTGACGGCGCCCGTGGCGGGAGGCGTGTTCGCGGAGCGCGAGCCATCCGGGCTGCGCCCTGGCGCCTCCGTGAAGCGGGGCGACGTGTTGTTGAGACTGGTTCCGCTGGCCACCGTGGACCGGGACCTCCATGCCCAGGCGCTCCGGGCGGTGGAGGCCGCCACGGCCCGCGATGAGGTGACGTCGGGGCGGCTTGCTCGCGCGGAGCGGCTGCTGAAGGGCGGCGCGGGAACGGAGCGCGGGGTGGAGGAGGCCCGGGCGGAGCGGGCCGTGGCGGGCACGGAGCTCCAGACCGCGCGGACCCGTCTGGAGATGGTGAGCCGCTCCCCGCTGGAGTCGGATGTCAGCCTGCGGGTGCGCGCGCCCCGGGATGGTGTCTTGCGACAGGTGTCGGTCGCACCCGGCCAGTCCGTCACGGCGGGGGCACCGCTCTTCGAAGTGGTGGGTGTCACCGCGAACTGGGTGCGCGTCCCGCTCTTCGTCGACGAGGCTTCACGTGTGCGGGTGGATGCGCCGGTGCGCGTGCATGCGCTGCTTTCGGGACGGGATGAGGGGGTGGAGGCCCTGCCGGTGATGGGGCCGCCCAGCGCGGATCCGCTCTCCGCCACGGTGGACCGCTTCTTCGAACTGCCCGCGTCCGTCCGCCTGGCTCCGGGGCAGCGGGTGGGCATCACCCTGCTGATGGGCAAGGAGGTGCCGGTGCTCGCCGTCCCTGCCTCCGCCGTCGTCTACGACGCGTTGGGAGGCGGCTGGGTCTACGTGCGGCAGGCAGAGCATGTGTACGCCCGGCGCCGGGTGGATGTGCTCCGGCAGGAGGGCGGGGATGTGCTGCTGGAGCGCGGACCTCCCGAGGGCACGTCCGTCGTGACATCAGGCGCCGTGGAGTTGTTTGGAACCGAGTTTGGCGCAGGCCACTGACGGATGGAGCCTTGACCTCGAATGCGTAGACTCATCTCCGCCTGTCTGCATTACCGGCTGGTTCCCATCGCCGCCGCCGCGCTCCTGCTGGTGTTGGGCTATGTGAGCCTGCGCTCCATGCCGGTGGATGTCTTTCCCGAATTCGCGCCACCGCTGGTGGAAATCCAGACGGAGGTCCCCGGCCTGTCCAGCCTGGAGGTGGAGAAGCTGGTCACCACTCCGCTGGAGAACGGGCTCGCGGGCGTGCCCGCGCTCAAGACGCTCCGCTCCAAATCCGTGCTGGGCCTTTCGTCGGTGGTGCTCATCTTCGACCGGGGCTCGGACCTCTTCCGGGCACGGCAGTTGGTGCAGGAGCGGCTGGCGCGCCTGGCGCCCACGCTGCCCGGGGTGGCGCGTCCCCCGGTGATGCTGTCCCCCGTGTCGGCGACGAGCCGGGTCCTCAAGGTGGGCCTGCGCTCCGACACGCTGGACCGCATGGCCCTGTCGGACCTGGCGCGGTGGACGCTCCGTCCCCGGCTGATGAGCATTCCCGGCGTGGCGAATGTCGCCATCTGGGGACAGCGGGACCGCCAGCTCCAGGTGAAGGTCGATCCCGAACGGCTGCGCGCCGCGAACGTGCGGCTGGACGACGTGCTCCGCGTGGCGCGGGATGCGAGCCTCCCCGCGTCGGGAGGTTTCGTCGACACGCCGAATCAGCGCCTGTCGCTCACCCTCGTGGGAAGCGCCACGCTGGAGTCGCTCCAGGAGGCGCCCGTGGCCTTCCGCAATGGGGCCGCCGTCCGGCTCGCGGACGTGGCGACGGTGCAGGAGGGGCACCCCCCTCCCATTGGCGAGGGCATCGTCGACAGCGAGGCCGGCATCCTCCTCATCGTGGAGAAGCAGCCCTGGGGCAACACGCTGGAGGTCACCGCGCAGGTGGAGTCCGTGTTGGAGCAGATGCGTCCCGCGCTCCAGGGCGTCACCGTGGTGCCCGGCATCTTCCGGCCGGCGACCTTCATCGAACAGGCGGTGGGCAACCTCCAGCATGCGGTGCTGCTGGGGTGTCTGATGGTCATCCTGGTTCTGTTCGCCTTCCTCCAGGACGTGCGGACGGCGGCCATCAGCCTCGTCGCGATTCCGCTGTCCCTGATGGGCGCGGTGGTGGCGCTGCGGCTCGTGGGGGCGACCCTCGACACGATGGTGCTCGCGGGCCTGGTGCTGGCCCTGGGCGAGGTGGTGGATGACGCCATCATCGACGTGGAGAACGTCCAGCGACGGATGGCGGAGAACCGGATGTTGGGCAACCCTCGCTCCGCCTTCCAGGTGGTCCTGGAGGCGTCGCTGGAGGTGCGCAGCGCGGTTGTCTACGCGACGGTGATCGTCATCCTCGTCTTCCTTCCCGTGTTCCTGTTGGAAGGCATCAGTGGAGCGTTCTTCCGGCCGCTCGCGGTGGCGTATGTGCTGGCGGTGGGCGCGTCGATGCTGGTCGCGCTCGCGGTGACCCCGGTGCTGTGCCTGCTGTTCTTGAAGCACGCGGAGAAGGAGCCCCGGCTGGGGCGGTGGATGCGCGAGCGGCTGGAGCCGCTGGTGGCCTGGGTGATGGACCGTCCGAAGCTGGCGATTCGCGGGGTCGTCGCCGTATTGCTCACGGGCGGCGTGCTGGCGGTGTCGCTGGGGGAGGGCTTCCTGCCGCACTTCCAGGAGTCGGACTTCCTCATGCATTGGGTGGCCAAGCCGGGAACGTCCGGGGACGCGGTCCTGCGCACGGCGCTGCGCGCCAGCGAGGAGCTGCGCGCCATCCCCGGTGTCCGTCACTTCGGTGCGCACATTGGCCGCGCGGAGGTGGCGGACGAGGTGGTGGGTCCCAACTTCGCGGAGCTGTGGATCAGCCTGGACGCCGTCGACGACTACCCGGCGACGGTGGGGCGCATCAATGAGGTCGTCGAGGGCTATCCGGGGCTTCAGCGGGATGTGCAGACGTACCTCCAGGAGCGCATCAAGGAAGTGCTCAGCGGGGCCAGTGGCTCCATCGTGGTGCGTTCCTTCGGGCCCGACATCGACGTGCTGCGCTCCAGGGCCCGGGAGGTGGAGGCGAAGCTCCGGGCGATTCCTGGGGTGGTGCACCTGAAGGTGGAGCCGCAGGTGCTGGTGCCGCAGATCCAGATACGACTGGAGCCGGAGGCGGGGCGAAGGCTGGGATTGACGCCGGGCGACGTGCAGCGCGCGGTCGCCACGCTGCTTCAGGGGACGAAGGTGGGGGAGGTGTATCGCGAGGAGCGGACGGTGGATGTGGTGGTCTGGGGCGAGGACGCCCTGCGCCAGGACCTGGCGGCGGTGAAGGCCCTGCGCCTCCAGTCGCCCTCCGGCGCTCCTTACCGGCTGGGCGATGTGGCCCGGGTGGAGATGGTCCCGGTGCCCAATGTCATCCAACATGAGGGTGCGTCCCGCCGGTTGGATGTGACATGTGACGCGGAGGGGCGTTCCCTGGGCGCGGTGGTGGGCGACATCCAGGCGGTGGTGGCGGGGCTGGACTGGCCCGCGGGCCATCACGCGGAGGTCCTGGGTGAGCATGCCGAAAGACAGTCGGCGCGTGCGCGGCTGGTGGCCATCTCCATCCTGTCGGTGTTGGGGATCGCCATGGTGCTGTACCTCGACTTCCAGTCGGGCCGGCTGGTGGCGTTGACGCTGGGGACGCTGCCCTTCGCGCTGGTGGGAGGCGTGGTGGGCGTCCTGCTCACGGGCGGTGTCGTGTCATTGGGGTCGCTGGTCGGATTCGTCACGGTGCTGGGCGTGGCCGCGCGCAATGGCATCCTGCTGATCAGCCACTACCGTCACCTGGAGACGAACGAAGGTGTCGTGTTCGGGAAGGACCTGGTCCTGCGGGGCACGTTGGAGCGGCTCCAGCCCATGGCGATGACGACGCTGACCACGGCGTTGGCGCTGGTTCCCCTGGTCGCGGGGGGATTGAAGCCCGGGCAGGAGATCGAACATCCGATGGCGGTCGTCATCCTGGGCGGGCTGTTCTCCTCCGCGGTGCTCAACGTGCTGCTCGTGCCCTCGCTGTATCTGCGCTGGGGGCGGGTGAAGCCTGCGCGGGTCGATTGAGCGTGTTCCGTGGCACCGTCTGTTGAGTCACACTCCTGCATCGCAGCTGACTTGCCATGCCTTGGAAGCCGTAAGCTCACCCCAAAACGTCGGCAGGGTGATGCAGGTCTGTTCCCAGGTGCCTCGACTTTCGATGCCGTTCAGGAGGAGTCCACGTGATGAAATGCCCACCGGTGCAACCGGGTCCATCAGGCACGTGGTTGAGGTTGGCCTTCCTGGGAGCCTTGGGTTGCGTTCTGGCCTGCACGGGGGCGGATCTCCAACTCAAGAGGGCGCCTGCGGTGTTGGCGGATTATCCCCGCGGACCCGGAAGCTTTTGCGCGCTGAACCCTGAAGGGTGTCCGCCCCCGTCACGGCCCGTCCAACCCGCGCCAGTCGAGGAACTGGAATCCCCCGCGAACAAACAAGGGTGCTTGGATGCATGTGAGGCTGGTGGCGAGGTCCTCAAGAACTTTTGTAGGCGTCTTCGGAACACGCGAAAGAAGGCGCTGTGCTGGGCTGCGGCAGAAGGCACCAAGCAGGCCTGCAGAGGGATGTGTGGCGCGATCTATGAGTGCGAAGGCTCCGCGGACTGCGCGCAAGATGCTGGGCAGTGAGGAGGTATCGTGAAGGACTGGCGACCCATGCTTTCTGCCATTGATGATCCGATCGCGGATGACTACTGGTCCTACGAGACCCGGGATGGAACACGGCGAACCTCTCGGGTCACGATTGGCCGCCCCGCGTCGCTCGTGGACAAGAAGGATTGGTACTGCCCGATCCTCTTCGAGCACGTGACGGACGGCATCTACTACTCCTACGGAGTGGGACCCGTCGACGCGCTGATGAACGCCATGTACTTCGTTCGAAGGCGCTTCTACGCGTTCAAGGAGGTACAGCCTCGGGCGAAGAAGTCCACGACAGGGGTCAAGCGACGCAAGGAGTCGACGAAAAGCGAGGCCGCGCGCGCGAAGCCCCAGAAACGTGGAGCTTCTTCGGTGCGTCGTAAGCGAGGGTCCTGAAAGGACGGTGTGTGGCGAAGGTCGCCGCGACGGAAGGCCTGCGAGGTGCTTTGGCTCCTGGGCGGCGCTACCGCCGTGAAGCGGGCAACCGGGCGGGCCACAGGGGCGCGGTGTGCACACCATGACGCAGGGGCACGTCGTGCCTCCGTGACGTTTCCACTTCCGCGCGAAGGCTCTCGCCGTGTCCTGGTTCTCCGTCCCCCTGCTGCCAATGGTCACCGTGCTCGCCGGAATGGCGGGTGGCCCGGTGGCTCGCGCGCAGAGCGATACCGCCGACCCCGGCACCGCGCCTTCCGGCTCCGTGGAGGTGTTGGCGCGCATGGAGGGACCGGGACCGTCCGGCATCGCGGTGACACCGGAGGGACGCATCTTCGTGGGCTTCCCCCGCCACGCGGACGACCACGCGAGCGCCACGCTGGCGGAGTTGAAGGGGGGACGGCTCTTCCCCTATCCGTCCAGCGCCATGAGCCTGCCGTCCGACGCGCCCCCGGCGGAGCGGCTGTTGTCGGTGCACGGGATGACGGTGGACCGGCTGGGCCGGCTGTGGATCATCGACGATGGCAAGCGCCAGGGCCATGACATCCCGGAGGGCGGCGCGAAGGTCGTCGGCATCGACCCGAGGACGAACCGGGTCATCGCCAGCGTGCCGCTGAAGGCGCCCGCGCTGCGCCCCGACAGCCACATGAACGACCTGCGCGTGGACCTGGGGCACGGCGCCAAGGGGACGGCCTATGTGTCTGATTCCTCGTTCGGCACCACGCCCGCGCTGGTGGTGGTGGACCTGGCCTCCGGACGACAGCGGCGTGTCCTGGCCAATCACCCGTCCACTCAGCCCGACCCGGGCTTCCTCACCGTGCTGGAAGGCCGCGCGCTGAAGTACGACCCCCGGCACCCCACGTTTCCCGTGGGCGGCGTGGACGGGCTCGCGCTGGGCGAGGGCGGCCAACGGCTGTACTACGCGCCCCTGAGCAGCCACCGCCTCTACAGCGTCCCCACCGACGTGCTGGCCAACCCCGCCGCCTCCGACGCGCAGGTGGCCGCCTCCGTGCGCGATGAGGGGGAGAAGGGCGCCGCGGACGGCCTGGCCGAGGACTCGCAGGGACGGCTGTACACCACCGACTTCGAACACGACGCCATCCTGCGCCGGGCCCCGGACGGCACCTTCGAGCGGCTGGCGCACGACGCGCGCTTCGTGTGGCCCGACGGCATCTTCGTCGACGCGCACCACGTCTACGTGACGCTGGGCCAGTGGAACCGACTGCCCGACTTCAATGGGGGCAAGGAGCGGCGCCAGCCTCCCTACCTGCTGGTCCGCATCCCCGTGGAGGCTCCGCCCACGGTGCGCTCGCCCACGGGGTGAGGCGGGCAGGCGACGGGACGGGCCCTGCCAGGGCGTGCCGGGGGGGCTCCAGACGTGGCCCCATGGGTCGGACCCCGGTGGTAGACCGGGAGGTGCCATGGATGATCCAACCGACAGGGACGGAGACCGTCGCCGGGAACCGCGCAAGCCGAAGCCGCCCCGGAAGGTGTCGGCGCGCTACCTGGAGAACGCCGCGCTGCACTACCTCAAGCGCTACGCGGCCACCGTGAGCCAGCTCAAGCGCGTGCTGATGCGCCGGGTGGACCGTTCGGTGAAGTTCCACGGAGGCGACCGCGCGGAGGCGGTGGGTTGGGTGGAGGCGCTGGCCCAGAAGCTCATCCGCAACAACCTCATCAACGACGGGGCCTACGCGGAGACCAAGGCGCATTCGCTGCGCGCGTCGGGTCGCAGCGCGCGGGTCATCACCCAGAAGCTGCGCATGAAGGGCGTGGCCCCGGAACTGGTGCAGCAGAAGGTGGCGGAGGCCACCCAGGATGTGTCCGAGGACGCTGCCGCCCTCATCTGGGCACGCAAGAAGCGGCTGGGCCCCTTCCGCCGCGACGCCAGCACGCGCGCGGACAACCGCCAGCGGGACCTGGCGGCGCTCGCGCGCGCGGGCTTCTCCTTCACCATCGCGAAGCGCGTCATCGACGGAACGGCCGACGAGGCACCGCTGCGCCGCTGACGCGGTCGCGGCGTCCATCGGGGCTCCCTTCCGCCTGCTTCCGGAGGGCAACACCTCGAAGGCCAGGGCTGGCTGGAGCCGCGCCTGCCGCTCGGAGTCAGGGCATGGCCGCCCTCCGCCACGGCGTGGGTGTCACCTTTCGGGCCCACCGTTCGCCAGGGATTGGTGGGTGGCAATATTCACCTGGAGTGATTGCGCCTGCCGTAGAAGGACCATCAGGAGAGCCCGGCGTCCGTATGGAACGGAGGCCGCCGGGCCCTGGATGTCACGCTGTCGTGCTGTCTGGCTTTGGCCGTGCTCAGTACATCTTCAGGTCATACCCCGGGGTGGGCCGCCAGTCGCTCCCGCTCGGAACAGTGCGCCGGTCGGTCACCTTCACCGCGTAGACGCCGCCCGCGGCGACGTTGGCCGTCGTCCGGTAGATGAAGCAGGAGGGGGTGATCTGCGAGCAGACGGTCGTCTGGGTCGAAGCCAGCAGCGCGCCCAACGTGCGGGTGGCGTAGTTGTACGCGTAGATCTCCACGCGCAGTTGCGGGCCGTTGCGCAGGTTGTAGGCCTCCACGGTCATCACCTGGTTCACGGGCGTGGCCACGAGCGCCCAGTCCGCGTCTCCCGCGCGGTGGGACGTGTGCTTGAGCTGCGGCGTGCCCATGTAGGAAGAGGCGGAGCTGTGCGTGTTGTCGCTCTCATAGGAGTCCGGAGGCGCCACCAGGCAGTTGGCGGGCGGGCTGAACCCGTCGTTGACGCAGACACTGCCCACGCAGTTGCAGCCGGAGGCACAGTCGGAGCCCGTCGTGCAGGCGCGCACGGGCGGGGTCTCGCAGTGCCCTTCGGGCGGGGGCGGGCCGAAGCCGTCCGGAACGCAGAAGCCCGCCTGGCAGTAACAGGCGTCACGGCAGCCCAGCGAATTCGCACAGGCCAGGGCGAGCCCTGCTTCCTGGACGGCGGGCTCTTCGGCCGGGACGCCCTCCTCCACGGGCCCGCATCCCACGACGAACATCACCAGCGCTGCGACACCCCAACGAACAGTCTTCACGGTGCTCTCCCCTTGAGGGTTCAAGCGAGGACACCCCCTGGTGCCCTGCGCTGAAGCCATTTTCACTACGCGTGAACACTGTCGCCCATTGCTGGGATGGACGAACTTTCTCAATGATTATCAATTCGTGAGAGCGGGCGAATCTGGCGGGCGCGGAAAATGACCGTGTTCGGAGGGATGCGCCGGACCGGGACTCGCCGGCGAGGGACGCGCCAGGCCCGTGGGTGGGGTTCGCGGTCTGTCTTTGGCTGCTCCTGGCGCTGCGCGACGGAGGTCGGAGACCCGGGAGGGTGTGTCGAGCGACGTGTCGGTCGACGCGTCGACGCGGGGGACGGAGGCCTCGGGCGTGGGGGTTCCAGAGGGAAGGGGTGGGCGGCATGGGTGCTGCAATCGGGTCTGGGCAACGAACGCGACACCTCGCGACCCGTTCCACCCGCCGCCCCTTGCTGGGAATGACCATGACGACCTCCACCGTTGCCGTACACCGTCCGCAGTCCGGCCCCATCACCCCGACGCCGCCGCAGCCCGTGCTGGAGGCCAGCGAGGTGCTGCCGCTGGGGCAGGGGGTGGTCGCGGCCTACGCCGCCTTCAACGGCAAGTCCTACCCGGTGCCCTCGGGCTGGACGCAGGCGGACAACCTCATCGCGTGGGTGCCGCAGGAGGGCGGCGCCGCGGAGGCCTTCGGTCTGTGGTTCACGTCCGGCAGCGATTCGTCCACGGCGATGCTGGCGCTGCGGGGCACGGTGACCGCCGCGGACACCCGCGCGGACGAGGAGTACGCCACCACGTCCTTCGTGCCGTTCTCCGGCGCGACGATGTCTCCCGTGCCGCAGGTGCACGGCGGGTTCTGGAGCATCTACACGGGGACGGGCGGCTCGGTGCCGACGTCGATGCAGGCGCAGGTGTTCGCGTGGCTGGCGGCGAACAACATCCAGACGCTCTACGTGACGGGCCACAGCCTGGGCGGGGGGCTCGCGGAGTTCCTGGCGCTGGACCTGGCGGTGAGCAATCCGTCGCTGGGTGTCACCACCGTCACCTTCGCGGCGCCGAAGGCGGGGCTCGGTGATTCCTGGGGGACGGCCTACGCCCAGTTCGTCACGAACCCGGCGACGGTGCGCGTCGTCAACCAGTACGACGTGGTGCCCACGCTGCCGCCCGGGCTCCGCTACGCCCAGGTGGGCGAGGAGTTCGACGTGCTCTTCTACAACACGCTCGGGGACACCAGCACGCAGGAGGCGACCATCCGCCACGAGATGGACAACTACCTCGCGGTGCTCACGCAGGCGCTGGCCACGCCCACGCCGCCGCAGGTCTTCGTCGGCACCTTCCCGGACGGCGTCTACACGGACAGCGGCGGCAACCCGCTCCAGGACACCAGCGTGGCGCCCACGGCCGACAACATCGCGAGCGCGAAGGCGTCCGCGCAGGCCCTGCCGCGGCGCCCGGTGGCGCAGCCTCCGCGCCGTCAGGTGGCGGTGAGGTAGTCGCGGCTACAACTGGACCTTGAACCCGCCAATGAGCGTGCGGGGCGCGTTGGGGCGGGCGCCATAGGGACGGCGTCCGACGATGACCGCCTCGTCCAGCAGGTTGCGGCCGCTCACGTAGAGCTGCCCCCAGCGGGTGATGTTCCAGTTGGCGTTCACGTCGAAGGTCAGCAGGGCGCCCGTCTTCACGCCTTCGGGGATCTCACCCTGGCCCGCCTCCTCGCGCATGCTGGCCAGGTAGGTGGTGCTGATGAAGGCACCCCAGCGCGCGCCCTCCACGCCCACCGACGCGTAGAGCTGATGCCGGGGCACGTACGGCAGTTCGTCCCCCGCCATCACGTTGCCGAACTGCGGATCCGACGAACGGAAGTCATTGAGCAGCTTCGTGCGCGTGAACGTGTACGACGCCGTCAGCGGGAAGGTGAGGCCGCCGCCCGGACGGAAGGTCTTCTCCGCGAAGGCCTCCAGGCCGTAGATGTTCGCCGCGCCCGCGTCCACCTGCCGGTCCAGGTTGTCATTGAGACAGCCATTGGAGAAGGTGCAGACGTCGGTGAGGTTGGAGTAGTCGTTGAAGAAGCCCACCACCTCGAAGCGTTCGCCTCGGCGGGACCAGCGCGCGCCAGCCTCGTAGTTGATGCTCTTCTCCTGGGACACGGCCTGGGGCTGTCCCGGCGCGGGCGGGGAGAAGCCCCGGTAGGCGCCCGCGAACAGGCCCAGCACCGGGGTGATGGCGCCGTACACGCCCACGCCCGGCATCAGCGCCTCCAGCGAGCCGTGGTCCACGGTTCCCGCCAGATTGTCGTGGGACTTGGAGCGGATGATCTCCAGGCGCACGCCCGGCGTCACCACCAGCGGGCCCCAGGCGATGGCGTCCGTCGCGTGCAGCGCGAGCGCGTGCGTGGAGTCCTTGTTGTCGGCGGTGACCTGCGTGGTGCCGCCCTCGGGGACCAGCTCCCCGCCCACCATCAGGAAGCCGTCCTGGGTGTGGCGGCGGTCGATGCTGTCGTAGTGGTAGCGCACGCCGAACTCGGCGTTGTGTGACAGCGGGCCCGTCTTCGCCGTCCAGCGGGCGACGCTCTGCAGGCCCTGGTTGACGAAGACGCGGTGGTTGGGCCCGATGAGGATGGCCTCGCCCGGCGTGGACGAGTCCAGCTCCCCGGTCAGCACGCCGTAATAGATGGCGTTGCGCGCGCTGGTGGGATCCGCGAGCACGTCGGAGATGGAGACGCCCCGGAAGCTGTTCACCTTGCGCCAACTGCGGTCCAGGTCGTGGCGGTACAGCGACGTCGTCACCGCGAAATCGCGCCCTTCCAGCACGTGGCTGAGCACCGCCTGCGTGCGGTGCCACTGCATGTGGTCGAACTGGCTGGCCTTGTAGCGGCGCAGCGGATTGGCGGCGAAGTCCGCGTCCGACAGGCCCAGGTACGTTTCGTTGGAGCCTTCGTCGGAGTAGCCCAGCTTGAGCTGGAGCGTCTGGCGCAGCTCCCCGTCCGGCACCAGCCGGTAGCGGGCCTTGGCCATCCATTCGTTGCGGTGGAAGCCGGTGGAGGCGTCGCTGTTGTCGATTTCCTTGAAGCCGTTGCTGCGCAGGTGGACGCCTTCGATGAGGAAGCCCGCGCGCTCGGTGCTCGCGCCGAAGTAGCCGTGCGCCTTGCCGTAGAGGTACTGGCCGCCCGCGAGGTCCAGGCCGAAGGACTCCTGCGCCGGGATGTCCCGGGTGATGAGGTCCACCGAGCCGCCCACCGTCTGCGGGCCCTGCTGGATGGACGAGGGCCCCTTGAGCACGCGCACCGACTGCATGCGCGTCATCAGGGGGAAGTAGTAGGCGGCGGGCGCGGAGTAGGGCGCTGGCCCGAAGAGGATGCCGTCCTCCAACAGCGTGACCTTCTTGCTGCGGTCCGGGTTCACGCCGCGCAGGCCCAGGTTGGGGCGCAGGCCGAAGCCGTCCTCGCCCCGGCCGTACACGCCCGGCACGGACTGGAGGATGGCCTGGGGGTCGTCCAACTCGTAGCGCTGGAGTTTCTCCGGCTTGAGGATGTGGATGGAGCCGCTCGTCTTCGTCTCGGACGTGCCCACCACCACGCTCTCGAACTTGCGGGAGTTCTCCGGCGCGGACTCCACGAGGGGGGCGTCGGCGGGCGCGGGCGTCTGTCCAGACGGTGCGGCGGGCTCCACGGAAGCGGCGGACTCCGCGGGCGCGGTGGCGGCCGGCTCGGGCGGTTCGGATACGGGCGGCGGAACAACCGGTGCGGCTTCGGGTGCCGGGACGGGCGAGGCCTGCGTTGGCGGCGGAAGCGAGTCTTGCGGTGGCGGAGGCGTCTGGGCCTGTGCCGACGAGGAGACAACGAAGGAAACCACCGCGACTGCCCAGGTCCGTGCACCCATGAAACGAAGACTCCCGGAGGTACGTGCGAAGAAGCGCGGCGGTCGCCCGGGCCGACGAGGGACGGTAGAGGTCCCCGCCGGCCCCGGAGGACCGCCGCTTACCGCGACAGCGAGCGAGGCGCGCTTTACTTCGCTTCGGCGACGCCCACGATGACGATCTTGCCGTCGGACTGGATGACGACGCTGCGCGCCACCTCTTCCAGCTTGCCGGGGATGACGTTCACCGTGACGATGCCACCCGTGCCGAAGGTGGTGTCGCGCGTGCCGTCCAGGTTGAAGCGCGCGATGGCGAAGTGGTTGTCACCCGCCTCGGTGACGAAGCCCGTGGCGTACACCTTGCCGTCCAGGCCGAAGTTCACGCCCCAGAAACGGTCGTTGGCCGTCTCGGAGAAGGGCACCGGGTTGGAGAACTCCACGCCGGTCGCCACATTGCGGATGAGCAGGACCGCGTCGTCGTCCTCTGAGCCACCGGCGCGGAAACCCGCGGCGGCGACGTACTCGACACCGCCCACGTCGGCGTGCGCCACGTCGAAGAAGGCCTGGTCCGGGCGGTCGAAGTCGTACAGCTTGTAGCCTTCCTGGAAGCCGGGCGTCGTGGCCGGTTGACCGTCCTTGGTCACCTGCACCGCCATGGGCTGGACCTTGCCCGCCGTCCGGACGCCGCTGCCCACCATGAACACGCTGTCGTCCTTGAGGGCCACCGCGTCACGGCCGCGGTCGTTGTCGCCCGTCAGGTTCAGGATGAACGAGCCGTTGGTGCCGTACGTGGGGTCCAGCACACCCGCCGCCGTGTAGCGGAAGGAGATGAGGTCCACCGTGCTGCCCCCCACGCCCGCCGCGCGGCCGTAGCCGGTGGTGACGTAGGAACCCGTGGACTGCCGGACCGCGGTGTAGGCCTCGGAGATGCCCCACTCTTTCGTCACGTCATTGGTGGCGAACGGCGCGGAGTTCACCACGCCCTTGGCGCCGAAGGTGGCGTCGGGCGTGCCGGCCTCGGTCAGGCGCAGCATCACGACGCGGTGGGCGCTCTGCGCGCCCACGCCCGTGGGCTGGCTCAGGTAGCCGGCGGAGAGGATGGTGCCATCCGCCTGCACGAAGCCGTGGCGCGCGGTGTCGCTCAGGCCGCCGATGTCCAGCGCGTACATTCCCTTGACCGCGGGGGCCATGGCGCCCGCGTTGAAGGTCTCGTCCAGCGCGCCGGCGGTGGTGATGCGGGCGACGACGCGGTCGGTGTCAGAGCGGGTGGCGCCTTCGGCCTTCTTGGAGCCGAACACCACCACGCGGTCCTGCGCGTCGCGGTCCGCGGACCACATGGCGTCACGAGCCGTGCCAGCGCCCGTGCCCAGGCTCACCCGCGCGATGCCGCTCGTGCCGAAGGTGTTGTCGAGCGTGCCGTTGGTGTTGAGGCGCACGAGCGCCAGGTCCGAGTCCGTCGTCGTGGCGGTGCCGGCGTCGGTGCCCGCGTCCGTCTGGGTCCCCGCGTCCGTGTTGGTGCCCGCGTCCGTCTGGGTGCCCGCGTCCGGCGTGGGGGTGGGCTCCTCGTCATCACCACAGGCGCCCAGCGCGGCCACGGTAGCGCCCAGGACCAGCATGCTGGGCAGCAGCTTCTTGAAGCTCCGGTGCTTCCTCTGATTCGACATGGATACCCTCGGGTGGGTGGGTCAAAAGTGAGAACGATTCTCATTTTCAACAACGTCAACGGGGCCGCTTGAGTAGCCCTGGGGGTCCTTGAAGTCAAGGCGACGGCCGGCGCCTCCACTGTGGCGCACAGAGTCGAGAATGATTGTCAGTCTCAAGTTGGGTTGATACTGCGACGGACATGAATCTCTCGCGAACCCGTCCTGATGCGCCCTCCCGTTGGGGAGTGAGGGCCCTGGCGTTCACCGCGGCGCTGTCCCTGGGGTGCAGCGACAGCAAGCCGAAGCCGGCGGATCCCCCGCCCACGGGCGAAACGGACGTGCGCGCGGAGCTGTTGAGCGCGACGGGCGCGTGCATCCTGGGCACGGCGCGTGACTTCCTGCCGAAGGCCACGGCGTTGCAGGCGGCGACGGCGGCACTGCGGGACGCGCCGGACGCGGCGGCGGTGGCGGCGGCGCGCACGGCGTTCCATGAGGCGATGGACGTGTGGCAGGTGATGGAGTCGATGCAGGTGGGGCCGGCGGCGATGCGCAGCAGCCCGGGCGGCGCGGAGATCCGCGACAACATCTATTCGTTCCCGCTGACCAACCGGTGCTCCGTGGAGGAGCAGCTCGTGTCGAAGGGCTACGAGTCGCCCAGCTTCTCCTCCAGCCTGGTGACGCGGCGCGGGTTCGTGGCGCTGGAGTACCTGTTGTTCTTCGAGGGCGCGGACACGGCGTGCGGCCCCAACTCGGCCATCGTGGCGCAGGGGACGTGGGCGGCGCTGACGGCGGAGGACCGGGCGGCGCGCAAGCGGGCGTACGCGGCGGTGGTTGCGGCGGATGTGAGCACGCGAGCGCAGGCGCTGGTGGACGCGTGGGCGCCGGAGGGCGGCAACTTCCAGAAGACGCTCGCCACTGCGGGTTCGGGCAACACGGTGTTCCCGTCCACGCAGGTGGCGCTCAACGCGATGAGCGACGCCATCTTCTATGTGGAGCGCGAGGTGAAGGACCAGAAGCTGGCCCGGCCGCTGGGGCTGCGCGACTGCTCGTCGGCCACGTGCCCGGAGCTGTTGGAGTCGCAGTTCGCGGGCCGCTCGAAGCAGAACCTCATCCAGAACCTGAAGGGCTTCCGGCGCATCGTGGAGGGCTGCGGCGCGGACTACTCCGGGCCGGGCTTCGACGACGTCCTGGTGGCGGCGGGCGCGGAGGCGGTGGCCACGCGGATGCACGAGGAGGTGCTGGAGACCGAGGCGGCGCTGGCCGCGGTGGAGGAGGCGGACCTCAAGCAGGCGCTGGTCGACGACAAGGCGTCCGTGCAGCGGCTCTACGACGACTTCAAGGGCATCACGGACCTGCTGAAGACGGACTTCATCACCACGCTGGACCTGGAGCCGCCCGCGGGCCTCGAGGGAGACAATGACTGAGTCGGTCGGGCGCGGAGACGCGACGTCCTCGCGCCCCTGGGCACGGCTCTGGGCTCGGCTGCTGGCGCCCCGGGACATCGCCGCGCTGGCGGCGTTCCGGGTGGCGCTGGGCCTGCTCATCGCCATCTCCGCGGTGCGCTTCCTGGCCTACGGCTGGGTGGGCGTCCTCTTCGCGCAGCCGAAGTTCCGCTTCACCTACTGGGGCTTCGGCTGGATTCCACCGCTGCCCTCGTGGGGGATGCCCGCGCTCTTCATGGCGCTGGGCGTGCTGGGCGTGCTGTTGATGGTGGGGCTGTTCTACCGGGTGACGGTGGTGCTGCTGTTCGCGGTGTTCGCCTACGTGCAGCTGCTGGACGTGACGAACTACCTCAACCACTACTACCTGGTGAGCCTGCTGCTGGCGTTGATGTGTTTCATCCCGGCGCACCGGGCCTTCTCCGTGGATGCGTGGCGCAAGCCTTCGCTGAAGCGGGACTGGCTGCCGGCGTGGTGCACGGACCTGCTGCGCTTCCAGGTGGCCGTCGTCTACGTGTTCGCGGGGCTGGCGAAGCTCACCTCCGACTGGTTGGCGCACGCGCAGCCGCTCAACATCTGGCTGGCCGCGCGCACGGGGCTGCCGTGGGTGGGGCCGCTCTTGGAGCAGCGCTGGATGGCGTACGCGGCGGCCTGGGGCGGGATGCTGTTCGACACCACCATCGTGCTGTTCCTCGTGTGGCGGCGCACGCGCCCGTTCGCGTACGTGGTCGTGCTGGGCTTCCATGCGGTGACGTTCGCGCTGTTCCCCATCGGGATGTTCCCCTTCATCATGGTGACGGGGGCGCTGGTGTTCTTCGACCCTTCGTGGCCTCGCGCGCTCTGGGCCCGGGTGCGGCGGCTTCCGTGGAAGGGCTTCGCGCCTTCGTCCGGAGCCGTGGTGGCTGGCGTGCCCGGCTGGAAGGGGCGGGCAGCGCTGGGCGCGGCCGTGGTCTACGCGCTCCTCCAGGTGCTGCTGCCTTTGCGCACGCATGCCTATGGCGGCAACGTGCTCTGGCATGAGCAGGGCATGCGCTTCTCCTGGCGGGTGATGACGCGGGAGAAGAACGGCAGCGCGACGTTCATGGTGCGCGACAGTGTCACCGGCCGGGAGTGGCACGTGCCGCCCAGCCAGTACCTCACGCGGTTGCAGGAACGGGAGATGGCGGTGCAGCCGGACCTCATCCTGCAACTGGCCCACCGCATCGCGCGGGACTACGAGGCGACGACGCAGCATCCGGTGGAGGTGCGCGCCGACGTGCGGGTGTCCCTGAATGGCCGGCTGTCGGAGCCGCTGGTGGATCCCACGGTGGACCTGTCGCGGGAAGAGGATGGCCTGGGGTCCAAGCCGTGGATCCTCCCCGCGCCCCAGACGCCGCCGGTGCACCTGCGCCCTACGCGCACCTCGCGGGCCTCACGGGGCGCCAGCGTCAACCCTTGAAGACGTGCTCGCGGTGTCAGCGGGCCGCTGGGGAGGCCGCCTCCTCGCCGGCAATGTTTCAGTAAGATTCCGTATATAGCTGAAATAGCTGATTAGTCTTGTATCCCGGACTCGGCCTCCGCATGAATGGTGACTCCCCTGTGGTGAGGAGTTCGTCATGCGTTCCCCTGGTCTGCTCCGTTGGCTGTCGCTTCCGTTGGTGTCGTTGTTCGCGTCCTGTGGTCCCGCCGCTCCGGAAGTCCCGGTCGATGCTCCGGTGGCCGTGCAGGAAGCGGCGCTCACCGAGCTGATCTCCAACGGCGGCTTCAACACCGGCACCACGGCGCCGTGGTGGAACAACGCGAGCACGCAGTCGTCCGTGGAGAGCAACCAGTGGCGCGTGGACGTCGCGGCGAACACGGCCAACGCCTGGGATGCCATCGTGGGGCAGAGCGGCCTGACGCTGGTGAGCGGGCGGGCGTACACGCTGGCCTTCACCGCCAGGGCCACGGCGACCATCACCGCGCGCGTGACGGTGCAGCAGGACGTCGCGCCCTACGCGACGACGCTCACCCAGACCTTCACGCTGGATGGCACCTCCAGGCGCTTCACCTTCCCGTTCACGTCCTCGCTGTCCACGGGCGTGGGGCAGGTGACCTTCCAGTTGGGTGGGCGGGCCAACGCCGTCACCGTGCGGCTGGATGACGTGTCGCTCACCACGGAAAGCGGCTCCACGGGCTCCGGGCCGGTGGCGATGACGAGCGGCTTCTACGTGGATCCCAACTCCAACCCGGCGGTCTGGGTGCGCGCCAACGGCGGTGACGGCCGCGCTTCGCGCATCAATGCCTCCATCGCCAGCAAGCCCATGGCGCGCTGGTTCGGCAACTGGAGCGGGGACATCACCCAGGCGGTGTCCAGCTTCGTCGGCGCGGCGGACGCGGCGGACAAGCTGCCGGTGCTGGTGGCCTACAACATCCCGGGCCGCGACTGCGGCAGCCACTCCGGTGGCGGGGCGGGCAGCGCGGACGCGTACCGCTCGTGGATCTCCGCCTTCGCGGCGGGGCTTGGCAACCGGCCCGCGGTCGTCATCATCGAGCCGGATGCCGTCGCGCAGCTCGACTGCCTCCCCAACGACTCGGAACGCCAGACGCGGCTGGGCCTGCTGCGCTACGCCTCCGAGCAGTTCCGCGACCGCGCGCCCAACACCTGGGCGTACCTGGATGGCGGCAACGCGCGGTGGATCGGCGCCGACACGATGGCGCAGCGGCTGGAGTCCGCGGGCGCGCGCAACGTGCGTGGCTTCTCCCTCAACGTCTCCAACTTCTACGCCGTCGGCGAGTCCGCCACGTATGGCAACGCGGTCAACGCCGCGCTCTCCAGCCGCTATGGCTACTCGCGGCAGTTCGTCGTGGACACCAGCCGCAATGGCAATGGCTCCAACGGCGAGTGGTGCAACCCGGGGGGCCGCAAGCTGGGCACGTCCTCGCAGACGGGCGGAGGCGCGGAGCTGCTGCTCTGGGTGAAGGTGCCGGGGGACTCGGATGGCAACTGCGGCATCGCCCCGGGGACGCCCGCCGGTCAGTTCAGCCCGGACATCGCGAACCGGCTCATCGACGGCACCTGATGCTCTGTCCTTGACGTGATGCGGGCCTGTTCAGGGACGTGAGTCCTGTCCGGGCCCGAGTCTTGTCTTGGATTCACCCCGGCCCCGCCAGGGGCCTGGCTGCTCACTCTTCTCGATAGGGACAGACATGAAGCTGGAGACTCAGTGGATGCGCGCTCCCCGCTCACGCCTGCGGGCGCTGGTGGCGGGGGTGGTGCTGGCGGGGGAGACGCTCTAACCGAAGGCAGGGACTCCCCCCTGGGCGCGAACCCGGGGAAGGAAGGTGTCAGGCGGTCGCCAGGTGCTGGCTGGAGCCTGGCCCTCGTCGTCAGCGCTCCACCCGCCGCGTGCTGGGTCTCCGCGATTGCGAGCCCTCGTCGCGGATTGCACGCCGAGTGTGGGGGCCTATCTTTTTCGGGAACGCAGCGGATGAAAGGCCCGGAGGAATGGATGGCTCCAACTTTGACAGAGTCCAAGCGGACGACGGAAGCGCCCAGGACTGGATGGGGAAGCGATACCCGGAAGGAGCCAGGTCTGCTCATCGAGGACCACGCGCTGCTGGGTGACCTGTACACGGCCGCGCTCGTGGCGCGAGATGGGTCCATCGACTTTCTCTGCCTCCCGGATTTCAACTCGGATGCGTGCTTCACGTCGTTGCTGGGAACCCCCGACAACGGCCGGTGGAAGCTGGCTCCGACGTCGCCCGTGCGCGAGGTGCGACGCCGCTACCGCGACAAGACCCTCATCCTGGAAACGGAGTTCGTGACCGACGAGGGCACGGTGCGGGTCGTGGACTTCATGCCCATCCGCAAGGGGACCCCCCACCTGGCGCGACGGGTGGAGGGCGTCCGGGGCACGGTGACGATGCGCTCCGAGCTGCGCCCCCGGTTCGCCAATGGCTACACCCGTCCCCTGGTGCGCAGGCTGGATGGAGCCTCCTCCGCCATCGCCGGTCCGGATGCGCTCTATCTGCGAGGTGCAGCCGGTGAAGCGCCACCTCCGTTCGAATTGGAGTTCACGGTCAAGGCCGGCCAGCGGATTCCCTTCGTGATCTCCTGGGCCCGGCCCTACGACGACATCCCCAAGGCGCTCGATGTGGAGGCCGCCCTGAGTGAAACGCAGTCCTTCTGGGAGGACTGGGCCTCGCGGATCCGCGCGCCCGCCAAGTACGAGGACGTGGTCGTCCGCTCGCTGCTCACCCTCAAGGCCTGCACCTTCCATCCGTCGGGGGCCATCGTCGCCGCGCCCACGTTCGGGCTCCCGGAGACGCCCGGTGGGGAGCGCAACTGGGACTACAGGTTCTGCTGGATTCGCGACTCGGCCTTGACGTTGAACGCGCTCATGCTTGCCGGCCTCATGGACGAGGCGGGGGCGTTCGGCACCTGGTTGGAGGACGCCGTCGGAGGTGCCCCGGACCAGTTGCAGATCATGTACGGCATCCGGGGCGAGAGGCGCCTCTCCGAGTCCACGCTGGACTGGCTGGGAGGTTACGAAGGGGCTCGACCCGTGCGGGTCGGGAACGGTGCCTATTCGCAGTTCCAGCTCGACGTCCTCGGCGAGTTCTCCGCCGTCCTCTACATTCATGCGCAGCAGGCGGGCAAGCTGTCGGCGCGCGGCGAGACGGCTCTCAAGAAAGTCGCGACGCGGGTGTCGGAGGTCTGGATGAATCCAGACCATGGCATCTGGGAGATGCGGGGGCCGAAGCTCGCGTTCACCGCATCCAAGGTGGCGGCGTGGACCGCCGTCGATCGCTGGGTGCGCGCGATCGATGAGTACGGCTTGAAGGAAGACAGGGCGCCGTGGGTGAAGCTGCGGCAGACCATCTTCGATGAGGTGTGCAGCAATGCCTACGACCCCAAGCGCAATACGTTCACGCAGTCCTACGGCTCCAAGGAAGTGGATGCGAGCCTGCTCTTCATTCCGCTCGTCGGGTTCCTGCCGCCGGAGGATCCCCGCGTCATCGGAACGGTGCGGGCCATCGAAGAGGAGCTGATGCCGGACGGGCTGGTGCTGCGCTACCGGACGGAGGACAGCGTCGACGGTCTCTCCGGCGTGGAGGGCGTGTTCCTCGCCTGCTCCTTCTGGCTCGCGAACACCTACCACCTCATGGGACGGACCGAGGACGCGCGGCGCCTCTTCGACAAGCTCGTGGGGCTCTGCAACGACGTGGGCCTGCTCGCCGAGGAGTACCTGCCGAGTGAGCGCAGGTTTCTTGGCAACTTCCCCCAGGCTTTCAGCCACCTGGCACTCGTGAACTCCGCCTACCTGCTCTCCGGGGAACAACCCCCGCTGCATTCGCAGGTCCAGGGTGAAAAGCAGTCCTGAGTGTCTGGCCGGGAGCGCGGTGCCAGCCAGTGCGTGAACAGTGCTGTCGGACTGGAGTGCCGCGCGCCCGGGTCCTCACTTGACGGTGGAGTGCTCCCTCCTAGCTTGTCGGCGGAGCAGGGGGGCGGGGACCATGAGCGGATCACGAGGGGCAATCACCGCCGCGATGCGGTGGTTGGGACTGGTGGCGTCCTGGGTTCCTCTCTCCGCGCAGGCGTCGTTGTTCAGCGGCGACGCGCTGGACACCGCGGCGGACGTGATGAGCTGGGTCGTCATCGTCATCGCCCCGGTGGTGCTGATCGCCGTGTTCTGGATGCTCCACATCCTCCCGGAGAAGATCGCGGAGAAGCGCCACCATCCGCAGTTGGAGGCCATCAAGACGCTGTGCCTCCTGTCGCTGTTCTTCGGGGGGCTCCTATGGCCCCTGGCGTGGCTCTGGGCCTACTCCAAGCCCACCCTGTACAAGCTGGCGTACGGAGAGGACCGCGTCCGTCCCTCGCACGGCCCCGAACTCGCGGAGGCGGGTGAGGCCGGGCATCCCGCCCATCACGCGCCGTCCTCCGAAGGGGAATCCCCTGATGAGAGAGGGGAGCCGCACTGATGGAACTGCTCCTGCTGCTCGTCTACTCGGTCATGGTCTGGCTGGTCTTCTTCAAGTTCAGGCTGTTGCCGTGGAACTTCGTCTCCCAGGTCATCGTCATCACGCTGCCCGTCATCGGCATCGTGATGTTGCTCCTGCTGGCCAACGTGTATGCGCCGTCCTCATCGGATGCGCGGGTGATGAACTACGTCGTGCAGGTCGTGCCGCGGGTCTCCGGGCGCGTCATCGAGGTGCCCGTCCAGCCCAACAGCCCGGTGAAGAAGGGCGACGTGCTCTTCCGCATCGACCCCGAGTCCTCGCGGCTGGAGGTGGAGGGGATGCGGGCCAAGGTGAAGGAGCTGGAGGCGAAGGTCGCGGGCGCCCGGGCCATCGAGCGGCAACTGATATTGGAGCGCAAGACCGCGCAGGGACGGCGGGCGTCCGTCGCGGCCCGGCTGGACCTGGTCCGGCGGCGCGTCCGGCAACACACGGTGCTCGTCACCAGCGGGGCGGGCAATCAGTTCGACTTGCAGCAGGCGGCGTCGGAGGCCCGGACCCTGGAGGGCGAGCTGGCCGCGGCGAACGCCGCCGTGGGGCAGGTCACGCAGAAGCTGGAGGCGCGCACCGAGGACGGGACGCTCGTCGAGCTTGCCCAGGCGGAGGCCGGGGAGCAGCAGGCGCGCGCGACGCTGGCGGACGCGGAGTGGCGCCTCAAGGAGACCGTCACGTATGCGCCCGCGGATGGGACGGTGGTGAACCTCCAGCTGCGCGCGGGCTCCTATGCGGCGGCGCTCCCCATCTCTCCGGTGATGAGCTTCGTGGAGAATGAGCAGTACGTCATCGCGTACTTCAATCAGAACGAGCTGCACCAGGTCCGGCCGGGCAACGAGGCGGAGGTCACGCTGCTGGCGTTCCCGAACCGGATCATCAAGTGCCGCGTCGAGTCCGTGGTCTGGGCGACCGGCCAGGGTCAGCTTCCCGTGTCCGGAGTCGTCCCCGAGACGGGGTTTCAAACCCCGCCTCCCGGGCGCTACGCCGTCAAGCTCGCCGTCGAGCACTCGGAGGATGCCCGCATCCTTCCGGCGGGAGCGCACGGACACGCCGCCATCTACACCGACGCGGTCCACCCGGTGCACGTCCTGCGCAAGGTGATCCTCCGCGTGGGCACCAAGCTGGACTGGCTGATTCTCAAGCTGCACTGAGGAAGGGCGGCGCATGTTCGAGCACCGAGGGCGGGTGGGGCTCCGGGTCGGGGCGGTGCTCCTGGTGGGCTGGGGCGGCTCGGGGTGCCCCACGCGCGCGCCTCCGCGTGGGCAGGAGGTCGTCCAACAGGCGCTCGTGCACACGTCGCTCGCTCCCGCGTGGGCGTCCCCGGGCGCGCCGGGTGGCGGCATCCAGGACGGGTGGTTGGCGACGTTCCAGGACGCGGAGCTCCAGGCGCTGGTCTCCGAGGCCATGCGCCACAGCCCGGACCTGCGCTCCGCCGCGGCGCGGGTGGATCAGGCGGCGGCGCAGCTGGGCGTCGCGCGCGCGGGATTGTTTCCCTCCCTCGACATCGAAGGGAGGGAGTCGTTCGGGATTGGCCAGGGGTTTGAAGGTGTGCTGCGGGGCATCGACTTCTCCGCCGGGTGGGAGGTCGACCTGTGGGGGAAGATCCGCTACCGCCGCAACGCGGCCAGCGAGTCGGTGGCCGCGGCCGAGGCCGAGTTCGAGTTCGCCCGGCAGTCGCTCGCGGCGACCCTGGCCAAGGGCTGGCTCCTGGCCACGGAGGCCCACCTGCTGCAATGCATCGCCGTGGAGCGGATCCAGATGGGCGAGGAGCTCGTCCGGCTCACGACCACGCGGGTGCAGGTGGGCGCTGCCAGTGAGAACGAGCTGTCGCTGGCGCAGGCGAACCTGGACTCGTACCGCGACATCCTGAAGCAGACCGAGTTGGCCCGGGTGCAGGCGGTGCGCGCGGTGGAGCTCCTCGCCGGGCGCTATCCCTCGGGGGCCCTCGCACCAAGGGCTTCCCTGGTGGAGCTTCCCGGCCCGGTGCCCGCGGGGATTCCCGCCTCGGTGCTCGAGCGGAGGCCGGACCTCATCGCCGCGGAGCGCCGCGTGGCCGCCGCGTTCAACCGGGTGGAGGAGGCCAAGGCCGCGCGGCTCCCCGCGCTGCGCCTCACCGGCGCCGTGGGCTACGTCGACAGTGACGTGGTGGTGTTGAAGGACACGCTCACCAATCCGACGGGAGGCGTCGCGGCGGGGCTCCTGGCGCCCCTCTTCCACGGTGGCGCCCTCGCGGCGCAGGTGCGGGTGCGGACGGCGGAGCAGGAAGAGGCGCTGGGCGCGTACGCGGCCGCGGCCCTGCGCGCCACGAACGAGGTGGAGGACGCACTGACGAGCGCGAGGGTGCTCGGCGAACGTCGTGAGCTGCTGGAGAAGGTGGTCGCCGGCCAGGCGCGTTCGCTCGAGCTGCTGAGCGTCGACTACCGCGTCGGCAAGGTCGACCTGCGCACGGTGCTCCAGCAGACCCTGCTGGCGGATTCAGCGCGCATCCTGCTCTTGAGGGTGCGCAGCGAGCAGCTCATCCAGCGCATCAACCTCCACCTCGCGCTGGGGGGCAGCTTCGCCGTCCCGGCCCAGCCGAAGTCCGACGATTGATGGCGCGGGGGCCCTCCGGTGAAACACCGGAGGGCAGGGGGAGCGCTAGCTGGACTCGGCGACGCTGGCGCGCCGGCTGGCGCCACCGTTGCCGTCGCCGAGCGGGGCGGTGCGCTCCAGGTTGCGCCGGGCGAGCGCCGCGAGTTCGTCGGGCGCCTTGGTGGCGCGGCCCTTCTCCTTCTGCACCGTCATGATGCCGCCGCTGCCGTGCTTCTCCTGGGCCTCGGAGACGATCTTCTTCATGTCCGACGCCTTCACCCAGTACGCGCCATTGGCGGGGTCGCGCACGCGGTAGAGGTCGTCGTCCTTGCTGTTCGTCTTGCCCGGGTCCACCGCGTCGATGGTGATCCAGTGCAGCTCGCCCGGCTCCTGGCTCTGCTGTCCCGGCTCCAGGGTCGTGTTGAGCAGGGCGTTGGAGTCCACCAGCGCCAGCGCGTATTCGCCCTTCTTGAGCGCGCCGCTCAGCGCCTTCGGGTCGCATTCGCTGGAGCCGCTGGTGACCTCGATGCCCATGCCGCCCAGGATGGCGCCCATCTCGTCCGGGGTCGCGCCGTCATCCAGGTTCACGTCCACGCCCAGGTCCCTCACGCCGGTGGGGGAGACCGCGAGCGTGTCCGCGCGGTTGCGCACCTTCTCGCGCGCCTGCTCCTGGCTCAGCTCGGCCTCGTTCTCGCCATCCGACTGCTCCAGGAAGGTGAGGGTGGCCTCCGCGCAGCCCTTCTTGCTGGTCTGCACGACGGTGGGCTCGCTGGTCTTCCAGCCCTTCTCCTGCTGGGCCTCCTTCGCCTCGTTGGCGGGCAGCGCGCTGGGCGTCGTCGCTCCCGGCGCCTGCGGGGCCGCCAGCTCCGGCAACCCCTTCTTCTTGGCGCGCTCCTCCTGGAAGGAGTCCAGGTAGCGGCCCTCGTTGGCGTTGAGCGGCTTGGCGTTCGGCGCGTCGGAGAGGGGCTGCTTCACGGACTGGGCCGCGGCGGCCATCTGCGCCGCATGGGCCTCCGCCTGTGCTTGTGCCTGACGCACACGCTCCATCACGGAGTCGATTTTGGCGCCGATGTTGAATCGCCCGGCCATGGGAGCTCTCCTGTCGTGTCGCGTCAGTGTCCTGCCCGCATTATCCCGGGAGGACTCCAGAGGTTGCGTCGGAATTCCAGGATCTGACGAGAACGCGCGGTTTCAGACGCAACCGGGCCGTCCGCCGGGCGGACAACCATGGAATCCTGGACTGAGGGGTACACTGGACCCATGGCGAACCGGCATGACAGGGACGATGGGGCTTCCGCGCCCGCCTCCGCACCGCACGTTTCAGCGTCGCGGGAATCCTACGGTACGGGGCGGGGTGGCCCGGCCAGTGGAACGGGGCGACCGGGGCCGGAAGCGTCCGGTCCCTCACGCGGGGCGGGCGGGGAGTCGCAGCGGCTGGCGTCGCGGCAGGTGGGCCGGTTCCTTCCGCTGAAGGTGCTGGGGCAGGGCGGGATGGGGGTGGTGTACGCCGCCTATGACCCGGACCTGGACCGCAAGGTGGCGCTGAAGCTGCTGCGGGTGAAGGGCGGCCACGAGGACCTGGAGCAGGGGCGGGCGCGGCTGTTGCGGGAAGCGCAGGCGATGGCGCGCATCTCCCACCCCAACGTCATCCCCGTCTTCGAGGTGGGGCAGTGGGACCACCAGGTCTACGTGGCGATGGCGCTGGTGGACGGCGGCACGCTGCGCGACTGGACGAAGGCGAAGCCCCGGACGTGGCAGGAGCTGCTGGACAAGTACCTGGCGGCGGGCCGGGGCCTGGAGGCCGCGCACGTGGCGGGGCTGGTGCACCGCGACTTCAAGCCGGCCAACGTGCTGGTGGGCAAGGACGGGCGCGTCTACGTCACCGACTTCGGGCTCGCGCGGCCCATGGGCGAGGTGGACGACGACGAGGACGACGGTGAGCGGACGCGGCCGGTGGCGGGGGATGACGGGGCCCTGCTGAACTCGCAGCTCACGCAGGCGGGGCTGGTGATGGGCACGCCCGCCTATATGTCGCCGGAGCAGTTCCGGGGCGAGCTGTTGGACTCGCGCTCCGACCAGTTCAGCTTCTGCGCGGCGCTGTACCGCGCGCTGTACGGCATCCGTCCGTTCGACCCGGACGAGCTGTCCCGGGTGGCCTCGCAGTTGAGGCCGCGAGAGGCCGGCGCCGACGAGCCCGGGGTGACGGAGGCGGTGGTTGCGCAGGTGCTGCCGCCGTCGCCCATCCAGGAGCCGCCGCGCGACACGAAGGTGCCCACGTGGGTGCGTCGCGCGTTGATGAAGGGCCTGTCGCTGGAGCCCCGCGACCGCTTCCGCTCCATGGCGTCGCTGCTGGAGGCGCTGGCCCAGCGGGAGAAGCGGGCCCTGCGCAACCGGCGGGTGGGCGCCGCGGTGGCGGCCACGGTGGTGCTGGGCGTCGCGAGCGGAGCGGTGTGGTCGCGCTCGCGGGCGTGCGCTGGCGCGGAGGGGCTGGTGGCGGAGCGCTGGAGCGCGGAGGCCCGCGAGAAGGTGACGCAGGCCTTCCTGGCGACGAAGAGCCCGGTGGCGCAGGACATGGCGCGCCGGGTGGGCGCGGTGCTGGACGGCTACGGCGCGCAGTGGGCGGCGCAGCACACCACGGCGTGCGAGGACACGCGGGTGCGCGAGGTGCAGACGGAGGAACTCCTGTCCCAGCGCTTCGTGTGTCTGGAGCGGCGGCGCAAGGACCTGGGCGCGCTCGTGGGCACGTTGCAGACGGCGGACGCGGCGCTCGTGGACAAGTCGCTGGACGCGGTCTACGCGCTGCCTTCGCCTTCCGACTGCGCGGACGTGGAGGCGCTGACGGAGGTGCAGCCCCGGCCGGCGGATCCGATGAAGCGCGCGGAGCTGGACGCGCTGGAGGATCAGCTGGCGGAGGTGAAGGCGCGCATCGACACCAGCCGCATGCCCAAGGCGCTGGAGCTGGCGAAGAAGGCGGAGGCGCGCGTGGTGGCCACGGGCTACCTGCCGCTGGTGGCGGAGCTGCGCTTCCACCTGGGCTGGGCGCAGGCGGTGCTGGGCGACAAGGACGCGGGCGGCGCGGCGCTGGAGCAGGCCGTCTACGACGCGGAGGTGGGACGGGCGGACCGGCTGGCGGTGTCCGTGATGAACAAGCTCATCTACGTGGATGGGGAGCGGGAGAAATACGAGCTCGCGCAGCGCTGGGGTCGGCTGGGGGACGCGACGCTCAAGCGCGTGGGCGGGGACGCGGTGCTGGAGAGCGACCTGAAGGTGAACGAGGCCAACCTCGCGCTGATGCAGGACCATCCGGAGGAGGCGCGGGCCCTATTGGAGAAGGCGTCAGGGCTGCTCGCGACGGCGCTGCCGGAAGGGCATCCCAAGCGGGCGCGGGTGACGTTCACGCTGGGGCGCACGTTGCTGGAGACGGGTGCGTCCGCGGAGGCGGTGAAGGTGCTGTCGGACGCGCTCCAGCAGACGGAGAAGGCGATGGGGCCCGTGCATCTGGACACCGCGCGCCGACACCAGGCGCTGTCCATGGCGCTGCGCGAGCAGAAGGACTTCGCCCAGGCGCTGGAGCACGCGCGCGTTTCGGTCTCCATCCACCGCACGCTGCTGGGGCCCCAGAGCGTGAAGCTGGCGGAGGCGCTGGATGAAGAGGGCATGAGCCTGCTCGCGCTCAAGCGCTACCCGGAGGCGCTGAAGGACTACGAGGAGTCGCTGGCGGTGAAGCGGGCGAAGCTGGAGGCGGACGATGAGCTGCTCCAGTACTCGCTGGATGGCGTGGGGCAGGCGCTGCTGGCGATGGGCCGCACGCGCGACGCCATCGCGCCGCTCCAGCAGGCGCTGACGTTCAAGGACGCGCAGGAGGACTCGCTGGCCGAGTCCGGCTATGCGCTGGCGCAGGCGCTGTGGAAGGAAGGCGAGGAGGCGGCTGCCCGCGACGCGGCGACGCAGGCGCAGGCTCGCTTCACGTCTTCAGGCCGCGCGGTGCAGGCGAAGGACGTGGAGGCCTGGCTCCAGGCCCGGCCCGAGAAGAAGGCGAAGGCCGTGCCGGCGTCAGCGGTGCGTGGTGGCAAGCGCAGACGGTAGGGCTCCAGGGCTCCGGGGTTCGAACATCGGGCCCCGGAACTTCAGCACTCCGGCAGGCCGACGCTGAGGTTCGCGACCTCCAGGACGTTCACCGCGAGGCCTCCGCGCGAGGTCTCCTTGTACTTGTCCTTCATGTCGCGGCCGGTGTCGCGCATCGTCCTGATGACCTTGTCCAGGCTGACGAAGTGCCGCCCGTCCCCGGACATGGCCATGCGCATGGCGTTGATGGCCTTCACGGACGCCATCGCGTTGCGCTCGATGCACGGCACCTGCACCAGTCCGCCAATGGGGTCGCAGGTGAGGCCCAGGTTGTGCTCCATGGCGATCTCCGCCGCGTTCTCCACCTGGAGCGGCGTGCCGCCCAGCACCTCCGTGAGCGCGCCCGCCGCCATGGAACACGCGCTGCCCACCTCGCCCTGGCAGCCCACCTCCGCGCCACTGATGGAGGCGTTCTCCTTGTAGAGCGCGCCAATGGCGCCGGCCGTGAGCAGGAATCGCACCACGCCGTCCGCGTTCGCCCCGGGCACGAAGCGCCAGTAGTAGTGCAGCACCGCGGGGATGATGCCCGCCGCGCCGTTGGTGGGCGCGGTGACGACGCGACCGCCCGCCGCGTTCTCCTCGTTCACCGCGAGCGCGTACAGGTTCACCCAGTCCAGCACCGTCAGCGGGTTGGTGAGCCCCGCCTCCGGACGGCTCATCAGCCGCTGGTACATCGCCGCCGCGCGCCGCTCCACCTTCAGGCCGCCGGGGAGGATGCCGCCCGTCGTGCACCCGCGCGTCACGCACGCCTGCATCACGTCCCAGATGCGCAGGAGCCGCGCGCGGATGTCCTCCTCGCTCCGCCACACCAGCTCGTTGCGCAGCATCACCGTGCTGATGGGCTGACGCTCGCGCTCGCAGTGCTTGAGCAATTCCTCCGCGGACTTGAAGGGCAAAGGAAGCGGGGTGGCCTCCTCTCGCAGCGGGTCCTGTCCCGCCGCCGCCTGTTCGTCCACCACGAAGCCGCCGCCCACCGAGTAGTAGAGGCGGGAGACGAGCACCTCCCCGCCGTCGCCGAACGCGGTGAAGCGCATGCCGTTGGGGTGGTAGGGCAGCACCTTGCGCTTGTGCATCACCAGGTGCTCGCCGTCGCGGAAGGGCACCACCAGCCGCTGGAGCAGCGACACGCGGCCCTCCGCGCGCCAGTGCGCCACGAGCGACGGCACCAGCTCCACGTCCACGCCCTCGGGTGTGTCGCCGCGCAGGCCCAGCAGCACGGCCTTGTCGCTGCCGTGGCCCTTGCCCGTCGCGCCCAGCGAACCGAACAGCTCCACCTTGAGCCGCGTCACGCGCTCCAGGAGCCCCGCGTCCGAAAGCCCCACCACGAACGTGCGGGCCGCGCGCATGGGCCCCACCGTGTGCGAACTGGAGGGACCGATACCAATCTTGAAGAGGTCGAAGACGCTGACAGGCATGGCGGCCGCCACCATGCCATGCCCGCCGCGCGCCGCCCCAGCGACACCCCGTCGCGACGCGCTGCATGCATCCACTTCAGGTCAGCCCGCTCGCTGGGGAAGTTGTCATCCCAAGCATGACGCAGGCTGACCAACCCTCCGTCTCCCTGGCTACTCCAGCGGCGCAGGAAACGCCGGCAGCGCGGCGAAGTCTTCAAGCACGTGCTGGCGGATGACGCGGGCGTTGGAGTCCTTCGCCAGCGCCTCCACGCGGATCATCGAGGCGATCGTCTGTTCGCGGTCGCTGTTGTAGATGGGCACCAGCTTCCGCTCGCGCGACTCGCGCAGCGGCCACAGGTCGCCGGTCAGCAGCACGGCGCCGGACTTCGCCGTCTTCAGCAGCAGCACGGTGTGGCCGGGCGTATGTCCGGGGGCCTGATGGATGGTCACGGTGCCGTCGCCGAACACGTCATGGGCGCCGTCGCCTTCGATGAGCATGGGCTTCACGTGTTCCAGGGCGCTGTAGTGGGGAATTTCGCCGCGACGGCGGGCGGTCTCGGAGAACGCCGCCGCGTATTCGTCCGCGTCCACGATCCACTTCGCGCTGGCGAACAGGTTGGCGTTGCCCGCGTGGTCGAAATGCATGTGGGAGAACGACAGGTAGTCGATGTCGGCTGGTACCAGCCCGAGCTCACCGAGCTGGGTGGTGAGCTTCTTCGGGACCTCGAAGCGCATGGGCGCGCCCTGGGGTCGCAGGCCGCCCGGCATGTCCGCGATGGACTCGGAGAAGCCGGTGTCCCAGAGCAGATCGCCCTTCGGATGGCGGATCAGATAGCAAGGATTGATGCCCTCGCCTCCGACGCCGCTCATCGAACCATCGTCCGCCATGGAGCCGAAGTCGGTGGCCTGCACGTGGCCACAGTCGATGGCGTAGAGCTTCACGGAGGACGGCGCCGCGGCCCCCGGCGCATCGACGGTGGACGTCTTGTTGGACGTGGCGCAGGCGGTGAGCGTGAGGCAGGCGGACAACAGGCGGAGGGCCTTCATGGTGTCGCTCCAGGAAAGAACGCGAGGGGGACCAGCGCGACGCGACGGCGCGCGCCGAAAAGCGCGCCGCCAACGCCTCACGGTGGTGTCCAATCCCGAGATTCGTCCGGGGCCCTCGAACGCGGCCCTGCCCTACCCGGCGGCGGGCTGCGGCCCCGTGGCGGGCTGGGGCGGCGAGGACTGCGTCTTCGGCCGGAACGCCAGCAGGCGCAGGCCGTTGAAGACGACGAGCAGCGTGCTGCCCTCGTGGAGCACCACGGCCTGGCTGATCTTCGTCAGGCCCAGCACGGCGGCGACGACGAGCACCGCGCTCACGCCCAGCGCGATGACCAGGTTCTGCTTCATCACGGCCGTGGCCTTGCGCGACAGCTCCAGCGCGAAGGGCAGCTTCGCCAGGTCGTCGCTCATCAGCACCACGTCCGCGGTCTCCAGCGCCGCGTCGGAGCCGGCGCCGCCCATGGCCACGCCGACCGCCGCCGCCGCCAACGCGGGCGCGTCGTTGACGCCGTCGCCCACCATGGCCACCGCGTGGGTGCGGCCCATCTCCTTCACCGCCGCGACCTTGTCGGCCGGCATCAGCGGTGCCTTCGCCTCGTCCAGGCCCACCTGCGTGGCGATGGACTGCGCGACGCGCGCGTTGTCGCCCGACAGCATCACGGTGCGCTGGATGCCGCCCGCCTTGAGCTCCTGCACCACCTGCCGAGCGCCGCCGCGCAGCGTGTCCGCCACGCCCAGCACGCCCAGGTAGACGCCCGCACGGCGCACCACCATCGTCGTCTGGCCCGCCTCCTCCAGCCGCGCCACCTCCGTGGAGACATCCGTGGGAACCTTCTCGCCCGCGAAAAGCGCGAGGCTGCCCACCTCCACAGCGTCGTCGCCCACCTTCGCGCGGATGCCCTGGCCGTGGATGGCCTCCAGGTCACGGCCCACCGGCACGGTGACGCGTGCCTCGGCCGCGCCGTCCACCACCGCCTTGGCCAGCGGGTGCGCGGACAGCGCCTCCACGCTCGCGGCGGTGCCGAGCAGCTCCTCGCGCGTCACGCCCGGCGCGGGCCACGTGGTGAGCAGCCGGGGCTTGCCCACGGTGAGCGTGCCCGTCTTGTCGAAGGCGATGGCGCGGATGCCGCTCAGCAGCTCCAGGTAGATGCCGCCCTTGATGAGCACGCCGCCTCGCGCCGCGGACGCCACCGCCGACAGCACGGCGGACGGCGTGGAGATGGCGAGCGCGCACGGCGACGCGGCGACAAGCAATCCCACCGCGCGCAGCACCGCCTCCTTCAGCTCCGTGCCCGTCAGCACCAGCACCACCGGGAACACCACCGCCGCCGCCATCACCAGCGGCGCCACGGTGCGCTCCAGGCGCTGGGCGAAGCGCTGCCGGCTGCCCTTCTGCGCCTCCGCCTGCGCCACCATGTCCACCACGCGCGCCAGCACCGACTCCGACGACAGGCGCGTCACCTCCACCTCCAGCGCCGCCTCGCAGTTGATGGTGCCGGAGAACACTTCATCCCCCGGCTTGCGCGCCACCGGCATGGATTCGCCGGTGATGGCGGCCTGGTCGAGCGAGCTCTTGCCCTCGCGGATGATGCCGTCCAGGGGGACGCGGTCACCAGGGCGCACGATGATGCGCTCGCCGCGCGACACGTCCGCCACCGGCACCTCCACCACGTCCGAGCCCCGGCGCACGCGCGCCACTTCCGGCCGCAACTGGCCCAGCGCTTCGATGGAGCGACGCGCCTTCTCCATGGCCCGGTGCTCCAGCGCGTGGCCCGCGCTGAAGAGGAAGAGCAGGAACGCGCCCTCGAACCACGCACCGAGCACCGCCGCGCCCAGCGCCGCCACGACCATCATCGTCTCGATGTCGATGCGAAGCTGCGCGATGGACTGCACCGAGCCCTTGATGGCGAAGAAGCCGCCGCTCGCCATCGACAGCGCCCAGAGCACCGTGGCCACCAGCGGCGGGGCCAGCGCGAAGTGCTCCACCACGAAGCCCGCCGCCAGCAGCACGCCCGAGGCGACCACCAGTGGCAGCTCCAGGAGCGGCGCCAGCCCGCCGCCGTGCGCGTGGTGCGAACAGGCATGGCCCGCCATGGGCACTTCCAGCCCGTACCCGAGCGCCTTCACCCGGGCCTCCACGTCCGACAGCTTCAGCTCCTCCTTGTCGTACTCGATGACCACGCGCTCGCTCGCGTACGCGACGCTGGCGGTGAGCACGCCCTTCATCTTCGCGATGGCATGTTCGATGACCTGGGCCGCGTCCGCGGAGTCCATCCCACGCACGAACCAGGTGTGGTGCAGGTAGCGCGCCGCCACCTGGCCGCCCGTCTTCTGGGCCAGCGTCACCAACTGCGAGGCGCTCATCAGCGACGGCTGGTAGTGGATGCACACCTCCGCGTAGCCCGCGTCGCGGCGCAGGTGCACGTCGGTGATGCCCCGCTGCGATTCCAGCGCCGCCTCCAGCCGGGCGAAGCGGCCCTGCTCATCCGTCTCTCCCGGCAGCGTGCCCTCCAGGTCCAACTGGAGCGCGGTGCCGCCCCCTTCCGCCGGACGGTGGGCCGGCGGACGGATGACGCGCTGGGAGTGGGCATGTCCGTGGTGGTCATGCCCCTCATGGTCGTGGCCATGGGAGCAGGAAGGGCCATGCACGTGGGCCTCGCCGTGCGCATGCGCGTGCCCGTGGTCATGACCTGCGTGGTCATGGCCGGCGTGATCATGGCCGGAGCCGTGGTCGTGGTCGCACCCCGGGCCGTGGACGTGGAGCTGCACGGCGTTGCCGCTGCCCTGCGCCTCCTTGAGGCCCTTGATGTTCAACGAACCAAACCGCGACCCGCTCTTCTTCTGCTCCGACATGGCTGTGTTCCTGACGCGCCCTAGTGGCGGTGACCGCGGCGTGAATGCGAGGGAGCGGCGGCGGCCGGCGGTGCTGCCGGAGCCTCCTTGTGATCCTCGTCCTCGTCCTCGTCGTGGTGCTCTTCGTCCCCGTGGTCCTCGGGGATGGGCTGATCGAAGCGCTGACCCGCGACCTCCAGCGTGAAGCTCTTGCAGTCCGGAGGCACTTCGAACTCCAGCACCGCGGGCAGGCGGCCTTCGTACGTCTTCAGCACCTTGCCCTGCGCGTCGTAGACGGTGCCGCCGGCGGCGACGGTCATGGTCTCGTCCACCAGCACGGCGACCAGCTCCGCCATCTCCTCCATCCGGTCCGCGATGCGGTGGCACCAGAGGTGGCCCACGCCCGGATAGGTGGTGTGGGAGATCTCCTCCATCTGCTCCTCGTCCACCTTGTCGCCCACGCCCATGAACACGAAGTTGATGCGGGGCAGCCGTCCGGAGGCGATCTCCTTGGCCACCTGGGTGGCGTAGGCCGTCACGTCATGGGCGTCGTTGATCTGCGAGTCGGTGATGATGACCGCGAGGCCGCGCTTGGCGCCCTCCGACACCTGCTGCTTGATGTGCGCCACGAAGTCGCGGAGCACCGGCAGCATCACCGTGGCCTTGCCGTAGGAGCGCGGGCCAGGGAAGCGGTAGCCCTTGGCCTGGGGGCCGGTGAGGTCGCCCACCACCTCCAACTGGGTGCCGTCGCCCGCGGCCCAGTACGTCACGCGCACCTTGCCGTCCCGGTCCTTGTTGGCCAGGTACTCCAGCATCCACTGCATCTGCGGCTCGACCTGGTTCTTCACCGGGGCGAGCTTCGCGAGGATGCCGCGCGGCCCGTACGCGTTCTCCATGCTGGCGGAGCCGTCCATGTAGAGGGCCACGTCCAGGCCCTCCACCGTCGGGTCGTGCAGGAGCGTGGCGACGACCTTGTTGCCCATCCGGTGGACGTCGGAGAAGGGGCGGTTGATGACTTCGTGGCCGGCCATCAGTGGTGGTCCTCGTCTTCGTCCTCGTCGTGGTGCTCTTCGTCGGGCAGCGGCTGGGTGTAGCGCTGGCCGTGGACCTCCAGCGTGAAGCTCTTGGCGCCCTCGGGCACGTCGAACTCCAGCACCGCGGGCAGGCGGCCTTCGTACGTCTTCAGCACCTTGCCCTTGTCGTCGTAGATGGTGCCGCCGGCCGCGACCGTCATGGTCTCGTCCACCAGCACGGCGACCAGCTCCGCGACCTGGGTGATCTCCTTGGCGATGCGGTGACACCACAGGTGCCCGACGCCCGGATATTCCTCGTGGGCGATGTGCTCCAACTGCTCCTCGTCGATGTCGTCGCCCACGCCCACCAGCACGAAGTTGATGCGGGGCAGCTTGCCGGTGGCGATCTTCTTGGCCACCTCCGCGGAGAACTTCTCCACCGCTTCCGCGTCGTGGAGGCGCCCGTCGGTGACGATGATGGCGCAGCCGCGCTTGGCGCCCACCTTCACCTGCTCCTCCAGGTACTTCACGTAGTCGCGCAGCGCGGGCTCCAGGTACGTGAAGCCGCCCAGCTGCTTGGCGCCCGGGAACTTGTACTGATTGACGTCGGTGCCCTTGAGCTCACCGACGACCTCCACCTGACGACCGTTGGTGCCGCTGGCCCAGTAGGCCACGCGCAAGAGGCCGTTGCGGTCCTTGGTGGCCAGGTACTCCAGCATCCACCGCACCTGGGGCTCCACCTGGTTGGCGGCGTCCTTCAGGGGCGCGCCGCGGATCCACTCCAGGAACGTGCGCGGCTTCGTCTCGTACTTGTACTCCTCGCGCATGCTGCCGGACGCGTCCATGTAGATGGCCATGTCCAGGCCTTCCACCGTGGGGTCGTGCAGCAGCACCGCGCGCACGCGGTCGCCTTCGCGGTGGAGGTCCGAAAACGGCTCGATCGGCTTCTCGTGTCCCATGGTCTGCCTTTCTGGAGGGTGAAAACGCTAGCGCTCCGCGTGCGAGCGTCGCAACGGGCGCGGTCAATCCTCGAAGTCGTTCATCCAGTCCGGCTTCTTGCCGGGCGGAGCGGGCGACTTCTGCTGCTTCGGGGGCTGCTTGTCCGCCGGACGGGCGGGCGGGTTCGCGGCGAAGTCCGCCTGCCACGCGGCGGGTGACGACGACGGCTTCGCGGGCGCGGGGCGCGGCGCGGGTGCCGGCTGCATGCGCGTGAGGCGCGGCTTCGCGGCGCCCGTGCGGGCATGCGCGTCCAGGAAGTCGTTCATCCAGTCACTGGAGCGCGCGGGCGGGGTGGGCAGGCGCGGCGGAATGGATGCGGGCTGGAAGGGCGCGCGAGGTGGCATGCGCGGTGTCGCGGCGCCCGGTGACAGCGTGCCCGCGAGCACGTGGGCGCGCAGCGTGCGCTCCGTCTCCGTGGGCCAGCCGGGCAAGAGCGTGAGGACGTGGCGCGACAGCTCCAGGAACTCCGACAGCGGCGCTTCGCGGGGGACCCGCACCTCTTCGTTCTGGAGCCAGCCGGAGAGCTTGCCCACCAGCCCGCCCTTCGTGGGACGCGGGATGGCGATGTCGCCCTTCACCTCGTAGCCCTTCACCTCCAGCTCCGCGACGGCCATGGCGCGGCTGGCGACGGGCAGGTCCAACGCGGCGATGGCCTGGGGGCCCTTGTTCGTCCTCGCGTCCTCCTGCAACTGGGCCAATACGGCATGCAGCACGCTCGCGACCTGCGAGCCGTTGGCGACGTTGTGCGTCTGGAGCTCCGCGGGCACCGCGGGGTAGGTGAGGACGAGCCCCTTGCCCTGGGCCAGCTGCTCCGCGCGGTCACCCGGCAGGAGCGCGTGGAATGCGCTGGGGGTGTCGCGGCGCTCCGCGTCCTTCACGTAGCGGAAGGCATCCGGGGCGCCGTGCGCGAAGCCCGCGAGCACGTCGCCCCGGCTCACGGTGAGCTGCCCGGGCACGCGCGTCACGGCATCGCCGGGCCAGGGGCCTGTCAGCGTGCCGTAGAGGTAGACGGGGTCGTTGAAGCCCTCCGCGTCCGCGGGGTGTTCCACCAACTCGGTGGAGAAGAAGAACAGCTCCGTCGCGGCCAGCCGGCGCGGGGGGCGTCCCGCGGCGACCTCATGGTGCGCGAGCTGCGCCTGCACGGACGCGGGCAGCCGCGCGCGGTCGCTGCCGGGGATGAGCTGGAGCTGGCCCACGACGTCGGTGCAGACGAACCACTCCGCCTCGCCCAGGTACGCGGGCTCCAGGCGGAACGCGTCCATGACGTGGACGACCTCGGCGGCATCGCACGGCACGGGCTCGACGGGGCTCGCGGCGTGGGGAACGAAGTAGCGGGGAGGGCTCACGGAGGCCGCGACAGGCTGGCGCAAGCGGCCATGGCAATCAAGGGGCGGGCCGGCGTCCCCGGGTCAGCGCAACGGCGTGGGTTCCATCGTTCGTGCCACGCCCCTTAAGTGGAGCGGGCGTGGAGCGAAAACGGCGCCCCCGGCTCAGGCCGGTTCGATGAAGTTGAGCCGGTATCCGTCCGGGTCCGTGACGATGATCTCCCGCGTGTACCAGGGCTGCACCTGCGGCCCCTCCACCGGGGCGCCCAGCGCGGTCGCCTTCGCGGCCACCGCGTCCACGCCGGCCTCGCCCGCGCGGAAGCCCACGAGCACGCCCATGCCCTTCCTGCCCTCCAGCTTCAGGCTCGCGGGCGGATTGATGAGGTAGACGTCCGACTCGCCGCCCCACTGGAGGCGGAGGATGGGGGGCTCCGACGCGATGCGTTCGAAGCCGAGACCTTCATAGAAGCGCACGGAGGCCGGGGCGTCCGTCACCAGCAACTTCACGAACGACCGCATCGTGTGGGGCTTGTCCATATGGGCGCGGCAGTCTGCCCGGGGCGCTGGAGGGATGCCATGCGCGGTTTGCCCCCCGTACCCGGTGTGTGGGGGGATGGCATATCGTCCCGGCATGGGCTGGCCGTGGTTTCGTCGTCGGAAGCGGATCCTGGGGGACGCAGAGCAAGCAGCGCTGGTGGAGGCCATCCGCCGCGCGGAGGCGGGCCACCGGGGGGAGGTGCGCGTCCACGTGGAGCGCACCAGCAGGGGCCTTCATCCCTTGTCCCGGGCCGCGCACCTCTTTGAAGGTCTGGGCATGCGACGCACCGCGAAGGACACCGGGGTGCTGCTGTACGTGGCGGTGGAGGACCGACAGGCCGCCGTCTACGCGGGCCGGGGCATCCACGGCGCCGCGCTGCCGGGCTTCTGGCAGGAGGTGGTGGACGCGGTGGCGCAAGGCTTCCGCGAGGGCGCGTCCCTGCCCGCCCTGGTGACGGCGGTGGAGCGCATTGGCGCGCAGCTGCGCCAGGCGGCACCCGGGGACGATGTCGCGGGCAACGAGCTGCCGGACGCCGTGAGCCAGTCATGAGCACGACGACCCGCACCGGCGGGGGGCCGCCGAAGGACGTCGCCTATGACGACGTCAACGAGCTCATCGCCACCGCCACGCGGCTGATGCAGAAGGACGCGGCGCCGGACACGCTCACCCCGGACGACGTGCGCAAGATTGGCGAGGAGCTGGACATCCCCGCCCGCTACGTGGACCAGGCGCTGGAGGCCCTGTCGCGACGCCGCGAGGAACAGGCGCGCGAGGCGCAGGCGAAGGAGCGGCTGGCCCGGCTGCGGCGCGTCCAGTTGCGCCGGGCCGCGTGGGTGGGCGTGGCTGTCGTCGGGCTGCTGGCCGTGTCGGGGCTCTTCGTGCGCAACGGGCTGACGGCCACGCTGTCGGACGTGGCGCGGCAGCGGGCGCAGGTGCGCAACGTGGTGGAGCGCCGCGAATTGCTGCATGCCCGCAAGGACACGCTCACGCCCGGCCTGTCACGCGACGCGGAGCTGTCCGGCGCGGACAACCGCGTGGCGATTGAACAGCGCCGCTATGACGAACGGGCCGCGGACTACAACGCCTCCGCGACCTCCTTTCCCACCGCCTGGGTGGTGCGGCTGACCGGCCTGCCCCCCGTCCTTCCGCTGTCCTCGGAGGTCTCCACATGGTGAAGGCCGTCCTGCTGTCATTGCTGCTTCCGACGTTGTTCCTGGGCGCTGTTCCCACCCTCACGCGCCCGGTGACGGATCAGACGGAAAGTCTGAGCGCCCGTGAGACGGAGACCGTGGCGCAGGCGTTGGTGAAACTGCGTACGGAACAACAGGTCCAGATGGCGGTGCTGCTCGTGGACTCCACGAACGGTCAGCCCATCGAGGACTTCTCCGAAGAGGTCTTCCGCACCTGGAAGGGAGGGGAGAAGGGGCGGGACAACGGCGTGCTGCTCGTCATCGCGAAGGGCGACCGGCGCTCGCGCCTGGAGGTGGGCTACGGACTGGAGGCGGAGCTGACGGACGGTGAGGCCCAGTCGCTGCTGCACGCGCAGGGCCCGCTCTTGCGTGAGGGGCGGTTCGATGCCGCGCTGCTGGCCATCATCGCGGGGGTGAGCGAGCAGGCGCCGGGGTCGTTCGGGCTGCATCCGCCCGGGACGAACTGGCCGTACTGGGCCGTGAGCGGTTTCTTCCTCACCCTGGTCGTGTTCGCCTTCGTGGCAGCGGGGCTGCTGATCCAATGCAGGCTTTCAGCCCTCCGGGGCATGGCCATGCCGGTCGTGGCGGCGATGCTGGTGCTGATCCCCCCGGTGGTGCTCGTTTCGGTCGCCTGGGACTCCCAGATGACCCTCCTGGAAATCCTCGTCGTGTATGTCGCGCTGCTGGCCGTGTTCCTCGGGGGCTGGTTCGTGGCCCGGAAGTGGTCGGGATGGCTGGGAGGCGTCCTGCTCGCGGGCATCCTCCTGGGGGCACTGGCGTGCGTGATGTGGCCGCCCTCGCCCACCGCCAGACTGGGGAGCCTGCTGGCGTGGACGCTCTTCCTGTCCATCGCCGCGATCCAGGCCCTCGCTCTCATCCTGGCCGTGGTGAAGGGCATCAGCGCGGCAGGCAGTGGGGATTCCTCTTCGTCGTCCTGGGCCACCTCGTCCTCGTCGTCCTCCTCCACGGACTGGAGTTCCAGCTACTCATCGTCGAGCTACGACTCCTCCTCGTCGTATTCCAGCAGTGACTCCAGTTCCTCCTCGTCGGACTGGAGCGGTGGTGGCGGCTCCTCCGGTGGCGGCGGTGGCAGTGATTCCTGGTAGTGCGCCTGTTCCTCCGAGGTCCCTCTCATGGTGAAGGCCGTTCTGTTGTCGTTGCTCCTGCCCACGTTGATCGTGGGCGCCATGCCCTCCATCGAGCATCCGGTGACGGATCCGGAAGGGATGCTGAGCGCCCAGGAGCGGGAGTCCATTTCGAGCGCCCTGGTGCACTTGCGTGACGAGCGCCAGGTCCAGATGGCGGTGCTGCTGGTGGGCACCACGAACGGCCAGCCCATCGAGGACACCGCGAGCCAGGTCTTCAGCGCCTGGAGGGGCGGGATGGCGGGCCAGGACCGGGGCCTGCTGCTCATCGTCGCGAAGGACGACCGGCGCATGCGTCTGGAGGTGGGCTACGGGCTGGAGGCGTACCTCACGGACGGCGAGGTCCAGGTGCTGCTGGATGCCCAGGGGCCACGGATGCGCGAGGGGAAGCTCGCGGAGGTGCTCACGTCCATCATCGCGGGCGTGCGCGCGGAGTCGGAGGCGGGAGTGTTCGCGACCACCCTCGTGTCCTCGCCCACCTTCTCCAAGAAGGCCAGGACCCTGGCCGCGAGCGGGGTGCTCTTCGCCATGATCGCGATGTCCTTCGGGGTGGGCGGGGCGCTGGACTGGTGCAGGAGTCAGGGCCTTCGAAACGGGCGCGTCCTGCGAGTGGCGGCACTGGCGGTGGGGATTCCCCTGGTGGGCCTTGGTTTGAGCGCGAGTTTTTTTGAACTGCCCGTGGCCCATGTCCTCGCCGTGTATGTCGTGATGGTGATGGGCACCTGCTTCGGGTGGCACTTCTACTCGGAACATGGGCCCCTGGGCCTGGGCATCCTGGGCGCGCCGTTGATGGCCGCGCTCTTTCAGGTGGCGACTCCCGAGCCTGACTACGCCCACGGCCACGGGCTCTGGTTCGTGGTGACGTTGTTCATGTGCGTTCCCTCCTTCGGAGTCATCCTCTCCGTCACGCACTTCCTGCAATGGGCCTTCCTCGTGGCGACGGGCAAGGAAGGCTTCTGGGATCGGGCCGGGTCCGGTGGGAGTTCGGGGTCCAGTTCCTGGTCGTCTTCGTCCTCGTCGTCCTCGTCGTCGTCTTCTTCTTCCAGCAGCTCCTCGTCCTCGTCCTCGTCCTCGTCCTGGAGTGGGGGCGGGGGCTCCTCGGGGGGCGGTGGCGCCAGCTCGTCCTGGTAGTTCGGACCGTCGCGCCTGGTTGCCTGCCTGCTTCCAGTGAAGCGGTCTCCGAAGGCAACGTCCTGCACCCGACAGGAAGGCTGCCTCCTTCGGGGCGCCATCGCCCGCTGGATGGGCACTCCCTACCTTGGGAGCATGAAGGCTTCGCGCAAAGGGCTGCCCGTCTACGTGCCACCCCGGACGGTGTGGTCGGTGGGCGCCCAGGTGGTGCTGCTGGTGCTCCTGGGCACGGCGATGCAACGCCTGGGGCCGGTGCTGACGCTGCTGGCGGTGGCGCTGCTGCTGGGGCTCGCGGCGGAGCCCGTCGTGCGCCGGATGCAGTCGTGGGGCGTGCGCCGGGGGCTGGGCGTGGCGCTCATCGCGTTGACGCTGCTGGGCGTCACCGGCCTGCTCATCCTGACCCTGGTTCCGATGCTGGTGGAGCAGTTGGAGAACCTGGTGCACGCGGCGCCGGGCTTCTTCGCGGAGCTGACGCAGGCGCCGTGGGTGCAGAAGCTGGATGAACACTTCGGGGTGCTGTCGCGCCCGCAGGACGCGTTCAACATGGAGCCCGGGGTGCTGGCCCGGCCGCTCATCACCGTGCTGTCCTCCACGGTGGAGTTGATGGGCGCGGGCGTCACGGTGCTGGCGCTGGCCGTGTTCGGGCTGCTGTTCGGACACGATCTCTACGCGAGCATCCTGGGCTGGGTGCGCCCCCGTCAGCGCGGCCGGGTGCGCCGGGTGGTGGGCCGGATGCGCGAGGCGGTGGGTAACTACCTCGTGGGCACGCTGCTCATCGTGAGCGTGGGCGGTGCCTTCACGGCGCTGATGTCGCTGGCGCTGGGGGTGCCGTACTTCCTGCCGCTCGGGCTGGTGGCGATGGTGCTGGGGCTCATCCCGTTCATCGGCAGCTTCATCACCGCGCTGCTGGTGAGCGTCACCACGCTGGCGTCGGTGGGGTCGCGCCGAGCGCTCATCGCGTTGGCCCTGTTCCTGGTCTACCAGCAGATCGAAGCCCACCTGCTCAGTCCGCTGGTGCAGCGTCGCGCCATCAAGATGAACCCGCTGCTCATCTCGCTGGTGGCCCTGGTGGGCGGCTCCGTGGCGGGGTTGCTGGGGGTCATCCTCGCGGTGCCGGCGGCGGCGGCGGGGCAGGTGCTGCTGACCGAGGTGCAGCGGGAGCGCCGCAAGACGTGGACGCGGGAGCGCCGGCTCGCGGCGGCGGCCCGGGTGCCGGCCGTGCCCGGGAACGCGGACGAGGCACTGTTGGCCGGTCCGCTTTCCCCCCGGGGCCGGGATGACTCGCGGCGTGCGCCTCCGGCCGACTCCGGGCATCCTGGGGCGCCGCACTGAGCCGTCCCCCTGAACCGGGCCCGTCATGACTTCCGATGAGAGCGTTTCGTCGTCCTTCAAGCGCGCGGCGGCGGAGCGCGCGGTGGACTTCATCCAGTCCGGCATGGTGGTGGGCCTGGGCACGGGCAGCACGGCCGCGTTCGCGGTGCGGCGGCTGGGCGCGCTGCTGGCGGCCGGGACGCTGAAGGACGTGGTGGGCGTGCCGACCTCGCGCGCGACCGAAGCGCTGGCCGCGTCGCTGGGCGTGCCCCTCACGACCCTGGAGGTGCACCCGGTGGTGGACCTCACCATCGACGGCGCGGACGAAGCGGCGCCGGACCTGTCCCTCATCAAGGGCGGCGGCGGGGCGCTGCTGCGCGAGAAGGTGGTGGCCCAGGCCAGCCGGCGGGAGATCATCGTGGTGGACGCGGCCAAGCTGTCACCGAGGCTGGGCACGAAGTGGCCGGTGCCAGTGGAGGTGCTGGTCTTCGGGTGGCGCTCGCAGTCGCTGTTCCTGGAGTCGCTGGGCGCGCGCGTGACGGTGCGGCTGGCGCTGGACGGCAAGCCGTTCCAGACGGATCAGGGCAACGTGGTGCTGGACTGTGATTTCGGTCCCATCAACGACGTGGCGGGGCTGGCCGCGCGGCTGGAGTCCCGCGCCGGGGTGATGGCGCACGGCCTGTTCCTGAACCTGACCACCGACCTGCTGGTGGCCGGTCCGGATGGCATCACCCACCGGGTCCGGGGTGCGTGACGTCAGGTGAGGCGGGAGAGGTCGTGCGCGGTGTCCACGTCCTCCTCCCCGCCGGGAAGCGCGACCTCCACCACGCGCGACGGGTCGCGGGCGATGAGCCTGCGTGCGCCGTCCGAGGCAGGAAGCGCTTCCAGTTCGGGAAAGAGGCTGCGCGAGAAGAGGGCGGGGACGCCCCGGGTGCCCGCGTAGGCGGAGGCGACGATGGGCGCGTGCGTGCGCTCGAACGTGGCGACGAGTTCGCGCAGGTGGGAAGCATCCACGCGGAGCTGGTCGCACAGCATCACCAGCGCGCCGTCCACGTCCGGCGGCAGGGCACGCAGGCCGACATGCAGGGACGAGCCCTGGCCCAGCGCCCAGTCCGGGTTGTCCACGCACCGCACGGCCAGGCCTTGAAGCTCCGCCGCGATGTCCTCGCGCCGCGCGCCGAGCACGACGACCACCGGGCCCGCGCACAGGGCCGCCTCCGCGGCGCGCCGCACCAGCGAGGTGCCCTCATGGCGGAGCAACTGCTTGGGCTGGCCCAGGCGGGAAGAACCCCCGGCGGCGAGCAGCACCACGGCCACGGTCATGTCCGCCTCCGATGCGATTGCACCCAGGCGAGGGCGTGCCTTTCGTTCAACGTCCGCACCACGGTGATGCCGTCACGCCGACCTGCGCTCCGGCGCGGCGGCATCCGCGTGGATGGGCGCCTGTCGCTCACGCAGGCGTCCTCCGTCCCGACCCGCGAGCACCGTCTGTACCTCCGCGAGGATGGACAGGGCAATCTCATCCGCCCCCTCCGCGCCCAGGTCCAATCCCATGGGCGCGTGCAGCTTCTCCAGTTGCGCGGCGGTGGGGGCCTGCGACAGCTCCCGCAGGATGCGCTCGGTCCGGGCTCGGGGCCCCAGCACGCCCAGGTAGCGCACCGGCCGCGGCACCAGCCTGGACAGCAGCTCCCGGTCCTGCGGCAGGCTGTGCGTCATCACCAGCACCAGGCTGCGCGAGGACAGCGGCACCTTCTCCAGCACCTCGGTGGACTTCGCAGCGATGACCGCCTGGGCCAGCGGGAACCTCCGGCGCAGCATCTCCACCGGCCGGTCCGCCACCACCGTGAGGTGCCAGCCCAACCCCTGCGACCGCGACACCACGGGCGCCACGTCGAAGCCGCTGCCGAACACCACCACCGACGGCGCCGGCTCCACCACCTCCACCAGCACGTCCGCGCCGCCGCACGCGCCGCTCCACGGCACGCCTCGCGCCAGGGCTTCGGTCGCGGCCTCCCGCACCGCCTCGCGCAGCGCGCCGGAGAGATTCCCCGCCTGCAGGCCGTCCTCGCGCAGCATCAGCCGTGAACCCACGGCCTCCGCCGGCCCCCGGAACACGGTGGCCACGACCGCGCGCAGGGACTGCTTGCGCGCCTCCGCCGCGAAGGTGAGCGCATCCTCGGGGCCGGGCTCCCAGCGCTCCAGCAGGATGTCCACCACGCCGTTGCACCCGAGCGCGAACGACAGCCCGCCCTCGTCCTCGTCGGTGTCCCCGGTGGTGTCGTAGCGCAGCACGCGCGGCCCGCCCGACGTCCAGAAGAAGGCCTTGCGCACCAGGTCCCCTTCCAGGCACCCACCGCTCACCCCTCCGGCCAGCCAGCCGTCCTCGCCCATCAACATGCGCGCGCCGGGGCGCCGGTACGACGAACCGGACACCGCCACCACCGTCGCCAGGACCACCGGACCGGAGGCGCGTCCACGCACGCGCAGGATGTCGTCGAGTTCCCTCATCGCGGCGCCCATCTAAACACCCATGCCCGGCACCCGTGCCGAATCCTCGCCCGCCGCGTGTGCGCCGTCCGACGCTCGAGCCCTCTCCAGCTTCTCCCCGTGCACGCAGGGCAGACATCCAGCCGAGCCCCTGCTCACTGAATGACGCTGGCGGACACGACCCCGCGCCACGAACTTGAGTGGAGGACACGTGTATGGAGGCTTGGTGGAATCATCAGTGCCACGGCAGGACACCCGACATCAGGACACCCTCGCGCCCGGGGGTGTGGCGCGGCCCCGTCTTCAGCTCCTGGGGATGGGGAGGCAGGCATGAAGATGCCCGAACTGTTGGAGCACCTGCCGGCGGTGGGGCACCTGCTCGGCCGCAAGCCGGGCGGACGGGAGGACGTCTTGCCGAGACGTGACCCCAGCATCACGCTGCCGGACTTCCACACCGTGCCGCTGCCCGCCAGCGAGCGACGGCTGGGCGACGGCCGCACCCTCATCGTGCACCACCCGTCGCCGCGCGCGCCCCGGGGGCCCGGCCTCACGGTGATGAGCTACAACATCCTCATGGGCGGCGAGCGCCAGGAGGCGCTGCTGGAGTACTTCACGCAACTGGAGTCCCAGGACCGCATGCCGGACGTCATCGGCCTGCAGGAGGCGGGCGTGCCCATGTCGGTGCTGCTCGCGTCCCGCTTCGGCTTCCACCTTGTGTACCAGGGCAGTGACGGCGACAACGGTGGGCGGCTGGTGAACGGCAAGGCGTATCTGAGCCGTCACCCCATCGTGGACGCCGCGCACTTCACCTACGTCCTCACCGACGCCGAACGCCAGGAGGCCATCACCCGTCAGGGCCAGGCCGGAGAGCTGGTGGAGGACCGGGGCGTGCTGTGGGTGAAGCTGGAGGTGGAGGGCCGCCCGCTCTACCTCTACAACCTGCACCACGCGCTGGGGGACTCGGGCATCAACGCGCGCAACCTGCACCAGCTCAACTCGCTGCTGCGCCAGCGCGAAGGCGTTCCCGCCGTGGTGCTGGGCGACTTCAACGCCAACACCGCCATCAAGCGCGGCGGCTCCTGGCTGATGGCGCACCTGCATCCGCAGCAGGACAACGACACGGACACCATCGAGGAGTACCGGCTGCGCTACGGCGACCTCCACCATGTGACGGTGGGAGACCGGGGCGTGGGCAACATCGCCGACCCGCGCCTGCGCCATGAGCTGCACGTACTGGAAGAGGAGCTGCCGGAGACGGTGTGCCACGCGACGACGGTGCGGGTGCGGCTGGCGGACCAGTCCCTGACGACGCCCCAGCTCGCGCGCGCGGAGCTGGGCGCGGGCCAGGTCCCGAAGGGCAGCCCCGCGTGGCTGCGCCTCCAGGATGTCGCGGACTGCGCCACGCTCACCTCGCTGCCGGACAGCCATGGCGTGGTGCACGCGACGGGCAAGCGCTTCGACAACTTCTACGCGACGCGCAGCCTCACCCCCGTGCTCTTCGAGGTGGACCGCTCCACCGAGTCCTCCGACCACCAGCCGGTGGTGGCGCACTACCGCTTCAACGGGGTGCCGCCCGGAAAGCCGCCGTCCCGTTCGAGCTGACGTCCCGGCTTTCGCGGCGAAGGGCCGCGCACCCGGGGGCGGACCCACCCGTCCACGGAGGGGCCGGGCGGAGGCGTCTGGATGATTCCGTCCGGCTGGGCTGTAGTGGGAAGCCGGATGCCCGTCCTTCGACACGCCTTCCTGCTCAACGCCGTCCGGGAGCTTGGCCGCTCGGTGCCGGCCATCCTCCGGACGCGGGCCTCCTGGGATGAGTGCCTGGGGCACATCCGCGAGGCGTGCACGGCGTCGTTGGGCATGGAGCTCGACACGCTCGCCCGCTTCGATGCCCGCTCCGTCGTCGGCCTCTTCACCCACCCTGAGCAGGCGCGCATCCTCGCCCGTCTGGTGGATGAGCGGGCCCGCCTGTTCGAGGCCCACGGCCGCTACGCGGAAGCGCTGGAGGACAGCGTCTACGCGGGCCAGTTGCTCGCGTGTTCCCGAGCCCGCTTCGGTCTGCCCCGCGACGCCCGCGCCGCCGATGTGCTGGAGCGCGAGGCGGGGACACCTTCACCGCTGGACTGAAGGCGCCGCTGGACTGAAGGGCGCCCCCCTCCATGCCGCCCTGGCTTCAGCCGGCCTTTTTCACCTGGAGGACGACCTTGCCCACGGCGGCGCGCGACTCCAGCTCGCGCAGCGCCTTCGCGCCGTCCTCCAGTGGGAAGACGCTGCCCACCAGGGGATTCAAGATGCCGCGCTCGGCGAGCCCCTCCAGGTCCTTCGCGGTGGTGGCCGTCAGCTCGGGCCCGTGCATCAGGAACGCGCCCCACGCCACGCCCACCACGGACACGTTGCGCAGGAGCAGCCGGTTCACGGCCACCGACGGAATCTGTCCTCCGGCGAAGCCCACCACCAACAGCCGGCCTTCCGGCGCGAGCACCTTGAGGCTCTTGTCGAAGATGTCTCCGCCCACCACGTCCAGCACCACGTCCGCGCCCCGGCCGTCCGTGGCCTCGCGCACCCCTGTCGTCCAGTCATTCACCAGCAACGTGACGTCCGCGCCCGCGCGCTTCGCCATCTCCGCCTTGCGCGCGTCGCCCACCACCGCGAGCACGCGCGCGCCCGCGCCCTTCGCCACCTGCACCGCCGCCGTGCCCACGCCGCCGGCCGCGCCGTGCACCACCACCGTCTCCCCGGCCTTCAACTGCCCGCGCCGGTGCAGCGCGAAGTGCGCCGTGTGGTAGTTCATCACCACCCCCGCGGCCTGCTCGAAGCTCCACGTCTGGGGAATGGGGAACGCCAGCTCCGGCGCCACCGCGCAGACCTCCGCGAAGCCGCCCAGCGTGAAGGAGAACCCCATCACCCGGTCGCCGGCCTTCACCCGCGCTCCCGGGGGCGCCTGGCGCACCACGCCCGCCACCTCCACGCCCGGCACGAAGGGCAGCTCCGGCTTCATCTGGTACTTGCCCTGCGACAGCAGCAGGTCCGGAAAGCTGACCCCGGCCGCCACCACGTCGATGAGCACCGCGTCCCCGGCCTCCGGCTCCGGCACGTCCACCAGCACCAGTCCGTCCGGCCCCGTGAGCTTCTGAACCTGTAGCGCGCGCATGTGTCGCCTCCCGAAGCGCGGACGCTAGTTCATGCGCGCGCGAGCAGGGGGACCAGCAGCGCGTCGAGTGTCTCGCGCCTGAAGGGTTTATTGATGAGGGGCAGGGTCAGCTGCTCCACGAACTCGCGGGAGCTGGGGGTGTAGGCGCCCCCCGTCATGAAGATGAAGCGGGAGGCCTGCTCGGGCCACTGTTCACGGAGCGCCTCATGGAGCTGCCTTCCCGTTACCTCCGCCATCATCAGGTCGCAGAGGATGGCGTCGTAGCGCTGGCCCTCGCGGATCCACCCCAGGGCCTCCTTCGCGCTGGGGGTGTAGGTCACCTCGTGGAGGTCCATCAGCATCAGGCGGAGGGTCCGTCCGAAGGACCGTTCGTCATCCACGATGAGGATCCTCCCTCGCGGAAGGGAGGGGGAGGGCGTCGTGGGCGGGGGCGGCACGGGGAGCTGCCGCGCGGCCGGCGACGCGGGAAGCCGGACGGTGAAGGTGCTGCCCTGTCCGGGGGCGCTGTCCACGGTGATGCCGCCGTTCATCTGCGACACCAGGCTGTGGCTGATGGCGAGCCCCAGCCCCAGGCCCTGCCCCAACTGCTTGGTGGTGAAGAAGGGATCGAAGACGTGCTCCAGGATGTCCGGGGCGATACCCGCGCCCGTGTCCTGGATGTGCACGAACACGTTCTCGTCGGAGGCCCGGAGCCGGACGCGGATTTCATGGCGGGAGGCCATCCCCTCCGGGATTGCCTGGGCCGCGTTCACCAGCAGGTTGAGGAAGACCTGTCCCAGCCGGACGCTGTCGGCGACCACCTCCGGGACCGGGGTGTAGTCCCGCACGACGTGGGCCCGGTGGCGGATCTCCACCATGGCCATCTTCAGGGCCAGCTCCAGCACCTGCTGGACGTCGATGCTCCGCTCCTGCGACGCGGTGGGGCGGGCGAAGGTGCCCAGGTCCTTGACGATGTCCTGGATGCGCTCGGCGCCTTCCTGCGCATGGGTCAGGGCCTCCAGGGCCTGGGCCACGCCCGTGTGATGGCGTGCGACGGCGAGCAGCTCCGGATCCACCGAAGGCGGCGCCGGGGCCCGCAGCGCGTGCGTGGCCAGCCCCAGGCTGCCCATCAGGAAGGCCAGGGGATTGTTGACCTCGTGGGCGATCCCCGCCGCGAGTGTTCCGACCGCCGCCAGTCGTTCCGCCAGACTCAGCCGCACCTGCATCTGCCGCAGCTCCGTGATGTCGATGATGGCGGTCCGGCACATGCGCTCCTGGGAACCGCCGTCATCGAGGGGCGCGCTCAGCATGCGGACCTCGACCTGCCTCCGCGCGATCCTCAGCCGCAGCTCCGTGCTCACCGTCTCCCCATCGATGCACCGGCGCAGGTGGCCGAAGAAGCGGCCCACGTGGGTGGGATCCACGAAGGGCGTGAAGGGCAGCCCCTGCAGGTACGAACGGTTCTGGCCCAGCAGGTTCGCGCCGGTGAGGTTCAAGTCCTGGATGCAGCCGTTCGCATCCAGGCTCACGCACGCCATGGGCGCGAAGTCGTAGAGCTCCATGTAGCGGTTGCGGGATTCCTCCAGCGCCTGCTGGGCTTCCTGCAACTCGCGGTTCTGCACCTCCAGCTCCAACTGGTGCTGTTGCAGCTCCCGCAGCAGCCCGCGCAGCTCATCTGGAGCGCTGGGACTGCTCTCCAGTGCGTGCAGCGCCTGCGTGAGCTCCGCCCGCTTCATCCCGCGCCGTCCATCCATGGACTCCCCCGCGCCAAGCTGTCCCACCCAATCCGCCGGGTCAGGTCCTCCGGGTTATATCCTCGATGGAGAGCAGCATGTATTGGACCCCGGTGGTTTCACTGGAGAGCTGCCGGGCGTTGAGGAGCATTCGCCGGTGCCCGATGGTGTCGAAGTCGTGCTCCATCACGAAGTCCTGCAGGTGCTTGTTCAGGGGCAATATCTCCTCCAACAGGTGGCGCAGCTGGGGGATGTTCCACTGGCCGTTGCCGAGCGAGTAGAGCGTGTGCCCCAGGGTCTGCTCCTGGCTCACCTGGAAGGTGGAGTAGAAGGCCGGGTTGACGTTGATGACACGCAGGCCCGCGTCCAGCACCAGGAAGGGCTCCCGCATCGTCTCCACGATGGCCTTGGCGTACTCCCGTGAGCGGCGCGACTCATCCAGGCTGGACTTGAGCCGGTCGATGTCCAACAGCGTCATCACCGCGCCTTCAATTTTGTTGTCCAACGACTTGTAGGGGCGCAGCCGCAGCGAGTACCAGTGCCCGTTGTTGTCGCGCACCTCCTGCTCGATGACGCCCAGGCGCTCGGTGACTTCGGTCACCAGGGACTCCAGGTCCGGCAGGGGCAGGGCCAGCTTTACCTCGCGCAGGGACCGCCCGATGTCCGCGGCGGACAGCTTCAGCACCTCTTCCGCCATGGGGGTGAAGCGGCGGATGCGGTGGTCGTTGCCCAGCATCACGGTGGCGATATGGGTGCTGCCAATCAGGTTGTTCAGGTCGCCGTTGAGCTGGCTGAGCTCGTGGTTGCGGTTCTGAAGCTCCTCGTTGACGGTGATGAGCTCCTCGTTGGTGGACTGGAGCTCTTCCTTCGCGGTCTCCAGCTCCTCGTTGGTGGACTGGAGCTCCTCGTTGCTGGACTGGAGCTCCTCGGTGGCGGAGCGCAGCTCTTCGTACGTCGCCTCCTGCTCCTCGGTGATCGTCTGCAGGTGTTCCTGCGTCAGGAGCAGCTCCTCGCGCAGCCGCTTCACTTCGAGGTCGCGCTCGGACTCGTCGCTGGTGCCCTGTGGGGCGGAGCGGCCATTGGGCGTGGGGGGAGGGGAGGACTCATGCACCTCCTCGAAGAGCACGAGGAAGCAGTGCTCCACCCCGGCCTGCGCCGAGCGCAGCGGGTACACCTCCAGGTTCATCTTGCGAGGGCGGTCTCCCCCGGAGAGGAACAGCCCCTCCTTGCGCACCCGGCTGGCGTTCTTCTTCGCCTGGTGCAGGGCCGCTCTCAGCTCCAGCGCCAGCCCCTCCCGCGCCATCTTGATGAGGTTGAGGCTCGCGACCCCGGGGAGCGGTTCGAGGTAGGGCCCCGTGTGGCCCCGGAAGTGGAGGATCTCCAGGTCTTCGTTGACGATGACGCCCGGGGGCCCGTAGCGGGCAAGCACCAACCGGTCCGCTTCCTGCTGTGCATCCAGGTCCATCACACCGGACGTCAGCTTCCGTCGCGCATGGGGGGGCCGCTCCGTCATGGACTCCCGATAGGTGAAGGTGAGGTTCGGCTGCGGTGACGCGTTCTTCTTGCGGTAGAGCTTGTTGCGCTTGTCCACCAGGGAGAACAGGTCCGCGGAACTGCCCACCGTCTCCGACGTGCCCAGCATCAGGAAGCCCCCGGGACACAGGGCATAGTGGAAGATGGGCAGGACCTTCTTCTGGAGCACCGGACCCAGGTAGATGAGGACGTTGCGGCAGCTGATGAGGTCCATCCGCGAGAAGGGCGGATCGCTCACCAGGTTCTGCTGCGCGAAGATGCATACGTTGCGCAGCGACTTGTGGATCTGGTAGCCGCCCTCCGTCCTCACGAAGAAGCGGCGGAGGCGCTCGGGCGAAAGGTCCGACACGCTGGACTCCGGATAGACGGCGGCGCGCGCCTGCTCGATGGCGGTCCCGCTCACGTCCGTCGCGAAGACCTGGATGGGAGTGCCCGTCGCCGCCGCGCCCAGGTACTCCATCAGGCACATGAGGAGCGAGTAGACCTCCTCGCCCGTGGAGCACCCCGGAATCCAGATGCGGAAGGGGATGTGCGGAGGGCGGTCCCGGAACAGCTCCGGAAAGACCTTCTGCTGGAGCGCTTCGAAGGTGGCCGGGTCCCGGAAGAAGCTGGTGACGTGGATGAGCAGGTCCTGGTGGAGCAGCTCCAGCTCCTCCGGATGCTCCTCCACCCGGCGGAGGTAGGCCGCCAGGTCCGCCACCTTGCACAACTGCATCCGTCGCTCCAGGCGCCGGTGGATGGTGCTGGGCTTGTAGTGCGTGAAGTCCACGCCCGTGGCCCCCCGCAGCAACTGGAAGACCCGCTGCAGTTCCTCCTCGGGAAGCACGTGCGCGGGCAGCGCGCCCGGGGCCCGGGCCAGGGTGGGCAGTGGATCCAGGTTGGCCAGCTGGGCCAGGGTGACCGCGATGCCCTCGGGCGGCAGGATGTGGTCCACGAAGCCCGATGCGATGGCGCTCCGGGGCATGCCGTCGAAGTGCGCGGACGTCGGCTCCTGGGCCAGGGTGGTGCCGCCCGCCTCGTGCAGGGCCTGCAACCCCCGGGTGCCGTCGGAGCCCGTGCCGGAGAGGATGACGCCAATGGCCCGGCCCGGGGCCTCTTCCGACAGCGACGTCAGGAAGTCATCGATGAGCCGCACGCCCTGCGTGGACGAAACCGGAGGGCCCAGGTGCAGCGCCCCCTGTCCCAGCGTCAGGCTGACGCCCGGCGGGTTCACGTAGACGTGATCCGGCGTGAGCGTGAGGCCCTCGGTGGCCTCCAGCACGGGCATCGCCGTCGCACGGCCCAGCAGCAGCGGGAGGCTGCTCTCATGTTGGGGGGACAGGTGCTGCACCAGCACGAACGCCATGCCCGTCCGCGTGGGCAGGTGCTCCAGCAGGGCCAGGAACGCCGGCAGGCCGCCCGCCGAGGCACCAATCCCCACCACCGGGAAGCGCTCCAGGAACGTCTTCGCGCCCGGCTCCGCCTCGCGGGGGCGGGGCGGCACGGGGGAAGGGGGCTGCTTCTTCACGGGAATCCCTTCGGCGCCCGTCGCGCGGCCTCACGCCGGCGCGGGTGCTTGTCCCCCCGTGTAACCCACCGCGCACCCGGGCGCTGACCCGTCCCCTACGGCCTTGCGCCAATCAGCGGTGATGTAGGACCCACCCGGGTCGGGAATAAATGAGACGGCAAATTCTCCCCGGCGTTCACTTAATGCACGCATCTACCGACAGATGCTTCAAACCCGAAGGTTCTGGTTAGTCAGGTTCGAAGCATTGCTCGTTTTCCCCCGGTTGGCGTGGGTTCCTCCGTATTTTCAAGCAGTTGCGAGAACTCTCAATTCCTGAGAAGTGGCGTATACGTAAAATTCTCGCCTGTACTTGAAATGCGCGCCTCTCTTGTGACACTGTCGTTTCTAATCTTTCCACTTAGCAGGAGGATTACATGTACGAGAAGCGAGTACGCGGCGCCCTGGGTGCCGCAGCACTGTCCCTGATGGTTGGCGCCTGCACCGAAGGCGCTCCTGCCGCGAACACGGAGGATTCCAACCTCCAGAAGGCTTCCGCCAATCTGTCGGCCGGTCAGCACGTGGTTGCTGCCGACGCGGACGCGGTCCCCACCTTCGTCACCGGTTCCTTTGGTTCTGTTCCCGCGCCGTCGGCCATCCAGGGCATCGCTGCTTCCCAGCAGCTGGCCCCGGTCATCTCCGGCGTCGCCCCGATGTTCCGCCTGGATCCGAACGACCTGTTCCTGAAGAAGGCCTACGTCGGCTTCGACGGTGACACGCACTTCCGTTACGGCGTGACCCACAACGGCATCCTGGTGCGCGACGCGGAAGTGCGTCTGCATGCCCGCAACGGCAGCGTGTTCGCGGTGAACACGAACGCCCGTGGCGACCTGAAGGGCGAGGCGAAGGCCACCATCGCCGCCGAGGCGGCCATCGCCGCGGCGACGGGTGACCGCAGCGCTCCTGAGCGCGCGTCCACCGAGGGCCAGCCCGAGCTCGTCTACCACCGCTCGGGCAACGAGCTGGTCCTGACGTACGAAGTTCGCGTCAAGGGCGAGCTGAAGGACACCACGCCGGTGGACAACACGGTGCTGGTGAACGCGAAGACGGGCGAAGTGTTCGAGATCCGCCCGAACATCCACTCCGCGCTCAACCGCGAAGTGCGTGACCTGGAGCACCGCACCTCGCTGCCCACGGGCGTCCGTGCGCGCTTCGAGGGCGACCCGGCCCACGCCGACGCGGTGGTCAACAACAACTACGGCCACCTCGGGACCGTCTACAATTGCTACAGCCAGCTGTTCGGCCGCGATTCGTACGACAACGCCGGCAAGGTGCTGAAGAGCTACGTCCACTACAGCAACAACTACGTCAACGCCTACTGGGACGGCACCCAGATGGTGTACGGCGATGGCGACGGCGTGAACGCCTCCAACCTGGCGAACTCGCTGGACGTGACGGCGCACGAGCTGACGCACGCGGTGACCTCGGCCGAGTCCAACCTCACCTACTCCGGTGAGTCCGGTGGCCTCAACGAGTCCTTCTCCGACATCTTCGGAGCGGTGTGCGAGTGGTACGGCAAGGGCAAGGTCATCGACGCGAACACCTGGATCGTCGGCGACGACGTCTGGACGCCCAGCATCCCGGGTGACGGCCTGCGCTACATGGACGAGCCCACGAAGGACGGGGACTCGCTCGACTACTACCCGGACTACTCCTCCGGCGTGGACGTGCACTACAGCTCGGGTATCTCCAACCTGGCGTTCTACCTGATGTCCCAGGGTGGCACGCACCCCCGCGCCAAGACGACCCAGGTCGTCGCCGGCATCGGTCTGGAGAAGGCCGCCAAGGTCATCTACAAGATCAACACGGACATCCTGGTCGCGTCGTCCAACTTCGAAGCGGCGAAGACCGCGTCGGAGCAGGCCGCTGCGCAGCTGGGCTTCACCGCGGCGGAGATTGCCTCGGTGGGTAACGCCTGGAAGGCCGTCGGCGTCGGCGTGCCGGTTCCTCCCCCGGTCACCACCCCGATCGAGAAGGGCACGACCGTCACGGGCATCGGCGGTTCGTCCGGCAGCAAGCAGTACTACTCCATCACGATCCCCGAGGGCGCCACGGACGTGACGTTCACGATGGCCGGTGGCACGGGTGACGCGGACCTCTACGTCCGTCGCGCCAACGCCCCCACGGACTCGCTGTACGACTGCCGTCCGTACAAGTCCGGCAACGCGGAGGTCTGCGCCTTCCCGACCTCTGGCACGGAAGCCATCTGGTACGTGATGATCAAGGGCTTCACCAGCTACACGGGCACCACCCTGAACGTCACCTGGAAGGGTGGCTTCGAGAAGATCGGCAACGAGTACGTCGTCGAGAACCTCTCGGGCGTGGAAGGCTCCAGCCGCACCTACATCATCGACATGCCCGAGTACAAGCTGGACTCCGGCATCAACACGCTGTCCATCGCGCTGGGTGAGGGCGAGGGCAACGCGGACGTCTACGTGCAGTTCGGCGCGGCCCCCACGTCCACCTCGTACATCGGCCGTGGCGTGAGGGAGAGCGCGACGGAGAGCATCGTGCTGCGCAACCGTCCTGCCGGTCGCTACTACATCACGATCGTCGGCGTGCCGAGCCTGGTGGACACCACCGTGAACGGCTACATCAAGACGACGTTCGGCGCGTCCTACAAGACCCTGTAGTTCGCACGGAAGGGGGTGCGGCTTGATGCCGCGCCCCTCTCCTCCAGACCCCGGTTCCCGCTTTCCTCAGCGGGACCCGGGGTTCTTTTTTGTCCTGCGTCTTCCTCTCGCTGGAGTCAGTGCGCCGTGCGCGCCGGATTCGCGGGAGCAAGCCGCATGGGCTGGGCGCGGCCGTAGGTGAGCGAGCGCCACACCCACTCCGCCGGACCGAAGCGGAAGCGCGAAAGCCACAGGTGCGCGAGGACGACCTGCACCGAGAAGACGCCCAGCGACAGGAGCACGCTGCGCGACATGGGCAGGTGCCCGACGAATCCCAGGCCCCAGCCGTCGTACAGCCACACGCTCACCAGCGACTGCATCAGGTACAGCGACAACGCCATGCGGCCCGCGGGCGCGAGCACGCCCAGCACCTTCTTCCCGCGCTCCTTCTGGAAGAGCAGCGCGAAGGCCGCCGCATAGCCCAGGCCCATGAACAGGTAGCCCACCTCCCGGAGGGTGCGCATGCCCACCATCCACGCCCGAGGGCTGACCGGCATGGGCGTGCCCCGGTTCCTCAGGTTGAGCACCAGCGCCAGGGTGGCCACGGAGATGCCCACCCCCAGTCCCCAGAAGAGGATTTTGCGGAGCAGCTTCCGGTGGCGCTCCACATCCTCCAGCAGCCGCTTTCGTCCGGCCCACAGGCCCACGAGGAAGCGGCCCAGGATGATGCACATCCACAGCGGGCGGCCGGGGGTGGCCAGGTTCTGCCAGGCGAACTTCGCGTTGGCCTGCTGGGACGTCAGCACCGAATCGCTGGACAGGCCCACGAGCAGCGCCGCGCGGTGCGCCGCGTCCTCGTCCCGGGTCGCCTGCGCGGCGCGGGCCGCCTCCTCCTGTCCGTGCAGGAGCTCCGGGCCGTAGCGCTGCGCGAAGGAGATGATGAGCGGCAGCGCGACGAAGAGCACCGCCACCCAGGTGAGCACCGTCCGGTCCGAGCGTTCGCGGAACAGCAGCAGCACGAAGCCCACCAGCGCGTAGGTGGAGAGGATGTCGCCCACCCACAGCGCGAACATGTGCGTGAGGCCGATGAGCAGCAGCACCCCCAGCCGTCGCCGGTACACCGGCACGATGGACGCACCCCGGGCCTCCGCGCGCGACATCTGCAGCGAAAAGCCCAGCCCGAAGAGGAACGAGAAGAGGGTGACGAACTTCTGGTCGATGAAGAAGGCGTAGAGCGCGCTGACCACCGTCTCCAGCAGCGGTGCGTTCAGCGCCTGCGCCTGTTCGCGCGGCAGGAGCGCACGGCCGCTGAACCAGGTGACGCTGTTGGAGATGAAGACGCCGCACAGCGCGAAGCCGCGCAGGGCGTCCAGCAGGTGCACGCGCTCGGAGACGTCGATGGGGCCAGCGGAGGAAGGTTCGGGCATGGCGTGAACTACACGCCCGCCTCCTCGACACCGTCAAACGTACCCAGGGGCCTGCTCTGAGGACGCGCTCGGCTTGCCGCGGTGCTTCCCTAGGTCAGGCGGATTTCTCCGGGCCGGGCAGAACCTCGCGCAGGCAGCGCTCCAGTCCGCCCCGGTGGCGCCACTGCTGGGGGTAGCCCAGGGACACCTCTTCGAAGCGCACGCCGTCGCGCCACAGCGTGGCCGGCATGTGCAGGTGTCCCGTCACCACCACCTCCGCGCGGTAGCGGGTGTGCCAGTCCTCGGTGAGGCGCGTGCCGCACCAGATGGAGAAGCGCGGGATGCGCGGCAGCCGCACGTGCTCATACCGGAGCGGGTAGTGGTTGATGAGGATGGTGGAGGCGCCCTCTGGCAGCCGCTCCAGGCGCGCGCGCGTGCGCTCCACGCGGGCGTGACACCAGGCCTGACGGGTGGGGTAGGGCTCCGGGTGCAGCAGCACCTCGTCCGTGCACATCAGGTCATCCTCCCACGCCCACTCCAGCGCCTTCTCCACCGGCACGGTGTCCGGGCGGAAGGTGTAGTCGTAGCCCAGGAACATGGGGACGAGGACGCGGTGGGGGCCGTCGCCGGGCCAGCGCGGGTAGGGGTCCTCCGGCGTGAGCGCGCCGTAGCGGTGGCACAGGTCCACCATGCGCAGGTAGCGGGCTTCACCGCGCAGGGGTGGCTGCTCCGAAGGCATGGACCACAGCTCGTGGTTGCCCGGCACCCAGACGACCTGACGGAAGCGCGCGGTGAGCGTGCGCAGCATCAGGTCCATGTCCGCGAGCGTTTCGCCCACGTCGCCGCCGACGATGAGCCAGTCGTCCGGACGTGGCGCGAGCGCGGCCAGGGCCTGGTGGTTTTCGGGGTGACGCAGGTGCAGGTCGCTGATGGCGTAGAGCTTCATGGCGCGCAAGCCGGTACCTTAACGCGCATGCCCCCGCGCGGCACGGCAACGCCCAGGGAGGCGCGGCTTCAGCCCAGGGAGGCGAGCAGCTCCAGCATCTGCTGCGGCGGGGCGGCGCGGTCCATCCAGGTGATGCCCCGGCCCTCCAGCGCGGGCGTGGGCGGATGCGAGGTGTGCAGCGCGCACGCGGTGCCCGGGAGGCGCTCGCGCACGCCCGCGAGCAGACACAGCCCGTCGCCATCCGGCAGCCCGTAGCCGCTCACCACCACGGACGGCTTCGCTTCGCGCATGAGCCGCACCGCTTCGCGCACGTCCTGGGCGAAGCGCTTGAGGCCCGGGAGCTCCCTCACTAACCGCCGCAGGGCCGCGAGCGCGCGCGGATCCGCGTCGACGAAGAGGAAGCTGGGGAGGGAAGGGGAGCGCGTGCGCATGAAGGCCACCAGGTGGTGAAGACAGACGTAACGCAAGAGGTTGTGTCGCGACAAGCCTACCCCGGAAGTTCTTGGAAGCCAACCTCTCAAGTCATATCGACATGGGCGAACCCGGTAGGTTAACGACCCCATGGAAAAGACCCTCGCATCCCGACTTGGAGGTGCGGCCCGCGTCGCCCGCACCCGCCTGAACCTGACCCAGGCGGACGTGGCGGAGCGCATCGGCATCGCGAGTGAAGTCTATGGGCGGCTGGAGCGTGGCCACATGCTGCCCAGCATCCAGACCTTCCGGCGGTTGTGCGTGGTGCTGTCCATTTCCGCGGACGAGGCGCTGGGCCTCAAGCCGTCGCAGGACGTGAAGTGGGCCGCGGAGCCACCGTCCGACTACGGCGAGTCCGCGGAGCTGCGCCGGTTGCTTCGCCGCGCGAAGCAACTGGACCGCGGCTCCATCCGGATCCTCAGCGTGCTGGCCGCGCAGTTCAAACCCCGGGGCTGAGGCTGTCCCGTCGCGTGGCGCTCTTCAGGAGGGTGCCGCGTCGTCCCAGCGCGCCAGCCGCTCGCGCAGCTTCCGGACGGAGGGAAAGCCGTTGAAGAGCACCACCTGCGGGTGCTCTTCCAGCACCTGCCGCTCCGCCGCTTCCTTCGCCAGCGCCCGGTCCACGCCCAGGAGCAGTCCCGCGTCCGGGCGCGCGCGCAGCTCCGACAGCCGCCGTGACAGCGGTCCCGCGTGCCACGGGTGGAACAGCTCCAGCGCCACCTCGTGCCCGGTCTTCCGGTGGCGGAAGGTGAGGTCGGGCACGCACAGGCCCGCGGCGCCGGTGTGGCGGGGCCGGGGCGTGAGGTCCAGCTCCCAGGCTGCGTCCTCGAAGCCTTCCGACAGCGCGGCGACTTCCGGAGGCACGTGGCCCAGCGCGGCCGGGAGGGGCGACACCAGCGGGTCCTCGTGGCTCAACTGGAGCGTGGACTTCTTGCGCGCGTCCTCCAGCACGGCGGACAGCTCCCAGCGCTCCAGGATGGGCACCACCGAGAGGAAGCTCGCGAGCTGCAGGCCGTACTTCTTCTGGAGGGACAGCATGGCGCCGGGGCCTTCCACCTCCAGCGACCAGTCCTCGCCGTCGCGGCGCACCTCCGCCACCAGCCGGCAGAACTTCAGCCAGCGCAGCAGCTTGCGCACGCGCAAGAGCTCCGGTGCCCGCGCGCGCAGGGTGAGACGTCGGGCGTTGAGCAGCGGCCCCTGCGCGAGCGCCAGGTTGTAGCGATCCAACAGGCCCTGCGGCGTGAGCGCCTCACCGTCCCAGCCGAGCAGCTTCCGGTTGCCGGGCAGGTCCGTGTACAGCGCCTCGCGGGTGTCCGCGAGCGGCGCGTCCAGGGCTTTGGAGAGGAGGGCTTCGTAGGCCTCCAGCGTGGTGTCGGGAGAAAGGGTCCGCAGCACCTTCGCGCCCACGAGCAGCGTGCGCCAGCGCGCTTCCTGCGCGCCCTCGCCGGCCTCGTCGAAGAGGAGCCGGTCCATCAGCAGCTTCACCAGGCCCCGCGCCACCTTGGGGCGGCTGAACGCCCCGGCCTTGAGGGCGAAGGCTTCCTCCACGTCGTCGCGGGCCTGCCCCCGGAAGGACTCCGCGTCCGCGAGCAGCTCCTTCGCGAGTGCCTGGAGGGACGGATCATGCGTCTTGACGAAGGACGGGCGCAGGATGCCTTCGCGTACGCGGGAGGCGAGCAGTTCACGTGTCAGCATCGGGAGGACCCTCCTGGTAGGCGCGGTGCTGACGGCGGCGCTCGCTGATGCCGCTCTCGGCGGTCTGCGCGGAGCAGACCTCGTACAGGATGGCGCGCTTGTCGGGGCGCTTTCGCAGGATGCGGCCCAGGCGCTGCACGTGCTCGCGCACGCTGCCGCTGCCGCTGAGCACCACGCCCACGCGCGCCTCGGGCACGTCCACGCCCTCGTTGAGCACGCGCGAGGTGAGCAGCACCGGCAGCTCCGCGCTCGCGAACGCGGCCAGCAGCGCCTTGCGCTCCGGCAGCGGTGTGTGGTGCGTGAGCGCGGGCAGGAGCAGCCTCCGGGCCAGCGTGTAGACCGTCTCGTTGTCATCGGTGAAGACGATGACGCGGTCCTCGCGGTGCTCCACGAGGATGCGCCAGAGCGCGTCCAGCTTGCCGCTGGAGGTGAGCGCGATGCGGCGCTGCTCCCGGTAGCCCCGGTAGGCCGCGCGGCCCTCGTCGCTGCGCTGGCTCTGCGCGAGGAAGCGCGCCCAGCCCTCCGGTGACGCCAGCGGCACGCCCAACCTGCGCACGAAGGTGAGGTACCTGCCGCGCGCTTCGTCGTAGCGCGCCTTCTCGTCGGGCGTCAGCGGCACCTCGACGCGGCGGACTTCATAGGGCGCCAGGTACTGGCCCTGGAGCTCCTCGATGCCGGTGCGGTGCACCAGCGGGCCCATCAGCTCCTCGCACACGCGCTCGCCCCCGTCGGCGCGCGCGAGCGTCGCGGTGAGGCCCAGGCGGTAGGGGGCGAGCGTGCCTTCGGCGATGAAGCGGTAGCTGGGCGCGGGCAGGTGGTGGCACTCGTCGCAGATGAGCAGGCCGAAGCGGTTGCCAGTGAACTCCATCTGCATCGCGGCGGAGTCGTACGTCGTCACCGTGAGCGCCTGCCGGTCGTTGACGCCACCGCCCACCATGCCCACCGGGCCGGGGAAGTACTTCGCCAGCACGCCCTGCCACTGCGCCATCAGGTCCAGCGTGGGCACCACCACCAGCGTGGGCCGCTTCACCCACGCGATGGCCAGCACCGCGAGCAGCGTCTTGCCCGCGCCGGTGGGCAATTCCACCAGCCCGCGGCCTCCCGCGCGCGTCCATGCATCCAGCGCCGCGCGCTGATGCGGGAACGGTTCGATGGGGACGCTGAGGGGCAGCTCCACCGGCTCGAAGCGCTTCGCCCGGTCCTCGTACGGCAGCCCGCATTCGCGCAGGCGCATGACGACGTCGCGGTAGTGGCGCGCGGGGGCGCGGAAGACGCCCGTGCGCGCGTCCTTCTGGAAGAGCCCGAGCAGGCGCGCGTCCTCGGGCAGCGTCGGGGCCACCAGCGTGCCGCTGTCGTAGTGCAGCTCGATGAGGGGGGCGGGAAGGGGCTCGATGGCGGGCTCGTGTGCGGGTGCGGGAACCGACGTGACAGGGAACATCCGCGGGAAGGGAACTAGCGGGTGGGACGGCGCCGCGCCACTGTGGCCAACTTGTCCGGAAGAAGCCACGGGCGCGGACGATTGACTGCCTGGAGGCACGGCGTGCCTTCGGAGCGCGGGTCGGGTTGCTTTGGAGGGGCCCGGGGCGTTACGTGCACCATGCTCATGCCCGGGACTTCACCTGTCGCTGCTCGCCGCGCCCCGCTCGCCGGGGGGCTCCACGCGTCCTTCCTCGCGTGGACCTCCTGATGCGGGTCCTCGTCGTCAGCCCGCATCTGGCGTCGCGCACGCTCCTGAGACGCTTCCTGGACGCGGAGCCGGACGTGGAGGTGACCGCCACGGGAGAACCGGACGACGCCTTCGCCTCCATCGCGGAGAACAAGCCGGCCCTGGTGGTGGTGGATCTGCGCCGCCCGGACGAGGACCACCCGTTGTTCCTGGGCCTGCTGCGCAAGCGCCACCCGTCGCTGCCGGTCATCTCGCTGGTGCCCGGCCGGCTGCGCATCTTCGACGGTCGCTCCGAGCGCTTGCGGGAAGCGCACGGCGACACCGCGGAGGCGCTGCACCACCTGATGGGCTCGCTGCTCCAGGCCGTGCGCGACCTGCTGGCCCAGCACATGCTGCGCCTGTTGCGTCCGCCCGTGGGCCGGGCCTGACACGTGTCCGCAGCTGACTACAGCCGCAGGCGGTAGCCCACCGCCGCCAGCACGCCGCCGGTGTTCACGTCGCCGGTGGTGAGGAAGCTCACGGGGGCGAAGTGGTAGTGCGCTTCCAGGAACGCGCCCCCAGGACCCAGCGGGAGCTCAGCGCCCGCGAGCGCCTGGAAGCCGAACCCGCCGCCGCTCTCCGACGCGGTGCTGTCGTACACCTCCACCGTCGCGCGGTGCAGGTACAGGCCCGGGCCCGCGCCCACATAGGGAGTGAGCGGCCCCAGCCCTCGGGGAAAGCGGAGCACGGCGGACAGTTGGATGGCGACCTCGCGTGCGGCGAGCGTGTAGGGGCGCTCCACGGGCTGGCCCAGGTTGTCCAACTGGGGCCCGCGCATCGTCCCCGTCGTGGAGGGCCGGTGGTAGTTCACCTCCAGCACCACCGCGAGCCGCCGCTGGAGCAGGGGCGTGAGGTAGCCCACCTCGCCGGCCAGATAGAGGTCCCCGTCGAGCGACGTGGTCGTCTTGATGAAGCCCACCTTGGGCGCGAGGAAGAGGGGGCCTTCCTTGTGCTTGGGGGATGGGGACGGCGCGGCGGCCAGCGCCGCGAACGCGAGCAGGGCGAGTGCGTTCATGGGGTGGGGGCGTCGTTGAGGAGGGAGGCGGAGACGGTGAAGCCCGCGGACTCGGGCACCACGCCCACCGCGCCGCTGGGGTCCGCGATGATGAGTGCGTACGGGCCGCCGGGCACGACGCCGCCGGGGCACTGGGGCGACGTCACGGGCAGCGGATCAAACCCGGCGCACGTGGGCACGGTGGCGGTGAGCTGGGTGCCGGACACGAACGTCACGTCGCGCAGGGGGATGTTCACGCGCTGGCTGGGGTCCGCCTTCACGGGCGCGACCAGGTACACGTCCTGGATGCCGGATGAGAATGGGCGCTCGTTGCCGGAGCGGGCGTTGTCCAGGGTGATGGACGTGTCGTTGCTGGCGGGGCCGCTCCGGGGCGACAGGGTGAGGAGGCCCAGCTTCGGATAGGTGACGGTGAGCGCCTGGGGCCGGGTGATGGAGCAGCCCTCGGGGTTGGTGAGGACGAGGTCGTAGGTGCCTTCGGGCGTCGCGGGAGGGACCTCGGCTTCGATGCGCGTGTCGGAGACGACGGTGAGGGTGAAGAGCGTCGTGTCCTCTTCGCCCGCGCGGTGCAGGGTGATGAGGGGCAGCGCGTCCGAGCGGAAGCCGCTGCCTTCGATGACGAGCGGACTGCCACCGCCGTAGAAGAAGCCCTGGGGCGCGGTGATGCTCTGGAGCGTGGGTGCGGGCACGACGCGCAGGCCGTCCTCGAGGGTGGCGGTCCCGCCCAGGGGGTTCGTCACGGCGACGGTATAGGTGCCGGGCGCGAGCTGGCTTGACGGGGTGCTGTCGCGGGTGGGCAGGTCCATCCGCATCAGCTCGGCGCGTGCGAAGAAGAGGTGGTCGGCGGGGAGCGTGTAGTCGCTCGGGCCGCTCAGGGTGACCCGCGGCAGCTCCACGGTGGGCGTGTCGGTGAGCGCGTCGCGGGGCAGGGGGTTGAAGCCCGTGCCCACGATTTCCAGGGGCCATCCGCGCACGCCGCCCCCGGCGTTGCAGACGCGAGCGGGGGTGACGAGCCGCTCCAGCGGATTGATGAGGCCTTCGAGCTTCGGGGTGGGGCCTTCGGTCGTTTCGGAGCAGGCGACCAGGCTGAGCAGTGCGGCGGCGACCGGAAGGCGCACGGGTTCCTCCATCATCCCGTCAACAAGGCTGTCACACGTTAGGCCGGGGCCCTGGAGGGTCAGGAGTTTTTTCCGGCTCCGCGCTCACAGCGCCCCTCGTCCTGGAGGGCATCGGGGCTCAAGCGCTTGAATTTCCAGGGGAATAACCCTGAGAGGGGCGTCGGCACGGCGAATGCTAAGGCTCCAGGCAGCAGGGACGGGCAGCACGGCGGGGGGGACGGGCAGCACGGTGGGGGGGAAGCCGCACTGCTTCGGGGGGAGCAGGGCGGGTCGGGGGGGCGGGGCAGCAAAGGCAGGACGGGGTCGGGCGGGTTGGGGCAGGACGGGCGGGTCGGGGCAGCAAGGTTGAACGGGGCAGGACGGGCGGGTCGGGGCAGCACGGGTTGGACGGGCGGGTCGGGGCAGCACGGGTTGGACGGGCGGGTCGGGGCAGCACGGGTTGGACGGGCGGGTCGGGGCAGCACGGGTTGGACGGGCGGGTCGGGGCAGCAAGGCAGGACGGGCGGGTCGGGCGGGTCGGGCGGGTCGGGGCAGCAAAGGCAGCACGGGTTGGACGGGCGGGTCGGGGCAGCAAGGTTGAACGGGGCAGCACGCAGGACGGGGTTGGACGGGCGGGTCGGGGCAGCAAGGTTGAACGGGGCAGCACGCAGGACGGGGTTGGACGGGCGGGTCGGGGCAGCAAGGTCGAACAGGTTGGACGGGCGGGTCGGGGCAGCAAGGCAGGACGGGGTCGGGCGGGTCGGGGCAGCAAAGGCAGGACGGGGTCGGGCGGGTCGGGGCAGCAAAGGCAGCACGGGTTGGACGGGCGGGTCGGGGCAGCAAGGCAGGACGGGGTCGGGCGGGTCGGGGCAGCAAAGGCAGCACGGGTTGGACGGGCGGGTCGGGGCAGCAAAGGCAGTGGGGTTGAAGCAAGGCAGCAAGCAGGACGCTGTACGGGGCTGTGCGACGGGATGGGGCAGTGCGCAGGTTGGGGGAGTTCGGCAATGCGGTCGCGGTACGCCGGACGGGAGTGAAGGGCAGTGACGCACGCAGGGCATGTCGGTGCGGGGCCGTCGTGATCGAGCCGGATGGCAGCTCACGGGAACGCGACCGCCGGCACACGACAGGGATCAAAGGCGGGAGTGGAGTGGCGGGTCGGGGGGAAGCAAGAGACGTCGGGTTCCGTGGATGGGTTGCTCCCGGGAGCCGGCGCGCCTCGCAAATCTCATCGCGGGGAGCCGCGGTGTCTGGAACGGGGAGACGCCTCATGGGAGCGGTGTCCATCATCACCGCGGCATTCGTGGTCCTGGCGGCGCACACCGCCATCGCCCAGACGCAGGAGCTGCGGCGCCGCACGAGTGATCCGGAACGCCTGGCACCCTTCGGTCTGATGCTCGACGCGGGCATGCCCGAAGGCGCGGGACTCTCCGCGGTCTTCCGGCCTTCGCCTCACGTCCGCCTGCACATCGGCGGTGCGCACAACGGATTGCGCGGTGCCGCGCGCGTGGGACTCACGCTGCTGCCGCTGCGCGGAACCTTCTCTCCCTCGCTGTCCCTGGAGCTCGGCCACGCGCAGGCCGCGAGCACCGAGACGCTCAACCGGAGACTCGCGGACCGGACGCTGTTGCCCGCTTCCTCCATGGAGCGAGTGGGCTACTCGTACGCCAGTGCCCACCTGGGCCTGGAATTCAACGCCACGCGGCGGCTCAGCTTCTTCGTGCGCGGCGGCATGAGCGTCATGGAGATGGCGGTCCCCAGCCTCCAGAAACTCGACGAACCCTTCCGCGACGCGCTGACTCCCTTGGAGACGCGCTCCTGGGGCATGCGAGCCCTGCAGCCGTCCGCGAAGCTCGGCTTCGCCCTCTTCTTCGGCTGACCTCTCGCGGTTGAACGAGCGCTACGTCGCCGCCAGCCGCTGAGCGAGCACCTGTTCGAAGAACACCAGCGCCTGGTTTTCGGCCCAGAAGGAGGGTCGGAGCAGGCTGCCCCCGACGAAGCCCACGTGGCCACCGTGCTCCGTCAACACCACGTGGAGGAACGGGTTGTCCGGCGCCGACCGTGGAATCACCGGTGTCACCAGCATCGGATCATCCGCGGAGCTCAACAGCAGCGTGTGTCTGCGGATGTCTCCCAACCGGGGACCCGAGGACGCCTCCCGGTAGTAGTGCTCAGCGCCCTGGAAGCCGTGCAGCGGTCCGGTGACGACGTCGTCGAACGCCCGGATGGTGTGCGCCGCCTGCATCGTCTTCAAATCGAACGCGCCCGGAAACCGCCGGAGCTTCGCGCGGGACTTGCTCTTGAGCGTGCGCAGGAACCGCTTGCGGTAGAACCAGAGGAAGCCGTCACCGCTGTCCAGCTTCCGGCAGCACGCGTCCAAGTCATACGGCGCGCTGATGGACACCGCGGCGGCCACCGGGGCCGCGTCGCCCGTCTCCTCCAGGAGCCGGCACAACACGTTGGCCCCCAGCGAGAATCCCACCGCCAGCATCGGGCCGGTGACGCGCGAGCGCACGTCCGCCATCACGAGCAGCGTGTCGCTCGTGTCCCCGGAGTGATACGCCCGCGCCAGCCGGTTCGGCTCCCCGCTGCACGAGCGGAAGTTGATCGCCGTGGCACCCCAGCCGCGCTTCGCCGCACCCCTCAGAACCTCGGTGACGTAGCCCGCCTGGGACGACCCCTCCAGGCCATGCAGCACCACCACGTGCGGCGCGCCCGTCGGACCATCGAAGCTGTCCAGGTCGACGAAGTCCCCGTCCGGCAGCTCCTTGCGCTCCCGCCGCAGGGGCGGCGAACGGGTGGGCCGCGCGAGCGAGGCGAAGATGGTCTGCGCATTCGCGCCGCGAATCCCCGGCGCGGGGATGAAGGGTTCTGTCGGTTGGAACTTCACGTCACGTCTCCCTGCACCCGAACACGTCCCGACAGGCCCGCCACCGTCCGGGCCGCTCGCATGGAGGCGCAGCCGGACACCCGCACGGCCTCCGCTTCGCCGGTGAGCTGGAACAGCGCCAGGTAGTTGTGCACGCGCTCCTCCAACGTCGGCGCTTCGATGCGACGGCACACCTCATCCGCCGCGTAGTCCCGGCACACCTGGGGCCTCCGCTCGTAGACGGTGCACAGGTTGTCCGCGCCCAGGTGCGGGCATCTGAGCCCCAGGGGCTTGTCCAACGCGGCGATGTCCGGCGCCACGCAACAGGCGCCACAGCAGGTGCACTCCATGCAACTCCTTCAGCGGCGGATGGCCTTCTCGACCTTGCCCAGGTTCGTCACGGTGAGCGTGACGCCCTGACCCTTCTTCCACCCGAGGAACTCGTCCTCGCGGGCGGGCTCCACCACGTGTTCCTTCACGCCGTCGTCGTCATAGCGCACGTTCACGCGGTAGGACTCCTCGCGTCGCACGCGCTCGTTCGTTCCAGCCGTCAGCTCCGGCCAGCGCGGCGCATCCTCCGTGCCCTTCAGCTCCCGCTGATCCACCTGCTTCCACGCGTACGTGTCGTAGGCGCACTGCTGCGAATAGACGGGCTCGTTGCGGTAGCGCGTCTCCGTCTGGCAGTCCTCGTAGGACTCGTTGCAGTACTTCGTCTCGTCGTGGCAGACCTCCTCGACGAAGCCGTTGCCCTTGTCGCGGCGCCGGCACTTCTCCTCGGTGCCACACGCCACCTTGCGGGTCTTCGAGCGACACACGCGCTCGGTGCCATCCGCGACCCTGCGCGTGCCGCGCTGGCGGGACACGCAGTCGCGGATGTTCGTCACGCCCGGCACTTCGCCCGCGCCGTTCACCGGCATGCGCGGGGCAATGGAGCTCAGCTCATCCCTCCAACCCGTGCGGGCCTCCGGGAGGAAGCGCTCCTGCACCACGGCGCGACGCCAGCTCGTGGCGGTGACCTCGCCCTTGAAGTCGTGCGTCATGTTGCCCCACGCGCCTATCGCGCAGGTGCCGAAGCAGCACGAGCCCAGGATGGCCACGACGATGAGCGCGATCTTCTTCCCGTTGCCTGGCTTGGGCGCGGGCTTCGGCGGCGGCTTGGGGGACAGGTCCGCGATGCGCGCGGCCTTCGCATCCGAGCCGCGCTCGGCGGAGCACTGCCGGCACCGCTTGGCGTCGCCCCGGTTGGAGGCGCCGCAGTAGGCGCAGAACCAGTCCTCGCCCGCGCCGGCCAGGTCCAGGGCCTGTTCGTCGGTGACGCCCTCGCGGACCGACTTGCCAGAGACCGCGTCCACGTCACCGAAGTCGAACTCCGACTCCTTGCCCGTGAGCTCACGCGGGTTGTTGCAAGAGGGGCAGTTCTTGTGGCGCGCGGGGATGTTCTTCGCGTCGCAGGACGTGCAGTTCCAGGTGCCCTCGATGATGCGCCTTCGTTCAGCCATGGGGGCGCATCCTAGGGGACCTGTCGCCCCCTGACACATCCAGGTTAAGGTCGCCGTCCATACCCACCGGGCCGGAGGTGGGAGCCAGGCCGGTTTCCAGGACGGAAACGCGGAGGTTCCCATGTCTCGTCGGACGCTAGATGTGATTCCGAAGCACCGGATGCTGCGCCGCACCCTCTACGGCCTGCTGTTGGCCGCGCCCCTGATGCCCCTGGGGCTGGGGTGTGGAAACGGGGAGGATTGCGGCTACGGTCCCACCTCCCTCAGTGGGGGACTCGTCGCGCTCAACGCGGATGGGAGCCTCCCGAGTCGTCCGTCCTGCGACAGCTGCCCCGACCAGGGCGACGACGGTGCCCGAAGCACCGGCTGCTACGCGACGCCCTCCACGGTCGCTGGCAAGGCGGAGGTGATGTGCAGCTATGTCACCTGCTCCAACGATGGTCGTCGGCCCGAGGGGCTGCGGGAGGCCCTCGTGTCGGAGTCCGGCGGGGCGATGGGAGCGCTCTTCGCGCATGCTGCCTGGCTGGAGGCGGCGTCAGTGCCGGCGTTCCTGCGGCTCGCGGACGAACTCAAGGCACACGGGGCGCCGGAGGCCCTGGTGAAGGCCGCTCGCCGCTCGGCGGGAGACGAGGTCCGCCATACCCGTGCGATGCAGTCGCTCGCCGAACGCCACGGCGCGACCCTGCCCGACGTGGTCCTGTCGCCCTTCGAGGCCCGCTCGCTGGAGGAGATGCTCCTGGAGAACGCGGTCGAGGGTTGCGTGCGTGAGACCTTCGGGGCCTTCGTGGCGGGCTGGCAGTCGCGCACCGCGCAGGACCTCGAGGTGCGCGACACGCTGCGCGCCATCGCGAGGGATGAAGTGCGCCACGCGGAGCTGGCGTGGGCCGTGGATGCGTGGGCCCAGGAGCGACTGACGTCGACGCAGCGGGAGCGGTTGCTCCAGGCGCGGCGGGATGCGCTGCGCGTCCTGGGAGAAGAGGTGGAGGGGCACCGGCCGCCGGAGCAGCTCATCCGCGATGCGGGGATGCCCTCCCGAGAGCAGGCCCTGACCCTGTTCCAGGGCCTCGTTGGACTGGTGGCGTAGTCACCGGAAACGTTCCGTCGCCCCGCGCCTCGTTCACGGCGCTGGCGGCGGAAACGCCCGCCGCGAAGTCATCTCCAGCCCGGGGCTGACGAGACGGGCTGACAAGATCGTGGCATCGCTCCGCCCGCACGCAGCGGCTGCTGACGGCGACGATGTGGTCGTGACGTCACACCCAGAGGGCGCGAGGGAAGGGGACCTCCGGAGCGGCAGGCAGGCCCGCGCGCAGGGGGCGCAGCATGGGCAGCGAGCCATCCCGCTGCACCCGCACGGCCCCGGGCACGCCCGCGAGCAGCGGCGCCGTCGCGGCCTCCTCCCACCACACCACGCGCTTGAGTCCCGCGTGGTGCGCCACGCGACGCGCCTCCGCGAGCAGGGCCTGCGCGTCCGATGCATCCCGCGCATCCAGCATCAGCACCACCAGTTCGCCGTAGCGGGCCATCATCGTCCACAGCGCCGTGGACCCACCCACCACCGCGCCGCACGTCCGGGGCCGGGGCCTTTCCAGAAGCTCCGCGTAGATGCGCTCCCGCTCCAGGTGCCAGTCCACCTGCGAGGCCGTCGGCCAGAGATAGAAGGGCACCTGGGGCCGGCGCATCCGCTCCAACGCCCGGGCCACGTCCGTCTCCAGGAGTCCGCCGTCCACCGCGCGTCCCTCCACTCCTTCCGATGCGTCCAGGTGCCAGTCCCACGCCGGGACCTCCACGTACCCCGAGCGGCGATACAGCGGCGCCCCGACATCGGAGAACAGGACGACGGAATGCGGACGCGGCGCCACGCGCTCCAGCTCCAGGGCGACCGAGTCCATCAACCGCGTGGCGTACCCCCGGCCGCGCAGGGGGCCCTCCGTGAAGACGCTGGCGATGGCGTAGCTGTCGCCCTGCGCGAACCGTCCGTCCCCGCCGCGCAGGAAGCTGTCGGTGCGGAAGGTCTCGCACGAGGCCAGCACCGCGCCGTCGTCCCCCAGCCACAGCCAGGTGCTCATGGCCTCGCGGCTCCACGGGTGGGCCCGCAGCCGCGCCTCGCGCTCCTGGTACTGCGGCACGCTCAGCGGGGAACCCCAAGCGGCGTGGGTGACTGCGTCGCGCGCGCTCTTCTGCGCGTCGGTGGCGAGGACGAGGGACATGGTGCCGCGCAGGCTAGACGCGAGGCGCGTCCCGGCGCGAGCGCTACAGCCGCGTGCTGTACGGGAAGCGGAAGTGGAACTGCAGGTACGCCTGCCCCACGTGGAAGATGCCGTTGCCCAGCTTGTCCGGCAGGCCCAGCCCGCCCAGCTCCTGCGGCACGTAGAAGGTGGACTCCCAGCCCACGCTGATGAGGAAGCTCTTCGCCAGTTGGAACTCCAGGTCCGCGCCCACCTCCGCGCCGGGCCTCAGGAAGTGCGTGTCGGGCAGCGTGTCGGAGAACATGTACGCGTACGACAACACCAGCCCCGCGCCCACGGTGAAGCGCACCGGACTGGAGGACAGCGGCAGCCCCAGGCCCAGCGGCTTGAACGTGATGCCGTACATCCCCGTGTCCCGGTACTTCGGCGAGATGATGAACGAGTCCGGAATGAAGATGGACGGAGAGATGCGGATCTCCTCCACCTTCGTGGCCTGCTTGCGGTAGCGGGTCGGGATGACGCGCTGGTTCTTGCGCAGCCACTCCTTGTCCAGCACCGCGTCCACCGACAACTTCAGCCCCGTGTGGATGGGCTGATCCTCGAAGACGGGCCCGAAGAACATGAACACCGCCGGGCCCACGCCCACGTCCACCGGCACGGTGACCTTCTGCGCCGCCGGAGCGAGGGCGGGCCATAGCAGCAGGGTGCTCAGCAGCAGGGGCAGGGCGGGTTTCAAGGGCGGGTCCTCGCGTACCGGGCCCCATGGGGACCCATGCTTCAAGCCTAGAAGGCCCGGACGCTCCATGTCCCGCATGCGCTAAGAAGTGCACGCCGGAAAAGGGAGCCCGGTCACCATCGCTCCCGCGCAGGCGCGTTCGCCGTGCCTGCACCAGACCCAAGGAAACCCGATGCTCCCCGTCGCACTGCTGCTCGCCACGTCGCTGCAAGCCCAGACCCCGCCGCCCGCGCCGCGTCCCGCCGCGCCGCCTCCGCCCCCCGCCGCCGCTCGCGCTCCGGCCGCCCCCGTGCCGCCGCCCGTGCCCCCCGTGCCGCCCTCCGTGATTCCCGCGGATGCCCCCGCGGAGCGCGCCGCCGTCGCCGCGGAGCGTGCCGCCCTCGCCGCGGAGCGCGCCGCCGAGGCCAGCGCCCGGCTCGCCGTCGCCATCGAGCGCCTGGCTGAAGTGACGGCCCGGGGCCCCATCGCCCCGCCCCCGGAGGCGCCCGCCGCCGCTGCCGCCCCCGCCTCGAAGCCCAGCACCTGGGACGTCAGCGTGGGCCTGAGCCTCATCTCCCTCACGGGCAACGCGTCCACGCTGACGGTGAGCGGGCTCGCGAGCGCGCTGCGCAAGACGGAGCACTGGATCTACTCGGTGAAGGCCTTCGGCGCGTACGGCCGCAGCCGCCCGCCCCAGTTGGAAGGGGAGGTCGAGTCGCTGTCGCAGGTGGTGGCCCTCAACGCCGGCATCGAGCTGCGTGGCGACCGCCGCTTTACCGAACACCTCAGCGGCTACCTGCTGGCGGGCGCCCTGACGGACCACGTCGGCAGCGTCGAGTCGCGGCCCTACGGTGAAGCCGGCGCCAGCATCCTCTGGTTCGACACCAAGAAGGACGAGAAGCTGGGCACGCGGGACGCCACGCTGCGCACCGACTTCGCCTTCCGCTACGCTCGCGAGACGCGCTTCCAGTACTACCCGGAGCGCATGGACCTGCCGGACGTGGACATCGGTGGCCCCCGCTTCGGTGCCATGTTCCGCTACGGCATCTCCAAGGACATCACCTTCCAGGAAGAGGCGGAGATCCTGGTCAGCGTCATCACCGAGTCCCGCGTGCTCTTCAGCAGCCAGACGCAGGTGATGGCCAACCTCACCGACGCGCTGGCCCTGGGCGTGGGCTTCCTCGTGAAGTCTGACAGCGCTCCGCCCCCGGGCAAGGTGTCCACCGACACGGCGCTCTCCTTCAACCTGACCATCGCGCTGTAGTCGCGGCAGGCAACGCAGGGACGCCGGAAAAGCGACGCGGCGCCAGGGAGGAATCCCGGGCGCCGCGTTCGTGCTTCAAGGGGACGACGACGAAGCTACTCGTGCGTCTCTTTCTTCTGCTTCTCGTCCAGGTGCCCGCCCTGGCGGCCCTCGGCCTTGTTCGCGCCGATGTCCACCGCCTGCAGGTCGCTGTACTGCGAACCCGGAGGGTTGGCCAGACGGAAGCGGGTGCCGAAGTCCATCAGCGTGAAGCCGATGAGCAGCACCACGAAGACGATGGACACGCCGAACACCAGACGGTTCGCGCCGCGGTGCTCGGACAGGTGCATGAAGTACAGCGCCACCAGCGTGCCCTTCACGCTGGCGATGACGATGGCCAGCAGCAAGCCAAAGTCAGGCAGGTGCATGCGGCCGGTGAAGACGGTGACGAGCGTGAGCACCAGCAGGACCAGCCAGATGACCACGTAGCGACCGGCGCCGTGGTGCTCCTGCATGTTGTGCTCTTCCTGCTGAGATTCGTTCGCGATGGCCATGTCGTAGCTCTCAGACCAGGTACAGCAACGGGAAGAGGAAGATCCACACCAGGTCGACGAGGTGCCAGTACATGGAGCCCAGCTCGACCATCGTGTAGTTGTTCGCGTTGAAGTCCCCGACGCGGTACGCGCGCACCGTGGAGAACATCAGCACCGTCATGCCGATGATGACGTGCAGACCGTGCAGCGCGGTGGAGGCGAAGTACACCGTGAAGTACAGCGGGGCGCCCGGCAGCTGGATGCCTTCGTAGAAGTAGTACCGGCCCGGCAGCGTCCCGATGTGGAACTTGTGCTTGTACTCGAAGAACTTGATGACGAGGAACGCGATGGCCATCAGCAGGGTGAGCACGAACATGTGCCCCACCATCTTGTTCTTGCCCTCCTTGGCGTAGTGCACCGCCATGGCGGCGGTGAACGAGGAGGTGATGAGCACCACCGTGTTGATGGTGCCCATCGTCAGGTCCAGCTCACGGCTGCACGCGGCCCACGCTTCCGGGAACAGGAAGCGGTACGCCGCGTAGCACGCGAACAGACCAGCGAAGAGCAGGATTTCCGTGGCCAGGAACAGCCACATGCCCAGCCGCGCCGCGTGCTTCTGCACCTCCAGCGACGCGAAGTGGGCGGCCAGCTTCGGACCGGGCACCGAGCCCGGCGTCACGTGCGCGCTAGACATCCGACACCTCGCCCTTGCCCGTGTTCGGATCCACGTAGAAGTGGGGCTCCTCCGGGTAGGTCGGCTGGGGGCCAATGAAGTTGTGGGTAGGCGGCGGAGACGCCGTCAGCCACTCGTAGCCCTTGCTGTTCCACGGGTTGTCCGCACGCTCGCCGTAGATGAGGGCGTACGTCAGGTAGATGGCGATGATGATGAACCCGAACGCGAGCAGCGACGCACCGGCCGTGGACGCCACGTTCAGCGCCTGGAAGCGCTCCGGGTACTCGTAGTAGCGGCGCGGCATGCCCGCGTTGCCCACGAGGAACTGGGGGATGAACGTCGCGTTGAAGCCCAGGATGATGAGCGCCGCGGACACCAGGCCCCACCCCTCGTGGTACGTCTTCCCGAACATCTTCGGGAACCAGTAGTGGAGCGCGGCCAGGAAGGCCATGATCGTCGCGCCCACCATGATGAAGTGGAAGTGCGCCACGACGAAGTACGTGTCGTGCCACGGCACGTCCAGCGACACCGTCGCCACCGCGATGCCCGTCATGCCACCGAACACGGTGAAGAACAGGAAGCCGCAGAAGTAGGCGAACGGGGTGCTGAACTCCACCGCGCCCTTGTAGACGGTGCCCACCCAGTTGAAGACCTTGATGGCGGTGAAGACGCCCACCAGCATCGACAGCACGCCGAACACACCGGCGTTGAAGGTCGACTGGCCGGACACGAACATGTGGTGGCCCCAGGCGAAGAAGCCCACGAAGGCGATGCCCACGCTGGAGTACGCCACCGCGCGGTAGCCGAAGATGTTCTTGCGGCTGAACGTGGCGACGATCTCGCTCATCACGCCGAACGCCGGGAGCACCATGATGTACACGGCCGGGTGGCTGTAGAACCAGAACAGGTGCTGGAAGAGCACCGGGTCACCGCCGCGGGCGACATCGAACATGCCCAGGCTGAACAGGTTCTCCGCCGTCACCAGCAGGAGCAGGAGGCCAATCACCGGCGTCGCCAGCACCTGGATGCAGCTGGTCGCGTAGAGCGCCCAGACCATCAGGGGCATCTTGAACCAGGTGATGCCCGGCGCCCGCATGGTGTGCGTGGTGACGATGAAGTTCATGCCCGTGAGGATGGAGCTGAACCCGATGATGAACGCACCGAAGAGCACCGGCGCCACCGACGTCGTCGTGTGCGCGCTGTACGGCGTGTAGAACGTCCAGCCGGTGTCCAGGCCGCCGTTGAGCATGCCCCAGAGCGCGAAGCCCGCGCCCGCCAGGTACACGTAGAGCGACAGGAGGTTCAGCCGCGGGAACGCCACGTCCTTCGCGCCCAGCATCAGCGGCAACATGAAGTTGCCGAAGATGGACGGGATGGCAGGGATCATGAACAGGAAGATCATGACGATGCCATGCAGCGTGAAGACGCGGTTGTACGTCATCGCGTCCATGATGGTCGGACCGGGCGTCAGCAGCTCGATCCGGATGAGCAGCGCGAAGATGCCGCCCACCAGGAAGAAGAGCAGCACCCAGGCCATGTACATGATGCCGATGCGCTTGTGGTCCACCGTCAGCAGCCACGACTTCACCGTGGTGCCGTCCGTCAGATAGCTCGGGTGGTGGCCGTGGTCGTCGGTCGCCTCATGGCCGGGAACTGCCCCCGGCGCGGCGATGCTACTGGATGGGGTCATAAGCGGGTCCCTCGGAAGCGCTCTCGCGCACGTTCGGAGTGCGCAGCGTCTTGATGTACTCGACGATGGCGGCGGACTCAGGGCCCTGCAGCTTGCCCTGGTAGGTCGGCATCACGTTCTGGTAGCCGGCGACGATGTGCGCGCCCGGGTCCATCATCGACTGGGTGATGTAGGCTTCATCCACGCGGATGTCCTGGCCGTCGGCGAGCTTCTCGGTGCGCTCGTACATGCCCAGGAAGGTGGGGCCGATGTGCTTCGAGCCGTCCACCGAGTGGCAGCCCAGGCAGCCCTGCGTGCCGACCAGCTTCTGGCCCTGCTCCGACATGCGGGCCACGGGCGGCACCAACGAGGTGTCCGCGAGCGCGTCCTGCCGGTCCTGCAGGCGGCCGCGCTGCTGCTCCTTCAGCCAGTTCTCGTAGTCCTCCGGCGCGAGCACGACGACCTCGGCCAGCATCTTCGAGTGCGACAGACCGCAGTACTCGGTGCAGAGCACCTGGTACGTGCCGGGCTTCGTCGCCTCGAACCAGGCCTGCGTGTAGCGGCCCGGCAGCGCGTCCATCTTGATGCGGAAGGACGGGACGTAGAAGGAGTGGATGACGTCGCGGGACGTGATGAGCAGACGCACCGGGCGGTTCGCCGGCACGTGCAGCACGTTCACGCCGTTGGGGCCTTCGGGATAGGAGAACTTCCACATCCACTGCTTGCCCATGACGTAGACATCCATCGAGTCCTTGGGCGGAGTGGTGTACCAGGTGAAGTCCCGGAACCCGATGGCGAACCACGCCAGGAAGAACACCAGCGGCACGGAGACGAAGAGAAACTCCGTCTTCAGGTCCGGCACCACGTATTCCGTGTGCTGGTGGGCCTCCCGCCGACGGTAGCGGAAGAACATGAAGAGCGCCGCGAGACCGACGCCCGCGGACATCACCATCGTCGTACCGACGACGAAGTAGTGCAGGAAGTCGACCCGTTCCGCGAACGTGGACGCGCGCTCCGGGAGGAACAGGAATTGGTTGGCCAGGTCGCTCATGTAGTCGCGCCTTTCTTCAGCTCGCGCCTCCAGAAATAGATCAGCATCGTCGCCAGGGCCCCGAAGACGGCGAGGGAGCCCAGGCGGATGAATCCGAAGATGTAGAAACCGTACCGCCGCGTGGCGGTGTCATACTTGAAACACGACATGACGATGCGATCGACGCTCGTCCCAACCCGACCGCCCGCTGCTTCCAGCAACGCGAGCTTCGCGTTCTGGCGGTCGAACGACGTGCCGTAGAGGTAGCGCGAAATGCTCCCCTCCGGGGTGAGCACGGTGACCACCGCGGGGTGGGCGTACTGCTTCGTGCTCGGCTCATACGTGTACTGGAAGCCCACGGCGTCGGCGAGCTTGCGGATGTTCTCGTCGGTGCCGGTGAGGAAATGCCACGGAGCCGTCTCCGGCTTGCCCATGGACTGCAGGTACTTGCGACGGCGCTCGCTGCTCTGACCCGGGGTGTCCTTCGGGTCGATGCTGACGGTGAGGGCCTCGTAGTCGCGGCCCAGCTCAAGCCCCAGGTCGCGCATCACACGGACCTGTTCGTTGAGGACGAGGCTACAGAGCATGGGGCACTCGTAGTACACCAGCGTGAGCAGGGTGGGGCGCGTCTTCGACAGCAGGGTCCCCAGCCGCACTTCTTCCCCCGAGGAGTCCAGGAAGCGGGTCTCCAGGGGGATGGGCTCGCCCAGGTGCTCCTGCACGTCCACGCCGCTGATGGGCGGGGGCAGGTCGGAGTCCGCCTCCACGATGGCGCGGGGCGTCCGGCCTCCACCCGGCAGGGCGGACGCGGGCAGCGCGCTGGCGAACACCAGCACGAGCGCCGCGAGGAGCCCGGCGGAGCGGGCGGAGGTGTTCGGGAGGAGGGACGGCATGGCGGGGGCGCGGCTCGGGTGAGGGGGGCGGGTGGAGCCTACTTCTTCGGGGCGGGCGTCGGGGTCTGGGGAGCGGGCGCCGGCTCGGGAGCGGGCGTCGGGGCCGGCTGCCGGGCCTTCTCCGCCTCGGACGCGATGACCTGGTCCATGGCCTGGTCGATGGTCTTGTGGGCCGTGATGCCCGGCTGGTCGCCCCAGCCGTTCTTCACGGCCTGCTGCTGGCCGCCCAGCTTCTCCACCGCGCGCCAGTCCTGTTCGAACAGGCGCTGGTTCACGATGCCAATCTCATACTGGCCCACCGCGGCGGGGCGCGGCGGAGGACCGTTGGGCTGGGCCTCCTCCATGGTGACGACCTGGATGCGCCAGGACCAGATGGCGCCGACGAAGAAGAGGACCATGGCGCCAACGCCGACGCCCACGACCTTCCCCATGACGATGTGGTCTTCCTCGGCCGCGACGCCATGCGCACCGACGATGACCCGGGACTCGATTTCGGACTGGGTCTTCTTCATGGCTGCACGTACCTCAGGGACTCCGCGATGTAGGGGTCCTTCACCGGCAGCGTGTACCGACCGCGCGCCCGGAACAGGGCATAGCCCACCGAGACACCACCCACGCCCACGAACGCCGTGATGAGCGTCCAGTGGAACGTCGGACCGGCCTCACCGGAGAACGCCGGCCAGATGAGCCAGTACAGGTCCACCGCGTGGATGAGAAGCAGATACACCGCGACGACCGCCAGAAGGCGGGGCTTCTCCTTCAGCGTGCGTGACAGCAGGATGAAGAAGGGCAGCACGAAGTGCAGCCAGAACAGCGCGATGGACAGGTTGCGCCACGGGCCGAACATGCGCAGGCCGTACCACGGGGCCTCTTCAGGGATGTTGGCGATCCACACCAGGAGGAACTGGGAGAAGGCGATGTAGGCCCAGAACGCCGTGAAGGCGAGCATGAGCTTGCCCAGGTTGTGGTAGTGCGAAATCTTGACCACGCTGCCGTACAGGTCCTTGCCCTGGGCGTTCACCGTGATGAGCATCAGCATGCAGAAGGCGGCCAGGAAGCTGCCCGCGAAGTAGTAGACGCCGTAGATGGTGGACTGCCACATCGGCGTGAGGCTCATCAGCCAGTCGAAGGACGCGAACGTGATGGTCAGCGCCAGGAAGGGCAGGGCGCCGGGGGAGAAGCGGCGCTGCTTGACGGTGAGGTCCAGCCCGCCCGCCTCATCCTGCTTCGTGCTCCATCCGTACAGGCGCGTGCTCACGAAGATCCACACCGCGAAGTAGATGACCTGGCGGATGCCGAAGAACGTGGGGTTCAGGTAGCCGTGCTGCTTGTGGGCCAGGTGCTCCAACTCCACGCCGTGGATGTTCGCGAACAGGGGCGAACCCGGGAACCAGGGGTAGAGGTACTTCAGGGCGGGGATGAGGCCCAGGAAGAGCACCGCGAAGACGGGAACCGACACCGCCATGGTCTCCATGGCGCGGCGCAGGACGATGAGCCACTTGGCCTTCGCCGTGTGGAAGATGGTCAGCATGATGAGGGCGGCCACGCTGATGCCCACCCAGTAGGTGAAGCCCAGCAGGTAGCTGAAGCTGGTGGCCTCGGGGTTCATGAAGAACCCCACGGCGGTGAGCACGAGGCCCACCACACCCAGGCCGAACGCGGGCACCATCAGCTTGGGCGTGCCGGTGTAGCGCTCCATGGCAGTCATCGGTTCTCCTGCGGGACGGGCTGAGCCCCCCCGGGGGTGCCGCGGGCGGCCTGCAGCGCGCGCACATAGGCGACGACGGCCCAGCGCTCACGCGTGTCGAGCTCACCCGAGAAGGACGGCATGATGCCGTAGCCCTCGTTGATGGCGGTGTAGAAGTGGCCTGCGGGCTTGTCCGCCAGCTCCAGCAGCGAAGGCGGCAGGCGCAGGGCCATGTTCTCCGCGACGATGCTGTTGCCGTCGCCCAGCACGCCGTGGCACTGCGCGCAGACGATGTTGTACTTCTTCTGACCCAGGGCGAGCAGCGGCTTGTCCACCGTCATGGGGACGTTGTTCACCGCGACGCCGTTGGCCCGGCCGGTGCTGATGCCGGGGTTGCCCACGGGGCGCTCGCGCGGAATGGTGCCGGCGGGGGGCACGCGCATGGCGCGGCCGTCCGGCCAGAACTCGGAGGCCTCGTAGTACTCGTACTTGGCCTGCGTCTCCATGCGCTGGAGGAATTCACTGCTGACATTGCAGCCGGTGAGCGCGGCGAGCCCCGCGGCGGGGATGAGCCACCTCATTCGTTCTCTCCCGAGACGACGGTCACCTGGGTGGCGCCCAGGGACTTCAACTGGTTCGTGGTGTCCGTCGCGTCCTGACCCGTGGGGTGGGGCACGCTCAGCCAGTAGCCGTGCGTGGACGCGCTGCGGAAGCCTTCGAATTCGAAGGCGGGGTGATACGGCTGGGGCAGCTTGCTGAGGCCGAGCAGCCCGAAGACGATGCCGAACGCGCAGAAGAGCACGGTCAGCTCGAACGTGATGGGCACCCAGGCCGGGAGGCTCAGCAGCGGACGACCGCCGATGTTGAGCGGGTAGTCGATGGTGTTCATCCACGTCTGCATCGCGAGCGCGGTGACCATGCCGGTGAGCGCGCCACCCAGGGCGATGAAGGGCACCCGCGAAGGGGGCAACCCCAGCGCTTCCGACCCGCCGTGCAGTGGGTACGGAGAATAGGTGTCCATGCCCTGGAAGCCCTTCTCGCGCATCTGCCGGGTGGCATCCACGAGGGCATCCGGCGTGGCGAACTCGGCCAACACCCAGGAATCGAGGACCTTGGCTTCCATGACGCTAGTGCGCTCCGTGCGTGACCGCGGCGGAATCCGTGCCGTGGTGGCCGTTGGCGGCGTGGGATGCGTGCTTCAGCTCGAGCTGCAGCTCCTTCACCTCGCTCACCGCGACGGCGGGAACGAACTTCAGGAACAGCAGGAACAGGGTACCGAACAGGCCCAGCGTGCCGATGTAGATGGACCAATCCACCCAGGTGGGGCGGTAGATGTCCCATGAGGAGGGCAGGAAGTCCTGGCTCAGCGAGGTGACGATGATGATGAAGCGCTCGCACCACATGCCGATGTTCACGGCGATGGAGGCAACCCACATGATGGGGATGCTGGTGCGGCACTTCTTGAACCAGAAGATGTTCGGGGTGATGACGTTGCAGGTGATCATCAGCCAGTACACGCCAGCGTAGGGGCCGGTGGCGCGGTTCACGTAGAAGGTCCAGATCTCGTACTGGTTCTGGGAGAACCAGGCGATGAAGTGCTCCATCATGTACCCGTAGGACACGATGAGGCCCGTCGCGAGGATGACCTTGTTCATGTTCTCAAGGTGGCGGTCGGTGATGACGTCCCGGAGGCCCAGGTACTTGCGAGCGGGCACGATGAGCGTGATGACCATCGCGAAGCCGCTGAACACGGCGCCGGCCACGAAGTAGGGCGGGAAGATGGTCGCGTGCCAGCCGGGGATCTGCGACACGGCGAAGTCGAACGACACGATGGTGTGCACGGACACGACCAGTGGCGTCGAAATGCCGGCGAGCAGCAGGTAGGCGATTTTATAGTTGTGCCAGTGCCGGCCGGAGCCACGCCAACCCAGGGCGAACAGGCCGTAGATGGTGCGCTGCAGCTTCGTCTTGGACGAGTCACGCAGGGCGGCCAAGTCCGGGATGAGGCCCACGAACCAGAAGAGCGCGGAGACCGTGAGGTACGTCGAGATGGCGAACACGTCCCACACCAGCGGCGAGCGGAACTGCGGCCACGCGCCCAGGGTGCTGGGGTAGGGGAACAGCCAGAACGCGAACCAGGGACGGCCCGTGTGGAGCAGCGGGAACAGGCCGGCGCACATGACCGCGAACAGCGTCATGGCTTCCGCGAAGCGGTTGATGCTCGTGCGCCACTTCTGCTGGAAGAGCAGGAGGATGGCGGAGATGAGCGTGCCGGCGTGGCCGATACCGACCCACCAGACGAAGTTGACGATGTCGAACGCCCAGCCGACCGGCTGGTTGTTGCCCCACACGCCGATGCCGCGCGCCAGGGTGTAGGTGACGCCGATGACGAGCAGTCCCAGTGCGGCGGACGTGATGCCCAGCATCATGAACCAGCCCTTGCCGGGCTTGCGCCAGACATGGTCCAGCAGCGTCTCATTGAGGGACTTGTCGTCGTGGTGCGGCGCGACGAGGTCCCGGGGCTCGAGCGGGTCGAGCGGGAGTGCGTGAGCGGTCTCGGCCATGACGGTCAGTGACCTCCTTCGTGCGCCGGCTTCGACTCAGCGGGAGCAGTGGCCACGAGGGCGGGGTTGGGGTTGCGCAGACGGATGAGGTGGGCGGTGCGGGGACGGGTGCCCAGCTCGTGCAGCAGCCGGTACGCGCGCTCGTCCTCGTGCAGCTGGGTGACGCGCTGGGCCGGGTCCGCCAGGGAACCGAAGGCGATGGCCTGCGTGGGGCAGGTCTGCTGGCACGCCGTCTGGAGTTCCTTCTCCTGGATGAGGCGCTTCTCCACGCGGGCGTTGATGCGCACACGCTCGATGCGCTGGACGCAGTACGTGCACTTCTCCATGACGCCGCGGTTGCGCACCGTGACGTCCGGGTTCATCAGCATCTTCTCGGTCGGCGTCTTGCCCTGCGTGTAGTGCAGGTAGTTGAAGCGGCGGACCTTGTAGGGGCAGTTGTTGGAGCAGTACCGCGTGCCGACGCAGCGGTTGTACACCATGTCGTTGAGGCCCTCGTCCGAGTGCACGGTGGCGTTCACCGGGCAGACGTACTCGCAGGGGGCCTTCTCGCAGTGCACGCACGCGACGGGCTGCATGACCATGGCGGGGTTGTTCTCGTCGCCCTCGAAGTAGCGGTCGATGCGCAGCCAGGCCATCTCACGGCCGCGGCCCACCTGCTCCTTGCCGACGACGGGGATGTTGTTCTCCGCCTGGCACGCAATGACGCACGCGTTGCAGCCCGTGCAGCGCGACAGGTCGATGGACATGCCCCACTTGTAGCCCTCGGCGGGCGTCTTGGCGTAGTCGAAGTCGGGCAGGTTGTTCTGCTTGCCCAGCTTGTGTTCGCCCTGGACGCGCTCCAGCACGTGCTCGGTGGCCTTCGACGGGTGCGCCAGCTCGCTGACGGACATGTCGAGCGCCAGCGGGCGGCCCTCCATGCGCCAGTGGTACTGGGTGCGGGCGAAGGTGTGGCTGCCGCGGACCTTGGTGAGCTTCGCGCCGCCGTCGAACCAGGGGGCGTTCACGCTGCGCAGCAGGTTCGCGTTGAAGCCGACGTCCTTGGCCACCACCTCGTGCAGGCCGGTGCGGCCGTAGCCCAGGGCCACGGTGACGGTGTCGTCCGCGTTGCCGGGGAGGATGGTGACGGGGACCTGCAGCTTGCGGCCGCCGTACTCCAGCTCCGCCATGTGGCCGTTCTCCAGGCCCAGCTTCTTGGCGGTCGCGGGGCTCAGGATGGCGGCGTTATCCCAGACGATCTTCGTGATGGGGTCCGGCATTTCCTGGAGCCACGCGTTGTTCGCGAAGCGGCCGTCGAGCAGCTTGTAGTCGGCGACGAAGTTGATCTCCAGGTCGCCGGCGGACGGCGGCTGGTACGCGGACACCGTGGCGGCGGCGGCGCTCACGTCGGGCGAGGCCGCGATGGCGGTGGCGACGGTGCCGGGGATGACGCCTTCGGAGACCCAGGTCTCCCAGCGGGTCTCGAAGTCGGCGCGGCCGGCCTCGCCACCCTGCTCGGTCCAGTACTCACGCAGCAGCTGGTAGGCGGAGCGGAAGGGCTGGTCGAGGAACAGCGCGTACAGCTCTGCTTCCGGCACGCCGTTGAAGAGCGGCTGGATGAGGGGCTGGGCGATGGACACCGTGCCGTCCACCGCGCGGCCGTCGCTCCAGGTCTCAAGCTGGTGCGCCAGGGGCACGAACCAGTCGGCGTACTTGGAGGTCTCGTCCTCGTAGTGGCCCGCGTACAGGACCGACAGGGCCTTGCGGTTGGCGTTCTGCTTGGGGTCCAGCACCTCCGCCAGGCCCGCGTCCACCGGGAGGGCGTAGAGGGGGTTGGAGGCGGTGATGACCAGCGTGTCCACGCGGCCGGCCTTGATGTCCTCCACCAGGGCGCGGATTTCCGCGAGGCCGGAGGCCTCCGGCGCGGCGGCGGGGACGACCTTCACGGTCGCGCCCACGTTGCCGAGCGCGGCGTTGATGGCCTGGGCCAGCGCGTGCACGGCGGCGGGCTGACGCTCACCGGCGAGGACGACGCTGCGGCCGGCCTTGGACTTGAGGTCCTGGGCCACGGCCTGCACCCACGAGGCGACTTCCGGGCGCAGCGTTCCGCCCTTGGCGGAGGAGGCCAGGGAGCCAGCGGGACCACCGACGGCCTGCGCCAGCGCGGCGGCGAGCCCGAAGATTTCCTGGGACTTCACGCGCAGGCGATGGTCGGCCATGCCGCCCGTGATCGACATGCGGTGTTCGGCCACGTAGAGGCGGTTGAGCTCGCCGTTCTTCGGGTCGCGGCGGTCACCGAACTGGCGCGACATGCCCAGGTTCGCCGGGCGGCTCTCCAGGAAGTCCGCGTCCAGGGAGACGATGACGTCCGCGCGGGTCAGGTCGTAGAGGGCCTGCACGGGCTGGCCGAACAGGGCGCGGTGCGCGGTGTCGGCGGCCTCGTTGGAGATGGGCGCGAAGCTATGGAACTTCGCGGACGGCAGCTTGCGCTGGATGCGCGCCTTCAGGTCCGCCAGCAGGGGCGAATTGAGCGGCTCCGACAGGAAGCGCAGGCGGGCGCCTCCGTCGCCCACGGCCTTGGTGCCCACGAGCGAGGAGATGTCCTCGGCGAGCGCGCGCAGCGAGCGGGGGTTGTTGCCCTGGCGCAGCACGCGGGCGCGCTGCGGGTCATAGAGCGACAGCAGGAAGGCCTGCTCGAAGATGCCCGCGGCGCCCTGGTTGACGGGGTGCTGGGGGTTGCCTTCCACCTTGATGGGCCGGCCCTCGCGCGCGGTGATCAGCAGGCCGGAGGTGTGGCCGGCGAGCGTCATGCCGGAGGCGTAGTGGAGCGGGTTGCCGGGCGTGATTTCCGGCGGCGTCTTCGTGTACGGCACCATCCGCTCGTCCTGCGGGCGGGTGCTGCACGCGGTGGCGCCGGCCAGGGCGAGCGACGCGCCGAGGATCTGCATGAACTCGCGGCGGGCGAAGCCGGTGGGGGGCAGGTCCGCGCCGACGGGGAACTCCGGGCGGGTCTCCTCCAGGAACTCCGGCGTGGCGAGCTTCTCCTCCAGGCCGAGCCAGTACGTCTTGCCGTACGCGCCTTCCGCCGGAATGGAGCGGGTGGTCGCGTGCTCCAGGGCGACGGCCACGACATCGTCGTGGTCGTGCGCATGGGGCTTGGCCTCGTTGCTCCCCGTCACGACCGGGAGCGCGAACGACGAGGGGAGGTCCTGCGCGGGCGCGCTGTCAGGCTTGGTGTTCATCGGTGGCATGTGGAGCAGCTCGTGCGCGAGTGAACGTCGTATTCTTGGTAGAGCTTGTCGGCGAGCGCCGCGGCCTCGGCCTTATCCGCCGGAGGAGCCCAGGTCATGCTGGTGATGAACTCCGCGGGGCGGAGGTTGGGCTTCGGGTCGCGGTGGCAGTCCAGGCACCAGCTCATGGTGAGCGGCGCGGCCTGCTCGATGGCGCCCATCTGATCCACGCGGCCGTGGCACGTGGCGCAGCCGACGCCCTTGCCCACGTGGATGGAGTGGTTGAAGTAGACGAAGTCCGGCAGGTTGTGGACGCGAACCCAGGGGATGGGCTGGTCGGCGAAGAACGCCTTGCGGACCTCGGTGAGGTACGGGCTCTTGTTCCAGACCTGGGCGTGGCAGGACATGCACACCGTGGTGGAAGGGATGCCCGCCGACGGGGACTTCTCCACCGTCCAGTGACAGTAGCGACAGTCGATCTGTTCGTCGCCGGCGTGATGCCGGTGGTCGAACTCGATGGGCTGCTCCACCGGGTGCGCCTGGTTGGTCACGAGCGGTGAGCGCACGTAGGCCAAGAGTCCGCCGATGGCGATGGCGGGCACGGCGAGGAGCATCGCGGCCGACAGGCGCGACACCGTATTCGTCCAGCGTGGGAAGAGAGGGCCGCTCATACCAGGACCAGGGGCAAGGGGACTGAAGGCGACATGAAAGCAGGGGTGGACGCGTCAATGCCGTCCGGCGCGGAAATCGAGGGTGCCATCCCGGCCCCGGTGGACCGGGGGGGCGGTGGCTCCTGGCGCTCAGACGGCAAGGCAGTCACGTCCAACGAACCTCTAGGATGGTGCCGTGGGCGCGGGTCCCTTATGCATTTCCCGACCCAACGCGGCGCGGGACCATCATTCATCGACACGGCAGTGTCAACCATTCTGTGGGGAGTGGGAATAGGGAGCGCATAGCACTTCCACGCGAGGTTGCGACAAGTTGCCGCGTGCGGGTGATGAATCCCGCTTCTGGCGATCGGAAGGGGCATTGCGCGTCATGCGGCCACGCAGGGGATCAATCCCTCTCAGGGTGCGCGCGATACAGGGTGCGACGGCTTGCGCCCCATCGGTCGCGGTCTGAAACGGGGCTACTCGGAGTCCGGGTCAGCGGGGGCGCGCCAGCGATCGCGGCGTTTCTGGAGCAGCCGGTCCACCAGCTCGCGGACGCGGGCGTCGCGGTGGAAGTTCGCGTCGTGGCGGCTGCCCTTGCCCTGGTTGCAGCGGGCGCAGGCCAGGGCCAGGTTCTCCAGCGCGTCCGTACCGCCCGCGGTCCGGGGGATGATGTGCTCGATGGTGGCGCGGCTGATGGGTTCGCCGTCCAGCGCGACGGTGAGGTGGGCGTTGCAGTGCAGGCACTTGCCCATCCAGACCTCGGCGCCCCGGTGGGGCACGCGCTCGAAGGTGGCGTCGGTGGCGATGATGCCCAGGACGCGGCGCCGCTTGGCGTGGCTCATGGCGGGACTAGACCTCCACTACGGCGGTGTCGGCGATGGCGAAGACCCGGTCGTTCCGGCCACGCCGTACGTTGAGCCCACCCGTGAAGGCACTGAACGCGGGCAGGACGCCCACCCCGGGACGCAGGTGGAAGCAGGGCAGACGCAGCCGGTCGCCTCCTCCACCCAACCTCACCATCGGATGAAGGTGCCCGGCCCACACGAAGCGCCCGGTCGCGGGTTCGGGGTGGTGGGCGAAGCGGAAGGGACCTTCGTCCAGGGCGTCCTCGCGGTCTTCCATGCCCCAGGTGGGGGGCAGGGTGCGCACGTGGCGGTCGTGATTGCCCCGGATGAGCACCACGTCCAATTGGGGGTGGGCCTCGCGCCAGGTGGTGACGCGGCGGATGACGTCCTCCGTGAGGCCCTGGCGTGAATGGACCAGGTCTCCGACGAGCAGCAGGCGGCGGGCCCGGGTGGCGGTGAGCGCGGCGGACAGGCGCGCGAGGTCGTCGTCCAGTACGCCCACGGGCAGGGGGATGCCGTGCTGCTGGAAGGACTCGGTCTTGCCCCAGTGCAGGTCGGCCACCGCGAGCACGCCGGCTTCGGGCCAGTGCAGGGCCCGCTCCGGGAGCAGCTCCACGTCCGCGTCACCTACGCGGGTCTGGCATCGGGCTGGGACCATCGCTCCTTGAGGCGCTCCACCCGCTCCAGCAGGGTTTCGTTGGACACGCTGGCGCTGATGCGTTCGATGACCAGCGGGAAGGCCAGCGGCGAGGGCCGGTGGACGTGAACGCATTCGACGGGGTGCGCTTCCAGGCGCTCCAGCGTGCGCGCGAGCCGGCCCTGTTCGAACTGCTGCTCCAACACCTCGCGGCGTGCCTGACGCAAGAGCAGGTTGTCCGGGTCGTACTTCACGAAGACGTCATAGAGGAGCGCGGCGCTGGCCTGGACCTGTCGCGTGGACTTGCGTGCACCCGGCAGCCCCGGCATCACCAGTCCGGCCACGCGGGCGATGTCGCGGAACTGGCGGCGTGCGAGCTCGCTCAGGTTCACGCTCTCCAGGATGTCCTCCACCAGCCGCTCGCGGGTGAAGAGGGCGGGGCGCAAGGCTTCATCGAAGGGGAAGGGCGTGGGCGTGAGCAGCTCCAGCCCGTAGTCGTTCACCGACAGGCTGAAGGTCGCCTTCTGGAGCCGCGTGAGGCGCAGGGCGAGCAGCGCCGCGAGGCCTTCGTGCACCAGCCGTCCCTCGAAGGGATAGAGGAACAGATGGTAGCCGTCGCGCGTGTGGCAGGTCTCCGCGAGGCACCCTGCGTCTCCGGGGATGCGAGACAGGCGGGCCTGCGCGTCGAGGATGGGCCAGGCGGCGGCGATTTCATCCCGCGTGACATCTCCCTGTCGCGCGGCCTCCAGCGTGCGGCGCATCGCGGACGCGAGCGACGTGGAGAGGGGCAGACGGCTTCCTCCCCAGCGCGGCGTCTGGGTGGCCTTCGCCTTCGCCGGCTTCACGTACGCGGTCATGTCCTTGAAGCGGCTGAACTCCAGGCGCTTCCCTGCGAAGAGGAACGTGTCTCCAGGCCTCAGACGGCTGACGTAGGACTCCTCCACCGTGCCCAGCTTGCCTCCGCTCCAGTAACGCAGTTGCACGGACGCATCCGAGCTAATGGTCCCGATGTTGAGCCGGTGCAGTCGTGCAAGGCGCACGTCGGGGACCCGGAAGCAGCCCTCGACTTCCACCACGCGGCGGAACTCCGGATAGGCGCGCAGGGTGGGGCCTCCCTCTCGCACCAGCGCCAGCGTCCATTCGAACTCCTCGTCGGTGAGGGACGCGTAGCTCGTGGCGGTGCGGACTTCCTCCCTCAGGGCCTCGCGGGTGAAGCCTCCTCCCAGCGCGCAGGTGACCAGATGCTGCGCGAGGACATCCAGGGGCTTGGACAGTGGCGTGCGCGGCTCCACTTCGCGGCGCGCGATGGCGTCCCTCGCGGCGGCCATCTCCACCAGCTCCAGCGCGTGCGTGGGCACGAAGAGAATGCGACAGGTGGCACCGGGACGGTGCGCGCTGCGGCCTGCTCGCTGGAGGGTGCGGCCAATGCCCTTGGGGCTTCCTATCTGGATGACCCGCTCCACCGGACCGAAGTCCACGCCCAGGTCCAGTGAGGACGTGCACACGACGAGGCGCAGGCTTCCGTCCTTGAGTCCGCCTTCCACCCGCTCGCGCTCCTCGCGGTCGATGGATCCGTGGTGCAGCGCGAGGAGGTGCTCCCATTCAGGGCGCAGGAAGCGCAGGCCTTCGTACCAGCGCTCCGCCTGCGAGCGGGTATTGGTGAAGAGCAGCGTGGACTGCGTGGGGTCCAACCAGTCCGCCACGCGCGGGAGCATGGTGAAGCCCAGGTGCCCCGCCCACGGGAAGGTGTCCACCTTGTCCGGGACCAGTGTCTCCACGTCCACCGGACGCTGGAGGTCCGCGCTCACCAGGGTGGCCGTGCGCTCCGTGCCCACGAAGGCGCGCGCGGCTTCGTCCAGGTTGGCGAGCGTGGCGGACAGCGCCCAGATGCGCACGTCCGGGGCGAAGTGGCGCAGGCGGGCCAGGGCCAGCTCCACCTGCGTGCCTCGCTTGGAGGCAAGCAGTTCGTGCCACTCGTCCACGATGATGGCTCGCAGCGAAGCGAAGTGCTCCGCCGCCTGCTCCTGGGCGATGAGCAGCGACAGGGACTCCGGCGTGGTGATGAGCACCTGTGGCAGTCGTTCACGCTGACGCTGTTTCACGGACGAAGACGTGTCGCCCGTGCGGCTCTCCACGTCCAGGTCCGCGTCCAAGGCCATCAGCGGCTCGCGCAGCGCCTGCTCGATGTCTCGCGACACCGCCCGCAGCGGCGTGAGGTAGAGGATTTGAAGGCCCTTCTGGTTGCGCTCCGCTACGTCCGCCAGCGGGGCCAGATAGGCCGCGTACGTCTTGCCCGCTCCGGTGGGCACGTGGATGAGGCCGCTGTCTCCTCGGGCGTATGCGGCCCAGGCTTCCTCCTGGAAGGCATAGGGAGTCCAGCCCTTCGCCGCGAACCAGTGCCGCAGCTGCTCCATGGGTGGACCCTGGAACGGCGAGGATGCACGGGGCACGGGGCGCTTCTTCGCCCGGCTTCGCGGTGGAGCGGGTGTGTCGCTCTGCTCTTGTGGCGCGAGCTTGCCGCGCATGCGGTTGCGGCGGGGCCTGCTAGTGGGCGACATGCAGCAGCCCCTTCAACGCGTCGAGCGTGTCCGCGTCCCGGGCCGTCTTGTCCGCACGCCAGCGCGCGATGCGTGGAAAGCGCAGCGCGATGCCCGACTTGTGTCGCGGCGAGGGCGCGATGGCTTCGAAGTGCAGCTCGAACACCTGCTCCGGATCCACCGAGCGCACCGGACCGAACTTCTCTCGCGTGTGGGCGCGGATCCACCGGTCCAGCCGGCCAATCTCCTCGTCCGTGAGTCCCGAATACGCCTTGGTCACCGGCAGCAGGTTCTCACCGCTCCACACCGCGAAGGTGTAGTCCGTGTACAGCGACGAGCGTCGCCCGTGTCCCGGATGCGCGTAGAGCAACACCGCGTCCACCGTGTACGGGTCGATCTTCCACTTCCACCAGTCGCCGCGCTTGCGCCCCGTCTGGTACGCCGAATCCAGACGCTTGATCATCAGCCCCTCCACGTTGCGCGTGCGGGACTCCTTGCGCAGCTCCGCCAGGGCCTCCCATGAAGGCGCCGTCACGGACGGGGAGATGGGGAAGAGGGGATGGTTCTTGAGCAGGGCCTCCAGCCTCGCGCGGCGCTCGCGCAGGGGCAGGTCGCGCACGTCCTTTCCGTCCTGCTCCAGCAGGTCGTAGACGACGAACGCGGCGGGGGCCTCCGCCAGCACCTTGGGCGTGAGCTTCTGCCTTCCGATGCGCCGCTGGAGCCGCGCGAAGGGCAGGGGGACGCCGTCCTCGTAGGCCATCACCTCGCCGTCGAGCACCGTGCCTTCGGGCAGGGCTCGGGAGGCTTCGGTGATTTCGGGGAAGCGTTCGGTGATGAGTTCCTCGCCGCGACTCCAGAGGAACACGTCTCCCTGGCGGCGGATGAGCTGGCCCCGGATGCCGTCCCACTTCCATTCGACGAGCCAGTCACCTGGTTCGCCCAGGGACTCCGCGGGTTGCTCCAGGGGCGAGGCGAGGTAGTACGGATAGGGGCGCGACACGTGCCCGTCCGTCACATCCGTGGCCACGAGGTGCGCGAAGAATTCGGGCGTGGGCTTCCACGTGCCCATCAGCCGGTGCGCCACGCTGGGCGCGGGCAGGCCCGTCACCTGCGCGATGGCTCGCACCACCAGTGTGTTGGACACGCCCACGCGCAACTCACCTGTGAGCATCTTGTTGAGGAGGAACAGCTCGCGGCGGGGCATGGACCTCCACCACCCCACGACACGCTCGCGCTGCTCCGAGGCCTCCAGCCCGCGCAGGGGCAACAGGCGCTCCTCCAACCACCGGGAGAGGGGAAGCTCCTCGGCGTGCTCGGGCGGCAGGTTCGCTCCGTCGAGCAGCAACGCGATGACCTCCGCGAGGTCCCCCACCGACGCGTAGACCTCGTCGAAGAGCCAGTCGGAGATGCCGGTCAGCTCCTGCGTCCAGCCCACCAGCAGCTTCGAGGTCAGCAGCCGCTTGAGCTTCTGTCCCGTGAGGAAGAACAGGCCCCAGGCCGCGTCCTCGGACGGCGTTTCACGGAAGTAGCGCGCCATCGCCTCCACCTTGGCGTTGGTGGACGTCGTCTGGTCGAGCGTGTCGTACAGGTCCGCCAGTCGGCGCACGCGTCAGTCCTCCGCTTCGCCCTCGAAGGGCGTGGCGAGCGGCGAGGCATCCACGCCGCGATCGCGCAGGTAGTGCGACAGGGAATCCGTCTGGCCGTGGGTGACGAGCACCTTCTCCGCCTGCGTGTCCGCCACCGTGCGCAGCAGGTCAGGCCAGTCCGCGTGGTCCGACAACACGAAGCCCCGGTCAAAACCGCGCCGCCGCCGGTTGCCCCGCACGCGCATCCACCCGGACGCGAACGCGGTCTCCGCTTCACCGAAGCGGCGCATCCACGTGGAGCCGCCCGCGCTCGGCGGCGCCAGCACCAGCGCCCCCGCGAACGACGTGCCCTTCTCCGTCTCCGACACCAACTGCGTGGGCAGCATCTCCACGCCCGCTTCCCGGTACGCCGTGACGAGCCCGTTCACCGCGCCGTGCACGTAGGCAGGCCGGTCCGTCAGCTTCCCCAGCTCCGCCAGCAGCCGCTGTGCCTTGCCCAGCGCGTAGCAGAAGAGCACCGCTGAGCGCCCTGCCTCACGGTTCGCATCCCACCAGCGCAGGATGTCCTGGGCCACGAGACGCGGATCATCCCAGCGGTAGATGGGCAGGCCGAACGTCGCTTCGGTGATGAACGTGTGGCAGCGCACCACCTCGAACGGCGCGCACGTCGGGTCGGGCGTGCGCTTGTAGTCGCCGGACACGACCCACACCTCGCCCTGGTGCTCGATGCGGATCTGCGCGCTGCCCAGCACGTGGCCCGCGGGATGGAAGCTCACGGTGGTGTCGCCCACGGTCAGCTTCTCGCCGTACTCCAGCGTGTCGATGACCGAGTCCGCGCCCAACCGCCGCTGCAACAGGCCCAGGCCCGCGCGGGCCGCCAGGTAGCGCTGGCTGCCGCTGCGGGCGTGGTCGCCGTGCGCGTGCGTGACGAGCGCCCGTTCCACCGGACGCCAGGGGTCGATGTGGAAGTTCCCCGCCCGGCAGTACAGGCCCTGGGGCGTCACGGCGACGAGCGGCGGTCGGTCCTGGAAGGAGGCGGAGCCCACGGTCCTCTAGAGGTAACGAGGCCTTGGAGCAGGGGCCACCCACGGCGGGGGTTCGGGTTTCGCTCCGCTGACAAGGGGGCAGGCGTGCGGCCGGGCCCCAGTTGCGGCCCAAAGGACGAAGGCAGCGACCGGAGGGCCCCTTGGATGGTGGGCGGGGACGGGGGATAAACCCAGGGACCCTCTTCCTGACGGACCCTCTCCCGATGACGCCCGCGCTCCTGCTGTCCCTGCTCCTTGCCCAGAACGAACCGTCGCCCCTCGAGTACAGCGTGTCGACGGAAATCATGGAGTCGCTGGAGCCGGCGGACTTCATGTTCACCGCGTTCGAGAAGGGCCAGACGCTCTACATGGGCGTGGACGAGGCCAATCTGCGCGCGAGCGCGGCGGCGGATGGGGCCGTGCTCCAGACCCTGATGCTGGGCACGCCCGTGCGCGTGGTGGCGGTGGGTGCGCGCGCGAAGGTCGGTGAGTACGTCAACGCGTGGTACCAGGTGGCGGTGGTGGACGCGAAGGCCCCGAAGGGCGCGGCCCCTGTGTCGGGCTGGGTCTTTGGCAACACGCTCACCCCGTTCCGCTTGGAAGCGGACCTGGACGGCGATGGCGAACTGGAAGTGGCCACGCTGGTGATGAGCAATGAGTTCAAGGCCCGCGTGCGCGTGCTGGAGCCGGGCGTGAAGCCGCCGCGCCGGGTGAGCAGCGTGGACGTGGCCGTGGCGTCCACCTCGTACGGCATGGGGCAGGGCGGCCCGGCGACGCTGACGCTGGTTCCCGCGAAGAAGGCGGGGATGTCGCTGCTGGTGGTGGACTCCAGGCCGGAGCGCTGCGGCGATCTCGTCACCTCTTATGTGAGCTACTCGGGGGCGGACGGGAAGAAGGGCGTGCTGGGAAAGGCGAAGCTCGCGATGGAGCTGGGCGGGCTGATGGATCCGCCGAGCGAGAGCACCTTCAAGGTCTCCTTCCAGCCAGCCGCGAAGCGCCTGCAGGTCGTCCGGACGACGGTCGAGGACGAGGATGCTGAAGGCAATCCGAAGAAGAGCACGGAGCGCACGTTGTATCAGTGGCAGGACGGCGTATTCGCGGAGGTGAAGAAGCCCGCCTCCCCGGGCGCCGTGTCGGAAGTGAAGCCGTAGGTGCAGGGCCCGGAAGGCCGGGCACCCGGGCGCCCCTCCGGGTGATGGATGAGGGGCCAGGGCAATCGACCATGGATGCGCAGGAGCGGAAGGCAGCCTACCGGCAGCGCGCGGAAGCAGGCCAGGCGGTGCCGGTGTCGGTGGAGCTGCCGGCGGATCTGGACACGCCGCTGTCGGCATACCTGAAGCTGGGCGGCGGAGGCCGCGGCTTCATCCTCGAGTCGTGCTACGGCGGCGAGCGCTTCGGGCGCTACAGCCACGTGGGCGCGAACCCGGCCGGCCGCGTGCGGCTGGATGGCGAAGGGCTCACGTTGTGGCGTGGCTCGCACGAGGAGCGTCGCGAGGGCCGCCCCCTGGATGTCCTTCGCACCCTGTGGCGCGAATTGTCCGTGGCCACGCTGCCGGGCGAGGCGCCCTTCCTGGGCGGGCTCGTGGGCTACCTGGGCTACAACGCCACCTCGTGGTTCGAGCCGCGTGTGCCAGACCGGCACCCGCGCGACACCGGCTTCCCGGACTCGGAATGGCTGGTGGCCGAGGACTTCGTCACCCACGACACGCGCACCCAGACGCTCAAGGCCATCGCCATCGCCCGGCCCGCCCTGCACGGCAGTGTCGCGGCGGCGCTGAAGGACGCGGAGGAACGCGCCGAGGCCATGGCGGAGAAGCTGCGCCGTCCACTCCCTCCGGAGGCCTACGCGGCGGCGGCTTCGCAGAAGAATGCTCCGGCCCCCGTGGCCTGCTGGGACCGCGAGGGCTACGCCGCCGCGGTGGACAAGGTGAAGGAGTACGTCCGCGCGGGAGACTGCTTCCAGGCGGTGCTCGCGCGGCGCTTCGAGGCGAAGGGCGCCATTCCCCCGCTGTCACTCTACCGGGCGCTGCGGCGGGTGAACCCGTCGCCGTACCTGTTCATGGTGGACCTGGGCGAGGCGCGCGCGCTGGTGGGCGCTTCGCCGGAGCTGCTGGTGCAGGTGCGCGATGGCGACGTGGTGGTGCGGCCCATCGCGGGTACGCGGCGCCGGGGCGCTTCCGAGGCCGAGGACGTGGCCCTGGAGAAGGAGCTGCTCGCGGACGAGAAGGAGCGCGCCGAGCACATCATGCTGGTGGACCTGGGCCGCAACGACGTGGGCCGGGTGGCCGCGCCGGGCACCGTGCGCATCGAGGACATGATGATCATCGAGCGCTACAGCCACGTGATGCACATCGTGTCGCAGGTGCGCGGCAAGCTGGACACCACGCGCTTCGACGCGCTGGACGCCCTCGCGAGCACCTTCCCCGCGGGCACCGTGTCGGGGGCTCCGAAGATCCGCGCGATGCAGATCATCGACGAGCTGGAGCCCATGCGGCGCGGGCCCTATGCCGGTGCGGTGGGCTACCTGTCCTTCTGCGGCACGCTGGATGTCGCCATCGCGCTGCGCACCTTCTTCGTGGATGGCGACCGCACGATGTGGACCGCCGGCGCGGGACTGGTGGCGGATTCGGATCCGATGAAGGAAGCGGACGAAACCGAAGCGAAGGCCGGCGCCATGGCCGCCGCGCTGCGTCTGGCGCGCGAAGGAGGTGGGCGATGATCCTCGTCATCGACAACTACGACTCGTTCACCTTCAACCTCGTGCAGCTGCTCTACACGCTGGGGGCCGAGGTGAAGGTCGTGCGCAACGACGCGCTGGATGCCGCGGGGGTCGCCGCTTCGGGCGCGTCCCACCTCGTGGTGTCTCCGGGGCCTTGTACTCCGCACGAAGCCGGGGTGAGCGTGGCGGCCATCTCCCAGTCGCGCGTGCCGGTGCTGGGCGTGTGCCTGGGACACCAGTCCATTGGCGCTGCGTTCGGTGGCGACGTGGTGCGTGCTCCGGAGCCGGTGCATGGCAAGGCGGCGCACATCCGGCATGACGGTACCGGCGTGTTCACCGGCTTGAGCCAGGGGTTCAAGGCGGCGCGCTACCACTCGCTGGTGGTGAAGGCGGAGTCACTGCCCCAGGAACTGGAGGCCACGGCGTGGAGCCAGGACGGACTGGTGATGGCGCTCCGGCACCGGACCCGTCCGGTGGTGGGCTTCCAGTTCCATCCGGAGAGCGTGCTGACGCCGGAAGGTCCGGCGCTGGTGCGCAACTTCCTGGAGGGGCGGCTGTAGCGCTCAGCCCTTCAGGTGGGCGGTGTTGTTCCAGCCCGCGAGCACGGGCTGGACGCCATCCGGCTCTGAACCCAGGACGCTGATGGCCGCGGTGCCCAACTGGAACAGCCTGCCTCCTTCCGGGGGCAGGCCCAGCCAGCGCGCGGCGATGATGCGCAGCATGTGCCCGTGGGAGAAGAGGAGCACGTCGTCCTGGATGGCGCGGGCGTCCGCGATGATGCGGTCCGCGCGGGCGCCCACCTGCTCCAGCGTCTCCCCGTTGGGGACGCCGTCCTTCCACAGGGTCCAGTCCGGGCGCGTGCTGCGAATGTCCGCGCCGGTGCGTCCCTCGTAGTCCCCGTAGTCGAACTCCATCAGGTCGTCGCGCTTCTGCGCCGCGTCGCCGTAGCCGGCGAGCACGCAGGTCTCCAGCGCGCGCGTCAGGGGGCTCGTCCACACGGCGGCGAAGCTCCAGGCGCTCAGCGGGGTGCGGAGCTTCTCGCCCATCGCCCTGCCTTCTTCGAGCAGGGGCAGGTCGGTGCGGCCGGTGTGCTGGCTGGTGCGGCTCCACTCCGTCTCACCGTGACGGACGAGGACCACCTGGGGCGCGCGAATCTTCATGGCGCCAATCTGTGTCAGCCAGAGGCCGGATGGGTGGGAAAAAGGCCGGCGCTACTTCTTCCGTGTCCGCCACTCTTCACGGCTCTGGCCCCAGATCTCCGCGGGCTCCCCGTCGTACGGCGGAGGCAGTGGGGACATGCGCAGGAAGCGGGAGCCCAGGCGCTGGGCCACCTGCTTCGACGGCGTGTTGGCCGGGGCGATGCAGTGGATGACGTCCGTCCAGCTCAGATGGTCGAAGGCCCAGTCGAGGGTGGCGGCGGAAGCCTCGGAGGCGTAGCCCTTGCCCCAGTGTTCGCGCAGCAGGCCCCAGCCGACCTCGGTGCCCGGCCATCCGTCCGGCATCCAGGGCCCGAGCCGGCCCACCCACTTGCCCGTGGACTTCTCGAACACGGAGAACATGCCGTAGCCCTGGAGCGCCCACGAGCCGGCCATGGCGCAGATGCCCCGCCACACGGCGGTGCGCGGTTGGAGGCCACCGATGAATCGGGCGGACTCCGGATCCGCCATCATCGCGGAGAAGCCATCCAGGTCCTGCAGCGTGGGCGGCCGCAGGACGAGGCGTGGGGTTTCGAGGGTGGGGCCCAGCGTGAGCATTCCGGTCTCCGGCGTTCGTGCTGCGACGCGGAGACCGTACTGCATTCAGCGCTTCAAGCCGCGCTTGATGTCCGCGCAGAGCTGCTTCGCCGCCTGGGGTCCGTCCGAATGCGCGGCGCGCACCAGGGCGCTGCCCACCACGACACCGTCTGAGTGGGCCACCAGCGCCTTCGCCTGTTCGCCAGTCGAGATGCCGAAGCCCGCCACCACCGGCACCGACGCGGCCCTGCGCACCAGGTCCAGCCGTTCGGACAGGTTGGGCGGAAGCTCCGCGCGCATGCCGGTGACGCCCGCCACGGACACGCAGTAGACGAAGCCTCGCGCGTCCTTCGCGATGCCCTCCGCGCGCGCGGGCGGCGTCGTGGGCGCGCACAGCGGGATGAGGTCCACGCCTTCCGCGTCGAAGGCTGCGCGCAGGGCGGCGCTCTCCTCGGGCGGCAGGTCCGGGATGATGGTGCCCGCGATGCCCCGCTCGCGCGCGAGCTTCGCGTACTTCTGCTCGCCCATGGCCATGATGACGTTGACGTACGTCATGATGACCAGCGGCGTCTCCGGGCAGCGGCGGCGCACCTCCGGCACCACTTCGTCCAGCACGCGGCGCAGCGTGGCGCCTGCCTTCAACGCCCGCTCCGACGCGGCTTGGATGACGGGACCGTCCGCGATGGGGTCGCTGAACGCCACGCCAATCTCCAGCACGTCCGCGCCGCCTTCCACCATGGCGGCGAACACATCCACCGACCGCGCGAGGTCGGGGTCTCCCGCCATCGCGTAGGCCACCAGCGCGCCCTCGCCCCGGGCCTTCGCCCGCGCGAACGCCTTGCCCAATTCCGTGCTCATGACTTCACCCCAGTCGCCGGAGGAACGCCGCGCGCGGAGATGGTCGCCACGTCCTTGTCGCCGCGTCCCGAGCAGTTGATGACCAGATGCTGTCCCTTGCCCATGTCCCGGGCCAGGGAGCGCGCCGCCGCGAACGCGTGCGACGTCTCCAGAGCGGGGAGGATGCCCTCCGTGCGCGCCACTTCGTAGAAGGCGGCCAGGGCGTCGTCGTCCGTCGCGGTGCGCACCTCCATCCGGCCCGTCTTCGCCAGGTGCGCGAGCTCCGGCCCCACGCCCGGGTAGTCCAGGCCGGCGGAGATGCTGTGCGCCTCTTGAATCTGTCCGTGCTCGTCCTGCAACACCAGGGAGCGCGAGCCGTGCAGCACGCCCTCCGTGCCCAGCGTCAGCGACGCGCCGTGCTGGCCGGACTGGAGCCCGTGGCCCGCCGCCTCCACGCCGACGAGTCGCACCGACGTGTCCGGGATGAACGGGTGCAGCGCGCCGATGGCGTTCGAGCCGCCGCCCACACACGCGATGATGGCGTCCGGCAGCCGGCCGATGGCGGCCTGCGTCTGCGCGCGGATCTCCTTGCCGATGATGGCCTGGAAGTCGCGCACGATGGTGGGATAGGGGTGCGGACCGGCCGCGCTGCCGATGACGTAGTAGGTGTCCTCCACCTGCGACACCCAGACGCGCATGGCCTCGTTCATCGCGTCCTTCAGCGTGCGCGAACCCGACTCCACCGGTCGCACCACCGCGCCCAGCGCGCGCATGCGGAAGACGTTGAGTGCCTGGCGCTCCACGTCCAGCGCGCCCATGAACACCTCGCAGGGCAGGCCGAAGAGCGCGCACGCGGTGGCGGTGGCCACGCCGTGCTGGCCCGCGCCCGTCTCCGCGATGATGCGCTTCTTGCCCATGCGCTGGGCGAGCAGCACCTGACCCACGGTGTTGTTGATTTTATGCGCGCCCGTGTGCGCCAGGTCCTCGCGCTTGAGCCACACCTGGGCGCCGCCCCACGACTTCGTGAGGCGGTGCGCGGGCGTCAGCGTCGTGGGCCGGCCCACGTATTCGCGCAGCACGCGCGAGACCTCTTCTCCGAAGGCCGCGTCCCGCTGGGCTACCGCGTACGCTGCTTCCAGCTCCATCAGCGCGGGGACCAGGGTCTCCGGCACATAGCGTCCGCCGTAGCGGCCAAAGCGGCCCGCGGCCGTGTCCGTCGTCATGGCTCTACTCCAAGCGGTTTGAGGGTGGGCCAGAGTGTCATGGGCAGTGGGGTAACGCGGCTCATGTTGGCGGTGCGATCGCGGAATGAAGCACAAGTCCTCCTGGCAGGGGAGAGGCCAGAGGTCGCAGAGGATGTTGCCTCGCTTGCAGGGGGCTGGACCTGACGGAGCGGGCGCCGTGTCCTGTCCGTCACGGCTTGTTGGCCATGGCGGCCAGTTGGCCCTGCGCGATTTCGCGGTACAGGGGCACCACTTCGACGGACAGCACCTCGCGCATCTCCTGGCGCGCGCTGTCGTAGTCGCCTTTCTCGCGGAGGCGGTACATCCGGTGGAGTGCGTCTCCCAGCCGGTTGGAGCCCTCGGTGATTCGCCGCGAGCACTCGCTCAGCACCGCAAGAGCGCTGGCTTCGGTGCTCACGTCGGCGGCGTCCAGCGCTACTTCGCGCGCCGTGCGCCGCAAGAGGCCGCGCACGTCGTCGGTGAGCACCAGCGGTCCTCCTTGGCGGAGGACTTGCTGTGCGAGCGCGCGTATCGGGTCCCAGTCGGGTCCATCATCTTCCGTTGTCGTCATCGCCCATCCTTCGGTCGGCACTGGTCGAGGGGCCATTCGTGCTGTCCGGTGCAGTCCTCGAAGCACGCAAAGCAGCGCTTCTTCCTTATCCAATCCTGGGTCTGGCAATCCCCGTACAGCCGGATGCACCGCCGTTTCCAGTCCGGAAGGTGGGCGTTGTGTGCATCGTCGTACTCCTCCGCGCCGGAGCCAACATGCGTGCCGGTGGCGCCGACACCCGCGGCCATGATGGCGGCGGCTTCGGCGGTCGTGAGGCCGCATGCCTCCGGCAAGCCGGGGTGGCGCTGGATGCAGTCCGTCTCGGTGTCCATCGCAATCGTGGCGCACCCCAGACAGAGGGCCGCCAGAAAGGGGGCGACGTGGTGTCGCCATGAGGTGGCGAGCGGAGTGGTCATTGGGTCCGACGCTACGACGTGGCGCCCATGGGTTCGCTCCTTCGGACGGGAGCGCGGTGGACGGCGGGTGCCGCAATCGGTGCCGTGCGCCCTGGTGGTACCGCCCGTGGTGCAGGCGGCGCCGGGCTCGTAGGGACAGCCAGGCGCGGCGCCGCGTTGGCGCCGCGCCCCTGCCCGTCACGGCTCGTCGGCCATGTCGTCAAGCTGCCCCTGTGCGGATTCGCGGTAGTAGGGGACGACTTCGACGGACAGCACGTCGCGCATCTGTTGGCGCGCACTCTCCCAGTCGCCCCGTTTTTGGTGCCCCCACATCTCGTGCAGAGCATCCATGAGTCTGTTGGAGCCGTCCGTGATGCGGCGGGCACACTCGCGGAGGAGCGCCAGGGCTCCGGCCTCGGACTGGAGCGCCGCGTTGGCGTCGGGAATTGCTACTTCGGTGGCGGTGTGGAGCAGGAGTGCGCGCACGTCGTCTGTGAGTATGAGGGGCACACCCTCGCGCAGCACGCGCCGCGACAGGTCTCGTATCGCGTCCCAGTTGGGGCGGGTGGTCATCTAGCGCTTCCTCTGTTTCGGGCCGCACATATCGGCGGGCCACTCGTGCTGTCCCTCGCAGCGGCGCAGGCAGTCGGTGCAAGGGCCGAATAGTTTACCGTCCGCGCAGGCGTTCCAGTTACGGAGGCACCGGTTCTTCCAGGTGGGGAGTCGCGGGTCGTCTACGTAGTCGTTCGCTGCCACGTCAGAGCCGTTATGCGTGTATGCGTGCCGGTGGCGCCGACGCCAGCAGCCATGAGGGTGGCAGCCTCGTAGGCGGTGAGTCCGCACGCCTCCGGGAAGCCAGGGTGGCGCTGGATGCAGTCCGTTTCGGTATCCATGGCGATGGCGGCGGCGCAGCCCATACAGAAGGCCGCGAAGATAGTGGCGAGGAGGTGCCACCGGGGGGGCTCTCGGGGTTGTCATGGTGCGCGGACCGTACTGTTCGGCGCCGACACTTGACGCTTCCGAGCACGCGGGCTGGTCGGAGTGGTCGGAACTGCGATCCGATAGGCCGGCCCATGACACCTCGCAGCTCGCGCAAGAGGCGGGCTGCGTGAAGACGATTCGGACTGCGCGGTGGACGCGGGATGAAGGACACGCAGCCCAACGCGCAGAAGAACGGAGGGGTTACGGTGGCCCCTCGCCCCAGAGGTTGAGGGTCCTGACCGTGCGCACGAAGGCGCGCACCGCGTCCAGGTCCTTGATGCCAGGGGCCGACTCCACCCCGCTGGCCACATCCACACCGTAGGGCCGGGTGGCCTTCACGGCCTCGGCCACGTTGGACGGCTTGAGGCCGCCCGCCACCAGCACCGGCGCTCCGCAGTCCGCGAGCCGGGCCACCAGCGACCAGTCGAAGGTGACGCCGCCGCCGCCATAGCCCGGGGCCGCGCCGTCCAGCAGCAGCCCCGAGACATCGCCCACGCCCACGTAGGCACGGGCCCGCGCCACGTCTTCAGGTCCGCGCACACGCAGCGCCTTGATGACGGGCACGCCGTAGCCGGAGCAGGCCTCGGGCGGCTCGTCGCCGTGGAGCTGCACCGCCGTGAGGCCGCACTCGCGCACGCGCAGCCGGATGTCCTCCGGCTTCGCGTTGACGAACACGCCCACCACCGCGCCCAGCGGAGGCCGCGTGCGCGACAGCGCCGCCGCCGTGGCCACGTCCACGAAGCGGGGAGAGCCTGGATGGAAGTTGAGCCCCATCGCGTCCGCGCCCGCCGCCCACACGCCTCGCGCGTCCTCCAGGCGCGTCACGCCACACACCTTCACGGTGACGTTCACGCGCCGCCACCTTCCAGGCCGAGCAACCGGCGCAAGGCCCGACCGGGGGCGGCGTCGCGCAGGAGCGATTCACCCACGAGCACGGCGTCAGCGCCCGCGTCACGCGCGGCGGTGAGGTCCGCGAGCGCCTTGAGGCCGCTCTCCGCCACCAGCGCGGTGGACCGGGAGCGCAGCGCGGGCATCACCCGGAGCGCCGTACCGGTGTCCGTCTTCAGCGTGGCGAGGTTGCGGTTGTTGAGGCCCACGATGCGCGCCCCCGCCGCGAGCGCGCGTTCGGCGTGTTCCGCCGTGTGGGCTTCCACGAGGGCGGCCACGCGGAACTGCTTCGCGGCGGCCACCATCTCGCGCAGCACGGTGTCCTCGAGCGCATCCGCGATGAGCAGCACCGCGTCCGCGCCCCAGGCCGCGCTCTCTTCGACTTCGCTCGCGGCGACGAGGAAGTCCTTGCGCAGCACCGGGATGGACAGGGCGGCCCGGACCGCGACCAGGTCCTCCAGGTCGCCCCCGAAGTCAGGCCCGTCCGTGAGCACGCTGATGGCGCACGCGCCCGCGGCTTCGTAGGCACGCGCGACCGCGACCACGTCCGCATGCGGGAAGGCGCCGCCGGACGGGCTCTTGCGCTTCACCTCCGCGATGACGTTGACCGGATGGCCGGGCACGCGCCGCACCAGCGCCTGCGCGAAGTCCCGCGTCGGAGGCAGCGCACCGTGCGTCGGGGGAGGGCGGGTGCCCAGCTCCCGGCGCTTGCGCTCCATGATGACGTCCAGCGTGCCGGGGGCTTCCGAGGGCTTCGCGGCGGAAGAGGCGCTTGTCATGCCGCGATCCTTTCAATCAGGGCGGCCAGCTTGCGTTCGGCGGCCCCGGAGTCGATGGCGTGCTCCGCCTTCTTCACGCCGTCCTTCAGCGTGTCCACCTGACCCACCACGAGCAGCGCGGCGGCCGCGTTGAGCAGCACCGCCGTGCGGATGCCGTTGCGCTCGCCCGCGAGCAGGGCGCGGAGCTTGCCCGCGTTCTCCTCCGCGTCACCCCCCGCGATGGCGTCTCGCGAGATGGTCTCCAGGCCCGCGTCCTCCGGTCTCACGGTGAAGCGGTGCACGGTGCCATCCGCGCGCAGCTCCGCGACCTCCGTGGGGGCGCAGGGGGAGATTTCATCCAGTCCGTCGTGACCGTGCACCACCCAGGCCCGGCGACTTCCCAGGCGTCCCAGCACCCGCGCGGTCTGCTCCACGCGCTGCCGGTCGAACGTGCCCAGCAACTGGTAGCGCGCGCCCGCCGGGTTCGTCAGCGGCCCCAGCAGGTTGAACACGCTGTGGAAGCCCAGGTCCCGCCGCGCCTGCGCCACGTGCTTGAGGGCACTGTGGTGCGAGGGCGCGAAGAGGAAGCCCACCCCGTGTTCGTCGATGTCGCGCGTCACCTGCGCGTGCGCCCGTTCCATGGACACGCCCAGCACCGCGAGCACGTCCGCGCTGCCGCAGCGGCTGGAGACCGCGCGGTTGCCGTGCTTGGCCACCGTCACCCCCGCCCCGGCGGCCACGAAGGCCACCGCGGTGGAGATGTTGAAGGTGTGCGCCCCATCACCGCCCGTGCCGCAGGTGTCGAGCACCACCTCCGCCACGGGCGAGATGCGCGTCGCGCAGGCCCGCATGGCCTCCGCCGCGCCGAGGATTTCGTCCTCGGTCTCACCCTTCATCCTCAATGCAGCGGCCAGCGCCCCCACCTGTGCGGCGGAGGCCTCGCCCGCGAGCATCTGGCCCATCACCGAGGCCATCTCCTCGCGGGAGAGGTCGCGCCGGCCCACCACCCTGCCCAGCGCTTCCTTGAGGGTCATGGCGCCTATCCCAACCGGACCATTTCGCGGCCCATCGCGTGGGCGATGGCGCTCACTTCACCCATGGCCTTCTCGAACTCGGCGAAGTCCAGCGACTGGAAGCCGTCCGACCTGGCGCGCGGCGGATCCGGGTGCACCTCCACGATGATGCCGTCGGCTCCCGCCGCGATGGCCGCCCGCATCATCGCCGGCACCGCCTTGCGCACGCCGATGCCGTGGGACGGGTCCACGAACACGGGCAGGTGCGTCAGCGACTTGAGCATGGGGATGGCGTTCAGATCCAACGTGTTGCGGGTCATGTTCTCGAACGTGCGGATGCCGCGCTCGCAGAGGATGACCTGGGTGTTGCCTCGCGCGACGATGTACTCGGCCGCCATCAGCAACTCCTTGATGGTGGCGCTGATGCCGCGCTTGAGCAGCACCGGCTTGCGCGTTTCGCCCACCGCTTCCAGCAGGCTGAAGTTCTGCATGTTGCGCGCGCCCACCTGGAGGATGTCGGTGTGCTCCGCGACGGCGGCCAGGGTGGCGGTGTCCTTCACCTCCGTGGTCACCATCAGGCCCGTCTCCTTGCGCGCCTCCGCGAGGAGCGCCAGGCCGTCACCCTTGAGGCCCTGGAACTCATAGGGGCTGGTGCGCGGCTTGAACGCTCCGCCGCGCAGCATGGTGGCGCCCGCCTTCTTGACCGCGTGCGCGGTGGAGACGATCTGCTCGTGCGACTCCACCGAACAGGGGCCCGCGATGACGTGGATGCCCGCGCCGCCGATGTTCAGGTTGCCCACGCGCACGATGCTGTCGTCGGGCTTCACCTCGCGGCTGACCAGCTTGAACGGCTGGGAGATGACGACCGCGTCCGCGACGCCGGGCAGCACGCGGAAGGGCTCCGGTTCCACCGCGCCCGGGTTGCCCGTGATGCCGATGGCCGTGCGGGAGCCTCCTGCGATCGCGTGCGGATGCCAGCCACGGCGGCGGATCTCATCGTTCACACGCTCGATGTCCTGGGCCGTTGCGTCTGGACGCATCACGATCAACATGGGGTGCTCCTGCTCTTTCTTCTCCGGAGGCCACACCGGCCCATGCCGGTGCGGGTGTGCTTGGGGAATCGGGCACGCGGGGAACGTTTGCAATAACTGTCGGATGCCCGCAACCGGCCTGGAGTCTCGCTTGCACGTCCTCGTGTTTACAAGCCAGGGTCCGGACGCTCGCTGGATTGGAGGAAGACCGTGGCGAAGCCAGGGGTCATCGTCGTGGGCGCGGGACTCGCGGGGCTGGCATGCGCGAAGGCCCTGCGCGAGTCGCGGGTGGATGTCCACGTGCTCGAAGCAGGGGATGCGCCGGGCGGTCGGGTGCGCACCGACGCGCACGAGGGCTTCCTGCTGGACCGGGGCTTCCAGGTGTTCCTCACCGCCTATCCGGAAGCCCAGCGCGTGCTCGACCTGAAGGCCTTGTCGCTCCGCCGTTTCATTCCAGGCGCGAAGGTATGGCGGGGTGGGCGACTGCACACGCTGGCGGACCCGCTGCGGCACCCGGTGGAAGCGGTGTCGCATCTGTTCACGCCCGTCGGAGGACTGCTGGACAAGCTGCGCGTGCTGGAGCTGCGTCAGCACGCGACGTCGGGAGAATTGGGAGACCTGTGGCAGCGGCCGCAGCAGGACTCGCTGCGCTTCCTGCGCGACCTGGGCTTCTCCGAGGAGATGATCGACGCGTTCCTGCGCCCGTTCTTCGGCGGCATCTTCCTGGAGCGTGAGCTGACGACGTCCAGCCGGATGCTGGAGTTCGTGTTCCGGATGTTCTCCCAGGGGCACACGGTGGTGCCGGAGCGGGGCATGGGCGCCATCCCGGAGCAGCTCGCGGCGAAGCTGCCGTCAGGGGCGCTGCGGATGAAGGTGCGCGTGGCCGAGGTCTGGGGCCACCGCGTGCGGCTGGCGGACGGTGAGATGGTGCACGCGGACGCGGTGGTGGTGGCGACCGACCCTGGCACGGCGGCGTCGTTGCTGGTGGGCATGCCGGCGCCGAGGATGAACCGGGTGACGTGCCTCTACTTCGCCGCGCCGGAGCCGCCGGTGGAGGGGCCGTGGCTCCTGCTCGACGGCGAGGGCCGGGGGCCCGTGAACAACGTGGCGGTGATGAGCGAGGTGTCCCCCGCGTACGCACCGAAGGGACAGGCGCTGGTGTCCGTGTCGGTGGTGGACGACGGGGGTGACGGGGAAGGGCTGGAGGCGCGCGTGCGCGAGCAGCTCACGGAGTGGTTCGGCGCGGCGGTGTCCGCGTGGCGCCACCTGCGCACGTATGTGCTTCCGGACGCGCTGCCCGTGCAGACCCCCTCCGCGCTGGTGGAGCCGCACCGGCCCGTGCGGCTGGCCGCGGGGCTCTACGTGTGCGGTGACCACCGCGAGAACGCCTCCATCGACGGGGCGCTCACGTCGGGACGCCGCGCGGCGGAGGCGGTGTTGCTGGACCTGGGACGTTAGGGCCCGTTCTTCCCCCGGGCGCCGGGTTCCATGCCCCGGAATGAGCAGCCGGGCAGGCGAATGGCGGCTGGACGCACTGCCCGCAGGGGACCTAGGGTCGGACACACACTCCTAGTCCAAGGACCCGTTCATGTTCCGCCGTCTTGCCCTGATGGGGATGCTAGGTCTCGTGGCCTGTAATGGCACCGATGACGATGACGACGTCGATGCCACGAAGGGAACTGTCGAAGGGACCCTGCAGCCGTTCCAGGCAGGCTCCTCCGCGGTGGGCAGCCGGTCGTCGCTGGATGCGTTCTTCTCCCTGCCCAACGCGAAGAACCTCTCCACGATGGTCTCCCGTGCGCTCGCCGCGAAGGGCGTGTGGCGCACGGGCATCCCGTCGAAGCCGATGACGCATGAGTCGTCCCTGCTGCCGGGACAGCTCATCGTCCGCTTCGACACGCCCGGCCTGTCCGCGGAAGAAGCCGTCGCGCAGGCGCGGGTGGAGGGCTATCACGTCGAGCATCAGGCCTACCTGAGCGACACCCTGCACCTCTTGCGCTTCGAGGTCCGCCAGCCGCAGGCGATGGCCAGTGGCGCCTCCAACGTGCGCGCCCTCACCGAGGCCGAGCACGTGCGCGTGCTGAACAAGGTCCAGTCCGTGCCGGGCGTGAAGTATGCGGAGAGCAACGTGCGGGTGCGGGCCCTCGCCGTTCCCAACGACCCGCTCTATTCGCGGCAGTGGCATTACTCGAAGATGAACCTGCCCGCCGCGTGGGACCTGACCAAGGGCAGCGCGTCCATCTTCGTCGCCGTGCTGGACACCGGCATCACGGACCACCCGGACCTGAACTCGCGGATGCTCCCGGGCATCGACCTCATCTCCGAAATCCCCAACGCGGGGGATGGCAACGGCGTGGATTCCAACCCGAAGGACGAGGGCAAGGACCTGCCCAACGGGGGCTCGTCGTTCCATGGCACGCACGTGGCCGGCACCATTGGCGCATCGTCCAACAACGGCGTGGGCGCGGCGGGTGTCACCTGGGAGGGCCGGAACATCATCCCGGTGCGTGTGCTGGGCACGAAGGGCGGCTCGCTGGCGGACATCGTCGCGGGCATGAACTGGGCGAGCGGTGGCGGCGTCCCCGGCGTGACGCCCAACGCCAACCGGGCGCGGGTCATCAACATGAGCCTGGGCGGCAACGGCGCCCCGTCGCAGGCGCTGCAGGACACGGTGAACCTCGCGGTGAGCCGCGGCTCCATCTTCGTGGTCGCCGCCGGCAACGAGAACACGAGCACCGCCAACAGCTTCCCCTGCAACCTGCAGAACGTCATCTGCGTGGGCGCGGTGCGCTTCAACGGCAAGCGTGCCAGCTACTCCAACTACGGCCCCCAGGTGGACGTGATGGCCGCTGGCGGCCAGACGAGCGAGGACCGCAACGGCGACGGCTTCCCGGACGGCGTGCTGTCCACCCTGCCCGACAGCACCGGCAAGGCTTCGTACGACTGGTACCAGGGCACCAGCATGGCCACCCCGCATGTCGCGGGCATCGTCGCGCTGATGCTGGCGGTGGCTCCAACCCTCAAGGCCCAGGAGGTGGAAGCCATCCTGAAGGACACGGCGGACGCGACGAGCAAGTGCGCCGAAGGCTGCGGCGCGGGGCTCGTGGATGCCTACGCGGCGGTCCTGCGCGCGTCGGGCGGTGGTGACACCTCCCTGCCCCCGAAGCTGGCCATCAGCAGCACTCAGCTCTCCCTCACCGGGGCGGAATCGCAGAGCCTGTCGGTGCGCAACAACGGCGGTGGCACGCTGCAGGTGAGCGTCGCCGTCTCCGGGGCCAACGCCTCCGCGGTGTCCGTCTCCGCTTCCACGCTGTCCATCGCCGCCTACCGGTCCGCGGAGCTGAACGTGACCGTCAACCCGGGCTCGCTGGCGGCGGGCAGCTACGTGGCGCAGATCGACCTGACCGGTGCTTCGGGCGCGGGCTCCGCGCAGGTGCTGGTGAAGTTCCGCGTGGGCGCCACCAGCGGCAAGGACGCGGTCATCGCCTTCGCCTACCTGGATGCCGCGGGTGAGGTGCAGATCGACGACGACGGCATCGGCACGGTGTCCGGGTCGGGTGGCTATGAGTACACCACGAAGCTCACCCCCCACGAGTACCTGGTGCTGGCGTCCATCGACGACACCGGCGAAGGCGAATACTTCGACGACGGCGACCGCGTGGGCTTCTGGCGCGACACCACCCAGGTGGAGACGGTGGAGGTCCTCAAGGGGAAGAAGAACACGGACATCAGCTTCACCCTGGTGCCCTACCAGTCGGAAGAGGACGACCAGCCCAACACGACCATCGGGCAGCCCTGCACCAGCAGCAGCCAGTGTGGCACCAGCGGCCTGTGCGCCAACGGCAGCTCCTTTCCGGAGGGCTACTGCACCCAGGACTGCATCTCGTTGAGCTGCCCGTCGGGTTCGGCCTGCTATTCGAGCACCGATGGCGCCAGCGCCTTCTGCTTCGTCTCGTGCACGCCGTCGGGCTCCGGGACCAGCCAGGGGTCGTGCCGCACCGGCTACGTGTGCTCCAACGACGGCTCGGGCCGCGGCGCGTGCGTTCCTCCCTGAGGTGGGCACCGGTCTCGTGTCGGCGGGGCACGCGCCCGCCGACGTGAGGCCTGCGGGTGACGCATCGCTCCGGGGTACGCTGCCGGAGCGATGACGGCTCCTCCCGCTGTTTCCCCGCTGCCCGGTGACGCGTCCCCGCTTTTCTGGCGGGCCGCGGCCACGGGCGGGGTGCTGGCCTGGACGGCGCTGGTGCACGCGCACCCGCCGTCCTTCTTCGCCGTCGCCTCCGCCTTCTGCGCCGGCTGGCTCGCGGTGACGTGGCGGGCGATGGGGCCCTGGCGAAGGTCTCCGCCCGGCCTGTCGCTTCCGGATGCCGCGTGGAGCGTGGTCCAGGCGGTGGTGCTGTACGTCGGCGCGCGCGCGTTCCTGTGGGCCTTCTGTGGCGGCTTCACCGACGCGCTCCGCGAACCCCTGCAAGCGGTCTACGCCACGTTCGGCACGGGCTCCTGGAGCACGGCGCTGGCGCTGGTGCTGGTGCTCGTGCCCGCGGAGGAGTTGTTCTGGCGCGGGCTGGTGCAGGGCGCGCTGCGTCCGCGCCTGGGGCGGTGGGGCGCGGTGGCCGGGTCGGCGGTGCTGTCCAGCCTCGTGCTGCTCGTCTTCGGGGAGCCGCTGCTGGCCCTGGCCGCGCTGCCCACGTCGCTCGCCTGGGGCGCCCTGGCCGAGTGGCGCCGCACGCCCGTGGCGTCATGGTTGAGCCATGCACTGTGGGACGTGCTCATCGTCGTGCTGTTGCCCGCGACGTGAGCCCGCGTGACAGACTTCGTGCCCATGGCCTCGTCCCCTGAAATCTGCGTCTTCGGCGCGGGCAGCATCGGCTGCTACGTCGGTGGTCGGCTCGCGTCGCATGGAGCTCCGGTGCGCTTCATCGGTCGCGAGCGCGTGGTGGCGGAGGTCCGCGCCCACGGCCTGCACCTGACGGACTGGCGCGGCGCCGACCTGAAGGTGCCCGCGTCGCAGGTGCGCATCGACACGGGGCAGGAGGCGCTGGGCACGGCGGACCTGGTGCTCGTCACGGTGAAGTCCGCGGCGACGGAGGAGGCGGGGCGCGCGCTCGCGTCACGGCTCAAGGCCGGCGCCAGTGTCATCAGCTTCCAGAACGGTCTGCACAATGCACAGGTGCTGCGCGGCCTGCTGCCCGGTCGCACGGTGCTCACCGGCATGGTTCCGTTCAACGTCGCGGCGCAGGGGAAGGGGGCCTTCCACGCGGGCTCCGAGGGCACGCTGGAGGTGGAACAGCACGCGCTGCTCGCGCCGTACCTGGACGCCTTCGCCCGTGCGGGGCTGCCGCTGAAACAGCACGCGGACATCGGCGCGGTGCAGTGGGCGAAGCTCCTGCTCAACCTCAACAACGCCATCAACGCCCTGGCCAACCTGCCGTTGAAGGAGGAGTTGTCCCAGCGCGCTTGGCGGCGCTGCGTGGCGCTCGCGCAGCGCGAGGCGCTGGCCGTGCTGGACGTGGCCCGGGTGAAGCCGGCGAAGCTCACGCCGCTGCCGCCGCACTGGATTCCTGGCCTGCTGGGGATGCCGGACGCGGTGTTCGCCGTGCTCGCGAAGAAGATGCTGGCCATTGATCCGAAGGCGCGCTCGTCCATGTGGGACGACCTGCACGCGGGCCGCAAGACGGAGGTGGACTACCTCAACGGCGAGGTCGTCCGACTGGCCCATCAGCACCGTGTGGCCGCTCCGGTGAACTCACGCCTCGTGGAGCTCGTCCATGAGGCGGAGGCCGGGCCCCGCCGCGCGTGGACTGGCGATGCCCTGCTCGCGGAGCTGAAGCAGGTGGGACTCTCTAACGGGTCCTGACTGTCATGCCGCACGGGCCACCGCCGGGAGGGTGTCTCCCGGCGATGACCTCGACCTGCGACGGCCTCAGCTCGACTGCGTCGTCGCGGCGGTGGTGGCGGCGGGAGGCGGCACCTGCGACGCGTCCGGGATGCCGTTGCCCGCGCCGGACGTGGCCAACTGCGTGAGCAGCGCCGTCATCCGCCGGGCGAAGCGGTTCGGATCGCTCAGCGGGCTGCCTTCGGTGAGCAGCGCCTGGTCGTGCAGCAGCTCAATCCACTCGCTCACCTGCGGCAGCGACGGATCCCTGGCGATGAGGCCGCGCAGGTGCTCGATGACCGGGTGCTTGGGGTTGATCTCCAGGATGCGCTTGACGCGCGGCATCCCCTTGCCGCGCTCCTTCAGCAGGCGCTCCAGGTAGGCCGGCGAGCCGCCCTCGGACACCACCAGGCACACCGGTGAGTCCGTGAGGCGGTCCGACACGCGCACCTCGCGCACGTCCTCGCGCAGCACGTCCTTCATCCGGTCCGTGAGGCCCTTGAGCCCTTCGGAGTGCTGCTCCTTCTCCTTCTTCTCCTCCTCCGTGGACTGGAGCTTCAGGTCCGCGTTGAGCGCGGAGACCAGCGGCTTGCCCTGGAAGTCGCGCAGGCCCTGCGCGGCCCACTCGTCCACCGGGTCCGTCATGAAGAGCACCTCGTAGCCGCGCTTCTTCAGCGACTCCAGGTGGGGGCTGTCCGCCACCGCCCGCCGGCTCTCGCCGTAGACGTAGTAGATGGCCTCCTGGCCCTCCTTCATGCGCGTGACGTAGTCCGCCAGCGACGTGAGGCCCTCTTCGCGGGAGGACTCGTAGCGCACGAGCGCGCCCAGCTTCTCGCGGTACTCCGTCTCCAGCGTCAGGCCTTCCTTCACCACCGTGCCGAAGGACTCCCAGAACGTGCGGTAGTCGTCCGGCTTGTCCTTGGCCATCTTCTCCAGCAGGTCCAGGGACTTCTTCACCACGTGCTTGCGGATGGAGCGCACCACCGCCGAGTCCTGCAACATCTCACGCGACACGTTGAGCGGCAGGTCATCCGAGTCGATGACGCCGCGCACGAAGCGCAGCCACTGCGGCACCAGGTCCTCGCAGCGGTCCATGATGAACACGCGCTTGACGAACAGCCGCACGCCGCGCTGCTGCTGCGAGTTCAGGTCGAATGGCGGGTGCTTGGGGACAAAGAGCAGGCCGGTGAACTGCTGCGTGCCGTCCGCCTTGAAGTGCGTCCACGCCAGGGGCTGGTCGTAGTCGTGCGTCAGGTGCTTGTAGAACTCCTGGTACTGCTCGTCGGTGATCTCCGACTTCGCGCGCTGCCAGAGGGCGCTCGCCTTGTTCACCACCTCCAGCGCGGTCTCCGTGGCCTGGGTCTCCCCGCTGCCCACCTGCTTGGTCACCTGGAGCTTGATGGGGTGGCCGACGTAGTCCGAGTACTGGGTGATGAGCTGGCGCAGCTTCCACTCGTCCAGGAACTCCTTCTGGTCCGCCTTCAGGTGCAGCGTGATGGCGGTGCCGCGCGTGGCCTTCTCCGCGGGCTCCACGGTGAACGTGCCGTGCGCCTCCGACGCCCAACGCCACGCGGTGCTCTCACCCGCGGCGCGGCTCACCACGTCCACGCGGTCCGCGACCAGGTACGCGCTGTAGAAGCCCACGCCAAACTGGCCGATGAGCTGCATGTCCTTCTGGCCCTTCTGCGCCAGGGCCTGGAGGAACTCGCGCGAACCGGAGTGCGCGATGGTGCCCAGGTTCTTCACCAGCTCGTCGTGCGTCATGCCGATGCCGGTGTCCTCGATGGTGAGGGTGCCCTTGTCGGCGTCCGGGGTGATGCGCAGCTCCAGCGCCGGCTCGTCCTTGAGCAGCTCCGGCTCCGTGATGGAGCGGAAGCGCAGCTTGTCCAGCGCGTCGGACGCGTTGGAGACCAGCTCGCGCAGGAAGATCTCCTGGTGGCTGTAGAGCGAATTGATGACCAGGCTCAGCAACTGCTGGATCTCCGCCTGGAACGAATGGGTTTCCCGCTGGGGGTGGGTCTCTGCGGACATGAAGGCCTCCGGGCGCTGACGAACCGCGCCAATACCCTTCCCCATAACCATGCCCACCGGCTTGTCGAGAAGAGGGAATCCGCCCACACCCTTCACTGGGAGGCGCGGCCGGGTTGGGGTAGGGAGGAGGAATGGCCAAGTCCAAGTCCCGCACCCTCCTGCCGCTGCTCGGCGCCATGCTCCTGTCGAGCGCCGCCCCCGCCGCGGAAGCGCCCGCCCGCCTGCCCGACGCCCCGACGCTGAAGCGCATGACGGCGCGCTTCGCCCCGGTGGACCTGAAGGTGGACGTCTCCAAGCTCCCGGATGCGGAGAAGCGCGCCCTGGCCAAGGTGGTCCAGGCCGCGAAGCTGATGGACCCCCTCTTCCTGCGTCAGGTCTGGGCGGGCAACGAGGCGCTGCTGCTGGACCTGGTGAAGGACACCACGCCCCTGGGCAAGGAGCGGCTGCACGCGTTCCTGCTCAACAAGGGCCCCTGGTCGCGCCTGGACGAGTCGAAGCCGTTCCTGCCCGGCGTGCCGGCGAAGCCGGACGAGGGGAACTTCTACCCCGCGGGCGCCACCAAGGCGGAGGTGGAGGCCTGGGTGAAGGGCCTGCCGGAGGCGCAGCAGCACGCGGCCACGGGCTTCTTCACCACGCTGCGCAAGGGCCCGGACGGCAAGTTCGTGAGCGTGCCCTACAGCGTCGAATACCAGGGCGAGCTGGCCATGGCCGCGCAGCTCTTGCGCGAGGCGGCGGCGCTCACCCAGCAGCCCACGCTGAAGAGCTTCCTGGAGAAGCGCGCGGCGGCGTTCCTGTCCAACGACTACTACGCGAGCGAGGTCGCGTGGATGGAGCTGGACGCGAGCGTGGAGCCCACCATCGGGCCCTATGAGGTCTACGAGGACGGCTGGTTCAACTACAAGGCCGCGTTCGAGGCGTTCATCGGCGTGCGCGACGACGTGGAGACGCAGAAGCTCTCCAAGTTCAGCTCGGAGCTCCAGGAGCTGGAGAACAACCTTCCCATCGAGCCGGGCCTGCGCAATCCGAAGATTGGCGCGCTGGCCCCCATCCGCGTCATCAACAGCCTGTACTCCTCTGGCGACGGCAACCGGGGCGTGCAGACCGCGGCCTTCAACCTGCCCAACGACGAGCGCGTGGCGGCGGAGAGGGGCACCAAGCGCGTGATGCTCAAGAACGTGCAGGAGGCCAAGTTCCAGCGCGTGCTGCTGCCCATCGCGAAGGTGGCGCTGCCCGCGAAGGACCGCAAGGACGTGGCCTTCGATGCCTTCTTCACGCACATCCTGATGCACGAGCTGATGCACGGCCTGGGGCCCCACAACGTCACCGTGGCCGGGAAGCAGACGACGGTGCGGCAGGCGCTGCAGGCGTCCTCCAGCGCGATTGAAGAGGCCAAGGCGGACATCTCCGGCCTGTGGGCGCTCCAGCGGCTGGTGGACAAGGGCACCCTGGACAAGTCCCTGCAGAAGACCATGTACACGACGTTCCTCGCGTCCGCGTTCCGCTCCATCCGCTTCGGCATCGACGAGGCGCACGGCAAGGGCGTCGCGCTGCAGCTCAACCACTTCCTGGACACCGGCGCGGTGAAGGTGAACGCGGACGGCACGTTCGAGGTGGTGCCCGACAAGATGCAGTCCTCCGTCACGTCGCTGACGAACCAGCTCATGGCCCTGCAGGCCCGGGGCGACCGCGCGGAGGCGGAGGCCCTGCTCGCGAAGCAGGGCGTGGTGCGGCCCTCGGTGCAGAAGGTGCTGGAGCGCCTGAAGAACGTGCCGGTGGACATCGAGCCGCGCTACGTCACCGCCGACTCGCTGGTGCGCGACTTCGGCGCGCCCGCGGCGGCTCCCGCCACCGGGACGAAGTAGCCGCTCCCCATTCCCCGTCCCGCCGCGTTTTCCCGTGCGCGGCGGGCGGGGCGTGGCCAGTAAGGCAATCAGATGGCGTCCGTGTCCTCCCCCCAGCCCGTGCCACCCGACCCGTGGGGCGCCATGCTCGCGCTCACGGTGCTGGGCGCGTGGGGAGGGCACCTGGTGTGGCTCTTGGCCGGCCCCGAGCGGCCGTGGGATTCACCGCTCACCTGGCTGCACGTCCTCTTCCAGATGTGGCTGTCCACCGGCCTCTTCATCACCGGCCATGACGCCATGCACGGCACCGTGTCCCTCGACCGCCGGGTGAACGCGGCGGTGGGCTCGGTGGCCTGTTTCCTCTTCGCGGGCCTGTCCTACCGACGGCTGGTGGTGAACCACCGAGCGCACCACGCGGACCCCACCGGGGAGCACGACCCGGACTTCGCCACCCGCACGCAGTCGTTCTGGCCGTGGTTCGCCACCTTCATGGTGCGCTACACGACGTGGCCGCAGATTCTGGTAATGGCGCTGAAGTTCAACGCGCTGATGTACCTGGGCGTGCCCCAGGCGCGCATCCTGGCCTTCTGGGTGCTGCCGTCGGTGCTGGCCACCGTGCAGCTCTTCTATTTCGGCACCTACCGGCCGCACCGGCGCCCGGACACGGCGGACATGGCGCCCCACCATGCGCGCACCCTGCCGCGCAACCACCTGTGGGCCCTGCTGTCGTGCTTCTTCTTCGGGTACCACTGGGAGCACCACGCGTCCCCCGGCACGCCCTGGTGGCGGCTGTGGCGCGTGAAGGACGCCCGGCGGTAACCGACCGGGGGCCTGGAGCGTTATAGAAGGGCCATGCGCGACAAGCTCCCTCCCGAGCCTCCCGGTTCCGAAGTGACGCCCGAGAAGCTCTACCTGCGCCGCCGCGAGCTCATCAAGAACGCGGGCCTGTTCGCGGGCACCGCCGCCGTGGTGGGGGGCGGGTTGTACCTGTTGGGGACGAAGCGCACCCGGCCCATGGACGGCTTCGTCCCGGACGCGGGTGCGGTCGCGCAGCCGGTGGCGCCCGCCGCGGGGGCCTTCGACACCGACGAGCCGCGCACGCCCTACGAGGACATCACCACCTACAACAACTTCTACGAGTTCGGCCTGGACAAGAACGACCCGGCCCGCCGCGCCCACACCCTCAAGCCCCGGCCGTGGACCGTCGTCATCGACGGTGAGGTGCACAAGCCGCAGACGGTGGACGTGGATCAGCTCATCTCCGGCTTCCCCCTGGAGGAGCGCGTCTACCGGATGCGCTGCGTGGAGGCCTGGTCCATGGTGATTCCGTGGCTGGGCATCCCGCTGGGCAAGCTGCTGGAGCGCGTGCAGCCCACGTCCTTCGCGAAGTACGTGGCCTTCACCACGCTGGAGGACCAGGAGCAGATGCCCGGCCAGAAGAGCCCGGTGCTGGACTGGCCCTACGTGGAGGGCCTGCGTCTGGATGAGGCGCAGCACCCGCTGACGCTGCTGGCCACGGGCCTGTACGGCAAGCAGTTGCCCGCGCAGAACGGCGCGCCGCTGCGGCTGGTGGTGCCGTGGAAGTACGGCTTCAAGGGCATCAAATCCATCGTCCGCATCTCGCTCACGCGGGAGCAGCCACGCACGACGTGGAGCCTGGCCAACGGGCGTGAGTACGGCTTCTACGCCAACGTGAATCCGGCGGTGGACCACCCCCGCTGGAGCCAGGCCAGCGAGCGGCGCATCGGCGACACCGGCCGGCGCCCGACGCTGCCCTTCAACGGCTACGCGGAGCAGGTGGCCGACCTCTACCGTGGCATGGACCTGAAGCGGGACTTCTAGCGCATGGCCTCCAAGCAACCCTGGCTCAACCCCGCCGTCGCACTCGGGGGACTGTCCCCTTTGGCCCTGCTCGCGGTGCAGGGCGCCCAGGGACAACTCGGGGCCAACGGCATCGAGTTCGCCCTCAACCAGACGGGCCTCTTCGCGCTGGCGGTGCTGATTGCGTCGCTGGCGTGCACGCCGCTGCGGCTCATCACCGGCTGGACATGGCCCGCGCGCATCCGCCGAACGCTGGGCCTGCTGGCCTTCACGTACGCCAGCGCGCACTTCCTCACGTACTCCGTGTTGGATCAGGGGCTGGACGTGCGTGCCATGGCGGAGGACGTGCTGACGCGGCCCTTCATCACCGTGGGCTTCACCGCGTTCGTGATGCTGGTACCGCTGGCCGTCACGTCCACGAACCAGTCGGTGCGGCGACTGGGCTTTCCGAAGTGGCAGCGCCTGCACCGGCTGGCCTACGTGGCCGCGATGCTGGGGGTGGTGCACTTCGTGTGGCGGGTGAAGAAGGATGTGACGGAGCCGGTGCTCTACGGCGCCGTGCTGGCCCTGCTGCTGGCGGTGCGGGTGGGAGAGGCCCTGCGAAAGAAGCGGGCCCTGGCGGCGCAGCGCACGGCGTGACGGAACGCGCTGCTACTTGGCGGCGCGGGGCAGCGGCAGGATGGTGTCCACCAGCGTCATCAACTGCGCGCAGCTCACGGGCTTGCGCACGAAGGCGCTGATGCCGGCCTTCTGACCCAGGGCGCGCACTTCCGCCACGTTCGGGTCGCCGGTCATCATCAGGATGGGGACCTTGGACAGCCTGGTATTGGTGCTGGCGCGGATCTGCCCGGCGAAGTCCGCGCCGTTCATCCCATCCATGTGGAAGTCGGTGAGGATGAGATCCACCGGCTCCGCTTCGGCGACCTTGAGGCCTTCCTCGGCGGACTCGGCCTCCAAGAATTCGAAGCTGCGGGCCATCAGGTAGATTTTCAGCAGCGTCCGGATGGAGCGGCTGTCATCCACCAGCAGGACGCGCTGCGGCCCCGTTCCCGAGGCCGGACGGACCGTGGGCGTACTTCCCGTGGGACGGGAGGGCGCGGGTTCGGGGGCGGAGAGGGGGCCGGCCTTCATCGGAATCAAAACCTCGGGAGGGGAAGCGCCTCCGGCAGCACGACCCCATGGTCGCGGATGGGCCCTGCGAAGTCAAAGCAACGCAGGGCCCCTCACCGAGATTTCAGGCGCCCCCTGAAAGCTTCAGCGAACGTCCAACACGAAGGCCTGGGACGGCACGCTTGGCAGCCCTACGGCCTCCGCGAGGGTCGGATCCAACTCATTGGGCACACGCCACGTCTGTCCCGTGGACTGCACCAGGGTGACGCTGTAGCGACCCGCCGGCACGTTCGAAAGCAGGGCAGGCGCGGCGGGGTCGCGCGCGTCCAGGGCGCGGTTCTGGATGGCCACGCGGAGCTGGGGAACGAACACGGGCTGCGGGCGGGGGTTGCCCTGCTCGTCCCTCAGGGCAGCGAGGAGGGGGTCAGCCACCAGGCCGGCCGCAAGCACCGCCACGTCCGGCCTGCCGTCCTTGCCGCCGGAGACGCGCGCGTAGTCCACGCCCTCGTCGTCCACCACGCCGTTGCGGTCCAGGTCGTTCTCATCCACGACACCGGGCACATCCGCCAGCTTGCGCACCACCACGCGCGGCCAGAAGTCGGGGACGCCGTCGCTGTTGGCGTCGTCGGGGATGCCGTCGCGGTTGGCGTCCACGAACTGCACCCAGAAGCCCGGCGGCCGCTGGTCCACCGCGCCGGTGAACTGCTGCGGCGTGAGGGTGAGGACCTTCACGGAGGTCGACGCGGTGTCGAACTCGCGGCCTTCGGCGACCTGGAAGGCGGGCCGGTCGAAGGGCACCGTGGCCGAGTCTGCGAAGGACACGCTGACGCCAGTGAGCGGCACGGGCCAGCCGTCCGCGTCCGTCGTCACCTCCAGGATGCGCGTGGCGCCGGTGGTGGGATCCACGCCGCCGCCGCCCACGTCGCCCGCGTTGGGTTCGGAGGTGACGCCGTACCAGGGATTGAAGTCGGACACGTGGCAGGGCTGCGGCACGAAGCGGCAGGTGTCCGCGTCGATGAAGCCTCGCAGCACGTAGCTGCCCGGCTGCACGAGGCTCAGCGCGAACGGCGCGGTGAACGGACCCGGGGAGTTGTCGCCCAGGGCCGTGCCGAACAGCTCCGAGGCCGGGATGACGGTGAAGGCCAGGGGACGGCCAGAGCCCTGCGGCGGGGGCGGGCTGTCCGCGCGGTAGAGGAACACCACCGCGTTGCCCCGGGCGCGCGACTGGACGACGAGGCTGCCCTCGATGCGCGCGGCGCGCGTGTTCTGCCTGCCGTCCGCGGTGGGCTTCACCTCCGGGCCCTCACAGCCCAGGGCGAGGAGCGACGTCAGGGCGACCGCGAAGAGTCCGCGGGTGAAGGGGGAAGAAGGGGCGCGCTTCATGGGGTCACCGTGAGGTTGGCGAACACGCGCCGCTCGATGCGGTTGCCGAAGGGGTGCTCCGCGTGCGTGCCGCCCAACTGGCTGCCCATGAGCGACACGGAGGCGAAGTCCTTCACCACCTCGTAGCCCACGCGGGCGTTGACCACGGCGTACGCGGGCAGGTTGTTGGACAAGAGCTCCACGCGCGTCGGGTCGGACGCGGCGGGCTCGCGCTCCACCCAGGTGGAGGAGGACGTGAAGGCCGCGTCGATGCTGAACTCCAGGTCCGCGCGGGTGCGGTACGTGATGCCGCCAAACACCTTGAAGCCCGGCGCCTGGCTGCACGGGCCGCACTGGCCCTCCTCCGGAAGGTCGGAGGTGACGCTCTGGAGCGCGGCGCTCGCCTTGATGCCCAGACCGTCGATGGGGGAGAGGCTCAGGCCCGCCTCCGCGCCGCGCGCGGTGTAGATGGCGTTCTCGTTGGTGAACATCGAACGGCCCACCAGGTAGCTGCCGCTGCCGCTGTCGTAGGACTCGCCCGCGGGCAGCCGCTGCACGGAGGACAGGCCGATGAGGTCCTTCACCGTGTTCTGGTAGAGCGCCACGTCCCAGTCCAGGCCCAGCCGGGGGGACTCACCGCGCCAGCCCAGCTCCAGTGCGTTGAGGCGCTCGGGCCGCAGTTGCCGGTTGCCGGTGGTCAGCACGCTGACGCCGTTGACGCCCGGCACGGGCACGGGCAGCCGCGTGTAGCTCTCCAGGAACGTGGGCTCGCGGAAGGCGGTGGCCACCGACGCGCGGAAGGCGTGGCCTTCAATGGGCTGGAAGACAGCGGACAGGCGCGGCGACTGCGCGATGCCCGGGTTGCCCTTGTTGAGCAGCGGGTGGCGGTCCACGCGGTAGCTGACGACGAGGCGCAGGGGCTGCACGATGCGCCATTCATCCTGGATGAAGGCCGCCGCGTGGAACTCCTCGCGCAGGCCATCCAGGTAGCCGAAGGCCACGCGCTTCAGGCGGCCCTCCACGCCGATGTTCACCTGGTGCTCGCCCGCGAGCTCGAAGCCCCGGGCGTACAGCGCTTCGCCGTTGAAGACGTTGGAGGCGACGTTGGTGACCAGCGACCGCTGGCCGATGGCCTCGTACTGCGGCCCGGCGTCACCGGACAGGTGGTTCCAGAAGGCCTTGAGCTTCACCGAGCCCAGCTCCACATCCGCCTTGGCGTACGCGCCCAGGGCGTCGATGTAGTAGTTGCGCAAGAGGCCCAGCGGATAGGCCTCCGTGGTGTAGCGGTGCACGCCGCCGGACAGGCCGATCGCGCGCCCCTCATCGAAGGAGTAGACCGTGGAGAGGTTGCCGCGCGCGCCGCGCAGGCCCACCTCCGGGTCCGGCCCGGTGAGGGCGAAGTCAGGACGGCCGCTGCCGTAGTCCAGCGTCCACTTGTCCTCCTGACGGTAGGCGGCGGACGCGCGGTAGCGCAGGGCGCCGTTCTGACCGTGGCTGACGAAGGAGCCCTGCACGGTGTTGCCGCCACCCGCCAGGGCGCTGAAGCGCGCGCGCCGACCGGTGCCGGGGGCCTGGGTGATGATGTTGATGACGCCCAGCATCGCGTTGGCGCCGTACAGCGCGCTGCCCGGACCGCGGATGACCTCGATGCGGTCGATTTCTTCCAGACCCACGGGCAGGCCCGCCCACAGCGTGAGGCCGAGGAAGTCCTGGTACTCCGTGCGGCCGTCCACCAGCACCAGCACCTTGTTGGCCAGGCGCTGGTTGAAGCCGCGCAGGCTGACGTTGGAGCTGCCCACGCCCATGGCCATCACGTCCGCGCCAGGCACGCGGCGCAAGAGCTCCGGCAGCGTGGTTGCGCCGGACAGGCGGATGTCCTCCGCCGTGATGACGGTGGTGGCGTTGGGCGCTTCCAGCGAGGACTGCGCGCGGCGGCTGGCCGTCACGACGCGCTCCTCGTACGGCACGAGGCCCTGGTCGGACGTGTCACCCGACTCGGCGCCGCCGCTGGGGGCCTTGGGGCCGGACGCGGTGACGGAGGACTGCGGCTGCTGGGGCTGGCCGGACGCGAGCGACTCCGCGCGGTTGACGGCCTTCTCCAGCCGCTCCATGAGCGTGGCCAGTTGCTGCTGGGCCTGGATGCTCGTGGGGGGCGGCGGGGGCATGGGCAGGCTCGAGTCCTGCGAGCCGGGCGTGCTGCCAGGGGCGGGGGCTGCCGCGGAGGCGGCCTGCTGCGTGGCCTCCAGCCGCGTCACCTGCGCCTGCACGTTGGCGGCGTCCGGCGGATTCGAGGCGAGGTAGCGCTTGAAGGCGTCCAGCGCCTCCTCCAGCCGTCCCGCGTCCTGGTAGGCGCGCGCGATGTTGTAGAGGACGCTGGCGTGCGGCTTGATCTTGTAGGCCTCTTCCAGCTCGGAGATGCCTTCATCGAACTGCTTCTGCTCGATGAGGTTCATGCCGTTGCGGAAGTGGCGGCGCGCTTCCAGGCGTGCGTCCGCCAGGGCCTCGGTCGCGCACAGGCACAGCGCGAGGAGCGCTCCACGTCGAAAGGCTGTCGGGATGGTCACTGGTACGGATCGTCCTTGTACGCGGAACCGGGAGCCTTCGGCTTCGGTCCCTGCTTCTTGATGCGCGTCAACTTCATGGAGACCTCGACGGTCTTCCCTGAGTTGCCCGCGTAGTTCTTGCTGACCGGCTGAAAGCCGTCGAGCGCGAGTGACACCACCACGGAGGCCAGCCCCGAGCTGTCCGCGGGCTGCTGGAGCTCCATGGGCGTGGTGCCGCGCACCGTCCCATTGACGGTGATCTCCGCGCCGGGGGGCTCGCTCTCCACCTTGAAGCGCACGGGCTCCACCACGGCCGGGGGCGGCGTCGCGGGCGCGGTGGCGGGCTCTCGCTCCGGAGGCGGTTCGGCGACGGGCGCGCGGGCCACGGGGACCGGCTGCTGCGAGGGCTGTGTGGCCGGAGGCTGCGTGGCGCGCAACACGAACACCGCCGCCGCGGCGATGCCCAGCAGCACGGAGCCGCCGAACAGCGCGATGCCGAGCCCCTTGCCGGACTTCTTCTCCGTCGCGGACGCCTGCTCGTCCACGGAGATGTCCAGCGCGACAGTGTTGGGGCCGGAGCCCACCAGCGCGTGCGCCCCCGTATGAGGACCGCTGTGCGGGCCGGAGCCCACGGAGGAGAGGCCGGTGCGCGGGCTGGAGAAGACGCCGCTGACGCCGGACGCGGAGGCCGCGGCGCGCATGCCCTGGAGCACCGCGTCCATGGACGCATAGCGGTCCACCGGGCGCTTGGCCAGGCACTTCATCACCAGCGTCTCCACCTCCGGCGGGACGCCGTGGTCGGGCCAGATGGTGTGGAAGGAGGGCGGCGGGTCGTTGATGTGCTTGACGATGACGTCGATGCTCTGCGCCGCCTGGAAGGGCGGGCGGCCCATCAGGACCTGATAGAGCACGACGCCCAGGCTGTACACGTCGCTGCGCGGATCCGCGATGTTGCGCGCCTGCTCCGGCGCCATGTACTGCGGCGAGCCCAGGATGACGCCCGCCTGCGTGAGCGTGGTGTCCTCCTTCATGTTGGCGTCGCCGAGGAAGGACTTCACCAGGCCGAAGTCCAGCACCTTCACCACGTCGTGGTCGGTCTCCTGGTTGAGGACCATGACGTTGGCGGGCTTCAAGTCGCGGTGGATGAGGCCGACCTTATGGGCCTCGCGCAGCGAGCGGGCCACCTGCTGCGCGATGCTCAGCGCGCGGTCCCACGGCAGCGGGCCTTCCTGGATGAGCAGCTGCGACAGCGTGAGCCCCTCCAGGTACTCCATGGCGATGTAGTAGATGCCGTCTTCCGTCTTCCCGTAGTCGATGACGGTGACGGTGTTCGGGTGGCGCAGCTTCGCCGTGACGCTGGCCTCCAGGAAGAAGCGCTTCTGGAAGCCGGGGTCCTTGCCCTCGCCGCTGTACTGCGGGTTGAGGACCTTGAGGGCCACGAGCCGGTCCAACGGCGCCTGCATGGCCTTGTAGACGCGGCCCATGCCGCCGGCCCCGAGCGTCTCCAGGATGCGGAAACGTTCGTTGAGGATCCTCCCGAGCAGAGGATCCGTCACGTCGGTAGGCGCGCCCTTTCGGGGGGCGTCGCTTTCGATCATGTGTTCCCCCAGCAAACGAGAAGGACCGCGCACGTCGGTACGAACGCGCAGGATGCTAGCACCGCCTTGGAAAACCGCCCAAGAGACGTCCCTCGCCATCCGGGACGTCACGGGACGCCGAGTTTCCGGCCCCGGCCACGTGCCTGCACTCCCGCACCTGCCGTGTTGGTGTCCCCCGGAGCGGTTCGGAAATCAGGAAAATCAGCGTCCGCTGGCGCACAGAGGGAGGCCACTGGTGCGATGCGTCATCCCGGGTGGAGGGCGTGAGGGCGCGTTAGGTTCCCCGGGATGAACGCCCATCTGTCCTCGCTGTTGTCGTCGGCGCCGCGCTACCCGCGGCGGGTGGTGTGCATGACGGAGGAGACGACGGAGGTGCTCTATCGCATCGGGGCGGGGGAGCTGGTCGTCGGCGTGTCGGGGTTCACGGTGCGGCCTCCGGAGGCGCGCAAGAAGCCCCGGGTGAGCTCGTTCCTGGACGCGAACTTCGAGCGCATCCTGGAGCTGAAGCCGGATCTGGTGCTGGGCTTCTCCGACCTGCAGGCGGACATCGGGCGGGAGCTGTGCAAGCGCGGCGTGCCCGTGTACCTGTTCAACCAGCGCTCGCTCGCGGAGATTCTTCAGACGGTGCGGCTCACCGGGGCGTTGGTGGGGCGCGCGGAGGCGGCGGAGGCGTTGGCGGGGGAGCTGGAGAAGAACCTGGAGCGTCACTCGGACGCGGCGCAGTCGCTGCCCAGGCGGCCGCGCATCTTCTTCGAGGAGTGGCACGAGCCGCTCATCTCCGGCATCCGCTGGTGTTCGGAGCTGGTGGAGGTGGTGGGAGGGGAGGACGTGTGCCAGGAGTCGCGCGCGTCGCAGGGGGCGAAGGGCCGCATCTTCGAACCGGAGGAGGTGGCGCGCAGGAACCCGGAGGGCGTCATCGCGAGCTGGTGCGGGCGCAAGGCGAAGCGCGACAAGATTGCTTCGCGGCCGGGCTGGGACCGGGTGCAGGCGGTGGTGGATGACCAGCTCTACGAGGTGCGCAGCTCGTACATCCTCCAGCCGGGGCCGGCGGCGCTGACGGACGGGGTGGATCAGCTGGCGCGCATCGTGGGGGCCATCGCTCGGGGGGAGAAGCTGCCCATGCACCGTCCGGGAGATCTTCGCACCGCGCTGGAGTGAGGGGAGGCTGGCGGAGGGCGCGGCGCATGACAGGATGCGCGCGTGCCGCTTCCGCTGCTCGTCCTGGTGTCCACCGTGCTCGCCGCGACGGGCGGGACTTCCGCGCCGTGGGAGCGCGATGCCGTGGTCCTTGCTCAAGCCGAAGGATTGAAGGATCCGTGGGCGCGGCAGTCCGAGCGCGAAAGTCCGGACAGCGCACAAGCGTCTCCAGCGCAGCAGCCCGAAGGGGCGGGTTCCGGCTGGCCCCAGGATGCGGCCTCTCCCGATGCTCCCGTTCTGACTCCGGAGGGTAAGCCGTCCGGCGTGTCGAACGCGGAGGTGCCCGCGCCGCCGCGTTCAGAGCAGGTGCCCGTGGGCCCGGAAGGCACGGACGCGCCCGCGCCTCCCACGGTGGACGCGAACAAGAACTACGAGGACGCGCTCATCGCCTGGGGCCTGAAGCAGAGTGAGCGCCAGGTGGAGTCCGCGCCCGAGGGCAAGGTGCTGGAGGAGGTGGTCGTCAGCGCGGAGGAGGTCGTCGCGCCGATGGACCCCTATCCCTCGCTGCTAAACATCTTCCACATCCGCACCCGCGACCAGATCGTCCGGCAGGAAGTGCTGCTGACGCCGGGTCAGCCGTACTCGCCAGCGCTCGTCGCGGAGTCGGTGCGCAACCTGCGCAAGCTGGGCCTCTTCTCCGTCGTGCGCGCCGTTCCCATCAAGGGCAGCGCCCCCGACAAGGTCGCGCTGCTGGTCGTCACCAAGGACCTGTGGTCGCTGCGGCTCAACAACGAGTTCTCCGCCGTGGGCTCGCTGTTGCTCTACCTGCGCCTCCAGGGCACGGAGCAGAACTTCCTGGGGCGCGGCAAGAAGGTGGCGGTGGACTTCATCCTCCGCCTGGACACCTTCAGCTTCGGGCAGAGCTACACGGACCAACGCGTGCTCGGCAGCCGCTGGTCGCTCTCCGAATCCGCCGCGGTGCTGATCAACCGCGACACGGGCCGAGCGGAAGGCTCGCGCGGAAGCCTCTCCGTCAGCCGGCCGCTGTATTCGCTCTCCACGCCGTGGAGCCTGAGTTCGTCCGTCGCATGGAACGTGGAGACCGCGCGCCAGTTCCGGGGCGCGGACATCTGGCAGTTGCCGTTCCCGGACGGCGACCCGGTGCCGTACATCTACAACACGCGTGAGGTGGCTGTGGGCTCTACGTACACGCGCTCCTACGGCCAGCGCTACAAGTGGAACTTGGGCCTGGGCGCGGGCGCCTACCACTACGCCTACGCCCCGCCGGTGGCGTCCAATCTCAGCGACGCGCAGACGGACTGGTTCCGGAGCAACTACCTGCCGCGCCAGGAGGACGCGGGGTACGCGAACATCTCCCTCAGTGCCTTCGAGGCCCGCTACGACGTGCTCCGCAACGTGGACTCGTACACGCTGTCGGAGGACTTCCAGCTCGGGCATTCGGTGGTGGCCAAGCTGCGCTACGCACCGCCCGTGTTCCCCTCCGCCGCGCACTTCGCCGAAGGCGGCCTGTCCCTGCGCTACCGCGTGCACTGGGGCGATGCGCTCACCACCGCGTCCGCCGCCGCGTCCATCCGCCGGCAATTCAGCGGCCAGGAGGACACCGTCCAGGAAGGGTGGACCAACCGGCGGTGGGCAGCGGAGCTGGTGCAGGTGTCGCCGCGCGTGCTCGGTGGGCGCTTCGTGGTGCGGGGTCTGCTGGACGTGAACATCGACGACCTGTCCGAACGCGTGAGCCTGCTGGGCGGCAGCAACGGCCTGCGCGGCGCGGCGGTGGATGCATACTCCGGCAAGCGGCTGTTGCTCGTGAACCTGGAGTACCGCACCACGCCGCTCGTCGTGCGCACGGTGCATCTGGGCGGGGTGTTCTTCCTCGACTCGGGCAGCGCCTTCAATAAGCGGCCCGAGATGGTGACCACCGTGGGCGTGGGCCTGCGCATCCTGTTCCCCCAGTTCAACGTGTTCCCGTTCCGCATCGACTTCGGCTACGTGCTCAACGGGGACCGGCCGCCCGTGGGCAGCCGCCTGTCGCTCAGCAGCGGACAGGTGACCGAGTACCGCCCGTCGTTCCTCGACTCGCCCTGAACCACGCGCTCAGGGAGGCTCCACGTGGAGCAGCTCCCGGAAGAGCACCTCCGCCGCGTCGCGGAACAACTCCCCGGACGCGAGCAATCCGCCGCAGTGGTGGGGTTCGCGCGCCAGCGTCAGCGCGACGGCCTTGCCCAGCACCGCGTCCCAGAAGGGCTCTGACTCGGAGGGCAGCAGGAACTCCCGGATGATGGCCTTGGGCCACGGGAGCACCGTGGTCGGATCCGCGTCGCTCAAGGTGGTGAAGCAGTCCAGGTCCACGTCCAGCAGCACGCTCGACGCATCCTCCAGCACGTCGCGCACGAGGTCGGTGGGGCCGGGGTTCCGGTACGCCTCCGCCGCGCGGTCCACCGTCGTCACCGTCACCAGCCGGTGCGAACGGCCCCGCGTGTCCACGTAGGTGTCCCCGGCGAAGGCGCCCCGGGGCCGCGTGCGCGCGATGATCAGCGCGTCCCCCACGAGGTTCGCCTCCATCGCCGCGAGGATGTGGTCGTAGTTGCGCACGTTCAGGTGCCAGCGCGCATGTTCATCCAGCGCACGCAGGCCCGCGGAGCGGTCCGGCATCTCCGCCGGCTTCGCGGGCACCACCACATCCAGGTGCCGATCCAACGTCACCAGCAGGGCAGGGGGGCCTACATCGCCCAGGGCACAAGCCCACGCTGGCAGTGCGAGCCGGTGCGGGTCGAACACGTAGGCGTCCGTGGGGCCCCGGCCTCCGCCCAGGCCCAGGCGCACCACGCCCGCAAGGCGCAGATGCCGCAAGGCGTTGTCATCTTCCGACTGCATGGCGGTGGGAATCCTCTCGGGGGCCGGACGTTGGGAGGGCCGCGCGGCGGCCGGAGTGTAGGCTTGCGCGCATCTTCCCGCGAAAGGAGCCCCGCCCCGCGCGGGGATTCAACTACGCATGCGTCAAGCCCTCACCGCCGCGCTCCTCCTCATGAGCGCCCCCGCCCTCGCACAGGAGCTGAAGCCCCTCGCCATGGCCCCTTCGCAAAAGCAGCCGGACCTCTTCCTGCGCCAGTACGCCGAAACGCGCCGCTTCCAGAGCGGCCGTCCCACGGGAGTGCGCATCACCCCGGATGAGCAGTCCGTGCTCTTCCTGCGCACCTCCCCCACGTCCAACGTGCAGATGCTCTACGCGTTCGACGTGGCCAACGGGCAGGCGCGCGAGCTGCTCACTCCCGAAGCCCTGCTCAAGGGCACCGAGGAGACGCTGACCTCCGAGGAGAAGGCCCGCCGCGAGCGCATGCGCGTGAGCGCCCGGGGCTTCACCTCCTACAGCCTGTCCGAGGACGGCACCCGCCTGCTCGTGCCCCTGTCCGGCCGCCTCTACGTGGTGGACCGCGCCACCGGCAAGTCCACGGAGGTGAAGACGGGCCCCGGCGTCATCGACCCGCGCCTGTCCCCGGACGGCAAGCAGGTGGCCTACGTCCGAGGCAACGACGTGTACCGGGTGGACCTGGCCTCCAACCAGGAGAAGGTCGTCACCAAGGGCGGCACCGCCGAGAAGACGCACGGCCTGGCGGAGTTCGTCGCGCAGGAGGAGATGAGCCGCTTCTCCGGCTACTGGTGGAGCCCGGACGCGAAGTCCATCGCGTACACGGAGTCCGACACGGCCGACGTGGAGAAGCTCACCATCGTGGACGTGATGCACCCGGAGAAGGGCGGGGAGGTGTTCCCCTATCCGCGCCCCGGCAAGCCCAACGCCAAGGTGCGCCTGGGCATCACCCCCGTCACCGGCGGCAAGACGGTGTGGGCGCAGTGGGACGCGCAGAAGTACCCGTACCTGGCCACCGTGAAGTGGGACAAGGGCGGGCCGCTCACGCTGCTCGTGCAGAACCGCCTCCAGACGGAGGAGCAGGTGCTGGCGGTGGACCCCGCCACCGGCAAGACGCGCGTGCTCCTCACGGAGAAGGACGCCGCGTGGGTGGAGCTCAACCAGGACTTCCCCCTGTGGCTGGAGGATGGCTCCGGCTTCCTCTGGTACACCGAGCGCAACGGCGGCCCCGAGGTGGAGCTGCGCCGCGCGAACGGTGAGTTGGAGCGCTCCGTGGTGAAGCCGGACGCGGGCTTCCGCAACCTCGCCCGCTTCGTGCAGTCGGACAAGACGCTCTTCTTCTCCGGCGACCCGAACCCCACCGAGAGCCACATGTGGCGCGTGAAGGACGGCGGCGCCCCGGTGAAGGTGGCCACCGGCAACACCGGCCCGGGCCTGGAGATGGGCATGGTCTCCAAGAACGGCAGCCTGTTCGTCCTGAGCACCCAGGGCCCCAAGGCCATGCCGCGCACGCTGGTGATGAAGGGCGACGGCACGAGGCTGGGCGAGCTGCCGGAGGTGGCGCAGGAGCCGCCCTTCACGCCGAACTTCGAGGTGCGGCAGGTGGGGTCGAAGAAGTTCTGGACCTCGCTGGTGAAGCCGCGTGACTTCAAGCCCGGCACCAAGCTGCCCGTCATCGTGGAGGTCTACGCGGGCCCCTCCACCACCGTGGTGCACCAGTCCATGGCCGCGCACCTGCTCAGCCAGTGGATGGCGGACAAGGGCTTCCTCGTCGTCAAGGTGGACGGCCGCGGCACGCCCCTGCGCACCGCCGAGTGGAACCGCGTGGTGAAGCACGACTTCGCCACCGTCACCCTGGATGATCAGATTGAAGCGGTGCAGGCGCTGGCGAAGGAAGTGCCGGAGATGGACCTCAAGCGCGTGGGCATCACCGGCTGGAGCTTCGGCGGGTACATGGCCGCGCTGGCCGTGCTGAAGCGCCCGGACTTCTTCAAGGCCGCCGTGTCCGGCGCCCCGGTGGTGGACTGGCGTGACTACGACACGCACTACACCGAGCGCTACCTGGGCCTGCCGGAAGAGACGCCCCAGGCGTATGAGGTCAGCAGCCTGCTCACGTACGCGAAGAAGGACGCCCCCATCGGCGCGCTGCTGCTGTTGCACGGCACCGCGGACGACAACGTCTACTTCTTCCACACGCTGAAGCTGTCGGACGCGCTCTTCCGCGCCGGCAAGCCGCACCAATTGCTGCCTTTGAGTGGCCTGACGCACATGGTGCCGGATCCGCTCGTCACGGAACGCCAGTACGAGCGCGTGATGGCGCACTTCCAGCAGAACCTGAAGTAGCGCCTGAAGACAGACACAGCCTCCGAAAAATGGAGAGGCCCGGATCCCCTACCGTGGGGTTCCGGGCCTCTTCAGTTCAACCAGTCCGTGAGGATTGGCTGACGACGACGCATCACTTCACGCCGCGCGGACGTTCTGCGCCTGCAGGCCCTTGGGGCCCTTGGTGACTTCGAACTCCACCTTCTGGCCTTCGGCCAGCGTGCGGAACCCATCCATGTTGATGGCGCTGTGGTGGCAGAACACGTCTTCGCCGCCGCCGTCCTGGGTGATGAAGCCGAAGCCCTTCGCGTCGTTGAACCACTTCACGGAGCCAGTTGCCATTGCGCTTCCTTGCGTTTGCAGGGCCGCCATGGGGAGGGCTGCCCGTTCTGCCCGACGACCGGGGAGACGGACCTATTTGTAGTCAAAGGGCCGACTGGAAGTCCAGCCGGCCCCCGGGGAATGCCCGTCTTCCCGCTCCGCACAACCCTGTGCGGAGGAGTGGGTCAGATGTCCAGGAGCAGGCGCTCCGGGTCCTCGATGCATTCCTTCACACGCACCAGGAACTGCACCGCTTCGCGGCCGTCCACCAGACGGTGGTCGTACGTGAGCGCGATGAACATGATGGGCCGGATGACGACCTGACCATCACGCGCCACCGGGCGGTCCACGATGTTGTGCATGCCCAGGATGCCCGTCTGCGGCGGGTTCAGGATGGGCGTGGACAGCATGGAACCGAAGATGCCGCCGTTGGTGATGGTGAACGTGCCGCCCTGCAAGTCCGGCAGGGTCAGCTTGTCATTGCGAGCGCGACCGCCGTAGTCACCGACCGTCTTCTCCAACTCCGCGAGCGACAGCTTGTTCGCGTCGCGCACCACCGGCACCACGAGACCGCGGCTGCCGCTCACGGCGACGCCGATGTCGTAGTAGTGCTTGAAGATGACGTCCTCGCCGTCGATCTCCGCGTTGATCTGCGGGAACGCCTTGAGGGCCTCCACCGACGCGCGGATGAAGAAGCTCATGAACCCGAGCTTCACGCCGTGCTTCGCCTGGAACTTGTCGTTGTACTTCTTGCGAAGCGCCATCACCTCGCCCATGTCCACCTCGTTGAAGGTGGTGAGCAGGGCGGCGTTGGACTGGGCCTGGAGCAGGCGCTCGGCGACGCGCTTGCGCAGCGGCGTCATGCGCACGCGCTCTTCCCGCGCGGCGTTGGGACGCGGGCCGGACGGCGCGGCGGGGGCGGGGGCCTGGGTGGGCGCGGCCGGGCGGTTGATCTGCCCCAGCACGTCCTCCTTCACGATGCGGCCACCGGTGCCGGAGCCCTTCAACTGGCCCACGTCCACCTGGTTCTCCTCCGCCATCTTCTTCGCGGTGGGGGTGATGCGCGCGTCGCTGGCGGCGGCCGGCGCGGACTGCACCGGGGCTGCGGCCTGGGCGGGCGCGGGCGTGGCGGCGGCGACGGCGGGAGACGCGGCGGCGGCACCGGCGCCTCCGGCCTCGATGGTGCCCAGCACCTCACCCACGCGGACCTTGTCGCCCTCCTTGAAGGCGATGGACGCGATGCTGCCGGCGGCGGGAGACGGCACGTCGATGGTGACCTTGTCGGTCTCCAGCACGACGAGCGGCTCATCCGCGGCGACGGTGTCGCCCTGCTTCTTGTTCCACTTGCCGACGACGGCCTCGGTGATGGACTCACCGAGGGGCGGGACTTTCAGTTCAACGGCCATTCTGGGTTCCTCGGAGGATGGCTTCTTCGATGATGAGCTGCTGCTCGTAATCGTGCGTCTTGGGGAAGCCGGTGGCGGGGCTCGCGGCCTCGGCACGGCCGATGTAACCCAACTTCACCGGCTGCTGCTGCGCGCGGCCGGAAACCAGGTCGTGCAGGCGCGGGAACATGAAGTGCCAGGCGCCCGCGTTGCGGGGCTCTTCCTGCACCCAGTACAGCTCCTGCAACTGGGGCAGCTTCGCCACCAGGTTGGACAGCTCGTCGTGCGGGAACGGGTAGAGCTGCTCCACCCGCACGATGGCGATGGTGTCGTCCTTGCGCTCGTCCCGGGCCTTGGCCAGGTCGTAGTAGACCTTGCCGCTGCACAGGAGCAGCCGCTTCACCTTCGCCGGATCCGCCTTCGCATCCAGGATGATCTCCTGGAACGCGCCCGTCGCCAGGTCGTCCATGCGGCTGGTCGCCTCAGGGCGGCGCAGCAGGCTCTTGGGCGACATGATGACCAGCGGCTTGCGCACCGGGCGCAGCACCTGGCGGCGCAGCAGGTGGAAGATCTGCGCGGGCGTGGTGGGGTAGCAGACCTGGAGGTTGTCCTCGGCGCACAGGTCCAGGAAGCGCTCCAGGCGCGCGCTGGAGTGCTCCGGGCCCTGGCCTTCGTAGCCGTGCGGCAGGAGCAGCGTGATGCCGCTCAGACGGCGCCACTTGCTCTCCGCCGCCGCGATGAACTGGTCGATGATGATCTGCGCGCCGTTGGCGAAGTCACCGAACTGGGCTTCCCAGATGGTGAGGCCGTCCGGCACGTCCAGGCTGTAGCCGTAGTCGAAGCCCAGCACGCCCATCTCCGACAGCGGGCTGTTGTAGACGTTGAACGCCGCCTTGCCGGTGGCGAACTGCCGCAGCGGGGTGAACTCCCCGCCCGTCTGCACGTCGTGCAGCACCGCGTGGCGGTGGCTGAAGGTGCCGCGCTCGCTGTCCTGGCCAGACAGGCGGATGACGTAGCCCTCCGACAGCAGCGTGGCGTAGGCCAGGGATTCGCCCTCGCTCCACTGCAGCTCTTCGGTCTCCAGCATGCCCTGGCGCTTCTTGAGGACGGTGCGCTCCACGTCGCGGTGCACCTGGAAGCCCTCGGGCGCGGTGGCCAGCTTCTGGAGCGCGTCGCGCAGCGTCGCCTTCTCCACCGCGGTGGGCACCTGGGGCGCGTTCTTCAGCAGGCCGCCCTTGTACTTCGTCCACAAGCCCTCCAGCGCGTTGGGCTCCTTGAACTGGCTCTCCTGGCGGGCGCGGGTGAGCGCCGCGTCGAAGTCCTGGTAGCAGCGCTGCTTGAGCGCGTCGGACTCCTCCGCGGGGATGCGGCCCTGCTCCGCCAGCGCCTTCGCGTACAGCGCGCGCACGGGCGGGTGCTTGCGGATGATCTCGTACATCGACGGCTGGGTGAAGGACGGGTCGTCGCCCTCGTTGTGGCCGTAGCGGCGGTAGCAGATGAGGTCGATGACCACGTCGCTCTTGAAGGTCTGGCGGTACTCCGCCGCGAGCTTCGCCGCGTGGACGCACGCCTCCGGGTCATCCCCGTTCACGTGGAACACCGGGATGTCCAACATCTGTGCGATGGCGGTGGCGTAGATGCTGGAGCGCGAGTCCGACGGGTCGGTGGTGAAGCCGACCTGGTTGTTGATGATGACGTGGACCGTGCCGCCCGTCGTGTAGCCCTTGAGGCCCGCGAAGTTGAGCGTCTCCGCGACGACGCCCTGCCCGATGAAGGCCGCGTCGCCGTGGATGAGCAGGGGCATCACGCCCGTGCGCTCCGCGTCGCCGCCCCGGTCCTGCTTGGCGCGCACGCGGCCCTCCACCACGGGGCCCACGCATTCCAGGTGGCTGGGATTGAAGGCCAGCGACAGGTGCACGTTCTTGCCCGAGCGCGTGGCGTGGTCCGACGAGAAGCCCATGTGGTACTTCACGTCGCCCCGGCCCAGGTACGCCTTGGGGTCCTTGGGACCGTCGAACTCGCTGAAGATCTGATCCGGCTTCTTGCCCAGGATGTTCGTCAGCACGTTGAGGCGGCCGCGGTGGGCCATGCCGATGACCAGCTCCTTGAGCCCCATGGCGCTGCCGACTTCCAGCAGGGCGTCCAGCATGGGGATGAGGGACTCGCCGCCATCCAGGCTGAAGCGCTTGGCGCCCACGTACTTCGTGTGCAGGAAGTGCTCGAAGCCCTCCGCGTACGACAGCTTTGTGAGGATGTGCCGCTGCTCCTCCACGGAGAACGGCGTGCGGTTGTCGCTGTGCTCCATGCGCTGCATGAGCCAGCGGCGACGCTCGCTGTCGAGCATCTGCATGAACTCCACGCCGATGTGGCCGGAGTACGTGCGGCGCAGCCGCGTCACCAGGTCCGACAGGCGCACGCGCTGCTGCGGGAAGACGTTGTTGCACTCCACCGCCTGCTCCAACTCCTTGGCGTTGAAGTGATTCTCATCCATCAGCGCCACGTCCGCGATGTGCCCCAGGGGCGGGCGCGGGCGCTCGAGCGGGTCAAGCGTCGCGCGCAGGTGGCCGCGCAGCCGGAAGGCGGTGATGGCCTGGTCCACCTTCGACTGCAACCCGATGTCCTGCGCGGGCGCGACCGGGGCCGCGGGCGCGACGGCGGCGGCCGGGGCCTGCACGGCTCCGTTCGCCTTGCCCTTGCCCTTGCCCTCGGGGACGACGGGCGCGGGGGCCTCCAGCTGCTTCGCGTTGAAGATGGGGCGGCCCGTGCCGTTGTTGCGCTCGAATACCTCGCGCCAACTCGGGTCCACGCTGCCGGGATCATCAAGGAAGCGCGCGTAGAGCCCCTCGATGAAGTCGATGTTGGCACCAGAGAGGAAGCTGTCCTGGAAATTCGCCATGGCGGGGGGTCTTTTACTGGAAGGGCGCCGCGTTGGGGGGTTTTCGCCTCAGGTTTGTTGAAGCCCCCCGCGCCCGGCCGCCTGTCTTCGTCCGGGGGAGCAGATGGAGTCATGCCCCACGTGAGCCCAGCTTCAATGAAGACCGGATTCCCTCGGCTGGAAGGAGCTCAAAAGAAGGCCGGGGCGGCCGGCATGCCGAACGGACCTACACCCACGGCATGCCTCGCGCGGGCCATCCGGACTTGGACCGGAATCGGGTCCGGGGGCCCCTGCCGGAGGCCAAGGAGTGGTAAGCACGCGCCCCCTCCTTTCCTCTTCTCTTGCGAGAACGTACCGACATGCTCCTCCAGGGCAAGAAGCTGCTCATCACCGGCGTGCTCACCCCGCAGTCGCTGGCCTTCGGCATCGCCGAACACGCGCTGGCGCAGGGTGCGGAAATCATCCTCACCGGCTTTGGCCGGGCGAAGTCGCTCACGGAGCGCAGCGCGAAGCGGCTCAAGCCCGGCACGGAGGTGCTGGAGCTGGATGTGACGAACCCGGAGCACTTCCCGGCCCTGACGCAGACGCTGCGAGAGAAGTGGGGCCGCGTGGACGGTGTGCTGCACGCCATCGCGTACGCGCCGGAGGACGCGCTGGGCGGCAATTTCCTCAACACCCCGTGGGAGAGCGTGCAGACCGCGTTCCGCATTTCCGCCTTCTCCGTGAAGGAGTTGGCCATGGCGTGCGCGCCGCTGATGCCGCCGGGCAGCGCCATCGTCGCGCTGGACTTCGACAACCGGCAGGCGTGGCCCATCTACGACTGGATGGGCGTGTGCAAGGCGGCCATGGAGGCCACGGTGCGCTACCTGGCGCGCGACCTGGGCCCCAAGGGCATTCGCGTCAACGCGCTGGCCGCCGGCCCCCTGGCCACCATCGCCGCGAAGGGGATTCCGGGGTTCAAGGCTCTGGCGCAGTACTGGGGCAAGCAGGCGCCGCTGGGCTGGAGCGACAAGGACAGCCACGATCATGTGGCCAGGACGGCGTGCGCCATGCTGTCGGACTGGATGCCCAGCACGACGGGTGAAATGGTTCACGTGGACGGTGGTTATCACTCGGTGGGCGCGCCTCCGGTGGACACGGTGGAGGGGGCCGAAGGGGTCCTGGCGACCCCTACGCCCAAGGAGGGCTGATTCCTCCCAACCTTCCCGGAAAGACCCAACATTTGCCTGCCCGGCTTCCCGGCGGTCGGGGGCCCCCCGCTTCCGCCCATCGAAGCGCTCACGGTAGGATCACCCATGCAGCGCAGACCTCTCCGCACTTCGCGGAGCCTGTGCGAGGAGCCGTGGCACAGTGAGTACCAACGTCTTGCTGGTGGACGACAGCCCGACCGTCCGCAACATCCTCAAGATCTACCTGATGAACCTCAAGATCAGCATCGTGGAGGCGGAGGACGCGGCGCGCGCTCTCCAACTGCTGCGACTGGTGCCGGTGAGTCTGGTGATCGCCGACATCAACATGCCGAACATGGACGGCATCACCTTCGTGAAGGAGGTGCGCGCCAGTGCCCAGGCACAGGTGAAGAGCGTGCCCGTCATCCTGCTGACGGCGGAGAAGGGCGAGGACCTGCGCCAGCGCGGCACGGAGGCCGGGGCCAACGCGTTCATCAAGAAACCCGTTTCGCACGACGAGCTGACCAAGACGGTGTGTCAGTTCCTGAACAAGGTGTGATGCCGTGAGCCTGCCGTCCCTCCTGCTGGTCGACGACAGCGACGCCATCCTGGCGCTGGAGCGGGCCATCCTCTCCGGGCACTACACCATCCACACGGCCAGCAACGGGCGTGAGGCGCTGGAGAAGGTGGGCCGGCTGCGCCCGGCGGCGGTGCTGCTGGACCTGTCCATGCCGGAGATGGACGGCGACGAGGTGCTCCAGCGGATGAAGTCGGATGTCGCGACGACGGACATCCCGGTCATCATCATCTCGTCGGAGAAGCAGCGCGCGGAGGCGTGCCTGGGCCTGGGCGCGGAGGCGTTCCTGCCCAAGCCCTTCCGCGCGGATGAGCTGCTCAACCTCGTGGGCGAGGCCCTGGAGTCCGCGCGTCGCCGCTCGCGTTCGGGCGCCATGCTCGTCCTGCGCTTGTCGGTGGGCGAGCGCGAGTTCGCCGTGCCGCTGGACTCCGTGAAGGAGGTCCTGTTGCAGCCGGCGACGCGGCCGCTGCCCACGGGGCCGTCCTACCTGCGCGAATACGTGGAGCTGCGCGGCCATGCGGTGTGCGTGCTGGATGTGGCGCTGCGGCTGGGCGTGAAGCACCAGGTGGCCATCGCGGAGCGGATGCTGGTGGTCATCGAAGCCGAAGGGGTGTCGCTGGCGCTCACCGTGGACACCGTGCGGGATCCGGAGGAGTTCCAGGCCACGGAGATCGACCGGCGCGAGAAGGTGGGCGGCGCGGAGCACGGCCTGCTGCAAGAGGGACTGCTGGGCATGTTGCGCGTCGGTGGGCGCGCGCTGCCCATCCTGGATCCGAAGGTGTTCATCGCGCGGGGACTCCTGCGCGACCTGCCCGCGCTGCTCGCGCCGGTGGAGGAAGAGCGGAGCGCATGAGTGCAGGGCTCGACCCTCGGCTGCTGGCCCGCGCCCGGGAAGTGGTGGCGGACACCACTGGCTTTCGTGATGACGCCATCGCCCAGGAGGCGGTGGAACGCGTGCTGCGCGCGGAGCTGGCCCGGGGTCGCGTGCCCACGGAGGTCCTGAGCGAATTGCAGCAACTGGGCTCTCCCCTGGCCTACACGCTGGTGCGCGCGGTGCTGGTGGGGGAGACGTACTTCTTCCGCCAGCCGGAGCACTTCCGCTTCATCGCCACGGAGGGCGTGCCGTCCGCGCTGCGCCACGGCGCCATGCACCTGCGCGGCTGGAGCGCGGGCTGCGCCACCGGCGAGGAGGCGTACTCGCTGGCCGCGTGCCTGCTGGCGTGCGCGCCCCCGGGGATGCCGGTGGAGGTGGTGGGCACCGACCTGCACGAGGCCAGCCTGGAGGCCGCCCGGCGCGGCACCTACGGCGCGTGGTCCCGCCGCGAGTCCGCGCCCGCGCTGCACAGCGTCTACGAGCCCCACGGCGGGCGTCAGGTGTCCATCGTCCCGGAGGTGCGCAAGGTCACCCGCTTCGCGCCCGCGAACCTGCTGGCGCCGCTGCCGGAGCGCTTTGGCCTGTTCGACTTCATCCTCTGCCGCAACGTGCTCACGTACTTCTCGCCGTCCGCGCGCGACGCGGCCATCGGGCATCTGGCGCGCAGCCTGACGCCGGGGGGGCTGTTGTTCCTGGGCACGGTGGAGGTGGACCGCGGTCCGACAGGGCTGACGCGCGAAGGGCCTCCGGAGCTGCAGGCGTTCCGCAAACCCCGCGTTGAAGAGCGCACCTTCATGACGCTGCCCCCGCCGCAGCCGGCGGTCACCTCCCGCGTCACCCCGCCGCCGCGCCGGCTGTCAGCGCCGCTGCCGACCCCGCCCGCGCCGCCGCCGTCCCCGCCGCCGCCTCCCGCGCGACTGCACCTGCAGGCGCTGGAGCGCATAGAGGAAGGCAACGTGTCCGGAGCGACCGCGGTGCTGGAGCTGCTCGTGAAGCAGGCGCCGGACTACCTGCCGGGCCTGCTGGAGCTGGCGCTGTTGCGCGAGCGCGCCGGGGCCCGGGACGCGGCCTTCCCGTTGATGCGCGCCCTGCGCTCGCGGGCGGGACAACTGCCGCCGGACGAATTGGTGGATGGACCGGAGGCGCTGCCTGCGCGCTTCTATCTGGCGTCCGCTGACGCCTACCTGAATCTGGGGGCGCTGGAATGAAGGGGACGCCGCGGATGGTGGACGAGGCCCTGGAGGAGGAGACGCGCGATCTGCTCGCGCGCCGGGCCGCACGCCTGCGCGAGCAGGGCGAGTCGTCCGTGGAGGAGGCGGTCCACTGGATCGCCGAGTTCCCGCTGGGCGAGGAGCGCTACGCGCTGCCCCTGGAGTCGCTGCGGGCCGCGCTGCCCCTGCGCATGGTGACGCCCGTGCCGCTGTCGGAGCCCGCCGTCATCGGGGTGCTGAGATTCCAGGGCCAGGTGCTTTCCGCGCTGAGCCTCGCGTCGCTGCTGGGCGGTCACGGGTGGCGGCAGGACCCCGCCGTGCTGCTGGTGGTGGACCGGGGCGACGGCGAACTGTGCGCGCTGGACTGCGAGGCGATTCCGCGACCCACCACGTTGTCGCTCGCATCGGTGGAGGCCGCGCGGGTCCGGGCCGAGGGGCCGGTGATGGAGGTCTTCACCCACGACCGGTAGCTCATCCACCTCATCGACCCGAAGCGCCTCTTCTCCGTGCCGGATGCGGGGGTGCGCCATGGCCGTTGATCCGATGCTGCAGCCGTTGGTGGCGGGCTTCGCCATCGAGGCGCAGGAGGTCATCCAGAAGGTCACCATGGACCTGCTGGAGTTGGAGCGCGAGGGCCTGGAGAACGACGCGCTCGCGAAGATCTACATCCGGCTGGGCCGGCACCTGCACACGCTGAAGGGCAGCGCCGCGTCGCTGGGCCTCCAGGACCTGGGCGACATCGCCCACAAGCTGGAAGACGCGCTGGCGCCGCTGAAGGCCACCACGCAGAAGATGCCGCGCACGGTGGTGGACATCCTGCTGCACGGGCTGGACCTGTTCATGCTGCGCGCGCAGGCGCACGCGGATGGCCGGGGTGAATTGCTGCCGGACCCCGCCGCCGCGCTGGCCCAACTGGTCGCGGCCGCGCCGCCGCCGGAGGCCGCCGCCGCGCTGCCGGGTGGGGCCTTCGCGCAGGTGGTGCCCGTGCCTCAGACGTCCGTGGATACCGGCATGCAGGGCCTGTCGCAGGGCTCCGCGGGCGGGCCACCGACGCCGGACCACCAGGGCGAGTCGACGGACGCCGGCTGGCGCGTGAGCGCGCGGCAGGTGACGTCGCTGATGCGCGAGGTGGAGCGCCTCCGGGAAGTGCGCCTGCGGGTGGAGGAGCGCAGCCGCGAGCTGGAGCGGGTGTCCACGCTGCTCGCCAAGCAGGGCCTGCTGGCGGAGACGGCGGAGGCGCGCACGCTCCTGTCTGGCACGGGCCGTTCGCTGCGCACCGACGGCGAGGAGACAAGCGACATCGTGGACGCGCTGGAGGACGGCCTCAAGGCCATCACCACGCGCCCCACGCGCACCATCCTGGAGCCCCTGCAGCGCATGGTGCGCGACCTGTCGCGCCAGTTGGGCAAGGAGGCGCGGCTGTCGGTGGTGGGCGCGGAGGTGTCGTTGGACCGGCGCCTCCTGGAGAAGCTCCAGGGCGCGCTCGTGCACCTCTTGCGCAACGCGGTGGACCACGGCCTGGAGATGCCCTCCGAGCGCGAGAAGGCCGGCAAGCACCACGAGGGCGCGCTCACGCTGCGCGTGGAGCAGCAGGGCAACCTGCTCTACCTGGAGGCGTCCGACGACGGGCGCGGCATCGACCTGCAGGCGGTGCGCCGGGTGGCGGAGAAGCGCGGACTGGCGACGGCGGATGATCTCGTGCGCTTCAACGACAACCAGGTGCGCGACCTCATCTTCAGCGAGGGCTTCAGCACCCGCTCGGACGTGACGGACACCTCCGGGCGCGGCGTGGGCCTGGACGCGGTGCGCGCCACGGTGGAGTCCCTCCAGGGCCGCATCGAGGTGGCCAGCACTCGCGGGCAGGGCACGCGCTTCGTGCTCACGCTGCCGGTGGACCTGGGCAGCTCTCCGGTGCTGATGGTTCGCGTGTTGGAGCAGTTCGTGGGCCTGCCCATGTTGGCGGTGGAGTCCACGCAGTTGGCGCGCGCGGATTCGCTGCGCCTGGGCAAGCGCCGGGCGCACCTGGAGCACCTGGGCCAGTTGTTGCCGGTGGTGGACCTGGGCGCGCGGCTGGGCCTGCGCGCGTCGACGCCTCCCGCCGAAGGCCAGCCGCTGCTCATCGTCCAGAGCGGTGGCAAGCGCGTGGCCCTGGTGGTGGACGCGGTGGTGGGGGACCGGGACCTGGTCATCCGCCCGCTGCCCTCGGAGGTGCGCGACGTGGCGGCCTGGCAGGGCGCTGCGACGCTCAGCCGCGGCGAGCTGCTGCTCATCCTCCGGCCGGACTGGGTGGTGTCGGATTCGGAGAAGGTGACCGTGTCGGCGGGCAGCCGGCGGGCGCTGGTGGTGGACGACTCGCTCACCGCGAGAGCGCTGCACCGGGCCAGCCTGGAGGCCGGCGGCTTCCAGGTGCACCTGGCGGCCAGCGGACCCCGGGCGCTGGAGCGGCTGGCCGCGGACACCTATGACGTCGTCATCTGCGACCTGGACATGGAAGAGATGGACGGCACGGAGCTCATCGCGCGGCTGCGCGAGAAGAAGGAGACGCGCACGTTGCCGGTCATCCTGGTGTCCGCGCACGACAGCCCGTCCGCGCGCGAGCGGGGGCTGGAGTCCGGCGCGGATGGCTTCTTGAGCAAGCGCGAATGCGCCGCGGGCCGCCTGCTCGCTGAAGTGCTGGACGTGATGAGCCGCCGCGGGAGCCGCGCTTGAGCATGAAGAAGATTCGCGTGCTCGTGGTGGACGACTCGCCCACCATGGCCAGCACGCTCACCGCCCTCCTCACGGAGGAGCCTCGCATCGAAGTCGTGGGCCGCGCGGCGGACGGCAACCGCGCCGTGCAGCTCGCGCGCCTGTTGCGTCCGGACGTCATCACCATGGACCTGCTCCTGCCCGGCCTGGACGGCCCGGCGGCCATCGGCCACATCATGTCCCAGGCGCCCGCGCGCATCCTGGTCGTGAGCGCCGTGGCGGAGCAGCGGGGCGTGGACCTGGGCTTTCAAGCGATGAGCGCCGGGGCGCTGGAGCTCATCGGCAAGCCCAACGTCACCAACGCGGACGAGCTGCGCAAGTGGGGCCGGGAGCTGGCCCACTCGGTGTGCCTGATGGCGGAGGTGCCCGTCATCTCCCGCCGTCCGCGCGCCGCGCCGCCCCTGCCCATGCCCACCGGGGCGCGGGTGGATGTCTTCGGCCTGGTGGCCTCCACGGGCGGTCCTCCCGCGCTGGCGGAGGTGCTCTCCAAGCTGCCCAAGGACCTGCCGGTGCCGGTGCTCATCGCCCAGCACATCACGGTGGGCTTCACGCAGGGCATGGTGCGCTGGCTGTCGCAGGTGTGCTCGCTCAACGTCACCATGGCGCGCGACGGTGAGCAGCTACAGCCGGGCCGGGTGTACTTCCCGCTGGATGGCCATGACCTGCTGGTGGACAGCGCGGGGCTGGCCCGGCTGCAGCGCACCCAGGGCGGACCGTGCCCCAACGGGGACGTGCTCCTGCACTCGCTGGCGGCGGCGTATGGCCGGCGCTGTGGCGGCGGCGTCCTCACCGGCATGGGCGAGGACGGCGCGCGGGGCCTGCTGGCCATCCGCACCGCCGGGGGCGTCACCTTCGCGCAGGACGAGGCGTCGAGCGTCGTCTACGGCATGCCGCGCGCCGCGCTGGAGCTGAAGGCCACCGACGGTGGGGTGCCCCTGACGGCGGTGGCGGACCTCATCCTCCAGAGCTGCCAGCGGCCGACGTTCCGGCCTGGCCGCCCGCCGGATGGCGGCTTGCGATGATTCCCCCGCGCCCGTCGCCAGGAATCCGCGGGCCCGTGCGTTGTCCCTGTCGGCTGTCGCCCGACGGCCGGCCGTCTGAACGCGTTGTCCAGGGAGTGCTCCCGTGAAGCCGACCCCTTCGCTCGACGTCTCCTTCCTGCGGGGGCTCGGGCTCGCGCCGAAGTTCGTGCTCGTCACGGCGGTCATCAGCGCCACCGTGGCCGTGCTCCTCACCTTCATCGCGACCAGCCAGTTGGAATCCAACCTGGAGGAGCGCCACATCATCGAAGGGGAGGCCGTGGCGCTGGGCCTGTCCATCGCCGCGGAGCAGGGCATGGCCGCGCGCATGCCGTCGCTCCAGCCCCTGCTGCAGCCGTTCATGGGGCGCGAGGACCTGGCGTACCTCTTCATCCAGGAGCCGGGCGGCAAGGTGGTGGTGCACACCTTCAATGGCGCCTTCCCGGAGGCGCTGAAGGTCGCCACCGAGGCCCCGGCCGTGGTGGGCAAGGATGGCCTGCGCGTCATCCCCGAGGTGCGCTTGCAGCGGGGCGGCCGGACCCTGGTGGGCCTGGACGTGGCGGCGCCGGTGGCGCAGGGGCGGCTGGGCACCGTGCACGTGGGCATGGCGCGCGAATACATCGACGCGAAGGTGGAGGTGCTGCGCTGGCGGATGCTGCTGTTCGCGCTGCTGCTGGAGCTGTGCGGCGTCGTGGTGGCGGCGCTGTTCGGCCGGAGCATCGTGCGGCCCCTGGCGGAGCTCACGTCGGTGGCGGGCCACATCGTGGAGTCCGGAGACCTCACCCGGCCCATCACCATCCGGGGCAAGGACGAGGTGGGACGGCTGTCCAATTCCTTCTCGCAGATGGTGGGCAAGCTGCGCGAGGTGACCATCAACCTCCAGCACGCGGCCACCGCGCTCACGCAGTCCACCGAGCACCTCAACGCGTCCTCCACGGAGCAGGCGCAGACCATCTCGCGCCAGGCCGCCGCGCTGCAGGAAACGCAGGTGACGGCGCAGGAAATCAAGCAGACCTCCACGCTGGCCGCGCAGAAGGCGGAGAGCGTGCTCAGCGTGGCCGAGCGCGCCGACACCCTGGCCAAGGCGGGCGAGGCCTCCATCGAGCAGACGATGGCGGGCCTCAACGACATCCGCGCGCAGGTGGGGGAGATCGCGGAGAAGATCCTCGAACTGGGCGAGCGCACGCGTCAGATTGGCGGCATCACCCAGACGGTGAAGGACCTGGCGGACCAGTCCAACATGCTCGCGCTCAACGCGGCCATTGAGGCGGTGCGCTCAGGTGAGCACGGCAAGGGCTTCAGCGTCGTGGCCCGTGAAATCCGCGCGCTGGCGGACCAGTCCATCCAGGCCACCACGCGGGTGCGGGAGCTGCTGGACGACATCGCCAACTCCGTCACCGCCGCGGTGCGCATCACCGAGCGCGGCGCGGAGCGCATGGAGGCAGGCCTGGAGCAGGTGCGCACCAGCGGGCAGAACCTGCGTGAGCTGTCCTCCATCGTCCAGGACAACGCCGCCGCCGTCCGGCAGATCGCCGCCGCGGTGAACCAGCAGAACGTGGGCATCAATCAAATCACCCTCGCGGTGAATGATTTGTCCCGGATGATGGACGACACCGTGGCCCGCATCGGATCCACCGGGGAGGCGGCCACCACGCTTCAAATCATCTCCGAACAGCTCTCCAACGCCGTGGGCGCGTACAAGGTGGAGTCGAAGAAGGGGTAGCCGTCCCGACTTCCGGAAACACGAAGGCCCCGAGTTCCTTTTCGCAAGGGAGCCCGGGGCCTCGGTGTTTCCAACGGTCAGCGCGCTTAAGCGGGGACGGCCACGGCGGACTCGGTGACGAGCTTCAGCGCGTCGTCCACCACGTCGAAGCGGGCGATGCCGCCGCCCTTGAGGGCGCCGAACAGCAGGGCCTCCGCGAGCTGCTTCTTGATGGTGTTGTCCACCAGCCGGGCCATGGGGCGCGCGCCGAAGGCCGGGTCGTAGCCGTGTTCCGCCAGCCACGCATAAGCCGCCTGCGTGAGCTCCAGCTTGACCTTCTTCTCGTCGAGCACCTTCTGGAGCAGCCGCACTTCCTTGTGCACCACCTTGAGGATGATGTCCGCGGGCAGGCCGGAGAAGAGAATCCATCCGTCCAGCCGGTTGCGGAACTCCGGCGTGAAGGTGCGCTCGATGGCCTTCTTCGCCCGCGAGCCGTCCACCACCACCTGGCTGTCACCGAAGCCCATGGCCTTGGTGCTCATCTCCTGCGCGCCTGCGTTCGTGGTCAGGATGAGGATGATGTTGCGGAAGTCCGCCTTGCGACCGTTGTTGTCGGTGAGCGTCGCGTGGTCCATCACCTGGAGCAGGATGTTGAAGAGGTCCGGGTGGGCCTTCTCGATTTCATCCAGCACGAGCACCGCGTACGGGTGCTTGCGCACGGAGTCCGTGAGCAGGCCACCCTGGTCGAAGCCCACGTAGCCCGGGGGCGCTCCGATGAGCCGGCTCACCGTGTGCTTCTCCGAGTACTCGCTCATGTCGAAGCGCAGGAACTCCACGCCCAGGCTTACCGCCAGCTGCTTCGCCAGCTCCGTCTTGCCCACGCCCGTGGGGCCGGAGAAGAGGAAGCTGCCAATGGGCTTCTCCGGCGCACGCAGGCCGGAGCGCGACAGCTTGATGGCGCTGACCATCTCTTCAATGGCCTTGTCCTGGCCGAAGATGACGCCCTTGAGCTCCTTGTCGAGGTTCTGGATCTGCACGCCCTCGCTGGCGGACACGCTCTTGGCCGGAATCTTCGCCATCTTGGAGACGACCTGCTCCACGTCGTGCGCGCTGACGATGCCGGTGCGCACGCCGTCCGGCTTCAGCCGCTCGGCCGCGCCCGACTCGTCAATGACGTCGATGGCCTTGTCCGGCAGGAACCGGTCGTTGATGTGCTTGGCCGCCAGCTCCGCCGCCGCCTGGAGCGCACCCTCGCCGTACTTCACGTGGTGGTGCTCCTCGTAGCGGCTGCGCAGGCCCTCCAGGACCTTGATGGTGTCCTCCACGCTGGGCTCGTCCACTTCAATCTTCTGGAAGCGGCGGGACAGCGCGCGGTCGCGCTCGAAGGACGCCTTGAACTCCTGGAACGTCGTGGACCCGATGCAGCGCAACCGGCCTGACGCCAGCGCGGGCTTGAGCAGGTTGGACGCGTCCATGGACCCGCCGCTCGTGGCGCCGGCACCGACGATGGTGTGGATCTCGTCGATGAAGAGGATGGCGTCCGGCAGCTCCTGCAACGCCTTGAGCACGCCCTTGAGGCGCTCCTCGAACTGGCCGCGGAACTTGGTGCCCGCGAGCAGCGCGCCCATGTCCAGCGAGTAGACGACCGCATCCTTCAGCGCGGCCGGCACGCGGCCTTCGGTGATGTGGAGCGCCAGGCCCTCCGCGATGGCCGTCTTGCCCACGCCGGCCTCACCCACGTAGAGCGGGTTGTTCTTGCGGCGGCGGCAGAGCACCTGGATGGTGCGCTCCAGCTCCTTGTCGCGGCCGATGAGCGGATCGATGCGGCCCGCCTTCGCCTCCACGTTGAGCTGCACGGCGTACGCTTCCAGCGGACTCTTGCGCGAGGACTCGCCGTCCTCGTCATCCCCGGCGGGCGCGGCGCGGCTGTCGGTGGCCCCGTCGGACTCGCCGTCCTTGCTGATGCCGTGGGAGATGAAGTTGAGCAGGTCCAGGCGGGTGACGCCCTCCTGCTGGAGCAGGAAGAGCGCCTGGCTCTCCTCCTCGCGGAACATGGCGACCAGCACGTCGCCCCCGTCGATGTACTTCTGTTCGGCGGACAGGGCGTGCATGGCGGCGCGGTGGAGCACGCGCTCCACGCCGATGGTCTGCTGGGGCTCGGCGTCCACGTCGTCGGGCAGCCGTTCGACCGTCTCCTCCAGGAAGGAGGTCAGGTTCTCCTGCAGGCGCTTGACGTTGGCGCCACAGGCCTTGAGCACCTCGCGGGTGCGCGAGTCACGGGTGAGGGCCAGGAGCAGGTGCTCCAGCGTCAGGTATTCGTGGCGCATCTTCCGCGCCTCGTCGAGCGCGGTGCGGAAGCTGGCCTGCAACTCTTTGGCAATCGATGGTCCTGCCACGGTTCAGCCTTCCTCGGGTTCCATGGACAGCCGCAGGGGGAACCCGTTGTCCCGCGCCGCGGCCTCCACTGTCTTGAGCTTCGTATCGGCGACGTCGTAGGTATAAACGCCCGCCACTCCGATGCCGTTGAAATGAACGTGCATCATGATCTGCACGGCATCCGTCTCCGACTTGTGGAAGATCTCCTTGAGCACGGCCACCACGAACTCCCGCGTGGTGTAGTTGTCGTTGTGCAGGAGGACCTTGTAGAGCGTCGGCCTCTTCAGCTTCTGCTTGGGGACGGCCTCCGTGACGACCTGGCCGTCATCATGTTGGTGCTTCTGCGCCATGGGCTTGCGGACTCCCTTGCCTTCGCTTCGCGAACCTGTGGCGGGCCTTTGAGATGACTCAGATGAGAAACCTCAGACCCGCTCCTTGAATCCCGTCTCCGCCCACCAGAGCGGCAGGCCGCTTTCGACGGCCGCCCGCTCGTGCGCCAGGAAGCCGCGCACCGCCCGGTCCATCCCGGGGTGGAGGAAGAGATGCGCACTGTACGTGAGGTGCGGCTCGAATCCCCGGGTGAGCTTGTGCTCTCCCCCGGCCCCTGGCTCGAAGCGCTCCAGCCCCCGCGCGATGCACGCCGCCACCGGTTGGTAGAGGCAGACGTTGAAGTGCAGGAACGGGTGCTCCTCGAGCGCTCCCCAATAACGACCGAACAGCGTGCGCGGCCCGATGAAATTGAACGCGCCCGCCACCCGCCGGCCTTCCCGCCACGCCTCCACGAACTCACACCGGTGCCGGAAGCGTCCGAGCAGCCGGGCGAAGAAGTCCGGGGTCAGCGACCGCACACCCCACGGGTAGCGGTCCACCGTCGTCACATAGAGCCGGTACGCGCTCGCCGGGTCCAGCTCCTCCAGCGCCTCGCCCCGCAGGGTGCGGAAGGTGATGCCCTGGGCCTCCGGGGCAGCCACCTCGCGCTTGAGCTGGTGGCGCCGCTTGGAGTGGAAGCGGGCAAGGAAGTCGTCGAACGTCCGGTAGCCCGCGTTGGTCCACTGGTACTGCACCCCCAGGCGCACGACGTAGCCCTGGGCCTCCAGCACCGGCAGCTCCTCCGGGGTGGGGAAGAGGACGTGGATGCTGGAGAGCCCCTCGGCGCGGGCGTACTCCAGGGCGGCGTCGTACAGCTCCGCCTCGCGCGACGGGCGGTCCTCACCGGGGGCTACCAGCACGCGGCGGCCGGTGGCGGGGGTGAAGGGCACGGCGAGCACCAGCTTGGGGTAGTAGCGCAGGCCGGCGCGTTCGGCGGCGGTGGCCCAGGCGGCGTCGAAGACGAACTCCCCGTGGCTGTCGTCCTTCAGGTACGCGGGCGCGGCGGCCACCAGCCGGGAGCCCCTCCAAAGGGTGAAGTGGCGGGGGTGCCAGCCGCGCTCGGGCACCACGGTGCCGCTCTCCTCCAGGGCGGCCAGGAAGGCCCACTCGAGGAAGGGCATGGAGCCTGGGTCCACCAGCGCGTCCCAGGCCGTCTGGGGGACGTCGGTGATGGACGTGAGCAGGCGCAGCGTGGTGGGAAGCGTGGCGGACATGGCGGGCCGAGCCCCAGCCTATAACGTCGGGTGCCGCCTGCCGCCACGCCTGCCCGGCAGGGTCTATTTGCCGCGCGTCAGCTCCGTGGCGAGGAAGCCCGCGACCTCCGCGAGCCCCGCGGCGGCGCGCTTGCGGCCCTCGTCGGATTCCATCACCCGGCGCGCGGCGTCGCTGGCGGTGCCGGCCTCCAGGTCCACCATCACCAGGAAGGCGCTCCAGCCGGGCGTCGCGGGCGCGACCTTGCCCGGGCGCTGGGGCCGGTCGCCCAGGGTGGCGGCCACCTTCTCCAGCAGCCCATCCTCGGTGAGACGTTTTGTCTTGCCGAGCATCTGGGTCCACGTGGCTTCCAGCAGGGCCGTCAGCAGGCGTCCGGAGAGCGCGGTGGAGAGGCGCTGGGCGGATTCCTCGGCGTCCAGGCGGTGGGCCTCGGCGTAGGTGGGGCCCAGCTTGGCCACCACCACGGCCCGGGTGGCGAGGTGGGCAAGGCGCGGCGGGAAGGCGGACATGGGGGGAGACCTCGCCAGCGGGGAAGGGTAGGGAAGGACGGTCCCGGCTTTTTTTTTAGACCCGAAGCAGGGGACCCGGTGTCTTACATCGGAAAGAAGCTCCGGGCCGCATCCGGAGTGAATGGAACGCGCGGCGCGTTTGCCTGACAGCCGGACAGGTTGCTATGGGGCCCGGCGCGCCTTAGAGGAAGCAGACTTTCGTAGGGAGAACAGAATGTCCGTGAACATCCAGCTCGAGTGGACCCCCAACCCCAGCACGTTGAAGTACGTGGTGGACCGCAAGTTGCTGGCCGGTGGCGCCGTGAACTTCACCAACCGGGGTGAGGCGGAGGCCAAGTCGCCCCTGGCGCTGCGGCTGATGGACATCCAGGGCGTCACCGCGGTGATGCTCGGCACCAACTTCGTCACCGTGACGAAGGGCGACTCCGGTGAGTGGGACGAACTCAACGACTCCGTGATGTCCACGCTGGACACGCACCTCACCGAAGGCCTGCCCGTGGTGGACGAGGCCGCGCTCGCGGCGTCGCGTCAGACGTCTTCGCAGGAAGGCTCCGTGGAGCAGCGCATCCAGACCATCCTGGACGATGAGATCCGTCCCGCGGTGGCCCAGGACGGCGGCGACATCACGTTGGATCGCTTCGAGGACGGCATCGTCTACCTGCACATGAAGGGCTCGTGCGCGGGCTGCCCGTCGTCCACCGCGACGCTGAAGATGGGCATCGAAGGCCGCCTGCGTGAGGCCATCCCGGAAGTGATGGAAGTGGTGTCCGTCTGAGACGCAACGTCAAGGCGCCGCAGGTCCGCAAGGAGCTGCTGCCGGACCAGTCCCAGGCCCTGCTGCGAGAGCTGCACCTGCTCACGCGCGAAGGCCACCTCAACGCGGACGCGCTGCGCAAGCTCAAGCAGGTCAACCACCTGGTGGGCCTGTTGCGCCCCGCGATGGACGACGTGCAGGCCCGCCACCCGAGCCCGCTCGTGGTGGACGCCGGCAGCGGCAACGCCTACCTGGGCTTCGTCGTCTACGAGCTGTTCCTCAAGGACGCGCAGGCCGGGGAGCTGCTCTCCATCGAAGGTCGCCCGGAGCTGACCGAACGGGCGAAGGGCCGCGCGGAGCGGCTGCACTTCGACCGGATGCGCTTCCAGACGGCGCACATCGACGCGGCCGAGTACCCCGAGCGCATCCACGTGCTGATGGCGCTGCACGCGTGCGACACCGCCACGGATGACGCGCTGGTGGCCGCCATCAAGCACGGCGCGGACCACGTGGCGGTGGTGCCGTGCTGTCAGGCGGAGGTGGCCGCGCAGTTGAAGGAGAAGCGCGCGAAGGGGCCCGGCTCCATGTCGCTGCTCTTCCACCACCCGATGCACCGGCGCGAGTTCGGCTCGCACCTGACGAACGTCATCCGCGCGCTGACGCTGGAGTCGTTCGGCTATCAGGTGACGGTGACGGAGCTGACGGGCTGGGAGCACTCGCTGAAGAACGAGCTCATCCTCGGGCGGCGCGTGCACGGGGACAACCGGCGCGCGAAGCTCCAGCTCCAGGCGCTGCTGGCGGAGACGGGCGTGCAGCCCCGGCTGACGCGCCTGCTGGGCATCACCCCCGCGACGACGGGGACGGTGCCGGCGGAGCTGTCAGAAGGTCCAGAAGTGGAACCCGTGGTGGATCCAGGGCCGGAGTCGGGTGAACGTCAGGCGTGAGGCTTTCCCGCCGTGAATGAGGCGGGAGCTTCTGTCGGGAAGGGGCATGGCCTTGGAGCTGGACGACTGGGGCGGCACGGGACCGCTCTTGCACTTCGCCTGTGCGAACGGCTTTCCCCCGGAGACGTACCGGAAGCTCTTCGCGCGGCTGGCGACGCGCTACCACGTGGTGTCGCTGCGCACGCGGCCGCTGATTCCGGACGAGGATCCGAAGCGGCTCACGACCTGGCGCGAGCTGGGCGACGACCTCGCGCGCGAGCTCAAGGTGCGGGGCCGCTCGGGCGTGCTGGGTGTGGGCCACAGCGTGGGCGGGGCGAGCACGCTGATGGCGTCCGCCGCGAACCCCGGCCTGTTCCGCGCGGTGGTGGCGTTGGATCCGGTGCTCATCACCGGGCCCCGCGCGTGGGCGGTGCGCCTGATGAAGCTGTTGGGCCGCATGGACCGCGCCGCCATCGTGCAGGGCGCGCTGCGCAGGCGGGACCGGTGGCCGTCGCGCCAGGAGGCCGCCGACGCGTACCGTGAGCGAAAGCTGTTTCGTGATTGGGACGCGGACTGCTTCAACGACTACATCACCCATGGCCTGGTGCCGACGCCGGAGGGTGACTTCAAGCTGCGCATCCCACGCGAGTGGGAGGCCCGCATCTTCGAGACCTTCCCCGCGGACCCCTGGAAGCTCATCCGCGCCAACGCCGCGCCGACGCTGGTGCTGCGCGGGGAAAAATCGGACGCGCTCCTGCCCGCGGCGCTGGCCAGGGTGGAGCGCGAACTGCCGCTGGCGAAGTGCGACGTGCTGCCGCTCGCGGCCCACCTGTTCCCGCTGGAGCAGCCACGCGAGACGGCCGAGCGCATCCTCGCGTTCCTGGAGAACCTGCCCCCGGAGAAATGAACAGCGGGCGGTCCTCCGCGAAGAGAGACCGCCCGCCGTGTTGCTGCTGCTGTGTCGCGTGAGGACTACCGCGACAGGGCGATGTCGCCGGGCAGGCCCCACTGCACGCCGCCGAACTGGGCGTTGTACCAGGTGCCCACCACCGGCCTCCAGACGATGTACTCGTCGGTGCCGTCCAGGTTGGTGTCACCGAAGCGCGGGATGTCGCCGGGCAGGCCCCACTGCGCGGTGGCCGTGCCGCCGCCGTGGATGTTCTTCGTGGTGAAGATGCCCGTGGTCGGGTTCCACACCGCCAGGTTCCACTGGTTGGACGCCTTGTAGGGCACGGGCACGTCGCTCCAGGTGCCCAGGGTGTGGACGGCGGAGGTGCCGCTGAAGAAGCGGATGATCCACTGGCCGGTGGACGGCCGGTACACCGTGAGGTCCTCGTAGCCGTCGCCGTCGAAGTCGCGCGCGATGGGCACATCCCCCGACGCGCCCCAGTTGAAGACGGAGTACGTGCCGTTGGCGTAGCGGATGATCCACTGGCCCTCGGTGGTGCCACCGACGTACGGGGGACGGTAGACGGCGAACTCCGCCTTCTTGTCGCCCGTGAAGTCCAGGGGCACCGGGATGTCACCCAGCATGCCCCACTGCGTGGACTGCGTGGTGCCGTCCCACTTGCGGACCAGCCACGTGCCGGTGCTCGGCCGCCACACGATGAGCTCCGCGCGGGCGTCCGCCGTCACGTCCGCGGGCACCGGGATGTCACCCTGCTGGCCCCACTGGATGGACTGGGTCAGGCCGGTGGAGGAGAAGCGGATGTTCCACACGCCGGTGCTCGGCCGCCACACCGCGTAGTCGCTGCGGCCGTCGCCGTCGAAGTCCGTGGAGTGCATGGCCGGGTAGCGGTTCTGCATGTGGGAGATCTGCTTGCGCAGGTCCGGGCGCGGTCCAATCTTCCCGCCGGTCGCCTGGGGCGTGCCGTCGCGGCGCAAGAGGTCGCGCATCTCCTTCGGGTGGTAGTGGCCGCCGTAGCGCAGGTACATCACGCCGGACAGCGCCACCGTGGCGCTGGTGACGATGGGCGACGCGCCGGACGTGCCGGAGAAGGTGGCCGTGTAGAAGAGGTTTTCGCCCTCGGCGGAGTACTTGTCGCCGTAGCCGGTGGTGACGATCTTGAAGTCGCCTTCGGCCTGCGTGTCCACGCGGCTGCCGTAGGTGGAGAAGAACGCCTTGTTGCGCGTGAGCTTCTCACCCGCGCCCACGATGATGGCGCCCGAGTCCTTCGTCGCGTCGGTGGCGCTGAAGTAGCCACCGAAGGCCGCGAGGTCCAGGTTGCAGTTTCCGTTGCCACCAGCCGCCACGACGATGCGCCCGTTGGCGGTGGCGACCTTGACGGCGTCGCGCACGGCGGGGACGTACTCGGCGGGGACATAGTCCGCGTTGGCGCCGGAGGCACTGACGAGGCCGTCGCCGTTGCAGTCGATGTTGGAGGCCGCCTGCATCTCCAGCAGGATGACGGCGCCCGCCCAGAACTGGTTGGACGCCGCGTAGATGGCGGAGGCGCGGTTGTAGCCGGTGGTGGGCCACTCGGTGGACAGCCGCACGGCGGAGCCGTTCACCAGGCCCGTGGTGCCGAAGGCGTTGGTGTCACTGCTGAGCACGCCAATCACGGACGTGCCGTGGTTGCGGTTGTCGAGCACCGCCGCGCTGGCGTGGGGCTGGCCGTTGACGAGCACCGCCCCCGTCAACTGGGTGAGGTCCTGGTGCCAGTAGTTCCACGAGTACTCGGCGTCGGTGTAGCCCCAGCCGTTGCCGTAGGCGTTGTAGAAGTTGCCCCGCAGCCAGTCCGTGTCGATGCCGATGGGCGCGGCCTCGCCGTAGTCCTGGTCCGCCACATAGCTGACGGCCAGCATGCCGGAGGGGCCGAGCGCGGGTGTGGCCACCGCCTTGGGCGGGGGCGGCGCTTCGTTCAGCAGCGTCCGGGCGCCCTCACCACGCTCCCAGGACAGCAGGTGCTCCGGCGTGGGCCAGTCCATGCGCGCGTGCTCACGCCAGTAGGCCTCGAAGTCCTCCGCGCTCCGGGAGTCCATGTCCGCGGAGCGCACGGGCAGGGGTGACGGATAGGCCACCTCCACCACGTCCAGCGCGTTGAGCGCGTTGATGACGTCCGCGACCGCCTGGTCCGAACCCGCGTCCACGTACACGTAGAACCAGAGGTTCGGATCCGGCAGCTCCGTGCCCGAGCCGCGCTCGCCCTGGGCCTTGAGCAGGGCGGCGGTGTCCTCGGTGAAGGGGTGCATCTTCATCGCCGCGGAGCGACGGGCGCCGCGCAGCGTGGCGCGCACCCGGTCCAGCTCCGCGATGGCCGCCGCGCCACGGGCCTGGGTGGCGTCCAGCGCCAGCTCACCACCGCGCGAACGCATGCCGCTGCCTTCGCGGAACTTCACCTCGATGCGGTTGCGGAACGCGGTCTGGAGGTCCTCCGCGCGCACCGTGCGCTTGAGCGATGCATGCGAGCCGCGCGGCTTGAGCGTCGCGGAGGCCAGCGACGCCGGGGCACCCTGGGGGTGTCCACCCCGGTCCACGTTCGCTGCGGCCGCGTTCGTCGCGGCGGTACACGTCATCACGACCAGCGCCAGCTTCAGGGGCTGGGCCTTCGCCTTCTTCATGGGGGTGTGCTCCTGGGGGCCGCGCTCCTGCCGAGCCGGCTACTCCCAGGACGTCATGGCCCGGAGATATTCACGGGAAATCGGTTATACGGACATTTCCTGGATGCTACGGACGCGGAGCATCACCCGTAGGCTTCGCGCTTGATGCGCTTGTCCGGGATGTCCAGCCCGTGCAGGTGGCCCAGGACGGCCTCCATGAAGCGCGGCGTCGCGGGGGTGCGCGTCTCCAACGCCTTGCGTCGATCCCACGGGGTGATAGCGGGGCCGCACACGTAGACGAGGCAGGTGTCGCGGTCAGGCAGCAGCTCGTGCAGCAGCGCTTCGTTGACGCGGCCCTTGCGCACGTGGGGGCCGTACTTCGCTTCGTCCGTCTCACGCGTGAGGGTGTGCACCACGCGCACGCGATCGGGCGCGGAGCGCTCCAGGGCGGCCAGCTCCTCGCGGTAGAGGATGTCGCCCCAGGTCTTGTTGGACGCGAGGAAGGTGTGGCGCAGCTTCAGCCCCCGGTGCAGCGCGTCCTTCACCATGGCGAAGTTGGGCACCGCGCCAGAGCCCGCGACCAGGTGCAGCACGTGGTCCGTCTTCTCCGTCACGTCGTCGGGCAGGACGTACGGGCCCATGAAGCCCGTGACCTTGATGCGCGCGCCGGTGAGGCGGCCGTGCACGAGCAGCGGCGACAAGAGGGGCGGGTAGCGGGTGACGCCGGAGATGAACTCCTCGTCCTTCACCGTGATGGCCACGTGGGGCTCATGCGGCGCGGAGGCGAGCGAGTACGAGCGCGCCGGCTCCTTGCGCCCCTTCTGCTCCTGGAGGTACGCGCACTGGTGGGCGATGGCCGGGAACTGGTGCGGGTCGATGTTGAGGAACTGGCCCGCCTTGTAGTCGAGTTGTCCCGGCCCCAGGTCGAGGAGCAGGGTCGCCGTGTCGTGCGTCTCCATGCGCACGGCGGTGATGGTGGCCTCGTACTCGACGGGCTTCCTGGCGCGAGAGGGCGTGGCTTCGACGCTCATGGGGCTTCCCATAACACGCGGGGTGCGGCCCGCGCGGCGGTGGGGACCACGCCCGCACTCCATTTTTCCTCCCGCCCGGAACAAGGGGGAGGGGTGGGCGTTGGCTGGAGGACGGATGGGCGGGCGGGCAGGGGTAGGCTTCAGGAAGGGCGCTGACCGACCCTGGCGGGCAGGACTACATCTTCAGATGGACGTGCATCCGTTCCGCCCCGTGTCGCGTGGGGGGAATCCGGAAAGGAAGTGGGCCGGCGCGTGCTTCGAGTTCTCTTCTTCCTGATGTCGCTCCTGCCGCGCACGCCGCGTCGGCACGTCGTGCGCGGGCTGATGCACGCGGTGTGGGGCACGCTGTCCCACGCGAAGGTGTACGGCCTGAAGGACGTGCCGCCGGGGCCCTGCCTCTTCATCTCCAACCACCTGTCCAACGCGGACGGCTTCACGCTCTACCGCGCCTTCCGCCCCCGGCAGGTCGTCTTCCTGGCCGGCGTGAAGCTGCACGGCACGGTGATGACGCGGCTGGCGGCGGAGACGATGGACACCATCGACATCACGCCGAACTCGCCGGACATCGAAGCGCTGCGCCGCTGCGTGGAGCTGCTCAAGGGCGGCCAGTCGGTGCTCATCTTCCCGGAAGGGGGGCGCAGCCGCTCCGCGGGCCTGTTGCAGGCGAAGAAGGGCGTGGGCCTCATCGCCAAGCGCGCCGGGGTGCCCATCGTGCCGGTGGCGCTGACGGGGACCCAGAAGCTGATGCCCATCAACGACTCCGACATGGGTGGCGAGCGGCTCTTTCACGCCAACGTCACCGTGACGTTCGGTCCCGCCTTCCTCATGGCGGACCTGGAGCCGGAGGTCGCCGGGGCGTCGGACGCGCGCCAGGCGCTGGTGGACGCGATGATGCGTCGGGTGGCCGCGCTGCTGCCGCCGGAGTACCAGGGCGTCTACGCCGCTCACCCGGAGCCGGTGGAAGCCCCCGCGTCGCCGCCCGCCTCCGCGCCGCCGTCCGCGTAGGCGGCCCCGAAACGAAGACGGCCACGCGGGCGACAGGTGCCCGCGCGGCCGTGTGCTTCAAGTCCTTCACCCCACGGCTACTGGAGGAACGCCTTCTTCACCTCGGTGAGGAGGGGGTTGGCGCCCGTCGCGCGGTCGATGCAGCCCTGGTTGATGGTCCAGATGATGGTGCCGCCGTAGCCGTTGGCCTTCGCGTACTGGCCCTTGGCCTGGATGGCCTCCGGACCGTCGTACGTAATCCAGCGCACGGTGCCGTCCTCCACGGGCGTGTTGAACGTGACGTAGTTGGCCTGCGCCGCCGCGTCCCACTTGAGGGTGCCCGTCTTGGAGAGTTCGAGGATCTTCTTGTACGTGAAGGAGTTGTCCCCGCCCACGTAGTCGGACCAGTTGGTGAACGACTGGCGCGGGCCGGTGATGTTGCGCCACGCCAGGCCGTAGAACGGGATGCCCATGCCCAGCTTCTCCTTGGGGATGCCCGCGTTCACCCAGGCCTTGAGGCTGGACTCCACCGACGTGGGATGGGTGCCGGACTCGCCCTTCAGCGCGGACGTGAACCACGACTCCCACCCGTCCCAGACGCCAATCATCTCGTAGGACATGATGTTGACCTGATCCATGTAGGCCGCCAGCTGCGGGTACCACTTGAGCTCCGCGTCGGCGCTGAAGTTGTTGTTGATCCACCCGATGGGGAACGTCATCAGCATGTTGGGCCGCAGTTGACGCAGCCGCTGCACGAGCGCGAGCAGGTTGGGCTTGTCCGCCTCCTCCACCGGCTCCCAGTCGATGTCGAGCCCGTCGTAGCCGTGGTCGTCCATCACCTTGAGCAGGTTCGCGACGAACTTCTCCCGGTTCGCCGGGGTGGCCGCGCCCACCCAGCCAGCGTGCTCGCCCGCGCCGCCCACCATGATGATGGCCTTGCGTCCCGCCGCGTGCGCGCGCGTGGACAGGGTCTTCGCCATGGCGGAGCCGTTGGAGTTGTCGAAGATGGCGTTGACGGTGCCGTTCGCGTTCGGCGTCACGCGCCCGACGATGATGTGCGTGAGCGCGCTGAAGTCCACCTTCTCCGGCGGGTAGTCATCCGCGTTCCAGCCCGTGTAGTAGCCGGACACCCACTTGTTGGTGGTGCCCACGGGGCCCGTGACGGTGATGTCCGCGATGGCCTTCTTCGTCGGGTCCGCGCTGCTCGTCGCGACGACGTGGTAGCCGCCCCCCGTCTGCGGCGCGGTGTACGTGCCGCTGGAGGTGACGCTGCCGCCCGTGGAGCCCTCCTGCACGGCCCAGGTGACGGCCGTGTTGGTGGCCCCCGTCACCTTCGCGGTGAAGGTCTGCACGCCGCCGCGCGCCAGCGTGACGCTCGCGGGCGTGACGGTGATGCTCACGCCGGTGGGCGCCGTGCGTGTGCCGGACACCGCGGACGAACGGGCGCTCTCGCCGACGGCGTTCAGCGCCGTGACGGCGTACCAGTACGTCGTGCCGCTGACCGCGCCGGTGTCGTTGTACGACGCGGACGTGACGGGGGACGACGTGAGCTTCGTGTACGTGCCCGACTGCGAGGACGCGCGGTGGACGTGGTAGCCCGTGGCGCCCGTCACCGTGCCCCACGTGAGCGCGACGTCGGTGGTGGAGCCCGTGGCCTTCAGGCCGGTGGGCGCGGACGGCGCGGTCGTGCTCGCCGCGAGCCGCACGTTGTCGAAGTACACCGTGGGCAGGCTCCTGCCCGCGTTCTCCATCAGCACGAAGCCGGTGAGGTTCCCGCTCGCCGCGCCCAGCGTGGCCAGGGGCACGCGGCACTGCGTCCACACGTTGGCCTTGATGCTGCCACCCACGCAAGACGGGTTGAGCGTCACGGGCGTCTTCTGCGACGTGCCCACGGTCGCGTAGACCGCGAGGGCGGGGTTGTTCGTCGCGCCCGGGTTCACCTGCAACTCCACGAAGCCGAAGCCCGTGGTGGGGACGCCCGCGTGGTTCAGGTACACGCCCGTCCACGGCTTGAACGTGGCGGAGAGGGAGCGGGTGCCGGCGAACACGGGCCGTGTCGCCGCGAGGCTGTGCGTCGCCCAGGACCAGTCCTGCCAGCCGGAACCCAGTGCGTCGTCGTACAGGGTGGTCGCGCTCGCGAGCGCGTCCTCGGTTGCCACCAGCGAGTCATCATCGCCCGCGGTGGAGGTGAAGTCCGGAGCACCGCCACAGCCGGCGTGCACCGCGCTCAACGCCACGAGGAACCCCATGAGCTGCCTTCTCAAGTCTGCTCCTGCCTCGCCAGGTGAAACAGGCGGTGTCGGAGGAACGGCATCCCTGCTCGCGGCGCGTGGCAGGAAATTCCCCCGGCCGCCTTGGAGTCGCGCCGGAAGTGGCGGACGCACGAAGGGGACCTGGCGATCGAGGCCTAGAGACACCGCGATCGCCGGTCGGCGTTCAAGCCATGGGGTGGGGTGTTTGGGTACGTCGCACGGATGCCAGGCCGGTGCGCGAACGGACTCGCGGGCGGCCGGTGCGCGAATGAAACGCGCCTGGTGTCAGTGCGAAGGGGCGGGCCCTTCCCACTCCTGGAGGCGCTGCATGCGCGCCTCCAGGGGGAGGGACTCCACGCCGCTACACGTGGGAATTCAATCCTGCATCAACGCTGCATTTCACTTCTTCTCGGCCGACGCCATGAACGTCCACGCGCTGCCTTCGCCGGACAGGTACGTGCGGAAGTGGTTCTCCCCGGAGCGGAAGAGCGAGGTCTTCTTGAGCTGCGCGTGCAGTTCGGGCAGGTGGTAGTAGGGCACCGACGGGAACAGGTGATGGGACAGGTGGTAGCCGGCGTTGAAGGGCGCGATGAAGAAGCGCTCGAACCAGGTGGGTGACTCCACGTCCCGCGTCTCGTGCGTCTCATCCGGCGTGGCCGGCGTGAAGGGGTGCTCCACCACCGCGCGGATGCGGAAGGCCACCATCATCAACGTGAGCGACGGCACCGACCACAAGAGCAGGTAGTGCAGCCATCCGCCGGTGAGGGTGAGGAACGCCACCAGTCCCAGCATCCACAGCGTGTAGCGCACCTTCTCCGCGCCCGACGGCGGCGGCCCGCCCTTGCCCATCATCCGGCCCGTGAAGGACCAGGGGATCATGATCTTCAAATGGGAGAGGGTGAAGACGCCCACCATGTCCCCCAGCAGCACGCTCGCGGCGCCCCAGCGTGTTCGAGGGAAGATCCATGCGCTGTCGCGCTGCGCTGTGCGCCAGTAGGGGTCCTTGGGTGTGTTGACGTACCGGTGGTGCTCCGCGTGCTCCTTGCGGTAGCCCGCCGTGGTGATGTTCATGGGAAACGCGCACAGCACGTCCGCCAGGAAGTCGTTCGCGAACCGGTTCGTCAGCAGGTGATGGTGCGACGCCTCGTGCACCAGACTCAGGAGCGCGTGCTGCCGGGTGGAGATGAACACCGCGGCCACCAACCACGCCCACCACTGGTCCACCTGGACCGTGAACGCCACCGACAGCCCGATGATGATCCACTGGCGCGCCACCGCCCACATTCCGCGAGCGTTGGCCACCACCGACAGCTCCCTCACGGCGGCGGTCAGCGACCGGCGCTCGAACGTGCGAGAGGTGACCGCTTCCGAGTCATCCAGGGACAACGGTTCCGGAATGGCAAGCATTGGGGACAGGCCTCCAGCCGGGCGCAAGCGCTCTGGCCGGAGGCAGGAGGGACCTTCCCTCCAACCCAAGGCGACCCCCTGCCGCGCACCCCGGTCCATGTGGGACTACACCGCCTGGGCGGTAATAATCTCATACCACAGTAATGGTGAGGTCGGAAATACCCGCCCAATCTTACAGTCAGGACGGACGGGAAAAGGTAGCGGACCCCGGTGCCAGGCAAGTGTTGGGTGGTGCCTGGTCGGAAGCCCTCCAGGGGGCCTTGCGCCCGGGAAGCCCGTGGGTGTCGGCCTTTTGGACGGTGCGCAGGGAGTGTTGTCCGTACACTGGGTTCGAACGCCCTTTCCGCGTCCCGCGGCCCCAGGAAAGGACGGGAGGACCTGGTCCTCCCGGTGAATGGATGCAGGCACCCTTCGACTTCCAGAAGCTCTTCGAGCTCTCCCCCAACCCGTACATGCTGCTGGACCGCGACCTGCGGTACGTGACGGCGAACGCGGCCTACCTGCGGGTGACGGCCAGCCGGCTGGAGGACCTGGTCGGGCGCAACGTCTTCGAGGCGTTCCCCAACGACCCGGAGGACCCGGCCAACGCCAGCCTGCGGATGCTGCGCGACTCGTTCTTCCGGGTGCTGAGTGACCGGGTGCTGGACACCCTGGCGCTCATCCCCTACCGCGTCCCCCGGCTGACGGACGCGGGCGCCACCGTGGTGGAGGACCGCTTCTGGAGCGCCACGCACACGCCCCTGCTGGATGCCGCGGGCGAGGTGGCCTTCATCCTCCAGCACACGATGGACGTGACGGAGCTGCAGCAGCTCAAGCAGGCCGTGCGCGGGGCGGAGAGCGTCCCCGCGAAGGCGCCGGGCCCGCAGCTGGAGGGCGGGGTGTTCCTGCGCGCCAAGGCCGTGCAGGAAGCCAACCTGACGCTGGATGGCGAGCGCAGGCACCTGAGGCGGCTGTTCGAGGTCGCCCCGGGCTTCATGTGCTCCCTGAAGGGGCCCGAGCACGTGTTCGAGTTGGTGAACCACGCCTATCTCCAACTCGTGGGCCACCGGGATCTGCTGAACAAGCCCGTCCGGGAGGCCCTGCCGGAGGTGGCGGGGCAGGGCTTCTTCGAGCTGCTGGACGGGGTGATCACGTCCGGGGAGCCCTTCGTCGGACACGGCATGCGCGTGATGTTGCAGCGCGTGCCGGGCGGGCCGCTGGAGGAGGCCTTCGTGGACCTGGTGTACCAGCCCATCGTGGAGGCCGATGGGCGCGTCTCCGGCATCTTCGTCCAGGGGCATGACATGACGGCGCAGAAGCGCGCCGAAGACGAACTGGCGCGCCACCGCGACCACCTGGAGGAGCTGGTGCGCGAGCGCACGCGCGAGCTGGAGGTGAGCGAGGCGGAGCGCCGCCAGACGGAGGCCGCGCTGCGCCAGGCGCAGAAGATGGAGGCGGTGGGCAAGCTGACGGGCGGCGTGGCGCACGACTTCAACAACCTGCTCCAGGTGGTGAGCGGCAACCTGCAACTGCTCCAGCGCGACACCGCGGGGGACCCGAAGGCTCAGCGGCGGTTGGAGACGGCGCTGGGCGCGGTGGAGCGCGGGGCGCGGCTGGCCTCGCAACTGCTGGCCTTCGCCCGGCGTCAGCCGCTGGAGCCCACGTCGCTCAACCTGGGCCGGCTGGTGCGCGACATGGATGACCTGTTGCGGCGCGCGCTGGGCGAGGACGTGGAGGTGGAGACGGTCATCGCGGGCGGGCTGTGGAACACGGCGGTGGACCGCAACCAGTTGGAGAACGTCATCCTCAACCTGGCCATCAACGCGCGCGACGCGATGGACGGGCGGGGCAAGCTGACCCTCGAAGCGGGCAACGCGATGCTGGATGACCACTACGCGCTGCTGCACCCGGAGGTCACCGCGGGTCAGTACGTGCTGCTGGCCATCTCCGACACGGGCACCGGCATGACGCAGGAGGTGATGGAGCGGGCGTTCGAACCGTTCTTCACCACCAAGCCGGAAGGGCGCGGCACGGGCCTGGGGCTGAGCATGGTGTATGGCTTCGTGAAGCAGTCCGGCGGCCACGTGAAGATCTACAGCGAGGTGGGGCACGGCACGTCGCTGAAGCTCTACCTGCCGCGCAGCTTCCAGGCGGCGGTGCAGCCGACGGAGGTTCCCATGGGACAGGTGGAGGGCGGCACGGAGACCATCCTGGTGGTGGAGGATGATCCGGCGGTGCGCGGCACGGTGGTGGAGGTGCTCACGGAGCTGGGCTACCGGGTGCTCAAGGCGTCCGACGGACAGAGCGCGCTCGCGGTCATCCAGAGCGGCCTGCCGGTGGACCTGCTCTTCACGGACGTGGTGATGCCGGGTCCTGTCCGCAGTCCGGAGCTGGCGCGTCAGGCCAAGGCGCTCCTGCCGGACCTGGAGGTGCTCTTCACGTCGGGCTACACGGAGAACGCCATCGTGCACGGCGGCCGGTTGGATCCGGGCGTGAGCCTGTTGAGCAAGCCGTACCGGCGCGAGGACCTGGCGCGCAAGCTCCGCGCGATGCTGCGCCAGCGCGAGCAGCGGATGGCGGCGAAGGGGTTGAAGGCGCCCGCGCCCACGCCCACGCCCGCCGTGCCGCGCGGGTCGGACGGTGAATTGAAGGGGCCGCTGCGCATCCTGCTGGTGGAGGACGACCCGGACATCCGCGAATCCGCGTGCGAATTGCTCACGGACATGGGACATGGCGTGCAAGCGGTGGGAAGCGCGGAAGCCGCGCGCACGGTGCTGGGGAAGGACCCCATCGACGTGCTCTTCACGGATGTGACGCTGCCGGGGATGTCCGGCGTGGCACTGGCGCGTGAGGCCGTGCGGCAGAACCCGTCGCTGCGCGTCGTCATCGCCTCCGGCGATTCGCGCGCGGTGACCTCGGAATCCGGACCCGAACTGGAGCGCGCGGTGCTGTTGCCCAAGCCGTATGACCTGGATCAGATGGAGCGCGCGTTGGTGCAGGCCTCCGCCGCGCTGACCGGCGCCGCGTCGCGGAGGCGTTCGCCGTGACGGACGCGCGCGCCCGAGCGGGCGAAGAAGTCATCTACGTGTCCACGCTGCCCGGGCTGGAGCCCGCGCTGGAGGCGGAGGCCCGCGAGTGCGGCCTGGGTCCCCGCCGCGTGGAGGGCGGCGCCGAATTCGTGGGCCCGCCCGGCCTGTACCAGACGGCGAACCTGCACCTGCGCACCGCGAGCCGGGTGCTCCTGCGCCTGGGCACGTTCAAGGCCCCCACGGCGGACGGGCTGGTGCGCGAGTTGGCCGCGCTGCCCATGAAGGACCTCTGGGATGGGAAGACGCCGCCCCGGGTGTCGGTGACGCTGCACCGCTCCGCGGCGCCGGGGCCGAACGTGGTGTTGGAGTCCGCCGCGATGGCCTGGGGCCTGAAGGAGGTCCAACGCGCGGGGCCGCACCTGGACGAGGAGGGTGGGGCTCCGGGTCTCACGCTGCTCGTGCGCGGGGAAGGAGACCGCTGGACGGTGAGCGTGGACACCTCCGGGGAACCGCTGCACCAGCGAGGCTACCGGCAGGAGGTGGGGAGAGCGCCCCTGCGCGAGACGTTGGCGGCGGGCCTGCTGGGGCTCGCGGGCTACACAGGGGGCGTGCCGCTGGTGGATCCGATGTGCGGCTCGGGCACGTTCCTGGTGGAGGGCGCGTGGATGTCCCAGCGCAAGGCACCGGGGCTGCTGCGCACGTTCGCGTTCCAGTCGTTCCCTTCCTTCGACAAGGAGGCGTGGGCGCGCCGCCGCGCGGAGGCGGAAGCGGCCGTGCTGGTCGAGCCGCGTGTGGCGATTCGCGGGTATGACATCAACGCGGGCGCGCTGGGGACGGCGCGGCGCAACGCGAAGCGCGCGGGGGTGACGCTGACGTTGGAGCGGCACGACCTGCGCACGCTGAAGGCGCCGTCGGAAGGGCCGGGGCTGGTGGTGGCGAACCCGCCCTACGGCAAGCGCGTGGGCGAGGAGCTGGACCTGCCGGACCTCTACCGCGCGCTGGGTGCCACGTTGAACGGCGCGTTCAGGAGCTGGCGCAAGGCCATCATCATCCCCGACGAGCCGAAGCTGCTGGCCGCGCTGGGGCTGAACGGTGCGCGGACGGTGGATGTGAAGAACGGCGGCTTGCCGTGCCTGCTGGTGCTAGCCGGGCCGTGAGGCCCGGGCCCGGTTAGAGCGGCAGCACCAGTTCGAACCGCGCCCCACCTTCGGGCCGCGCGCCCGCGTGCACGGTGCCTCCGTGCGCGAGCACCACGCGCCGCACGATGGCCAGCCCCAGGCCGCGTCCGTTGGCGCGCGTGAGGAAGAAGGGCTCGAAGACGCGCTGCGGATCCACGCCCGGGATGCCCGGGCCCTCGTCCTCCACCACCAGCGACACGCCCTGCGGCACGCGGCGCACCGCCACGCGCACCGTGCCCTTCGCGGGCGAGGCCTGCAGGGCGTTGCGCATCAGGTGCGTGATGGCCAGCTGCAACAGCGTCTCGTCGCCGGAGATGTCCGGCACGTCCGGCGCCTCGTCCACCGCCATGCGCGGGGTGGGCAGCTCCTCCCGGCCGTGGAGCTGGCCTAGCGCGCGGTGAACCAGCTCCCCCACGTGCACGGGGCGCGGCCGGGGCTCCAGCGGGCGCACCGTGTCCAGCAGGTCGCGCACGATGTCCTCCAGCCGGATGGCCTCCTCCTCCAGCATCTCCACCGCCGCGGCACCGGACGGCCCCAGGCGCGACTCGCGCTTGAGCACCGCCACCGTGTTGAGGATGGCGCCCAGGGGGTTGCGCACCTCATGGGCCACCACGCCCGCCGCTTCGCCCAGCGCCGTCAGCCGCTCGCTCGCGACCAGCTCGCCCTGTAGCCGTTTCACCTCCGCCAGCCGTTCCTCGGCCGCGCGGTGGTGGCGCACGTTCTCCAGCGCCCCGCCGATGAGCTGCGCGAACAGCTCCAGCGCGCCGGCGTTCGCGGGCGTCAGCGTGGAGGACTGCACCGCGAGCACGCCGAAGGGTTCGTCCCCCACGAAGATGGGGGCGTCCAGCGCGCGCGAGCCCGGGGGATAGATGGACTGGATGCTGTCCGCCACGTCCGGCGGATGGATCTTCCGGACCATGCCGAACGCATCCGGATGGAAGGTCGCCTTGCGCCGGACGAGTACGTCCGTCAGGTGCGGCATGGCCGACCGGTGGATGCGCACCTCATGCAGGGCCTGCCCATAGAGGCGTTCGGCGATCGCCACGCTCTCCGGCTCCTGGCGCAGCGGACCGTGGCGCAGGAAGTCGCCCTCCAGCAGCATCACGGACACGTAGAAGCCCTGCCGGTGCACCGCCTCCACCGCCAGCTCCAGCACCGCCGTCTCATCCCGGCAGCGCAACAGCTCCGCCGCGGTGGACACCAGCACGGTGGACAGCCTGCGCACCGCGTCCCCGCCTTCGGCGTCCAGCAGCAACACGAGCTGCTCTTCCGGCACCCGGCCCGGCGCATGAAGCAGCGTCAGTTGGTGCTGCCGCCCGTCCGTGCCCTGCATCCTTCCCCAGGTGGGTTGATCCGGCAGGGGCTCGCCGCGCGAAAGGGCCCGCGCCAGCGGCTCCACCCAAGCCTGCTCGTCCGGACTGAAGCGGGCGCTGAACTCCAGGATGGTGGGCAGCTCGCCTTCGCCCAGGCCCAGCATCGTCCGGAGCGCGTCGTTGGTGAACACCAGCCGGTCGCCACGCACGACGAACAGCGGCACCGGCAACACCTGGAGCAGGCCGTCCAACGTGGCGGGAGGAGCGCCAGTGCTCATCGCGATACCTGCTGGATGACGCCATCCGCTTCCCTGGCCGCACGCCGTTCGGGCCCGGGCGTCCGCGAGGCCCGGGGCAATCGTCGCGCGCCGGGTCCGTAGGAAGAGGGGAAGACACTGATGATTGGAGAGAACACCATGAACTTCTCGAACGAGCTGGACCGCAGGGACCTGGAGTTGAAGTCCGTCATGGCGGTGATGGTGGCCTTCGTCGCCATGAGCGCGGTCTTCCTGGGTCAGTTGTTCTGACGCCTTTCTTGTAACCTGACTCGCGGCCCGATTCGCAGCCCGACTTGCGACGTCAGGGCTTCTTCGGTCGGCGGACGTACTGCTGGATGAAGTCGCGCTCCTCCGCGCGCAAGGCGCTCAGGCGCAACCCGTAGCCGCGCGGGTTCTTGCCGTCCTCCAGGGAGTTCTCCCAGATGACGGAGCTGCGCAGGGTCATCACGCGCTCCGGCTCATCGAAGCGCAGCGTCAGCTCCACCTGCGTCCCCAGTCGCAACGGCCGGTCCGTGCCGATGAACAGACCGCCCGACGACAGGTTGATGATGCGGTGGTCGGTGAAGATGCCCGTGTTCTTCATCGTCACCCGCACGTCCGCGTGCAGCCGGTCGTCCGAGCGCCGCTCCAGCCCCACGAACTCCGCGCTCGAATACGACGGCGCGGGGCTCGCCACCGGGGCACGCCGGACCGGGGCCGGAGGAGGGGGCGCGGGCGGCGGCGGCGCGGGAGGCGGCGGCGGTGCTGGAGGTCGCGCCGACGGTGTCATCACCGGAGGCGGGCGCGGCGGCGCGGGCGGCGGAACGTAGGGCGCGGGACGCGCCGCGGCCGGAGGGGGCGGCGGTGGTGCCGGGGGCGGCGGCGGTACGAACGCTGGCGGCCGCGCGGCCACCGGGGATCCGCTCAGGGGCAGCGGCGAGGGCGGGGGCGGCAGCGCGCCGTTCATGTCCAGCCGGGGAGGCGGCGGAGGCGGCGGTTGCACCGCGCCCTGGAGGAAGAGCGTCTCCGCCTCGCGGATCCGCCGCGAGAGGAAGTCGAAGATCTCCACGGAGATCTTCCGCAGCTCCGGATGCAGGTCCGGCGACAGGTGGTCCGGAGAGAAGCGCTTCGCCATGCGGAAGAAGGCGGTGCGGAACTCGTCCAGCGACGCCTGCGGCTTGAGCCCGAACACTTCATGCGGCGGCAGGTGCAGCAGGCCGCGCAACTGGGTGCGCAGGCGCTCCGCCTGCTGGGTCTCCACGGAAGGCGACGGCGCGGCGGCGAAGAGGTCGCGCACCTCCGGCAGTTCCTGGAGGGGAAACCAGTTCGTTCCATCGCGCGACGCGCGCACGGCCGTCTTCAACCGGCCGGAGGCGATGAGCTCACGGAATGCTTGCAGCTGGAGGGGGCCCAGCACGCGGCCGAGCGAATCTCCCACCCAGTAACCGACAGCGGATGACGACACGGGGACCTCGGAATCAGGACGCGAGTGCCTCGCGCATGGCCGACGCGATTTCCATGGGGTGGAAGGGCTTGCCCACGAAGCCCACCGCGCCCGCTGCGATGGCCTGCTCCACCACCGGCTCCGCGTCCATGCTGCTGATCACGAGCACGCGCGTTCCCGGCGACACGCTCTTGATGGCACCCAGCACTTCCAGCCCGCTCTTCTTCGGCATGAACAGGTCCAGGAACATCACCGCGGGCTGCTCCTTCGCGGCCAGCGCCAGGCCCTCTTCCCCGTCCGCTGCCTCCAGCAGTCTCAGGGCGATGCCCGTCTCCGCGATGACGTCCTTGAGGATGCGACGCACGAAACTGTCGTCATCCACGAGCAGCAGGGTTGGCAGTCCAGACATGGGCGGCAGGATACATGGACCGCGCGTTTTTCGGCGCGGTCGTCGTGCGGCGCCTGCCCGCCTTTTGGGTTAAGGGGTGGGCATGTCCACCGACCTCGCGCTGTCCCATTTCGAGTCCCAGAAAGCCGCGTACCTCGAGGACCTCAAGACCCTCGTACGCATACCCAGCGTGTCTTTTCCCGGCTTCGACGCGGGCCTCGTGCGCAAGAGCGCTGAAGCAACCGCCGCGCTGTTGAAAGACCGTGGGTTTGAAAACGTCCAGCTCCTCGAAATCGAGGGAGCCCACCCGTATGTCTATGGCGAGGTGCTCAAGGCGCCGGGCAAACCCACGCTTCTCCTCTACGCGCACCATGACGTGCAGCCCGCCGGAGACGAATCCGCCTGGAAGAGCGCGCCCTTCGAGCCGGAGCTGCGCGACGGTCGCCTGTACGGCCGCGGTGCGGCGGACGACAAGGCCGGCATCGTCGTGCACACCTCCGCGGTGGACGCGTGGCTCAAGAGCACCGGCCAACTCCCACTCAACGTGAAGGTCGTCATCGAAGGGGAGGAGGAGGCGGGCAGTGACCACCTGGGTGCATTTCTCCAGAAGCACGCGAAGTTGGTGGCGGCGGACGCCATCGTGTTGACGGACACGTCGAACTTCGACACGGGCCTGCCGTCCATCACCACGGCGCTGCGAGGGCTGGTGACGGTGGATGTGGAGGTGCGCGGCCTGAAGCAGGCGGTGCACTCGGGCATGTGGGGCGGGCCGGTGCCGGATCCAGCGATGGCGCTGTGCCGGATGCTCGCGAGCCTGACGCACGCGGACGGATCCATCGCCATCGAAGGGGTGATGGAGCACGTGAAGCCGCTGACGGACGCGGAGCGGCAGAGCATCCAGGCGCTGCCGGGCGACGACGCGACCTTCCGCGAGCAGGTGGGCCTCAACGACGGCGTGGAGCTGTTGGGTGGCGGACGTCACCCGTGGGAGACGAACTGGCGCCAGCCCAGCCTGGCCATCAACGCCATCCAGGCGAGCAGCCGCAAGGACGCGCGCAACATCATCGTGGAGTCGGCGTGGGCGCGCGTGGGCATCCGCGTGGTGCCGGACCTGGATCCGGAGGACGTGCAGCGCCGGCTGGTGGCGCACCTGAAGAAGGTGTGCCCGTGGGGATTGGAGCTGGAGATCCGCGAGGACCAGGCTTCGGGCTGGTGGTACACGGATTCGTCGCACCCGGCCTTCCAGGCGGCGTTCCGCGCGCTGGAGAAGGGCTACGCGAAGAAGCCCGTGACCATCGGGTGCGGTGGATCCATCCCGTTCGTGGAGCCGTTCGCGAAGGAGCTGGGCGGCGTGCCCGCGCTGCTCATCGGCGTGGAGGATCCGTACACGTACGCCCACTCGGAGAACGAGAGCCTGCACCTGGGCGACTGGGAGAAGTCCATCCGCTCCGCCATCCACCTCTATGAGGAGCTGGCGAAGGCGTTGACCGCTCGCGGATAAAGGACGTCCGACGTGAAACGCCTGTCCTGCCTGGCCCTGCTCCTCGCTGTCGTCGCCGCACCCCTCCTCGCGCACGCGGACGAAGGGATGTGGACGTTCAACCACTTCCCGTCGGACGCGGTGGCGAAGAAGTACGGCTTCAAGCCCACGCAGGCGTGGCTGGACCGGGTGCGGTTGGGATCCGCGCGGCTGGCGGAGGGCTGCTCGGGCAGCTTCGTGTCGCCGGACGGCCTGGTGATGACGAACCACCACTGCGCGCACAGCTGCATCGCGCAGCTGTCCACGGCGAAGAAGGACCTGTCGAAGGAAGGCTTCTTCGCGCGCACGCTGGCGGACGAACCTCGCTGTCCCACGATGGAGGTGGACCGGCTGACGGACATCCGCGACGTGACGAAGGATGTGCAGGGCGCGACGCAGGGCCTGCAAGGCGAAGCGTTCGAGGACGCGCAGCGCGCGGTGTTCGCGAAGCTGGAGGCGGCGTGCGCCACGCGGGACGACCTGCGGTGTGAGGTCGTCACGCTGTACCAGGGCGGCCGTTACGACCTGTACACGTACGAGCGGATGCAGGACGTGCGGCTCGTCTTCGCGCCGGAGACGGACATCGCGGCCTTCGGTGGGGACCCGGACAACTTCGAGTTCCCCCGCTACGACCTGGACGTGTCGTTCATGCGCGTGTACCGCGACGGCAAGCCCGCGAGGACGGAGCCGTACTTCCGCTGGAGCAAGGAGGGCCCGAAGGAGGGCGCGGTGACCTTCGTGCCGGGCAACCCGGGCAGCACGTCGCGGATGGACACGCTGGCGCAGCTTGCGTACCAGCGGGACCATTCGCTGCCGGAGAACCTCTTCTGGCGCTCGGAGCTGCGTGGGCGGTTGCAGGAGTTCGCGCGCCGGGGGCCGGAGTTCGCGCGCATGTCGGAGGAGCGGCTGTTCGGCCTGGAGAACGGCCTCAAGTCGATGAAGGGCGGACGCGAGGCGCTGGTGGAGCCCGCGTTCTGGGCGCAGCTCTCCGAGAACGAACGGGCGCTGCGCGCGAAGGTGGGCCAGGACGCGAAGCTCCAGCAGCAGTACGGCGACGCGTGGGACGCCACCGCGGAGGCGATGGACACGCTGAAGACGTTCCGTCGCGAGCTGCGGATGCTGGAGCAGAATGCGGGCATGGGCTCGCAGCTCTTCGACGTGGCGGCGACGCTGGTGCGCGCGACAGAGGAGGCGGGCAAGCCCAACGAGCAGCGGCTGCCGGAGTTCTCCGAAGCGAACCGGCCCTCGACGGAGCAGTTCCTGTTCAGCCCCGCACCGGTGTACCCGGCACTGGAGGAACTGGTGCTGGGCTTCTACCTCACGCGCCTGCGCGAGGACCTGTCTCCGGACCACCCGGTGGTGAAGGCGGTGCTGGGCACGGACTCGCCGGAGGTGGTGGCGAAGCGGGCGGTGCGCGGCAGCCAGCTCAAGACGGTGGCGGTGCGCCGGAAGCTGCTCGCGGGAGGGTCCGCGGCCATCGCGGCGTCGAAGGATCCAATGGTGATCCTCGCGCGCACGCTGGACGGCCCGGCCCGCGCGGTGCGCAAGCGCTACGAGAACGAGGTGGTGGCGGTGCTCAAGCGCAACGGGGAGCGCATCGGCGACGCGCGCTTCGCCTTGTACGGCACGTCGGTGGCGCCGGACGCGACGTTCACGCCGCGCCTGTCCTACGGCAGCGTGCAGGGCTACACGGCGGACGGGAAGCAGGTGGCGCCCTTCACGACCGTGGCGGGGCTGTACCCGCGCGCCACCGGGCAGGAGCCGTTCAAGCTGCCGCCGAGCTGGCTCCGGGCGAAGGCGAAGCTTCCGCCGGAGACGCCGCTGAACTTCGTCACCAGCAACGACATCGTCGGGGGCAACTCCGGGTCGCCCATCCTCGACGCGCAGGCGGAAGTCGTGGGGCTCGCGTTCGACGGCAACATCCAGTCGCTGGGCGGGAACTACGGCTTCGACGCGGCGGTGAACCGCGCGGTGGCGGTGGACAGCCGCGCCATCGAAGCGGCGCTGCGTCAGGTGTACGGCGCTGAGCGGCTCTTGAAGGAGCTGGGGCTTTCAACCCCGTAGGCGGTTGGATTAAGTGCGCGCCCATGCGCGCGCCTCCTGTCCGGACCGTCTGTCTTCTCCTCCTGTCGTGCCTGCTGAGCCCCTGGAGCGCGGGGGCCGCGGAAGCCCCGTGGGCCATCATCCTGGGCCAGGACGCGACGCGTCCCCCGGTGACGAAGTTGCTCGCGGCGCAGAAGAAGGCGCGTGCGTTCGCGTGGGTGAAGCCGGCGAAGGGCTTCCCCAAGCTGGTTGCCTCCAAGGCGCTGCCGGGGCTTCCGGAGGGCCAGCACTTCCTGTTGCTGGGGGTGTGCGGGACGAAGGAGGAGGCCCAGGCCGCCCGGGCGCTGGTGCGGCCGATGGTGCCGGATGTCGCCGTGCAGCAGTTGACCGGTCCCGCGGCGCTGGCGTGCCCGGTGCCCAACGCGCTGAAGGCGGAGCTGCCGACGGACGCGAAGGCGCAAGGGTCGTTCGCGTTCCCGGACGCGCCCGGGCTGGAGTTGACCGTCCACCGCGTGGCCCCGAGCCCCGCGCTGGCGTGCCCGGCCACGGACCTGTGGCTGCGCGTGGTGCAGGGCAACGCGGTGCTGGCCCGGCACGTGATGAAGGGACAGTGCGCGGGCGCCTGCACCGCCCAGGAGCAGGAGGCGGCGAAGGCGCGAGTCGCGTCACTCCAGGCGAAGGCGCGTCAGGGGGACTCGACGGCCGAGCTGATGCTCAAGAACGTGAGCGTGGACTGTCAGGCCCGCCAGACCCACTTCAAGACGGTGCTGACGGAGCTGGGGCAGCCCGTGGCGGTGGTCGCGCAGGAGCCCGCGATGAGCAACCGCATGCCGGACGTGGGCATGCTGGTGGGCACGGGTTGCGGGAAGCTCATCGTCTCCCCGTACCTGTCGGGTGAGACGGGGACGCAGGACCTGTCGAAGGTGCAGGCGAAGGCGGACGCGGAGGGCCCAGAGGGCTGGAGGGCCTTCAGCGTCTTCGTGCCCGGGCGGGACCCCACGGCCCAGGCGGAGCGGCGGCACCTGGGGCACTTCGTGTGGATCGCCCCGAAGTGCGAATGGGTGACGGACGATGAGGAGGGGCAGGACATGTAGCCGGCCCCTCGCGTCTGTTCTCTAGCGGCTGCGGAAGCGGTCCGTGGCCTCGATGAGCGCGGACGTGTTGCCGGGCTCGTTGGCGGAGTGGCCCGCGTCCGGGACGATGACGAGCTGGGCTTCGGGCCACGCGCGGTGCAGGGCCCACGCGCTCTCCGGCGGGCAGACGACGTCGTAGCGGCCCTGCACGATGACTGCGGGGATGTGGCGGATCCGGTGCACGTCGTCCAAGAGCTGGGTGTCGCTGCGCATCCAGCCCTTGTTGACGAAGTAGTGGCACTCGATGCGCGCGAAGGCGATGGCGAAGTCATCCCCGGCGTTGCGCGCGATGAGCTCCGGGTTGGTGAAGAGGCAGCTCGTGCGGCCCTCCCACATGCTCCACGCCTTCGCGGCCTCCTGCTGCGCGTGGCGGTCGTCGCCGAACAGCCGCCGCGCGTAGGCCTGGAGCAGGTCCCCGCGCTCCTCCTCCGGAATGGGCGCGAGGTAGTGCTCCCACGCGTCCGGGAAGAGCGCGTCCGCGCCGCGCTGGTAGAACCAGTCGATCTCCTGCTTGCGCAAGAGGAAGATGCCGCGCAGCACCAGCTCCGTGACACGCTCCGGATGGGCCTGGGCGTAGGCGAGCGCCAGGGTGCTGCCCCACGAGCCGCCGAAGAGCTGCCAGGCCTCCAGCCCCAGGTGTTCGCGCAGCCGCTCCATGTCCGCGACCAGGTCCCAGGTGGTGTTCATCACCAGGCTGGCGTGCGGGGTGCTGCGGCCACAGCCGCGCTGGTCGAAGAGGATGACGCGGTACACGCTGGGGTCGAAGAAGCGGCGCTGCTTCGCGTCGGTGCCACCGCCCGGGCCGCCGTGCACGAACACCACGGGCTTGCCATTCGGGTTGCCGCACTCCTCGAAGTACAGCGAGTGGTCCCCCGGGACGCTCAGCCGACCGGTCCGGTAGGGCTCGATGGGGGGATAGAGCGTGCGCGGAGGGGTGGGGGCAGGCACGACGTTCCTTCCGTGAAAGGGTGGTGCCGGGGAACCTAGCAGGTTGATCCACCGGTGCGGCTCCGCTCGGAAGCCCCCACCTCCGCCCGACGACACGTCGCCAGTCCCCCCACCTTCGCGGTGGCGTTCAGCCTTCAGCGTGGGCGGTGATTTCGCGTTCCAGCGGAGACGCCGGGTCCATCCGAAGGGGGGCTGGGACCTTCCGGGCGTCGCCGCCCGGAGTCCTCGTTCCAGCTCAGGGCCTGGTGGGCGGAACCGGCGCGGCGGCCGTGTCCGGTGCCTTGGGGGCGGCGGGGGCTTCGGGCGCCTTCGGAGGACCGGGCGGCACGCCGCGTCCTGCCTGGGCCACCATGTGCACCTCGGCGTTCTCCCCGAGCGCGAAGCCGTCGCCCTTGGTCTCCAGGTCGGTGACGTCGATGACGTCGCCGCGCTGGAGGTGGAAGAAGCGCTCGTTCTTCTCCGCGCGGTGGCGCTCCTGCATCGCCAGCCCCACGCGCCCCTCCGGTCCGCAGCCGATGTAGCGCTGGCGGCCCTTGCCCTCCAGCGACTCGCTGACGATGCGGAACAGCCGGCCCGGGGGCGGCTCCGGCCACGCCTCGCCCTTGGGCGCGACCACGAGGTAGCTCATCTTCAGCGATTCCTTGTGGAACCCCGCCGTGCGCGCCAGCTCCTCCACCACGCGCGGCATGGGCCACGCGCGTTCGGCGTGGCACCAGTCCGTCTCCTTCACCAGCGCGGGGCAGGCGCCCCGGTACAGGCACGGCGCGCGGATGCCGTAGCCGCGCTCCACCAGCAGGTCGCGCACCTTGAGCAGGTTGCGGCTCGTCTCGCGCAGCGCGGGCTCCATCACCAGCAGGCTGCCGCCCTTCTTCACCTTCGCGAGCACCGCCTCCAGCAGCGCCGCGCGCGGCTTGAGCGCGTCGTCATTGGCGCCGTACAGCTCGTTGACGACGTGGCCCATCGTCACCAGGTCGTACTGGCCGTCCGGCAGCGTGGCGTTCTTCTTCAGCGGATCCCACTCGCGCGTGGCCAGCGCCTCGCCCGCCTCGGTGGCCAGCTTGAGCGCCAGCGCCAGGGCCGGCTTGCTGCGGTCCGCCGCGGTGACTTCACTGGCGCCCCCGTCCATCGCCGCGAAGGCGACCGGGCCCGGACCGCTGCCCAGGTCCAGCACGTGGCGGGGGCGGTTGGGCAATTCCCCCAGCACCTGCCGCGCCTGGGCGTAGGAGACCGGCCAGTAGAAGAGCAGGTAGGCGCCCAGCAGGCGCGGGTCGTCCATGTACCGGGCGCCGGCCAGCTGCCGGTCGCGGGTCAGGCCGAGTGACAACTGCTTCACGCCCGCGCCCACCTCCTTGACCTCCTGTGGCGTGAGGCGCCCCTCCGGGCCGTCGCCCTTGCCTCGCGACGCGCGCCACACGGCGATGAGCCGCGGCAGCCACCGCTCCAAGTCCTTGCTGTATGCGTTGCTCATCCGTGCCTTCACTTCTGGGGTCGCCACCCGGAGGCGACCGCGTTAAACCCGTCCCGCCATGATTTCCGTCCGCGGATTGCGCAAGCACTATCAGGTTCACAAGCGCCCGCCCGGCCTGAAGGCGGCCCTGCGCTCGCTCGTCCACCGCAGCTACACGTCCGTCAAGGCCGTGGACGGCATCTCCTTCGATATCAAACCCGGCGAACGGGTGGGTTTCCTGGGCCCGAACGGCGCGGGCAAGACGACGACGCTCAAGGTACTGGCGGGCCTGCTCCACCCCTCCGAGGGTGAAGTCACCGTGGACGGCCACGTCCCGAAGATGCGCGAGGAGGCGTTCCTCAAGAAGATCATGCTGGTGATGGGGCAGAAGCAGCAACTGCTCTGGGACCTGCCCGCCGCGGAGACGTTCGAACTCAACCGGGCCATCTACGACGTGCCCCGCCTCCAGTACAAGCAGACGCTGGAGGAGTTGGTGTCGCTGCTGGAGCTGGAGGACCTCATCACCAAGCCCGTCCGCCAGCTCAGCCTGGGCGAGCGGATGAAGTGCGAGCTGGCCGCGGCCCTCATCCACCGCCCCCGGGTGCTGTTCCTGGACGAGCCCACCATCGGCCTGGACGTGTCCATGCAGGTCACGATGCGCAACTTCATCAAGGCCTACAACGAGACCACGGGCGCGACCCTCATCCTGACCAGCCACTACATGGACGACGTGGCGGCGCTGTGTCCGCGCGTCATCGTCATCGACAAGGGGCAGTTGTCCTACGACGGCACCCTGGACGCGCTGGTGCAGCGCGTGCGTCCGGAGAAGCGCGTGGTGCTGCGGCTGGCGCGGCCGGTGGAAGCGGCCCTGCTGGAATCGCTGGGGCGGGTGGTGTCGCACGAGTCGGGCACGGCGGTGCTCCAGGTGCAGCAGGACGCGGTGAACGCCACCGTGGGCCGCGCGCTGTCCACGCTGCCGGTGACGGACCTGACGGTGGAGAACGCGCCGCTGGAAGAGGTGATGAGCGAGCTGTTCCAGGAGGGCAAGGCCCGCCGGGCAGAGGCCGCCCGGGAGACGGTGTCCGCATGAGCCTGCGCACGTCGCTGAAGGCGCTGCCCACGCTGCTGCGCATCGGCTTCGCGGAGGCGGTGGCCTTCCGCGCGGAAATGATCGTCTGGGTGTTCGCCACCACGATGCCGCTCATCATGCTGGCGCTGTGGTCGGCGGTGGCTCGCACGGCGCCGGTGGGCCGCTTCGGGCAGGGGGAGTTCATCGGCTACTTCCTCGCCGCCTTCTGCGTGCGGCAGATCACGAGCTGCTGGGTGGCGTGGATGCTCAGCTACGAGGTGAAGCAGGGCACGCTGGCCATGCGGCTCTTGCGGCCCATCTCTCCGCTGCTCGCGTACGCGACGGACGTGCTGGCGGGCATCCCGCTGCGGCTCCTGGTGGTGGCGCCCGTGCTGGCCATCAGCCTCTACGTGGTGGGCGCCAAGGCCGTGCCGGCGTCGCCCGGGGGCTGGGGGCTGTTCATCCTGTCGCTGGCGGGAGGGTGGCTCATCACGTTCTACCTGAACGTGCTGCTGGGGACGCTGAGCCTGTACATGGAGTCCAGCCAGAAGCTGATGGACATCTACATGGTGCTGTTCTTCGTGTGCTCCGGCTACATGTTCCCGGTGGAGTTCTTCCCGGCCGGGGTGCGCACGTTCATCGACCTGTTGCCCTTCCGCTACCAGATGGGTCTGCCGGTGGAGCTGATGACGGGGGCACACGCGACGGGGGTGGCGCTGGGGTTGCTCGCGAAGCAGTGGGCGTGGGTGGCGGGGCTGGGCGCGGTGGCGATGCTCGTGTGGCGGCGGGGCCTGGCGCGCTTCGCGGCGTTCGGAGGATAGGGCGTGAGGCTGAAGCGATACCTGCGATTGCTGGGCGTGCAGTTGAAGGCGTCGGGCCTGCTGGCGCTGCAATACCGCGCGGACTTCCTGGCGGAGGGGCTGTCGTCGGTGGCGTGGACGTTCACGGCGCTGGCGCCGCTGTTCGTCGTCTTCGACAACCGGCCGAGCCTGGAGGGGTGGAGCTTCCACGAGTCCCTGCTGGTGGTGGGCTGGTTCACCTTGCTCCAGGGCGTGCTGGAGGGCGCCATCAGCCCCAGCCTCACGGGCGTGGTGGAGCACATCCGCAAGGGCACGCTGGACTTCGTGTTGCTCAAGCCCGCGGACGCGCAGTTCCTGGTGTCCACGCAGCGCTTCCTGCCGTGGCGCGCGGTGAACGTGCTGTCCGGCATCGGGCTGTTCATCTACGCGTTCGTGTCGCTGGGCCGGTGGCCATCGTTCCCGGGGCTCCTGGCGTCGCTGGTGCTGCTGGGGACCAGTGTCCTGCTGCTCTATTCGCTGTGGATCCTGGTGGTGAGCGCGGCGTTCTTCGTGGTGAAGGTGGACAACCTCACGTACCTGTTCACGTCCATCTTCGACGCGGCCCGGTGGCCGTCCTCCGTGTTCCGGGGCGCGCTGGCGATGGTGTTCACCTTCATCATCCCGCTGGCCCTGATGACCACGTTCCCCGCGCTCGCGATGCTGGGGCGGCTGCCGTGGACGTCGCTTTTGGGCGCGGTGGCGGGTTCGGTGGTGTTCGCGTGGGTGGCGCGGCGGGTGTGGTTGCTGTCCATCCGCCACTACACGTCCGCGAGCAGTTAGTGGGTGGGCTCAGCGGGGGGCTCGGGTGGAGGTGAATCGAGCCCGAGCCTTCGCGTGAGAGCCCAGAGCCTTTCCATGGCCATGTCGGCCTCGGCTCGGATGCTTGAGCGGGTCAGCCGAATCAGCGGCTCAATCAGGGAAGGCTCTCTCACTCCGCGCATGCTGAAGAGTGTCGCGAATCGGGTCATCTCGTCGGGATCCTCCAGCATTTCAAGGAGGGTGGCCGCCGCAGGCGCTTCGGGCTCGGAACGTTCGAGTTCGGAGCTCCGGTCCTTCTGTGTCGCGGTCACGCGTGGCCATATGGGGTGAGTTGAATCTTCGCGCCGCTTCAGGATGGCTTCCCTGAGCCTGGCGCCAGCAGTCGTGCGGCCTCTGAATTCAATGAGGTCGAGAATGGCGATCATCGCCAGCACAGCTTTCTCATCATTGCGTTCCTGGAGAGTGTCCAAAACGTTGTCGACCTCTCCAGGAAACCGGGCGCAGATGGCCAGCGCGGCACTGATTTGGAGCGGACGAGTCTTGCTGGAGAGAAGTTTTCTTAGGATTGCAAGTGCGTCCGGGGTGATGAGATGGGCCAGGAGGGTTGTCGCGGTATCCTTTAGCTCTGACTCAGGGTCTTTCAGCACCAGCTCGAGGATTCGTGGGGTCCTGTCTGGCTTGAGGATGCAGAGGTAGACCAGGGCACTGGCTCGGATGTGTGCATCCTCGCTGTTGGCGAGTTCTTCCATGCAAACCAGGACCCGAACGGCGAACTCCGAGAGACGGATTTTCTTGAGTGCTATCTCGCCGATATCGCGCGGCATGGCGCAGAGCCAGCGACTGAACTCTCCAGCGATTCGGTTCTGGAGAGGCACCGGGAGCGCATCACCTGCCTCCGTTGCGAGCAGGGCCGCCATGGGAATCTGTTTCCGAAGGATGCGGGTCAAGACCTCACGGATGCCCTCTTCCTGGTGATTCATCACCTGTTGGATGAACCGCTTGGCGCCTTCAGGCCGCTTCTGCACGAGCGCCATGTAACCCACGCCCAGCCGGAGAAGCTCTTCCCATCGCGGATCAAACAGGTGCTTCATTCCCTCTTCGGCGAAGGACTCGCTGGCATGGAGGCCGGCGGCGGCGAAGAACTCCTGGAAGGTCAGGTGCAGGAATCCCCATCGCATGGGCCCCCGTTCCAGGAGGATCTGCACATCCTTCCCCGCGCGATGGAGGAATTCCTGGGCGGAGCGTTCCGCTTCCTCGCGAGAGACTCCGTCGCGCTCCTGCAGGGTCGTCGCCAGCGTGGCGATGATGAAACCTTCTGGCGCGACCCCATTTGGCCACTGCCGGTGCATCTCCAAGGCGAGCCTGCCGAGGATGGGGATGGCTTCTTCCTCGTAGCGAACACGGGCTGCTTCCGTGTCGCTGGCGGTGAGCCTGCGGGCCTGACCCCAGGTCTCGCAGAGGGTCCGTGCGAGGATTTCGTAGGCTTGAACGCGGTGGCGCGGAAGCTGTCCTTCCGCGCGGTGGATGAGCGCCAGGGAGGCAAGGATGAGCGGGCTTCGTGACAGTTCGTGAAGTCGCTGGCTGGCGAACAGCGCTGTCAGCAGTTGTTCCGACTCACGGTCCGCCGCGACATCATCCGGCTGTCCCTCTTCCCAGTGGCGATAGGCCCGGTAGAAGGACCGGAGGTAGCAGCGCACCTGCTCGTCCTCGAAAGGCCCGAGCTCGACTTCCACGGCGTCCGGGAGCGTCAGCCCCAGATAGCCCACCCTCCGGGCCGAAGCGATGAAGCGATTCCTGGGATGGTGAGTCGCGAAGTCCTCCAACCACCGCATGAGGCGGGGGCTGGTTTCGCTTCGCACTTCGTCGAGTCCGTCCAGGAGCACCAGACAATCACCCTGTTCGAGACGCAGCTCCAGGAAGCGTCTCAAACTGTCTTCGTCTCGCCCAACGCCTCGCTGGTGCAAGAGGTGGGAGAGCGCTTCGGTGACGGACGTGTCATCCCCCAATGACGCGCGGACCTGGGCCAGATGCCCGACACTGACAAGCAGGGGCAGCGGAGGTGCCGTGTTCCCGAGGGCCGCATGCATGGCCAGCGGCCCTCCCGCGCCTACCAACGCGAGCCAGCGCAGCAGGGTGGTCTTTCCCGAACCGGGGTCTCCCAACACGACCAGGGAGCGATGTTGCTGGAACGCCTCCTGGAAGGTCATGCGTTGGGACGGCAGGGAGGGGGTCGCCTGCCGGACGGATTCCGTCAGATGCCCCAACGATGCTTCGGATCCACTCCCTCGCAGGAAGTCAGAGGACAGCAAGGAGAGGGTTTCAGAGTCCGGGAAGGACTTTCTCCGGACTTCGACGGACGGCATGACGAAGACATCGAAGAGGTCGAGGCTGGGTGGCTCCTTCTTCTGGAGCCGGAAGCCGACGTAGTGGAGCCGCCGCACCGCGGGACGGGTCAGGTCTCGCAGCAGCTCTTCCCACAGGGACTCTCCGTGGACGGACGCCCCTGGAGGAAACAGCGCCGCCAGGGTTTCCTCCCCTGTGATGGGCGCCGGGGGGGAGAGCTGCTTCCGGACGTCGTCCAACAGCACCCGGTACACATCGGGAGACACCGCGATGGTGTTTTCGGGGGCGTGCGCTTGAAGCTGCTCGCAGCGCTCCAGGGCCTGCTCCCGGCGTGCTGCTTCGTCCCCGACCACCGCCGCGTGGACGGCGATGCGGGACGGCAGGCTCAGGTCCACGAGGATGCGCTCGCGCAGCATCCTTGCCGCGTCGAAGGCTTGCCTCGCTAGCTCAGGCCCCTCTGCCCCCGTTAGGGACAGACGCCAGTTGCCCGTGCCCATCTCCCGCATTTCGGCGTCCGGAAGCTGCTGGGAAATGTACTGGATGCCCGCGAAGAGCCGGGCCTTGAGGACCATGGAAGACGCTTCATCCTGCGTCAGCCCCACCCGCACCTGGATCACCGCGAGCACGGGCGAGGATTTCCTTGGAACATCCGTCCCGTCGTCGCTCATGCGCTCACTCGCTCCGTCCAGAGCACCAGCTTGAAGTGGCCCGCCGTGATTTCGAGGGTGGGCTCCCTGAACCCCTTCTCGCCCAGCACCCGCACCATGTCGGGCACACCGAACCCCAGATTCTCCCTCCGCTGGGCCTTGGCCAGGAGGGACGCCAGGATGGGATTCCGCTTCTGGCTGATGCCCCCCTGCCGGATGTTCTCCAGCGTCAGGTGGTTCAGGAGGTCCCCCGGATTCGTGAACTCGATCCGGTCGTCGAAGATGCTGATCCGGATCTGAGAGGCTGGCCTGTAGTCGCGGTGGGTCACCGCGTTGAGGACCGCCTCGCGGATGACCTCCACCGGCAGGCCATCCTCGACGCGCGTCATGCCCTGGACATGCGAGGGCGCCGCGATGTTGCGCTGGATGAAGGCGCTGGCCTGATCAATCTGGTCGAGCAGTCGCCCCTCCATGTCCTGCCGGTCCAGGAACGTGCTCGAAATGGTCCGGCCCTGGACGCGCACCGCGGAGATGCGTGCATCCAGCAGCCACCGGGTGGGCTGCGTGCCGAACATCAGGATGCCGGCCACGGTCGGAACGCCTGTTCGCTCCAGACACTTGAGCGAGGTCAGGTGGGGCACGAGGTTCTGGTCGGAAACCTGCCGTTGATAGGCGTTCGCGAAGAACGCACGCACGGCCTCCGTGTCGAGGTCCTCGATGGAGGCCCCGGACATCTCCTGCTCATCGAAGTGGGCGTCCGTGGACTGGAGCATGCGGACCAACTCCTCACGCTTTGCTTCGCGTGAGACGTTGCCATCCCGGACGTAGTACCTGCTGGCTGCACGGTGAGGACGACTCGGGCTGAACGCGGGGACCTCCACCTGGAGGATCGTCTGGCCCTGGTACTCCCGCTTCTGGGTCGTGCAGATGAGGGGTGGCTCGATGCGATCCTGGCAGAGCTGGCCTACCTGCGTCATGAGCTTGTCGGTGTGCTTACGATCCCCGGTACCGGTCACGGTCCCGTCATCCTCGACGCCGATGAGAACCAGTCCGCCCTTGGTGTTCGCCATCGATGCGATGGCCTTCGCGATGTCTTCGGCATCGAGCTGGAAGCTTCTATGCACGACGCTCTTGAACTCGGTGAACGAGTCCTCGCCCAGGCGCAGCAGTTGCTCCAGCATCTCGTCGCTCTTCGGTGCCACGGTGCTCCCCAGGATACGGACAAGGGTCCTCCTCGCAAGGTAGCACCGGGGCGGCGACGGGGCAGGACGGACTGCACGGCAGTGGGGGCCGTCAGCAGGGAGCCTTGCCGGGCCTGCCCCCTCGCCACGAGGTTCGACACGGAAGCACGGACCGCTGGAACGTGGACTGAAAGGGATTCACTGGTGGTGTCTCCCTTTGATTTGGGTTAAGGGGCCGCCCCCCCACGGCGAAAGCCGTGTCCCCCCGCAGTGCAGTGAAGGACCACCCCTCAGATGATGCGTCTCCGTTTCAACGGCCTGATGGCCGCGCTCGCGCTTGCGTGCGCCTCGGCTTGTTCTCCTGATGAGCAGTCATTCGTTACCCGCTCCGCCGCGCTGGTCGATACGTCGGCGTGGAGCACCGCTGGATCCATGGCTTCGGTGCGCGTGGACCCCACCGCCACCCTGCTGCGCAATGGTTATGTGCTTGTCGCTGGCGGGAGCACGTCCGCCGCGGAGCTGTATGACCCGCGCACCAGCCGCTGGTTCTCCCTGGGCGCGATGGCGACCCACCGCCAGCGTCACACCGCGACGCTGCTCGCGTCCGGCCGCGTGCTCGTGGTGGGCGGCGGCACTTCTTCACTGGGCGCGGCGGGTTCGGAGGTGTTCGATCCCGACACCAACACCTGGACCGCCGTGAGCGGCCTGGACCTGCCCCGTTCCCAGCACACCGCGACGCTGCTGCCCAACGGGCGGGTGCTCGTCGCGGGTGGAGACAGCGGCGCCGGCAATGCGCTGGCCACCGCCCTCCTCTTCGATCCCGCGACGAACACCTGGAGCGCCACCGGCCGCATGGTCGCGTCCCGCGTGGGCCATACCGCGACGCTGCTGGCCAACGGGCGGGTGCTCGTCAGCGGAGGTCGCGCCAGCGCCAATGGCACCGTGCTCGCGTCGGCGGAGTTCTATGACCCGGCGACCGGGACGTGGCTGCCGGCGGCCCCCATGGTCGTCCAGCGCACGGGCCATACCTCGACGTTGCTCCTGTCCGGCCAGGTCCTGGTGACGGGCGGCTTCGCGGGCAGCCTCGCCACCGCCACCACGGAGCTGTACGACCCGGCCACCGACACCTGGACGCCCCAGGGAAGCCTGCCGTCGCTCCTCGTCTTCCACACCGCCACGCTGCTCACCTCCGGGCAGGTGCTCGTCACGGGCGGCTCCAACGGCGGACAGCCCTATCTGGAGAGCGCCTCGCTCTTCGAGCCGGCCACCGGCACCTGGGCGGGGACTGCGTGGATGGCCACGCGTCGCATCAGCCACACCGCCACGCTGCTGCCCTCGGGGGAAGTGCTCGTCCTGGGCGGCGTGGCGCAGGCGGGCGTCCTCAATGCGTCCGCTGAACGCTACCGGCCGTCCTCGCTGCCGTGGCGCCCGGCCGCGAACCTCGCCGCCGCGCGCGCGCAGCTCACCGCCACCCGGTTGGGCACGGGCGCCGTGCTGGTCGCGGGCGGTTTCCCTGTCGGTGGCGGTGCGCTCGCCAGCGCCGCGCTGTACGACGAGGCGACGGACTCCTGGCAGGACACCGCGGCCCTGGGGACCGCGCGCTTCCTGCACTCCGCCACGTTGTTGGGCAACGGCCGGGTGCTCGTCACCGGCGGACAGCGGGATGCGTCCACGTGGCTGTCCGCCTCGGAGGTGTACACGCCCACCACCGGCACCTGGTCGCCGGTGGCGGACCTGGGCACGCGCCGGGCGCGTCACACCGCGACGCTGCTCGCGACCTCGGGGAAGGTGTTGGTGACGGGCGGCGTGTCGGGTACGGGCTCGGCAACGAACCTCGCGAGCGTGGAGCTGTTCGACCCGGCCGCCGGCACCTGGAGTTTCACGGGCGCCATGGCCCACTCGCGTTCATTCCACGCCGCGGTGCCGCTGGCTTCGGGCGAGGTGCTGGTGATGGGCGGCATCTCCACGGATGGCGCGACCATCACCGCCACCGCGGAACTGTACAACCCGGCCACGGGGACCTGGCGACTCACGTCGCCGCTCGCGACGGCGCGCTACGGCCACGTCGCCGTGCCACTGGGCGATGGCCAGCGCGTGCTGGTGGTGGGGGGCTGGGGTTCGGACGGCGCGCTGCGCTCCGCGGAGGTCTATGACGTGGCGCTCGGCACGTGGAAGAACGTGTCGCCGCTGGGCACGCCGCGCTACCTGGCGCACGCCACGAAGCTGTCCACCGGTCGCGTGCTGGTGGTGACGGGGGAGGGCGGCTCGGGCCTGGGCGTCCTCGACTCCGCGGAGGTCTACGACGCCGCCACCGATACGTGGACGCCGGCGGGCATCCTGTCCTCTCGCAACACGCACCACGACCTCGCGGTGCTGCCTTCGGGACGGGTGCTGGTCGCGGGTGGCAGTGGGAGTGGCGGCGCGCGCCTTGGCGCGGATGTGTATTCACCCACGCCCTGACATTTCCTCCACGAGGGGCGAGGCTGCCCGCTCCTCGTGGGTGACGGCCGGGCTTCAGGCGCCCGCGTGCGGTGCTTCGTGCTCCGCCTCACCGTGGTGGTAGTGCGCGAGGCATTCGTCCTCGCGGCCCTTCACGACGCGCAGTCCATCCATCGGGCCACCGTGGGCTGTCACCACGGTGCACTGCCCCCGGATCTCATCCTGGTCGTAGTAGAGGACCACCCAGTCATGCGTGGTCTTCTGCCGGTGCGCCAGTGCCGTGTTGGAGAACAGGGCCCGCAGGTTCCATCCGTCCAGACGCTCGCGCAGCACTGGCAGCCAGGCCTCCCCGGAAGGGTTGAAGCGCTTGGGGGCGATGCGGCGCAGCTCCCCGTCCGCCGCCCTCCGGCGGTAGTCCGCATCCACGCGCAGCAGCAGCTCCACCGACGGTCGGGGCACATCCTCGTGGACATGGGACCGCGCCTGCTCGCGCGCTCTCCGGTTGCGTTCCAGTCGCGCCGCCAGCACCTCGCGCACCTGCTCCGCGCGCCGGGGTCCGAAGCCTTCCACGCGCTCCAGCCGGCCGTCATGCGCGGCCATCTCCAGCGCCTCCAGCGTGGTGATGGCCAAGGCCTCATGGATGCGTTTGGCCAGCTCCTCGCCAATGCCGGGCACGCTGGCGAGCAGGCTCTCGGGAGAGGCTTCCCCCTCCAGCCTTTCGAGGAGGTCCATCCGCCCGGTTCGCACGAACTCCGCGACCGCCGCCGCGATGCTCTTGCCCACCCCGGGCAGCTCCCGCAAGCCCGCTTCGCCTCCGGCCGCCAGCACCTGCGTGACGGAGTCCGGCCACATTGCGATGGTGGCCGCCGCCTTGCGGTACGCGCCCACGCGGTAGGGCATCGCGTCCTGCGTGTCCAACAGGTCCGCGACCCGCTCCAGCGCGTCCGCGATGTCGATGTTGCTCTTCCATTCGACGCCCATGGTACCTGCAAGGTAGGCCCTGCCACGGAGGACAGCCACCCCCGGGCCGACACCCGCCTACCTGCCCGGTGCGGGAAATAATTCCCCGCCCGCAACCGGCGCACGCCCGCCGGGTTGGAAGGAACAGCTGGCAGTCACGCGAACCTTTCGACCTGGAGATGACGATGCGCTGGAACAAGACGTTGGCGGTGGGGGCGGCCCTGGTGCTCTCGACGGCGTGCGGCGGGGTGGATGATCAGGAGGCGCTGGAGTCCCTGCCGGACTTCGAGGGCACCTCGCTGGAGCTCAACGCGGACGCGCTCGAACAGGACGGCGCGGCGCTCATCGCGCAGGACCTGCGGGAGACGGAGGCCGCGCTCGACGGCGAAGGTGCCGCGATGCTGGAGGGCGCGCGCATGGAGGTGAAGGCGCTCAACGACGCGCTCCGGCAGGCGCTGGTACCCCTCGCGGACCTGGTGAAGAAGACCGCCGACGCGCAGCCCGGCGACGTGCTGGTGTACGGCCCTCAGGACCGCGCCAACGCGACCTTCAAGCTCGCCGTGCGCAAGGGCGTGGGGCAGCGCTTCCAGTGGAAGCTGGAGGCCCGGCCGCTGGGTAGCACGGACGACACCGCGTACAAGCTGGTCGCCGCTGGCGCGCTCAAGCGCAACGGTGAGGCGCACCGGGGCCGGGGCACGCTGGTCATCTCCCTGGACAACCTGAAGGCGGTGTCCCCGTCCTTCGCGGGCCAGGGCAAGCTGATGATGTCGTTCGCGCACTTCGGCCAGGGCAGCAAGTCGCTGGCGTACCGGCTGGCGAACTTCACCCCCAACACCGCGCAGCATGAAGCCGTCACCGGCGCCTTCGTGGGCCACAAGCTCCAGGCCACCGGCGTCACGCGCGTGCGCGTGCTGGGTGCGTACAACCTGGGCAGCACCGCCACCTCCGCGAAGGAGAAGGTGCTCACCTCCGTGCGCCACATCCCGGGACTCGGCGGTCGCGCGGATCTCCGCGCTTGGGGCGGCGACATCGCGGCGAACACCTACTACGTCGGCAGTGCGTGCTGGGACGCGCAGGAGAAGGAGCAGTTCCGCGTCCTCCTCCAGTGCACGGACGGCGGCCGTGTGGAGTCCTGCACGGAGGTGGCCGGCAGCCGCGTGGGCACCGTCCAGGATTGCCGTGGGCCGGAGCTGCGCGGAGACGTGACGCCTCCCGAAGGCACTGGCGACGACCTGTCCCCCGAGCCCGGCAACCCCGGCGCGCCGGATGACGTGCCCGCCGACGTCAGCTCGGAGTTCTGAGGGCGGCTTCCTCCCGATGCATTCGGACTGGTGCGCTCGAACTGGCGCACCCGGTTCCGTGCGCTCGGACCCATGCGCTCGGCCCAGCGCATCCAGGTCCGTGCGCACGGGCCGGTCTGCCAGGTTCGGCGCATCCACGGGCTTCGTGCATGGGCCCGTCTGCCCGGCCCGGCGCATCCAGGGGCCATGCGCTCAGGCTCCTGGGCCCGGCGCCCTCAGCCGAGCGCGGACGCCACCACGGCGTCCGCTTCAATCTCCACCAGCATCCTCGGGTCGATGAGGGCCTTCACCTCCACCATCGACGTGGCGGGGCGGATGTCCCGGAAGCATTCCCCGTGCGCGCGTCCCACCTCTTCCCAGCGGGAGATGTCGGTGACGTACATGCGCGTGCGCACCACGTCCTCCATCCGAGCCCCCACCGCCTCCAGCGCCGAGCGGATGTTGGCGAGCGCCTGGGCCGCCTGCCGGTACGCGTCGCCTTCACCCACGAGCTGCCCCTGGGCATCCGTGGCGGTGGTTCCGGAGACGGAGACGAAGGGGCCCACGCGCACCGCCCGCGAGTAGCCCACGCGGGGCTCCCAGGGGGTGTCGGTGGCATGGAGGGTGCGCTGCATGGCGTGGCTCCAGGAGGGGCGGCGAGGGGGCGGGGAGGGGGCCTGTGGGAGGGCCGGAGCCCGGCCGGGCCTCCAGGCGCTGCTTGCAAGCTGCAAGGAAAGACCGCCCGTGATAGTTGGCCTCGGATCATGGCCAACGAGCTAGAGCGGGAGGTCGCACGGCGACGTACCTTCGCCATCATCTCCCACCCCGACGCGGGAAAGACAACCCTGACGGAGAAGCTGCTGCTCTACGGCGGCGCCATCCACCTGGCCGGCAGCGTCAAGGCCAAGCGTGCGCGGCGGCACGCGACCAGTGACTGGATGGAGCTGGAGAAGGAGCGAGGCATCTCCGTCACGTCGTCGGTGCTCCAGTTCACCTACCGCGACCACGCGGTGAACCTGCTGGACACCCCGGGCCACCAGGACTTCTCCGAGGACACCTACCGCACGCTGTCCGCGGCCGACGCGGCGGTGATGCTCATCGACGCGGCCAAGGGCGTCGAGCCGCAGACCAAGAAGCTCTTCAAGGTCTGCCGCATGCGCGGCATCCCCATCTTCACCTTCGTCAACAAGTTGGATCGCTACGGCCGCGAACCGCTGGAGCTGATGAACGAGCTGGAGCAGGTGCTGGGCATCCGCTCCTACCCGATGAACTGGCCCATCGGCATGGGGCCGGAGTTCCGGGGCGTCTACGACCGGCAGGCGCGCGTGGTGCACGTGTTCTCCGCCGAAGGGTCGCACGGTGAGTCGGAAGTCACTGAGCGCTCGGTGGCCATCGACTCGCCGGACATCCTCAACTTCCTCTCCGAATCAGAGCTGGCGAAGCTCAACGAGGAAATCGAGCTGCTCGACATCGGCGGTGACGCGTTCACCCGCGAGAAGTCGGACTCCGGGCAGTTGACGCCCATGTTCTTCGGCAGCGCGATGACGAACTTCGGCGTGCGGCCCTTCCTGGACGCGTTCCTGGACCTGGCGCCCGCGCCCTCCTCGCGCCTCACCACGACGGGCGAGCGCGAGCCGACGAACCCCAAGTTCGCGGGCTTCGTCTTCAAGATTCAAGCGAACATGGACCCCGCGCACCGCGACCGCATCGCGTTCATGCGCGTGGTGAGCGGCCGCTACGTCAAGGGCATGAACGCGTTCCACTCGCGACTGGGCAAGGAGGTGCGGCTCGCCAAGCCCAGCCAGTTCATGGCCGCCGAGCGCACCTCCATCGAGGACGCGTGGCCGGGGGACGTCATCGGCCTGTTCGACCCGGGCCAGTACCGCATCGGGGACACGCTGGCCGAAGGCGCCACGGACGTGGCCTTCGAGGGCGTGCCGCGCTTCAGCCCGGAGTTCTTCGCGGTGGTGCGTTCGAAGGATCCGCTGCGTCGCAAGCAGATGGAGAAGGGCCTGGAGCAGCTGTCCGAAGAGGGCACGGTGCAGATCTTCCAGCAGCTGAGCATGGGCATGAAGGACCCCATCGTCGGCGTGGTGGGCGCGCTCCAGTTCGAAGTGCTGCAGTACCGCCTGGAGCACGAGTACGGCGCGCGCATCGCGCTGGACCGGCTGCCCTTCAGCCACGCCCGCTGGGTGGTGGGTGCGAACTTCGACCCGCGCTCGTTCGACTGGGAAGGCAACCGGCAGACGGTGCAGGACCGTGACGGGCTGCCCCTGGTGCTCTTCCGCGACGACTGGGCGCTCCAGCACGCCGAGGACAAGCACCCGGAGCTGAAGTTCGTGGCCGAGGCGCCCATGATTCGCGCCACGACCCCGGTCGCCACCGGAAGCTAGCGCCGACGCGGGGCAGGGAGGCGGCAACGCGCGCCTCCCACCGCCCCGGAAGGCAGCGAGCTACTTGTGCGGCACCACGGTGCCGCCCCGGAAGGCGGAATCGCGCAGCACGAGGCCCTCCTTGAAGAGGCGCGCGGCCTTGGGGCCGACGAAGAAGTCCTTCGGGTCGCCGCGGCGGAAGGTCTTCTTGATGAACTCTTCGACCTCCAGGTAGAGGCGGCGGAACTTGTCCGGGGCGGCGTCGCGCCGGCCCGTCTGGGACGTCACCTCCAACTCCACCCACATCTGGCCGCTGAGCAGCTCGCCCTCTTCGTTGCGGCGCGAGCGCGCGATGAAGATGACGGGCGAGCGCACCTCGTCGATGCGCCACGAGCCCTTGTCCTTCCCGCGCTTCACCTTGTCCACCAGCGCCGGGCCGATGTCGCTGGCCACGAGGTACAGGTCCTCCTCCGGCAGGTGGGGAACGCTGTCCATGCTGGCGCGGAAGGGCTTCCAGTCCACGGGAACGCGCCGGGGGTAGACCTCCAGCACGTGGCGCTCCAGGAAACGGAAGAAGGCGACCTCATCGTCGGGTGCCATGAAGAATTGGAGGATGTTGGCCATCGCGGCGTCCTCATACCCTGGAAGCGCGTTAGAAACACAGTCATGGACACCTGGCTGCGAAACCGGATGCACGAGTTGTGCGACCTGCACGGCGTCATCAACCTGGCCTCCTGGGACCGGGAGGTCTACCTGCCCGCCAAGGCCGCCCCTGCCCGCGCCCAGCAAATCTCCACCCTCCAGGCCCTCCAGCACGAGCGGCTGGTGGACCCGCGCCTGGGCGAAGCGCTGGCCCGCGCCAGCGAACCGGGCCCTGCCTCCCAGGCCCTGACGCCCGACGAGCAGGCCATGGTGCGCGTGCTCACCCACGACCGGGAGCGCGCGGTGCGGCTGCCCGCCCGGCTGGTGACCGCGCTGGCGGAGGCCCAGGGCGCCGGCATCCAGGCCTGGCGCGAGGCCCGCGAGGCGAAGCGCTTCGCCCACTTCCAGCCCGCGCTGGAGGCGCTCCTGGCGCTCCGGCGCGAACAGGCGGACGCGCAGGGCCACGACGGCGAGCGCTACAACGCGCTGCTCGAAGGCTTCGAGCCCGGCATGCGCGTGCAGCGCCTCACGCCGGTGCTCACCGCGCTGCGTGACGCGCTCATCCCCATGGTGGCGGCCATCGCGGAGGCGCGGCGGCCCGCGCCCGCGTTCCTGGACGGACGCGCCTACGACACCGCCCAGCAGTGGCGCTTCACGATGCGGCTGTTGGAGGCGGTGGGCTTCGACCTGGAGGCGGGCCGGCAGGACGTCAGCATCCACCCCTTCACCAACAGCCAGCACGCGCACGACGTGCGGCTCACCACGCGCCTGGACGCGACGCACCCCCTGTCCGCGCTCTTCGGCACGCTCCACGAGGCAGGCCACGGCCTGTACGAACAGGGCTATGCCCCGGAGCTGCTGCGCACGCCGCTGGCGTCGGTGCCCTCCATGGGCCTGCACGAGTCCCAGTCCCGCCTCTGGGAGAACCTGGTGGGACGCGGCCGCGCCTTCTGGGTGCACCACTTCCCCGCGCTGAAGGAGTCCTTCCCGCGCGAGCTTGGGGAGGTGGACCTGGACGGCTTCCACGCGGGCATCAACCACGTGGCGCCCTCGCTCATCCGCGTGGAGGCGGACGAGGTGACGTACAACCTGCACATCGCCCTGCGCTACGAGCTGGAGCTGGCGCTCTTGCGCGATGAGCTGCCCGTGTCGGAGCTGCCGTCCGCGTGGAACGAACGCATGCGGCGCTACCTGGGCGTCACGCCTCCGGACGACACGCAGGGCGTGTTGCAGGACATCCACTGGGCCTGGGGCGAGCTGGGCTACTTCCCGACGTACGCGCTGGGCAACCTGTACGCCGCGTCACTGCACGCCGCGGCTTCACGCGCGCTGCCGGAGCTGGACGCGCACCTCGCCCGGGGGGACACGTCGTCCTTGAGGGGATGGTTGCGGGCCCAGGTGCACTCGCACGGCTTCCGGTTGCCCGCCGAGGAGCGCGTGCAGGCCGTCACCGGAGCAGGGCTGACGGATCGCGACTTCCTCGTGTACCTGCGCGCCAAGTACGGCGCGCTGTATGGCGTCACGCTCTAGCGGGGAGGTCCGCTCAGGCTGCGAACACCAGCGGACGGCACGCGCGCGCCAGGTGCAGCGCGTCCCGCGCGAGGGCATTGGAGGCGGGGTCCTGCGCCTCCAGCCACGCGGCGCGAGCCACCTGGCTGCCCAGCTCGAAGCACAGGCTGGCGGTGCGCCGCGACAGCCGGCTCTCCTTCTGGAGGGCCCGGACGTTGAGCTCGCACAGCTCCGCGCACTGGCGCAGCAGGCGCACGGCGTCGGCGTCCGCCGGAAGGCCCTGCGCCTTCAGCCGCGCCATGCCCTCCTCGCAGGAGGTCTGGCACTGCAGGCTCGCGGCGATGCACCGGGAAACCTCTGTACGCGCCCCACCTGCCCTGGCTCCCAACATGACCACGCCCTCCCTGGGTGAGGCGACAAAGGTACGCATGCTCGCTGTCCCGGCAACCTGCACCGGGGGTCCAGATGGGGCCTGAACACCCGCTTCCGGGGCCCCTGGACACCGCGCGCCCCAGGGATGCCCAGGCATTTCGCGCGCTTCGGGCGGGCCCGTCTTTACGTGCCGGGAAACGTCAGCTTCCCAGCACTGGGTAGGGCGCGAGCAGCGCGACGAGTTTTTCACCGTAGAGCCGCACCCGCTTCTCCCCGAAGTACGGCAACTGGGTCAGCGCCTCCGTGTTCGCGGGCGGCTGGGCCGCGAGCGCGTCCATCAGCGGGTTGGTGAGGATCACGCTGGGCGTCACCTTGCGCGCCGTGGCCTGGTCGATGCGGAAGGCCTTGAGGGCGTCCTCGCGCTTGCGCCGGTGGGGGTCGCGCGGACCCTTGGTCTCGCGGTCCAGGTCCAGCTCTCCCCGGGCGGCCTTCTCCTGCTGCTCGCGGATGAGGCCGAGGATGGCGTCGCCATGCGCGCGCACCACGGCGCCGCGCACGCCGGCCGCGCGCGCCAGGTCCTTGTGGGTGTTGGGCTGCTTCAGCGCCAGGTCCGTGATGGCCATGTTGGACAGCATCCGGCCCATGGGCACGTTGTCCTTCTCCGCCCACTCCAGCCGCTGCTTGTGCAGCCCCTGGGCGATGGCGTGCGCCAGCGCGTACTGCGTCGAGGACAGGCCGCTGCGCGACAGCTTGGGCTTGTACTCGGCGCCCGTCTCCGGGCGGGCCGCGGCCTCGTCGCACATCCGCGCGCAGTCCAGGAGCACCTCTTCCAGGATGTCCGCCTCGCGGCACGCGTCGCGCACCTGCCGGCCCAATTCGACCAGGTAGCGCACGTCGTTGGCGATGTAGTCGCGCATGCCCGGAGGCAGGGGGCGCAGGGCGAAGTCGGACTGCTGGTGCTCCTTGGGCAGTTCGATGCCCAGCTTCTCCCGGGCCAGGTCGGCCAGGCCCACCTTGGGCCAGCCCAGGAGCGTCACCGCGCGGTGCGTGTCGAAGAGGCCGCGCACCCGCACGCCTGCTTCGGCGAGGAACTGGAGGTCGCCCTGCGCTGCGTGGAAGAACTTGGTGCGCTCCGGGTCCGCCATGAGGGGGACGAGCAGGCGCGGGTCCACGCCCGGCTGGAGCGTGTCGAAGAGGAAGATGTCAGCGTCGGTGCCCAACTGGAGGAAGCACAGCCGGGCGCGGAAGGCGTGCATCGCGTCCGCCTCCAGGTCCACCGCCAGTTCGGGCGCGGATTCGAGCACTCGCGTGGCCGCCTCCGCGCCGGCTGCGTCCACCACATCCAGGGCACCTTGAGGGAAGGTCGGCATCGCGGGGAGCAGGCTAGCGGACCGGCCCGCCCCTTTGACGTGTTTTTTCCCGAACCGCCGCTAGGATGGCCCCGCCGATGAACGACGCCCAACGCCTGGAAAAGAGCCTGCTTGGCCACATGGGCCGAGCCATCGCGGACTTCCGCCTCATCGAGGCCGGGGACCGCATCATGGTGGGCGTGTCGGGGGGCAAGGACTCCTACACGATGCTCCACCTGCTGCGAGAGCTGCAGCGGCGGGCCCCCGTGAAGTTCGACCTCCTCGCCGTGAACCTCGACCAGGGACACCCGGGATTCCCCGGTCACATCCTGGAGGGCTACTTCCAGCGCGAGGGGTACGCCTACAAGATGCTGAAGGAGGACACCTACAGCATCGTGCTGGAGAAGACGCCGCCGGGGAAGACGCAGTGCTCGGTCTGTTCGCGGTTGCGCCGGGGCATCCTCTACAACGCCGCCGTGCACCTGGGCTGCAACAAGATTGCCCTGGGGCACCACCGCGACGACCTCATCCACACGATGCTGCTGAACATGTTCTTCGCCGGGAGCCTCAAGGCGATGCCGCCGCTCTTGAAGAGCGACGACGGGCGCAACGTGGTCATCCGGCCGCTGTGCTACGCGCCGGAGAAGGAGATCATCCAGTTCGCGCAGGCGAAGGCGTTTCCCATCATCCCCTGCGACCTGTGCGGTTCGCAGGAGAACCTGCAGCGCAAGCGGATGCAGAGGCTGGTGGAGGACCTGGGCAAGGAGATCCCCAACGTCCGCCAGAGCCTGCTCAACGCGATGTCGAACGTGCGGCCCACGCATCTGTTGGACAAGACCCTGAACCCGGACCCGCTGAACGCGAATGAAGACGGGCCCGTGGTTCCCCCCCCCACCGACGACACGCAAGGGAGCGCCAGTCCATGGCTCGAGACCAGGCAATAAAGACGCGCAAGGAGCGCAACGCGGCGCTGGTGGAGGCGATGCTGCTGGCCGCGATGGCCGACGGCAGCGTGTCCCAGCGCGAGATGCAGACCCTGCTGGCGCGCGTGCTGGAGCGCCCGGAGTTCGAGGGCACGCAGGCGGGCGAACTGAACCTCCTGGTGGAGTCCAGCGCGGCGCGACTGTCGGAGGCGCGCAACCTGGAAGAGGTGCTGGCGTCGCTGCGGCGGCGGCTGCCGGACCACAAGAACCGGATGCTGGCGTTCGGGCTGGCGGCGGCGGTGGCGCTGGCGGATCAGCGGGCCACGCGTTCGGAGCTGGGGCTCTTGAAGACGTTCCAGGCGGCGCTGGGCATCTCCGAGGACGAGGTGGCGCAGATCATCGACGTCATCGAGCAGGGCGGCAGCCTGTCCGAGGCGCTGGGTGAGCCCGTGGAGCGGCTGTTCGCGGAGGTGATGGTGCTGGTGCTGGCGGCGGACGGCCAGTTGAAGGAGGCGGAGGCCCGGGCGATGGTAGAGAGCTTCGCGGCGGATCCGCTCTTCCAGAACGTGAGCCCGGAGCGGGCGCAGGGCTTCGTCAGCGAGTCGGTGGCGGCGCTGGCGTCGGACGGCCTGCCGCAGCGACTGCATGTGCTGGCGCACGGGCTGGCCACGCACTCGCAGCGGATGAAGGCGTACCAGCTGGCCACGAAGATCGCCCACGCGTCCGGGAGGACCAGTAACGCGGAGCAGCGCATCCTGGACCTGCTCCAGGCGACGTTCGGTCTGGCGGACGATGAAGTGGCGCGGTTGGACCAGCAGGGGTAAGCAGGGAGTGGAATGACCCCGCACGTCCCCTCCGGTTCACGGCACTCCTTCCGTTTCGGCCTGCCGCCGTCGCTGGGCAGTGAGACGGCGCGCGAGCGCGCGGAACGGCTCGCGTCATTCCTCCAGCGCGCGCTGGGCAAGCTCGTGGAGGTGGGAGTCGCCACCAGCTACGAGACGCTCGCCAAGGACCTGCTGTCCGGGCGGGCGGATGCCGCCTGGGCGCCGCCCTTCGTGTGTGCGCGCATGGAGGCGATGGGGGTGCGGGTGCTGGTGCGCGGGGTGCGCCGGGGCATGTCCAGCTATCGCTCCGCGCTGGTGGGCCGGGCGGGCTCCGGGCTGACGCTGGAGAAGCTCAAGGGCGCCAAGGCGGCGTGGGTGGACCGCGATTCGGTGGCGGGCTACCTGCTGCCCAGCGCGTACCTCAAGACGCAGGGCCTGGAGCCGTCGCGGGCGTTCGTGTCGCAGCAGTTCACGGGCTCGTACCAGGGCGCGCTGGATGCGGTGCTGGGGGGCAAGGCGGATGTGACGAGCGTGTTCTGTCCGCCGGCCTCCACCGGGCTGACGTTCGCCGCGGGCGTGGAGGACGTGCTGGGCAAGGGGATGGGTTCGCGCTTCGAGCTGCTGGCCTACACGGACGAGGCGCCCAACGACGGCGTGCCCGTGGCCATGGGGTTGCCGGCGCCGCTGGTGGCGTCGCTGGAGTCGGCGCTGCTGGGGTTGCAGTCCACGCCGGACGGGCAGGCGCTCCTGGGCGATATCTTCAACGCGGAGCGGTTCGAGGTCGCCCCGCGCATGGGCTACCGCGCGCTGTACCGCGTCGCGCTGGCGAGCCTGTAGGCGCGATGTCCGCCCGGTGAGTCCGGGCGGAGGCGGGCCACGGCGTCACGCGAAGACGGCCTCCTTGGCGGGAGCGTCGCGCCCGCGGGCCTGGTTCCTACTTGTCGGAGTCGGGGCCGTTGCCGCGCGTGGGGCGCCGGGCGTTGGAGACGGAGCCCTCGGAGGCGCGGGCTCCCTTCGCGGGCACCTTGCCCCCGACGGAGTCCTCCGCCGCACGCACCGGCTTCGACGCGGAGCGACTGTCAGCGGCACCCTCCAGCGCGCGCACGGGCTTCGGGGCGGCGCGGCTGTCGGCGGCCTCCTCCTGCGCGCGAACCGGCTTCGGGGCGGAACGGCTGTCGGCGTCCTCGGAGGTCCGCACGGCCTTCGCGGCGGAACGACTGCCGGAGGCGCCCTCCGACGTGCGCACGGGCTTCGCGGTCGGCCTGAACGCCACGGGCCCTTCCGGCGTGGATCCGGCAGACTTCTCACCCGTCCGGCCCGCGTCCTCATCGCCCCGCACGGGGCGCGTGTCCGCGTGGCTCAGGCCGGTGTTCTCCCTCGTACGCACCGGCCGCGCTTCGGGACGGCTCAGGCCGGAGTTCTCCTTCGTCCGCACGGGCCGCTCCGGCGGACGCGCCACCCCGGAGTCCTCCGGCGTGGCCGCGGCCTTCGTCGACGACTGGCTCACGGCGGACGGCTCCGGCGAAGGCGGCTTCGCGGGCGCCTTGCCCTGGGCCGGCAGCGTCCCTGTCACCTTCGGGGCCGCGGCGCCCGGCCGGGCCATCAGGCGCGGGTCGAAGTAGATCATCGTCGGCTCGGCCGCGAAGCGCTCCTCCTCCAGTTCGTCCGCGTACACGTCGCGCATGAACGCGGCCAGGTGCGCGCTGGTGCCGTGCAGCTTCTCCTGCTGGAGGAACTCCTCCAGCGCGAGCTGCAGCTCGCCCGCGGTGGAGAACCGGTCGTCGCGCTTGCGCGCCAGCGCCTTGAACACGATGGCGTCCAGCGACTTGGGAATGCCCGGCACCGCTTCCGACGGCGGGACGATCTTGAAGCCCACCACCGCCTTGAGCGTGGCCATCTCCGACTCACGCTTGAACAGGCGCCCGTTGGTGAGCAGCTCGTAGAACACCGTCCCCAGCCCGAACACGTCCGAGCGCGCATCCAGCGGCTCGCCCCGCGCCTGCTCCGGGGACATGTACGCGTGCTTGCCCTTGATGGTGCCCACCACCGTCTGGGACAGCTTGCCCTGCGCCTTCGCCACGCCGAAGTCGATGAGCTTCACGCCGCCGTTGAAACCCACGAGCACGTTCTGCGGCGACACGTCCCGGTGGATCAGCGACAGCTTGCGGCCGGACGGACTGCGCGCGTTGTGCGCCGCGTCCAGCCCCGCCGCCGCCTCCGCGATGATGCGACAGCGCAGGCCCAGCGGGAATCCACCCGGGTGCGCCGACGCGCGCGGCACCAGCGACCCCAAGGGCTCGCCGTGCACGTACTCCATGGCGATGTAGTACTGCCCGTCCACATCCCCCATCTCGTAGATCTGCGCGATGTTCGGATGGTTCAGCAGCGCCGCGATGCGCGCCTCGTCCAGGAACATCTGGAGGAACTCGTCGTCCTCCGACAGGTGGGGCAACAGCCGCTTCACGACCAGCAGCTTCTGGAAGCCCACCGGCCCCTTCTGCCGGGCAAGGTAGACGGCCCCCATGCCGCCGGTGGCCAGCTTGCGCAGCAATTCATAGCGGCCGAACGTTTCCACTCCGACCGTGACGATAGCCGCGCCCGCGCGGATCTCAAAAGTCCGTCACCCCGGAAAACGCGAACCGGGCCAGCCCCCCTGGGGACCGGCCCGGCCGCGCTGCGTCACGAGTCTTGGGCAACCCCCTACGGCGTCGGGGCGCAGATGCTGCGGTAGCGGATCTCCACGGACTGGCCCGGGGTGGGCACCGAGCCCTCGTTGAAGATGATGGCGTTGCGGCCCGTGTCGTACAGCCACTGGTTGCTGGGGATGACGCGGCCGTTCACTCGCACGCTCAGCTCCCCGGTACCGTCCGGCTGGGCGGTGAGGGTGAAGTCGGCCTGCGGCTCACCGGCCTGCTGGATGATGGGGTCCAGGAACCCCCGGTAGTCGCCCTCGCAGATGGAGCCCACTGAACCGCCCGTGCCCTTGGCCACCGCGGCGAAGCGGTCCGCGTTGGGTCCGGCGGTGGTGCACGCGGTGCTGGTGGGGACAAGGGCGTGCAGGTTGCTGCGCTGGGACATGCCCGTGCCCTTCAGCGTCTGGAGGAACTGGATGTAGCTGTCCGGCTCGAAGCCCGAGTGGTCATCCTCGTCCGCCAGCACCACCACGGCCATGCGGGCCGCGGCGCGGGTGAAGCCCAGGTTGCCGTCGTTGGGCTGCGGCGTGCGGATGTCGTCGGCCTGCTCCGACAGTGGGGCGGAGAGGCCCTGGCGCATCGTCTCCAGGCCCTGCACCAGGTTGTGGCAGAGGCCCACGCCCAGGTTGGACTGGATGGTGGCCGCCGCGTTGGCGCTGGTGCCGGACACGACGCGGGCGCGGCTGCTGTCCACCGGGAAGAGGCGACCGGCCTCACCGCCGTTGGCGCCGCCGCCGCACAGGCCCGTGCGCTGCACGAGGCCGGTGCTGGTGACGCCCACGCGCACGTCCACGTTCAGCTCCTTGGCGCGCTCCAGCCAGCCGGGAATCGCGGACTTCAGGCGCTGCTGGTAGGTGTCCATGGTGGTGGTGTTGGAGACCACGAAGAGCACGTCCAACTGGCTGTCGGTGCCCTGCGTGAAGCGGTCCACCTGAATGCCCTCGTGGTTGGTCTCCGCGAGCAGCGGGACGAGGAAGCCGTTGGGCTCCGTGTCCGCCCGCAGGTACATGGGGCTGAAGTGCTGGCCCAGCACATTGCGGGCGTAGTTCACTTCCATCTCGAAGCCCTGGCCCGGCCCAAGCGTGACGGGCGCGGTGACGGGCGTCATCAGCGAGAACTGGTTGCTCGTGCCGTTGCCGATGATGGCGTCCGCCACGGTGAGCGGCTCGCTGCAGCGGTTGGAGATGAACGTCTTGCGAGGCTTCGCGGCGCAGTCGTAGCGGATGGGCCCGAAGTCCACGAAGGACGGCGTGGCGACGAGGCAGGACGCCTGCGACACGGCATGGATGGGCAGAGTCACCGTGGGGAAGGCGGGGTTGTTCACCGTGAGCTGGAGCTCGCCGTTGAACTCACCGCCCGTGGTGGGCGCCCGGAAGGAGATCATGGAGCTGAAGGCCGTGTCGTAGAGCACCACGCCGCCGGTGATGGGACCGCCGGGCATGGTGAACACGCCGCCGCCGTCGTTGGACAGGTGCACGTTCTTGATGGCGCACTCGGCCCGGCCGGGGTTGCGGAAGTAGAAGCCCAGCACCGCGCCGCGGCCCGGGGCCACGTTGGCGAACTCCAGCGACGGCTGGGGCAGCAGCTCATACACGCACGGGCCGCTCGCACGGGCGCGGCCTGTGAGGGTGATGGCGCGCTCGGGCGTGAACAGGTCGTTGGACTGCACGTAGAGCGTGGCGGTGAAGGGCCCTTCCGTCTTGGGCTCGAAGTAGACCTTCAATTCCAGCGCGTCGTCGCCCGGGGCAATCTGGAGGCCGTTGGCCTCCAGCGCGGGCCAGGTGCCGGCCTTCCACGGGTAGTTCTGCGTGCCGCGCGTGGGCGTGGCCACGGCGAACTGCACCGCGTCGCCTTCAGCGCGCACGCCGGTGAAGGTGAGGGGGCCGTTGCTGCCGGCGTTGGTGATGCGGATGACCTGCTCCACCTTGCCGCCCACCGGCAGCTCGCCGAAGTCGAGCGCCACCGGGGCCACGGCCAGCGTGGGCCGGCCGCCGCGAGCATCCAGCATCACGCGCGACTCACGCGCCTTGTCGGACGCGTACGCCACGGTGAGGTTGCCCACGTTGGGGCCGGAGAAGCGCGCGGCGAACTCCATCCGCATCTCCACCACCTCGCCCGGCTGCACCGTGGAGCCCTCGGGCTTGGACAGGGGCGAGAAGGCGGTGTCGCTGGTGGCCAGCGTGGAGATGGTGACGGGGCGCCAGGTGATGTTGCGCGCCCGGGTGAAGGACTCGGTGCGCTCGTGCACCGGGATTTCGTCGAAGGGCACCGGCGCCGGGTCGAACGCGAAGGCGCTCGCCACGGAGTTGCCCTTCAGGTCCACCACGGACGGGGTGCACGTCTCGCACGACACGACCTCCAGGCGGGCGCCCATCTGGCCCAGCGCGCGCGGCAGGTACTTGGTGCGGATGACCTGGGTGCTGTTGGGCGGCACGGTGATGGTGTCCGGCGTGAACGGATCCGCCTGGTCGCCCGCGACCTTCAACGTCAGGGGCAGGTCCACCGGGTTGGTGACGGTGACCTCCAGCACGCGGTCGCTGTCGACTTCCAGCGTCTCGTAGTCCAGCACCGGCGGGTTCACGCCGATGTTCGTGGGCGTGCCCAGGCCGCGCACGGGCAGCTGGTTCAGGGAGCCCACGTTGGCGTCCGTCGTCACGCGCAGCGTCTCTTCGACGGGGCCTTCGGCGAGCGGATGGAAGCGCACCTTCACCACGTGAGACTCGCCCGGCGGCACGCGGCCGCCACCTTCGGTGAGCTCCACCTGGTACGACGGATTGTTGCCCAGCCCCAGCGCCTCCAGCGCGGAGAAGGGCACGTAGCCCACGTTGCGGATGCGCACTTCGCGCTCACGCCATTCGCCCACCGGCACCTCGCCGAAGTCGAGCGCTTCCATGTCCAGCACCGCGGTGGCCTGCACTCCGCGCGTCTGGTCCTCCTCGTGACACGCCAGCGTCCCTGCCATCAACGAAGCCAGCAGGACGAACCGACCCCTCCACCCCTTCACCATTGTCCGCTCCCCACCCTTCCAACCCACACGCACACGGATGCCCGGGACACGTGATCCATCTCGGGCAGGGTCTAATCAAGTCCCGTGCCGTCGCTGGGCCGGCGGGGACATCCACCTGAAATCAGGGACTTGGCGCGCGGATTGGCGGCCAAGTGAGCGCTGGAGGGAAACAGGGTGCCCTGGAGGGTGAAAGGTTTTTCCTGACCTTTTGCCAACCCTCACCCCCATCTTTTCAGGGGGGATACCGGACGTTTCCCTGGACGAAGGTCGCGATCGCGGTGGCCACGGCCTGGGGCTGCTCCAGGTGGACGTGGTGGCCGCCGTCGAAAACCTGGGGTGGGCCCACCAGGGTGCGCAAGGCGTCCAGTCGTCCCTGGAGGATGTCCGGGGAAGGAGCCAGGCCCTCACTTCCGCGCAGCAGTTGGACGGGACAGGTGACGGCGGCCTCCAGGGCCAGCCACTGGTCCTCGTCGAAGCCCTGGCCGAAGCGGCGGCGGTGGCGCGGGTCGAAGCTGAAGGCCAGCTCGCCTTCCGGCGTGGGGTGGGTGCCGTGGCGGGCGAAGAGCAGGGCCGCGTCCGGGGAGAGGGTGGGGTTGGCCTGGCGCAGGCGCTCCGCGGCGGCCTCCACGGTGGGGTAGCGCTTGCGGTTGGGCGGGCGGCGCGCGTCATCCAGGAAGCCGCGCAGCCGCTGCACCGCGCCCGTGGGCGGACCTCCGGAGGGGCCCAGGCTTTCGATGAGGGTCAGGCTCTGGATGCGCTCGGGGCGCGCGGCGGCGTACGCGAGCGCGACGATGCCTCCCAGCGAGTGCCCCACGAGGTGCACGGAGGGCAGGGACAGCCCGTCCAGGGTGGCCTCCACGTCCAGCAGGTGGTCGCTGAAGTGGTAGGTGGCGCCGGGCCCCAGGTGGCCGCTCTCCCCCATGCCGCGGAAGTCGAGCAGCACCGTGCGCCAGTCCCGGGGCAGGTGTTCGCAGAGCGGGTCGAAGCTGTGCGAGTGGTCCAGCCAGCCGTGGAGGAACAGGACGGTGGGCGTTCCGCCCGGGTGGCGCTGGCGCACGTGCAGCGGCAGGCCCTCGGCATCCAGGGTGAGTGATTCGAAGGGGACGGTGGGCATGGTGGCTCCTCCTGCCCGTGTGTCAGGAACGGGGTGTGGGCCTCAAGGGGCCGCGCGTCCGCCAATCACGGGGAAGCGCTCGTAGGCGCGCAGGAGCGCGTCCAGGTGGGCCGGGTTGTCGAGGTCCAGCGGTGTGTCCGTGAGCTGGACGATCCAGCCGCCCGAGGCGGTGCGCCGCGACCGGGACAGCAGGTCCGCGTCCCGCGCGGGGTCGGGGAAGCCAATGACCTGGGCGGCGGCGGCGGACCAGTAGCAGAGCCACCCGAGACGCTGCGGAATCTCCGGCGAGCGGATGTCCCTGGGGTTTCTGAGCGCCGGGAGTCCGCGTGGAGGCGGGGTCGAAGGGGGTGTTCCGCTTCTCGTCTGGCGTGCGATGTCCAACCCCGCGTCGAACGGCGCCGCGTGTCCCCAGTAGGCATGTGCCGCCTCCGCGATGGCCTCCAGCACGTCCGAGGTCACCGCGATGCCTGCCGCGCTCAGGGGGACATCCGCATGGACTTCGAGCTGGGCCTGTCCGCCCGAAGAGTGGAATGCCTCACCGTCCCAGCCGCTGACCGACACGAAGTCACTCTCATCGCAGTTGTGAAGGAACGGAAACGCTCCGTTCATCTCTTGCTGGGCGAGCCACGCATCGCGTTCCGTCAGGAGGGTGCGCTGCCCGTCTTCGGCGGTGGTCCACACGAGGCGCTGGCCAGGGAACGCACGCTCCAATCCATTCACGATGGCCGCGGGGCGACCATCATCGCCCCTGAGCGCGGGTCCGTAGACGATGATTCTGATTTCGTTGCTTTGCGAGTCCGCCATGTCAGCACCAGTCCATGACGACGAGGATATCCTTGAGCTCCGGCTCCTCGAACTCCAGCTCGGCTCGGTGTGCTGCGCTCCGCACGCCGATGCGGAAGTCGAAGCCGCAGGCCCTGGCGAGTTCGAGCTCCCGCCGTAGCTCTCGCACCTGTTTGCTGATCACGATTCTTCGCAGGTCGCGCGAGTACGTATCGAAGTTGTCGGTCTTGATCTCCCACAGCACACGGGCGCGGAGTTGCAGCGCATCGAACCGCTTCCCGTTGACGAGCACATCGAAGCCGGGAAACCCGTTCAACGGAACCCTGTCCGCGCACATGTTGTGCAGGGCATCCCCACCCAGGTGTTGCACGGGCTGGGGCGTGCACTCCGGACGGCGCTCTCGCGGATCCGAGTCTCGCGGAGGCTCCGGCGGGAACCAGTCCTGCCCGGCGGGAGACGGATCCGGCACGGGCTTCCGTTGCGTCCCGGACTCCTGGGCCACGGGCACGGTTTCCGGCGCGGCCTCCTCCAGGGAGCCTTCGTCGGGAAACGAAGGCCTCAGCTCATAAGCCTCCATCTCCTCATGGATGGCGACCGCCACGACCACCAGGCCGACGACGACCACGGCTCCCACCACGAGCTCCGGCTGCGTCAGCAGGCAGACGCCGACCATCATCTCCAGCGTGGCCGCATCCGCCGAAGCCACGGAGCACCGTCGCGCGGTATCGCGAAAGCGGATCCTCCGGGTGTCGAGCGCGTGGAAGCACCGCTCCACCACCCCGGACCAGGGCTGGGACGCCTCCCGGACGACGCATCGCCCGTCGTCCATCCAGGGCAAGGCCGCAGCCCGCTGGAGGTTGCCGAGCCGGACCGCCGGCGGACGCGGACGCGACTCCGTCGTGGCGCAGGCCACCGACAAGAACAGCAATACAAGGAATGGACGGAAGCGCATGGCCCCGCCCCTTCACACCCGACACACGTCGGGTCAAGGTCGGGCGAGGCCGTGCGACAACGCTGGGTCGGCTCGGACCGGGGCGGCGTGCATCGCCGCCCCTGGCTTGAACTCAGGCGGCGTTGCTGGACGACGAGGCGGGACGCGGAGGGCCGCCCGAGTCCGGACGGCCGAGCACCAGCGCCAACTGCCGGGCCTGGCTCTCCGTGGCGCAGCGGTACTCCTGGACCTTGCCGTTGGGCCGTTCAATCCGAATCACCCAGACGTCATTCTCCTTGGTCACCACAGGCGCTTGGGACATTGCTCCCCTCCTTGCCCCGACACAGAAGCATCCTTCGTGCCGACCCCTGGGCTTGAGCCAAACGCCTGATATCCGGCCGTCTCCCCGGCTGGCGGCGGAGCGAGTGACAAAATTCGTTCAGCGAGCCGACAATTTTCGGGCACCTGGGTCGCACTCCTTGCGTAGCACCACAGGGCAACCCGAAGTCGTTGGAATGACAAACATGTTTCAGGCTGGGTCAGGCCACTCCCAGGCGGAGCGGTAGCCGCCGTCCGTCTGGGTGCCTTCGATGAAGCGCGCGTAGAACGCGTGGCTGCTCAGGGTGGCGGAGTCCCCCACGACGAACAGGTGCCGGCGGGCGCGGGTGAGCGCGACGTTCATGCGGCGCAGGTCGTTGAGGAAGCCCAGCTGCCCCTCGCTGTTGGAGCGGGTGAGGCTGACCAGCACGGCGTCCTTCTCCCGGCCCTGGAACGCGTCCACGGTGTCCACCTCCACCTCCGGGTGCACCGCCTCCAGCGCCTCGCGCAACTGGCGGGACTGGGCGCTGTAGGGCGCGATGACGGCCACCTCGCGCGGGGACAGGCCCAACGCCAGCAACTGGCGCACGCGGGCGACCACGTAGTCCGCTTCGCCCGGGTTGAAGAGGCTGTGCGTGGTGGGCTCCACCTCCTCGTCGAAGCCCTTGCCCGCCGTGTCCAGGAAGAGCACCGGCGGGGCGTCCACCTCCGCGCCGGGCGTGAGCACGTCCGCGAGCGTGCGCTCCGCCACGGACGGGTGGGCGCGCAATTCGTCGGCGTACATCTCCCGCGAGGGGAAGGCCATGATGGTGGCGTTCATCCGGTACTGCTCGCGCAGCATGCGCTTCACGTCGTCGCCGTGGTCCTTGAGCAGCCGCTCGAAGAGACTCACGCCCAGGCCCGCCTTGGACGCCTCCTGCGACAGCACGGTGGGCGGAAGCTGCTGCGGGTCCCCGGCGAGCACCACCTTGGGCGCGCGCAGGAAGCCCAGGAGCGCCAGGGGTTCGGTGGCCTGGGTGGCTTCGTCCAGCAGCGCCCGGTCGAACTCCTCGCCGGCCAGGATGCCGGAGCCCAGGCTCGCGAGCGTGACGCACACCACGTCGGACCTCGCGAGCACCGCCCTCACGGCCTTCTTCTCCAGCTTGCGCGCCTCGTCCATCAGGTCCTTGGCCTCCGACGTGGAGGAGCGGGCGTTGGAGAAGCGCTCGCGGCTGCGGCCCTGGTTGCGCTGGCGGCGCGCGTAGCCGAACAGGTCGAAGGCTTCATCGAACAGGTCGCGGCTGATGATTCGGTCCGGGTGCTCCTCCACCACGATGTCCAGCGTGTGCTCCTGGAGCCGAGCGGCGACGCGCGCCGGATGGCCTACGCGGATGGCCCTCAGGCCCTTCTCCAGACACAACTCCAACAGGTGGTCCACGGCGGCGTTGCTGGCCGCGGTGCACAGCAGGCGCTCCCCGCGCGCGACGGCCTGGGCCGCCACCTCCGCGAGCACGGTGGACTTGCCGGTGCCGGGCGGGCCGTGCACCAGGAAGAAGTCCTCCGCCGCCAGCGCGCGCTTCGTGGCGTCCAACTGCTCTGGATTGAGCGGACGGCTGGGCGTGAAGTCCTTCGTGTTGTCGAAGCGTGGGGGCTCGTTGCCCAGCAGCACCTCGCGCTTGTGCCGCTCGGCGCCCTTGTCCAGGGCCTTCACGCGCTGGAGGCCCGCGCGCACGCGCTCGTACGTGATGTCGTTGGGGACGACGTCCAGGCGCAGCAGCCCTTCGGAGATGTACGCGGGCGGGTCGCGGTCGAACGCGAGCTGGATGCGGGTGGAGGAGGCGCGCGACACGAGCGCCTTCGCCGGGTCCTTCACCTCCGCTCGGCGGGGCAGCACCGCCACGAAGTCGCCGTTGGACAGGCGGGTGGGCAGGCGCCCCCGGTCCGCGCGGGCGAGCGTGAGGAGGATGCGGCCCCCCAGGCCCACCTCCTCCTCGACGGTCTCCAGGTCCAACACCGACAGGCCCTGCTCCTCGCGCTCGCGCAGGGACAACCCTTGCGCGAACGCGACCGTGCGGGCTTTTTCGGCCTCGCGTTCCTGGGCGAGGAGCGAGCCGAGCTTGTCGAAGAACGAGACGTCACGGGCCATGGGACAGGTCATGCCACCACAGGCGCCCCGGCGGCCAGCGCGCCGTCACGGCCCGTGTCAGGCAGTGGCCTGCCCCATGCCCTGTCCCGCTACTGGCAGGCGTACGTGGACGAGGAGGGCGTGCTCCAGGTGCCGTCCGGGTTGATGAGGCGCACGGTGTAGCCGCTGGCCGGATAGGTGGTGCCCCAGCAGTCGCGGGCGCGCACGTCGTTGCGCAAGGCGGTGCCCAGGCTCCAGTTGCCCACGCGGCGCTGCTTCTCGTACGCGGCCACGCGGTCCACCGCCTCCACCCAGGTGGAGTCCCCCGCGAGCACGTCCCGGCGCTTCTCCAGGAACTTCTGGAGCCAGGCGTTCTCCGTGATGCCGTTGTAGCCAATCACCGGCGCCACCTGTCCGCTGTTGCCCAGGGCCGTGTTGGCGCTGCGGATGATGGCCTTCACGCCGCTCTCGCCGTGGTTGATGGCCGCGTCGTACAGCGCCGCCTTGGTGAGCGCCTGGGTGAAGCCCCAGCGCGTGGCCTCGTTCATGATGGGCGTGTAGTAGAGCGCGTCGCTCACCTGGTCCTGGCACTGCTTGAAGTCCGCCTTCGTCGCGGCGGTGTTGAAGCTCGCCGCCCAGTCCGCCGTCCAGTTGCCCACGGCGTCCAGCTCCGACGTGCCCGCCTGGTCCTGGCCCGTGGACAGGAAGCGGTTGTTGATGACGGTGAGCCCGTTCCAGTACTTCGCCAGCCGGTTGCCATTGGCCTCCGTGCGCAGCGCCCGGTAGCACTGCACGACCTGGATGGCGTCACCCGTACCGGTGCAGAAGCCCGCGCGCCCGTTGGTGTAGCCGCGCCCGTCCTGGATGTTCTCCGCGTAGGCGTAGTTGAGCGTGGGCGTGTCGTTCTCCCAGATGCTCGTCAGCGCCTCCGCCACCTTCTTCTGGTTCGCGGTGAGTCCCGGGCCGTCGGGGGGCGTGGTGGTGCCGCAGCTGTCCGACTGGACCTTCACGTTGGCCGCGGTGAACGACGTGTTGGAGGTGGTGGAATAGTAGAACGTGTGCGACGCATTCACCGCCACCGTCAGCGCGGAGGTCCGCGTGAAGGTGCACGTGCGGCCCGACTGCGTGTGCGTCCAGCCGGGTTGATCATCGTCACACGTCACGCCCGACGGCACGTCGATGGAGATTTGGGGGCTGGCGATTGCGACCGTGCCCGTGTTCTTGAACACGAGCGTGCCCCAGTAGTCCGCGCCCACATACGTGTTCGTGGTGACCGAGTGCGTGCACGCGCCCAGCGCCTGCTCCAGCGCGCCCGGTGCTCCTCCGACGTCGACTTCGCCCGCCGCACCACATCCGACGGCCAGCGCCGCCAGCCCCGTGAGGACGAAGAACCGACGGGCTCCGCCCTGTGAACGCTTCGCTTCCATGTGCCTGCTCCCTGTCGTGGACGGTGGAGGCTGGCCGTGAGGCTGCATCCCCGCCAAAGCTGGAATATTGGAATTTATAGTAAACTCCAAGTCTTGCGCGGCGGGCGGACGCGGAGCTGCGCGAGGCGACGAAGGCCGCGCTCAACCCGACGATGGCGCCGGAGCGTCCGGCAGTGGCAGCACCCGCCACAGTTGTGGCTTGTCGTACTGAGGCGGAATCATCCCCAGGGGCCAGCCGTCCGCGGTGAGCTCCGCGTACTGGTAGCCGCGTCCTGCGAAGGGGATGCGGGTGCCGGTGCCGGGCAGACTCACGCCGATGGCCGCGTGCGCCAGCGCATCCGAGTACAGCATCACCGCGTCCACGCCCACCTGCCTGAGCAGCATCAGCGCGAGCACCGCCTTGGAGTCGCAGTCGCCGCGGTCCTGCGCGGGCACCAGCCCCGGCGGGACGATGCCGAAGGGTTCATCCCCGGGCAGCTCGTAGCGGATGCGGCGCACGAAGCCGAGGATGAGCTCGGTGGCCTGCGCCGCGTCCAGGTCGCGCTCGCGGATGGAGGTGGCGAAGCGCTCGCCCAGGATGCGCACCGGCTCCGCGTTGCTGTGCATCAGCTCCGCGTAGATGCAGCGCATGTCCGTGCCGCACCCCGGAGGCGCCACGTACGTGAAGCGCTCCGGGCCCATGGCGCGGTAGCGCAGCCGCACGCTGTAGTCGCGGTGCGCCTGCTCCAACCCGCGCTCCACCGCCTCGCCCAGGCCATAGGCCACCTGCTGCCGGGCGGGCGTAAGGCCCTCCACGCGCCAGTCATACGCATGCGCGCGGTCCGGGGGCGTGCCCTCCGGCACCAGCACGGTGCCCAGGTCCAGCGTGGCCTCCACCGGGGCACCCGTGCCCGCTTCCGTCGGCGCGGGCGCCGCGAGCTGGCCTGCCTTGCGCAGCTCCACGCGCCACACGGCCGTGATCAGCACCGCGCCCACCAGTGCCAACACCCACCATCGGATCCACGAGCGCGGGGCCATGCGAACTCAGGCGGGCGCGCGCAGCATGCCGGTGGGGAGCTGCGGGAAGGGGATGAGCCCGTTGAGCGTGGCCTGCAACCCGGGCGCGGTGAGCAGAGCGATGACGAGCAGGAAGGCGCACAAGATGAGCGCTGCGGCGATGTTGCCCTTGCGCACCTCCGCCAGCTCGTCGATGCCCGGCGTCATCCTGTCGAACAGCCGCACGCCCAGCGCGAGCACCGCCACGCCCACCGCCAGCGACAGCGCGACGTGCACGAGCGACAGGCCCATCAACTGGAGCACCGCGATGGGCGGCACGGGCGGGTTCTGCACCGCGATGTCCACCGCGTCCCCGGTGGCCTTCAGCGCGTGCTGCACCAGCAGGCCCAGCGACACGAGGCTCGTCGCGTGCACCAGCCCCGCGGCGACGTTGCCCTGGCGCAGCTCCTCCACCGGGTGGCTGTCCAGCAGGCGGCCAAGGCCGTGCATTCCCAGGCCGATGCCGAGCGCGGCCACGAGGCCACCGAAGACGACCTTCACGAGTCCGACGACGAAGAGGGTGAGGTCCATGGGGCGTGCGAGGGACTGTAGCGGAAGTCCCCCTCGCCGCCATGCCGGATGCTCACGTCCTCACGCCGCGCCCTTCTTCCGGCGGGAGAGCGTCCAGCCGAGGAGGAGCAGCGCCGCCCAGCCCGCGCCCGACGCGGGCCCACCGCCCAGGGAGCACCCCAGGCTGCGCGACATGTCGGACGTCGGGTCGTACTCCACGGCAATATGGAAGTTGCACAGCGCCGCGTTGCCGGCCGCGTCGAGCGCGGTCACCTGCACCGAGTGCATCCCCGGCGCCAGCGGCGTCCCAAGCTCCGGACTGTAGAGCAGCTCCGCCTGGGACACGGTGTCCTCGGCGGAGGCCAGCGGGTAGTCGGCGCGGGTGCCGGACATCACGGCGGTCTTCAGCGTGACGTCCTCCGGGCAGGTAAGCACGGGCGGACGGGAGTCGCGCACCTTCACCTGGATTTCGCACGTGCGGCTGTTGCCCGCCTCATCGGTGCGGGTGAGCTGCACGCGGGTGATGCCCAGGGGGAACAGGTCGCCGGGCGAATGCGTCCGGGTGGTGGTCGTCTGGGCGGAGACGTTGTCGCTGGCGGTCGCCTCCGGCCACCATGCACGCGCGCCGTCGGGCCCTTCGGCCTCCACGCGCACCTCGCTCACCTTGCATGCGGCCGAGGGCGTCTGGCCGTCGCGCACGGTGACGGGGAAGGCGCAGGTGGACGTGTTGCCCGCGCGGTCGCGGGCCGTCATCGTCACCAGCGTCGTACCCAGCGGAAGCGTGCTGCCGTTCTCCGGGATGATGGAGGTGACGACGTCGCCGCCCGTCTCCTCCGTCACCGTGAAGGGCGGGTAGTACACCGGGGCGCCCTGGGGCGAGCGGGTGTTGACGACGAGCTCCGACGGGCAGCCCTGGATGGTGGGCGGCGTCAGGTCGGCCACGGTGACGTCCATGGCGCACGCGGCGACCCGGCCCTGCGCGTCCTCGGCCTCGTAGTGGACGCCGAAGCCCATTTGCATGGACAGCGGCGTGCCCTCCGGGTGGCTGGTGCGCACCGTCAGGGGCGCCTGTCCGCCGGTGAGCGCGGGCACCGCGAGGTGCATCTCCGTGCCCTGCGCATGCGTGGCGGGCACGTCCAGGTGGGCTGGGCAGTCCCGGAAGGCGGGCGCCGTGGCGTCGCGGTCCAACCGCCACAGCGACAGGCCCTGGAAGGGGCTGTCATCCGGCACCAGCAGCGAGTCCCCGAAGGGCACCACCGTCGAAGGTGAAGAGGTCCGGTTCGACGGCACGCGGGCGAGGCGGTACGTGCCCTGGGCGGTGCCGTCGGTGCGCCACAGCTCCGCGCCCCACGCATTGGGCGCGCGGTAGAAGACGAGCTCATCCCCCCAGGCGGCGAGGAAGCTCGGCACGACCTGCTGGCCCGCCTCCTCCAGGAAGACGACCGTGGTCTGCTCCGCCGTACCGTCCGTCACCCACAGCTGGCGGCCGGAGCCCGTTCCCTGGGTCAGGTAGTAGGCGCGCGCGCCGGCCCGGACGAGCGTGACCGTCCCGGTGAGGTCGCGCGGAAGTGCCTTCACCGGCAGGGTGCCCGCCTCGGTGCCGTCCGTGCGCCAGAGGTCCACCTGCTGGCCGTCCTTCACGAGGAACAGCAGCGTGTCACCCAGCACGGTGAACTGGCTCAGCTCCGGCTCGAAGCTGCCGGCGACGAGGTCGCTCACCAGGGACGTGCCCTTCTGCGTACCGTCCGTCTTCCACAGGGCCCGGCCGTGCTGGCCGTCGTCCGCGGTGAAGAAGCAGGTGGGGCCCATCGCGGTGATGGCGCTGGGATCCGAGGACCCCGCGCCGGAACGGATGTCGCGCACGAGGTGCGTGCCCTGAGCGGTGCCATCCGTGCGCCACAGCTCGCGGCCCTCGGGACCGTGCGCGCTGAACAGCATGGCGTCGCCACAAGGCCCGCGCAGGAACGGAGACGAGCCCTGGGCGCCGGGCAGCACGTCCTGGATGCGCACGGTGCCCGCTTCGGTGCCGTCCGACTTCCAGAGCTCGGTGTCGCCGTCGCTGTCCTCGGCGGCGAACAGCACGGAGGTGCCGAAGGGGATGAGCGCGCTCGGAATGTGCACGCCGCTGGCCGCACCCGGCTGGATTTCGCGCACGAGGTGGGTGCCCTGGGCGGTGCCGTCGCTCGTCCACAGCTCGCGGCCGGAGGTGTTGCTCCGGGCGGTGAAGAACAGGCGGCCGGGCACCGAGGCCAACGTCATGTGATCGATGACGGCGGAGGTCGGCATCAGGTCCTGCATGGAGCGCGTGCCCTGGGCGGTGCCATCCGTCGACCACAGGGTCAGGGGCCGGTGGTCGAAGGACTCCACGCGCGGGCCGGTGAAGTAGTACAGCCGCCCGTTCAAGGAGGCCCGGGGCTGGACCTCGAAGTTCGTGACCGAGCCGAAATCTCCGCGCTCGCCCGGCAGCGCCGACAGCCGACGCACGCTCACGGCAGGGGCTTCAGCGGAAGCGCCGCCGGACGCCAGCGCGGGACCGCCGACCGCCACCAGAGCCAACGCCGAAAGCCACGCACGACCGCTGTCAGTCATCATCCAACCCCTCCCCGCCACAACGCCCGTGACACCGACTGCTTGGAGACCGCTGGCCGGTGGAGCCACCCGGACCCCGCGCGCCCTGAACCACCCAGGGGGCGCACCGTCCTCACGGTCCGGCGGATCCACAACCGGGGGGCCGGCTGACTGTTCGCCAGCCATCGCACGGGGCCGGTGTCACACCTGTTTCATGTGTTCACCACCAGCCGGTGGACCCCGGATTCCCATCCGCCAAGAGCGGCAACTGTCGCGCCCCCCAATCCCCCGATAGAGTCCGCTCTGACGCATGGCGTCGTGCGTCTTCAGTTACGAGACAAGGTCCACCATGAGACAGCTTCAGGTCCGAGGGCTCTTCGAGGGGTATGGCATCGCGCCGGGCACCTGGGACGAGCTGCTGGGCACCGGGGAGTCCCCGCGCGAGGACGTGTTGCGGCTGCTGGAGCGGCTGGGCACGCGCTCCGCGGCGGAGTTCTCGCGGATGCAGGCGTTGGCGGAGCGGGCGCTGATGAACCAGGGTGTGACGTTTTCCGTGTACGCGGATCAGCGGGGCACGGAGCGCATCTTCCCCTTCTGCCTCATCCCCCGGCTGGTGTCGGCCTCCGACTGGGAGCACGTGGAGCGCGGGCTGGAGCAGCGCGTGCGCGCGCTGGGCCTGTTCCTGGACGACGTGTACGGCGAGCAGCGCATCTTCGCCGGGCGGCCGGAGCTGCGGGACATGGTGCTGGGCACGCAGCAGTACCTGCCGAAGCTCAGGGGCGTGCGGCCCGCGGGCGGCGTGCGCATCCACATCGCGGGCATCGACCTCATACGCGACGGGCAGGGCACCTTCCGGGTGCTGGAGGACAACCTGCGCACGCCCTCCGGTGTGTCGTATGTGCTGGAGGGGCGGGTGCTCTCCAAGCGCGTGCTGCCGGAGGTGCTGGAGCGCACGCGGGTGCGGCGCGTGGACCACTACCCGGCGAAGCTCGCGGAGACGCTGCGCGCGTCGTCCCCGGAGGACCCGGAGCGCTCTACCGCGGTGGTGCTGACGCCGGGCCCGTACAACTCCGCCTACTTCGAACACAGCTTCCTTGCGCGCACCATGGGCGTGGAGCTGGTGCACGGCGCGGACCTCTTCGTGGACGACGACCGCGTGTGGATGCGCACCACGCGAGGGCCCAAGCGCGTGCACGTCATCTACCGGCGCATCGATGACGCCTTCATCGACCCGGAGGCCTTCCGCCCCGACAGCATGCTGGGCGTGAGGGGCCTGTTGAGCGCCTGGGCGGCGGGCAACGTGGCGCTCGCCAATGCGCCGGGCAATGGCGTGGCGGACGACAAGGCGGTGTACGCGTTCGTGCCGGAGTTCATCCGCTTCTACCTGAACGAGACGCCGGTGCTGGAGCAGGTGCCCACGTACGTGTGCGCGCGCGAGGAAGACCGCCGCTACGTGCTGGAGCACCTGGAGGAGCTGGTGGTGAAGGCGGTGGACGAGGCGGGCGGCTACGGGATGTTGATGGGGCCGCAGTCCACCAAGGAGGAGCGGGAGGACTTCCGCCAGCGCATCCTCGCGCAGCCCCGGCGCTACATCGCGCAGCCGCGCGTGGAGCTGTCCACCTGCCCCACGTGGGACGCGGCCTCCGGGACGGTCGTCGCCCGGCGCGTGGACCTGCGGCCGTACATCCTCACCACGCCGCAGGGACCGTGGGCGCTGCCGGGCGGCTTGAGCCGCGTGGCGCTGCGCGCGGGCTCCTACGTGGTCAACTCCAGCCAGGGTGGTGGTTCCAAGGACACCTGGGTCCAGAAGGAGGATGCATGATTGCCCGCATCGCGGAGCACTGCTTCTGGTTGGGGCGCTACCTGGAGCGGTTGGAGAGCGTCGCGCGGGTGTTGCAGATGACGGATCAGCTCGCGCTGGACGCGGACCTGCCGGCGGATCAGTGCTGGGTGCCGGCGCTGGCCATCTTCGGCGAGCGGGCCACCTTCGCGCTCAAGCACGGCGTGAAGGCCGAGTCCGACGGCGAGGCGGTGCAGCACTTCCTCACCTGGGAGGAGGACAACGGCTCCAGCCTGGTGCACACGGTGCTGGCCGCGCGAGACAACGCGCGCACCATCCGCGAGGTGGTCAGCCGCGAGTGCTGGGAGGTGACGAACGAGCTGTACCACTTCCTCACCGGCGAGACGGGCCGGGCGGAGTACGCCGCGTCGCGCTTCGGCTTCTACCAGCACATCCGGCGCATGGTGCAGCTGTGTCTGGGCCTCCTGGACAGCACCATGCTGCACGACACGCCCCAGGAGTTCGTCTGGCTGGGCGTGATGCTGGAGCGGGCGGGGCAGACGTCGCGCCTGCTGGATGTGCACCACCACATCTTCAGCGAGGTGAAGCACGGGCACCGGGTGGTGGAGACGGCGCTGTGGCTGTCACTCTTGCGCGCGTGCTCCGGCTTCGAGCCCTTCATGAAGAGCCACCAGGGCCGGGTGACGGGCGATGCGGTGGCGGAGTTCCTGCTGTTCGAGCCGCGCTTCCCGCGCTCGGTGCGCTTCTGCCTGGAGTCCGCGTACCGCTACCTGGGGCACCTGTGCCCGGTGGTAGCCAAGGGGCAGCCGGGGGAGGAGTGCCTGTCCCGGCTGGTTCCCCTGGTGGAGGAGCTGACGCCCCATTCCCTGTCGGGCGAGGGTGAAGCGGTGCACGCCCTGCTCACGCGCATGGTGGAGGGCACGGACGCATTGTGCACGCTGATCTCCCGCGATTTTTTCGGGCGGGCCCCCGTGCAGGTGGGCACCCAGGAGATGGCCGGGTAGAGTCCGCGGCCATGTTGAACCTGCTCGCGCTGTCCTTCGAGGGAGAGCTCGCTCCCGGTCTGGACCTGCGCTGTCTTGCTCCCGGACGCAAGCCGCCGGACGGCTGGGGCGTGGGCTACTACCCGGGCGGCGAGTTCGCGGCCACGGTGTTGAAGGAAGCCGCCCCCCAACTGCACAGCACCCGCAGCGAGCTGGTGCGCACGTGGGATCCGCTGGAGTCCTCGCTGATGATGCTGCACCTGCGCACGGCGACGTGGGGGCCCATCACGGAGGCCAACACGCAGCCGTTTGTCCGCAGCGCCTGGGGCCGGGACTGGCTGCTCGCGCACAGCGGCAGCCTGGAGCAGCGGCTGAAGATTCCCGCCGGGGCGCGCTTCGAACCGGTGGGCTCCACGGACTCGGAGACGCTGTTCTGCCGCTTCCTGGACTGGATGCAGGAGCAGGGCTGGCGCAGCCTGGGAGAGGTGGACGCGTTCCGGCTGCGCGCGTGGCTGGAGGAGCTGAACCAGTTGGGGCCGCTGACGCTGGTGGTGTCGGACGGCCGGGACCTGCTGCTGTACGCGGACTGCACCGGGGCGACGCAGGGCTGGGTGTGGCAGGTGTCGCCGCCCTACGAGCGGCTGGTGCTGGGCGACGAGGACGTGGAGCTGGACCTCACGCGCCGGGGCGCCAAGAGCCGCAAGGGCGTCATCGTCGCCACGCAGCCGCTGGACTCGCGCACGGACGTGCCGGCGAACTGGACGCAACTGGCGCCCGGCGGTCTGGTGCTGGTGCGCCAGGGGGCCATCCGCGTGGAGGCACTGCCGCCGGGGGCGCAGGGCACGGTGGCGCCCACGATGGCGGCGGAGTTCGAGGCGCGAAGCCGCCTGCGCCGTCCGCCGGAGACGCCGGTGCGGGTGATGGACGTGGTGCACCGCACCGTCTACCGCTACCAGAACCCGGTGGAGCGCAGCTCACATCTCTTGAGGCTGACGCCCCGGCATGACCGGCTCCAGTCGCTCTTGTCACACGACGTGACGCTGTCGGTGGGCGTGACGCGGTCGGAGTACGAGGACGTCTTCGGCAACCAGGTGCGACGGGCGATGGTGGACATGCCCTACAAGGAGCTGGTGATGGAGGCCCGCTCGCGCGTGGAGCTGCGGGACACGGATCCGTTGGGATACCGGCCCCTGCACGTGCGCTCGGTGCTGCCGCTGGTGTGGATGCCGTGGCAGGCGAACATGCTCCAGCCGTACCTGCTGCCGCCGGAGCTGCCGGACACGCAGTTGGAAGAGCTGTCCGAGTACGCGATGAGCTTCGCGCGCCGCAACGACTACGACCTCTTGGACACGCTGCTGGACATCAACTACTCCATCTTCAAGGAGTACCAGTACGCGCAGGGCACGACGACGTTGAACACCACGGCCTTCTCCGTGTATTCGGCGCGCAGGGGCGTCTGCCAGGACTTCGCCAACGTGTTCATCTGCCTGGCGCGCCTGTTGGGCGTGCCCGCGCGCTACGTGTGCGGTTACCTCTACACGGGGCCCAAGCACGCGAACACGGCGCAGGCGGAAGCGTCCCATGCGTGGGTGCAGGTGTATCTGCCGGAGGTGGGGTGGAAGGGGTTCGACCCGACCAACGGCATCCTCACGCAGACCGACCACGTGCGCGTGGCGGTGGGCCGGCAGTACTCGGACGCGACGCCGACGACGGGAACCATCTACCTGGGAGGCGGGGGCGAGCAGTTGGAGGTGCTGGTCCGCTGCGAGCCGGTGATGCCCGAAGGGCAGTGAGGTCTCACCTGTCTCAGGGTCGTGTTTCACGACGCGGATCGCGCGCATCCCCCGGGTCCTGATCCGGGGGCGAACGGGGTGGTCTCCCCCGGTCCTCGTATCGAGATACCCGGATTCCTAGACTGTCTTTCCCCCTCAGTTGGAGAAAGACAGACATGGAAGCCGCATCCAGCCCCCCCGCGCGTCGCGTGCGGGTGGAGTCGCCCGACGCTGTTCCCTTCCTGCTCGTGCCGGAGTCCCTTCTTCCGGAGATCGACCACCCGTGTCGCATCCCGGTGAAGAACGTGGAGGAGGCCGAGTTCCTGTCGGCGGTCCTCCAGCAGCACGGTGGCCTCTACCTGGGAGCGCGCGCCGCTGAACACCGTGAGCTCGCGGACTGGGCGGACGCCACGCCCGTGGGTGTCGGCGTGGGCGGTCCCTGGAAGAAGGACCCGCCGGCGAACCTCACCGAACTCCTGGGCCGCGTGCCGGTGAAGAACCCCGTCTCCGAAGGCCGCCAGTTGTTCGCGGAAGGAGAGACGCGGCCGATGGAGCGTACGGACGCGGTGCTCGTCCACAAGCGGGAGCCGGCGAACGTGCTGCTCGCGAACGGCCACCGGGTGGGTGCGCTGCACCAGTTCAACGCGTTCATGGAGTCGCCCGAGTTCCTCTTCGACCATCCCTCCGAACACGTGCAGGGAATGCTCCTCACGGAGATTGCCCGCCAGGCGAGCCTCGCGAGCATCCACGGGGTGGGGCTGCCGTTCGACTGGGTCATCATCCTGACCCGGCTCACGCTGGAGTTTCAGCGCTTCGTGCGCCACGACGCGCCGCTGGTGATGCGCACCTTCGTCAGCTACCGGCTCCCGGAGTGGGAGGAGCCGGTGCGGAGCGAGGGCCGCAAGGGCCGCATGTGGATCGCCGTGCAGGGCTGGCAGGACAACGTCTGCTGTTTCTCGGGGCTGCTCGGTGCCGTCAGCAAGGCGGCGTCGTGAAGCACCTGCACCGCTGGATGCCCACCCTGCTGATGGTGACGGGGTTGGGGCTGCTCGTCCCGCTGGGCCTCCGGCAGCTGTCTCGCACGCCGGAGGAGAGCCGTGTCATCGCGGGCCTGATGATCGCGGCCTACGTGGCGTGGATGTTGGTGGAGAGCCGGGTGACGTTGCGTGAGACGAGCAAGCCCACGGCGGAGCGCGATGGCTCCACGCTCGAACTCTACGCGGTGGCGCGGCTGACCACGCTGCTGCTCGCGCTGGCGTTCCCCACGCTGGAGGCGGGCCCCGGGGGTCGTGCGGTGGGGCTGCTGGGCTTCATCGGTGGGGTGGCGCTGCGACTGACGGCCATCCGCACGTTGGGGAGGGCGTATTCGCACCGGGTGCGTCTGCCGGATGCGGACCTGCTCGTCACGGGTGGCGTCTACCGGAAGCTCCGGCACCCGGCGTACACCGGGATGTTGGTGGCGCACGTGGGCTACCTGCTCGTCTTCCCCAGCGTGCCGGCCATCGCCGCGTTCGGGCTGCTCTTCGTTCCGGCGGTGCTGCTGCGCATCCGGCATGAGGAGCGGCTGCTGTTGGGCTCCTTCCCCGGTTACGAAGCCTACGCGGCGACCCGCAAGCGGCTGGTCCCATGGCTCTGGTAACGGGCGGGGATGGCGTGGGCGTCGTGCTGCTCGGTGCGACCGGCCTCGTGGGACAAGCCATCCTGCGACAGCGCGGCGCGCATCCCGTGCACGCGCTGGTGCGCACCCCGGATGGACGTTCATGGGGGGATGGCGTCCAGGTCGTGCGGGGAGACCTGCACGGCATTCCCGAGGCGTTGTTCCCGTCGCATCCCTACGTCGTCCTCCACTTCGCCACGAAGCCCCGGGACACCGACGGCACGGGCTTCGAGTGGACCAACGTGGAGGGGACACGGAGGCTGCTGTCAGGGCTCACGAAGGACTGCCTGGGCGTCATCCACGGCAGCTCCATGTCCGTCTATGGCCCGGGTCCCCACCTGGGTGTGACGGAGGCGCATCCGTTGGTCCCCGTCACACCGCTGGCGCGCTCCCGCGTGGCATCCGAGGCGCTCATCACGAAGCACACCGCGGACGCCGGTCTGGGCGCGGTGGTGCTGCGTCCGCGCTTCCTCATCGGAGAGGGGGACCGGTTCGTCCTCCCCGCGATGGTGAAGATGCTCCAGCGCAGGCGCCAGCTCGGAGCGGACTCGGTGGCTTGCTCGGTCATCGACGTGGATGACTATGCGCGCATCATCTGGAAGCTCGCGCGGCGGATGGCGGAAGCGCGTCGTCCCGAACAGTGGGCCTACAACGTGGCGTATGCGCGCCCTCTGGTGCGCTCGGAGTTCCTGGGCACGTTGGTGCAGGGGCTTGGGCTGCCCGAGCCGGTCGTGAAGGTGCGCGTCCCCGACCTGCTCCTGAACGCCCTGCGCGATGCCCCCAGCCGCCGAGCCCAGGCGCTGGCCGAACGTCTGGAATTGCTGACCCGTTCGCAGTGCCTGGATGTCGCGCGGCTCAAGGCGGTCCCCGGCACGCGTGCACTCCTCGCTCGGTCTCCGGTGGAGGCCCTGCGAGCCGCCCTCGACACCTTTCGTTCCTGAAGGAACCCCCGCCATGTCCGCCCCCCTTCCGCTTGTGTCCATGACCGAGGCCGGAGACCCGAGCCACGTCGGTCAGAAGTTCGCGCGCCAGCAGCACCTGGCGCGGCAGGGCTTCCCCGTGCCGGAGTTCTTCTGTCTCACCACCACGATGTTCCAGGAGGTGGCTCAGCCCATCCTGCCCGCCATCGAGCGACTCACGTCGGCGGTGGACCGTTCGTCCCAGCAGGACATCCGCCGGGTCGCGGAGGAGATTGAACGGCTCTTCATCGAAGTGCCCCTGAGCGCCGAGCGCGAGGCCTCCATCCTGGAGGCCTTCGACCAGACCTTCGGAGCCAACGCGGTGGTTGCGGTACGGGCCTCCGTGGTGGGGCGCGCGCTGGGGGAGAGCGAGGACTCGGAGAGCGATCCGTTCGCGGGGGTGAGCTCGACGTTCCTCTATGTGCGGCGCGACGCACTGCTTGAACGGATCCGCCGGTGCTGGGCGTCGGCCTATACGCCGGAAGGGCTCATCTACCGGCTGTCACAGGGGCGTGACGTCCGGGGACTCACCGTGGCGGTGGGCGTCCAGCGGATGGTGCCGGGGCGCCGCTCGTTCGTGCTCTTCACGTGCGACCCGAAGACGACCGAGCGCAAGACGCTGATCGTCGCGGGGCACGGGATTGGAGAAGGCGTCGTCCAGGAGAAGGTCGGGGTGGACCACTACTTCATCCATCCGCAGACGGGACGCATCGACCGGCAACTGGGTCACAAGGCGGAGATGCTGTGTGAGAACCCCGAGCCCGGCGGCGGGTTGCTGGAACAGCCCGTGCCGGAGGCCTTGCGGGATGCGCCCTGCCTGACGGACGCGGAGCTCCAGCGGCTGGCGACGCTGGCGAAGGACATCGAGCGCACTTTCGGCGTTCCCCAGGACATCGAGGGCACGTTCACGGAGGACGGGACGCTGCACGTGCTGCAATCGCGGCCCATCGCCTTCGACTTCCGGAAGATTCGCGTCTGGGGTTGCGGCAATGTGTCGGAGAGCTTCCCGGGCGTCACCACGCCGCTGACATATTCGCTCGCGAGCCACTTCTACGAGGTCATCTTCCATGACTTCCAGCGCCGCATGTGGGGCGCGGACGCGCGGACGCTCCATGAGCACGGCCCGGCGTTCCAGAACATGCTGGGGTTCATCGACGGGCGCGTCTACCACTCGCTGTCGAACCTGATGCACGTCAATGGCATCAATCCCTTCCTCGCGGTCACCTCCATGCGGGACCTGGAGGACGTGCTCCAGTTGGATGCCTCGCTGGTCATCCGGCTGCCCGGCCACCGCGAGAGCTTTCCCAGCACCGCGAGCTATGCGTTCGCGCTGGGCCGTTCGGCCGTGGGGGCGCTGGCCGCCACCGTGTCGTTCCAGAGGGATTTCGAGAAGTACGCCGCATGGTGGCGGCAGACGCTCGCGGGGCTGCGGACCCTGTCCCTGAATCGGGAGGACCCGCTGGTCCTCATCCACCATTTCCGGCAGGTCTGGCGCGAGGTGGGGAACTGGTGGGGGCTCACGCTCATCAACCACTGGTACATCAATTCGTATTACGGGCTGGCGAGTCGGTTCCTCCGCAAGTGGACCGGTGCGGACCCCAGCGAACTGCTCGCGGGACTGCTGTGCGGGGCCCGGCCGGATGAAGGGAGCCACGCGCTCTTCTCCGCGGTAGCGCTCGCGGAGACCGTGCGCGCGGATGCGGCGCTGTCGAAGCTCTTCGCGGAAGTGACCGCGGAGGAGGTGTGGAGCAGGCTTGCTTCTGGAGAGGTGGCTCCCGCTTTTGCCCGGGCCTTTCGCGAGCACCTGAGCGAGTACGGCGACCGGGGCGTCCAGGAACTGAACGTGGAGCGCCCGAACCTGCGGGACACGCCGTGGGAGCTGGTGCGCATCGTCCAGTCCTACGCGCGCACGTCCGTCACCCGGGCGGAGCTGCGGACCTCGGATGTGATGCGGCGCACGGAGGCCGAGACGCGGCTGGCGGTGCTGCTGAAGGGACAGCCGTTGCGGAAGCTCGCGATACATCAACTGCTCGAACGGCTGCGCACGGTGATTGGGCTGCGCGAGGACAGCCGGTTCTGGCGCGGCCAGCTCTTCGGCTTCAGCAAGAGCGTGTTCGCGGCGCTGGGGCAGCGGATGGCGGAGCGGGGTGTGTTCGCTTCACCGCTGGACGTGCACTACCTCACGCTGCGGGAGATCCTGGACCACTTCGAGGGCCGGAGCGTCACCCGGAACCTGGGCGAACTCGTACGGCTGCGCCGGCGGGAGCAGCAGGACAACCAGGAGCGGCAGCCCCCGCGTGACTTCACCACCGTGGGAAGCGTGGCGGACGGCATTCCCAGGGCGGTGGAGGCCGCCAGCGATGATGCCTCCCTGCTCAAGGGCCTGGGGTCGAGCGCGGGCATCGTCGAAGGCTTCGCACGCGTCGTGAAGGACCCTGGAGCGGTGGGCTCCCTCACCAAGGATGACATCCTCATCGCGAAGGAGACGGACCCGGGCTGGCTCTTCCTGATGCTGGCCTCGGGCGGCATCGTGGTGGAGCGGGGGAGCATGCTGTCGCATACGGCCATCGCGGGCCGGAAGTTCGGCATTCCCACGGTGGTGGGCGTGGCCCACGCGACGACGCGAATCCCCGACGGCGCGCGGATCCGCGTGGACGGTTCGACGGGCACGGTCACGGTGGTGTCGACATGAGCCGGACCGTGGTGTCACGGATCCGGGCCGTGCTGCGCTACTCCGTGCAGCGCTACCCGCCGTTGTTCTACCTGGCGGTCGTCACGCTCTGGTCCCTGAGCCTGGACGGCATGCTGCGGACGCTGGGAGGAGGGCAGGAGCTGACGCTGTCGCGAGACCTGCTGCACGTGGGCTTGAGCGTGTTCGGCGTGGGCTACTTCATGCGCATCGTGGATGAGCTGCGCGACTACGAATACGACCGGATCCACAACCCGGAGCGGGGACTGGCGCGAGGCGACGTCAGCTTTCAGGACCTGTACGTCGCGCTCGCGGTGTGCGCCGTCATCCTGCTCGGCTCCAACCTGGCGGTGTCCTGGCTGCGAGCCCTCATCCTGTTCGGCATCATGCTCTACAGCCTGTTCCTCTGGTGGTTGGAGCTGAACAGCACCACGTACCAGGGGAGCATGTTCCTGACCATCGCGGTCGCCATCCAGTTGCACGTGGGGCAGGGCGCCTATGTCTGGGTGGCCCAGTCCGAGCGCGCGGGCCGGCCTCCGGAGCCGCAAGGACTGCTCGTCGTGCTGGGGCTGGTCTTCATCTACCTGCACTGGGAAGTGATGCGGAAGACGGCGTGGCCGGGGTCCACGAAGCCGGGGGAGAAGCTGTACTCCGA
>NZ_JAPNJZ010000012.1:0-314348 GCF_026626765.1 Corallococcus sp. bb12-1 | reverse complement strand
TAGGGCCGGATGGCCACCGGGACTCGCGCAGCCGCGAGCAGATCCAGATCGAACACGTTGTCCCCGAAGGCGGCGTAGAGCGGCCGGTCCGTGGCCTGCCTCAGGCAGTTCACCTTGCCGGGGCCGTAGGGCACGGGCTCGAAGACGGACGTCTGCAGGCGTCCGTTCTCCTCTCTCGGAGTGCACGCCAGCACGAACTCCGCCGTCAGGCCCACCTCGCGCACCGCGGCCTCCACCACCGCGCGCGGAGACGCGCTGACGACGTAGCAGTCCACGCCCTGGCTCCGCGCCCACTCCACCACCCGGCGGGCCTCCGGATGGATGCGCCCGGCCACGCCCCGCCGCGCCACCACCTCGCGGGCGAAGCCGCGCACTTCATCCGCCTGCCAGCCGGCGAACACCCACGCCATCATCTCGTAGGTGTCCTTCTCTGGCAGCCGTCCGGCCTCGAAGGCCTTGAACAGGCCGCGCGCCAGCGTCACCGCATCCGGATGCGACTCCACGCCATGCCGGGCTCCCAGCCGCTCCAGCGCCCCCCGGGCTTCGGGCCGCACGCCGCCGTGCTCCAGCAGGGCGAGGAACAGGTCGTCCCCCACATCTCCGCTCCACAGCGTGCCGTCCCCATCGAAGGCCAGCACGCCGTCCGGCGTCCGCGCCACCTCGCGACGGATGCGCTCCAGCGTTTCCTCGACCGGTTCCATCCTCATGTCCGTCATCCTCGCCGGCCCCCCGGTCCGGTGTCATCCGGTCCGCCCGCGCCTTGCGCGCCGGTTGTTCAACACCAGCCCCTGCCTCCCCACGGGGAACGGGGTTCGCGGCGCATGACCACCTTCCCGGCATGAGACGGACAGAGAAAAAGAAGATGCTCGCGGGCGAGCTGTACCAACTGCGCTAGACGGCACTGTCTTCAACAACCGCCCCCTCTTCCCCTCCACCCGGCCCCTCCACGGTGCGATCCAGCGTCCGAGCCAGCGCGACCCGAGCCTCCGCGACTTCCTCGGAGGCCTCGCCGGTGCCGGTGCGCGCCGAAGCAGGCACCGTGCCCTCCAACTCCTCGGGATGCAGGCGGAACCACTTCGCGATGAGCATCACCTCCTGCGCCTCCTGCGCCCGAAGGCCAATCGCTTCCGGCTCCGGCAGCGCGAAGATGTCCCGCACCCGCGCATCCAGCGCCGTCTGTTCCTCCGGCGTCTGGGGCGTCGGAACCTCCGCGCGAATCCGTCCCCGGCGCAGCACGTAGGTCCGGTCCTCGCCCCCGAGCTGTCCCCGCACCGTGTAGACCAACGACAGGCGCCGCAACGTCCGGCCCAGCTCGACGATCCACGCCCGCACGTTCTCCAGCCGCTCGGCGCGGTCGCGCAACTCCGCCGCGTATTCGAACTGGAGCCGCCGCGCCGCCATCGCCATGCGCTCGCGCAGGATGACCAGCGGCCGGTCTGATTCCCCGTTCAGGAACGCCCGCGCCAACGAGACGCGCTCCAGGTACTCCGCCTGCGTGCACCCGGCCGCGCACGGAGAGAGGCACCGCGCCGTCTGCCCTCGCATGCACCGGGGGTCGTCCTTCATGGGGAAGAGCTGGAACTGATCCGCCAGCCGCATCGGCGTGTCGGAGGGACAGTCGCGCAGCTCCAGCAGGTCGTTCACGGCGCGCACCACGTCCGCCATGGTGTGCCGGCCGTGGAAGGGCCCGAAGTACTCCGCGCTCCCGCTGCCACCGGGCTGGCCCACGACGCGCAGCCGGGGCACGGCCTCCCGTGTGAGTTGCAGGAAGCAGTGCGCGCGGTCCTTCTTGTGCTCCACGTTGTAGAGCGGCCGGTGGCTCTTGATGAGCCGGAACTCGTGCAGCAGCGCCGCGAACTCGCTGGCCGTGTACTCCCATTCCACCCGGTGCGCCTGCGCGATGATCTCCGCCGCCTTCTCGCCCTCGTCCGCGCGGAAGTACGACAACAGCCGCGTGCGCACCCGCACGGACTTGCCCACGTAGAGCAGCTCGCCCGAGGGACCGGACATGCGGTACACGCCGGGCCGGTTCTCGGCCTGCGCGCGAACGTGGCTCAGGAGGTTTGCGACGCGGGGGTCCATGCGACGGTGGGAGCCGGGCCACCTTCTGCGCCCGGGGTCCCGCAGGCTAACCCGTCAGGTCCCACCCCACCGCGCATCCCTGCCCCATGCGAGACATCCCGGCCGGTGGGCGGGCGACGAACCACGCGCCCGCGAACCCGCCGGGTTTCAGCCCACGTCCTTCAACGTGACGGCGGTGGCGGCGGCCTCGTCCTTCAGGTCCTTGGGCGTGGCCACGGCGGACTTCAGCTCACGGTACGTCTGCGCATAGCCGTTGCGCAGGATGCCCTCGCGGATGCGCTCCATCAGCTTCTGGTAGTGCCGCACGTTGTGCACCGACAGGAAGCGCGAGCCCAGGTGGTGCTTGCCGCGCATCAGGTGCTGGAGGTAGCCGCGCGTGTAGCGCTTGCACACGTAGCAGTCGCACTCCGGATCCAGCGGCCCATCCTCCAGCCGGTACGCCGTGCGCGTGATGCGAACCAGGCCCTGGAACGTGTACGCGTACCCCTGCTGCGCCATCTTGGTGGGGATGATGCAGTCGAACATGTCCACGCCGCGCAGCACCGCCTCCAGCAAGTCCGTGGGGGTGCCCACGCCCATCAGGTAGCGGGGCTTGTCCTGCGGCAGGGACGCGGTGGCGCGCTCGGTCATCGTGTCGCGCTCCACCTTCGTCTCTCCCACCGCCAGCCCGCCGATGGCGAAACCGTCGAAGGGCAGCTTCGTGAGGAACTCCGCGCTCGCGTCACGCAGGGCCGGATGCACGCCGCCCTGGACGATGCCGAACAGCGCCTGGCCCGTGGAGCGCTTCTCCTTCGCGGCCAGGCTGCGCACCGCCCAGCGGTGGGTGCGCTCCATGGCCTCGCGCGTGCCCGCCTCGTCCGTGCGCGAGTCGATGCACACGTCGAGCACCATCATGATCTCCGAGTTGATCGCCTGCTGCATGGCGATGCTGGACTCGGGGCTCAAGAGCTGCCGGCTGTTGTCGTAGAAGCTGCGGAACTGCGCGCCCTTCTCCGTGATGAGCCGGTCCTCCGGCAGGGAGAAGATTTGAAACCCGCCCGAGTCCGTCAGCACCGCGCCGTCCCACCCCATGAACGGGTGGATGCCGCCAAAGCGCTCGAACACCTCCGCGCCGGGGCGGAGCATCAGGTGGTAGGTGTTGGCGAGCAGGATTTTGGCGCCCGCCTCCTTCACCTCCTCCATCCCGAGGTGGCGGAAGCCAGCGTGGGTCGCCACCGGCATGAACATCGGCGTGGGGAAGGAGCCCTTGCGGGTGTGCAGGATGCCCGTACGGGCGCCAGTGGGGTCGGTGTTCAGGAGTTCGAAGCGGACGGCCATTGTCGGGGCCTTATACCCGTGGCGCCCCCCAGGAGGCACCCGCTTCCTGGGGACGCCCGCCCGGTCTCCAGGAGGCCGTCCCCCTACCCTCCGCCGGGGAAGGCGCCGTTTTCCCTACCTGAACCGGGGGGCTGGGGGCCGTCACCGGGACCCAGCGGGCTGGAAACGGGACGGGAAGCCGGCATTTCCGGGGCGTGTCGGCGGTTACATTGGGTCCTCCGGCACGCCGCCGGGCTCCGATTCACCGCGCGTCTTTGGTGGACGCGCCATTTCCGCTACAAGCCGCCGCCATGTTCAACGTCATCAACGTCTCCAAGGCCTATGGGCCCAAGAAGCTTTTCGAGGAGGTCAACGTCACCTTCTCGCCGGGCCGTCGCTACGGCCTGACCGGTCCAAACGGGGCCGGCAAGTCCACCTTCATGAAGATCCTCGCCGGTGACGAGGAGCAGGACATGGGCGACATCATCCGCCCCCGCAAGCTGGGCATCCTGCGCCAGGACCACTTCCGCTATGAGAACGACCGCGTCCTGGACGTGGTGCTGATGGGCAACCGCCACCTGTGGGCGGCGATGGACGAGAAGAACAAGCTGCTCGCCAAGTCCGACATCACCGAGGAGGACGGTAACCGGCTGGGTGAGCTGGAAGGCGTCATCGCGGAAGAGGACGGCTACTCCGCGGAGAGCGACGCGGCCACGCTGCTGGCGGGCCTTGGCATCGACGTGGCGTTCCACGAAGAGCCCATGCGCCAGCTGACGGGCGGCCTGAAGCTGCGCGTGTTGCTCGCGCAGGCGCTGTTCGGCAAGCCGGACGGACTGCTGCTCGACGAGCCCACGAACAACCTGGACATCGATTCCATCCGCTGGCTGGAGACCTTCCTCCACCAGTACGAGGGCGTGCTGATCACCATCAGCCACGACCGGCACTTCCTGAACTCCATCTGCACGCACATCGCGGACATCGATTACGAGACCATCATCCAGTACACGGGTGGTTACGACGACATGGTCCGGCAGAAGTCGCAGCTGCGGACCCGGGTGGAGTCGGAGACGGAAGAGAAGAAGAAGAAGATCCTCCAGTTGCAGGACTTCGTGGCGCGCTTCCACGCCGGCACGCGCGCCTCGCAGGTGCAGAGCCGCATCAAGCAGATCGACAAGCTGAAGACGGAGGACCTGAAGCGCTCGAACATCGCGCGGCCCTTCATCCGGTTTGATCAGAAGGTGGTCAGCGGCCGGCAGACGCTGATGTTCGAGGGCCTGAAGAAGTCCTACGACGGCGTGCAGGTCATCAAGCCGTTCACGGGGCTCGTCTGCAAGGGCGAGCGCATCTGCGTCATCGGCCGCAACGCCGTGGGCAAGTCCACGCTGGTGAAGATGCTGGCCGGAAAGACGGAGCCGGACGCGGGCACCATCACCTGGGGCCACCAGGCGTCGGTGGGCTACCTGCCGCAGGACCACCACGGCGTCATCTACAAGGGCACGACCTGCTTCGGCTACCTGCGGGAGATCAGCGAGAAGCTGACGAACGAGGAGATCTCCGGCGTGCTGGGTCGGATGCTGTTCTCCGGTGAAGAGCGGATGAAGAACACGGACACGCTCTCCGGTGGTGAGACGGTGCGCGTGCTCCTGTCGAAGCTGATGATTACCCAGGACAACATGCTCATCCTCGATGAGCCGACGAACCACCTGGACCTGGAGTCCATCGCGGCGCTGGCCGAAGGCCTCCAGAAGTTCGAGGGCACGGTCATCGTCGTCACGCACGACCAGGAGCTCATCTCCGAGGTCGCGACGCGCATCTGGAGCATGGAGGCGGGCAAGGAAGTGCTCGACTTCAACGGCCCCTACGCCGAGTTCCGCGAGAAGCACGCGGACGCGGCCATGAAGCGCCGGTAGGCCACGCGCAAGCGGAGTTCCCATCGCCGCCCGCCTCCGGAGCTTCCGGAAGCGAGGCGGCGAATTTCGTGAGTTCGGAGGTGCTACGAGGAGAGAGCCATGACGCCCCACTATGTCTTCTTGAACCCGGATGGCAGCCGGCCGTTTGGACTCGCCGTCATCGTTCAGGCCCCTACGGGCGTCGTGTATGGGCACCAGTGCGACGGGCTCCGGAACAGTGAGCGAACGGCGGAGGGCTTCCTCGTGCTGCTTCATTCAACCGATACGAGCCCGGATCCCGAAGTCGACGAATTGTTCGACGTGGAGAAGGCGCTCATCGCCTTCTTCGCGAAGGAGTTCGGCGGCAACCCCTACGTCCGTGAGGACTGGAGTGCCTGGCGTTTCGAGCACCTGGCCGCACTCGTCAGCCGCGTTCCGATGTGGCGCACACAACTTCATGAAAACTCGGACGAAAGGCTCCATCTGGCTCTGGACCGGGAGCGCCTGGATGAAGTCACCGAGGCGTGGGTCCCCGTGCTGACCCCATACGGTCCAGGCATCCTGGTGTTCGACAACTGCGATTGAGTCCTCCGCCCCGGACGACGCCACGCTGAATTCCGTGGCGTGTCCATACCCCTCACGGGGGATGCCCCCGCCGCGCCGGATGCGTCAGAACCCGGAGTGCCAGGTCGCCCTTCGCGTGACGACCCGGGGAGGGGCACCCACCGATGACTCCGCAAGATCCGGTCCTGCTGAAGGAGCTTGAACGGCAGCGCACGCGGCTCCTGGACCTGAGTGCATCCAACCGGCTCCTCCACTTCCGGCACACCGCGAGGACATCGCTGCGGCTGGTGGATGAACTCCCCGGCGTCATCTTCGAGCGACTGAGCAACCATCGCGCGCTCACGTTCCTGCCAGTGCCTGAGCCCGAACGCGAAGCTCCCGCGAAGGAGCCCCGCCCCGGCGTGTTCACGATGGAGACCATCGCGCCCCCCGTGTCCCGGCAACGGCTGGCGACCCAGGAGGCCGAACGGCTGGGCATCGACACCCGCTTCGAACTGCCTCTGGCCTCGACGGACAGCGCGGCCGGTCCGCGCAAGCACCAGGACCGCCACGTCCAGACGCTCTACTTTCCGGAGGAGCTGGAGTCCCAGCTGCGTCAATTGCAGGGACTCGCGCAGACCGCCATCCAGGAGACGGGAGCGAACCTGCTCCACCTCGTCTTCGGATTCCTGCGCTGGTACGAGCCCGGGGATGTCGCGCGGGAGAAACCGCGCAGCGCGCCCCTGGTGCTGATGCCTGTCAGCCTCCGGCGCAACGCACCCGATGCGAGGACGCAGGTCCACGCCTACGAGGTGGACTACAACGAGGGAGAGTCCATCGAACTCAACCTCACGCTCCAGGAGAAGTTGCGGCAGGAGTTCGGCATCACCCTGCCCCCCTTCGATGCGGACGAAGGGCTGGAGGCGTACTTCGCGAAGGTGAGCACGCTCCTGGCGGACTTGCGTCCTGGGTGGAAACTGGAGCGGCAGGTCACCCTGACGTTGCTGTCCTTTGGACGGCTGCTCATGTGGCGGGACCTGGAGCCGGGTCGATGGCCCGAAGCGAGCCCCCTGCTGGCCAGCCCCCAGGTCCGAACCCTGCTGGGTGCCAGACAGGAGAAGGAGTCCGCGAGCGGGCGTTTACCAGCCATCGCGGAGCGCCGGAGCGATGTCTATGACCTGGACTCACCGGCACTCGCGCCGGAAATCCCTCCGCTCATCACGGACGCGGACAGCAGCCAGCACAGCGTGCTGGTGGACGTGCTGCGGGGCGAAAGTCTGGTGGTCCAGGGCCCACCGGGCACGGGGAAGTCCCAGACCATCACCAACCTCATTGGCGCGGCGCTGGCCGCGGGCAAGACGGTGCTGTTCGTCACCCAGAAGATGGCCGCCCTGGAGGTCGTCTCCCGACGGCTCCAGCAGGCAGGGCTGGGCGACTTCTGCCTGGAGCTGCACAGCCACAAGACCCAGAAGCAGCAGTTCATGGAGGACCTGCGCAGACGGCTGAAACAACGGCCCACGCCGGTCGCGACAGGCTCCCTGGGCGCCCAGGTCACGCATGCCATGGGCATCCTGCGCGCGCACACCGAACGACTGCATTCGGTCCAGGGAGGCCTGGGGCTGACGCCGCACGACATCTTCTGGAGGGTGGGCCGGGCCGAAACGGAGCTGGGAGATGACATCGCGGCGCTCAAGGACGTGCGCATCGAGGCGGCCGCGAGCGTTTCTCCCTCGACCCTGGAGGAGGTGCACGAGGCGCTCCGGGGACTCGCGGCTCAGTTCAAGGACATCCTCCGCGTCGCGCCCCTGCCCTCCGAACATCCCTGGTCCGGAATCAGGAATCCCAGCCTGAGTGCTGGGGATTGCCAGGCGCTCATCGAGCGGACCACCGCATGGAAGGAAGCCGCGCTGGGCCTGGAGCAGTCCCTGGCGGCGCTGGCCCCGCTCACGGGAACGGCCTTACGGAACAGCGCCCTCGCGGCGGACGCCCTCGTGAGCGCGGTGCGACTGCTGCCCGAGCCCCCGACCCCACCACGTCCTGGCCTTCAGTGCGCCCTCCTGGAGGCAGCGAACCGCGAAGCCCTGCGCTCGTTCCTGGATGCCGTCGAGTTGATGCAACGGCAGTGGGCGGGGCTGGAGGCCGGTTGGCGTTCCCGCGAGGACCTGACCGTGGAGGCCCTGAAGGGCGCGGAGGCGGTGCTGGACACCAGCCTGCGGCTCTTCACCCCGGACACTCCGCTGCTCACCGTGGTGCGGGCACGCGACGCGGTGGAGCACGCGCTGGCGGCGGTGGATCAGGGACTGGCGTTCGCGGAAGGACTCGCTCCCGTGTTGGGGCTCGAAGGGCCTTTGTCGCCCGTGATGATCCAGACGCTCGCGCGGGTCGTGGACGCGATGGCGGAGCTGGACGACGGCGTCCTGGAGTGGCGCGATGCGTGCTGGGTGACGCCCGCGGCGGAGGAGCTGCTGCGAAGCGCGGCGCGCACCCGCGACGACCTGGATGAACAGTCGCGAGCCCTCGCCGTCCGCTTCATGCCCGAACTCGTCCCCTGCCTGGAGACGCTGAAGGCGCACGCCGTCGCCGTGTCGACCGCGCCGTTCATCCCGTGGCTGTCGCGGGGGTGGCGCTTTGCACGGCGCGACTTCCAGGCCATGGCCCATGGTCTGCGGCCGACACGGCCCTTGCTGATCCTCGGGTACAACGATCTGCTGGCGCATCACGCCGCCCGTGAGCGTTTCCATGCGGACGCGTCCTTGCGAGAGCTGTTGGGCGAGCGCTTCCAGGGGACCGCGACGCGCTTTGATCGGCTCCTCGCCTGGGTGGAGGTCTGGCGGAAGGTGGAAGCGCTGCTGCGTCCCATGGGCGCCAGCGTCGAGCCCCTGGCGCGCATGGCCCTGGAGCTGCCCGCGAACCGCTGGCGCGAGGCGATCGCCAAGGCCTCGGTCCAGGGGGATGCCCACCTCCAGGCCCGGAACGTGAGCGACGCGGTGCAGGAAGCCGCCACGCGCATGCACCTGCGGAAGAGTTCGTGGAACACCAACCCCGCGTCCCAGGTGAAATCCAGCCTGGGAGCGCTCCGCGTCCACCTGGGAGAGGTCCTGGACCAGGCTCGCCGGGCGGCTGCGCCGCCTTCACTGTCCCTGGTCCAGTTCCAGGCCCAGGTGCGCACCGTGCGCGAAGCGTGCGAGGCAGCGGAGCGACTGAAGGACCACACGGTGGCGTCCGCGTTGCTGGGCGCGGAGTCCCAGGGAAGGAAGACGCTCACGGCCGGCCCCCGGGCGCTCGCGCGCTACGTGGATGACGTGCTCGCGGCCCCTCTTCCCGAAGGCTTCGCGGACTGGCTGCTCCGGGAGGACACGGCACGTCGCCATGCAGGCCTGGTGGCGCGAAGCCGCGACGTGGAAGCCCGACTGCGGGACTACCGCGACGCGACGGTACGGGCGCAGGAGCTGGGACGCATGGAGCCCGGAACCTGGGAGGACGCGGCCTCCGAGGCACCGCTCACGGCCACGATGCGGCGGTTGCACCGGGCACTGGAGCGCGCGAGCACCCTCCCCGCCTGGGCCGCGTACCAGCGACACCGGCACGCGGTAACGCGCCTGCGCTCCACCACCGCGTTCCTGGAGCGGATCGACGCCCGGCCGGCGCTGGCGACGAAGCTGCTCGCGGCTTTCGACGCCGTCTTCTTCCGGTCCCTGGCCGAGTCCGTCTTGAGGGAACAGCCGGAGCTCGATCAGTTCACGGGCGCCGTGCATGCCGCGCAGCGTGAGGACTTCGCGCGACTGGATGCACAGCTCATCGGGCAGCAGGGACCGAACCTGGCACATCAGCTCAGCCGCCGACCGGTGCCGCAGGGCGTGCACTCGCAGAAGGTGGCGGGCCTGACGGAGGTTCAGCTCATCCAGCATGAGCTGGGCAAGAAGCAGCGACACGTCTCCATCCGGGAGCTGGTGCAACGCGCGGGGAGCGCGCTTCAGGCGCTGATGCCCTGTTTCATGATGGGTCCGCAGTCCGTGTCCCAATACCTGCCGCCCGGGCACCTGCGTTTCGACCTGGTGGTGATGGATGAGGCCAGCCAGCTCCGTCCGGAAGACGCGCTGGGCGCCATCGCACGCGGCAGTCAGTTGGTGGTGGTGGGAGACCCGGAGCAGCTTCCGCCCACGAGCTTCTTCGCGCAGCTCGAACGGGATGACGAAGACACGGGTGAAGAAGTCACGGACCCGGAGGAGGCAAGAGGTCCGTCCCTCCTGGATGAGTCGGAGAGCATCCTGGTGGCCGCCGCGCGACGATTCCCCATGCGCATGCTGCGCTGGCACTACCGCTCCCGGCACCCGGCGCTCATCTCCTTCAGCAACAGGGAGTTCTACAACGGAGACCTCATTGTCTTTCCCGCGCCCGGACAGCACATGGAAGGATTGGGGGTCCGCTTCGTGCGGGTGGAGAACGGACTCTATGAGTCCAACCGCAACGAGCCCGAGGCCCGCGCGGTGGTGGAGGCGGTGCGGCAGCACGCGCACACCCGACCCGAGCAGAGCCTGCTGGTCGTCACGCTGAACTCGAAGCAGCGGGAGCTCATCGATACGCTGGTGCTGGCGGAAGAGAAGAAGGACGCCAGACTCGCGGCCTTCCTGGCGTCCTGGGCGAAAACGCCCAATCCCTTCGATGTGAAGAACCTGGAGAACGTCCAGGGCGACGAGCGCGACGCCATCTTCGTCTCCGTGACGTTCGGCAAGGATCGGGACGGCCGTTTCCGGCAGAACTTCGGCCCCATCAACCAGGCGGACGGGTACCGGCGCTTGAACGTGCTCTTCACGCGGGCACGGTCCGCGCTGACGGTGTTCGCGTCGTTTGAGCCATCAGACCTCAAGGTGCAGGAGAGCAGCCCCCGGGGGATGCGCGTCCTGCAGCGCTACCTGTTCGAGGCCCAGGGTGCGCTCGTGGCCCACGGCGTCGGAAGCGGACGCCCTCCGGATTCGGATTTCGAGGTGGCGGTGGCGAAGGCGCTCGCGGCGCACCAGTACGAAGTCGTGCCGCAGGTGGGCGTCGCGGGCTACTTCATCGATCTGGCCATCCGGCATCCCCGCCATCCCGGCCGTTACATCCTGGGGGTGGAGTGTGACGGAGAGCGCTATCACAGCTCACGCTCCGCCCGGGATCGCGACCGGCTGAGAGACCAGGTGTTGACGGGGCTGGGGTGGCGGCTGCATCGCATCTGGTCCACGGATTGGTTCCGCTCGCCGGCGGAAGAGGTCGCGCGCATCGTCGCGCGCATCGACACACTGCTCCGCGAAGAGGACACGGCGGAGCGGCCCAAGGTGGTCCGCAACGACCCTCCCGCCGAGGGCCAGATGCGTTCGCTGAGTGCCTGAGTTAGACTTTCCCGCTTCGGTGGGGGGACATCCATGACAATCATTGCCATCGGGCTTGGAGCGCTGGCCCTGCTCTTCGTAGGACTGTGGTTCCGGACCCGGGTTCAGCTCCGGGTGGTCCAGGAGCGCTTCAAACCCATCCTGGACCTGGAAGCCGAGCGACGCCGCGTCGCGGAGGAATTGACCCGCTCGCGCACGGATGCGGACGCCGCCATGGCGTCGGAGAAGAAGCGCGTCCAGGAGGAGCTTGCCCGGGCCCGGAGTGAGGCGGACACCACTCTCGCGGCGGAGCAGAAGCGGGTGGAGACCCAGCTCGCGAAGGCGAAGGCGGACGTCGAGCAGGCCGTCGCCGCGGAACAGACGCGGGCCAAGGCGGAGCTGACACGCCTTCGCGACGAAGCCACCCGGACGACGGAGGCCGCGAAACGGGCCATGTCGGAGGCGGAGGCGCGGCGGCTCCAGGCGAACACGGAGCGCACGGGGCTGGAATCGGGCATCGGCCGATTGAAAACGGAGCTGAAGGAGCTGGAGGAGGAGGCCGTCCTGCTCTCCTTCGGCTTCTACAAGCCCGTGTATGCCCTGTCCTCGGTGAAGGAGTACGAGGACCGGCTGGAGACGCTCCGCGAAGCCCAGAAACAGATGTTGAAGGACAAGCAGGCAGCGACGTGTTCGTTGGAGTGGGAGGTCAACGGCAGCAAGGCGGAAGGCAGGAAGCAGACGGAGCGGACGCTAAAGCTGATGCTGCGCGCCTTCAATGGCGAGGCGGACGCCTGTATCGCGAAGGTGACGTACAAGAACGTGAAGGCCATGGAGACGCGCCTGGAGAAGGCGGCGGCGGCCATCAACAGCCTGACGGAGATCCAGCAGTGCATCATCGTGCGCAAGTACGTGAAGCTGAAGCGGGATGAGCTGCTCCTGGCGTACGAGTACTCGGAGAAGGTGCAGCAGGAGCGGGACGAGCAGCGCCGCATCCGGGAGCAGATGCGCGAGGAAGAGACCGCCCAGCGGGAGTTGGAGAAGGCGAAGCTGGAAGCGGAGCGTGAAGCAAAGCGCGATGCGGACGCCCTGGCCCGGGCCCGGCTGGACTACGAGAAGGCCAAGGGGCCCGAGCAGCAGCGGATGCTGGAGCGCATCGCGGAGTTGGAACGTCGGGTGGCCGAGGACATGGAGAAGCAACGGGCCATCTCCCAGGCACAGCTCACGCGGACGGGGCACGTCTACGTCATCTCCAACATCGGCTCCTTCGGAGAGGGCGTCTACAAGCTGGGGATGACGCGAAGGCTGGTGCCACAGGACCGCATCGACGAGCTGGGGGATGCCTCCGTCCCCTTCGAGTTTGACGTGCATGCCATCATCCGGACCTCGGATGCCCCCGCGCTGGAGAACGCACTGCACCGCGCCTTCACGGACCGGCGCGTCAATCGCATCAACGAGCGCAAAGAGTTCTTCCGCGTCAGCCTGGAGGAGATCGCCGCGACCGTGCGCAAGCACCACGGGGAGTTCGAGCTGACCCAGCTCGCGGAAGCAGCGGAGTACCGCAAGACGTTGGCGCTCCTTGAGGAGGAGCGAAGCAAATCCATCCTGGCTGTGGCTTGATGGCTGTCAAGCAAGGAGACCTTCCCATGGCAGGACGCCCCGTTGATGACTCCCAGCGCCGGAAGTTCCTCGAGGTCTTGATCAAGAACGGGGGCTCTTCCGGCAACACCAGCCTGATGAATGAATTGGGTTGGTCTGAATCAGAGTACTGGCGGCTGCGCGAGAAGCTCATCGAGGATGGACAGATCCTCCGAGGCCGGGGGCGCGGCGGCAGCGTCAACATCGTCAAGGAGATCAAACCCTCTGACACGAATGCCTTCAGCGGCAGCCTCGTGGAGCTTCCTCCCGAGCCCGAGGAGGGAGCGGAGGTTGACCTCTACGCCCCATGCCTGGAAGTGCTGCACGAGAAGTGGACGAAGGAGCGCGGGCTGCACGACTTCCACATCGAGATCACCGCGAACCAGGGGGGAAAGAAGACGGGGGGCGTGTGGACCCGCCCCGACATCACCGCCATCAGCATGCGGACCTTCACCCACTGGCCCGGTCGCACCTTCGACATCTGGACCTTCGAAATCAAGCCGAGCTGGCAGTTCAACATCACCGGGGTCTTCGAGGCCGCCGCGCACGCCAGGACGGCCACGCATGCCTTCGCCCTGTTCGAAACGCCCGAGAACCCAGACGACACGGACATCGCGCGGCTCACGTCGGAAGCGCAGCGCATGGGCGTGGGGTTGATCCTCTTCCAGGAGGCGGACGACTTCGAGACGTGGGACTTCATGGTGGAGCCCGTGCGCAAGGAGCCGGATCCCTCGCTGCTCGAACAGTTCGTGGTGACCCAGCTGTCCGACACGGCTCGCGCGAAACTGCTGCGTTGGAGCAAGTGAGTCACTGCCCCGCCAAAGGAATCCATTGCGCCTGGATGCGCGGGTCCATCTGTTTTCGGAGGCTGTCGAACCAGCGCTGACAGGTTCTCGTCGTGGCGCTCGGATTGACCGCATGGCCGGTCCGCTGCGAGAGCGCCCACGCAAGGTTGGCGAGCACCTCGGGACCCAATCGGCTCGGCGCATCGAGCCGGGTGCGGGCCTTCGCTTCGAAGGCTGGATCCACGAGAAGCGCGACCACCACGAGTTGTGGATGCGCCACGCGGCCCTTGTCGAGCCTCGACCACAGCGCATCCAGGGTCTCCTTGCGTGCGCCCCCAATCAGCATCGCCACCGCGCCCACCCAATGCAAGGGATACGGCTCATCCTGGAACAGAGCGAGGATCTCCGCATCCACCCCAGGACTTGCCTCCACTCCTGCCTCCACGTTCCGCAGCACCTCCGCCCCCTGGGTGAGCCCCCGAAACGACATCGGCCCGGGCCACAACAGGATGGCATCCAGGAATGAGGGATATCCGCTCCCCAGAAGGGCGCGAATCGTGGCCTGGTTCCAGGTCTCCCGCGCATAGGTCCGGGGACGGTCCGTGCGGACGCCCGCGACACGTGCCTCCTCCATGTCGCAGCAGGAGATCTCCGTGCCCCGGAGGTCCGCGCAACGCAGGTCCGCTTTCAGCAGCGTCGTCGCGGTCAACAGCGCTCCCCGGAGTCGCGTGCGGCGGAAGGAACCCCGGGTCAGGTTGGAAGCCGTGAGAACCGCCCCCTCCAACGAGGCATCGTCCCAACTCGCTCCCAAGGCCACACACCCGAGCAGGCTGGCGCGGTCCATACGCGCCCAGGTGAGCGACGCCTCCGACAGCGTGGCCAGGTCGAGCCGGGCCTCGATGAGGCCGCAGTCATCCAGCCGAGCACCATCAAGGCGGGCCCGGACGAGGTCCGCGCCGGGTAACTCCTCCTGCGTCAGGTCGATGCCCCGCAGGTCTCCCACCGCGGGATCCAACGCGCCCACGCCCGGAAACCCGACGAGGACCTCGCGCCATGGCCCACGGAGTCCCAATGCCACCAGCCGTTCACGTCGGCGGAGGCCGTCAGGCGTAAGCCAGCGCTCGGTCAGTGCGGCGTCCATGAGCCTCGATTGTACCGCGCCATGGGGAGCCCTCATGCGGCCCTGAGGGGGCATGGCTTGAAGTCCTTTGCCCCGGGTCTGCTAGGTTTCACCGTTGCCCTCATGAAAAGCCCCGCCTCCCTCCTCATCGCCCTGACGTGCGCGCTGCTGCTGCCCGCCTGCGGTCCCTCGGAGTGCACTCCGGACAATTGCCGGGACGGGTGCTGCACCGTGGAGGCCGAGTGCATCCGTCCCCAGGGCGATGACGCCTGCGGCCCCAGGAACGGTGGCGCCGCATGTGAGGGCTGTACCAGCGGTTCGGTCTGTCACCTGGAGCAGCAGGCCTGCATCGTGGGCGTGATGCGCACCCGGGTGCAGCCCATCCGCGCCTCCATCCTCGACCACGACCCGTTTGACGAAGAGGATCCGGAGTGGGATCCAGATGGCTCACCGCCGGATGTCGTCGTCGAGATGCGCTGCCCTTCCGCCGCTGAGCGCTCGCGCACCGAAACCGTCCAGAGCCTGGAGCCTCGCTGGTCCACGGGAAGCTGCCAGGTGGTGTCGTCCAACCTCCTCAAGAACCCCATCGAGATCTCCATCTTCGACGTCGATGACTTCTCCTTCGACGACGAGTTCGGCACCGTCCACTACCAGGTCACCCCCGCGGACTTGAATCGGGGTTGGTTCGAGATCGACATCCCCGAGGTGGTGCGCTCGCTGACCTTCGTCCTCTCCCACACCTATTCAGAGCATTGAGCAGCCCCCAGTAACCACACCGGGCGCACGGGCGTAACGCAGGGAATGCACCCGCGCCTCCTGCTGACCTCGCTCCTGCTACTCGCCAGCGCCTGTGGTCCCTCCTCGTCGGTGGACGAGGGCCTGGGCGTCGTCCAGGAACTCGACACCTCCGAACAGGGCATCACCGACTTCGTGCGCTCCGGCCGCTACAAGTCCTGGCTCGCGGAGCCCACCATCCACGAAACGCGCGCCCCCCACGGGAGCAAGGTCCGCGTCTTCTTCAACGACCTCGTCGTGGGTTCGCTGCGCGACGGCAATGCCACACATCCGGTGGGCAGCATCCTCGTCAAGGAGCTGTTCGAAAGCGACGGCAAGACGCTCCGGGGCCACGCGCTGGACGTGAAGATCACCGACGGCGCCGGCAAGGACACCTGGATCTTCTACGAGGGCTTCGGCCCGAAGTACGACAACAACTACTACGGCCGCGCCCACGACTCCTGCCACGGCTGCCATTCGGACGGGAAGGACTACGTCACCACGCCCTTGCCCTGAAACGGCCACGGGCGGCCTTCCGCGAGGAAGACCGCCCGCCGTCGCCCCACACCGTGCCCAGGCCCTACCGCGCCGGAGATTTGCGGCGCATCAGGAACACACCCAGGCCCACGCCCGCGGCCACCTTCACCGCGGACGCCAGGGGCGTCTTGCTCAGGGGCACTGGCGCCGTGGTGTACGGTGGCGCGACCGGCTTGGGACGGAAGTCGGTGGCGCCGGGCAGGTCCGCGCCCTGCTCCTCCGCTTCCGTCTTCGTCACGTTCGGCCCAGCCTGATCCGGATCGCGCTGACCCGGCGACTTACCGTCCGGCGACTTGTGCTCCAGGATGCCGTTGATCTCCGCGCCCAGCAGGATGACCTGGCAGGAGATCCACATCCACAAGAGCAGCACGATGACGCCGCCGATGGCGCCGTAGTTCACGTCGTACGAGCCGAAGTTCGCCACGTACATGGAGAACGCCCACGACGCGGCCACCCAGATGAGAACGCCCACCACCGAGCCCGGCGTGATGAACTTGAACTTCTGCTTCACGTCCGGCAGCGCGTAGTACAGGTACGCCCACAGGCACATCATCAGGAGCCCCGCCACCGGCAGGCGCAGCCACATGATGACGGTGCTCAGCGGCTCGCCCAGCCTGCTCGCCACCGCCGGCGTGGCGACCGCGACGAGGGCCGCCAACACCGCCGTCACCGCCGTGCCCAACGTCGTCAGGAGCGCGATGCCCCGCTTCTTCCAGAACGGGCGCTTCTCCTCCACGCCGTACACCGTGTTGAGCGCCTCCATCAGCGCCACGATGCCGCCCGACGCCGCCCAGATGGCGCCCACGCCACCGATGGTCAGCAGCCCCACCGGATTGCTGCTCGCCAGCGCCTCCAGGCGCTCACCCAGGATCTTCGTCACCTCCTGCGGCGCCACGCGCGACAGCTCCTGGACCAGCTGCTGCGCCTGATGCGGATCAATCAACACGCCCGCAAGCGACACGAGGAACAGCAGGAACGGGAACAGCGCGAGGATGCCCTGGAACGTCAGCGCCCCCGCCACATTGCCCACGTTGTCCCGCGCCCACTCGGCCTTGAGGGACTTGAAGAACTCCTTCCAGCTCATTCCCTTGCCGGGCAAAACCATGCCGTCTCCTCCGAGGTGCGCCACGACTGCTCGGAAGAGATTGGGCATTCCATCCCCTGACTGGCTTCCTCCTCGTAGAAGTCGCCTGCCTCCCTGCCTGCTTACCGCGCACGGAGGACGGGATGGCAAGCCCCTGCTTCATGCCTGGCTGCCTGCTCCAGACGTCAGAAAGCGGGCAGGACCGGGGCGTCCTTCAGCCGGGGCGCCTGCTGATCCTTGCCCGACAGCAGCGGCGCGCTCACGGGCCAGGGGATGGCCAGGTCGGGATCATTCCAGAGCACGCTCCGCTCGGTCTCCGGCGAGTACAGCGCGGTGCACTTGTAGAAGAAGTCCGCGGAGTCGCTCAGCACGCAGAAGCCGTGCGCGAAGCCCGGGGGCACCCAGAGCTGCCGCTTGTTCTCGAACGACAGCTCCGCCGCCACCCAGCGGCCGAACGTGGGCGAGCCGCGCCGCACGTCCACCGCCACGTCCCACACCGCGCCGGACAGGCACTGCACCAGCTTGCCTTGCACGTTCGGCTCCTGGAAATGCAGCCCCCGGAGGGTGCCCTTCAAAGAGCGCGACAGGTTGTCCTGCACGAAGGGGCCCGTGATGCCCGCGTCCGCGTAGCGCTTCGCGTGGTACGACTCGAGGAAGAAGCCCCGGTCGTCGCCGAACACCTTCGGCTCCACCAGGAGGACTTCGGGCAGCTCCAGGGGGGTGACCTTCACGACACCGCTCCCCGGTTCTCGATGAGATCCAACAGGTACTGACCGTATTCGTTCTTGCGCATGGGCTCCGCCAGCGCCGCCAACTGCTTGTCGTCGATGTAGCCCATGCGGAAGGCAATCTCCTCCGGGCACGCCACCTTGAGGCCCTGCCGGCGCTCGATGATCTCGATGTAGTTGGACGCCTGCATCAGCGATTCGTGCGTGCCGGTGTCCAGCCACGCGTAGCCGCGGCCCATCAGCTCCACGTTGAGCTCTCCGCGCCGCAGGTACTCCGCGTTCACGTCGGTGATTTCATACTCACCGCGCCGGCCGGGCTTGAGGTTGGCGGCGATGTCCACCACCTGGTTGTCGTAGAAGTACAACCCGGTGACGGCGTAGTGCGACTTCGGCTTCAGCGGCTTCTCCTCGATGCTCACCGCCTGGCGCTGCGCGTTGAGCTCCACCACGCCGTAGCGCTCCGGATCCTTCACGTAGTAGCCGAACACCGTCGCGCCGTGCGTGCGGCGCGAGGCCCGCTGCGTGAGCTCTCCCATGCCGTGGCCGTAGAAGATGTTGTCGCCCAGGATGAGCGACACCGGGTCCTTGCCCACGAAGTCGCGGCCGATGACGAAGGCCTGCGCCAGCCCTTCCGGCTTCGGCTGTTCGGCGTACTGGAAGCGCACGCCCCACTGCTCCCCGTCGCCCAAGAGCTCGCGGAAGCGCGGCAGGTCCTGCGGCGTGGAGATGATGAGGATCTCCCGGATGCCCGCCAGCATCAGCGTCGTCACCGGGTAGTAGATCATCGGCTTGTCGTAGACGGGCAACAGCTGCTTGCTCACCACGCGCGTCAGCGGATACAGGCGCGTGCCCGAGCCGCCGGCCAGAACGATTCCCTTCATGGATGCTCCCTGCGTTCCACGCCCCCGGACTGAAATCCCCGGGAAGGTTCGCGGACGAGAATGCGCGCGGACGGCCGCCACGCGCGGATGATCAAACGGGACGGTTCGCCTTCCACGCCGCGTGGAAGCGCGCCAGCGACTCGGCCAGCGCCAGCGGCTTCGCCTCCAACTGGGCCCGCACCTTGTCCGTCGTCAGGCCACTGCGCAGCGGCCGGGGGCTCGCGAGCTTCAGGTCCGCCATCCGCGTGGGCGTGATGAGCGACGCGTCGAAGCCGAACACCTCGCACAGCGCCCGGCCGAACCCCACCCGGTCGATGACGGTGCCACCACACGTGTTCCACACCCCGCCCAGCCGCCGCACGCCCAGCTCCGCCAGCATCGCGGCCACGCTGTCCGCGAAGCTCGGGGACACCACCTGGTCCTCGAACAGCTTCACCGGCTGCCCCTTCTCCAGCGCGCCCACCAGCCAGGCGCCGAAGTTGGGACGGCCCGCCGCCGGCCAGCCGTACACCACCGCCGTGCGCGCGATGGCGCAGCCCGGAACGAAGGTGCGCGCCGCCTGCTCCGCCATGTGCTTGGTGAGCGCGTACACGCCCTTCGGGTTCGGCAGCGCGTCCTCCGCGTACGGGCCCGCATCCCCGTCGAACACGTAGTCCGTGGACACGTGCACCAGGTGCGCGCCCAGCGCGCGGGCGCCCCGGGCCACCGCCGCCGTGGCGGTGACGTTCGCCGCGAAGGCGGCCTCCGGGTCCTTCTCACACGCGTCCACTTCCGTCATGGACGCGGGGTGGATGATCACCTCGGGCGCGGCGGTGGCGATGGCCGCGGCCACGTCCGCTTCGCGCGTCAGGTCCACTTCCACGTACCGGTGCGTTCCGCCGGTGCGCCGGGGGCCTCGCCCCAGCCCGACCACGTCGTGTCCCTGTTCGGTCAGCAGCGCGCAGACGCGGCTGCCCACCAGACCGTTGGCCCCCGTGACGAGAAGGCGCATGGCCTAGCCCCGCCCCTGGAGACGGGTCTTGTACTGGGTGTCGAAGTACTGGCGGTAGGCGCCGCTCGTCACCCGCTCCCACCACGCGCGGTTCTCCACGTACCACTTCACCGTGTCCGCCAGCCCCTGCTCGAAGGTGTGCTTCGCCTTCCAGCCCAGCTCCGCGCGGATCTTCGCCGGGTCGATGGCGTAGCGCCGGTCATGCCCGGGCCGGTCCGCCACGTACTGGATGAGGGACTCGGGCTTGCCCAGCAGGCCCAGGATGCCCTTGACGATCTCGATGTTGCGACGCTCGGAGCCGCCGCCGATGTTGTAGACCTCGCCGGCCCGGCCCTTCTCCAGCGCCACCAGCAGGCCCTGGCAGTGGTCCTCCACGTGGAGCCAGTCGCGCACGTTGGCGCCGTCGCCGTAGACGGGCAGCGGCTTGTCGTGGAGCGCGTTGACCACCATCAGCGGGATGAGCTTCTCCGGGAACTGGTAGCGGCCGTAGTTGTTCGAGCAGCGCGTCACCACCACGTCCATCTTGAACGTGTGGTGGTACGCCAGCGCGATCAGGTCCGAGCTCGTCTTCGACGCCGAGTACGGGCTGGACGGCTGCAGCGGCGAGGCTTCCGTGAACGCGCCCGTGGGCCCCAGCGAGCCGTACACCTCGTCGGTGGACACCATCAGGAAGCGCTTCACGCCCCTCGCCCGGCTGGCCTCCAGCAACTGCTGGGTGCCCAGGACGTTGGTGGTGACGAAGATCTCCGGCCCCAGGATGGAGCGGTCCACGTGGCTCTCCGCCGCCAGGTGCATCACCGCGTCGATGGAATGTTGCACCAGGAGGTGCTCCACCAGCTCGCGGTTGCCGATGTCGCCGCGCACGAAGACGTGCTGGGGATCCCCCTCCAGGTCGGCGAGCGTCTCGAGGTTGCCGGCGTAGGTGAGCTTGTCGAGGTTGACGATCTTCCAGTCAGGCCGCTCGCGACGCAGGTACTTCACCAGATTGGAGCCGATGAAGCCGCAGCCCCCTGTCACCAGGACGTTCATTGACAAGCCACCACTCGGACGCAGGAGAAAGCGCCCTCCGTAGCGGAGGCAGGGGAGCCCCGTCAAGGCAAGGCCGCGCCCACTTGTCCCCGGTGCGTGCCGGTTGTAAACGCCATGGCCAACGTGAGCCTCTGGAACAGCAAGCGAGGGACCGCCTCCCCGAGCGTCGGGAGGGTCCACCAGCTGGTAGCGCGCCTGGCCTGGGGCGACGCCGTGGGCAATCAGGTGCGCTACCTGCGGGACCTGCTGCGCGGGTGGGGTTTCGCCTCGGAGATCTACGCGGACCAGTGGGACGAGTCCTGCCGCGATCAGGTGCGGCCCGCCCACGACTACCCGCGCGAGGCGGACGCGGACAGCGCGCTGCTCATCCACCACAGCTTCGCGTCGCGGCTCGTCCCCATCGTGGCCCGGGCGAAGGGGCGCAAGGCGCTGCTGTACCACAACGTCACGCCGGCCCGGTTCTTCGAGGGCTCGGACCGCCACGTGGCGAGCGGCTGCACGGTGGCGCGCGAGGAGCTGCGAGCGCTGCGCGACCACGTGACGCACGCCTGGGCCTACTCGCACTTCAGCGCGGAGGAGCTGACCGCCGCGGGCTACCGGGACGCGGCGGTGCTGCCCTTCGCGGTGGACTGGAACGCGTTCAACGTGCCGGCGGATCCCGCGCTCCGGGCGCAGATGGATGACGGGTGCGCGAACATCCTCTTCGTGGGCCGCACCGTGCCCAGCAAACGCCTGGAGGACGTGCTGCGCGTCTTCACCGCGTACCAGCGCCTGTACCAGCCGCGCAGCCGGCTGCTGGTGGCGGGGACGCTGTCCAACAGCGCCCCCTATGACGCCTCCGTGCTCGCGCTGCGCGAGCAACTGGGCCCCGACCGCGTCGTCTTCCTGGGGCGGGTGGATTCGGCCCAGCTGTCCGCGTGCTTCGCCTCCGCCACGGCCTACCTCTCCATGAGCCGCCACGAGGGCTTCGGCGTGCCCCTGCTGGAGGCCATGTACCGGGGCGTGCCCGTGGTGGCGTACGGCGCCGCGGCGGTGCCGGAGACGATGGGCGGCGCGGGCCTCACCACGCTGACGGACGACCCCGTGGAGGTGGCCGGGCTGCTCGCGGTGCTGGAGCGCGACCCGGCCCTGCGAGCGCGGGTGGTGGACGCCCAGCGCGAGCGGCTGGCCCCGTTGAATCAGGAGACGGTCGCCCGACGCTTGCGCGAGGCCCTGGCGCCCTTCCTGGAGGGCCGGGCCCCGGCGCGCGAGAAGCGCGGCCCCGACGGCCCCACGGTGGTGTGCCCGGGCTTCGAAACCGCGCCTGACGCGCCCATGTCCCGCCTTGCGCGCGCCGTGGTGGACCGGCTGCCCGGCGCGAGGCTCTGGACGGTGCGCCGCCAGGTGATGCCGCTGCAACTGGCGCCGAAAGAGGCGCGGAGCGACGGTGCGTCGGTGTGGCACTTCACCCCGGATGAGCCGGCGTCGCGCGAGGGCCAGGACGTGCCCCCGTCCTCGTCCCTGGAGACGGCCGTGTGCTGCGCCACCGGCCCCGTGCTGTTCGCGGGCGCGGATGAAGAGGTGGCGCGGCGGACCGTGACCCGACTCCACTCCCGCACCGTCGCGGGCGGCGTCTGGGAAACCCGCCGCGCGCCGGACGAAGGGGTGCGGCAGGCGCTGGGCGCCCGCCTGTGGGAGCTGTCCCCCGGAGCGGACGTGGACGCGCTCGCGACGGATGTGGCCCAGGCCCTGGAAGCGGGAGGACGCACGCATGCGCGCTGAAGACCTCATCAGCACCCGGCCCACCGCGGAGGAGATCACCGAGTCCCTGCGCCAGCTTCCGACGCCCAGGCCGGACGCCGTGGACGCGCTCCGACAGCGCTTCGCCGCCACCCACGAAAAACCCTCCGCCGCCGCGTGGCCCCCCTTCCTGGAGGGCGCGCGCATCAAGCGCGATGCGCGCTACGCGGACGCGCCGTCGTCCCACCGGCCCGTGGTGGGCCCCGCGCTGGTGATGGCCAAGCGCGCCTTCCGGCTCGCGTTCCAGCCCTTCATCAATGAAGCGCTCCGGCGTCAGGTGGAGTTCAACGAAGCCATCCTGGACGCGCTCGCGCTCATCCATGAACACCAGCGCGTGCATGCGCGCACGCAGACGCTGTGGCGCCAGGAAGTGGAGAAGCGGCTGGAGCAGCTTGACGCCCACCTGCCTCCGAGGACTCCGGAGGTCGAGCCCCCCGCGAAGCCCTCCGGGGAAGACACGGGCGCGCAGCCGCCTCGCGGCAAGTCCAGGCGCCGTGGCCGGTAGCCTCCGGGCATGGACAGACATCGCCTGGCGTCACGAGGAGAGGTAGGGTGTCGGCCACCATGACGTCCCCTGCCTGTCCTGCCTGTGATTCCCAGACGCTCCAGCCGACCTTCCAGGGCGCCCGGCTGGACGTGGAGACCTGCGCACGCTGCGGCCACCGCGCCGCTGCGCACCGCGCTCCGCGCAACACGGCCGACTACCATGCCCAGTACGACAGCGGCGGCTTCATGGACTCGCTGCGCGCCACGCGGCAGCGACAGGCCCGCGCCATCGTCGAGCGCCTGCGCCGCCACGTGCCCCAGCCCGCCCGGCTGCTGGACTTCGGGGCGGGCCGGGGTTGGTTCCTGGAAGGCTGCCGCGACGCGGGCGTGACGGAGCTCGCGGGGGCGGACATCTCCGAGCTGTCCGTGAACCTGCTGCGCGACGCGGGCATCCCTTCCGTGCAGTTGGCCCTGCCCGAAGGGGGACGGTGGCCCCTGCCGCTGGAGGCGCTGCCGTTCCGCCCGCGCATCCTCACGCTGCTGGACGTGGTGGAACACTTCCCGGGCCCCCACCTGGCGGACATGGTGCGCCACCTCGTCGGCCAGCTCGCTCCGGAGCTGGAGTGGGTGGTGCTCAAGGTGCCCGTGGCCAGCGGCCTGCTGTACCGCGTCTCCCGGGTGATGGCCGGCCTGGGCACGCCCCAGCTCCTGGAGCAGTTGTACCAGTGCGGCTCCTTCCCTCCGCACGAGAGCTATTTCACCCGGGCCTCCATGGAGGCCCTGCTGCGGCGCGTGGGCCTGGAACCGGTGGACGCCTTCGGCGACCTGGACTTCGAGGCGGGCAGCCTCGCCGACCGGGCCCACGCCGCACGACGGCTCCCCCGGCCGCTCGTCACCCTGGCAGGCCAGGGACTGGGCGCCGTGGCGGAGGGCCTGCGACTGCAGGACGCCTGGATCTTCATCGCGCGCGTGGGGCAGGCTCGGGCGTAGGGGGTAGGAGGGTTGTTCGGCACGGGTGGTAGACGGTAGAAGCCCCGACGAGACAGGAGTGGGAAGCATGGACACCCGACGGGGCCTCATCGTGTTGCTGGCCTACAACGAAGAGGAATGCATTGGCTCCACGGTGGCGGAGCTGCGTGAAGCCCTGCCGGACCTGGACGTGCTCGTCGTGGATGACGGCTCGCGGGACCAGACGGCGGACCACGCCCGGGCCGCGGGCGCGCACGTCCTCACCCACCCCTTCAACCTGGGCGTCGCCGCGGGCGAGGCGAGCGGCCTGCTCTATGCCTCGCGGCATGGCTACGCGCAGGTCATCCGCATGGACGGCGACGGCCAGCATGACCCCGCGTCCGTCCCCGCCCTGCGCGAAGCGCTCCAGTCCGGCGTGGAGCTCGTCATCGGCAGCCGGTTCGCGGGCGTCACGAGCTTCCGCTCCACGTGGCTGCGCCGCTTTGGCAACCGGTTCATCGCGGGGCTCTTGTCCACGCTGAGCCACCAGCGCATCACCGACCCGACCTCCGGCTTCCGGGGCTTCGGACCCCAGGCCATCCGCTTCTTCGCGCGCACCCACCCCCACGACTACCCGGAACCCGAGAGCGTCCTCATGGCGGCGCGGCAGGGCTTCCGCATCGCGGAGGTGGCCGTGCGCATGCGGCCGCGCCTCACCGGCACCAGCTCGCTGACGCCGTGGAAGTCGGCGTTCTACATGGCGAAGGTGTCCTTCGCCCTGCTCATGGAGCGGGTCCGTCCCGTCTGATGCCCATGCTTCGCTCCAGCCTCATTGGCGTGGCCTTCGCGGCCGCCTTCGCGTTCACGGTGCTGTGGTCGGCCCGGGGCCGGCGCACCAGCGAGCGTCACACCTTCGCGTGGTTGCTCGTCTCGGCGACCATCGCGGGCCTGTCCCTGTGGCGCCACGGCATCGACACGCTGGCGTCGGCCATGGGCATCTACTACGCGCCCTCGGCCCTCTTCTTCCTCGCCCTGTCGGCCCTGATGTGGGTCGTGTACCGGCTGAGCCTCCAGGTGGCGGAGCAGCGCCAGCAGCTCAAGCGGCTGGCGCAGGAGGTGGCCCTGCTCACCTCCGCGGAGCATGAGCGCCTCACGCGCCCCCTGCCCCGCCCCGACTCCGTCCCCGCCGCCGCCCGGCACGACCCCCACGCCGCCTGAGCCTTCGCGGAACGACTTCCCATCCATGCTCGCGTCTTCGCCGACCCCGTCTTCCCTGCGTCCGTTCTTCATCGCGCCCATCAACGTCTTCCTGATCGTGGCCGCCGTGCTGGGCGGGGTGCTGAGCTTCCTCACGCCACCGTTCCAGGTGGCGGACGAACCGGCGCACTTCTACCGCGCGTACCAGGTCTCCGAGGGCCAGTTGACGGCCACGCGGCTGCCGACAGCGTCCGCGGGCGGTCAGCTTCCGCGCAGCGTGATCCAGGTGGCGGAGCACGTGTCGGAGGGCGTCGGGGGCCACGCCAACGTGCGGCAGGACCGGCAGCGCCTGCGCGACGCCATGCACACCGCGCTCGCGCCCCGGGACACCGTGGAGTGGCACTTCGCCGCGTCCGCCATCTACTTCCCGCTGGTGTACTTCCCGCAGTCGCTGGGCATGGCGCCCGCGCGAATCCTGGAGGCGCCGCCGGTGGTGGTGCTGTGGGCGGGCCGGCTGGGCAACGTGCTGGTGGCGCTGGCGCTCACGGCGCTGGCGCTGCGGTTGATGCCCTTCCAGCGGTGGGCCTTCGCGCTGCTGGCGCTCACGCCCATGGTGCTGTTCCAGCGGGCCTCCGTGTCCGCGGATCCCATCACCCTGTCGGCGTGCCTGCTGCTGCTGGCGCTGTCGCTGCACTACACCTTCGCGCACCCGGGGCCGCTCGGGGCGAAGCAGCTGGGCCTGCTGCTCTTGAGCGCGGTGTTCGTGGCCCTGTGCAAGCAGGCCTACCTGCCCCTGTCACTCGTGTTCCTGCTGCTGCCGCTCACCCGGATGGGGACGCCTGGGCGCTATGCGCTGGCCGCCGTCGCCATCGTGGCCGTCCCCGCGCTGCTCCAGTTCGCGTGGTCCAGCACGGTGCGGGACATCTTCCGTCCGAGCGAAGTCGTGGCGCAGGTGGCCCACGTCCGCGCGCACCCCTTCCAGGTGATGGGGGTGCTCGTCTCGGACTTCTGGATGCGACTGCCGGACTTCCTTCATCAGGCGGGCGGCGTGTTCGGCTGGCTGGACACCCCGGTGCCGAGGCCCGCGCTCCTGGGCCTGGGCGCGCTGCTCCTGGGCGTGATGGCGCTGGACGCGGCCCCTTCGCCCACGGTGGGCTGGCGCGTGCGCGTGGTGGCGCTGGGCGTCGCCGTGGCGGGCGTGCTCGCCATCCAGGCCATGCTCTACCTGGCGTGGACGCCCCCGGGGGCGGACCGCGTGGACGGCGTGCAGGGCCGCTACCTGCTGCCCTATGCGCCCCTGTTGGTGGTGGCCCTGGCCCCGCCCGCCTGGGCACCGCGCGCGCTGGCGCGGCTCAAGCCGGTGTTGATCGCCGGCTTCATCCTGCTCTCCGTAGGGGTGACGCTCACCACCGTGTACCAGCGCTACTACGGCGCGGTGTGAGCGGCGGCTCCGGGGCCTGGTGACTTCCAGGCCCCATCCGCTCCAGCGCCGGGCCCCCGGGTGGGCAGCAGGCCCGGCGACTTCACGTCACGACTGTCTGGCCGCGATGGGGCCCGCGTCCCGCTTCCGGGCCGGCGTGCTCACGAGGGCCGTCAGCAGGGCCCGAAGCTCGTCGGCCTGGGTCGCGTAGTCGCGCACGGCGGTACGCCGGGGATTGCGGTAGTGCGCCAGCAGCTCCGGGTGCGCCAGCAGCTCACCCAAGGCGCGACGGAACCCCTCCGGGTCGTTCATCTCCACGAGGTTGCCATTCACGCCCTCGACGATCTCCTCGTCGACGCCCCCCGACGACGTCGTCACCACCCAGACGTCGCGGGCCAGCGCCTCGCGCACCGTCAGCCCGAAGCTCTCCTTGCACTGGGAGGGCATGAGCAGCACGTCGATGCCTTCGAAGAAGGCATCCATCCCCTCCTGATCGTAGGGCGGGACGACTTCCACGCGGCCCGCGATCTTCCAATCCCTGGCATCAATGGAGGATGAGCCCATGCGCAGTTGGATGTCGGTCATCTTCAGGACGTACTGGGACTCCGGCATCGCTTCGAGGATGTCCTTGAGCCAGAAGTAGCCTTTGTGCACGGCGCGGCCGCCCAGGTACGCGAAGCGCAGCGGTGCCTTGTCGCGGCGCTCGGGCCGGGACTGGGACGGCAGGTGCACGCCGTTCTTGTTCACGACGATGCGCTCCGGCGCGATGCCATTGGCGATGTAGAGCTGGCGCTGGAATTCGCTGGGCGTGAGCAGCAGGGCCGCGCCATCCAGCACCTTGCGCAGCGCGAACGTGCGCTTGAAGGTGAAGCGCGTGTCCGCCACGCACTTGGAGCAGACGCGCAGGTCGATTCCCTTCTGGTTGCAGTAGGTGGCGTCCTCCTTGACCATGAACTGCCGCTCGCACAGCCACCACGCGTCGTGCAGGGTGATGGTGTAGGGGATGCCTTCGGCGACGCACGCCGTCGCGAGCGACGCGCTCAGCATCTGGATGGAGTGCAGGTGCACCACGTCCGGCCGCACCGCCTTGAGGACCTGGGTGAAGGTCTCCCCCATGCGCGGGTTCTGGTAGTCGAGCGCGCGGTCGCCACCGTGAGGCAGCTGCGTGGCGATGACGGGCAGGCCCTGCGTCTCGTAGCGCACCACCGCGTAGGGTGGCAGCGGCGAGTTCATGAGGCCAGTGAACACCGTGACGTCGCAGCCCTCCGCCTGGAGCCGGTGCGACAACTGTTCGGCGACGAGCGTGGCCCCGCCGAAGCTCAGGGGCGCGAAGAGGACGTTGGCCTCCAGCACCTTCAGGCGCGGAGGAGACGCGGGCGGCAGGTGCTGGAGGATGGGCTGGAGCCGCTCCGTGGCCACCACCGCCGGGTGGTAGCGCGCCATCACGCTGCGGTGCCCTTCCTCGCCCATCCGCTTGCGCAGGCCTTCGTCCGCCACCAGCGCGGACAGGGCCGCTTCCCACTCCTCGCGGGTCGTGGCGATCATCCCGTTGCGGCCGTGTTCGATGATCTCCCGGAACGGACCCGAGCCCGAGCACACCGCGGGCACGCGGAAGATGGACGCCTCGATGAACTTGATGTTGCTCTTGGCGTCGTTGAAGAGCGTGGCCTCCAGCGGCGCGATGCTGATCTGCCACGACGCGAGCGCGCGCAGGTAGTCCTCGGCATCCAGGAACGGGATGCGGAAGACGCGGTCGGAGACGCGCTCGAATCCCTTGGGCAGCTCCAGGAAGCCGTGGATGGCCAGGCGCACATTCGCGTGGCGCTCCATCACCGCGAGGATGGCGTCCGCCGCGATGGTGAAGTCGGCATCGTGCGTCTTGGTGCCGCTGCCGTAGCCGATGGTGACCGTGCCCGGAGCCACCGAGAACGGCCGCTGCTCCATCTCCCGGGCCAGCGCCAGGATGCCGTCGTCCAGGCAGTTCTCGACGACGTAGACCTTCCCCGGAACGACGCGGGCCATGTGCTCCGCGATGGTCGGCGTGCTGGCGATGGCGTGTTCGCACAGGCTGAGCGCCTTGCGGTAGAGCCTGGCGCCGTTGAGCAGCAGATCGCGCTCGGCCTGGGGCAGCGCCTGCACGTTGGTGTTCCGCTGGTACTCCTCCACGTCGAAGATGAGGTCGTCGACGTCGAAGAAGTGGGGAATGCCCAGGCGCTTCGTCTCCTCCATGACCTCCACGACGGAGGGAAACGCCGGGACCCGGTAGAAGATGACCAGGCCGTGGAACTGGAGCGCCGTCTTGCAGTCGGTGTGGTCGTTCCAGCGCAGGACGGTGACGTCGTAGCCGAGCCGGTGGAACATCGCGACCTTCTGGTCCACGCGGTAGCGCTTGCACTGCGGCAGCGACAGCTCCGCGATGATGAGGACGCGCCGGCCCATGCTCGCCTGCGAGCGCTCCGTCAGCGGCAGGGTCCAGGGTGCCGGGGGTGCCGAGGGGACCGGGGGCATGGCGTGCGCCGGGACGACGGCCGTGGACGCGGCGCTCTTGAGTGCGCGGGCCGTGCGGCGCGCGGTGGGCAGCTTCACCAGCTTCGCGCCCACGAAGTGCAGCGTCCGCTTGCCGCGCTGGTAGAGGTTGCCGCGCCGGGTACCAGGAGGCAGCACGCGCTCGCGCACGGACCAGTACCGGTTGATGGTCTTCCAGGCGAGGCTTCCGGAGATGTGCGCCAGCTGGCTTCCCTGGTGCGACGCCAGCGCGTCGAGCTCCGCGAGGCGCGCGTTCTTGCGCGCCAATTCCTCCTGCAGCATCTGCTGGGACAGGCCCATCCTCGCGAGCCGCCCCTGCTGTTCCCGCAGGTCGGCGGCGGCGCCATGCGCCCGCTGGTTGGAGGCCTCCAGCTCCGCCTGGAGCCGCGCCATCCGCTGCGCACCCTCCGCGACCTGCTGGCTCACCCGGCCGTACTCCGTCCTCAGGGTCTGGCCCTCCAGGAGGAGCGACAGCCGCGCGCCCAGGGCGGCGAAGACCGACTTCACGCGCTCCCGGTCCTCGCCCCGCGTCTCCACCAGCGCGCGCAGGCCCTCCGGCTGCTCCGGCCCCACGGCGAGGACGCCCAGGCCGTGGCCATGGAAGAACTCGAAGGAGGGGTAGCGGCCTTCAATCTCCTCCCACAGCCGCCAGACGCCGAAGTTGCGCTCCCGCACCCGGGTGTCGTGGAAGAGGATGACGCCGCGCGGGCTCATCCGGGGCAGCCACTGTTCGAAGTCCGCCTTCACCTGCTCGTACTCGTGGCAGCCGTCGATGTGGAGCAGGTCGATGGAGCCGTCCGCGAAGGAGTCGGCGGCCTCGGAGAAGGTCTTCTGGTGCAGCTGCGAGAACCCGCTGTAGAGCGGGTCATGGTGCGCGCGCAGGTCCGCGAGCACGTCCGGACCGTAGTACCCGGCATGCGGGTCCCCCTGCCACGTGTCCACCGCGTGGCAGCGGGTCTCCAGCTTCAGCGCGTCCACCGTCTGGCAGAACGCGGAGTACGACACCCCGGTGTGCGTCCCCAGCTCCACCAGTGTCCCGGGCCGGAGCACGTCCACGATGAACATCGCGAACGGGACGTGCTCCACCCACGCGGAGGAGGCCAGCAGCCGCTTCGGGAGCGTCAGGCTGAGAGGATGTTCCAGGGGATTGAGCAGTGGGTGCATGGTCGTGGTGCCGGAAGGCGCGGCCTTCGCGAATGGAAGGCACGCCCCCCTCTCCAGGCGTTGGCGCGGGAGGCGGAGTTTCAAACAGGCGCCTGCCCAATGGTGAACGCCCTTCCATGTCACCACACCTGGGGAGCGTCAAGACTGGCAGGCCGCTCGCTCTCCAGGGAGGGAACCCCTCATGCGGCTTTCTCCAGCGAGCGAATCAACGCACCGGACGCGGGGGCCAGGCGAAGCGCAGGGGGCCGTTTCCCAGTGCGTGGTTGGGGCTGTGGAAGGGGTCGTCGTCCACTGTTTCTTTCCACCGTGCCTTGAACACGGTGGCCGCCGAGGAGGACAGCAGGTCTGCTTCAGGTGACGCGGGGACGGTGGCGTGGATCAACACCGCGTGCGGCGTCCAGACGGTCATCAGACCGTGCGCCGCGAGCCGCAGACACAGGTCCACGTCACGCCAGGGACCGGGCAGGACGCCCGCGTCGAAGCCGCCCACGCGCTCGAAGACGCTCCGTCGCACGGCGAGACACGCCGCGCTCACCGCGGACACCCGCTGCTGCACCGCCGCGCGGCCGACATGGCCGGTGGATTCGCGGGACAGGCCCCGGTACGGACCTCCGGCGACGCCGTCCGCGCCCATGCCCAGCACGAAGCCCGCGTGTTCGACGCGGCCATCCGGCGCGAACAGCTTCGCGCCCACCGCGCCCACCTCCGGCCGCAGGGCCTGCGATACCAGCTCCGCGAGCCAGTCCTCGCTGTCCGGAGACAGGTCCGCGTCGAGGAAGACGAGCACCTCGCCAGGGGCGTCGCGCGCGGCTTCGTTGGCGGACGCGGAGACCCGTTCGGGACTTCCCGAGGCCACGCGCCAGTCCACGTCCCACCCGTCCGCCGTGGCCCGCCAGGCGTCCAGACGGGCCGTGGCCTCGGAGGCGGTCCGGGCCTGGAGGATGACGGTGACGCGGGGCCGGGGTGTGGGCAGCGGATGGCGGACGCGGTGGAGCGAGGCGTTGGGTCCCGGCTCGATGCGCGCACCGGGCTCCGTCCGGTCCAGGTGCTCCTGGAGCGCCCTGCGCGCGGCGGTGCTGGCGTAGCCCTTCTCCCCCACGTCCAGCGCGGTGGAACCGGGGATGGCGCGCCAGTGGTAGAGCACGCGCGGGACGTGCTGGATGCGTTCGGGCGGGGTGCGCTCCACCACGCGCAGGGCCAGGTCGTGGTCCTGACTGCCTTCGAAGCCCACGCGGAAGCCGCCCACCTCGCGCACGCGCTCCGTGCGGTAGACACCCAGATGGCTGATGAGGTTCTGGGTGCGGAACAGGTCCAGGTTGAACGCGGGCTTGAAGTACGGATCGAACCGGCGACCCTGGGGTTCGATCTTGTCCTCGTCGCTGTAGACGACGTCCGCGTCGGGGTGCGCGTTGAGGACTTCCACCACCCGGACCAGGGCATCCTCGGTGAGTTCGTCGTCGTGGTCGAGGAGCGCGATGAACTCGCCGTTGGCCAGCTCCAGCGCGGAGTTGGAGGCCGCGGAGATGTGCCCGTTGGCGGGCCGGACGACGTAGCGGATGCGAGCATCGCGCCGGGCATAGTCCTCCAGCACGGCGCGCACGTGGGGCTGACGGGAGGCGTCGTCCGCGATGCACAGCTCCCAGTGGGGATAGAGCTGCGCGCGCACGGAGTCGATGGCCCGCCGAAGCCAGACCTCCGGCGTGTCGTAGGTGGGCATCAGCACGGACACCCTTGGCTTCCAGGGCAGGGCCTCCACCGTGCGGCGCAGGGACTCGCGGTCCGCGTCGGTGAGCGTGTCGTACTGCGCCACCCAGTCGTCGTAGCTTTCGAGCGAGAGCGTGCCCTGGGACTTCTGGCCCAGCACCCCGTCCACGCCCTGGAGTCCCCCGGTGCGCAGGGCGCCCAGGTAGCGCCGGGCCACCTGGGGAATGCGCTGGGGCTCCCGCGCGAGTCGTAGGGCCAGGGGCCAGGAGGTGCGCAGCGCGGCCTCTGTCCGGCCCACGCGTACGGCACGGACATCGGTGAGGCGGAAGCGCGTGGCGCGGCTGACCGGGCCCAGGCGCAGCGCGAGCACGGCCTCCGGAAGTCGCACGAGGACGCGAGCACGACCGTGGGCATCCAGCGGAAGCCGGATGCTCTGTTCAGCCCCCGCGACGCCCGTGTCCACGACGAGCACGGGCGATGCGGCGCCAGGGGCTTCGGTGCGGAGTCGGAAGGAGAGCTCCGTCCAGCCCGTGGGCAGCGGTGCCGCGTCGGACGTGAGGACCAGGAGGGCACCGGCGCCGTCGGCGTGCCATTCGAAGGGGCCTCCGCTGTCGGCGGTCACTCCCGTGGCTGGCTCGGGCCACAGGTGGACGATGGGCCGCGTCAGGCCCATGCGCACTTCGTGGGCCGCATCCCGCGTCAGGCGGGCCAGCTTCTGGCGCCGGCCTTCAGGCACTTCGCTCATCGGCCCGTTCCTTCCGCATCCGACGGTTCGAAGCACGGATGGCCAAAGGGGTCCCCTCGCGGGGTGCGAGGGTGACGCGCCCAGGCCTCGCGCAGTCGGAGGGCATCTCGTGCGTCGTCGCCACCACCCCGCGCATGGGTCCTCACGAGTCGCGCGTGAGGGGTGTACAGCACGCGAAGGCCCCGAGCGCCCACGCGCAAGCACAGCTCCGCGCCCCGGGCCTCCTCCGACATGAAGGTCTCGTCCCATCCGCTCAGGGACTCCAGCACGTCGCGACGGATCATCGCGCAGGCACAGGAGACGGCCAGCAGGTCTCGCGGCCAGTGCGAACCGCCGAAGTCCCGGAGCGACGGATCCGGCAGCCCCGCGAAGGGCCGCAGCATCTGGCCCTCCGAGCCGAAGCACAGGCCCGCGTGCAGCACGTGCCCGCCAGGGGAAAGGATCCGCGCGCCCACCACGCCCACGTCGGGCCGCAGGGCCTGTGAAGCCAGCTCCGCGAGCCAACCCGGTTCGGTCGGCAGCGTCCCGGCTTCCAGGCTCAGCACCAGCTCCCCGCTCGATGCACGCAGCAGCCTGTTCGCCACGGCGCCGGGAGTCAGCGCATCAGCCACCGAGATGCGCACGACCTTCGCGGAGGAACCGACCGACGACGAAACGTCCACGCTGTCGAGCGTCAGCTCGGCATCCATCAAGGCCCGCGCATCCGTCGATGAACGCCCCGGCCCGTCTCCCTCGGAGACAGGCACGAGCACTTCCACGTCCAGGCTGTCCGTCAGGGCGAGCAGCGATGAGAGTTCGGCCTCGGTGCTCTCACGCGACAACAGCACGGACACGCGTGGGCGATGCGCAATCGGACGGCGGATCCGGTACAGCCCCGGCGCGGCGGTCTCGACCGTCGCGGTCTCCCCCACCCGCTCGAGGTGCGCCGTCACGGCGCGGCGACCGGCCTCGGACGCGGCGGGCTTGGCGCTGGCATCGGTGGCGGTGGAGCCGGGCAACGTGCGCCAGTGGTAGAGCACCTTCGGAATGTGGGCGAAGCGTCTCGTGCGCTCCATCAGGCGCAGCAGCAGCTCATGGTCCTGCGCGCCTTCGAACCCCTGCCGGATGCCGCCAACCTCGCGAAGCAGCGACGTGCGCACCACCAGGAAGTGGCACACGTAGTTCACCGCGCGCAGCAGCTCCGGCGACAGCTCCGGCTTCAGGTAGGGCGCGAAGCGCTGGCCCTCCGAATCCACCTTGTCCTCGTCCGAGTAGAGGACCTCCGTGTCGGGAGCGGACGCCAGGCGCAGCGCCACCTCCGCCAGCGCATGCGGGGCCAGCAGATCATCATGGTCGAGGAACCCGACGTACTCCCCCGTGGCCATGGCCAGCGCGGCGTTCGTCGCGCGAGCGATGCCCTGGTTCTCCGGCAGCCGTTCGAAGCGGATGCGCGCATCCCCGGCGGCGAGCTGTCGCAGCGCGGCGGCGACATCCCCACCCCGCGAGCCATCGTCCACGATGCACAGCTCCCAGTGCGGATAGACCTGCGCCGTCACGGACGCGACGCACGCCTGGAGCACATCGAGCGGCGTCTCCCATGCGGGCGTGACGATGCTGAAGAGGGGCCGCCGTGTCAGCCGTTCGAGCGCGACGGTCGCGGCCCTGATGTCACGTGTCTCCTGTTCGCGGGCAACGCGCGCGTAGGCCTCTGGCGCTGGCATCACCAGGACGGGACGGGCCGCGCCCAGCATGTGCCGCAAGGTCCGGACACAGGCATGGTTGAAGCCAATCTGCCGACGCCACACCTCGCGCCACAACGGAAGCCCCACGGTCCCCGGGGCCTGCATCGCCAGCACGTCACTGCGGGCTTCCAGGGCCTCCAGGGGCCCGCGCACACCGTCGGTCCGCAGGGGCCATTCCGTCCCGGACAGCAACGCCACGAGGGCCTCGTTCCAGGCCCGCTGCTCGCGCAGGCCCGGCGCCGCCGGCAGCCACGTCGCCCGGGCGCCCAGCGGCAAAGGCTCCGCGAGCGGTGCGAGTTCCCTCCGCACGCGCTCCGGCAGCGTCCGCTCCGGGTGCCGCAGGAGCGATGCCAGCAGTCCGTTGAAGCCGACCTGACGCGCAAGCAGCAGCCGCTGCACGGGCCCGAGCCCCACCGTGCCCAGGCGCTTCGCGGTGGTGATGGCCGGGCCCCAGCGAGCCCGATGGGACGGGGGCACATCGAAGCCCAGCACCTGCGTGAAGGCGTCGAGCGGCGGCGGAAGCCCCCCACTGTGGGTGGAGTGGTTCATGGCCGGCTCAGGAGTTGCGGTCGAGCTTGAGCCGGTCCGCCAGCGCCCGCAGCGTGTCGTGGACCCAGGGGATGGCGTGAAGGCGCGCATTCACCCCATCCACGAGGCGGTGGCGGAACTCACGCGCCAGCAGAGCCTCCTCGCGGGCCTGCCCGACCGCGCCGGTCCAGGCGCTCACGCGGCGCAGCAGCCAGGGGTCCGACGCGACGGGGGCCGCACCGACGCCCTGAGCCAGACACGGCCCACGCACTTCACACGAAGCGATGCCGGCGAGGAACACAGGCACGAAGAGCGCACCCAGCCGCACCGCCAGGTCCCCGACCCCTCCACCCTGCCCCACCCCGGTCAGCGGGAAGGGACCGATCCGCGTCCGGTCGATGACCAGCGCGTGGATGAGCTCCGGATGGGTCGCGAAGTGCTGCACCTCCAACTGCTCACCCAGCGGAAACGGCACCTTCGCGCGAACATAGGGCATGGCCCCGGAACCGGACGCCCATTCGGTGCGGAAGGAGCGGGCCACCGCCCAGGCCGCGCTGCCCTCCTGGAGCGCATGGACGAGCCGTGTGTAGTGGCGCGGATACACCAGGCACCGGGCATCCAGGAGCGCCAGGTACTGGCCCCGGGCCTGACGGAAGGCCTCCGCATGCAGGTCGCCCGCCGGAGCACGCACCATGCGCGGCTGGAAGGTGCCCAGCGTCGCGTAGCGCCGCAGCGAGGCTTCGGCGGCGGACAGCTCACCGCCCTCTGGCACCGCGAGCAGGAGCTCCAGCGGCTGCTGCTCCTGACACGCCAACGCGAAGAGGGCTTCATCCAGCGTCGCGGCGGAGGCGCGCGGGTCATGCACGAGCACGACGCTCAGCAGCCCCGGTTCAAGCGCCCGCGCGGGCGCCTCCGGGACGACGGCGTAGAGGCCCTCCTCCACCTGCGTGGACGGAGAGAGCTGGGCCAGCAACGCCCGCAGCGCCTGTTCGGTGTCCTCCGCCAGGGGGGTGGACCTCGACGCGCAGGGCAGGACCTCCCGGTGGGCGATGCGATAGCCCGCGTCGGACAGCCGCCGCAGCATCCCCTGCTCCGAAATGCCGGCGCGCACGGGCGCGGTGCCAAGCCACGTCTCCAGCAGCGCACGGGCCGCGCCCGCGTTGCGCAGTTGGAACAGCACCTCGGCCCGGGGGGCCTCCTGCCGCAGCACCTCCAGCCCGCCGGTCAGCACGTGCGCCACGGCGTCACCGGTGAGCACCACGTGGGACGGTTCGGCGCCCTCGGGCCGCGTCCACCCCGGTCCGGGCTGCTCGCGCACGTCACACCCGTGAGTGCGCAGCGCCGCCGCCAGCGGTGTGGACCCGCCCACCAGGCACACCACCGCCCCGGCGCGCACGCGCGACAGCACCAGCGCGGTCAGCCGCTCCCCGGCGTCGGCTGTGGGAACCGCCTCTGGAATGGCGTTCACCAGCGCCTCCGCGCGAACTCCAGGTGGTGGCCGAACTCAGCGATCCGCGACAAGCGCCACCCCGGGTTCACGACCTCGGGCACGGCGAACGGTTCGCCCCCCAGCGCGGAGTACTCCCGAAGGCGGTCGCGCATGAAGGTGGCGTTGCCGTACTTCGCCCCCAGCAGGGCAGCGCTGCGGCGCACCATCCGCTCCCGCAGCGGACTCTCCTCCCGGGTGACCGTGTAGTGGTGCACCCGCGCCGCCGGTGCCACCCGGACGGACAGCCCCAGGGCTCGCGCGCGCCACGACAGGTCCACGTCCTCGCAGTACATGAAGAAACGCTCGTCGAAGCCCCCCGCCCGGGCATGCAACTTCCGGGTGACGAGCAGCACGCACCCACTGCACCACGGCGTTTCCCCCGTCACCGGATCATAGGGTTTGGGGTGTTCATCCGGGAACAGCCGCGCCTCCACCAGGCCGGTGTCCGGCAGCCGGTCCGCTTCGTGGACCAGTTCGCGCACGCAGTCCGGGTGCAGCACCCCATCCGGGTTCACGCAGATGTAGTGGCGCACCCCGGCCGTCCCGAAGGCCTCCGCCATCAGCCGGTTGTGCGCGCCGCCGAAGCCCAGGTTGTGTCCGGAGTACCGGTAGTCCGCCCGGGCATCCAGCCGCGTCACCACGTCCCGCAGCGAGTCGTCCGGCGAGTTGTCCAGCCACGTCACGCGGAAGCCGGGAGCCCCCACGGCGTCGCGGTTCCACTGGAGCGACGTCCACAACCGCTCCAGCTCCCGCGTCGGGTTCCGGTACAGCACGATGCCCAGCCAGATGCCCGGCTCCCCCCGGCCTGCCGCATCCCGTCTGCTCACGAGCCTACGTCTCGCACCGGCGCCACGCACGCCCCGACGCCCTCCACGACCCAATGGTGCACCGGCCGCGTCACGCCCACGTCCTGGACGCCGGAGCGCACCTCGAAGGCACACGCCGCTTCACGCTTCTGCAGTACCTGCCCGGCCGCATCCCGCACCGTCACCGTGAACGCATAGCGGCCCGCCGTGAGCCCCAGCCGGTCGACGACGAAGCGCACCGACCCGCTGCCCGGCGTCTCCGCCCGGAACGGCACGCGCTCCACGAAGGTGTCCGTGCCGTAGACGACCACGCCGTCCGCGCGCGTCAGCTCCAGGCCGAAGCCCAGCCCCGGCGTGGGCGTCCGCGTGGTGAACCCCACGCACAGCTCCACCCCGTCCTCGGTGTCCACCCACTCCGCCACGGTGCCGTCCCGGCGCAGCAGTCCCACCGCGTCCACCTCCACCGGCGAAGGCGCGGAGGGCGCCGCCGCGAGCGAAGGCAGGGCCCCGCCGTCGGACGCCAGCGCGGGCGACTCCATCGCCATGCCGCGCTCTTCGGCCAGCGCCACCGCGCGCTTGTAGCTCTTGATGACCTCCGCGGGAGGACCGAACTCGCGGATGCGGCCCGCGTCGATCCACGCGCCCAGGTCGCACCAGCGCTCCAGCGTCCCCAGGTCGTGGGTGACGATGACGATGGTCTTCCCGGCCCGCTTGAACTCCGTCATCTTCGCGAGGCTTTTCTTGCCGAAGTGCTCATCGCCCACGGCCAGGATCTCATCGATGATGAGGATGTCCGGGTCCACGTGCGTGGCCACCGAGAACGCCAGCCGCATGTACATGCCGCTGGAGTAGGTGCGCACCGGCTCGTCGATGAAGTCACCCAGCTCGCTGAAGGTGATGATCTCCTCCATCCGGGCCTTCACCTCCGCGCGAGTCATCCCCAGGATGATGCCGTTGATGAGGATGTTCTCCCGGCCGGAGAAGTCCGGGTGGAAGCCCGCGCCCAGGTCCAGGAGCGCGCTGATCCGCCCGTGGATGTCGATGGTGCCCGTCGTCGGCGTGTAGATTCCGCAGATGAGCTTGAGCAGCGTGCTCTTGCCGGAGCCGTTGCGCCCGATGATGCCCACCGTCTTGCCGCGGGGCACCACGAGATCCACGCCCCGGAGCGCTTCGATCATGGACTTGCCGTCCACGTCGCGCTTGCCCCGGAGCATGCGGATCAGCTCCGACTTGATGGTCGTGTATTCGCGCCGGATGGTGCTCTTGCGGAAGCTCTTCACCACGTTCCGCAGCACGATGGCGTCCGGCGACGCGAGGTCGCTGCTCATATGAACTCCGCGAAGTCCTCGCGCCGACGCTCGAAGATGCCGGCGGCCACCCAGAGCAGCCCAAAGGAGATGCCCATCCACATGAGGAGCGGCCCCGGATTGGGAAGACGGTGCTCGTAGAAGATGGCCTGGTAGGACGTCACCATGACCGCCATCGGGTTGAGCAGCACGAGGGGGGCCTGGGCGACTTCAGGCAGCGTGTCCACCCGGAAGAAGACGGGCGTGACGAAGAACCACATGGTCAGGAGGTTGGCGATGATCTGCTGCAGGTCCCGGAACGTCACGTTCAACGCGGACACGATGTAGACCAGCGCCACCGTCATGCTCAGCTGGGTGAGCAGCACCACCGGGAAGGCCACCACATGCCAGGTGGGCACGTAGCCCAGCAGCAGCCCCAGCCCGATCATCAAGGGCAGTGACAGCACGTAGTTGCACAGGTTGGTCACCACCACCGTGGCCGGCAGCACCTGCGCGGGGAACCGCACCTTGGTGAGCAGGTCGCGCCGGTCGCTGATGGCGCTGGCCCCGGCGCCCAGGGACGTGGAGAACCAGATCCACGGCAGCAGGCCCACGAACACGAAGAAGGTGTACCCCTCGATCTTCTGCCGCATGTAGACGGTGAAGAGCAGGGAGTAGACGCCCATCTGCAGCATCGGGTTGAGGAACGTCCACAGGAAGCCGAGCACCGAATTCCGGTACCGCGCCTTGAGCTCCCGTTGGGTCAGGCTGAGCAGGAGGCCCCGGTATTGGTAGAGCTCACGCAGGTTGCGAAGCATGCAGGGCCATCCATACATCATGCGAAGCGGAAGAGGTGAGCAACGGGACCTCCGGGCGCTCGCGGACACGCCCGTCCGGTCGCTCGCCACGGTGCGCCGCGCAAGCCTCGCGTGCACTTCCTGGGAACCACGTCTGGAAAAGAAAAAGGCCCCCTGGTTTCCCAGAGGGCCTTTATTTTTTGGAGCGGGAAAAGGGATTTGAACCCTCGACCCTCGCCTTGGCAAGGCGATGCTCTACCGCTGAGCTATTCCCGCATCAGGACTGCCGTACCGCTTGCTGCTTTCCGTCGGGCGGTGCCGCGCCGGAAGTGAGATGGGGTATACAGAGGGCCGTCGGACCCGTCAAACACTTTTCGCATCCGGATCCGCGCCACCCCTCCGGGCGAGCATCGCCAGGAAGGCGCGGAAGTAGACGACGGCGCTCCACACGGAGAACGCGCTCGACAGGTACACGAGCACCTTGCCCACCTGGTTGTAGTCGACCGTGACGGTCTGGAATCCCAGGTTCAGGGGATGCACGTAGTGGACGCACAGGGAGATGATCCCGACGAGTTGGAGGGACGTCTTCCACTTCCCCTCCTGGCCGGCGGCGATGACCATGCCCTCGCTGGCGGCGATGGTGCGCAGGCCGCTGACGATGAACTCCCGGGCCAGCAGCACGATGACGACCCAGGCGGCGATGCGGCCCAGGCGGACCATCATCACCAGGGCGGCCATGGCGATGAGCTTGTCCGCCAGCGGGTCCATGAACTTGCCCACCACGGTGATGAGGTTCCACTTGCGCGCCAGGTAGCCGTCCACCACGTCGGTGATGGAGGCCACCGCGAACACGAGCCCCGCGAGCAGCGAGTGGAGCGGATCCGCGTCGTAGGTGAGCCAGACGAACAGGGGGATGATGAGGATCCGCCCCAACGTGAGCATGTTGGGCAGGTTCCAGAACTCCTGCACCAGGATGCTGGGACGGCGGTTCGCGCGCTTGCGGGCCCGCTCCTCGCGCTTCTTCTGCTTCCTGAGAGCTCGGTCCGTGGCCATGGGCGCGCTTTCTACCGGACCCCGAGTGCGATGAGGGCAAAACCTTCACCGCCCAACTCCACCGCCGAGCGCAGTGTCTCCCCTCCAGCGGACTGGAGCAGCGGCACCACACGCGGGGTGAGATTTCCCAGCCAGCCCACCAGGTGCGACAGGGGCACCGACACCGGCGCGTCCATCGTCACCGGCACCGAGCGCAGCGGCCCCGACAGGCTCAGCAGCACCCGCCCCTGCCCACGCAGGTGCACGAGGTCCAGATCAGGCGCCAGGTCCGACGGCACGCGGCCGTTCTCGAACACCACCGGCTCCTCGAAGGCGAAGACGCACGCGTCGCGCAGGTAGACGGACTCGTCGTCCAGCACCATGGCCACCAGTTGCCGCGAGGCGGCCGGCTCCAGGTACAGGGTGCCCTGGCCCCGGGCACGCACCATGGCCTGGACGCCCTCACCGAAGGGCTTGTCCGTGGCCCGGCCCCGGAAGCGCTTCATCTCCGGCTGGAAGGTGACCTGTCCCTGCACGGCGATGAGCCCCTCCAGCCGGGTGAGCAGTTCGCCGTTCACCGCCACCGCGACGCTCGCCGGCCCCTGCACGAAGGGTTGATCCGATGACACGCCCAGCAGCACCGCCGTGGGCGCCCACGCGGTGAGCATCGGTGGGTTCACGCCGGGTCCGGATCCGGTCGCGGCGGAGGTCGGCGTCACGGCCAGCGCGGCGCGCACCGACGCGGGGGAACCGCTCACGGCCAGCGCGGCGGAGGTCTCCTCGAAGGCGGTGCCGGGTTCCTCGGAGACTTCAATCTCCTCCGACACTGGGGTCGGGGGCAGTTCGTCGGACACCTCTACGTCCTCACCGGAGGTGTACGCGTCCGTCGCCTCGGCCAGCTCCCGGGCCTCGTCGTCGTCGGAGGCGGTCGAACCGGCGGCGAGGCCTGGCTCTTCTTCCTCTTGAATCGCCGCTCCGGAGGACGAGGACTGGGTGCCCGTGGACGGGCCTTCGTCCTCGTCGAAGCGCAGCTCGTCGTCGGAGGGACGCGGCGGCGGCGTTCCCGCGACGGGAGCGCGGCCCTCCCGGGTCCCAGCGGCGGGAGGCTTCGGGGGGGCCTCGTCGAGGCCGAACTGGGCGCCCCAGTCGTTCTCGCCCGAACCGGTGGAGGCGGCGGACGCGCCCTCCCCTTCGCTGCCTTCCGCGTCGCGCGGACGGGCGGGCGCGGGGGGCCGGCTGAAGCCCTCGCCGGCGATGGCGCGCGACATCTTCTCCGCCATGGCATCGCTGCCGGACAAGAGGAAGTGCTCGCGCGCGCGGCCGTACTCACCCATCTGGGCGAAGGTCAGGCCCAGGTAGTTGTGGGCCTTCTTGTGGTCCGGGGCCAGGTCGGTGGCGGTCTCGAACTCGCGCGCCGCGCGCTGGAGCGCGTTCGTCTTCAGGTAGACGAGCCCCAGGTTGACGCGCAGCGTGGGGTCCACCGGGTTGTCCCGCACGAGCATCTCGTACAGGTCGGCGGCGCGGTCGAAGAGGCCCAGCTTGAAATAGGTCAGGCCCAGGAGATTCTGGGCCTTCTCGTGACGCGGCTGGAGCTGGTGCGCACGCTCCAGGAAGTCCTTCGCTTCAATGACCTTGCCGGCGCCCAGCAGTTCGCTTCCGCGGTAGAGCTGCTGGAGGAACTCCTCGTCAGCGGGGCCCGGCTCCTTCGTCCCCTTCGTGCGCGTCGTCATTCTCGGGTGTGGGCTCACGGCTGCTGGCCTCGGCCTGGGCGAGCCGCTCGCGCTCCTTGTAGTGGTAGTAGAGCTGGACGACCTTGCGCACGTACGCCTGCGTCTCCGCGTACGGCGGCACCTGGCCTCCGTATTTCTTCACGGCCTCAGGCCCGGCGTTGTAGGCGGCGACCATCTTCACCATGTCGCCGTCGAACATGTTGGCCAGCACGCGCAGGTAGCGCACGCCGCCCTCGATGTTCTCCTTCGAGTCGAAGATGTCCTTCACGTACATGTCCGACGCGGTGGCCGGCATGAGCTGCATCAGCCCGCTGGCGCCCTTGTGGCTGAGCGCGTTCGGGTTGAAGTTGCTCTCCGTGTGCATGATGGCGCGCACCAGCGCGGACGGGATGCGGTAGCGCAGGGCCGCCTTGGCGATGTGCGGATCCAGCTCTTCGGGCGTGCGCGAACGGCCCCGCACCGGAGCGCTGGTGGCGGGCGCGGGCGTGAAGGTGCCGGCCAGCTTGCGCGCCTTGCGCGAGCCCGCCGGCGGCACGTTCGTGTAGACGATCGTGCCGTCCTTCTCCACGTAGCTGTAGATGCCGTCGGCGAACGACGCTGCGGGGGCGAGGGTCAGCAGGGCGACAAGGGAGGTGAGGACACGCATGGCGGCGGCCGAAACCTTAGACAACCGCCGGAAAGTCCTCAAGAAAACGCCTTGTTTCCAGCACTTACCGCCATTAAGCCTGTTCGCCATGCCCCATCGGTTTGATTTCCTGGTCCTGGGCGGAGGCGTGGCGGGTCTGTCGTTCGCCCTGCAGGCGGCCCAGCACGGCACCGTCGCCGTGCTCACCAAGCGCGAGCGAGGCGAAGGCAACACCGCCTACGCGCAGGGGGGCATCGCCGGGGTGCTGGCCCCCACCGACACCTTCGATTCCCACATCGAGGACACGCTCGTGGCGGGCGCGGGGCTGTGCCACCGGGACGCGGTGGAGGTCACCGTGCGAGAAGGCCCTGAGCGCCTGCGACAGCTCGTCGCCCTGGGCGCCGAGTTCGACCGGCGGGTTGGCGGCGAGTTCGACCTCACGCGCGAGGGCGGCCACTCCGCCCGCCGGGTCATCCACGCGGGCGACATCACCGGCCGCGAGGTGCAGCGCGCCATGCTGGCCGCGTGCGACGAACACCCCAACATCACGTTCTTCCAGAACACGGCCGCCATCGACCTGATGCTGGACCGCAAGCCGCACTCGCCCTCCGCCAGCCGGTGCGTGGGCGTGTACGCGCTGATGGAGGACGGAAGCATCGAGCGCTTCCTCTCCAAGGTGACGGTGCTGGCCACCGGCGGCGCGGGCAAGGTGTACCTGTACACGTCCAACCCGGACGTCGCGACGGGTGACGGCGTGGCCATGGCGTACCGCGCGGGCGCGCGCGTGGCGAACATGGAGTTCTACCAGTTCCACCCCACCTGCCTGTTCCACCCGGAGGCCAAGAGCTTCCTCATCAGCGAGGCCCTGCGCGGCGAGGGCGGCAAGCTGCGGCTCAAGGACGGGCAGGCCTTCATGGAGCGCTACCACGCCCTGAGGGACCTGGCGCCGCGCGACGTGGTGGCGCGCGCCATCGACGCGGAGTTGAAGCGCACGGGCAACGACTGCGTCTACCTGGACATGACGCACCTGGGCCGCGCGTACGTCACCGAGCGCTTCCCCAACATCTACGCCACCTGCAAGGCCTTCAACATCGACATGGCCGTGCAGCCCATCCCCGTCGTGCCCGCGGCCCACTACCAGTGCGGCGGCGTGGTGACGGACCTGCACGGGCGCACCAACGTGCCGGGCCTCTACGCCATTGGCGAGGTGTCCTCCACGGGCCTGCACGGCGCCAACCGGCTCGCGTCCAATTCCCTGCTGGAGGGCCTGGTGTTCGGCCACCGCGCGGTGAAGGTGGCGGCGGAGGAGATTTCCTCGCTGACGCATCCCAAGGAGGAGCCGCCCGAGTGGGACTCCGGCAGCGCGGTGGACTCCGACGAGCGCGTGGTCGTCGCCCACAACTGGGATGAGATCCGCCGCCTGATGTGGAACTACGTCGGCATCGTGCGCACGGACAAGCGGCTGATGCGCGCGCGGCGGCGGCTGGAGCTGTTGCGCGAGGAGATCCGCGACTACTACTGGCGCTTCAAGGTGACCCGCGACGTCATCGAGCTGCGCAACATCGCGGAGGTCGCGCACCTCATCGTGGACTGCGCGAGCCGTCGCAAGGAGAGCCGGGGCCTGCACTACACCCTGGACTACCCCCACACCGACGAGCACCAGGGCACGCGCGACACCGTGCTGTCCCGGGAGCTGTGAGCCCCCATGTCCAGTCCGCGCCGCACGCAGAATGACCTGCCGGGCCCCACCGGCCTGGGAGACGAACCCGGACGCCCGCCGGAGAACCGCGATGGGGACGGCCCGCCGCCGGGGCCCCGGGGGCCGCAGGTCGCCCTGCCCCGCCCGTACGTCTGCTACGCGCTGATGGCCGGCGCGGTGGCGATGTTCTTCCTGGGCCGCTCGCTGGGCCAGACGCTGGTGGCTCCGGACGGGACGGTGGTGGGAGTCCTGAAGCCGCTGGCCCTCTTCGGCCCGGCGGTGCAGGCCGGCGAGTACTGGCGCCTGTTGGGCATGGTGTTCGAGCACGGCAACGCGCTGCACCTGTTCTTCAACATGTCCGTCGTCTTCACGATGGGCCAGACGCTGGAGCGCGGCATCGGCAGCCTGCGGTTCCTGGCGCTGTCGCTCGTCACCGCGCTGGGCGGCTCCGCGTTCGCGCTCTTCTTCAACTTCAACGTCCAGACGGTGGGCGCCTCCGGGATGATCCTCGGCTGGGGCGGCGCGATGCTGCCCATCGCCACGCAACAGGGCCGCAAGGACCTGTACTTCTGGCTGGTGCAGGTGGCGGTCATCAGCCTGCTGCCCGGCGTGAGCTGGGCGGGACACCTGGGCGGGTTCCTCTTCGGACTGCCGTGCGGCATGGCCCTGCGCCAGGGCCGGAAGTTCTACGCGCGCGCCATCCCCGTGCTGCTGTTCATCGCCGCGGCCCTGGCCCTGGTCGCCGCCCACCCCGAACGGCGCGGAGGTTTCTGACATGGCCGAAGCGAACGTGCGCAGCGTCTGCGTCTTCTGCGGCTCCCGCTCCGGCGTGCGCGCCGAGTACCGCGACGCGGCCACGAAGCTGGGCGCCGCGCTGGCCCGGCGGGGGCTGACGCTCGTCTACGGCGGCGCCAGCGTGGGGCTGATGGGCACGGTGGCGGACGCGGTGCTCGCGGGCGGCGGCAAGGCCGTGGGCGTGCTGCCCCACTTCATGGACGCGAAGGAGCTGGGCCACCCGCGCCTGACGGAGCTGCACCGGGTGGACTCCATGCACGCGCGCAAGGCGTTGATGGCCGAGCGCGCGGACGCCTTCATCGCCCTGCCCGGCGGCTTCGGCACCCTGGACGAGCTGTTCGAGATCGTCACCTGGGCCCAGCTGGGGCTGCACCGCAAGCCCATGGGCCTGTTGGACGTGGACGGCTTCTTCCAGCCGCTGCTCGCGCTGGTGCAGCGCATGGTGGAGGCGGGCTTCGTGCCGGAGACCCAGGCGATGCCTTTCGCGGTGAGCCCTTCGCCGGACGCGCTGTTGGACCGCCTGCTCGCGGGGCCCACGATGCCGGTGACGTCGAAGTGGCTCAAGGACGGCCAGCAGACTTGAGGGCCGCCGGCCGCGGGCTTCAGCGCGCGTGCACCTTGAGCTCCGCCTTCCCCAGCGAGGAGGCCACGCGCAGCATCACCTGCTCAGTGCCTTCGGGGATGACGGGCTGGCCTTCGGTGAAGGTGCGCGGGAAGCGGACGCGGTAGGCCACCCAGAAGAGCGTGGTGTACGGGTAGTAGGCGCGCACGTTGAGGTCGGCGCGGCCGATGCGACGGACCTCCACGGGGGTCACTTCTCCCGCGGGCGTCACCAGGGCCAGCCGCCAGATGCTGTTGCGGTTGGCGAAGTCGTCGTAGCGCATGTCATTGACGTGCACGCCCAGGAAGAACTCGTGGAACTTCGCGGCCTCGGCCTGCTCCTCGGCGAGCAGGGCCTCCACCTTCGCCGCGGGCAGCGTCTGGAAGAGCGCGCGGCGGCGGACGCGGGCGTCGCGGAAGGTGGGCGTCTGAAGCGTGGCCCCCGCGAAGATGCGCGTGTCGAAGCCGTCGTAGATCTCCTTGCGGTCCGAGTACCGGTCCAGCGCCGCCAGGTACGCGGACTCCGCCTTCGGATCATCCAACGTGGGCGCGGGCTCCCCGATGAAGGGGGGGGCGTTGGCGCAACCGCCGAACACGCCCAGCAGCACCACGGCCAACAGCAGCCTTCTCACGGGATGAAGTCCTTGCGCGTGAACAACGTGGTGAGGCGGTGGCCGGAAGCCTCCACGGCCTCGCGTCCCCCCTCCAGCCGGTCCACCAGCGCGAAGGCGCCCAGCACCGTCAGGCCCTCCAGCTTCGCCCGCTCAATCGCCTTGAGCGTGGACGCGCCCGTCGTCACCACGTCCTCCACGATGGCCACCGGCGCACCGGGGCCCAGCGCGGACAGGCCTTCAATCCACTGGCCGGTGCCGTGGCCCTTGGGCTCCTTGCGCACGATGAAGGCGTGCAGCGGCGTGCCTTCCAGGAAGCTGGTGAGGCTCACCGCCGACGCGAGCGGATCCGCGCCGAGCGTCAGCCCACCCGCCGCCACCGCCGACGGAGCGTCGCGCCGGATGGCCTCCAGCAGCAGCCGGCCGACGAGGTAGTGGCCCTCGGCGAGCAGCGCCGTGCGCTTGCAGTCGATGTAGAAGTCCGACTCCTTGCCGGAGGAGAGCACCACGCGCCGCCGCTCGAAGGAGCGCTGGGTGAGCACCTCCAGGAGCCGGGCGCGGTCGCGAGTGAGCGGTTCCGCCATGGCCTACAGACCCTCCAGGTATTTCACCAGCTCCGCCGAGTAGCGGACCTGCATCAGCAGCTCCGCGCGCCGGGATTCATCCAGCGAGGAGAACACGTCCGCCAGGAGCGACAGGTCCTGGTTGAGGGCGCCCATGCGCTGCGCGACGTCCGCCGCCAGCTCATCCGCGTCGATCTCCTCTTCCACGCCCTCGGGCGCCAGCGAATCCTCGGTGGCGAGCGCCTTCTCCAGCATGTCGCGCACCGGCGCGGTCAGCCGGCCTTCGGCCTCCAGCGAGGCCCGCTTGGCCGCCAGCGTGTCGTGCTCCACCGGCGAGGCGTGGATGGCCTCCGCCAGGGACAGGAGCAGCGCGTCCTCGTCGGACAGCTCCTCGTGCACGCGGACCTGCACCTGGTCGCGCTTGAGGAATCTCAGCGCCGCCACGCGCCGGAAGCCGCAGATGAGCTGGTAGCGCTCGTCGCCGCGCGGGCGCACGTCCACCGGGAACAGCTGCCCCAGCCGCGCCAGGTCCGTGGCCAGCTCGGACACGTCGCCTTCGTCCCGCAGACGGAAGGTGGTGTCCTCCTCCAGTCGCTCCAGCGGCAACACCATCGCCGTCACCTGTCCCATCACGCGGGGCTCCACGTCCTCCGCGAGGGGCGCCTCGTCCGGCGGGGTCGCCACGTCTTCTTTGGCGCCGCCATCCGGGCCGGGCGCTTCTTCCTGGCTCGCACGGCTCGCCACGTCCCAGATGCCCGCGCTCAAGAGCGCGGCGTCCACGCCCGACACCGGGCCGGAGCGCGTCTCGTCCTTCGCCTCGGCAGGGGCCTCCGTCGCGTCACCGCCCGACGGCAGCTCGACGTAGCGGCCCGGGCCCGCGTTCTCGGTGGAGGACTCGGAGCCCGTCGCGGCGTCGGTCGTTCCACCCGCGTCGACACCCGTTCCAGAGGCCACACCTGACTCGGAATCCGTCGCGGAGGCACCACCCATCTCGCCGCCCGTTCCGGATGAAGCACCTGCATCAGGGCTCGTCGCGGACGCCGCGTCCGCATCGCCGCCGGTTCCGGATGAAGCACCGGCATCGACGTCCGTCCCGGACGCCGCGCCTGCCTCGGAGCCCGTCGTGGACGACGCATCCGCATTGCCCGCGTCGGTGCCACCGCTGCGCGTGTCCATGGGGCCAGCACCGGCATCCACCGGGGCCCCGGAGGCGTCACCCGCTCCACTGATTGATTCCGCTTGCGCTCCACTCACGGCGTCGCCACCCGCTCCCGCCTGAGAGGCGCCTTCCGAAGTCACTTCCCCACCCGCGCCCTGCGCGTGCGGCGGCCCTGCCACGCCCTCGCCAGACTCCGGCGGAGACGCTTCGGACGCGCCCTCCTGCTGGGACGGCGTCGCGTTCTCCCCAGGCGTGCCCGGCATTCCTTCCTGTCCCTCGGCCCTGTGCTCGGCGTCCATGGTGGCACCCCCGGTTGTTCCACCCCCGCGCCGCCGGAAATGACGGCGCGGTGGGCGGGCTCTAACGGGACTTCTTCACCACGACCTTCTTCTTCGCGCCAGCCGCCACCACGGGAGACATGGGTCTCGAAGCACTGCTCGCCTGCTCAGTGGGAGGCGGGCGCGGCGGCTCGGATGCGCGCGGGGTGAACGTGGGCGTCGCGGGCGGCGGCGGAGGCAGCGGCTTGCTGGCCGGAGCCAACGGCCGGGACACCACCGTGGCCGGCGCCGTGCTCGTGGGCGCGGGACGCGCTGGGGGCGGCGGCGGGGTCGGGGCGCGCGGGGGCGCCGCCGGAGGCGTCGGGGGGCGCGGCGGCGTGGCGCCGGGCCGCACCGTGGGACGCGTGACGGCCTGGGGGCGCGCGACGGTGGGGCGCTCGGCCGGCAGACGGCCCGGCTCCACGTCGCCCATGTCCACGCGGCCGCGGAAGCTGGCGCCGTCCACGATGATGACGCGGGGGGCGCGGATGTCGCCCACCATGCGGCCTTCGCGGGTCAGCTCCACGCTTTCGGTGGCGTTGATGTTGCCCACCACCACGCCGCTGACGATGGCGTTCTTCACCGCCACGTTGGCCTTCACCACGCCCGAGGGCTCCACGATGAGGGTGCGGCTGAGGGTCAGTTCACCCTCGACGCGCCCGCGGACCGTGAGGTCCTCGTCACCCGTGAGACGACCGCTGATGAGGATGGAAGGCCCCACCACGGTGTTGTCCACGGCATTGTCTGCGAGCTCCTTGGCGGTGGCCACGGATCAGCGCTCCTTCATGTCCATGTCGACGTTGCCCTTGAAGGAGGCACCGTCGGCGATGAGGATTCGCGGGGCCTTGATGTCGCCCACCACGCGGCAGTCCGTCTTGAGCTCCACCTTGTCGCTGGCGACGATGTTGCCCGTCACCCGGCCGGCGATCTCCACGTTCTGCGTGTCGATGTCCGCCTCGACGACGCCGGAGCCCTCCACGTAGAGGCTCTCCTTGAGGGAGATCTTCCCCTTCACGGTGCCCTGGATGACCAGGACCTCGTCACCGGAAATCTCCCCGTCGATGACGATGCTCGAACCAATGACCGTATTCGCCATGAGTGTTGTCCGCCTTCTCGAAGCTTGCGCCTGGGGGGTCCGTGGGACGAACCCCGGTGGATGCTAGATGTCGTCCGGCAACTTCACGTCCATCTCGATGGAGCCGTTGAACACGGCCCCATCCTCGATGACGACGCGCGGGGCCTTGATGTCGCCCGCAACCTTCGCCGAGGCATTGATGGCCACACGGGTCGACGCGTCGATGTTGCCGCTCGCCTCTCCGTTGATGGTCAGTTCCTCGGCGCGGATGTCCGCCTGCACCTTGCCGGTGCCCTCGATGGTCAGGTGGTTCTTCAGGGCGATCTGCCCCTCCACGCGTCCTTCGATGACCAGGTCTCCTCCGCCCGTGAGGTTGCCCCTGATGACGATGCCCTTGCCAATGATGCCCGTTTCACCCTGTGCCATGAGGTGATCCTCGCCAGCGCCTGCTCCGTATGGGAGCGGGGCGACCTGATTATGTCAGAGATGCGCGGAGATCCAGCCGGAGATGTCCTGGAACACCGTCGAGCGATCCCGTTCGTTGAGCGGCTCGTGCCGCATGCCGGGGTACTCCTTGAACTTCTTGTCCGCCGTCCCCGCCGCCTCGAAGAAGGCCCGCGCCGTCGCGGGGAGCGCCACCCCGTCATCCTGTCCGCACAGCACGAACAGCGGCACTTGAATCTTCGGCGCCAGGAGCAGCGCCTGCGCCTGGGCCACCGTGGACTCCACGAACCAGCGCGGCGTGGCGAAGGTGATGTACAGCGGGTCCTCGCCGACCGCCTTCTGGATGTCCGGGTCGGTGCTGAGCATGTCCGGGGTCAGGCCGGAGCTGACATGCATCCACGGAATCACCGAGCCCACCATGCGGGCGGCGAGGACCTTCGCCGCGGGCGGGGTGATGGCCAGCTTGAGGTAGGGCGCGGAGAGGATGGCGCCGGTGAGACCCTCCATCCCCTTGGCCAGCGCGTGCACCGCCATCAGGCCGCCGTGGCTGTGGCCCAGCAGGAAGATCTTCTGGGTGCCGGCGGCGGCGCGCACGCGCTGCCAGAAGCCGTCCAGGTCGTCGAGGAATTCGGGCCACTTGCTGGCGTAGGCGCGGCGTCCGTCGGCGCGGCCGTGGCCCCGGTAGTCAAAGCCGTGCACCGCGAAGCCGTCCTGCACCAGCGCGTCGATGACGGGCCGGTAGCGGCCGATGTGGTCCCCGTAGCCGTGGACGATGGCGACATGCGCGCGCGGAGTTCCCGCGTCCGGCAGGTCCAGCGTCCAGAACAGCCGGGTGTTGTCCTTGCCGGTGAAGAAGCCTTCGTCGTGGCGGGCCATGGGTGCCGGGACCTTAGCGGCCCGGCGCTGGCGAGGGTAGCGCCTTCAACTTGCGCTCCAACGCCGTGCGCTGGCCGGCGGGTTCGGCGGCCTCCGGCTCCAGGGTGAGCACGTCCAGCGCGCGCTTCCAGGACGCGGCGGCATCCGTGGCGCGGGCGGCCTTGAGGTAGGCATCCCCCAGGTGCTCCAGGATGGCGGGCTCGTCGGGGGCCAGCTCCACCGCGCGCTCCAGCAGTTCCACCGCCCTGCGTGCCTCGCCGCGCTGGAAATAGACCCAACCCAGCGAGTCCACGTACGCCGCGCTGTCGGGCCTCAGCGCCAGCGCGCGCCGCACCAGCCGCTCCGCCTCGTCCAGGTCCCGGCCGTGCTGCGCGAGCAGGTAGCCGATGAAGTTCATCGCCGCCGAGTGCTCCGGCGCCACCACCAGCACCGTCCGCATCCGCGACAGCGCCCCGGCCACGTCCCCCTGGCGCTCCAGCGCGGCGCCCAGGGAGAAGAGCAGGTCCTGATCCCTGGGCGAGCGGGCGACGGCGTCGCGCAAGAGCGTGAGCGCCTCCGCGGGGCGGCCCTGGCGCTCCAGCAGGGAGGCCAGCGCCTCGTAGGCCATCGCCGCGCCCTCCCCTCCCAGGGCCTCGCGCAGCACGCCTTCCGCCTTCGCGGGCGAACCACCGCGCTCCAGCGCCCGGGCATAGGCGACGCGCAGCTCCAGGTCCTCCGGCGTCTCCTTCACGGCGGCGCGGTAGAGCACCAGCGCCCGGGCGTGTTCTCCCGCCAGCGACAGGCAGCGGGCCCGCCGCACCCGGGCGTCGAGGAACACCTCCGAGTTGGCGGGCACGTCGGCGAAGGCCGTGGCGGCGGTGGAGAAGCGGCGCATCCGCTCCGCGACGAGGCCCGCGTAGTAGGCCAGCCGGGGCTCGTCCGGCGCGTCCTTCCGGGCGGCGTCCAGCACGGCCTCCGCGGCGGAGGACTGGTGCGCGGACAGGTAGCTGAAGGCCACCCGCACCGCCAACTCCGGTGAGGACGACAGCGACAGCAGCCGGTCGAAGTACGCCCGGGCCCGCGTCACCGAACCGCCCTTGAGCGCGGCGCGGCCCGCCGACAACAGCACCTCGCGGCTGTCCGGATCCGCCTCCAGCGCGCGTGCGAGCGCGTCCTCGGCCTCCTTCGCCCGCCCCGCGTCCTCGTACATGCGGGCGAGCGTGGACCACACCTCCACGTCCCCCGGGTCCCGCTCGGCGGCCTTCGTGAGCAGCCGCTCGGCGCGGGCCGTGTCGCCGCGTTCGGCCAGCGCCAGCCCCAGCCGCCGGTAACCGGAGGCCTCCCCGGGCAGCGCGTGCGCGAGCGCCTCCACCACCTTCACCGCTTCATCCGGCGCCTTCGCGTCCAGGTGGAGCTGAGACAGCACCAGGTACGCCTCCGGGTCGCGCGGGCGCAGCGTCATCGCGCGGCGCAGGTGCTGGCGAGCGCGCGAGAGGCGGCCGGACTCCATCAGCACCCGGCCCAGGAGCACGTGCGCGGGGTAGTACGTGGGGGCCTTCTCCACCGCCCGGCGCAGCTCGCGCTCGGCGCGCTCCAGGTCTCCCAGGCGCGCGTACTCCTCGCCCAGTTGGGTGAGCAGGCGCGGGTTGCCATCATCGGTGGCGAGCGCCAGCCGCAGCTCGTCCACCGCGCCCCGGTGGTTGCCCTCCAGGTGCAGCAGGCGCGACTGGAGGTAGTGCGCGTAACTGGCGGACGACGCGGCGGGGTCGTCCTGCGCGGCGGAGTCCATCGCCTCGCGCATCGCCTCGCGGTCGATGTGGGGGGCCGGTGCCTTCTTGGCCGGAGCCTTCGGAGGCGGAGCGGCCCCCGCGCCCCCGGCGACCAGGGCGAGGCACAGCACGGCGGCACGGCGGAGGAACGGGAGCTTGCGCACGCGGAAGCCGAGTGTAGCGCGGCGCGCCCCCTTTTTCCCGCGGTCAGGGGGCGCGGCCGGAACTAGAGGGCCTCGGGCGGCGGAGCGCCCAGCTTCTCCAGCAGCTTCTCCACCGGGTCGCTGTCCTGGCTGACGTCCGCCAGGGCAGCGCGGTATTCGATGGAGGTCACCTTCTCCACGTCCGGCATCAGCCGGTTGATGACCGTGCGCGCGGCGTCCGCGTTGCACTCGGGCAGCACCACCGCGAAGACACCCTGCCCCAGGTGGGCGATGGCATCCGGGTGTCGCACCCGCTTGCGCATCACGTCCGCCATGTTGGAGGGCAGCGCTTCCAGGTTGCGGTCCGGCCGGAGCACCGCCAGCGTGAGCGAGCGGTGGTAGCGCCGGCTGCGGGCCACCTCCTGCTCCAGCCGCAACAGCAGGCCGCGCCGGTCGTGCAGCCCCGTCGCGGGGTCGCTGCCGGTGCGCTTCTGGAGCGGAGCCGACTTGTCCTGCTGTTCCTTCTCACCCTGGCGCAGCTTGAGGGCCCGTTCGGTGCGGTTCAGCAACTCCACCGCGTTGAACGGCTTGGCCATGTAGTCCACCGCGCCCAGGTTGAGCGCGCGGACCTTGTCGGCCACGCCCTGGTGGGCGGACAGCAGGATGACGGGGATGTGCGCCGTGTCCGACGAGGACTTGAGCGCCATGGCCGCGTCCAACCCGTCCAGCTTGGGCAGGAACACGTCCATCACCACCAGGTCCGGACGGGACGCACGAGCCTTCGCCAGGCCCTCCGCGCCGTCGCGCGCCACCTCCACGCGGTACTTCGAGCGCAGCACCTCCGACAGCACCGCGGCGATCTCCGGCTCGTCCTCCACCACCAGCACGCGAGGCTGCTCGGGCGTGGCGCCGGGCGCGGGCTGCGGCCGGGGGTTGCGCGCGGCCTCCTGCGCCAGCGGCAGCGTGAAGACGAAGGTGCAGCCGCCGTCGGCCGGGCTCTCCGCCCAGATTTCGCCGCCGTGCAGCTCCACGAACTCCTTGCAGATGGCCAGCCCCAGCCCCGTGCCCTTGGGCCCGTGGCGGTAGCGATCAAACACGAGGTGCAGCTCGTCCGGGGGGATGCCCACCCCGTTGTCGCTCACCATCACCCGCACCGCGTCGCCGTCCGGCCGCGACAGCCGCTGCGTGCGCACCACCACCTCGCCGCGCGTGTCGCTCGCGTGCTGGATGGCGTTGCTGATGAGGTTCTGCAGCACCTCGTGCAGCTTCACCTCGTCGCCAATCAGCATCAGGCTGTCGGGGCACTCGGAGCGCAGCGCCACGGCCTTCTCCGCGGCGAGGATCTCCAGCTCCCCCACCGCGTCGCGGCACAGCTGCGCCACGTCCAGGACGCGAGGTTCGATGGACAGCCGCGCCGCCTCGCCCTTGCCCTTCTCCAGCAGGGACTCGACCAGGGTGAGGATTTTCCGACCCTGGCGGATCATCGCCTCCGCGGACTGCTTCTGCTGCGTCTCCAGCGGACCTTCGAGCAGCAGCCGACCATGGCCCAGTAGCACCTGGAGGGGCGCGCGCAGGTCGTGGCTGCACACCGCGATGATCTCATCCTTGAGGCGGTTGAGCTCCTTCAGCCGGCGGTTCGCGTCGTTGAGCTCGCGGTAGCGCTCCACGTACGCCAGCTCCAGGTCCTCGCGCTTCTTCTTCACCGCCGTGTGCAGGCGCGCGTTGCGGATGGAGTTGGCGAGCACGCCCGCCACCGCCTGCGCGAACTCCTGCTCGTCGCGACCGATGGACGCATCCCCCCGCGACACGCGCAGGAACAGCGCGCCCAGCAGGTCGTCCTGACAGATGAGCGGCTGCACCAGGATGGACTTCACGCCCTGCGGGAGCAGTGACGTGCGCACCTCCGCCATCAGCGGATCGCGCTGCGCCTCTTCAATCAGCACCGGCTGCCGCGTCTCCAGCGCGCGGCGCAGCTCCGGATAGCGCGCCACCTCGATGTCCAGTTGGACGAGGCTCGGGTCCTCCTGCGTCGCGACGACCGTGGCCGTGCGCGCGTGGCTGCCCTCCACCAGCACCACCGAACAGCGGTCCGTGCCGGTGACCTGGCCCACCTTCTCCACCGCGATGCGGAGGATCTCCTCCAGCTCCAGTGAGCTGGTGGCCGCCTGGGTGATCTCCAGCAGCATCCCCATGCGCAGGCGGATGCGCTCCTCGCGCTCCTTCAGACGCCAGGCGCGCAGGGCCGACTCCAGCCGGGGCACCAGTTCGTCCGCGCCGCGCACGAAGTCATCCACCGCCAGACGCTTGAAGGCCTCCGCGGAGCGCGCGCGGCCCTGGTCCACCAGCACCGGCAGCCGGTTCAGCTTGTCCACCTTGCGGACGGTCTCCAGCAGCTCGGCCGCCCGCTTGGCCGTCACCGACAGGAGGACCACTTCTGGCTGGAGCTGGTCCACCATCTCCGCCAGCCCACTCTCACGCTCGGTGGTGCCGCACTGGTAGCCGCTCGCCGTCAGGCGCTCCACCAACGCGTCGCCCGCGGCCTTCGCCGCCAGCACCAGCACCCGTCCCCGCTGCTCCGACGCCAACATCTCGATCCTCACGGCACGCCTCCGCCCCGCCCAGACAGGGAACGACACTGCGAAAGCCCGTTGGGTGCGTAAGGGGTCATGGTCGATTCTGGATCATGCCGTCTAACCCGTCCGTGAGCCAGCAGATGGACGGGACTCTCCCAAGGGAGAGAGGTGAGAGAAGGGGCGCGACGTATACCCCGACCCGGCGTCAACGCCCCGGATTCCGCGCGCGCGTGACGTTCGGATGACCTCGAAGTATCGGGGCCGCCTCTCCTCGGAGAACAGGAGTCGGGCCCCCACCGGAACGCCATGGCTGTGACTTTCTTCCCCCACCGCCCTGCCGTGCTTCCTCGAAAGCAGGGGTGGCAGGCAGGGAGGACCCGGCGGGTTGGGCCCTGGCGAGCAACCGGCGGGGGCGGTGGTGGGAGGACTCCGGACGGCGTCGCGATCAGGAATCGCTCGGGAAGGCGGTTCTGGGGGCGGGATGCGGGGCTCCAGGGCCCGCCTGTGTCCCCATAGCACGGTAGAGTGCAGCCCCATGCACCTCGATAGACCGCGCCTGTCCGCGTCGCGGGCCGCCTTCCTGGCCTCGCTCGCCATTTCCGCCCTGTCCGCCTGTGGCGGTGACCCGAAGCTACCGCCCGTGCCGGACCCTCCGGTGGTGACCCTGTCCATCCCCGAGCCCAACACGGCGGCGCCCCTGCTGAAGATCCGGCTGCTCGTCGCCGGGTGTGACGCGGTGGCGCAGGCGGAGATCTACGACCGGGAGGTGTTCCTCAAGACGGTCCCCTACACCAGCGGCTCCATGGACTTCGAGCTGGCCTCGAATGAGATCAAGTACACGTCAGGCCTCTCCGCGAAGCTGGCGCTCCACGCGAAGGTCACCTGTGCGGACGGCCGCTCCAACGTGTCGCAGCCCCAGGCCGCCACGTTCCTGCCGGTGACGAAGGTGGTGAAGGACGCGGACCCCAACGGCCAGGTGGTGACGGACTTCTTCGTCGCCGAAGGCAATGGCACGGGCGTGAGCTTCATCGGGTGCGGCAACCCCACCACGGGCGTCGGCACGCTGTTCCGCGTGGATTCCGCCGGGAAGCTGCAGCAGAGCGTGGCCATGGGCGTGCCGTGCAACGCGTCCACGGTCTACACGGACCTGCACCCATCGACGAACAAGCGGTGGGTCTGGACGCCCGGCGCGAGAGCGGTGGCGGTCCACCAGAACTTCACGGTCAGCGGGCTGTCGAAGCCGACCATCTTCCTGTCCAACCTTTCCATGATGGACAACGGCGACGCGCTCATCGCCGATGACGACAACATCGTGTACCGGCTGCCGCATGACTCCGGCATCGGCGCTCCGAAGTGGACCTTCGCCTCGGAGTGGCCGCTCGTCGCGCCGCCCCTCCAGAAGGGTTCGGACGTGCTCGTGGCGTACATGGAACAGCCGGAGGTCACCACGGCCAAGGTGCTGCAGATCGTCGTCGCGCGGCTGAATGCCAACGGCACCGGGGACCTGGTGCCCGTGAGCCAGACCGCCATCCTGAAGTACAACGGCGATTTCGGTTCGCCGCCGCTCGCGTCGTTCAGCCCGGATGGCACGGTCCTCTACCTGGCCTTCCCCTTGGGCAACAACCAGTCGAGCATCCAGGCCTGCCGGGTGGACTCGGCGGGCTGCGAGGGCTCCGGGCTCAAGTGGAACAGCCCCGCTCTGCCCGTCCCGCTCCAGTTCGTCCTCCCCTACGCGGGCGGAACGCGCGTGGCCGCCATCGGCCTGCAGCGCGTGTGGTTCCTGAACGCGGACACCGGCGCCATCGTCAACAAGGACGGCAAGTCGGTGGACGCCTCCGGCACGCTCCAGGTCGTCCAGGTGCAGTTGGGCCGGGCCACCAGCCCCGAGTTCTACCTGCTCAACGGCTCCGGCCCGGGCGAGCTGCCCCAGGAGATCGTCGCGGTGGACTCCGGCGAGAAGGGAGAGCTGTTCCGCTTCGAGGTGTCCAGCAGCCTGTCGTGCTCGGTGGACAACGACAACCGCCTCTGGATGCGGACCGGCAACAGCCTGGTCCAGACGCTGCCCCTGGCGGACTACCGCAAGGTCCGCCCGTAACCGCGTGACGCCTCAGGGCCGGTCGGCGACGAGGAGCGCTTCCACGTTGCCGGCGGGCCCGGGCACGGGCGAGTCCATCAGCCCGCGCACGGCGAGGCCCTGCTCGCGCACGAACGCCGTCACGGTGTCGATGGCGTCCTGCCGCGCGACGGGGTCCCTCACCACGCCGCCCTTGCCCACCCGGTCCGGCCCCACTTCGAACTGGGGCTTCACCAGCGCCACCAGCAGGCCCCCGGGCGACAGGAACGTCAGCACCGACGGCAGCACCTGGGTGAGCGAGATGAAGCTCACGTCGATGACGACCACGCCCACCTTCTCCGGCAGGTCCTCTTCCGTGAGGTAGCGCGCGTTCACCCGCTCGCGCGAGCGCACTCGCGGGTCCTTGCGCAGTTTCTCGTGAAGCTGGCCATAGCCCACGTCGATGGCGTGCACCCGCACCACGCCGTGCTGGAGCAGGCAGTCGGTGAAGCCACCCGTGCTGGCGCCGATGTCCGCGCCCACGCGGCCCGTCACGTCCAGGCCGAAGCGGTCCATGGCCCCCTTGAGCTTGAGGCCCCCGCGCGACACGTACGGCAGCACCTCGCCCTTGAGGCGCAGCTCCGACTCCACCAGCACCAGGGCGCCGGGCTTGTCCACGCGCTGGTCGCCCACCACCACCTGACCGGCGAGGATGAGCGCCTGGGCCTTGGTGCGCGACTCGGCGAGGCCCCGCTCCACCACCAGCACGTCCAACCGCTCCTTCTTCAACTTCACGGGGCCTCCTCGCCGAGCAACCCCCGGCCCGCGCGCCTGAGGCCCACCGCGTCCAGGCCCAGCTCCGCGCGCTGCACCCGGGCGTCACCATGCGGCAGGAACACGTCCGGCATGCCCACGAGCTTCACCCGGGGATGCACACCGGAGGCCGCGTACAGCTCCAGCACCGCGCTGCCCAGCCCGCCCCGGGTGGTGCCCTCCTCGGCCACCACCACGTGCCCGGACGCCGCGGCCTCCAGCAGCGCCGCCTCATCCAGCGGCCAGGCCCGGCGCGCGTCCAACACGCTCCAGTCCGGTTCGTCCCGCACGGCCTCCAGCGCCGCGAGCCCCAGCGGGCCCAGCGTCACCAGCGTCAGCCGGGGCGCTTGCGCGCGCTTCAGCCAGCGGGCTCCCGCCACGGGTGCGTCCCCCACGTGCAGCTCCGGGGGCACCGCCGGCAACGTGCCGCGCGGGAAGCGCAGCACGGACGGCCCGGCCGCCTGGAGCGCGGTGGTGAGCATCGGCCCCAGGTCCTCGCCCACCACCGGGGCCCACTGCGTCAGGCCCGGGAGGGGCCGGAGGAAGGACACGTCGTACGCGCCCTGGTGCGTGGCGCCGTCCGCGCCCACGAGCCCCGCGCGGTCCAACGCGAAGACGACGGGCAAGCCCGGCAGGCAAACGTCGTGGACCACCTGGTCGTACGCGCGCTGGAGGAAGGTGGAGTAGACGACGCACACCGGCCGAGCCCCCGCCGCAGCCAGCCCCGCGCAGAAGGTGACGGCATGCTGTTCCGCGATGCCCACGTCGTGCACGCGGTCCGGGAAGCGCGCCTTCAAGCCCGTGAGCGCGGAGCCCTCCAGCATCGCGGGGGTGACGACCACCACGCGCGGATCCCGCTCCAGCGCTTCGCCCAGCACCGTGGCGAACGCCTCGCTGAACGTGGGCAGGCCGCCGCGCGAGCGCACGAGCTTGCCGGCGCGCCACTCGTACGGCCCCATGGCGTGGCCGCGCGTCTGCTCGTCGGCCTCCGCGGGAGGAAAGCCGCGCCCCTTCTTCGTGAGCGCGTGCACCACCACCGGCCGCAACGAAGCCTTCGCCTCGCGCAGCGCCTGCGTGAGCGCGCCCAAATCGTGCCCGTCCACCGGGCCCAGGTAGGTGAAGCCCAGCGATTCGAAGAAGGCTCGCGCGTTGCGCGTCCGCAGCAGCGCGGGGATGGCGCCCACGTTCGCGCTGATGGACATCTGGTTGTCGTTGACCACCACCACCAACGGCAGGTGGCTGCCCCCGGCGTTGTTGAGGCCCTCGAAGCTCAGGCCGCCCGTGAGTGCCCCGTCCCCCACCACCGCCACCACGTGGCCCCGGTGCTCCAACTGCCGCCGGCCCGCGAGCACGCCCAGCGCCGCGGAGATGGCCGTGCATGCATGGCCCGCTGCCAGGGCGTCATGGGGGCTCTCGCGCGGATCCAGGAACGGGGCGATGCCTCCCGCCTGCCGCAGCGTGTGCATGCGGTCGCGCCGGCCGGTGAGCAGCTTGTGCGCGTACGCCTGGTGCCCCACGTCGAAGAGGATCGCGTCCTGGGGCGTGTGGAAGACGCGGTGCAGGGCCACCACCAGCTCCACCGCGCCCAGCGACGCACCCAGGTGTCCGCCCACGCGGCCACACAGCGTGATGATGGCCTCGCGCAGCGCCTCGCACAGGCCGGGCAGCGCGTCCTCGGGGAGCGCTCGCACCTCCGAGGGAGAGGACACACCGGACAGCACGTCCGCCATCAGGACGTCCGCTCCACCGAGTAGCGCGCCAGGGCGGCCAGCGGGCCGTCGTTGCCTTCCAACGGACGCACGGCCTCCTCCGCCTTCGCCACCAGCTCCCGGGCCATGCGCCGCGACGCCTCCAGCCCCAGCACCGCCGGGAACGTGAAGCGTCCGGCCTCCGCGTCCGCGCCCGCGGGCTTGCCCAACTGCTCCGCGCTCGACGTGACGTCCAGCACGTCGTCGGCGATCTGGAACGCCAGTCCCACCGCGTCGCCGTAGGTCTCCGCGCTCACGAGCGCCGCCAGGTCGCCCCCGCCGGCCAGCACGCCCATGCGGCACGCCGCGCGGATGAGCGCCCCCGTCTTCAGGCGATGCAACCGGATGAGGTACGACTCCGTCGCCGCCCGGTCCTCCGCGATGTCCAGCACCTGGCCGCCCACCATGCCCGCCGCGCCCGCCGCGCGCGCCAGCTCCGCGCACAGCATGCCGCGCACCGGCTCCGGCCCGCTGGCCAGCACCGTGAAGGCCTCCGTGAGCAGTCCGTCCCCGGCCAGCAGCGCCAGCGACTCACCGAAGACCTTGTGGTTCGTCGGCTTGCCCCGGCGCAGGTCGTCGTTGTCCAGGCAGGGCAGATCGTCGTGCACCAACGAATACGTATGCACGTACTCCAGCGCGCACGCGGCATCCACGGCCACGTCGTTGCGGGTGCTCGCCTTGGCCACCGCGTCCGCGAACGCGATGCACATCACGGGACGCAGCCGCTTGCCGCCCGCGAGCAGCGAGTAGCGCATGGACTCCGCGAGCCGGGACGGGGTGCCGGCGGGAACCAGGCGGTCGGCTTTCTCGCGCAGCAGCGCCTCCACCCGCGCCTGCTGCGAGCGCATGAAGGGTTCCAGTTCGAAGGCGGCCATCGGAGTTACGGCTCCTGCACCGTGTCGGTGGGAATGAGTTCGCGGATGCGCTGGACGAGCGTGTCCAGCTCCAGCGGCTTCACGAAGTAGTCGGCGGCACCGACCTCCATGCCCCGCCGCTTGTCCTCCGGGTCTCCCCGCCCGCTGATGAAGATGATGGGGATGTCCCGGAATTGCTTGTTCTGCTTCACGGCCTGGCACAGCTCGAAGCCGTTGATCCAGGACATGTTCACGTCCAGGAGGATGGCGTGCGGCCGGTGCAGCTCCAGCGAGGCGACCAGCCTCAGGCCATTGGCCGCGGACGTCACCTCGAACCCCTCCGAGCCCAAGGCCTCGGAGAGCAGCTCGCGTGTGTCACGGTCATCATCCACGATGGTGATCTTCGGCTTCGACATTCCCGGCCTCCGCCCTTCCCCTGATACCTAGAACGGGACATCGTCCTCCGGCGGCGGACGGGCCGTGCTGCTCGCCCGGGGAGCAGCCTGGGGAGCAGGACGGGACGCCACCGCCAGAGGCGCGACGACTTCCTGGCCGTCCTCGTCCACGAGCAACTGCTCGATGCGCTGTTCGGCCTCCGTGAGCAGCTTCTCGCCCCGGCGGACGAGCCGGATGCCTTCCTCGAATGCCTTGAGCGAGTCCTCCAGCGACAGCTCGCCGCTCTCCAGCCGCGCCACCGTCTGCTCCAGACGCGACACCACGTCCCCGTACTGCTCGGGGGCGGCCTCCACCTTCGGGTTCTTTTCCGACTTCGCCACGTCCATCCACCTCCCCGAGCGGGGCGCGGAATGTAGAGGGTGGCCCGCTAGCAGTCCACCGGCCCTTTCAGGCCCGTGACGGTGGCTTCGATTTCTTCACACCCGCCCAGCGTCTGGGCGCCATGGGCGGCCAGCTTGATGCCCAGCACGTCCCCCACCACCACGTCCCCGGTGGAGCGCACCACCACGCCGTCCCGCTGGCGGAACGTCACCGCGTAGCCGCGCGACATCACCTTCAGCGGGCTCAGGGCGTCCAGCCGTCCCCCCAGGCGTCCGAAATGCGTCTGCGCGGAGGACAGCGTCCCCCGCTGGAGCTCCAAAAGCCGCGAGCGCGCCTTCGCCACCCGCGCGCGCTCCGCCGCCACCAGGGCCGTGGGCGTCAGACGCTCCAGCCCCAGCCGCGCGTCCGCCAGTCCGCCCCGCCGCCGGGACACGCCCGCGCGCGCCGCTTCCGACAGGCGCCCGGCGAGCTTGAGCAGGTGCGAGCGCTGCTCTCCCAGCCGCGTCTGGGGCCGGGCCCGCTGCAACCGCTCCTGCAGGGCCCGCAGCCGCTCGCGGTGTTCGCGCGCCTGGGGACGCAGCACGCGCATCATCGCCTCCACCTGTTCGGACAGGTGCAGGCGCTGCTGGTTCACCGCGCGGCGCGGGTCGGTGAGCCGGGCCGCGAGTTGGCCCTGACGCTCGCGCAGCTCCAGCACGCGGCGCTCGAAGGCGCGGCGCAGCCGTCCGGACTGCGTGGCCAGCGTCAGCTCCAGGTCCGCCAGCACCGGAGACAGCCGCTCCGCCGCCGCGCTGGGCGTGGGCGAGCGCAGGTCCGCGACGAAGTCCGCGATGGTGAAGTCGATTTCGTGGCCGATGGCGGACACCACCGGCACCGGCGAGGCGAAGATGGCACGCGCCACCCGCTCCTCGTTGAAGGTCCAGAGGTCCTCCACGGAGCCTCCGCCGCGCGTCACGACGATGACGTCCACGTCGGTGCGGCCCAGCCGTTCGATGGCCCGCGCGACGTCCTCTTCAGCGCCCTCGCCCTGCACCCGCGCGTCCGCCAGCAGCACGCCCAGCCGGGGGTTGCGCGAGTGCAGCACGCGCAGGAAGTCCTGGAGCGCCGCGCCCGTGCGGCTGGTGACGACGCCAATGCGCCGGGGCAGGAAGGGCACGGGACGGGGCGGGCGCACGCGCCGGTCGCCGATGAGCCCCTCGGCCGCCAGGCGCTGCTTGAGCTGTTCGAACGCGAGCGCCATCGCGCCCTCGCCGACAGGCTCCAGCCGACTGACGATGAGGCTGTAGCGGCCCTGCGGCTCGTACAGGTCCACGCTGCCCTCGGCCAGGACCTCCATGCCGTCGCGCAGCGCGAAGCGGATCCGCGACGCCATCGAGGCCCACACCTTGGCGTCGATGGAGGCGTCCGCGTCCTTGAGCGTGAAGTACCAGTGGCCGCGCGCGTTGGCGCCCCGGAAGCTGGACACCTCGCCGCGCACCAGCACGCGCGGGAAGCGCGACTCCACCGTCTGCTTCAACTGACGCGTGAGTTCGCCCACCGACAACACCGTTCGCTCCGCGCGCGGCACCGGGATGGGCGCCGGGGCCGGTGGCGGCAGGACGGCTTCCGCCCGGGGCTGGGACGCGGGCGGCGGAGGCTTGCTCCCAGCGGCCTTCGCCACCGGGGAGGCCGGACGCAGGGGTGGCAAGAGCGACGTGCCGAAGAGGTCGCCCTGTCCCTCTTCGGGAGGCGGCGGCTCCGCGCCCTTGCGCTTCTTCATCGCGACAGCTTCTCGACCCAGCCCTGGGCCTTGCCGTGCAGCTCGTCGTCCGGCGGCGTCATGGAGACGACGTCCTTGAACTGGGGCAGCGCTTCGTCCGGGCTGGAGTCCTTGATGGAGTAGGCCTGCATGTACAGGTCCTTGGCCTTGGCCCGCAGGTCGCTGACGATGTTGGCGGCGCCCGTGTGGTTGGGGTCCGCCTGGAGCGCGCGGCGGGCGAGCTCCATCGCGCGCGTGTACTGCGCGGAGGCCTTCGCGGCGGCGGCGCTCTTGTAGAAGGTCGTCGCCGCGCGGGTGCCCGCGTTGCGCGCCATCTTGCTGCCCCGGCCGTCGGTGATGTCCTTGTCGAGCGCCAGCAGCCGCGTCAGGCCCTTGGCGTCCAGGTCCTCCAGCTTCTTGTAGAGGTTCCCGAACTCCGTCATCTGCGTCATGTACTGCTTGCACTGGGGCGTCTTGCCCAGGCACGTGTTGAGGATGGCCACCGCGCCGGTCATGTCACCGTCGCGGAACCGGTCCACCGCGGGCTCCCAGGGCTTGGGCGCCGCCGCCACCCGCACGGGCTCCGGACGCGTCAGATCCGCGATGATGCGCGCGGCCTCCTCGTTGATGAGCTTGCCGTCGCGGTGCTCCGGGAAGGTCACCAGCACGTCGTCGGTGATGGCCTTGGCCTTCTGCACCGACTCCAGCTGACGGGTGGCCATCAGCGTGTTGGCCTCCTTCGTGCGTGCGTCGGCCGCGTTGGTCAGCGCCCTGCGGGCCGTCTTCAGCTGCTCGTACAACTGCGTGTCGCTGCCCACCTTGGCGAGCGACGCCTGCGCGGAGGCAAGCTCCCCCTTGGTCATCGCCGACTGGGCCGCCGTCAGGTGTCCCTGGTTGGGGATCTCCTTCTCCGCGGCCTTCAGGTAGTCGGCCACGCCGGGGTACTCGGGCGCCTGCTCCTGGAGCTCCATCAACTTCACCTTGGCCTGCTGCCACTGGCCCTCGCGCACCAGGTTCTTGGCCTCCTGGAAGAGGGCGCCCAGTTGCGCGCGGTAGTCGAGCTGCTCCTGCTCGATGCGGACCTGCTCCTCCTGCTGCTTCTGCATGCGGGTGCGCGCGACGCCCAGGCCGGCGAGGAGCACCACCACCACGCCCACGCCCGCGAGCTTCATCCGCAGCTTCTTGCGCTGCATCTCCGGCGTCTGCTCCGCGGCGGCGGAGGCGCGCGACGTCTGCGGGCGCGCGCGACCGGGGCCGGGACGCACGGGCACCGCCGGGGAGGAACGGCTCCCGCCCGTGGACGGACGGGGCCTGGGGCCCGACGGCGGCGCCTGCACCTTGGCGGTGCTGTTGGCCACGTCCTCGTAGCGCATCTCCGAGTCGCCCAGCGTGATGACGTCGCCGTTGGCCAGCAGCGTCTCGTCGGTGACGGGCTCGTCGTTGACGAGCGTGCCGTTGCCCGACTTCATGTCGCTGACGTACCAGCCTGCGGACTCCTTGCGCAGCGTGATGTGCTTGCGGGAGACGGACGTGTCCTGAAGGCAGATGGGATTGTCGGAGGCGCGGCCGACCGTGTACTCCAGCTCGGAGAGCGGGAACTCCGCGCCCTCGCTGGGGCCCGCGATGACCACGAGCTTCGCGGGCTTCGCCGCGGAGACACCGGCGGTCGACCGACGGACCGGCGCGCGTTGTCCGGTCCCGGAAGAGGGCGTACCCGAAGTGGGCCTTCGGCGGGCTGGGGGAGGACCGTTCGACATGGTGTTCACCGCGTCCTGCTGAGGGGGGCACGAACCCTAGAGTTCATGCTCATAGGCTTTTTCCAGCGCGAGATTGTGGCAGCGATGCTCGGTGCTAGGGAAGCGTCTCCGCACTTCCGCCAGGGCCGCGACCGCCTGACGCCGACTCCGGTACTGGACGGCCTGCTGGAATTCCAGCATCAGCTGACCGCACCGGTGGTCCAGCTCCGTTGAAATCCGGGCGATCCGCTCCCGGACGTCCTCGTAGAGCTCCGGCTTCTCATCCAGCGCTTCCAGGGTGATCCACGCGGCGCGGTACTGCTGCCAGGCCCTGAAGAGGTTCTCCCCGCCCACGTCCTTGAGTTCGTAGAACCGGGCACCCGCCATCGCGGCTTCCCGAGCGGACGCCAACAGCTGAGCCGGCGGCAGCTCCGGCACCGGGATGATCTCCAGCCGGAGGTTCCAGATGCGCCAGCTCTCCTGACCGGGCGGGTTGAGGGCGTTGTCGAAGAGCAGCTGGTTGTTCTCGTTGCGGCGCAGCAGGCCCGGGGGCATCACCTGCTCCAGCTCGCGCTCCTGCGTCTGGGCCGTGTCCGGCGGGACCCAGCCCAGGGACACGCCGTTGAGCGACAGGTTGACCTCATCCTTGGAGATGTTGCTGGCCTGGTAGTGCAGCACCGCCACCGCGCGCGTGGGCGAGACGAAGCGGAAGTCGAAGACCTTGTCGTCTACGTGGGACCAGCGCACGCCCTGGCCGAAGCCGAACGAGTCCGGCACCGGCTCCAGGCCCAGCTTGAAGGGCTCCCGGCCCGGCAGCCGGAGCGACTGGGACGTCACGGCGGTCACCACGCCGAACAGCGCCGCCAGCACGACGACACCCGCGAGGGACGCGTAGCCGACGCGGCGGAGCAGGGACTGGCGATTCCAGAAGAGGACGAACTGGCCGCCCAGCGTGCGGGCGAGCTGGCGCCGCTTCCGGGCCTTGTCGGCGGCGGTCGAGGGTTCGACCTTGGCGACGACCGTCACGGAGCGCGCCGGCTGGGAGGAGGAGGCGTCCGGGTCGGACGGCGGGAGGGGCTGGGTGGCGTCGCCTTCGTCCGAAGAGAGGAGGGCCAGCAGGCCGGCCTCCGCGGCCGGCGGTGAAGCGGCCAGCGATGCGGGGGGCGCCGCCGCGTCCGGCCGGTCCTTGCCCACGAACGTCACCGGATCAAAGGCCGGATCAAAAGGCGGAGGCGGAGCGACCGGAGCGCTTCGCGCCGGGGAAGGCGCCAGAACAGGGGGCGCGCCAGGTCCGTCCTTGCCGATGAAGGTCTGCACGTCGGACAAGGCGTCGTCCGGCGGGGCGGAAGGGATGTCCTGGTCCTGCCCCACGTACGTCGGCGGTTCCGCGGAGAAGGCAGGGGCAGCCGCCTTCGGTGGAGGCGCCCCATGCAACACCGGGCGCGGCACCAGCGGACTGACGGGGACGATGGGCCGCAGGTCGAGGACGGTGTGCTCCTCGGGCTCCTCCTCCGCCACCGACGGAAGGGCCGCTGCCTCCGGAGGGCCGAATGACGGTGCGGCTTGGGTCCGGGGCTCAGGCGAGTCCACCGCGGAGATCGCCATCAACGTGCGCTCCTCGGGCTCCTCCAGATCCACGAAGGCGAGCGCGGGGAACGCCACCGGGGGCGCAGGAAGCAGGGGCTCCGGCGAGTCCACCGTGGAGATCGCCATCAGCGTGTGCTCTTCGGGCTCGTCCGGATCCACGAAGGACAACGCGGGGGGCGCCACCGGAGGAGCAGCCAGGACAGGCCCAGGCGACTGCACCACGGGAATCGCCATCAGCGTGCGCTCCTCGGGCTCGTCCGGATCCACCGGGGACAGGCCCGCCGGAGGCGCGTCCCATGAAGCGACAGGAGCGGTCACCGGAGGCGGCACGAACCCGGAAGGAGACAGTACGGGAAGGCCGGGAGCTGGAGCTGACGGACCCCGCACGGGCGTGGGCGCCACGGGAGGCGTCAGCGCCGGAACAGAGGGCAGCAAGGGTACCGAAGCCACCGCGCCCCTGTTCACCGGAGGCGACGCGGGCGGCCTTCCACTCGCGGGGGGAGAGACAGACGGCGCATCCCTGTGCGGAGCGGGCGGGCCCGGCGGAGGCGGCGCGGCGGCGGCGTCCGCTTGGAGCGACGGAGGTTTCGCCGCCTCGGCCCCTCGCGCGGCACCGCGCCCCAGGGAGGGACGGTTCAGCGCGGGAGCGCCGACCGAGGGCAGGCCCGGCGGGGCTTTCTTCGGCGCGGCGGCATCGAGCACGGGCGGGCCCGGAGGGGCGACCCGCTTCGGTGCGGAGGAGGCGTCAGGCGAGGCTGGGCCCGGTGCCGAGAATTTGCCTGAAGCGGCGGACTGGCCTGGGGCAGAAGGTCCGCCCTTCGCGGAACCACCCGCGACGGGGAGACCCGGCCCCGAAGCGCGGCCCTGCGCGGGCGCCCCCTGCACGTCAGGCGCGGCCCGGTTCGGCGTGGACGCTCCGACAGCGGCGAGGCCCGGACCGGATGCACGGCCCTGCGCGGGAGTTCCCTCTAGGGGAGGCGCGACCCGGTTTGACGTGGATGCTCCGCCAGCAGGGAGGCCCGGACCGGATGCACGGCCCTGCGAGGAGGCGTCCCCTGCCGGACGGGCGGCCCTGTTCAACGTGGGCGCTCCCAGCGCGGGAAGGCGCGGCCCCGAAGCGCGGCCCTGCGCGGGCGCGCCCACCGCCGGAAGGTCGGGAGCGGAGGGCCGTTTCGGCGGAGGCACCACGGCCTCCGGCTTCTTCGTGGGAGGGGGCGCCAGCGGCGCCGCGGGCGTCGCCAGGCTCTTCACCGCGGCCCCGGAACGCTGCGGGGTCGGCAGGAAGGACGGCCTCGCCATCACCGGCAGCGACTGCTGGTAGCTCGTGGGCGCGGCTTCGATCTCCGCGAGCGAGGCCTGCTCCAGGCCCTGCGGCGGCGACACCTGCGCATGCGCCGGCGCGAGCACCCTGCGGATGGGCCGGGTGACGTCCGCCTCGTCGTCCTGCGGCATCCAGACGAAGGTGAACTCCACCGGCCCGACGGTGATGCGATCCCCGTCGCGCAGCTGCTTCTGCCCGCCGAGCGGCTGGCCGTTGAGCTGCGTGCCGTTGGCGCTGCCCACGTCCTCGGCGAAGTACTGCCCGTCCCTCGCCGTGATGCGGGCATGACGCCGGGAGACCCCGTGGTCATGCAGCACCAGGTCGTTCTCCGAGGTCCGGCCGATCTTCACCTCGGCCTGCTCGAAGGCGAGCTCCCTACCAACCTGGAGCCCCTGGGTGATGGTGAGCAGGATCGGCAGAGGACTAGCCCCCGACGTTGCCGTACATGAACTGGAACACGATGGGCCCGAAGAGCACCATGAACACCGTCGGGAAGATGCAGGCGATGAGCGGGAAGAGCATCTTCACCGGCGCTTCACCCGCCAGCTTCTCCGCGCGCTGCGTCCGGTCGATGCGCATCTGCGTGGACTGGATGCGCAGCACCTTGCCCAGGCTGGTGCCCATCTTGTCCGCCTGGATCAGCGCCGTGACGAACGTCGTCAGGGGCGGCAGGTCCACGCGCGCGATCATGCCCTTCAAGCCCTCTTCACGCGTCTTGCCCATCTTGAGCTGCTTGAGCACCAGCTGCAGCTCCTCGCGCAGCGGCCCCTGGCGACCCTTCTCCACCACCTTCGCCAGCGCGCCCGTGAAGTCCATGCCCGCTTCCACCGACAGCGTCAGCAGGTCGATGTTGTACGGAAGCGCGCGGCTGATGGCCAGGTGACGGCGCTTCACCTGATCGTTCAACCAGATGAGCGGATAGAACAGGCCCAACAGCATCACCAGCAGCGACCAGGCCAGGTTCATCCCGATGCCGTTGATGACGAAGAGGCCGGCCAGCAGGGCCAGGAAGGCGCTGACTTCCTGCAGCGCCATGATGTCCTCGGGCTTGTACTGCGACGGTTCGCCCGCCTTGATGAGCTTGCGGCGCGTCTTGGACTCGTAGCCCGGCCACATGAAGCGCCGGTTCATCGCCCCCAACTTGCGGATGGCGACGGAGCCCACGCCCTTCATGCCGCCCGCGGACTCGTCGCGGACCTCCGTGAGGAAGTGCTCCAGGACGTTGGTGTAGAGGCCCACGCCCAGGAACGTAAAGGCCCCCACGGTCAGCAGCGTCGAGCCACCGATCAACAAGGCTGTCAGAATCTCCTGCACGGTGCGCCTCGTTTCAAATGTCGATGTTGACGATTTTCCGGATGATGAGGATGCCCATGATCTCCATGATGGCGATGATGGTCACCAGGATGTAGCCGAAGAGGTGATCCAACATCGGCTCCATCAGGTCCGGGCGCATGTAGTTGAGCACCATGCCGAGGACAGCCGGCATGGCCGCGACGATCCACCCCTGCAGCTTGCCCTGGGACGTGAGGGCGTCGATCTTGCCCTCCAGGCGGAAGCGCTCGCGGATCACCGTGGAGATGGTCTCGAACATCTCCGCCATGTTGCCGCCCAGTTGGCGCGCGATGTTGGTGGACACCACCACCAGCTCCAGGTCGTCACTGCCCACGCGGCGGCCCATGTTCACCAGGGCCTCTTCCAGGGGGACGCCCAGCTTCACTTCCTTCACGAACAGGCCGAACTCCTGGGACAGCGGCGGCATTGCTTCGCGCGCCACGTGCTCGATGGCCTGGGGGAACGTGAGGCCCGCCTTGAACGCGTTGGCCATGGCCTGCAGCGCGTCCACGAGCTGCACGTTGAACTTCTTGATCCGGCGCTTGCGGTAGTGCTTCACCATCAGCATCGGCAGGAAGAAGCCGAAGATGGTCGCGATCAACGCCAGGATGGGGTTGAAGATGATGTAGCTGAGGATGCCCAGGAGGCACATCATGGCGATGTTGAGGATCAACATCTGCCGCGCGTCGATGAAGAGGAACATGTCGCTCAAGTCGTTCATCGACTTGGCGACGTAGCGCTCCTGGTACTGCTCATACGCCTTCGACAGGACGCTGAAGATCACCAGGCTGAAGAAGAACACCGAGCCGGTGACGAGAAGGAGGACGATACCTGCGAGCATGGGCGGGAATCCCCGTGAGGAAGAGGGAGAAGCCGGCGGGGCTGCTTCAGACGAAGCAGCCCCCGCGGGCCACTACGGAGAGCCGGCCGAGGCCTTCTCGCCGGTGCCGCCCTTGATGATCTGGATGATCTCCCGGCGCTTCTGCTCCAGCACCCGGGTGCGCTCGCCGGACAGCAGCGTGCTGATGGTGGCGCGACCGCGCTCCTCGATGAGGTCCACGTCGTCCTCGTTGCGCAAGGACAGGGTCAGGTTGCCCAGCTCCGCTGCCAGCACCAGGATCTCCGCCTCTTCCGGCAGCACCATCAGCGACACGTTGGAGTACTCGCGCTGGCTCTCCGGGATGAGGTTGATGTTCGTGGTGCCGGTGATCTTGCCCGTGGCGACCACGATGATGTTCTGCAGCAGCGTCACGGCGACGCTCTCGTCCGTCTGCGGATCGCGGAACGTGCCGATGATGTCCACGTGGTCGTTGGGACGGATCCAGCCGCCCACCGACGTCGTGTGCTTCGCCTCGATGGTGATGGCGCGCGCCTTCTTCTGCACCTTCGTCGACAGGCGCTCGGCGGCCTTCGTCGTCTCGAACTGGCTCCAGAGGATGGGGTCGCCGGCCTGCAGCGCCACCAACACCTTCTGGTTCACGATGTAGTTGGCCGAGTCCGGCTTCACCACCGACGAGGTGACGAACTGCTCGGGCACGGAGCGCTGGGAGATCATCTCGTACGTGATGACCGTCCCTTCGGGCATGTCCGTGCCCGCGACCACCACGGGCACCAGATTCCACCCGCGACGCACATCCGATTCCTTCTTCTTGATGGCCGAATAGGCCACGATGCCCGCGAGCAAACCGAGCACCAGCGCGACGACGAGCGGGGTCTTACCCTTCAACATGGTTCAAGGTCCTCCAGAACGGTGGGGCGCCGTCGTGGCGGCAAGACAGCTTTGACGAGGGGGCGGTGCCAGGGCGCGAACGGGTGGGATGTTAGCCATGCGCCAGAGCAGGTGTCAAAACCACCTCTCACGATAGAACGGAATCCCAGGACACCCGGAGGCCCCAGCGCCTCCCTGCCTGTTGGGTTGGGCCGCGCGACCGCCGATGATCCGCGTGGCTCCCTGCGTCAGGGGAACGGCAGGTTCAACACGAAGTAGAACGAGTCGTAATAGATCTCGTACGCCTCGAGGAACAGGTCGATGACGTTGCTCTGCCGGTCATCGGACCACTGGATCTTCACGGTGGCACCGACGACGAGCGCCACGAGCAGCACCCAGTTGAGCGCCGAGTACTCGACCATCGCCTGACCCCGACTGGCCCGGCGCAGGGAGCGCGACGCTGTCTTCCGGGGGGTGCTCACGGGGGGATGATCCACGACCGGCGTCATCCTCCCAGTATCCAGGCTCCGGAGGCCCGCTGCATCGGTCATCTGGACTGGAGCGTCACCTGGGGGACGGACGTCGCCGTCCCCCGGAGCTGCTACTGCTTGGACGGCAGAGGGGCGGCCTGGGCCGGGGCCTTCTTGACGGGGACGGTCGCCGCCCCGCCCTGCCCCAGCCACAGCCCGGCCCGCTGGGCCGCTTCGGAATCGGGTGCCTCGGAGAGGATGCGCGCGCAGACCTCCGCGCCTTCGGTCCTCCGGCCCTGGGCGTACTCCGATTCGCACAGGCGGGAGAGCAGCGACAGGCGTTCACTTCCGGTGGCCCCGGCCGCGAGCGCGGCGCGCAGCAACTGGGACTCCCGAGCGCGGTCGCCCTGGCTCGCGGCTTCCTGCGCCTGACGCGACAGATCGCGCGCGGTCGTCATCGCATCGGCGCGGGCCGCCTTCTCCGCGGGCGCGGACTTCGGCTTGGAAACAGTGGCGGGCATCTGCTCGGCGGCGGCCATCGCCTTGCCAGGAGCCTGCTGATTGCGCTGGACGGAGCCCGTGGGCATGGAGCCCGTGGGCATCGGCGGCGTGGAAGGCGCCATGGGCGCGGCGGCGACCACTGAATCCGCAGGCGGCGGTGGCGCGGCCTCTTCCGCGAGCTCGTCGTCGTCCTTGGCGAGGCCCCGCCCATAGGACGCGCCGCCCAGCCGCAGCGAGCCTTCCTCTTCCTTGCGGAGCTTGTCGCTGCCACCGCCCCCATTGCCGATACCATTGCTGACACCGAGGCCCGAGCGGCTCCCAACGAGCGAGCCCTGCGCGAGCGCGGAGTCCTTCGCCTCGTCGTCCATCACCGCCGACGGGGCCGAGAGCGCGTCCCTCGCCGCTTCCGACTTCGACTTGCTGAAGCCGGACATCTGCTTCTTCGACTCCGCCCCGCGACGCCGCTCCAGCAGCGCGCCACCACTGCCCGCGTTCATCCAGTCCGAGGGCCGACCTTCGCCCCCACCCTTGGTGCCCACGGTGGCTTCCGCCTGCATCCGCTGCGCACGGTCCAGCAGCGCGCCCTCCATGGGCGCGGGGGGCGGCGCGGCCTGCATGGCCGCGGGCGCCGCGGGCCGGGCCGGGGCGTCGTCATAGGACCGGGTCCGGTCCGCCTTCGCTGCCGCCGGTTCGGCCTTCTGGGTCAGCGTCGGCTGGAGGTTGACGTCCTTGCTGACCTCCAGCGTCAGCAAGCCGAAGGTGCTCACCGAGGCCAGGCCCACCACGGGCAACAGCCAGCGGCGCCAGCGCGAGGGCTTTGGTTCGGGCCCCGCGGCGGCGCGGCGCGCGGACTGCTGCGCGTACGCCAGGAGCGATTCCAGGCCGGCGTCCGGCGGCGGTTCGACCGACAGGTGCGCCATCGTGGAGCGCACGCCGCGGATGTCCGACAGGGCCTTGGAGCAGCGCGCGCAGCCCTGGACGTGCTGCTCCAGCGACTGGGCCTCCGACGCAGGCAGCTCGCCGTAGGCGAAGTCGAGGAGCCGGTCCTCGTGCGCATGGGCATTCTGGGCACTCATCCCGCCACCGTCCTTCCATCCTCCGACAGGTCACCATCCACGCCCAGTTCTCCCAGACGACGGCGCAGTCCCTCCAACGCGTAGCGCATCCGACTCTTCACCGTGTTCTCGGACACGCCCGTCACCTCGGCGATCTCCTTGAACGGGATGCCGCTGTACTCGCGCAACACGAACACCTCGCGCTGCTCTTCCGGCAGGCCCGCGAGGGCCCGCTCCAGCAGGGGCCGCAGGCGCGCGTTGTGCGCCCCGCGCTCCGGACTGGCACCGGAGTCCGGCAGCCCCTCGCCCAGCGGACGTCCCTCGTCCCCGTCCGTGCCACCGACGGGGGCCTCCAAGGATGTCGTCTGGCGGTAGCTCTCTTTGCGCGTGCTGTCCACGCAGAGGTTCCTCGCGATGGTGTACAGCCAGGTCGTGAACCGGGCCTTCGGCGTGTATTCCCGTGCGCTGCGAACCACCTTGAGCCACGTCTCCTGCAGCACGTCCTCCGCCCGCGCCCGCTGCCCGACGAAGCGCAGGATGAAGTTGAACACCGGCGCGCGGTGCTTTCGCATCAGCGCTTCGAACGCGCGCGCGTCTCCCGCCTGGAAGGCGAGCATCAGCCGCTCGTCTGAGGTTTCGGGTGCCAACACTCCCCCTGTGCCCATGAAGCCACGGGTGCCATCCCCTTCCCGCCCATTGCCTGTAACGGACAGGCACGCGGGAAAGGTCTATTCCGGCCGTGGACGCCGGTAAGTGGCGAGAATGACAGGGACCGCCACCCCTGTCACCAGGAGTGCCTGTGCCAGCAGCACCGCCGGCAGGGGGCGCTGCACGTGGATGTACAGCGAGCGGGCAAGTCCCAGCCCCAGCAACACCCCCGTCAGCGTGCGCACCGCGTTGCTGCCCGAGGCCGGACGGAAGCGCCCCACCGCCCAGTCCACCAGCGCCGGCAGCGTGAGCGCCACTCCCACCGGCACGTCCCACGTCCACGCAAGGGGCGCCTTCAGCGCGAACAGCCCCATGAAGACAGCGGCGAGCACCGGGTAGGTGCCCAGGCAGCGCGCGCAGACGCGCACTCCGCCCAGCACGTACGTGCGGTTGTACTCATCCGCGTGATGATGGCTGAGCCAGAACACCGGGACCTCCGTCGGACGCGGAAACAGGGGGAACGGGCCCGGCGCGCTGCGCGTCCCCTTCGGCCAGGAAGCACGCGGCGGCGTGGCCGTCCCCCAGCGGGTAGAGCGGCGGCGACTCACGCCGGCAGCGCTCCATCACGTAGGGGCAGCGAGGGTGGAACGAGCACCCGGACGGGGGAGACAGCGGCGAGGGCGGCTCGCCCGGCAGGAGCAGGCGCGTGCGGGGACGCTCCGGATCCGGCACGGGCACCGCGGACAGGAGCGCCTGCGTGTACGGATGCCGGGGCCCGGCGTACAGCACGCGCGACGGCGCCACCTCCACGATGCGGCCCAGGTACATCACCGCCACGCGCGTGGACACGTACTCCACGATCTTCAGGTCGTGCGCGATGAAGACATAGGTGAGCCCGCGCTCGCGCTGCAGGTCCACCAGCAGGTTGACGATCTGCGCCTGGATGGAGACGTCCAGCGCGCTGATGGGCTCGTCCGCCACCACCAGGTCCGGACGCAACGCGATGGCACGTGCAATCCCGATGCGTTGACGTTGCCCGCCGGAGAACTCGTGCGGGTAGCGGTGCCGGGCCTCGCGAGGCAGGCCCATGGCGTCCAGGAGCGCCAGCACCTCCTCCTCGCGCGCCTTGCCCTTCGCGAGGCCGTGGATGGCGAAGGGCTCCGCGAGGATGTCCCCCACCGTCATGCGCGGGTTGAGCGAGGCGTACGGATCCTGGAAGACGAGCTGCATGCGCCGACGCAGGGGCCGCAACTGGCGCTGCGACAGGCCGGTGAGTTCGCGTCCGTCCACGCGGATGGAGCCGGCCGTGGGCTCCAGCAGGCGCAGCACCGCGCGGCCCAGCGTGCTCTTGCCGCAACCACTCTCCCCCACGAGGCCCAGCGTCTCACCGCGCGCGACGTCGAAGGACACGCCGTCCACCGCGCGCACCGCGCCCTTCGCGCGTCCGAAGAAGCCGCCGCGCACCGGGAAGTGCACCTTCAGGTCACGCACCTGGACCAGCGGTTCGCTCATGGCGCGGGCACCGGGTGGTGGCACGCGGCCCACTGGCCTCCGCGCTTGAGCTCCAGCGCGGGCGTGACGCGGGCACACAATTCGGAGGCGCGGTCGCAGCGGTCTCGGAAGGCGCACCCGGACGGCAGCGCGCCCAGGGACGGCACCATGCCGGGAATCGCCTTCAGCCGGCGCTTCTCCCCCTCCACCGCCGAGCCCGCGTCGTGCAGGGACGGGATGGAGCGCAACAGGCCCGCCGTGTACGGGTGCGCGGGCCGGGCGAAGAGCTCTCGCACCGGGGCCTGCTCCACGATGCGGCCCGCGTACATCACCACCACCGCGTCACAGCTTCCCGCCACCACGCCCAGGTCGTGGGTGATGAGCATCACCGCCATGTGACGCTCGGTCTGCAGGCTCTTGAGCAGGTCGAGGATCTGCGCCTGGATGGTGACGTCCAGCGCCGTGGTGGGCTCGTCCGCGATGAGCAGCGCCGGGTCGCACGCGAGCGCCATGGCGATCATCACGCGCTGGCGCATGCCGCCGGAGAGCTGGTGCGGGTACGCATCCACGCGCTCGCCGGGGGCCGGGATGCCCACCTGCCGGAGCATCTCCACCGCGCGCTCGCGCGCCTGTGCCCGGGTCGCCTTCAAGTGCAGCCGGACGCCTTCACCAATCTGCTCGCCCACGGTGAAGACGGGGTTGAGCGACGTCATCGGCTCCTGGAAGACCATGGCCACGTGCCGCCCGCGCACGCGCCGCATCTCCGGCTCCGGCAGACGCAAGAGGTCCTGTCCCCGGAAGAGCACCTCCCCTGCCACCACCCGGCCGGGCGGCGTGGGGATGAGCCGCATCACCGACAGCGCGGTGAGGCTCTTGCCGCAGCCGCTCTCCCCCACCACCCCCAGCGTGCCGCCGGGAGGCACGGTGAAGGACACGCCGTCCACCGCGCGCACCGGCCCTCGCTCCAGCGACAACTGGGTGGTGAGCCCGCGCACGTCCAGCAGCGGGGCCGAGGGGTCCGACGACGGCGCGGCCCCGGTCACTTCTGGGCCAGCTCCTCCAGGAACTCCGACTCCTGGATGAGGCCCTTGCGGATGAGCAGGCGGATGAGGCTCGCGACCATGCGCGCGGGCTTCACCTTCTCCGTGTCCAGGCTGGCCTCTTCACCGCGCGAGATGCGCTCGATGTCGTCCAGCACCGCCAGGTCCTCCTCGGAGAAGTCCGGCGTGGGCGTGAGCGCCATCGACGGCCGGACGCCCTGCGCGGCGCCGCCGAAGACGACCACCGGCACGCGCGGCTTGTTCGGGTCGGAGTCCTCCGGGGGCGGCGGAGGCGGCGGCCTCGACGCGGCGGGCTTGGGCGGCGGGGGCGGCGCGGAGCGGGGCTTCGCGCTCAGCAGGTCCTCCAGCACGTCCGCGCCGTCGGGACGTGAGTCGGACGGCGGTGGGGGCGGCAGGTCCCAGTCCAGCGGCGGCGGCGCGGGCGGACGCGCGGAGGACCGTGCGGGCGCGGGCGGCGGGGACGGCAGGATGTCCGGCGAATCGTCCGCGTCGTCCATCTCATCCATGGGTTCAGCCTCCACGATGTCCAGCGGTTCGCCCCGGCCGCGCGCCAGCGCCTGATCCATGTCGTCCGAGGAAGCGACGAACACCTTCAGGGGCTTGCGCAACTGGAAGCGCAGTTCATCCACCAACATGAGGTTGCCAGGGTCCTCCACCGCGACGTGGAGCTTCTCGCTGCGGCCGTCCTGCTCCAGCGCGAAGAGCAGCACGCGATGCTCGGACTGGAAGTCCATGGACACCAGCGAGGACACCCCATGGGGGATGTACTCGGGGATCTCCACGAAGGGCAGCTCGTGCTGCGCCGCCAGCGCGCGCGCGATGTCCTGGCCGGTGCACAGGCCCATGGACACCAACACTTCCCCCAGTTTGCGGCCCTGACCGCGCCGCCCGGAGGCAAGGGCCTGCTTCACCTGCTCGTCCGTGACCACTCCGGCCTGGACGAGGAGTTCACCAATCTTCTTGCGCATGGCCGCTGGCTACCGCTTGACCTTGGCGAGGTATTCCTCGCGAGAAAAAACGCCCTTCTCGATGAGCAGCTCCACCATGGCCTTGAGCGCCGCGACCTCCTTGCGCTGGACCTCTTCCACGCTCTTGAGCAGCTCCGCCGGACTGCCGGAGGCCGCCGAACGGGGCGCCTCCGCGGGGGGCGCCGGACGGGCCGCGGGGGCCGCCGGACGGGCCGGAGCGGGCGCGGTGGCTGCGGCGCCGGCCGCCTCCAGGTCCTTGAGGCTCTTCACGACGGTACGCCCCTGGGCGTCCACCACCTTGAAGTTCGTGTCCGCGTCCTCCAGCTCCGCGGACTCCTCGTAGAGGCGCGCGAACGCCCGCGCCACCGACGTACGGCCCGCCACGTTGGCCACGATGCGGCACTTGGACAGGGCCCGGAGCTCGTCGAGCACCCGCACGTTGAGCGGGTCCGACATGGCCACCACCAACGTCTTGCCGTCGTCGCGCAGTTGGAGCGGCACGACGGAGAAGTCGCGCGCCGTCTGCGAGGGAATCTTCGCCTTCACGTGCGGCGGAACCATCTGCACGGCGTCCAGGTTCACCGCCGGCATGCCCAGTTGTTTCGACAGGGCGCGCACGAGGATGTCCTCGGAGACGAGGTTCATCCGGACGAGGATCTCGCCCAGCTTCCCGCCCCACTTGGCCTGCTCGGCGAGCGCCGCCTTGAGCTGGCTCTCCTGCAGGACGTTCGCCTTGATCAGCAGTTCTCCGAGCTTGATCTGTGCCATGTCGTGCGCGTCAGTGTACCCGACTTGGGCTGGTACGCTGCCTTTCGACGCCTGGAAGCTCAGGAACCCGGCGCTGGGGGCGGTGGCGACACCGCGCCCCCACCCAGCTCCCGGCCCCGCTCGTCCACGTCCACCACCTTCGCGCCCTCCGGGGCCGTCAGCTCGTAGAGCGTCAGGTCCGGCCGGCCGTTGAGGGTGATCTCCGTGTAGCGCAGCTCCAGCTTCGTGTCCGCCTGGGACGCCGTGAGGATGACCTTGCCGGGGAAGAGCAGCTCGCCGCGCTGCTTGAAGTCCTCGAACGCTAGGTCGTAGCCCGGCACGCCCCGGACCTCGCTTTTCACCACCCGCAGGTGCCGGGGATCCACGCGGAGTGTCTGTGTGGCCGCGCCCCGCACCAGCGTGAGCACGTACACGCGCGCCTTCTCATCCAGCGCCAGGGTCATGGACTCCGGGGGCAGGAGGGGGACCTGGCCCAGCATGACGGCCACCAGTTCCTCGCTCGGCAGGACGATGGGCAGGAAGCGGGACACGTTCTCAGGGCTGGAGGGGCCCTGGTAGTAGGTGTTGCCCTGCGCCTGGTAGACGCCGAAACGTGTCCCGTCGGACACGAGCGAGGCGACCGGGCGGTTGAAGAAGTCGTACGTCTCCAGGTGGATGAGGCCCGGCCGGGTGATGGAGAGGAAGGTGGAGAGCGTTCCACTGCCCTGGGGGGAATCCACGCGCAGCTTGGAGTCGCCCTCCAGGGTCACCACCCGACCCTGCCGCTCCTGCACATGCTGGTAGAGCGTCTGGGCGTCCTCGATGCGGCCCTCCGGACCGAACTCGAGGCGTTTGGGGCAGGCCGAACAGAGGAGGGCCAGGAAGATTGCGGCGGCTGCGCGGTTCATATGTCCTAGTGTGAGCCAGGGCTCCCTGCCCGGTCATCAACCATGAGCCTGAACGATCTACTTCATTACCTTCGCCTGGGCGGCGTCACCCTCGCCCTCCTCCTGGGCGCCTCCGTGGTGGCCCTGGGCGTGGCCGTCGAAAGGCTCATTGCCCTCTGGGGCGTGAGCGAGCGGTCCCGCAGCCTGGGCGAAATCGTCAACAAGCACCTGCTCCGCGGGGACGTGGCCGCGGCCCGCACCGCCGCCGAGCGCTCCGACGCGGTGGCCGCCGACATCTTCCTCGCGGGCTTCGACCGCTGGGAGCGAAGCCGCGCCAGTGGCGGCAATGGCATCGAGTCCGCCGTGGAGCGCGAGCGCGCCCAGGTGGGCCTCAAGCTCAGGCGCAACCTGTGGCTGCTCGCCACCATCGGTTCGACGACGCCCTTCGTGGGCCTCTTCGGCACCGTGGCCGGCATCATGCGCTCCTTCAAGGACCTGGGCGTGGACGTGGAGGCCGGCGGCACCGGCGGCTCCGCGGCCGTGATGACGGGCATCTCCGAAGCGCTCGTCGCCACCGCCGTGGGCATCCTCGTCGCCGTGCAGGCGATGGTCTTCTACAACTACTTCCAGGCCCGGCTCTCCCGCGTGCTGGTGGAGCTGCGCCTCCTGGGCGACGAGTTCTCCGAGCTGCTCAAGGAGCGCGCGACTGGAGCCCTGCTGCCGGAGCCGCCCCCCTCGCGCGAGCCGTCCACCCCACCCGCCACACGTCCGGATCCGCAGCCCGCCTCGTCTTGACAGGAGAGAACGTCCACCATGGCCATGGGAAAGACGCCGGGCTCCTCCGACGATGAAGGCGACAGCCCGGGTTTCGCGGAGATCAACATCACGCCGCTGACGGACGTGATGCTGGTGCTGCTCATCATCTTCATGGTGACCAGCACCGTCATCACCCAGCAGGGCCCGGGCGGCGGAACCAAGACGGGCCTGAAGGTGAACCTGCCCAAGGGCGGCTCCGCGGACGTCACCGCGCGCACCACGGACATCTCCGTGGCGGTGCTGGCGGATGGCCGCTTCGTGCTCGCGGGCAACGTCGTCGCGGAGGCGGAATTGAAGCAGGCCTTCGACAAGGCCAAGGAGCTCAACCCCGACACCGTGGTCATCGTGCAGGCGGACGAAGGCGTGTCCCACGGCACCGTGGTGCAGGTGATGGAGCTGGCGAAGCAAGCCGGCCTGGGGCAGCTCGCCATCGGCGTGCGCGAAGGCAACTAGCCTCCGCTTCCTGCTCCACCCAAGCGAAAGACAAAGGCCCCCCGGCACGGATGCCGGAGGGCCTTTTCACTTTTCAGCGCGAGGCGCGGTGTGGACTAGACGGACGCGAACGCCGCGTCGGTGATGTCCATCGGGGACGTGTCCTCGGTGGCGATGAGGCGCGCGGCGTACTCCACGTTGGGCAGCACGTTGCGCGCGTACCAGAGGGCGCTGAACTTCTTGCCGTCGTAGAACGCCTTGTCCGGGTGATCCGCGGCCACGGAGGCGGACGCCTTCTCCGCGATGACGGCCGCGTCCAGCAGCAGCCAGCCCACGGCCACTTCCGACATCATGTTGAGGAAGCGGTTGGCGGACAGCGGGATGAGCGGGAAGCGGCCCTGGTCCTGCGACCAGCCGAACAGCGCCATCGCGCTGGACATCAGGCCTTCCTGCGCGCCGGCCAGCGTCTTCACGGCCTCGCCCAGCACGGGGTGCTCGCGGTGCGCCTCGACGAAGCTGCCGACATCGCCCATGAACTGCTGGAAGTGCGCGCCACCGGCCTGGCCCATCTTGCGGCCGACCAGGTCCATGGCCTGGATGTGGTTGGTGCCCTCGTAGATGGAGAAGATCTTCGAGTCGCGCGTGTACTGCTCCACCGGGTAGTCCTGGATGTAGCCGGCGCCGCCGTACACCTGGATGGCCTGCGCGCACAGGCGGAAGGCCTGGTCGGAGCCGTAGGACTTCACCAGCGGCGTCAGCACCTCCACCTGGCCCTTGTGGTAGCTGGCCGCGTCGTCGTCCTTGCCGGCCAGCTGCCGCGCCTTGTCCAGGTGCATGGCCAGCTTGATGATCAGCGAACGGATGCCCTCCACGTGCGCCTTGATCTCCAGCAACATGCGGCGGACGTCCGGGTGCTCGATGATGGCGGCGCGGGGCGCGGACGGGTCCTTCCACTTGGTGAAGTGGGAGCCCTGCTTGCGGTCCTTCGCGTAGTCGAGCGCGTTGTAGTACGCGGCCGACGCGAGGCTCACGCCCTGGATGCCCACGGCGATGCGCGCGCCGTTCATCATCTTGAACATCTGGCTCATGCCGACGTGCTCAACCGTACCGACGAGTTCGCCCAGACACGCGTCGTTCTCACCGAAGTTGAGGACACAGGTGGCCGAACCGTTGATGCCCATCTTGTGCTCGATGGACGCCACGGTGACGTCGTTGGACTTGCCCGCGGAGCCGTCCTCGTTGATGTGCAGCTTGGGGACGATGAACAGCGACAGGCCCTTGGTGCCGGCCGGAGCGCCATCCACGCGCGCGAGCACCAGGTGGATGATGTTGCCGGCCATGTCGTGGTCGCCGCCGGAGATGAAGATCTTCGTGCCCCGGATGCTGTACGTGCCGTCGCCGTTTCGGCGCGCGGTGGACTTGGCCGCGCCCACGTCGGAGCCGGCGTGCGGCTCGGTGAGGCACATGGTGCCGCCCCACGTTCCGTTGAGCATGCGCTCCACGAACTGCTTCTGCTGCGCGGGCGTGCCGCACTCGGCGATGACTTCCGCCGCGCCGAACGCCAGGCCCGGGTACATGTTGAAGGCGGAGTTGGCGCCGGAGAGGATCTCCTCCACCGTCACCTGGAGCATCATCGGCGCGCCCTGGCCGCCGTGCTCCGGGCTCACGCCCACCGTCTTGAAGCCCTGCTCGTAGAGCTTCACCCACGCGTCCTTGAAGCCCGTGGGCGTGAAGACGGCGCCGTTCTCCACCCGGCAGCCCTCGCGGTCGCCCACCGAGTTGAGGGGCCCCAGCACCTCGCGCGCGAAGAGGTACGTCGCATCGAGCACCGCCTTCGCCTCGTCCGAACCCCAGGCGTCGAAGGGTGCCTGACCCGCGATCTGGCCGAAGCCGAACTGCTCGAACAGCGTGAAGAAGATCTCTCGAAGGTCGGTCTTGTAGGTGTTGATGCCGGCGGACATGGCCACTCCTGCGTGGGGGCTCGCTGCCCCCTCCCGTTTGGCGGGAAGGGGTCAACGGCCCATCTAACGACAGGAAGTGTGGCGTCGGCTGATTTTTGAGTCAACCCTGAATGACACCCCGCGTTGAGCAGCGGTCGAAGCCGCCCTTCTCGAACGCGGGACCTGCGCTGTAAACGCCTACTTCTTGGCCTTCTTCGCGGCCGGGAGGGAGGCCGTCTTGGCGGCGGGCTTCTCCCGGGGGGCGGTCTTCTTGGACGAGGCGCCAGTCCGGGGCTCGTCTGAGTCCTCGTCCTCGTCGGCCTCCTCCTCGGGGGCGGAGGGCACACTGGGAGAGGAGGCAGCCTCCGAGGTCGCGGCCTGGGGGGCCTGGACGACCAGGCTCTCGCGAGGCACTTCCACCACGATGGGGGACTGGCCGGAGCGCTGCCGGTTCTCGTCCTCCAGGGAGTAGAAGAGCTGGATCTGCGAGCCGCCCTTCATGACGAGCTCGCCCTTCTGGTTCTCCGCCCAGAGGTCGATTTCGACGAAGTACCGGCCACCGGAGCCGTGGCGGTCGCTCACCCTGCCCTTGCAGACCACGGTGTCGCCCGGCCACACCATCTTGATGAAGCGGACGTTGTAGCGCCGCAGCTGGCCGCCGCGCGCCCAGTCGCTGATGAGCTGGCCGAGCATGCCCATGACGAGCATGCCCGGGGCATAGACGGACGGCATGCCCACGCTCTTGGCGTACAGCTCGTCCACGTGGACGGGGTTGTAGTCGCCAGAGGCGCCTGCGTACCGGGACAACTGCACGCGATCCACCGGGGCCTTGGCCAGCGCCGGAAGCTCGTCACCGACGCGGATGGATTCGAAGTAGAGCTTGCGCGCGGGCATCAAACGTTCTCCTTGGCGGCCCGGACGACGAGCGTGCGACGGGCGCGGAAGACGAGGTTGCCCTCCTCGTCACGGCCTTCGTCCTCGATGACCGCGATGTCCATCTTCCCGGACATGTTGGGTCGCTCGAAGACATCCGAGACACGGGTGGACACGTAGATGCGGTCCCCCGCGAAGATGGGCCGCTCGTAGTCAAACCCCTGTTCCGCGTGCAGCAGGCTCTTGATGCCCACCCCCAGCAGCTCCCTCAGGTCCGCGGCGGAATGGAACGACGCGGGAAACGTGGGCGGCGCGACGATGGTGGGGTAGCCCGACGCTCGAGCGTACTCCTCGTCGTAGTAGATGGGATTGTAGTCGCCGATCGCCTCGGCGAAGCGCCGGATGGCGCCCTTCTCCACCTCGTTGAGCGTCGGCGGCGAGGCGCGGCCAATCGCATTCTTGTCCAGCATTTCCCTCTCCTGATGAGTCTTCAGCGTCCTGCCGGAAGCTCGAGCACCGTCAGGAGCCCTGCTTCCGCGGCCGTCAATCGTGGCGCGGCATTCACCAGCGCGTTCGCGGTGGCCCGGTCGCCCGCCACTCCCCCCGGGATTTCCAGCACCAGTCTGGGGTCCGCGTCGATTTCGATGCGGTCCCTTGGATCTTCCGCCCCCACCGCGATGGTCAGCTCCAGGCGCACCCGCTCCTGACCCTCCTCCAAACCCACCACGGACTGGAACATGCCCGCGACGCGGCCTTTCTTCACCACAAATGCGCCGCCGGTGATGTCCTCCTCGGCGAACACGGGCGCGACCTCCTCCTCGAAGTCGTCGCAGTCCAGGCCCAGGCCCAGCGCCGCCAGCGCCGCGGATTCAACCAGGCCCACGTGGCCCAGCTCCTCGCGGTCCACCAGGTCGAAGAACTCCTCCTCCGTCAGGCCGGCGCCCACCTTGCGCTGGAGGGCTTCACGCCGCGTGCGCGCGTCCACCACCCGGCTCACCGTCGCCTTGCGCACCGGGCCGCACACCTGCCCCGCCGTGGCCACCAGCCGATCCAACACGAAGCCCGGGTTCACGCCGGTGCCCACGATGGCGACGCCCGCCTTCTGCGCCGCGCGCTCCAGCTTCTCCGCCAGCTCCGGGTACTTGAGGTACGGGAACGCCAGCTCCTCGCAGGTGCTCGCCACCGGGAGGCCCAGCTTCAAGGCCTCCATCAACTGGTCCATCACCTGCGCGAGCCGCGAGCTGGTGGCGTGCAGCACCACCACGCCCTTGCGGCGTCCCACCGCGCGCTCCAGCGATTCGGAGATCTTGAAGCGCGGTCCTGCCTGCCCCAGCACGTCGCCCAGCGGGCGTCCCACCAGCGTGGGCTGCGGATCCACCGCTCCGATGAGTTCCACTTCCTGGGAGGAAAGAGCCGCCTTGGCAATCTCCTGCCCGATGAACCCCAGCCCCATCACCACGACCGGCACTGGCCCATCAGGGGCTTTAGCCATCGGAAATTGCTCCCGAATTCCAAGGGGTTACAAGCACTTACGGCGGGTAGGAATGCACCATAGAACACGCTTCCGCAGGCAGGCAAGCGTGACGTGGAGTCCGGCGACCACGGGTTTCAGGGAATCTTCAAGAATTCCGGCACTTTACCGACACTGGAAAGCTTGGGGGGGCCTGTCTGCCTGCCTTCGAACTCGCTATAAGACTTTGAGAATAACGCAGTCCACTCGCTCGGAGCGTACGGACCCATGGCTCGAATCCTCGTGGTGGACGACGACGTGCTGATCCTCGCCGCGCTGTCCCGAATCCTCCATGCGGAAGGTTACGAGGTCGTGACGCACAGCGATCCGGTGCTGGCGGCGCGCGAGCAGGGCTTCGACGTGGTGCTGACGGACTTCATGATGCCGTACCTCAACGGCATCGAGCTGCTGTCGGCGCTCCGGGAGAAGAATCCACGGGCGGTGCGGCTGATGTTGACCGCGGCGGCGGACTTCAAGACGGCGTCGGAGGCGGTGAACCGGGGCGAGGTGTTCCGCCTGCTGGGCAAGCCGTGGGCGTTGAGCGAGCTGACGAGCAGCGTGCGGCAGGCCGTGGAGCACCGCCGGCTGGTGGAGGCCAACGAGCGGCTGACGCGCGAGGTGGCGGACAAGAACGAGGAGCTGCTGGAGATCAACCAGGACCTGGAGCGCCGGGTCATCGAGCGCACCGCGGGCTTGCTGGACGGACTCATCAGCGCGCTGGACTACCGGGACACGGAGACGCAGTGGCATTCGCGGCGCGTGTCGCTGTACGCGCGGCGGCTGGCGCAGGAGATCGGCCTCACCGGACCGGCGCTGGACGTGGTGGAACAGGGCGCGCTGTTGCATGACATCGGGAAGATTGGCGTTCGTGACTCCATCCTGCTCAAGCCCGGCCCGCTGACGCCGGACGAGTGGGTGGAGATGAAGCAGCACCCGGAGTTCGGCTACCGGATGCTGGCGAAGATGCCCTACCTGCACGAGGCGGCGCTCATCGTCCTGCAGCACCAGGAGCGCTGGGACGGCAAGGGCTACCCGTTGGGGCTCAAGGGCGAGGACATCGTCGTGGGCGCGCGCATCTTCTGTCTCGTGGATACGCTGGACGCCATCACCTCCGACCGTCCCTACCGTAAGGGCCGCCCCATGAGCGTGGCGCGCGACGAGGTGCGCCGCTGCGCCGGCACCCAGTTCGATCCGGCGCTCGCGGAGGCCTTCCTCAACCTGCCGGAGACGGAGTGGGCCCGCATCCGCCGCGAGGTGGAGGTGATGGAGGATGCGGAGAACCGCCGCTGGAACAGCGGGAAGCTCAACGCCCAGGGCGAGACGGAGCCCGCGCGCGCCAGCGGGGCCTGACGTCCGGGCTGCTACGGGACGCGGGTGCCGACGATGACGTCGTCGATGACCGTGCCCTCCAGCAGCGCATCGACGGTGTCCATGCCGGCGACGACCTCGCCGAACACCGTGTAGCGACCGTCCAGGTGCGGCTGCGGCGCGTGGGTGAAGAAGAACTGGCTGCCGCCGGTGTCCTTGCCCGACAGCGCCATGCCCACGACACCGCGCGTGTACGGCCTGCGCGTCATCTCACAGCGGATGGAGTGTCCCGGGCCGCCCTCCCCGTCTCCGCGCGGATCTCCGCCCTGCGCGACGAAGTCCGGCACCACGCGATGGAAGGTGATGCCCCGGAAGTAGCCCTGCTTCGCGAGCGCCACCAGGTTGCCTCCCGTGAGCGGCGCGTCGCGCTCCAGGAGGACGGTGATGTCCCCCTTGCGCGTGCGCAGCGTGAGCGTCGTGCCTGGCGGAGCGGGTGGCGGCCGGTAGGTGTCCGGAGGCAGTTCCACGCGGGCGGAGCGCACCGGGGCGCCCGTCAATGCCGTGAGGGATTCGGCGGCGACGCGGCGCACGTTCGCGTGCGGATGGTTGAGCCACTCGCGCAGGCGGGGCTCGGCCGCCCTTCCCTGCAACGCTACGAGCGCGCCCGCCACCGACTCCGCGAGGTCCGGCTCCCGGGGCACCCGCGCCGCCAGGGCCTCCACCGCGGGCAGCGCTTCGGTGTCGTGCAGCTTGCCCGCCGTGGACGCGGCGAGCCCCGCGACCACCGCGTCGTCTCCCGCGATGAGGGCTCGCACCGGCGCTTTCGCTTCCGGCACCGGACGCTCGGACAGCGCATCCAACGCCGCACCGCGCACCAGGGGACTGGCGTGGCCCAACAGCGGCACCGCGAAGACCGCTCCGGACGTCTGGGCGCTGTTGTTCGGCGGCGACAAAGTACCGGACGACACAGGGGCAGCGTTGTTCGGCGGCGACGAAGCAGCGGACACAGGGGCCCCGTTGATCAGCGGCGATAACGTAGCCAGCACCGGGGTGAACTTCGCCACCTCGTGCAGCCCCAGGGACAGCCGCCGGGGTTCGGACACGCGGCCAAAGCCGCACCCTTGCACCTGCTTCAGTTCGCCGGTCTGCCGGTCCATCGCCGCCGCGACCCGGCAGTCCAGCCACGCGAGATCCGCGTGTATCTCCTCGGACGTGGCGACCCGGTCAGCCTCCGCCAGCGCGAGCCGCAGGCGGATCCACAGGGGCTGACCGCTGGTCGGCAGTCCTTGCTGTGTCACCGCCAGCAGCGGGTGCCCCCATGCCGCGTTCCCCATGCCCACCTGCTTCACCTGGGACTCGAGCCGGGCCAGTGCACCCAGCGGAGGACACCGGGGTCCCTCATCGGCCTGGCACTTCACCGCCCACTTCGCCAGGGCCCGTGCCGCCTCCGCCGCCACGCGGGGCGCCGCATCCGAGAGCAATGGCGCCAGCACCAGGACATCCGCGACTCCACCCACGTCTCCCAGGCTCTTCGCACAGAGGGCCCGCACGTCCGGATCCGCATCACCCACACAACCGCTCAGCGCGGGCACCGCCTCCGGGCGCTTCGCCGTCGCCAGCAGATAGGCCCCGCCGTAGCGCACGGCCTGGGGACGCGCGGACTCCGTCAGCGCCACCATCGTCGCCAGGGGGACCTGTGCCACCAGCGGCGCCCCGGCCTTGCGCGCCGCCACGCCCAGGGCCTTCGCCGCGGACCCGGCCCACGCACCGTCGGGCGGAGACAAGCGCGCCGTCAGCACCTCCACCGCGCCGGGCGTGGCCAGTTTTCCCAGCGACTCCAGCAGCGTGGTCCGCACCGTGGGCTCGGACTCGGTGGACTCAGCCTTCGTCAGCGCTTCGGTCAGCGACGTCCGGACATCTTCCGGCAGGGGCTCCCACGACAACGCCAGCTCCCCCGCCGCGAAGGCCGCTTCGTCACGCACCGTCGCGTCCGGGGCCGTCAGCCCGGCCCGCACCGCGTCCAGCGTCGTCACGTCCTGGATGCGTCCCAGTGCACGCAGGGCCCGGCCGCGAACCACCGGGTCCGGGGCCGCCGTGGCGAGCCGCACGAGATCGCCTCCTCCCAGCGAGCGGCGATCCTCCCAGTCCGCGATCCGCTCCAGGACCGGGTCTGGACGCCCTCCCACGTCGGGCGGTGGCACCGCGCGCACACACGCGGTCAACAGGAGGAGGCCAGTGGACACGGCGGCGGGCAGACGGGCCATGTCCGGAGGGGGTAGGTCAATTTCCCGCGAAAATCCAGGGGTTATGGCGCTGAACGGGTTTGACAGCCGCTCGCGAGGGCCGGGAAGATGCCGGGCCGTTCCCCCCTCCCGGAGCACCGGCCCTGAACTGCCCAGGCTGCAAGAGCAAGGTCGCGGACGACACCGCGATCTGCCCCGAATGCGACTACATCATCGACAAGTCCTTCCTCGCGGGTTCCGAGGAAGAGTCCGGGGGTGACGAGAGCACCGGGGTCGGGCCGCAGCCCAAGGCGCGTCCCTCCGCGCCGGTGCCGCGCGCACGTCCCGCACCGACCCGTTCCAAGCCGAGCACCCGGGCCGCGGCCCCGCCGAGCGATGACTCCACCAACGTGCGGAGCATGGACGACATCGCCAAGGAGCGCGCGCAGCGTCCCCCCACCAAGAGCACGCCCGCCGCGAAGCCCGCCCCCTCGCGCAGCACGGCCGCCCGCCGCGCGGCGGCCCCCGTGGCCCGCGACGAGGACGACCTGGATTCCGACGCGGACGGTGGCGCGCCGGAGCCCTGGGCCCGTGACAGCAGCCGCGACGGCTTCCGTTCGCCCATCGAGGACCCCGAGGTCCTGCTGGCCGACGCGCGCAACTTCCTGTTCGAGCTGGAGGGCGCGGATCGCATCGCCTTCTGGGGCGCGGCGCTGGTGGTGCTCTCCTGCTTCATGCCGTGGAAGGAGACGGCCGCGGACGGAGACTTCCTGGGCCTCATCAGCCTGGGCTTCATCTCGTTCCTCTTCGCCGTCTCGACGATGGTGTTCGTCGGCATCCGCGTGCGCAACGTCATGGCCTGGGTGAATCCCATGCTGCCGTGGGGCGCGCAGACCGCGAGCAGCGTCGTCTGCCTCGTCTGGTCGCTCATCTTCCTGAAGATCTCCTCGGACACCAACCTGGTGCCGTCGCCGCTCGGCAACTCGGAGATGATGATCTCCTCACCGAGCATCGGCTGTTTCCTGGGCATCCTCGGCGCGGTGGTGGCGCTGCTCGGAAGCCTGATGGGACTGCGTCGCCCGCAGGAGTAGCCGCCAGTCCGGGTCCCGGCGGCGAGGATTTCGCTGCCGTGCCGGCCGGGAGGCGGGCTACCGTCGCCGGCCACCATGTCCGACGCCACGCCCCTCTCCCGCCTCCTCGATGCGCTGGGCTCGGCCGTCGTGGGCCAGCCCCGCGTCCTGGCCGACCTGGTGACGGCCTTCCTCGCCCGGGGCCACGTGCTGCTGGAGGGTGTCCCTGGCGTCGCCAAGACGCTCACCGCGCGCAGCATGGCCGGCGCCCTGGGGCTGTCCTTCTCCCGCGTGCAGTTCACGCCGGACCTGATGCCCGCGGACATCCTGGGCACCAACATCTTCCAGCCCCAGTCCCAGTCCTTCCGCCTGATGAAGGGCCCCGTCTTCACGGAGGTGCTGGTCGCGGATGAGATCAACCGCACCCCGCCCAAGACGCAGGCGGCGCTGCTGGAGGCCATGGAGGAGCGGCAGGTCACCATCGACGGGGTCACCCACCCGCTGCCGCCGCACTTCTTCGTCGTCGCCACGCAGAACCCGCTGGAGCTGGAGGGCACCTATCCCCTCCCCGAAGCCCAGCTCGATCGCTTCCTCATGCGCGTGCGCGTGGGCTATCCGGACGCGGACTCGGAGACGTCACTGCTGCGCGCCTACCACCAGCGCGAGGGCAAGCCGCCCGGTGTCTCCCGCGTGCTGGATGCGGCCACGCTGACGGAGTTGCAGGACCGCGCGGCCCGCGTCGCGTGCGACGACTCCATCCTCCAGTATGTCGTGCAGTTGGTGCGCGACACCCGGGCCCACCCGCGCGTGCGACTGGGCGCGAGCCCCCGCGCGGCGCAGGCCCTGCTCGCGGCGTCCAAGGCGCACGCGGCGCTCAAGGGCACCGACTTCGTCACGCCGGATGACGTGAAGGCCGTGGCCTCCAGCGTCCTCAACCACCGCCTGCTGCTCAAGGCGGAGGCGGAGGTGGAGGGCGTCACCACGGACGACGTCCTCCGGCAGATGCTCGAACGGGTGCGAGTGCCCCGGTGAGCGTCGGGCGTCCCGTCCCCACCGGCCTCGCCGTCGCGCTGTTCGCCGGGGCGCTCGTGCCCGCGGCGCTCGCGGTGGCGAGCCCCGCCTTCGGGTGGCTGGCGCTCGCGGTGGACGTGGCCGTCCTCCTCTTGTGCGCGGTGGACTTCGTTCGCGCGCCGCGCGCCGCTGACATCGAAGCGCACCGGGAGGTAGAGCCCATCCTCTCCTCCGGCGTGGACAACCCCGTGCGCTGGGTGCTGCACGCACGCACCGACAGCGCCATGCGCGGAGAGCTGCGCGACGAGCCGCCCCTGGACGTGGAGAGCCACGGCCACCGGCAGCCCTTCTTTCTGGAAGCCGGAGCACCGCCCACGCGCCTCATGTACCGCGTGCGTCCTCCCTCCCGGGGAGATGCGCACTTCGGGGACGTGCACCTGCGCCTGTTGGGGCCCCTGGGCCTGTGCTCGCGGCAGGTGCGCCTGCCCGCGTCCCGCGACGTGAAGGTGTATCCAGACCTGAGCGCCCTCTCGCGCGAAGCGCTCACGCTGGCGCGAGCAGCGGAGGCCGTGTCCGCGCGCACGCAGCGCCGCAAGGCCATGGAAGGCCGCGAGTTCGAATCCCTGCGCGAGTACCGCCCCGGCGACGACTTCCGCCACATCGACTGGAAGTCCTCCGCGCGCCACGGCCACACGCTGGTGCGCACGTGGCAGCCGGAGCGTCACCAGCCGGTGTTGCTGCTCCTGGACTGCGGCCGTCACATGGCGGGCCGGGTGCAGGGACGAAGGAAGCTGGACCACGCGGTGGACGCGGCGCTGCGGCTCGCGCGCGTGAGCCTGGACGCGGGCGACGTGGTGGGCGTCGTGGCCTTCGCCAGCGACGTGCGCTCCTTCCTGCCCCCGCGCAAGGGCGCCGAACACCTGCGCCTCATCACTGAATCCCTCTACCGCGCCGAGGCTGGCCTGGAGGAGAGCGACTACGGCCGCGCGTTCGACTTCGCCTTCGCGCGCCAGACGCGCCGCGCGCTGGTGGTGCTCTTCACCGACCTGGTGGATCCGGACGCGTCCGCCACGCTCCTCACGCGCACGCTGGCCCTCAGGCCCCGGCACCTGCCCGTCGTCGCGTCGCTCCTGGACGAGGACCTGGAGGCCGCCGCCACCGACGTGCCCGGCGACGCGACCGCCGCCTACGCGCGTCAGGCCGCCCAGCGCATGGAGGCCGAATACCGCCGCACCGCCACCACGCTGCGCGACGCCGGAGCCCTGGTGGTGCGCGCGCCGGCACGCGCTTTCGGGGCCGCGGCGCTCAACATGTACCTGGACGTGAAGGCGCGCGGACAGCTCTGAAACACGCGCGGGTTCGTGGAGCGCGCCAGACGCATTCGTCAAGACCTTTGGACATGCGTCGGAACATTTCACCGCACGCATGAGGGCACGCGAAAACACTCCGCCGAACAGCGTGCTTGCCAATCGCGCGGAGGCCGAGTTTTCGGCCTCGCGGAGGACCCCCTTTACAGATGCGGATCGCTCAAGAGAATGGCGCGCCTCAAACGTCCGCGCACGTGCGCGAGCGCTTCAAACCACGGATGGGAGGCGGGACTTGGCGGAGGTCGCGAGGGGTTTGAGGGTGCAGGTGGAGGCGGACGCCGCGGCGGTCGCCGCCCGCGCAGCCGACGAACTGGTGGCGGCGGCGCTGACGCCCTTCCATGAGCGGCTGCTGGCGGAGGAGCTGCTCGCGCGCAGCGGTGACACGCAGCAGCGGCTGGCCAACGCCCTGTCCGAAGCGAAGGTGGACCTGAACCCCCACCAGGTCGAAGCCGCGATGTTCGCGATGGACGCCCTGTCGCGCGGCGGCTGCATGCTCGCGGACGAGGTGGGCCTGGGGAAGACCATCGAGGCGGGCCTCGTCGTGGCCCAGCTCATGGCCGAGGGCAAGAACCGCATCCTCATCCTGGCGCCCGCGGTGCTGCGCGCGCAGTGGAATGCCGAACTGCGCGAGAAGTTCGACCTGGACAGCGTGCTGGTGGACGGCCGCAACGTGCGCGCCCACAACAACTGCTTCGACCAGCCCTTCCCCGTCATCTGCTCGCACCCGTTCGCCGCCAACCGGGTGGCCCTGCTGGCGGAGATTCCCTGGGACCTGGTCATCATCGACGAGGCCCACCGGCTGCGGAACGCACACCGGCCCAACAACAAGATGGGGCAGGCGCTGCGCGCGGGACTCGCGGGCCGGCCCAAGCTGCTGCTCACCGCCACGCCGCTCCAGAACAACCTGATGGAGCTGTTCGGACTGATGTCGCTGCTGGACGAGCAGATTCTCGGGCCCGAGCACGCCTTCCGCAGCCGCTACCGCGCGGACGAGGGCGGCGGCATGACGGAGGCCGCCGCCTGCGAACTCAAGGAGCGGCTGGCCCCGGTGGTGCAACGCACGCTGCGCCGTCAGGTGCGCGAGTACGTGCGCTACACCAACCGGCGCAGCATCGTGGAGGACTTCAACCCGTCCCCCGAGGAGCACGACCTCTACGAGAAGGTCAGCGAGTACCTCCAGCGCTCCGAAGTCGCCGCCATCGAGCCGGGCAAGAAGACGCTGCTGACGCTGTGCTACCGGAAGCTCCTGGCCTCCTCCACGTTCGCCATCGCGCCCACGCTGCGCAAGCTGTCGGAGAACCTCCAGAAGCGCCTGGAAGCGGCGCGCCTGGGCCAGCAGGCCCTGGCGCTCTTCGAGCCGGAAGAGGCCAAGCAGTTCGTGGAGGAAGGCGAGGAGTGGTCCGACGACCCCGCCAAGGCCCCCGCGGTGCGCACGCTGGAGCAGGAGGTCTGGGAGCTGCGGCAGTACGCGGACCTCGCGGACTCCATCCGGATCAACGCCAAGGGTGAGGCGCTCAAGCGCGCGTTGGATCGCACCTTCGCGGTGATGCGCACGCACAGCTGGCCGGAGAAGGCGCTCATCTTCACCGAGTCCAAGCGCACGCAGCAGTACCTGTTCAACCTGCTGTCGGAGCACGGCTACCAGGACAAGATCTCGCTCTTGTCCGGGGACTCGGGCAGCTCGCCCGAGGAGCGCCGGGCCCTGGTGGACGACTTCCGCAACCGCACGCAGATCCTCATCTGCACGGAAGCCGGCGCGGAAGGCCTGAACCTCCAGTTCTGCAACCTGGTCGTGAACTACGACCTGCCGTGGAACCCGCAGCGCGTGGAGCAGAGAATTGGCCGCTGCCACCGCTACGGCCAGCAGCGCGACGTGCTGGTGGTGAACTTCCTCAACCGGCAGAACGCGGCGGATGCGCGCCTGTTCGAGCTGCTGGAGAAGAAGCTCAACCTCTTCGACGGCGTCTTCGGCGCGTCGGATGAAATCCTGGGCGCGCTGGAGAGCGGCGTCGACTTCGAGCGGCGCGTGCTGGACATCTACCAGTCCTGCCGCAGCCCGGCCGACATCAACATCGCCTTCGACAAGCTGCGCGAGGAGCTGGAAGGCGCCATCACCCAGCGCATGACGGAGATGAAGTCCGTGGTGCTGGAGCGCTTCGACGGCGACGTGCGCCGCCGGCTGCGCGTGGCCGGCGACCAGGCCAAGGAGGTCGTGGCCCGCCGCCAGCAGGAAGCGCGCGCCCTCACCGGCTCCGTGCTGGGCAGCCGCACCTCCGGCCGGCTCCAGGTGGCCAAGGCCGCCTATGCCGTGCGCGACCGCACCCAGGACGCGGTCAGCTACCTGCAACTGGACGCGGCGAGCCTGCCGTCCCGGCTGGCGCGGCTGGCCGGCTGCGAGGGCTGGTGGTTCGCCTACAAGTTCGAGATCACCGGCCTCAAGCCTGAAGAGAAGCTGGTGCACCTGGTGCTGGTGAAGGACCGGGACGGCGGCTTCCGGGCCCTGCCGCTGACGGACGGGGTCCACTTCACGAAGCTCGAAGCCAAGGAAGAGAAGCGCCGGCAGCCCGCCCCGGTGTCCGTGCAGCTCATGCAAGAGCAGTCGCTGATGACGGCCAAGGATGAACTCATCCGGGCCGCCGAGCGCCGCAATGCCCTGGAGCTGGACAAGGCCCGCGAGCGCGCGGACCGCTACGTCGAGGACTGCCTGATGGAGTCGCGCGAGGTGGTGGAGGCCGCGCGGCAGACGTGGATCGACGCGCGCAAGGAAGTCGCGGGCGTGGACGACACCGCGGAGCGCGCGAAGGCGCGGGCGCACTCGGACCGGATGGAGCGCGAGTACCGCCGCAAGCTGGCGTCGCTGCGCAACGAGGAGGAGAAGCGCTACGCAGCCAAGGACCGCCAGATGGCGGAGCTGGCCCAGAAGGGGCGCGTGACGGAGAAGCGCACCCTCATCGCCTCCGCGTACTTCTGGCTGTCCTGACGTCTAGAGGGGCTTGAGCCGCACCCACGTCGCGCCCCAGCCTCCGTCGCCTTCCGAGGCGCTCCGGAAGCTGTCCACCTCCGGCAACGTGGGCAACAGGGACTGCACGGTGCGCCGCAGCGCGCCCGTGCCCTTGCCGTGGATGATGCGCACGTCGAGCACACCCTTCTGCCGGCACGCCCAGAGGTACTCGGTGACGAGTTCCTTCACCTCGCGGGGCTGGAAGAGGTGCAGGTCGAGGTTGCCATCGACCGGGATTTCTACCGCTTCGCCCTCATCGGGCGGTGGCTCCGGTCCCTCCGGAGGCAGTGACAGGGGGGGTCTTCGCCGGGACACCGTAGCGGGCCTCCTCCAGGCGCTTCTTCTCTTCAGCCGCCAGACGCTGCTTTTCGCGCGCGACCCTGAACTCTTCCTTCAGGCTGGTGATCTCCCCCTTGAGGGAGGAGACCTCCTTCGTCACGCCGCCCTTCTCATCGCCACCGGCGTCCTGCACATGCTTGCCTGCCCGCTTCTCCTCCGCGCCGGCACCTCCGGCGGAAGTCATGTGCATCAGCAGGACACCCAGGGTCATCGCCTTCATGGGCTTTCACGTAAGCAAGCGCCGTGCTCGCGCGCAAGTCATGTCGCGTGAGCAACGCTTCGCTGCCCGCCCTCCTCCTTGTGTGACACGACGCGTTCCGCGAGCCGGATGGCCGACAAGGGAGCGCTCCCTTCCGCCTTGTTGTTGATGGTCACGAAGACGGGCCGCTCGCGCCGCACCGCCGCCATGCACACCCGCGCCAGCACATCGCGGGTGCCAACATCTTCGTCCACCAACTTGTTGAAGGGGGCGTAGCGGGCGCGTGCTTCCTCGTAGCCCAGGTTGGGCGGCAGCATCCAACGCACCACCACGGCGCGGGACTCGAAGGCGCGCGTGAGCTTCGCCTGGCGCGCGACGGGCGGCATGTGGGCCCAGACCGCGAGCACGGGGCTCACGCCGGTGTCCGCGAGCGCCTGGGCGAAGCCCTCCGTCAACAACTCCTCGTTGCGCACCTCCACCGCATACAGCGGTCCCTTGGGCAGCGCGGAGAAGAAGCCGTGCAGCCGCTCCACGAAGCGCGCTGGGCCTCCGAGCGAGGCCGGATCCTGTGGGGGGAACTGGAAGACGAGCGGGCCGGCCTTGTCGCCCAGGCCCTCCAGGAAGGGCCCCACGACGTGGTCCATCGCGTAGGCGGCCTGGAGGAAGCGGTCGTTCACCTGCCCTCGGTGCGCGCCGTAGCGCTCGTGCACGGGGAAGCGCGCCAGCGTGCAGGCCTCGTGGGCCTTCACGAGGAAGCGGAAGCCGTCGGGCACCTGCTGGGCGTATTCGGCGAAGGCGGTGGCGGGCACGGGCGCGTAGAACGTCCGGTCGATGCCTACCGTGCGCAGCACCGGGTGGTGCGCGTAGGCGCCCAGGCCCTCCTTGGCGAGCTGCGTCGTGCTGGCCTCGTGGTCGTAGACGAGCCCCGTCCACCCCGGGAAGGTCCACGACGACGTGCCCAGGTAGACGCCCTGGGGCAGCCGCTCGCCCAGGACCCGCAGGTCGTCGGACACCGGGGCCGGTGCTAGCGGCTGGGTGCGGCGGCGTGAGGACACGGGGGCTTCCTCGAGCGCACCGGTGAAGAGGTCGAACTGGGCGGGTCGTCGCGAGGCGCTCATGCAGTCAGCTCCCTTCCTGCGGAGGTCCGGGTGAGCTCCTGGGAGTAATCCCCAAGGCCACACAATGCAGGAGGTTGCCTCGAATCGAGGTGACGTTCCAGGTTTCCGGCATGCCTACCAGCCAGCCGAGCTCCGAAGGGTCATGAAGGCCACTTCCAGGGAGCGACGGACCCGCCCCAGCTCCAGGACGAAGCCCCAGGCGTCCCGCTCCGGCAGCGCGTCAAGCAGCGGAAGGAGGAGGGCTTCCAGCTCCTTGCCGTCAGGAGCCGATGAAGACAACCCCTCCGACAATCCGCACGGTGATTTCATGCGCCATGGGCGCGGCTCCGTGTCTGGGATTGAGGCAGGCCCCCCGCCGTCCATGCCAGGGTGAAGGTCCGCGGCGGTGACCCCATCCCCCACCCGTCCCCGGGGGATGCCCCCTCACCTTCCCAGCCGAGACGAAGGGCGGAGCCGGCGCGCCTTGGAGTGCCCCGCCCGGCGGCGTGACTCAATCCGCGGGGTCGGTGGGTTGCCACACGACCTGCCCCATCCTGCGAAGCCAGTCGTTTCAGGGTAAGCTCATGAAACCGTTGAAGCCCTTCATTCCACTGGAAAAGTGGATTGGGGTTGCAACGGGCGGGGGGTTACCTTGGATTGGTCACTGACGGCATCCCTGCTGGCGGAGCGGGATGGGCGCCCCATTGTCGTGATGGACCGGCGGGGGCGCATCGAGCTGGCCAACGGAGCGCTCACATCGCTCCTGGGACGCCCTCGTGAGGAGCTGCTGGGCCGTCGCTGGACGGACGTGTGTACGCCGCGAGAACAGGGCCGGAAGGTGGGACAGGCCCTGCGCGCGGTCTTCACCAGCGCCGAACACCGGTTGGAGACCGAGGTGCTGACGCGCGAAGGTGAGCGATTGGCGGTGGAGCTGGATGTCGCGGCGGTGGGCCGGCCTCCCTTGCGGCTGGTCTGCATCGTCACCCGCGCCGGCCCTCCCCTGCCCGTGCCGCAGCGTGCGGTGGCCCATGGAGAGCCCGGCCAGGGCCTGGACCTGAGCTATGAAATCTCCACCGAGTTGGCGACGTTCGGGACGCTCAAGGCGGTCTGGCGCGCGGGCCACTCGGAGCACGAGGACATGGTGGGACGTCCGTGCTTCGGCGCGTTAGCCCACCGCGACACCCCCTGTCAGGACTGTCCGCTGACGGCGGTGTCGCCCACGTCCTGGCCCCACACCATCGTCAGACAGGCCTCCACGGTCAGCGAGGGCTTCGAGGTCGTCACCGCCACCCCGACGAGCGCCGGCACCGCGCACATCAGCGTGCACACGATTGGGGACTCCACGCTCACCGGCCTCTTCGAAGCCAAGGTGCGAAGGCTGGCGCAGGCCGCGCGGCTGTCGGAGCGCGAAGGCGATGTCTTGCGTTACCTCGCGCTCGGCCGCTCCCCCATCGACATCTCGACCGTGCTCAGGATTACCGAGCGCACCGTAAAATTCCATCAGGCCAATCTGTTGCGGAAGCTGGGCGCGGAAACACGGTTTGACCTGCTTCGCCTGTTCTTCTGACCAGGGCACCTTCCCTGCGGGACAGCTTTCGCGTTTCTGGCATTGCGACATGCTGTCGGTTCGACTCCGGAGTCATGCGGGTCGGGGGGGCCGTTGCCCATGGGCAGCGCCAGGCAGGACCTTTTCGCATTCATTGAAACACCCGTCGTGCGCGCCTTCGCGCCAGGGACGCTCCGTCCGTGAGTGACACTCCGGGCTGGGACGACGTGATGCGGGAGTTCCTGATCGAATCCCGCGAGCACGTGCAGAGCATCGAGGCGACGGTGCTGGAATTGGAGGCGCAGCCGGGCTCACAGGCCCTGCTGGCGCAACTGTTCCGGAACCTGCACACCGTGAAGGGCACCTGCGGCTTCCTGGGCTTCACCCGCCTGGAGGGGCTGATGCATGCCTCCGAGGAGATGCTCGGGCTGGCGCGCGACAAGCGCCTCACGCTCGACCGCGAGCGCGTGTCCACGCTGCTGGCATTGGCGGACGCGGCGCGCGGGGCGCTGGAGCACATCGAGGCGACGGGCATGGAGCCCGCGGTGGACCACGCCGCGTTGCTCGCCCGGCTCGCGGGCGCCACGGCCGCTTCCGTCCCGTTGGAGACCCCGGAGGCGCCGCCCGTTCCGGGCATCCTGCCCTGGCGCGGATCCTCCACTGGCGTGGACTCCAAGCTGCGGGTGGATGTGGCGCTGCTCGACCGGCTGATGAACCTGATGGGCGAGCTGGTGCTGGCGCGCAACCGCATCCTCCAGTGCGCGACGGGCCCCACGCCGGGCGCGGACCTGGCCACCGCGTCGCAGCGCCTGGATGTCGTCACCACGCAGGTGCAGCAGGTGGTGATGAAGACGCGGCTCCAGTCGGTGGGGCAGGTGTGGAACCGCTTCCCCCGGCTCGTGCGGGAGCTGGCGCACGGGTGCGGCAAGCAGGTGCGGCTGGTGCTCCAGGGCGCGGACACGGAGCTGGACAAGACGCTGGTGGAAGCGCTGCATGATCCGCTCACGCACCTCTTGCGCAACGCCGTGGACCACGGCGTGGAGACGCCCGAGCAGCGCGTGCAGCGGGGCAAGCCGCCCGTGGGGTGCGTGACGTTGAGCGCGTCGCACGAGGGCGGGCTCGTGCACCTGGGGATGTCCGACGACGGCGCGGGCATCGACGTGCAGCGCGTGCGGCAGGTCGCGGTGCAGAGGGGCCTGCTGACGGCCGACCAGGCCGCGCGGCTGACGGACGCGGACGCGCTGATGCTCATCTTCATGCCGGGCTTCAGCACCGCGGAGCGCGTCACGTCGCTGTCCGGGCGGGGCGTGGGCATGGACGTGGTGCGCACGCAGGTGGAGCGCATTGGCGGCACCGTGGAGGTGCACAGCCGACAGGGCCAGGGCACCACGTTCACGCTGAAGATTCCCCTCACGCTGGCCATCATCCCCGCGCTCCTCGTCACCTGCCGGGGGGACCGGTACGCGCTGCCCCAGGCGAGCCTGCGCGAGGTGGTGTGGCTGGAGCCCGACCAGGCCCGGCGCGACATCACCCGCCTCCAGGACGCCTCCGTGCTGCGGCTTCGCGGGGAGCTGCTGCCGCTCGTCGTGCTGGCCTCGGAGCTGGGCGTGGGGCCCGCCGCGCCGAAGCTGGACGAGGGCGCCACCCTCGTCGTGTTGCAGGCCGGGGAGCGCACCTTCGGGCTGTGGGTGGACGCCATCCACGACACCGAGGAGATCGTCGTCAAGCCGCTGTGGAAGCACCTCAAGGGGCTGGCCTGCTACGCGGGCGCGACGGTGCTGGGCGACGGGCGCGTGGCGCTCATCCTGGACGCGATGGGCCTGGGCCGCCGCGTGGGCGCCGTCAGCGAGGCGCCCACCCATGTCGTCCCGGAAGCCGCGCCCCCGGTGGCGCCTCCCCCGGAGGACACGCGCGAACGGGTGCTGCTGTGCCGCACGGGCGCGGAGGGCCGCGTGGCCATTCCCCTGTCGCGTGTGGCGCGGCTGGAGGAGCTGCCCCTCACCGAGGTGGAGCACCTGAGCGGCGGCATGGAGCTGGCGCGCTACCACGGCCAGTTGCTGCCCCTGGTGCGCGTGGCCTCCGTGCTGGAGGCGAAGGCCAGCACGCCAGCGCGACTCACCGAGGGCCTGCAGCATGCGGCGGATGCGTCCCTGTCCATCGTCGTCACCACGCACGCGGACACGCGGGTGGGTCTGGTGGTGGACGCCATCCTCGATGTCGCGGAGGTGGAGGTCGTCCTCCAGCGCGAGACGCGGCGCGCGGGGGTGCTGGGTTCCATGGTGGTGTTGGACCGAGCCACCGAGTTCCTGGACGTGGAGGGCGCCGTGCGCGCCGTGCACCCGGAGCTGCTGTCGGGAGGTGCGCCATGAGGTCCCTGCGTCAGTTGTGCACCTTCCACGTGGGCGAGCACCTGTTCGGCCTGGACATCGAACGTGTGCAGGAGATCCTCCTGCCGCCCCCGCTCACGCGCGTCCCGGGCGCTCCGCCGGAGGTGGCGGGGCTGCTCAACCTGCGTGGGCAGATCGTCCCCGCCATCGACCTGCGCCGCCGTCTGGAATTGCTGGAGGGCACGGCCCCCCCGGACGCGCCCCACGTCGTGCTGCGGGGCGATGACGGCGCGGTGAGCCTGCGCGTGGATGCCATTGGCGACATCCTTCCCCTGGAGGACGCGGCGTTGGCGCCCCTGCCGGACAACCTGCGCGGGTCGCTGCGCACGATGTTACTGGGCGTCCACGCGCTGCCGGAGCGCCTGCTGTTGGTGTTGTCCGCGGACGCGGTGGTGGACGGGCTCGCGCCCTCCTCCAGCCCTTCCGCCTCCCCTTCCTTCCCTGCGTCTTCCCAGGAGTTCCGCTGATGGCCCGCACCGCCGCGCCCGCTGTGAAGAACACCCTCTTTCAGCGCCTGGGGGGCAAGGCCGCCCTCACGGCCGCCGTGCAGAAGCTCTACGCCCGGGTGATGACGGATGCCCTGCTCAAGCCCTTCTTCCGCCGCGCGGACCTCGTCGCCCTTCAGCGACAACTGGCCGCGTACCTCACGCAGCACCTGGGCGGCCCTGGCGTCTATCGCGGTCCGTCCATGCGCGAGCTGCACGCGGAGCTGAACCTGCGCCCGCACCACTTCGAGCGCGTCACCGAACACCTGGCCTCCGTGCTGGACGAGTTGGATGTGTCCGGCCCCGTCGCCCGCGAGGTGCTGGCGGCGATGGGGACGCTGGAGGAGGAGCCCGTGCGCAAGCCCGCAGCGAAGCGCGCTCCCGTGAAGGGCCGCAAGGTCGCCATCGCGCAGCCCGCGCCCCGGTCCGCCCGGAGCCGCGCGACGTCGCCCCTCTCAGGCGCGGTGGGCGAAGCCCTGCTCGACGCGGCGCGGGTCAACGTCCTCGTGATGGATGAACGCCTGGAGGTGGTCTTCGTCAACGCGTCGTCCACGGAGGCCATCGAGCGCATCGAACAGTCGGGCTCGCTCCACGACGGCGGGGCGGAGGCGACGGAAGGCGAGTTCCTGTCCCGCTTCGAGCACCAGTTGCGGCGCGAGGAGTCGCGGCTGAATACGCCGTCGGCCCTGCCCCACGAGGCCATCTTCTCCGTGGGCGACATCACGCTCAAGGCGCGCGTCGACGGCATCCTCGGCAGGGGCGGGAAGCTCACGGGCTACGTGGTGACGTGGGACGACATCACGGAGAAGCTGCGCTCGGACACGGAGATGGCGCGCCTGAGGGCCATGCTGGAGAACGCGCCCACCTGCGTGATGGTGGCCGACAAGGATTTGAAGATCGTCTACCTGAACCCGGCCTCCCGCCGGCTGTTGCAGCGGGTGGAGAAGCATCTGCCCATCACCGCGGACAAGGTGCTCGGAGCGACCATCGACATCTTCCACAAGGATGCGGCGTACCAGCGGAAGATCCTGTCCAACGACAAGAACCTGCCGGTGCGCGCGAACATCCCCATCGGCCCGGAGATCGCGGACCTGCTGGTGACGGCGGTGTACGACGGCCAGGGCCGCTACCTGGGGCCCATGGTGACGTGGGAGCTCATCACGGAGAAGCTCGCCGTGCAGCAGCGTGAGAAGGAATTGGACACCACCCTGCGCGGCATCTTCCAGGAGGTGACGCAGCACTCGCAGACGCTCGCGGCGTCCTCGCAGGAGCTGTCCAGCGTCAGCCAGCAGATGGTGAGCAACGCGCAGGAGACCGCGGCGCAGGCCACCCAGGTGTCCGCGGGCGCCGAACAGGTGAGCCGCAACGTGCAGAGCGTCGCGTCCGGCATGGAGGAGGTCAACGCGAACATCCGCGAGGTGGCGCGCAACGCGAGCACCGCCGCCAAGGTCGCGTCGTCCGCCGTCCTGCTGGCGGACAAGACGTCCGTCGTCGTCAGCAAGCTGGGCACGAGCAGCCTGGAGATTGGCAAGGTCATCAAGGTCATCACCTCCATCGCGCAGCAGACCAACCTGCTGGCGCTCAACGCGACCATCGAGGCGGCCCGCGCGGGCGAGGCGGGCCGGGGCTTCGCGGTGGTGGCCAACGAGGTGAAGGAGCTGGCGCGCGAGACGGCCCGGGCCACCGAGGACATCGGGCAGAAGATTGGCGCCATCCAGGACGACACCGAGGAGGTGGTCAACGCCATCCTGGAGATTGGCGCCACCATCGGCCGCATCAATGAATTGCAGACGTCCATCGCGTCGTCGGTGGAGGAGCAGACGGCCACGGCGGGCGAAATCCTGCGCAACGTGGGCGAGGCGGCCAAGGGCAGCCAGCAGATCTCCGAGAACATGGCCGCCGTCGCGGAGGCCGCGCGCAGCACCACCGAGGGCGCGGGTCGCACGCAGCGTTCGGCGGTGGAGCTGGCCCACATGGCGCAGTCGCTGCAACGGCTGGTCATCCAGGTAGACACCACCGACAAACAGAACCGGTCGAAGTAGCGCACCGCTCGGACCCGGAGAACCAGGCGCGTGAGGACCGGACTGAAACGATGGTGGGAGCTGGGACAGGTCGCGCGGGCGTCCACGCGGCTGCGGCGCGGCGCCCGGCCCCAGGAGGCGGAAGACGCGCGGCGCGAGCTGGCCGAGCGGCTCCTCGGGCTGCGCGGACTGCCGCAGAAGGTGGGGCAGGTGCTCACGCTCGCGGAGCTGGGGGCGGAGACACCTGGCTTCGGGTCGCTCGCGGAGGCCCCCGCCCCGCTCGCGCCCGAGGCTGCGCTGGCGGAGGTCTCCCGCCGGTTGGGCCGGCCGTGGAGCGAGGTGTTCAGGTCGCTCGACGGCGCGGGCATCGCGGCGTCTCTAGGACAGGTGCACCGGGGCGTGCTGCATGACGGGCGCGCGGTGGCGGTGAAGCTGCGGCACCCGGGCATCGCGGACGCGGTGCGCGCCGACCTGCGTGCATTGGGTTGGCTGGCGGCGCCGCTGGGGGGCTGGCGCGGGAAGTTGGATCTGTCCGCCTACCGGCGCGAGCTTGCCCAGATGCTCCAGGAGGAGCTGGACTACCACCACGAGGCCCGCGCGCTGACGGAGGCGGGCGCGCGCATGGCGGACGTGCCGGGGGTGGTGGTCCCCGTGCCGGTGGACGCGCTCACCCGCGAGGACCTGCTGGTGATGTCCTGGGTGGACGGGGAGCCCATCGCGGAGGCCCGGCGCTGGAGCGAGGCGGACCGGCGAGAGTTGTCCACCACGCTGGTGCGGCTGTTCCTCCAGGGCCTCTTCACCTGGGGCGCGCTGCACGCGGATCCGCATCCCGGCAACTACCGCGTCATCCGGGGGCCGGAGGGCAGGCCCACGTTGGGGGTGCTCGACTTCGGCTGCGTGAAGCCGCTGCCTCCCGAGCTGCCCCTGGGGCTGGGGCGGTTGATCGCCTTGCTCCGGGTCCCCGGGACCGAAGCGGATCCACGGCGGCTGCTGTCCACGTGGGTGACGCTGGGCTTCACGCCGGAGTTGCTGGAGCCCATGGCGGAGGTGCTGCCCGCCGTCAGCCGCGTGCTGCTGGAGCCCTTCCTCCAGGACGGCCCGTTCCACGTCGCGCGGTGGAACCTGGGCGCGCGGCTCACCGAAGCGCTGGGGCCGCACCGTTGGAACTTCCGGGCCGCGGGGCCCGCGTCGCTGCTCTTCGTGCTGCGTGCGTTCCACGGGCTGATGCGCCACCTGGACGTGCTGGAGGCACCCATCGCGTGGGGAGCGCTGCTGGACGAGTCACGCGCCCCACGGCTGCCACCGCCGCCACTCCCGCCCGAGGCGCACGTGGAGGGCACCGCGCGGTATCTGCGCGTTCGCGTGACGGAAGGGGCGCACACGCGGGTGGCGCTCACCTTCCGCGCGGACGTGACGGCGCACCTGGAGGACCTGTTGCCAGAGGACCTGAGGCCGCGGCTCGCGGCGCGGGGGTTGGATCCGGTGGCCATCGCGGCGACCGCGGTGGCGGCGGGACTGCGGCCGTCGGAATTGTTCCACCTGGACGAGGGCGAACGCCACGTCCGGGTGTGGCTGGAATGAACCGGAACCAAGGAGGCGGCGGATGGTCACCATTGGCATGAACTACGAAGTGCGTGAGGGCAAGGCGGAGGCCTTCGAGAAGAAGTTCGCGCTCGTGCTGGAGGCGATGCGCACGCTGCCCACGCATGCGCGGACGGAGCTGTTCCGGAGCGTGGGAGCCGCCGGGCGCTACCTCATCGTCTCCGAATGGCACAGCCGCGAGGGCTTCGACGCCTTCATCGCGTCCGAGGCCTTCCACCGGGTGACGGACTGGGGCGCCAGCGCGATCCTCGCGAGCCGGCCCCGGCACGAGGTGTACGGCGGCGATACGGCCCCCAGCATCCCGACGGGCCGCTGCCCGGTCGCGCACGCGGCCCGGTGAAGCAACCTCCCATGAACACCATCCGGGTCCTGGTGGTGGACGACGCAGCCGTGGTGCGGCGACAGGTGTCGTTGCTGTTGGGAAGCGACCCCGCCCTGGAGGTCGTCGCCACCGCGGCCAACGGACGCATCGCGCTGGCGAAGGTGGAGCAGTTCCAACCGGACGTGGTGCTGTTGGACCTGGAGATGCCGGAGCTGGATGGACTGGAGACGCTGAAGCTCCTGCGGCAGCGCGCGCCGGAGCTGCCGGTGGTGATGTTCAGCGCGCTCACCGAACGCGCGGGCGTGCTGACGCTGGAGGCGCTGGCGCTGGGGGCTCGCGACTACGTGACGAAGCCCACGTCCTCCGGAGGGATGAACATCACCGTGGAGGCGGTGCGCGATGAGTTGGTGCGCAAGCTCAAGGCCCTCCACGTGCGCAACACCTGCGCCGCGGGGGGACCGGGGCTCCTTCCCAGGCTGCATCCGCCAAGGCCGCAGGGTCCGGCGCGGGTGGAGATCATCGTCATCGGCGCGTCCACCGGAGGCCCGGGCGCGCTGGTGCGGGTGGTGTCCGCGCTGCCGGCGGACCTGTCGGTGCCGGTGCTCATCGTGCAGCACATGCCGCCCCTGTTCACGCGGCTGCTCGCGGAGCGGCTGGAGGGCGTCAGCAAGCTGCGCGTGCGCGAGGCCGTTTCCGGCGACCTGATCAGGCCCGGCTCGGTGTGGGTCGCTCCGGGGGACTTCCACCTCGCCCTCTCCTCGGATGCCACCGGCGTGCGGATCCTCACGCACCAGGGGCCGCCGGAGAATGCCTGCCGTCCGGCGGTGGACGTGCTCTTCCGCTCGGCGGTGGAGGTGTATGGCCCGGGCGTGCTCGCGGTGGTGCTCACGGGCATGGGACAGGACGGGCTGCGCGGCTGCCGTCGCGTGGATGAAGCGGGCGGACAGGTGGTGGTCCAGGACCAGGCCACCTGTGTCATCGGAGGGATGCCCGGCGCGGTGGAGCAGGCGGGCCTGGCGGACGGGGTGTTGCCGCTGGACGACGTGGCCGCGGAGCTGGTGCGGCGCGTGGAAGCGCGCGGACGGAGGCTTTGAGCATGCCCCTGCTTCACGACGACTTCGCCTGGCTGCGGCAGCGCGTGCTGCGGCTGTCCGGGCTCGTGCTGGAGCACGACACGCACGCGCTGGTGGAGACGCGGCTCGCCTCGCTCGTGCGCGAGGAGCACGTGGCGGACGTCACCGCCCTGGTGGCCCGGCTGCGCGCCCAGCCCGAGAACACCCTGCTCCATCAACGGCTGGCCGAGGCCCTGGCCAACCACGAGACGGCCTTCTTCCGGGACGCGTCCGTGTTCGAGGCCCTGCGCACCACGGTGCTGCCCGCCCTGCTGGCGCGGCGAGGCCGGACGCGCACGTTGCGCATCTGGTGCGCGGCGTGCGCCTACGGACAGGAGCCCTACAGCGTCGCGATGACGCTGGCGGAAGCGGGGCTGCTCATCACCGGCTGGACGGTGCGCATCCTCGCCACCGACTTCTCCACCCGCGCCCTGGGACGCGCGAGCGAAGCCCGCTACGACGCGCGCGAGGTCCACCGGGGCCTGACGCCCCTCTTGCGCCAGCGCTACTTCCGCCAGGAGCGCGACGGGTGGAGGCTCAACGAACAGGTGCGCAAGCCGGTGGAGTTCCGCCCGCTCAACCTGATGGACGACTTCCACCCGGAGACCCCGGTGGACGTCATCTTCCTGCGCAACGTGATGATCTACTGGGACGCGCCCACCCGGCGCGCGGTGCTGGCCCGCGTGCGGCGGATGCTGCACTTCGACGGCTACCTGGTGCTGGGCGCCGCGGAGGCCGCCCCCCTGGCGGAGGACGGCTTCTCCCGGAACCTCATTGGCCAGACGAGCTGGTATCGCCCTTCTCCCCTTGCGAGCGCGACCGCGCCGGTGGAGGACACCTCGCGCGGGCACCCGCGTCCGGGCGCTACACCTTGAGGCGGATGGCCCCGGGCAGGATGGTCATGGTGCAGGGCAGCCGGCCCGGCGTCTCACCGTCCACGTCGAGGTACACGTCGCCCGTCTGTGATTCGGCGTGGAGGGTGCGGCACTGGAAGCGCCGCGTGCCCTTCCAGGTGACGTGGTCGCCGTTGTAGACGCCCTTGGACTTGAGCACGAAGTCGCTCAGCTTGTAGTTGGACCAGAGCGTGATGTCGAAGAGGCCGTCGTGCGTGAGCGCGTCGGGGGCGACGAACATGCCGCTGCCGAAGTAGCGCCCGTTGGCCACGGCCACGGCGGTGACGCTCACCGTCTCCGGCGGCTTGTCATCCAACGTCAGGCGCACCTGCTGTTCGGTGTACTTCACCAGGCCCTTCACGGTGCCCCACATGAAGCTCAGGTTGCCGCCCAGCGCCTTGCTGCCGGAGTTCACCTCCCGGGCCACCACCGCGCTCACGCCAAACGAGGCGATGTTGGCGAAGAAGCGCGTGGCGGGCTGGCCGTCGTTGTCGATGAAGTCCAACCGGCCCACGTCGAAGGGCTCTGTCTTCTCCGTGCGCAGCCGCTCCAGCGCGGACGTCAGCTCCAGGTCCCACCCGAACGTGCGTCGAAAGTCGCCGCCGGTGCCCCGGGGCAACAGCCCCAGCGCCGCCTGGGGGTTGATGACCTGACCGTCGCGGAAGAAGCCGTTGGTGACCTCGTTGAGGGTGCCGTCGCCGCCGACCGCGACGATGCACTCATACCCATCATCGATGGCCTGCCGCGCCAGCCGCGCCGCATCCATGCCGCCGCTGGTGAAGCCGTGCCCGAACTCGCCGAGCACCCGGCCCACCTGCGCGGAGATCTCCACCCATCGCTTCCCCGTCTGCCCGTTGGCGCTGCGCGGGTTGACCACGAGGAACGTCTTCATTCAGTACCTTTCCCTGCGAGACGCGCTTGTTTACGCGTTTGTGCGCCGGTGCTCCACTCCATGACCCACCGGAGGGTCCTCCGACCAGGGTGTTTGTCACCCCGGCCGTGCCATGCTGGGCCCTCCCCTCCCCGCCTTCCTCCCGGCCCCCGAGTGAAAGCCCCCTCCGCCACCGAGCAGCTCGGTCCCCACCGCGACGCCATGCAAGCCCTGGACTGGGCCCTGCCGGCGCTCCGGGCGGACCTGGACGCGGCAGGAAGACAGCCCTTCCGGGAGACGGGGGCCCAGGAGGAGTTCCTCCTCCGGCATGACGCGCCCGCCCACGAGCCCCAGGGGCCCGAGCGCACGGAGCGCTTCGAGCGGGCCCTGGCACGGGTGCGGCAGTGGGCGGATGCGGGGGAGGCGCTGACGTTTTCCCGGATGGTGGAAGTGCAGGAAACGGTGTTGGGGGTGCGTACGGCGTTTCGCACCGGGGAGGCTTTCGCGCACGGGGGTGCGCACCGCTATGCGCAGGCCCCGGGCCTGGAGGCGGCCTTCGTCGGGAAGGTGGAGGGAGAGGCGCGGGAGGAACGCCATCCGGTGGCGCACGCCACCCGGTTGTACCTGGACCTGTGTTTCTTCCACCCGTTCCCGGACGGGAACGCGAGGGCGGCGCGGTTGTGGTTGGAATACATGCTGCGGCGGGGCGGGCTGCCCACCCCACCGTTGGCGCCCATCGTGCTGTTTCCCAAGCGTCCGGGAGACGCGGAACGCTACGTGCGCTTCGCGCGTCTGTTGGCCCGGAGCATCGCGGGGCCGGACGCCCCGTGTCGCAACGAGGTGCAGCCATGAGCAGCGATCCTTCAAAGCGCCCGTGGAATCGCATCCGCGAGAGCCTGGGCACCTACGCGCCGGAGCCGCTGGCGGTCCGGTTGCGCGACATCCTGGCGCCGCTCCGGTCGATGAGGTCCGGAGGGGGCGCGTTCAGCCGAGGGGTGCTCACGCCCTTCAAGCACCAGGTGCAGGACCTGCTCGGCGCCACCCTGGGCCCCTGGTACACCGAGAGCGGCCTGCCGCTGGGCAACGAGAACCTGGGGGGCTATTGCTGGTGCCACGCGTTCTTCAACAGCGTTCCCACGCCGAACCTGGACGTGGATGACAACGTCCGGGCCATGCTGGAGGCGCTGGAGCGCACCCGGAAGTATCTGTATGCGCTGGATGCCCTCTTTGAAGCCGCGCGCGCCCGGTTCCTCGCGGCGCGGGGTGACAAGGGCCTCCAGGCGACGGTGCTCGCGGAGGCGCTGGTCCAGACGGTGGATTTCACCGCCGCGGAGACGTACTGCGAAGAGGCTTGGTATCAGGTCGCGGAGTCGGCGATGGACTGGTGCTTCGATGCTCTGGACGTGTCGGTGGGCGAATCCACACAGGCGTTGATGGGCACGCTGTTCGTGTTCGAGTCGTGGTCACCACCGCCGCCGGAGGCGTTCCGGGCCTCGGCGCAGCGGGTGTCGGTGGCGGCGCTGAACGACGAGGTGACGCCATGAGCAAGACGTCCAGCTTCTCCTGGCAGCTCATCCGCGACAGCATGGACGGCTATGAGCCGGAGCGGCTGGCCAAGGTGCTGCGCGCGTACCTGGAGCCCCGGGTTCCGCCGGGGACGCGCAAGCTGACGGACGAGCAGCGCAAGGACATGGCGAAGCACATCCAACACCTGCTCAACGAGAACCTGCCGGCCTGGTACACGGAGACGGGGGTGTACCTGGGCAACGAGAGCATGGGGGGCTACTGCTGGTGTCACAGCTTCTTCAACCAGCGCCCCACGCCGAACATGCGGGTCCAGGACAACATCCAGCTCATGATCAACGCCCTGGAGCAGCGTCGCGCGTGGCTGTTCAAGCTGGATGCGGTGTATCAGTCCCTCCGGGAGGGCCTGCCCTCGGAGCCCGGGGACGACGACATCCGGGTGCTGGCCCTGGCGGACGGAATGGTGGAAGTGCTTCAAATCACCATGGACGCCACGGGCTGTGAAGAGTCCTGGTATGTCTTCGCGGACCGGGCCCTGGGGTGGATGTTCGACGCACTGGCCCTGCGTCCGGGCTATCAGGCTGGCAAGCTGATGAACAAGCTGTTTGCTTTTGAGTCCTGGCACTCGCCGCCCGATGAGGAACTGCGGGAGTCGGCGGAGAAGGTGGCGACGGCCGTCGTGGAGGACGAAGGCCGCCGGGCTCACAGGAAGCACTGACTGGACGCGGACAGCGACGATGATGTTGACCCGTGTTGCTGGCGACTGGCCTTTGTCGTGGAGGGGTTGAAACCAGCGCTGTGCGGATCGCTCTTCAAGCGTTCACTTGCCTTCAACCCTCCCCAGCGAATCTGGGCTCTCCATCAACCCGGTACACGCTACGGGCCAGGCGGGATCTCCGGGATAGAGCGCACTGCGAAGGTAAGCCCAGGTCAGCCGCTGGACCGCCGCGACTCGCTCGGGGTTCTCGTCCGTTGTCTCCGTCACGAGATACCCGGAAATCCCTCCGAGCATGTGTTCGGCTCCAAATAGCATGACCAGCCACTTGGGCCCTGGGCTCAGCGTGTACGCATCCGTCAACCAGTCCGGTCCCCGGACGCTCAGCGGAGAGTCGTCCCTATCGCCCGCGACCACGAGGGCCGGCGCGGCCATTTCGGCGAAGCTCGGGTTCATGTACGGAAAATGCCTGGCCGCGAACGGGCTGAGATCTTCGCCTCCTCGGCCAGCCGCGGCCAGCAAGACGCCCACGGTGATCCGCGGGTCGGACAGATCCTCGCCCACGCTTCCGTCAGGACCGATGATCCGCGCCCCCAACAACATGCCGGTCGTCTGCGCTCCGAACGAATGCCCGGCCGCGGCAATGCGGCTTCGGTCAAGACGTCCCGTCAGCCCCGGAACGCAACCTTCGATGAGGTCAAGTTGGTCGAGGATGCGCTTCATGTCTTCGACACGAAACTTCCAGATCAACGGGGTCCGTGGATCGTCTGGACGCAGGCCCAACGTCCTCGAATCGAGGAAGGTGGGCTGAATCACGACGAAACCGTGAGCCGCCCAGTAATTCGCGAGCGGGGCATAGCCCTCCAATGAAGATCCAAATCCGTGCGCGAAGACAATGATTGGGAGTTGGCTTCCGGTTGCGGGCGCGGAAACCCGAACATGGAGATCCTCGCCACGTCCCGGCGCTGACAGCACAACCGGGCTGACAGAGATGACAGGAGTCGGCGCACTGACGGCCCCATCTCCGGCGACAGTGATTGGCTTGCTCATGGAATGTCCTGCTTTCCTTCCTCGATCGGCGAGTCTCTCGATCAGGTGGCGGTGGGAGAGTCCGTTCGCGCCTGCCCCTTGAATAGTGCGCGTGCTATGGACGGTCCATGCCGAAAACTCCAAAAAACCTATCCGAAACGCCAGAACAGCTGGATCTCCAAGACCCAAGGAGCGACGTCGTGGCCGACGTGCTCGGCGCCTCGCTCATCCGGCATGCCCTCTATAGACCCCTTGAGGCGCGCGCGCCGTGGGGGCTCCGCGTCCCCTACCGCGATCGCGCCAGCTTCTACCTCGTCGCGCGCGGCAGCGCTCGGCTCGAAGTCGAAGGGGAGCAAGCACACATCCTATCGCCCGGAGAGATAGGGTTCATCCCGCGCGGTACCGCCCACGTGCTGCGCGACGCGCCTGACAGCAACCCGGTCCCCGTCTGCGACGGTCCTTACTCACCCAGCCTGGCCCCACGGCGCATCGGGGGGCGCGGTGCGGTCACCGCGATCATCGCGGGCTTCTTCGAGCTGAGCCATGGACGTGAGCCGATGCTCCTCCAGGGAATGCCGCCCGTCGTCATCTTGTCGGCGAGCGACCCCACCTCGGGCCCGTGGATCCAGGCCACGGTCCAGCTCATTCTCACCGAGAGTGCATCGCCTCGGCCGGCGACCAGCATCGTGCTTCAGCGCCTTGCCGACGTCCTGTTCGTTCTGGCACTCCGCTCGACCGCGGCCAACGGCTCGTGCAAGCACAACGGCCTCGCCGCCTTCGCCGACTCACGGGTTCATGAGGCGCTGAGCCTCATGCACGCCCAGGTCGGGGAGCCTTGGACCGTTCACAAGCTCGCGCGGCGCGTAGGCATGTCGCGCTCCGGGTTCGCGGCGCGCTTCACGCATCTCGTGGGCGAGTCCCCGCTCCAGTACCTCGCACGCTGGCGCGTCGCGCGGGCCGCCGAGCTTCTTCGCGATACCGACGAGAAGGTAGCAACCATCGCGGGCCGCGTAGGGTACGAGAGTATTCCTTCCTTCAGCCGTGCATTCAAACGTTGGCAGCACGCCAGTCCGGCAGCATTCCGACGCGCATCGGCCTCAAGAAGCCGTTTACCGTGAGCCGCTGCGAAGGCGCGGGAGGCCTCGAACGGGTCTTCGGCCACTGGCTGACCGGGTGAATGGGACTGCTACTCCCTGACGTGTGAGCCCTGCGGTGTCCGGGCGCCCGGCCAACGCCTGCCGGAAGCACTGCCCACCAGGACCGTGAGGGCCCCGGGGTCGGCCCAGGCCTGCCCTTCCCTCTACCTGCCCCTGTGCGTGGTAGGCTGGATTTGCAGTCTCTTCCTTCAATAGAGAGTTTTCCGATATGCAATGCTGCCGCTCGCGAATGTGGTTGGTACTCTGTGTGTTGCCTTTGTTGTCGGCCTGTGGGGCGACGACACTGCCTCCGGAGTGGGGCGACGACACTGCCGGAGTTGAGAGTGTCATGGAGCGCATTCCCGCCCCCTTCGGCGAGGGCTGCGGAATCGAAATCGAATTCGCCGCGAAGGCCGCGTATCTGCCAGACGAGGGGGTCTGCGGAAATGGAATCTGTGACGGAGACGAGACCATGTATTCCTGCATGGACTGCGCCGTTTGCGGCGACGGATGTTGTGCTGGCGGTGAGCGCTCCTGGAATTGTTCCCAAGACTGCGGGTCAGTATGCGGGGATGGCTTCTGCACTAGCGGTGAGACTGCTGCTTCGTGTCGCTCGGACTGCGCCCCCAAGCTGGGAGCTGTGAACCTGGAAAGGGTGCGCAGCTGCCGCAACCGGTTCCCTCTACCTTGCAACAGCACTCAGACCCGCTCCGAATTCCACTGGTGGGACTACTTCAATGTAGCCCAGGACAAGCAGAAGAGGACTTATCTGGCCCAACCTTTCAATCCAGGCCGGGATGGCGTACGCCACCTGGTGTTCATCGCTGCGGGACAGCAGGATGGCGATCATGAGTCGCGCCTCACTGGCCAGGATAAGCACTTCAAGAATGGATTCCGCGATGACGACGGATCGCAGTGGGTTCCCATCACCAGCGACTCGCTGGCTTATCGCCTCATGGCGGAAGTGTATCGCAGCCCGGAGGATACATTCATGGGCCTCGCGTTCGACGCCCGTTTCAATTACGGATTCACTCCCTCCAATAAGCAGGAGATCGAAAACGCCTATTACGAATGGTTGAAGGATAAGTTTTACGCAAACAATCTGCAGTCCATCTACCTTGCGGGCCACAGTCGGGGGGGATGTCTCGCTGCGCGACTGGGCCGACGCTTCAAACAGGACTTTCCCCAGATCCCGCTCATCATCCACATCTTCGACGGAGTGTGTCACGTCAATGACGGTGAATTTGGAACCAATGGTTCAGGGCAACTCAACCCGTTGATGAACATGAATGACTATTGGAGGACTTACTCCAGCGATATCGGTGCGCAGTTTCCCACCACCCACAACCTGGCTGTCTACAACATGGTTTCCGGTGCACGGGTTCTGCCAGACTTCGTTGACTATTTCGTGAGCGTCCACGCGTTTGGCTACGGCACGCCCTACGGCACGCCCAATCCGCAGGCGGCCTCGTTCACAGTAGGCGACTGGTATCGCCAGGACTGGTACGGCTTGGAGCACCACTCCATGGCCAATAGCAATTCCACTGTCAGTGACGCCCTGCATCACTATCAAGTGAGTTGCAATCGATTCGGCTGTTGAGATTGAGTCGGTCCAGGCGCGCGGGGGCATGGGCAGTCATGGGACAGGCGTTGTGCCCCTGCCCGCGGCACCCCGCGCGAACATCCGTCCCAGCCACGCGTCGCGCGTCGCGATGCAGGCACGCGCCACGTCGGACCGCGGGGCAATGTCATAGAAGCCATGGAAGGCTCCGCCCCAGACGTGCAGCTCGCACTCACCGCCCGCCGCCAGGATTCCGCGCGCATAGGCGACGGCTTCATCTCGAAACGTCTCCCCTGCCGCGACGTCGATGAAGGTCGGAGGCAGCCCTCGCAAATCCGTTGCACGCGCGGGCGCGGAATAGGGAGACACCTCCGGCCCCCCGCAGCGGTCGCCCAGCACCGCCCGCCAGGCTGTCAGATTGCTGGTACGGTCCCAGACTCCAGCGCCGTCGTACCGATGGGCGGACTCCGTCTCATTGCGGTCGTCCAGCATCGGGCATTGCAGCAGTTGTCCCAACAGCCTCGGGCCGTGCCGATCCCGGGCCAGGAGCGTGGTTCCCGCCGCGAGACCGCCACCGCCGCTCCCGCCGAAGATCACCAACTGGTTCGGATCAAACCCCAGCCGGTCGGCGTTCGCCGCCATCCACACAAGCCCGGCGTAACAGTCCTCCACCAGGGTGGGCGCTGGGTGCTCGGGCGCCAGCCGGTATTCGACCGTCACGCAAACCGCGTCATGACGGAGCGCCCAGTCCACGAGCGGTTTCGCTCCCGCGAAGCGGGTCCCCATCACCATTCCGCCGCCATGGATGAAGTAGACCGCAGGCCCCGGAGCCGAGTGGTCCTGCCGGGCAATGACCGAGACCGTGATCCCGGCACCCTGATACCCGGGGATGCTGTCATCGACGCAGCTGACCTTCGCGTCGCCGATCAGGTCCTCCCGGGTCACGCGGCTCAAGCCACGGAAGTGCTCAAGCTGATCCAGCGTCATCTTCAAGGGCACATATCCCTCCAGCGCGGGCAGGAGGGCGGCCAGTTGCGGGTCGAAGTCGGGGGATGCGTCAGGGTGAGTCATGGGAGGTCCTGGCCCGAGATGGGGCCATGATGGCGTCGATGCAGTACTTGAGGGTGCTGGCGCACGACTGGCCCCAGTTGGCGAACGTGAAGTTCAGCACCATGCCCTGGGCCCTGCCGTCGAGGGTGTTGCCCAGCGCCTTCACGTGTGGGCCCTCCTCTACCGGGGCCTGCCCGGAATCGCCTGCCAGTAGCGAGGGTGTGAGCCTTCACCCGGGAAGTGGTGCGCCCACGACTCACGCGGGGGCGCACTGGCGGTGAGTGGTGGCACTCGCGGCTTCCAGGTGAGCATTCCGCGCATGACCGCATCTCCTGGGCCGGGTGACTCCGTGGCGGCGCTCCGCGCGCCGGATGTGCAGGGCGCCTTCAAGGGCCGCACGATGGGCACGGCCATTGTGGGCACCGTGCTGGTGGTGGCGCACAACTCCCTGCCTCCCGCCCAGGACGAGTGGGTGCACTACTGCGCGCTCATCGCCGCCTTCCGGGACACCGGCACCGCGCAGTTCGTGCTGGCGGAAGGGCCCGGCCCCAATGCCTCCCAGCGCCAGCAGGCGCTCAACAAGGTGCCCAAGGGCTTCGTCATTCCGCCCACGGCCGTATTCACCCACTCGGCCCTGGTACGCGGCGTCGTCACCCTCTTCAACTGGTTCACCCCGCGCGCCATGCGCGCCTTTCCGCCCGGTGACGTCGCCGCCGCGGCCGTGCACCTGAAGATGACGGAGGCGCAGTTCCAGCACGTCCTGGACGTTGCCTATGCGCTGCTGCCGCCGGAGCCGTAGGCCCTGAAAATCCTCGTACGGACGTCGAGCAAACCGCTTCTCCCGGCTGCTGGCGCGCAACCAGACCTGCCTCTTGCCGGCACAGCGCCGGCAAGAGGCAGTCGCGGCACGGACGTCAGTCGTTGACCCAGCAGAACCACTTGTTGAAGGGGACATCCTGGCAGTAGCACTCCCCCTGAGCGCCATTGGCCCACTGACAGCCTGTCGACGTGTCATAGACACAGTTGCGGGCCTGGAGCGTCTCACAGCTGTCGACAAGCACCGCGGAGTCCTGACCGGGTGACGGCGGTTTCCGCAGGAACTTCAGTTGCTCAAGCAGACCCACTTGTTGGCGGGGATCTCCTGGCAGAAGCACTCGCCAAAGGTGCCATTGGCCCACTGGCAGCCCGTCTCCGCCCCCGGACTACAGCGGCGGGTCTGGAGCGTCTCACAGCTGCTGAGGAGCCCGGCGGAGTCCTGACCGGGCTGCACACCGATCTCGGCACCGTCCGTCACTTCAGCGCCACCACAGCCCATCCCGAAGACAGAGACGACGGCGAACATCGCGAGCCCACGAAGAAACATATGACACTCCCTTTCTCTGGTGAGGTGCTGATGCAACAGCGTACGAGAGTGTCGGTCAAGGTTTACCTGAAAGCCGCGATGTCACTGAAAATCTCCGCACGGAGCGGTCTCGGCGTTTGAGGTTGCGGAACGGATTGTTGAACGGCTCCGGGCCCTTCTTGTCTCCGCCCGAGCTCGCTCCGCAGAGAGGCGGGATGGAAGCCATGTTGAGGGTGAGGGCCGGAGCGGAGGGGCCGTGAAGGGCCACTGCCGGGGTCAGCAAGGCCGCGCGCCGCGCGGGTACACGGCAGAGAGTCAGTCACATTGCGTCAGCGCAGGTGCGTGAACACGGAAGGGGCCGCGGGCAGCTCCACGCCGGGAGCCGGCAGCAGACACGTCACGTTCGCCTCTCCGGGGAATGGCACCCAACCCGCGCGCCACATCAGGGAGGCGGGAATGCAGGGGCCCCGCAGCATCGCAGCGCAGCTCACACCCCGACGCTCCATGTCCTGCATCGCCACTTGCAACAGTCGCCGCCGCTCCGTGACGGGCACGGCGTCCTCGAAGGCCATCATGTCCACGACCTCCGCGGTCATGGTCTCCCGGCCCGTCATCCGCAGGGAGTAGCTGTTGACGAACCCCTGGACTTCACCTGCCTGCTCCAGCACGAAGGTGCGCGGCACCTCGCGGTACTGAAGCTGATGCGCCAGTCGCTCCGTCGTGTACCCGTAGCCCAGCGTCACGGCCTTCATCATCCGCTGGACCAGTGCCATGCACCGGGGAAGGTCCGAGGGACGGTAGGGACGGATGCTTTGGGCCTGCGCTCGCCGGAACCGGTGCCGGAGGAACGGACGCGCCATCGTGAACAGCGCGCGTTCCGAAGCGTGCATCGACCAGCGAGTCAGTGCCTGGGCGTCAAAGACATGCACCCAGAGCCCCATTCCATTGAGGATGCGCGCATGCTTCGTCTGGTGCCAGAAGCCCGCCCCATCCGTTCCCGCGGCCACGCAGCCCAGGAGGAGCCGCGCTCCCCTCTCACGGTGTCGCTGGAACATTTCCTGCGCCAGCTTCCCGCCAATGCCCTGTCTCCGGTGCGATGGGGCCACGCTGGCCCAACTCCCATAGGTGCCGTCCACGTCCTGTGTGCCCAGGCGGATCCTCGCGGGCTCCGCGAACAGCGTTCCCACCAGCTTCCCGTCCGCGTACGCGCCCACCAGGTAGTCGCGTGGGGCCTTGCCCTCGCGGAAGAGCAGCCAGTCAAAGAAGTGCTCGTCCCAGATGGCCAGGGGAAGCTTCTTGCCGTAGAGCTCCTGCCAGACACCATTGATGAAGCGGGAGGCTTCCTTGGCGTCGCCGTCGAAGGTGCGGAGCTCAACCATGCTTCTGCTCCTGAACCGGCGCATTGGCGAGGTGGATGGGGTGGGCTCCGAAGAGGTGGGTGAAGAGCGCCCGGGTGGACGGGATGAGCGCATTCCAGTCAGGGATGTGGACGTGCTCCGGGCCGGTGAGCACCTTGGCGTAGATGGCCTCGTAGACACGCTTGACGGTGCCGGGGGCAATGGCATCCATATCGAAGGCCGGGACGATGCCCACCAGCTTGAAGCCGTGGTGTTCGGCGTTGAGCTGGGCCCGGGCAAGCTTCAGCGTGGAATAGTAGAGGGCCACTTCCGCGCCAATGCTCCGGCCCACGGCCTCCAGGACCGTGACACCCAACTGACCGATTCCCATGGCCCGGTGCGAGGGCTTGATCGCCCCCATGGGCGCGGAGATCTGCAACCCCCGCACGTTCTTTTCAAGCGTCAGCAGCCCGATGATCTCGTTCCGCTCCTGGGAGCGACACAGCATCGCATACAGGGAGCGGTCAGGACTCTCTCCGCGCAGGAAGAACTCCCGCTCGTAAAAAGTGGGCTCCAGGTGACGACTCTCCGTGCCGACCTGGATGTCTGGATACCAGTCGCGCAAGTGCTCGGTGAGCTGTGGGATGTCCTCCCTCGCCAACTGTTGGATGAAGCATCCTCGGGGTTCGGCGTGTCCGCTCAACATCTGCCCCAGCTCGCCCCATTGCATTATTTTCATGGAGGCGGATTCTGAAGGAGAGGGAGCTGGCGGGGGCAGCGATTCGCGAGCAATCTGATTGGACTGTTATTGTTGAATCACACGCATCCATCACGCGTGGTGTTCTTCACAGGCGACGTGCCCGGAGGGGCATCACAGACCGGATTTCCAGTCCGCAGTGACCTGGCCGGTGAGTCCCTACACCTGCCCAGCCGTGGAGCGTGGCGCTGGCGGAGCGTGGAAGTGGCAGGGCCCCGCTCCGTTCGGCCTTGTGTGCGCAAGAACCGGAAGAAGAAGCGGGCCCTGCCTGAAGTGCAGGGCGACCTACCTCCGAGTCAACGAGCCCGTCCTCTCCGAGGATGAGATGGACGTGCACCTCAACCCCGAAATCGGTCCCGACTGGGTGCTGCCCGGGCAGCGGCGGGAAGCCGTGACGCCGGGCAACAACCGGAAGCGGTCTGTGGCCGGGGCGCTGAATGCACGCACAGGCAGATTGATGTGGGTGAAGAAAGAGCGCAAGACGAGCGCGCTCTTCATCAACTAGGGGCCGTAGAGGTAATTCAGCGCGGTGATGTCGATGATCCAATACGGGAGTCCATCTGAAGGGAAGCCCGCGATGCTGTTGGGGCTCGTATGGGTCTTCGTGATGATGTTCGCGGTGCAGCCGGTGGTCGGGCCGCGCGCGAAGGTGAATCGGAGCCCCCGCTCATTGGAGTTGGCGATGGCCAGCTCGAGCCCCTGGCTCAGCAGGGGGTAGCTGTTGAACAGGGCGGTGGGGTTGACGCAGATCTTCGTCACGCTCGGACCGACGAGGTTGGTCGTGCGGTACTGCTCCGCGCTCCCCGAGGGACCTGGAGCATCTCGCGGGACGCCGCGAGCGTCACATGGGCGTCGCCGCCCACGTACACGGCGTCGTCCGCGACCCGGATGTCATCGGCCGGAAAGCCGGCCTCGATGAGATTGGAGATGATCTCCTCTTGCTCGGTCTGCGAGTCGGAACCGCAGCCGACCAGCAATGCGCTACATGCCATTGCGAGGACTGCTACCTGCTTGAACATGGGGACTCTTATCGCAGACTGCGGGGAAGGCATGTCCGCTGGAAACTCAAGCCAGGACCGCGCGACGTCTCATAGCGCATTCGTCTGACCCACAGCTCCAAACCCGATGCGCCGCGTCGTCGACTCGTTCGCGTCCCAGGGGCCTTGATGCGTCTGCACAGCCCCCCAGGAGCTGCTGCCCCCGGAGGGTCGTGTCCGCGACCAAGACGCGGACGAAGAGGCCGCCGAACCCGGCGTTCCCCTCAAGGCCTCCCGAGCAGTTCCAACGCGGCGGTGGTCAGCAGGGTGACGCCGGTGCGCAGCGTGCGCTCGCGGTCCGGCGCATAGACAGGCGAGTGCGGGGAAGGGAGCGTCTCCCCCGCGGCTTTGGCCTCGGCGAAGCGCTTGGGCTCGGTGATGCCCAGCCACATCATCACCGCGGGCACGCCCGCGCGGCCGTACTCGGAGAAGTCCTCGCCGCCCATGACAGGCGGTGTCTCGCTGAGGTTCTTCTCGCCCAGCACCTTGCCCACCGCGTCCACCAGCCGCTTCGTGAGCGCGGGGTCATTGAAGGTGGCGGGCGTGCCCTCGGTGACATTGACGTCGGGGGGGCGGGGCGCTCCGGAGGCCATCGCCTCCGCTTTGGCGATGCGCTCGATGCCGGCCAGCAGCGCCTTGCGGACCTCCGGCTTGTACGTGCGCACCGTGAGCTGCAGGCGCACCTCGTCCGGGATGATGTTGTGCTTGGTGCCACCGTGGATGGCGCCCACCGTGATCACCCCCGGCTCCAGCGGGCTCTTCTCCCGGCTGATGAGCGTCTGCAGCGAGAGGATGGTGCGCGCCGCCATCACCACCGGGTCCACGGTGGTGTGCGGGTACGCGCCGTGCCCGCCCTTGCCGTGGAGGGTGACGTCCACCGAGTCCACGCTCGCCAGCGCATAGCCGGGGGTGAACTGCACCGTCCCCGCGGCGGCGGTGGACACGGTGTGCAGGGCCACGGCGAAGTCCGGCTTGGGGAAGCGCTTGAACAGACCATCCGCCAGCATCTGCCGGGCCCCCGCACCAATCTCCTCGGCCGGCTGCCCCACCAGCATCAGCGTGCCACGCCACCGGTCCTTCGTCCGCGCCAGCAGCGTGGCCGTGCCAAGCCAGGACGTCATGTGCACGTCGTGCCCGCACGCGTGCATCACCGCGACATCCGCTCCGGCCGCATCCTTCGACTTCGTCTTGCTGGCGTAGGGCAGCCCCGTCTTCTCCTCCACCGGCAGCGCGTCCAGGTCCGTGCGCAGCATCACCGTGGGCCCCTTGCCGTTGCGCAGCAGGGCCACCACGCCGTGCCCGCCCACCTTCGGGGTCACCTCGAAGCCGAGCTTGCGAAGGCGCTCGGCCAGCTTCGCCGCCGTCTTCTCCTCCTGGAGTGACAGCTCGGGCGTCTGGTGCAGGTCGCGGTAGAGCGCGTCCAGTTCGGGGTACAGCGCGTCCAGTCCCTCGATGGCAGCGGGAGGGGGCGCCGCCGCGAGCACGGGGCCGCCGGGCACCGCCAGGCAGGCGAAGAGCAAGGAAAGAAAGGGAAGCGATTTCACCAGGAAGCCTCCTGTCCGTCAGGGGCCATCACTACAGCACGTACCGCGACGCGGAGGGGCTGCTTCCGAGCATCTGGGATGGACCTCGAAGCCCCTGAACTGGCTTGAGATGATTCCAGCGCTCTACGTCGAGGATGGATTGGCCTGTTGAATGGAAAGCGCCGGACGCTTCACTGCGCGACGATCGTCGCGTCCATCACGGTGAGGGCCACACCACCGACGCGGGCGCGCTCGATGCGGCCCGGCTTGCCCGTGACTTCGATGTCGATGCGGCCCGGCTTGCCCAGGGTGTCTCCCTGTTCGATGCGACCGGACACCGTGCCACCCTGCTCCGGCAGGCGCAGGGCGCCGTGCTCGACGAGGTAGGCCGCCAACGGGCCCGCGGCGGAGCCCGTCACCGGATCCTCCAGGATGCCGAAGCCCGGGACGAAGTAGCGCGCCTGCGCGACGCTGCCCTGCTCCTTCGCGTCCAACGTGAAGAGGTACACGCCCCGCACGCCGTGCGGCATCAGCAGGGCATTCATCACCGCGCCTCGCGGCGTCAATGACTCCAGGTCCTCCCGCCGCTTCAAGGGCACCATCAGGCGGTGTCCCTGGCGGATCACCGGCAACGCCGGCTCCACCTGCTCCACCCTGCCGCCCAGCGTGGGCATCAGCGCCTCCAGCGTCACAGGGCTCACCTGCGCCGCCGGCTGGGGCGTGACGATCCACACCCGGGTCCCCTGCGTCCCCCGGGGCTCCAGCTCGATGTCGAACGTGCCGGCGGGGCACTCCAGGCGATACACACCCGGGCTTCGCAAGAGCCCCCTCTCCGCGAGCAGGTGGAAGGTGGCGACGGTGGCGTGGCCACAGAAGGGAATCTCATCCACGGGCGTGAAGTAGCGCAGACGCACCGTGGGGTCCTCCGGCCGGGACAGGACGAAGGCCGTCTCCGAAGCGCTCACCACCGCGGCGATCCGCTGCATCGTGGACGCATCGAGCGACGCCGCGTCGAGCATCACGCCAGCACGATTGCCCACGCCGGGGGTCCGGGTGAACGCGTCGATGATCTGCACCTGCATGGAGGACTCCCGGCGGAGGAAGGGGGACTGAAGGACGCAGGCATGCTCCGCCCTCCAGCCCCCGTCAAGCGCGGGAGTCTGCCTTTGAGGAGAGTGGCCCCTCAATGGATGGGCTTCTTCGGTGTGCCCCTGGAGCTCCCCTTCACCTCGATGCGCCGGCCCTGCGCCCGGATTTGCGGCAGCTTCATGGAGACCTCCAGGACGCCGTTCTCGAACCGGGCCTGGACGGTGTCCGCGTCGATGCCTTCCGGGAGCGGCAGGGTTCGCAGGAACGAGCCGAAGCCACGCTCCATGCGCCAGATGTCGCCCTGCTCCTCCTCCTGCTCGAAGCTGCGTTCGCCTTCGAGGATGAGCAGGTCATCCAGCACCTCGACGCGGATGTCGTCCTGCTTCATTCCCGGCAGGTCGGCCCGCACCAGGAGGTTGCCGTCCCGCTCCAAGATGTCCACCCGGGGCGACCAGGGACCGAACTCGACATCCCCGCCACTGCGGAGGCTGCGTCCCAGGCCGTAGTCCGCGAAGAGCTGCTCCATGTCCTCCATCATCCTGCGGAAGAGACCGAACGACCCCTGGGCGGCGCTCCCTCTGGAAACGGCGGGCGCCTGGGACTCACGGCGCGAAATCCCCGAGCCCCGGGCCGAAGCGCCGACGGTGTCCTCGGGAGCGTCGAACGACCTGGGCGACTCCGAGCCCTTCCTCACGGCCGGTGCGGTGGACGGGGCCCCAGGTCCCCCAGCCTTCGTGTTGTCGGTTGCCATGATGTCCTCCCGGAGGCGGCCCGGCTGGCGGCTGGCCCGTCAGGCAGCACCCTCGATTCGAATCGGGATGGGGATCATCCCAAGTGGAAGCTGACGGCGCGCCCGGGCCTCATCAAGAGGCGGCCGCAGGCCCACTGCTCCGGTGGAAACACGGCCGGGCGTTGCCCTGCCCCGCCACCGTCCAGCACTGGAGCCCCCCGCGCGCCCCCTCACAACGGGGTTGAACGAACGCTTCCGAACAGGCACAGCAGGGGGACATGAATCTTTCGAAGTCAGGTGGGTGGGTGGTGCTGGTGCTGCTGCTCCAGGCGGGCAGCGCGTCGGCGCAGATCGTCAACGTCCAGGCGCTCTTCGATGACAAGGCGGAGCTGGGACCGGCGGCGGCGATCGAGCTGGGGGGCGACTGGCGCACGGGCAGCACGCAGCTGTTCTCCGTGCGCGGCTCGCTGGTGGGGCAGCTGCGCTCCGAGCGCAACGTCTGGCTGGGCGTCATCCGCGGCGAGTACTCGTTCGCCAGTGGCGAGCGCATCGTGAGCCAGGTGCTGGAGCACGTGCGCTACCGCCGCCGTTTCACCGACCGCGTGTCCGGCGAAGCCTTCGTCCAGCACGAATACAACGAGTTCCGCCGGCTCCAATTGCGGGCCCTGCTGGGGGCAGGGCCGCGCTTCGTGCTGTTCAACGAGGAGGCCACGGGGCTCACCTTCGGCATCGCGCTGATGGTGGAGCACGAGCGGCTGCGCAAGGACGGTGAGGCGGACGCGGGAGACCGCTACACGGACCCGCGCATGTCCAGCTACCTGCTGGGCCGGGTGAAGCTGATGGAGAACATCCAGCTCGTGGAGACGGTGTACTTCCAGCCGCGCGTCACCCGCCCCTCCGACCTGCGCGTGCTCAACGAGACCCTGTTCGCGGTGACGCCCAACCCCCGCATCACGGTGGGCATCGGCTTCAACCTCACCTACGACAGCGCACCGCCCGCGACGGTGCCGGCGATGGACACCCAGCTTCGCACCACCGTGGGCGTGAAGCTCTAGCCCCATGCGCACGAAGGTGTCCGCTCACAGCGCGCCGAAGAGACGCTTCAGCCCGCGCTGACCCGAGGGCGTGACGACGAGTCCGCGCGAATCGGGTTGACGTTCGACCCAGCCCAACGAGAACACCCGTGAGGCGAGCGCCGCCCCCAGCGCCCCGGCCAGGTGGTCGCGCCGCTCGCTCCAGTCCAGGCAGCGGTGCGCGAACTGGCGGCGCTGGTCTCGCAAGGGGGCCAGCTCGATTCCGAACGCCTCGAACCACTCCTCGCCGCTCGGCGTCAGCGCGAAGGCACGGCGCCGCAACGACAGGTGCCCGCCGCGCAGGAGCGCATCGGTGATGCCCATCCCGAGCCTTCCCGCCAGGTGGTCGTAGCAGTAGCGAGCGGCCCGGAGGGGCTCCGGCGCGGCCGAGACACGGGGTCCCCGGACCGCCACCGTCATCAGCGCTTCCACCATCCGCGCCACGGTGGGCGTGGCGAGCCGGAACACCTTGTTGCGTCCCTGGCGGGTCGAGCGGATCAACTGGGCCTGCTCCAACCGCTTGAGGTGCGCGGTGGCCGTCGCGGGGCTGACGCCGGTGCCGAAGGCCAGCTCCTTGGCGACGAGCGACCGCCCCTCCATGAGCAACTCCAGCATCCGGATCCGCGTGGCATCCCCCACGGCACCCGCCAGCGCGGCAAGGTCCGGCCCTGCATCCATCGTTCGCTCCATGACGAACCATTTCCTAGCACAGGGAGGGGGCAGCGGGAGCAGAGTGTCCCAAGCGAGGAACAATGATACCGCCCACCGACCCCTATCAGGCCGTCACCCATCCCGACCCCACCCCGTACTACGCGGGCCTGTGTGCCCGGGGCGGGCTGCAACGCGTCGAAGGCTTCGAGCCATGGATCGCGGCGGATGCAGCCACGGTGCAGGCCGTGCTCACGAGCGAGCACTGTCGGGTGCGGCCCGCGGCGGATCCCGTTCCCGCGCACCTCGTGGACACCGCCGCTGGCGCGCTCTTCGGGCGACTCGTGCGGATGAACGACGCCGCGCCCTACCCTTTCGTGAAGCAGGCCCTGGCTGATGCGCTTCCCACGGTGATGCAGGCGGTGGAAGCGGAAGGCCACCGCCAGGCCGTGCGGCTATTCTCCGAGCCCCCGCTGTCACGCCTGCCGGGGCTGGCGCTCCAATTCCCCGTGTTCGTGCTCGGCACCCTGCTCGGATTCCCGGAGGAGTCACTGGAGGAGAGCGCACGGGACGTGGAGGCCTATGTCCGTTCGGTCGCCCATCCCGCGGAGAGCGACATGGGAGCCATGGCCGCCGCACGGCTCGTTGAACATGTGGCCACGAGCCTTCGAGCAGGGCCTCGCATCCCCCTGGCGTTGAGCGCCTTCGCCGCGCGGATGCAGCACGAGGGAGCGCCCGTCGAAGCGCTGATTCCCAACGCGGTGGGCCTGCTCACCCAGGCGTATGAAGCCACCGCGGGCCTCGTGGGGGCCTCACTGATGGCGTTCGCGCGGATGCCCGGCCTGCGGGAGCAGCTTTCCCGAGGCGAGTGCGCCCTCGAAGATGTCGTCCGCGAAGCGGCCCGTCACGGCTCCCCCATCCAGAACACCCGACGCTTCCTCCATGCGCGCGCGACGGTCGCGGGTCAGACATTGGAAGCGGGCTCAACAGTGGTCGTCGTCCTCGCCGCCGCGAACCGCGATCCCCGCGTGAATCCCCAGCCCGACACCTTCCTCCCACGCCGCTCGGCTCGCCGGACCTTCACCTTCGGCGTGGGGGCCCATGCCTGTCCGGGACAGGCGCTCGCGGTGACGATGGCGTCCGCGGCGGTGGAGCGCGTGCTCGCAAGCGGCCTGGAGCTTACCCCGCTGTCGCAGTGGGTTACCTGGCGCGCGTCCACCAACGCTCGCATCCTGGGAGGTCTGTCATGATTGCCGTCATCTTCGAAGTCCAGGCCCACGAAGACCACCGCCAGCGGTATCTGGAGCTCGCCGCGGAGCTGCGGCCCTTGTTGTCGGGCATTGATGGCTTCATCTCCATCGAGCGATTCCAGAGCCTCACCGAACCGGGCAAGTTGCTGTCGCTGTCCTACTGGCGCGACGAGGGCTCGGTGGCGGAATGGCGACGTCTGGAAGCCCACCGCGAAGCCCAGAGCGAAGCAAGGGAATATGTGTTCCGGGACTACCGCCTGCGCGTGGCCCAGGTCGTGAGGGACTACGGAATGAAGGACCGAGCAGCCGTGCCCGCCGACAGTCGCTCCGTGCACGGCTGAGTCGGAGGGGCGACGGCAGGTCTCTGAAAGGCCTTCCGTTCGGACAGCCCCATGTGTGGCGTCTCCCCCCGTCGCATGCGGGCAATGACTCCCCCACCTTCTTCCGGAGGTGCACGATGAAGGATGGGGTCTGGAACGCACGGCTCGCGGTGCATGGAACAGGAGCCCTGGGGCTGGCTGCCCTGTTGCTTGGGTTTCCGGCGTTGGGACAGATAGCGGACCCGCCCGAAGATTCCGAAGGGTCGCCGCAGTTCTCCTGCTTCGAGGCGACCCGCGCTGGGGGAGGCGCCGTGAGCGAAACCCTCGCGGCCCAGCTCTGCCAGGGCGCCAGCTCCGACGCCCCGGCCCGGTGTTTCCGCCGCGTCCAGGCCGGAGGCTTCCTGTCGGACCCGCAGGCGCTCCAGCTCTGTCAGTACTCCACGGCATCGGATGATCCCGCGTCGTGCTTCCTCAAGGCGCGGACGTCCTCGTTCCTGGATGAGGCACAGCTCGTACAGCTCTGCCGTCCGCCCATCGCGGAGATGCTGAAGCTGTGCCCCTACGGCCCCTGATACACGTGCCTCACCGGGTGCGGAGGAAGTCCCGGACGCTCTGCTGCTGGAGCTTCGCGGATTCGATGCACAGGCGGATGGACTCCACCGCCCGGGCCAGCGCGCGCGGTCCGCCCTCCACGCGCTTCACCCGGGGCGTGAGGAAGGTCTCCGCCTCCGCGAGCTGGGTCTCCTCACAGAGATTGCCCACCTGGTTGATGAGCCCGCCCTGCTCATCCGAGCGCAGCCGCTGGGCGAGCACGTCGAACCGCGCGCGGTAGAACTCCCAGGCCAGCGGCTGCGTCTCCGGCATGTTCAGCGACATCTTCAGGATGCCCAGGGCATCCCGCGTGTCGAAGTCCGACCCCACCACCAGGGCCAGCGCCCGCCGCGTCAGCTCCGGCTTCCGGAAGTAGCTCAGCGCCGTCAAAAGCCGGACGCGCTCGTTCCGGTCCTGCTCCTTCTTCGCGGCCGCCAACAACGCGTCGAACAGGTCCGCATCCCCATGCGCCGCCGCCCGGGGCAGCGCACTGCTCAGCGCCTCTGGATCCACGGACTCGCGGTCCGCGAGCCACGCGCGCACCAGGGGCGCGGCTTCCTTCACCAGCGCCGGGTCGTCGCCCAGTCCTCCCGCCAGGTGCAGGAACAGCGAACGCGTCTGCTTCACCGCGTCGTCATCCCCGGCCCTCGACACCCACCCCAGGGCCCGTGCATGCGGCCCATAGAGCGACGCCACCCAGGCCCGAAAGCGCTTCCGCTCCTCCACGGAAAGGCGGTCCATCCGCACCTGCCAGAGCAGCGATGCCCCGCTCTGCACCACGAGTCGCTCCGGCGAGCGCGCCGTGGCCGGCACGGCCTTCAGTGCCTCCCCGAGCGGCAGGTCCCCGCGCCCCACCGCCGCGTCCACGTCCGCCCAGAGGGCCGCCTGCTCGCCCGTCGTGAACGCGGAGACCGGGGTCGCCAGCAGCTTCGTGAGCTGTTCGCGCGTGTAGCCGCCACGGTAGTAGCCCGTGCCGCCCGCGTTGAGCAGGACCCACGCCGGGCACTGCTCCGTGGGCAGCGCCACCTCCATCGTGGGGCCCTTCAGCATCGAACACACCCGGGCCGACTGCGTCCCCGTCCCCGCCTTCAGACAGACCGGCACCAGCCATTCCTGCTGCGTGCTCGCCCGCGAGCCCACGGGCAGATACCGCTCCTGCGACAGCTTCACCGTCGGCGCGCCGCCCGCCGGACACGTCACCTGCGCGGACACCCTCGGTGCGCCGCCCTTCTCGATGAAGCCACCAAAGGAACTCGCCACCTCCGGCCCCGCCGCCAGGGACACCTCCGCCAGGAAGTCCTCCGTCGTCGTCACGCCCCACGCGTGCTTGCGGACATAGCCACGCATCACGTCGCGGAACCGCTCCGCGCCCAGCCACGCCTCGTACATGGCGATGACGGAGGAACCCTTGTCATACGTCGTGGCATTGTCGAACGAACCCACGATGTCGTCGTTGCTCACCACCGGCTTGCGCACCGGCAGCGCGGCCTCCAGTGCATCCGACGCCAACGCCGACTCCGTCGCGGACATGGCCCGCTCCTGCTGGTAGCTCCAGGACGGCTCCAGCCGGTCCACCGTCTGCCGATCCAACCAGGCGGTGAAAGACTCATTCAGCCAGATGTCGTTCCACCATGCGTTGGTGACGACAGCGCTGAACCAGTAGTGCCCCAGTTCGTGATTGGCGATGACCGCGTAGGAGCGGCGCCGATTCAGCGTCTCCTCACCAGGAGGAATCAGTGTCAGCGGTTGCCCGAGCGCCACGAGCCCCGGGTGCTCCATCGTGCCCCAGTAGCGGGGCACCACCGCCACATCCAGTTTCTCGTACGGGTACGTCTGGTCGAAGAAGTCCTCCAGCCCCTTCACGATGCGCGGCGTGACGCTCGCGGCGTAGCGCGTCTCGCCGCCCCGGCCCTTCGGAACAATGAAGCGCAGGGGCACGTTCGCGCGCCCCACCGTGCCCGCCTCCACCACGTCGAACGGCCCCACGATGAAGGCCACCAGATAGCTGGGCATGGGCCGGCTCTGAGCGAACGTGACGCGCTCCAGTCCGTCCGCCACGGGCTCGCGCGACACGACGGGATGGTTGGCCAGGGCCACGTGCCCCGCCTTCACCGTCAGGCGCAGCGTCCAGGGCACCTTGAAGGTCGGCTCGTCGAAGCACGGAAACGCACGCCGCGCGTCGATGGGCTCGAAGAACGTGTAGAGATAGGACTCACCCCCCTCCGCCTGCCCATAGACGCCCTGGCTGCGCTCGCGGTCCACCTTGCCGGTGAAGTCCAGGGTGAGCGTCGCCGTGCCCCTGGGCAACTCCTCCGGCAACAGCAATCCCAGGCGCCCCTCACTTTCGGAGACGGGCTTCGCGTCGAAGGTGCGGCCTCCCACCGTCACCCTCGCGCGAGACACCTCCAAATCCTGGCCATGCAGCCACACCTGACGCACCGGCTTGAGCACCTCCACGTCGATGGCGACACTGCCCGGATAGGTGGCCTCCGTGGGCAGCAGCTTCAGGTCCAATGCGTAGCGCAGGGGTCGCACCGTGTCCGGCAGACGCAGCGTGGGGGGCTGGGGCTCCGGCCACGCGACGGCGACGGGCGCGGCGGCGGGGGGCGGCGCGGCCTCCGGCGCATGGGCACAGCGGACGGTCACCGCGACAGCGAGCAGCAGGAGGAGACGGTTCATGGGTGCTGGAGCGTAGCGTCCCCCCACCCGACGTCCAGGGTAATCACCGACCCCTGAAAGGGTTTGGACAGACTCCGAGATCCGGGCAGACCCATCTACAAACATTTCTGGACTCTGATAAACCAAACATCCACTCCCAACCCCTCCCCTGAAAGAATTTCATGCAAAGAAAAGACAGCGCGTCCCGGACACTCGTGTGCCTTGTCCTCGCGGCGGCGGTGACGCTCGCGGGCTGCGGTGCCTCCAGCGCGGAAACCCTGGAGACGGGGGACGTGAGATTCATGGGGTCGTTGCCCCAGGCCCTGGCGGGTGACGAGGTCAGCCGGGTCACGGTCACGCTGACCGCCAGCGGCGTTCCCACCTCCACGACGGCGCTCACCCGGGTGGACGGGACGTGGAGCGGAACGCTGTATCAGGTCCCCGTGGGCACCCAGCGGACGTTCACGGCGGAGGCCTTTGGCGCGGACGGTTCGCTGCGCTACCGAGGCCAGGCCACGGGCGTCACCATCACGGCGGGGACCACGGCGGTGGTCGCCATCACGCTCCAATCCCTCCAGGTGGGAGGCGCGTTCGACAACACCGCGCCCATCATCGACTCACTCGTGGCATCCGCCAGCACCGTGTTGCCCGGGGGCAGCCTCTCCCTCCAGGCGACAGCGCATGATCCGGACACATCCGACACCTTCTCCTATGCCTGGACGGCGACGGACGGGACCTTCGGTTCGCCCGGGGCGGGCGCGACGATCTGGACGGCCCCCACGACCGCTGGCAGCTACGCCCTGACGTTGACCGTCACTGATTCGCGCGGCGCCGCGTCCACCCTCCGCGTGGACATCACGGTGGTCTCCACGGATGGCGGCGCGGGCTCCGGCGCGGCGTCGGTGACGGTCTCGTTCAACACCTCGCCTTCGGTCCAACGCATCACGGCGTCTCGCTCGCCGGTTCCGGTGGGCCAGGGAACGGTCGTCACCGCCCAGGCTTCGGACGGCGACGGCGACACGCTCTCCTATCAGTGGGCCACGTCCTGCGCGGGAAGCTGGACCCAGGCCACCTCCAGCGCGGCGACGTTCACTCCCAGCGCCGTGCCCGCGGGCGACGCCTGTGGAAGCTGCGCGCTCAGTGTCACCGTGAGGGATCCGAAGGGTGGCCAGTCGCAGGGCACCCTGCGCGTCTGCGTGGGGCCGGGCACGGGGGCCAGCGTGCCTCCGCGCATCGTGCTCGCCAACCAGAGCGCCACCAGCGTGAACGGTGGCGGCACCGTGACGTTCCGCGTCCTGGCGGAGGATGGGGATGGCAGCGCGCTCGCCTTCGCGTGGGCCGCGAGCACCGGCACGCTGGGCACGGCGTCGTCGGGGTTCACCTCCAGCGAGAACTCCTGGAAGGCGCCCACCTGTGCCCCGTCGGGCCCGGCACCGTCCGTCACCGCCACCGTCACCAACGCGAAGGGCTTCTCCGTGTCGACGACGTTCAGCATCGCGGTCCTGGGGACTCCGGACTGCGCGCCGGAGAACTCGGGGCAGTGGGAGGGCACGGGCAACCTGTTGACGCCCCGCCACAGTGCAGGCGCGGTCACCCTTCCTTCCGGGAAGGTCCTGGTGGTGGGAGGAAGTATCGGAGGCAACGGTTTCACGTCGGCGGAACTCTATTCCCCCGACACGGCGAGCTGGACCTCGGCCGGCAACATGAGCGTGGGCCGCGTATTTCCGACAATGACGCTGCTGCCCTCGGGCAAGGTGCTGTTCACGGGCGGATGGGCGGCCACCCACACCAACGTTCCCCAGAAGAACGTGGACATCTACGACCCCGCGACCAACACCTGGACGGCGGCGGCCTCCATGACGTTCGTCCGCACCACCCACACCGCGACCCTGCTGCCTTCCGGCAAGGTCCTGGTCGTCGGCGGCAACCTCACCGGGGACGCGACGAGCGTCCGCATCCCGGAACTCTACGACCCCGCGGCCAACACCTGGACGCCCATGACCAGCGCGGCACCAGGCAGCCGCGAGGGACACGCCGCGGTGCTGCTGCCGTCCGGAAAGGTCCTTGTGGTGGGCGGCGGTTTGAGCGCGGAGCTCTACGACCCCAGCGCGAACACCTGGACCCCCGCCACCGGCGTCACCGGCACAGGCTGGACGCATGCCTTCCTGCTTCCGTCAGGCAAGGTGCTGATGGTCGCGGGGACGCTCATCTCCGTCTATGACCCCGCGCTCAATGTGCAGACCCCAGTGGGCTCCTTCACCCATGCGCGCACCTACGCGTCACTCATCCAGTTACCTTCAGGCAAGCTCCTCGTGACGGGCGGGACGTCGAGCATCGGTCTGACAACCGAGATTTTCGACCCCGCGACCGGAAAGGCCTCCTTCACGACCAGCATGCCCACCTCGCGATACCTGATGGCCGCCAGCGTCCTTGCTTCGGGCAAGGTCCTCTTCGCCGCCGGGTATGATCGCGACAGGTCCGTTTATCTGAACGCGGCGCTCCTCTACACGCCCTGATGGAAGCTCCACGTCCGCGCGCAATCCGTGCACGCGGACGTGGTCGTCAACGGGTCCGACCGCGGTCTTCCCTGCGAGGGGGCACCGCGACATCCTATCCTGCAACAAGGACAGAGGAGCCGCTGCATAGGGCTCCCCACCCGACCTCCAGGGTATGCATGGACCCCGAAAGGGTTTGGACAGACACCCATCCCTATTTAAACACAAACTTTGATTCGTTGTCTGGTCTGCTAGATCGCGATCCTTCCATTTCCCACCCGGAAGGTGCGATGCGTCGACAGACCCCTCTGTCTAGTGTTATGTTTTACGTGGCAACCAGCTTTGCGTTGGCGGTCATGGCTTGCAGCCCTGACACCGACGAGCCAGTGCCCGAAACCGGTGACGTGCGGTTCATCAGCGCGGTGCCGCAGGCGCTCGCGGGCGATGAGGTCACCCGCGTGACGGTGACGCTGACGGCCCCGGGCGTGGCCACGTCCACGACCGTGCTCACGAAGAGCACGGACAGTTGGAGCGGCACGCTGTACCAGGTCCCCGCGGGCACCCAGCGCACGTTCACCGCCGAGGCCTTCGCGGCGGACGGCTCCCTGCGCTACCGGGGCGCGGCGACGGATGTCACCATCACGGCGGGCACCACGTCGGTGGTCGCCATCACGCTCCAGGCCCTGAATGTGCCCGGGCCCTTCGACAACTCGGCGCCCTGCATCGACTCGCTGGTGGCGTCCGCCAGCACCGTGCTGCCCGGGGGCACGCTGTCCCTCCAGGCCACCGCGCATGACGCGGACACGTCGGACACGTTCACCTACGCGTGGACGGCGACGGGCGGCACCTTCGGTTCGGCCACGCTCGCGACGACGACCTGGACGGCCCCCGCCACGGCGGGCGTCGTCACGCTGACGCTGACGGTCACTGACTCGCGCGGCGCCACCGCGGTCATCCGCATCAACATCACGGTCATCTCGACGGACGGCGGACCGGACACGGGCGTCGCCCAGGTGTCCGTGACCTTCAACGTCTCCCCCGCCGTGAACCGCGTCACCGCGTCGCAATCCCCCCTGCCGGTGGGCCAGAGCACCACCGTGGTCGCGGACGTGACGGACCCGGACGGCGACGCGCTGACCTACCAGTGGACGGCGTCCTGCGCTGGCACCTGGACGGACGACACCACCAGCACGGCGGCCTTCACCCCGAGCGCGGTGCCGGCCGGCGAGTCCTGCGGCAACTGCTCGCTCACCGTCACCGCGAAGGATCCGAACGGCGGACAGACGCAGGGCACCCTGCGCATCTGCGTCGGCACGGGCCCCGTCGCCAACGTGCCCCCGCGCATCGTCCTTTCGAACCAGAGCGCGCTCTCCGTGGCCGGCGATGGCACCGTGACGTTCCGCGTCCTCGCGGAGGATGGCAATGGCAGCGCGCTCACCTTCGCCTGGGCGTCGAGCCACGGCACGCTGGGCACGGCCACCTCCGGCTTCACTTCCAGCGAGATCGCCTGGAAGGCGCCGGCCTGCATCCCCGATGGCCCCAGCCCCACCGTCAGCGCCACCGTCACCAACGCCCTGGGCTTCTCCGCGTCCACGAGCTTCAGCGTCGCCGTGGTAGGGGTCCCGACCTGCACCCCGCCGCCGGAGAGCACCGTCGCGCGGTGGGATGCCACCGCCAGCCTGACGGCCCGCCGATTCGGAGCGAGCCTCATCCCCCTGGCCTCCGGAAAGATCCTGATCTTCGGGGGATCGGTTTCCTCCACCCCCATCCTGGCGTCCGCGGAGCTTTATGATCCCACCACGGCGACGTGGTCCCCGGCCGGCTCCCTGGGCACGTCCCACTACTCGCCGGCAGTAACGCTGCTGCCCAACGGCAAGGTCCTGGTCACGGGTGGCTTCGCGGGCTACCCGAACATCACCCCTCTGCGCAACGTGGAGATCTACGACCCCGCCACCAACACCTGGGCAGCCGGGCCGAACATGGCCTTCGCGCGTGGCAATCACACGGCGACGCTGCTGCCCAACGGCAAGGTCCTGGTCGTCGGTGGCAACACCACGGGCGACACCACGAGCAACCGCATCCCGGAGCTGTTCGACCCCACGACGCAGACATGGGTGCCGGTGGCGAGCGCGGCGTATGCCCATAACAATCACGAAGCGGTGTTGCTGCCGTCCGGCAAGGTCCTCATCCTGGGCGGCAACCTCCCCTCGGAATTCTATGATCCGTCCAACAACACCTGGAACGGCGCCACGGGGATGACAACCCGGACCTTCACGCACGCCTTCCTGCAGCCCTCGGGCAAGGTCCTGCTCGTCGGCGGACCCCTGGTCGCGTTGTATGACCCCGTCCTCAACGTCCAGACGACGGTGGGCAACTTCACCTATGACCGCGCGTCGTCCTCCGTGGTCCAGCTGGCCTCGGGGAAGCTCCTGCTCGCGGGAGGCAACTCCCTGGTCGGCCTGACGACGGAGATCTTCGATCCGGCGACCGGGACGGTGGCCTTCTCCACCAGCATGGCGTCGAACCGCTACTTCATGGCCACCACCCTGCTGCCCAACGGCAAGGTGCTCTTCGTGGGCGGATGGGACCGGGACGCCCTTGTGAGCGTCAACCAGGTCCTCCTCTACACCCCCTGAGCCCGGGCTGAAGTTCTCCTGAAGCTCCGTTGAAGAGCGGTCGGACCCACACGCGTCCGACCGCTCCGGGCATTGCGGCCTGCCTCGAATCAGCGAGGATGCGGCCCATGTCCACCCTCAAAGGCAAGACCCTCTTCATCACCGGCTCCAGCCGCGGCATCGGACTGGCCATCGCGCTGCGCGCGGCCCGGGACGGCGCCAACATCATCATCGCGGCGAAGACGACCGACCCGCACCCCAAGCTGCCCGGCACCATCTACACCGCAGCGAAGGAGATTGAAGCGGCCGGCGGCAAGGCGCTGCCCTGCGTGGTGGACATCCGCGACGAGGCGCAGATCCACGCGGCCGTGGCCAAGGCGGTGGAGACGTTCGGCGGCATTGACATCCTGGTGAACAACGCCAGCGCCATCAGCCTCACCGGTACGCTGGAGACGCCGCTCAAGCGCTTCGACCTGATGCACGGCATCAACACGCGCGGCACCTTCGCGTGCTCGCAGGCGTGCCTGCCGTACCTCAAGAAGTCCTCGAACCCGCACATCCTCAACAACTCGCCGCCGCTCAACATGGAGGCGCGCTGGTTCGGCCCCCACGTCGCCTACACCATGGCGAAGTTCGGCATGAGCATGTGCGTGCTCGGCATGGCGGAGGAGTTCAAGGACGAGGGCATCGCCGTCAACGCCCTCTGGCCCCGCACCGTCATCGCCACCGCCGCCGTGCAGAACCTGCTGGGCGGCGATGAGACCATCAAGGGCAGCCGCTCGCCGGAGATCATGGCGGACGCGGCCCACGCCATCCTCACCAAGCCCAGCCGCTCCTTCACCGGCAACTTCTGCATCGACGAGGACGTGCTGCGCGGCGTGGGCGTCACGGACTTCGACAAGTACCAGTCCGTGCCCGGCGCGGAGCTGTTCCCCGACTACTTCATCTGACCGTCGCACCCACCCCGGGGCGCATGGGTGCGCCAGGAACAAGGCCCTCATGCCCCCGCGTAAGCTGCTGCGACATCTGGTCTGGCTGGAGTCCTTCACCGCCGCCGTGGAGGCGGGCAGCATCGACGCCGCCGCGGAGCACCTGGGCGTCGCCCGCTCCGTGGTGAGTGAGCACATCCGCGCGCTGGAGGAGGCCCTGGCGGATGGCGCGGTCCTGCTGGAGCGCGGCCCGGGACGCAGGCTGCAACTGTCCGCGCGCGGCGAGCGCCTCTACGCGGGCACCCAGACGCCCCTGCACCAACTGGACATGAAGCGGCTCGTGGACCTGGCGCGCGTGGAGCCCACCCTGCGCCTGGGGCTCAACCCCACCCTGTCCATGTCGCTGTTGGGCGGCATCGCGCAGGACGCGGCCGCCACCGACCTCAAGCTGGTGGTGGGCTTCGGCGGTTCGCACGAACTGGTGCGGCAGGTGCAGACCCGGCAGCAGGACCTGGTGCTGGACTTCACCCCACTGCCGCCCCACGACGGCGTGGATTCAGAATCGCTGCTGCGCATGTCCTTCGTGGTGATCGCCGGCCCGGACTCCGCGCTGGTGAGCGAACAGACCTCCCGGCGCGCGCTGGATGTGAAGGACCTGCAGGGTCAACGCTTCGTGGACTGGTTGCGCGACGACCCGTATGGCGGCGCCAACAGCGCGCGCTTCTCCGCCCAGGGGGTCAAGGTGGACGAAGTCGGCCGCGTGGAGAGCTTCCTCCACCTCTTCGAGCTGCTGCGCGCCTACCGCGCCTGCGCCATCGCCCCCGACGTACGGCCCACCCAACCGTTCCCCGCCGACCTCCACGTCTGGCCCCTGCGCGAAGCGGAGCCCCAGGTGGTCGAAGTCGTCGCCCTGTGGCCCTCCGGCGGCCTCAGCCCCGGCGCCCACGCCGTGCTGGACGGCCTGCGACGTCGGCTCCGCAAACGGCGATAATCCGACGAAGACGTCGTAATCTGCCGGATTTCCGTCCTCCGCTGACATGGGTATCTTCCAGGTGTCCTGTTTCTCTTGAAGGAGCCTCCGAGATGACCCCCACGGAACGGACGATCGCTCGCCTGCCCGCCCACCTGCGCCGCTATGTCGTGTCGCAGGACTACGCGGCCTACACGCCCCGCGATCAGGCGGTGTGGCGGCACATCCTGGGGCAGCTCCGGGGGCACCTGCGGGACAAGGCGCATCCCGTCTACCTGGAAGGACTGGAGGCCACCGGCATCGGCGCGGAGGCCATCCCCAGCCTGGACGAGATGAACGAGAAGCTGTCGAAGCTGGGCTGGTCCTGCGTGGCGGTGCGCGGCTTCATCCCCCCGGCGGTCTTCACGGAGCTGCAGGCGCTGGGGGTGTTGGCCATCGCGGCGGACATCCGCACGCACGAGCACATCCAGTACACGCCCGCGCCGGACATCGTCCACGAGAGCGCGGGGCACGCGCCCATCATCGCGAACCGTCGCTACGCGGAGTACCTCAAGGCGGTGGGGCTGGTGGGGTTCAAGGCCATCGCGAGCGTGGAGGACCAGGCCGTCTTCGAGGCCATCCGCAACCTGTCGGTGGTGAAGGAGGACCCCACGGCGAGCGAGGCGGAGATCGCGCACGCCCAGGCCCGCCTGGAGGCCGCCAATGAGAGCCACCGCTACATCAGCGAGAGCACCCGGGCGAGCCGCCTGTACTGGTGGACGGCGGAGTACGGCCTCGTGGGCGACCTGGAGCGTCCGCGCATCTACGGCGCAGGCCTGCTGTCGAGCATCGGCGAGGCGAAGCACTGCCTGACGTCCGCGGTGCAGAAGCTGCCGCTGGGCGTGGCGTGCGCGGACACGGACTACGACATCACCCGCATGCAGCCGCAGCTCTTCGTGGCGCGAGACTTCGAGCACCTGTTCGAGGTGCTGGCGGAGTTCGAGGCCACGCTCGCGTGGAAGCGCGGCGGGGACCTGGGCCTGAACGAGGCGCTGCGCGCGCGCACGGTGAACCACCTGGTGCTCGCGGACGGCCGGGAGGTGACGGGCAAGGTGGTGGAGCTGCTGCCGGCAGCGGGCGAGGTGGCCCCCGGACTGTCCACCGCGATGGCGCGGCTGGAAGGCCCCATCGTCACTTCGCGCGATGGACAGGCGTTGGACAAGCCGTTCAGCGGCGCGGCGCTGGTGGCATTTGGCAGTGGCACCCTGCCGGAGCGCGGGAACTTCCGCCTGGCGCTGGACAGCGGGCTGGTGCTGGAGGGCTTCGCGGTGGACGGCGGCGAGGTGATTGCCCTGAGCGGGACGCTCGCGGGCAAGCCGCTGGAGCTGCCGTCGATGGCGCGCGTGTACGTGACGGAGCGGCTGCCGTCCGTGGCCGGAGGCCCGGCGGATACCGGCGCATGGGACCGCTGGTTCGGGGAGATGAATGCCTTCACCGCGGGCGACGGCGAGGCGCAGGCCCGCGAGCGCAAGGCGAAGGCACTGCATCCGTCCCTGGCGACGCTCTACACGGAGGTGCGCCGCATCCGGGAGACGGGACAGCTCCCGGCGGACCGGCTGGAGCAGATCGCCCGCGCCTCCTCCGACTTCCCGTCGGACTGGCTGCTGCGCGCCGAGGTCGCGGAGCTGCGCGGGGAAGTGCCTGCCCAGCGGGACACGGCCCACGCGTAGGCTCGTGGCATGGCCCTCCCACGTCATGGGAGGGCATGTGTGGCCCCTGGACTGAAGGTGCGTGCCCCGCTCACGCCCCTCGCGAGACGGTGCACCTCCGCGAACCTGTAGGACAGTCGGACAGGTTCGCGGGCCCTTGTGAGGGAGCGCTACATCAGCCCTGGGCCGGGCCGTGACCGGCGCCGGAGGCTCCGCCCCAGCAGCAGCGCGATGAAGGCACCCGACAAGGGACCTCCCGCCGCCTGACATCCGCCATCCGACCCTGACGGGTCCTGCGGATCATCGATGGGCTCCTGGGGCTTTCCGGCGTCCACGGAGCCTGCGTCCAGGCTGCCCGCGTCTCCGGTCCCCGCATCCACGGTACCGGCATCTTCCGTCCCGGCGTCCGTGCCACCATCGGACGGCGGAGGCAGCACCGGGGCACAGCCCGCATCCTGACCGGTGGCCGCGATGCACAGCTCACCATAGCGCCCCAGGCCCTGCGGCCTTCCATCCACGACGGCGACCACGACCCGCGTCGCATCCTCCGCGGCCACCTGGGCACGCAGAGGCTCCGGCCCGCTCACCTGGACGACGCGCAGCACGGCGTCATCGGTGACGGCCGCCACCATCAGGGACAGTGCCGCGAGGTCCGTGCCCGGCTCGGGCTCGAACGAGGCCGTGACGAAGGACGTGCTCCCCGCGACCTCGAAGGTGCGCGAGGAGGCGCCACCCACCCGCATGGAGGTAAGCAACGTGGGCAGCGCCGAGGCGGTCGTCACCAGCGGCGCGTAGCCCTCTCCTCGCGCGTAGCCGTAGCCGGGCGTCGCGCGCGAACCGGTGCCCAGGTTCCACGCGGTGAACTGCGTGAAGGCCGCATCGAAGGATGACGCGAAGTCGCGGCGCAGACAGGTGTCCAGCAGCAGCGGCCAGCGAATGGTCGGCTGCCGCACGGACTCCTCCAGCAACGCGACCAGGAGCGCATCCCCGAAGCGCTCGCCCGCGAACTGGAAGAAGAGTCCCGCCCCGTAGCTGAAGCCCACGGCGGGACCGCTCGGATCCGTCAGCAGGCTGCGGTCCGGAAGCTCCAGGTAGTAGTGGCTGAAGCCCTCCAGGTCATCCAGCGCGGGCTCGAAGCGTTCGGTGGCCCAGACGGCGGTGCCCTCGGACGCGATGCCTCCCAGGTCGGGTCGGTACGCGGCCTGGACGGCGTGGAAGAACTCGTGGCTCGCCAGGATCTCCACGGCCTCCTGGTCGGACGGGTAGCCATAGCCCGTGAAGTCGTTCTCCTGGAGCATGTAGCCGGTGCAGCGCGTGGTGCCGTCCAGGCAGGTCTCCATCCGGAAGGCACCATCGGCGCGCAGGGCGAAGTCCACCAGGTACACGTCGAAGCGGCCGTCGCCGCCGTTGTCTCCCGGCGTGGTCGCGTCGTCGGGCGGCAGGCGGAAACCTAGACCCGTGTAGAACGTCGCCACGCGCTCATAGGTGCGTCCGACGAGTTCCACGAAGTCGGGCACGCCATTGCCATCCTCATCCGCCAGCGGCACCGCGTTCGGCCCCTGGCGGGTGAAGTGGATGCGGAAGCGATTGCCCTCGGAGACGGCGGACTCCACCGTCTCCGTCGGCTCGAAGCGTGGCGCGGGCGCGGTGGCCGAGGTGGGCCGCCCGGACTCGGCGACCCCCCACGGCATCGGCGCCACCGCCTCCTCGTGGAGGAGGCGGTGCGGAGTCCCCGCGCCGGTCAGCAGCAGGAGCAGCGCGGGAACCCCGGGGGCCATCACGGCAGGTAAGCCCACTTGATGCGGTACTGGGCCGAGCCAGTCACCGCCGGCAGCGTGCCGGAGGAGTTGCACTGCGCCTGCGCGGCGGGCTCGTAGTACGACACCACCTGCAACTTCACGTGACGCCCGTCCGCCAACTGCAACAGGAAGACCTTGTCGGTCATCACGAGGCAGTTGTTGTAGCTCCAGAACGTGGCCAATGCCGTGGCCGGGGAGTTGATGCCCGAGCCGTCCAGGATGAGCTCGCAGGTGTTGGCGGTGAAGTACGCCTCCGCGAGGAAGGTCGCGGTCGGCTCCACGGTGGTGACCGCGTCGAACGTGGTGCCCGCGGCCGTCTGGGCCACCGTCACGCAGGACGGGCCGGACACGCCACTGTTCACGCGGATGACGCTGCGGCGCACCGCGATGTCCCACGCCGTCGACGCGAGCGCGGACTGATCATCAATCTCCACCTTCACCAGCCCCGTGGGCGTGAAGCGCGCGTAGGTGTACGACTGCGTCGCGGACAAGCCACCGGCCCGCCCATCCATGTACGTGAAGAACTGCCCCGACGTAGTGCCCTCCTCCACGATGGTGCCCGTCGCAATGTTGGTGCGCAGCGACAGCTCGTCGATGCTCTGATCCCTGCACGCCACCGCGCCGCCGCACACCTGCGTGCCGCCGTCCGTCGGCGTCCCGGCGTCCGTCTCGGTGCCAGCGTCCGTCGGCGTCCCGGCGTCCGTCGTCGTGCCCGCGTCCGTCGTCGTGCCCGCGTCCGTCGTCGTGCCCGCATCCGTCCCGGTGCCCGCGTCCTCCTCGGGCACGGGGGTCAGGGTGCGCAGCTCGCACGCGTTGTCGGCATTGCAGATGTACGCCTGGCCCTCGGGGGGCGCTCCCTTGTCACGGCAGTCGAACGCGTCGACGCACTCGTCGCCGCCGCATCCCCCCACCGCCAGCGTCAGCGCGAGGACCGCGAGGGCCCCCATTCCGTACCGCCCTGCACCGCGCATCAGGACCACGCCTCCAGGAAAGCCCATCGTCGTCACCTTTCGTTGCGGAACTCCGCAGTCTTCGAAGGCGCCGATCCATATCGATAACGATTCTCATTTTCAATATCGAAGACGCACTTTCATGCGGAAGTGTCCTCTGGCTTGGGCGCATTGACGGTGGACAGGCGGGGCGCGCTGCCCGGGCCCAGGAGGCCCTGCATGGCGTCGAAGAGGTTGAGGTTGGAGCCGGTGGGCAGGAAGACGACCTTCTCCAGCCCGCCGACGACGGCGGCCTGGGCCTGCGCCGCGACGACCCGGACGAAGTTCTCCCCGCCGCCCAGCGCCTCCACACGCTGGCGGAACTGCGAGGCCTCCACCTCCGCGAGCCGGGACTGGCGCTCCGCCTCCAGGTCGTTGAGGCGCTGCTGGCGCTCCAGGGCCATCTGGATGGTGAGGCGTTCGCGCTCCAGCTCCGCCTCGGAGCGGATGCGGGAGGCGCGGGCGTCGGACTCGGCGCGGGCCAGGGCCTCCTCGCTCTCCACGCGCGCCTTCTCCAACTGCGCCTCCGCCTCCACCTTGGCGCGGCTGAGCGTTTCGAGCTGGTGGTTGCGGTTCTGCAATTCGATGAGGGATTGGCGCTCCGCCTCCGACTTGCGGTGGCTGGAGATGTCCGCCAACTGCTTCTCCTCCTCGCTGCGGATGCGCTTCAGCTCCGCGGCGGCCTGCGCCTCCTGGCGCGAGGCGTCCAGTTGGATCTGGATGTTCGTGTCGATGGCCTCGCGCAGCTTCAGGGCTGTCTTCTCATCGACGGGGGCGATGTCCTTGATGTCGATGTCGATGATGCGCAGCTGGTTCTCGGAGAAGAGCCGGTCCTTGCGCGCGCGGCCCGCGTCGTCCATGCCGAAGATGGCGCGGCGGATGAGCACGCTGGCGTTCTTGTGGAACGTCTCGAACTCGTTCTCCGCGGCCACCTGGCGGATGCGCGACGCGAGGTTCTCACACACGTAGCCGATGAAGTCGTTCACCCGGAAGATGGCCTTGTCCTTCTCCGGGTCGCCCTGCACGTCGAACTGCCACTTGTAGGAGAGCTTGATGCGCAGCCGGGCGTGGTCGCGCGTGGCCACCTCGAACAGGTCCGTGGCGAAGTCCGGCCCCAGCCGCAGCATCAGCACCTTGAGCTGGCGGGGACGCTTGGGCGTGCTGCCAGACAAATCCAATACCGTGACGTCCTCGTACGGGCGCAGCATCACCTTCGCCGGGCCGAACTCCACCCGAGCGTGGTTGCTTTCGAAGTCGTTGATGAGCACCGCGGTGTTGTCCTCGATGCGCAACACGATGGCGCGCGTGCGGTCGCCCTTCTCCGGCGCCGACGTGGGGCGCGGCGCGCGGGCATCCTTCGTCTCCGTGGACGCGGTGGGGGGCAACAGGCCCAGCAGGGCTTCCGCGTCCGGCGACAGACGCTTCTCGTGCAGCTCCTGGTGCGCCTCCGGCATGAACTGGCAGGGGCCCTGCACGAGCGTCACCTTGCCGGAGCGCAGGTCCCTCACGTAGAGGCCCTCGCCCTGCCCCAGCGACAGCGCGGCGATCTCCTTGTGGATGAGCACCTTCTCGCTGGGCACGTAGGTGCGCGGCCCGCGGACGATCCACGTGTCACCGGCCTTGCGCAGGCGGGGCTCGCCGCCCTCCTCTTCCGTGAGGTCATCCAGCGCCTGGAGCTTCAGGCCCTGGAGCTCCGACAGGACGTGCTTGCGGCGAACGTCGCCCTCCAGGGCCTCGCCGGGCTCCAGGAAGAAGACATCCGGACCGGAGACGACCTTGCGGCGGCCTTCCTGGATGCGGCCCGTGGCGCGGTCCACCGGATTCAAGATGACGCAGTACTCGGTCTCCTTGAGGACGCGGGCCTTCTCCAGAGACTCGACGGAGACGGCCTCGCCGGGCACGTAGCGACCGGGGCCGCGCATCAGCCATTCGTCACCGGCTTCGCGGCGGCGGGGGGCGTCCTTGGCGCGGTCGTCCGTGAAGGCGGTGAGCGCGCGCAGGCGCAGCGCTTCCGACACGCCCAGCACGTACTCGGGGATGATGTCCCCCTCCAACTCCTCACCCGGATACAGCGGGAACACCTTGGGGCCTACGCGGACCTCGCGGTCCCCCACCGCCACCCGGGCCTGGCCGAAGTCGTCCAGCGCCACCTGGCCGCTCTCGCGCACCACGGGGTTGCGCACGACGCACCAGTGGCCAGCGCCCACTTCGACCATCCGCTCCTTTGCGACGAGCGTCAGGTGCGCTTCCAAGGTGAGGACCCGGGGCCCCACCTCCATCAGCACCACGCCCCGGTTCGCGTCCTCGATGTAGGCGTACTCGCGATTCTTCAGGGAGATGCGCTGGATGGCTTCAGTGCTGGGAAGGGGCGAAGGCACGGGACACCTGCTCACACGGTGGAGGGTTCACCCGTGTGTCATTGCCAGCCGCGTGCCGCCCCCTGCCCGCCCCGGAACGGCCCCTGCGTGCACCGGACTGGAACAGCCGCCCGCTCCATCGCGGCGCGGGCGGCGGTCCAGACTGGTGCGGTGCTGCCTACCGCGCCTGTGCGCCCCACGACTCCACGGTCCACTCGTCGGCCGTGAAGCCCGGGCTGAAGCCGAAGGCGTCGGAGACGAGGTCGTACGCGTAGTCCGCGAAGATGCCGTGGCTGTAGCTGGTGGGGTGGATCTCATCCCAGAACAGATACTTGTCCGGGTTGACGTTCTTGTTCTTGCTCGTGCCGGTGACGTTCGTCAGCCCGTACGCGGACGGCGCCGCGATGATGGCGTTGAACTTCGTGTAGGCATTCATCCCGAGGAAGGTGACGGACGGGAACTCGCCACGCAGCCGCGTCAGGGACTGGGACCAGAGCGTGTTGAACTGGCTGCTGGGAGGCGACAGCACGCTGCTGCCCAGGCCGAACGGGATGGACAGCGCCGCGGGCGTCTTGTGCAGCGGCGGCATGTTCACCCAGAGGACGCGCTTCGCGCCCGCCGCGACGAGCTTGCGGATCTGCCCTTCAATGTTGGAGACGGCCTTCGTCGCAGACGCCTTGATGCCCGCCGTGTCGAACGGGTTGTCCATCGCCTTGTGCTGGATGTCATTGCCGCCGCCCCAGAGGACGTACAGCACGGTGGGGGACGCCACCGGGCTGGCCTTGAGGTAGGCGTTCACCTGGCCCGTCATGTCGGCGGTGACCGCGCCGCCCTGCGCGTAGTTCGTGCCGCCCTCGTCGGAGGCCACGAGCGGCAGCTCCAACTGGTTCGCGAGCTGCTTCACCCAGGGGCCGGAGATCTGGCTGGACGGCGTCGTCGTGGGGCCGCTGGTGGCGGTGCTGTACTTGCCGTTGTCACTCAGGCTGTCGCCGAACGCGACGATGCCGCTCTGAGCATCCGCCTGGAGCGGAGCCAGGGCAACGAACGCGGCCGACAGCATCAGGAAGGAGGTCTTCACTGGGCGGCGCTCCAGTCCTGCACCGTCCACTCGTCCGCGGAAAGGCCGGCGCTGAAGCCGAAGGCGTCCGACACCAGGTCGTAGCCGTAGTCCGCGAAGATGCGGTGGGCGTAGCTCGTCGGGTGGATCTCATCCCAGAACAGGTACTTGTCCGGGTTGACCACCTTGCCCTTCGCGGTGCCGGTGACGTTCGTCAGCCCGTACGAGGAAGGCGCCGCGAGGATGGCGTTGAACTGGTTGAAGGAGCTCATCCCGATGAAGGTGACGGACGGGAAGTCCTTGCGCAGCTGCGTCAGGTGCGAGGTCCACAGCGAGTTGAACTGGGTGACGGGGGGCGCGAGCACCGTGTTGCCAAGACCGCCCGGCACGGACAGCGCCGCAGGCGTCTTGTTCAGGGGCGGCATGTTGACCCACAGGATGCGCTTCGCGCCGGCGGCGACGAGCTTGCGGATCTGCGCGTTGATGTTGTTGGCGGCCGTCGTGGCGGCGGCCTTGATGCCCGCCGAGTCGAACGGGTTCGCCTGGGCCTTGTAGTTGATGTCGTTGCCGCCGCCCCAGAGGACGTACAGCGCGGTGGGGGACGCCGTCGGGTGGGCCGCCAGATAGGTGTTCACCTGACCGGACATGCCGCTGGTGACGGCGCCGCCCCGGGCGTAGTTCGTGCCGCCGTTGTCGGACGCCGTCAGGGGCAGGCCCAGCTGCGTCGCGAGCTGCTTCACCCAGGTGCCGGAAATCTGGCTGGAGGGGTTCGTCGTGGGGCTGCTGGTGGCGGTGCCGTTGTTGCCGTTGTCACTCAGGCTGTCGCCAAACGCGACGATGCTGCTCTGGGCGCCCGCGTGCAGCGGCAGAAGGAAGGCGGCCAGGGCAGCCACCAACGACAGGAAGGGATGCTTCATTGAAAAACTCCAGGAGGGGGACAAACCGCTTTTCGCAGCGTGTCATCCCTCCCGGACTTTTCCAAGAGTCCAAGTCTTCCTTGTTTTAATCCAGATGTTTCAGCCGACTCAGCCGCGAGCGGCCCGGGCGTCGCGGCCCTTGGCGCGGGCGGCCTTGGAGAGCAGGTCGGAGCCCTTCTCCTCGCCCTTCATCCACGCCTTCATCGCGGGGACCACGGTCTTGCTCCAGGCCTTGCCGCCGCGCACGGTGAGGAAGTCGTTCACCAGGGCATCCACCAGGGTGGAGAGCTGTTCGGTCAGCTCCAGGCGCTCGGAGAGCTGATCATCCTCCTCCTCGGTCATGAGGGCGGGCAGCTTGGCGGCGCGGATGTCCAGGAACTCCGCATCCAGGGTGAGCTCGAACTCGCGCTCGCCGTGGGAGATGCGCAGCCGGGCCTGGGACACGAGCAGGCCCCGATCCAACGAGTGCCGCACGTTCTCCGAATACGGCGCCAGCGTGCCGCGCGCGCTCAACTCCGTGACGTCGCCCGCCACGCCGCGCAGCACCACCTTGCCCAGGTAGAGCGCGGTGATGCCGGAACCGTCGTGGTCCACCAGCGCGTCGCCGGACTCCGAACGCCATAGGAGCCACGTGAGGAACTCGCGGCCCAGGTAGGCCCGGCCGCGCAGGAGCTGTTCGCGCGCCTTGCCCTGTTCGACCTCCGCCTCGTCCTTCACCTCTTCGGTGGAGGCCCCGTCAATGCCCACGTCGCCCCGGGCGAACGCCGCCTCGATCCGCGCCTGCTCACCCTTCGCCATGGCTGTCCTCCACCGAAGCCGTCGCCGGCAGGTCCATTCCGATGAGCTCCGCCGTGGGGCCCAGGGCCTTGTCGTCGATGCCCGCACGCTGCGCCATCGACGCGGGCGTGATGCCAATCACCTTCACCGCCAGGGCGCCTTCCAGCGCGACGGAGATCTCATCCACCGTCTTGCGGGACGCGGCCCAGATCTGCACCTGCTGCGTCTTCAGGTTCCACGTCACGTCCAGCACGCTGGTGCGCGGGACGGCGCGCTGACGCAGCAGCTGCTTCAGCTCCAGCTTCTGCTTGTTCTTCTCCGCGCGCGCGGGCGGGCGGCTGTTCTCCTTGGTGAAGGCGGACGTCCACTTGTCCAGCTCCGCCTTCATCATCGACGCGGGCACCTTCAGCGTGTCGATGCGGAAGGAGAACAGGGCGTACTCGCCATAGAAGAGGTTGCTGGTGGAGAAGTCGGACGCTTCCGCGTTCTCCAGCTCCACGAAACCGGCCGCGCGCTCATCTTCTGAGCGACGGTCGATGGGTTCGAACGCATGGGACTTGAGTCCCTTCGTCAACCAGCGCTTCACGTCGGACGGAGCTTCCTTGGAAGGCTCGGTCCGGAAGCGCGAAAAGGTCACGGCACCACGGAGGACAGGCATGGGGCGCGGCAGGATGGGCGTCCAGTGCCGTGGCGTCAAGGCACTCGGCGTGGCTGGACGGGGTGCGCTGGGAATAGCTGGCCGCCCTGGCCGTTGCGCGCCTCCAGGTCCCCTGCCGGGCGTCCACCCGTGCACGCATCCGCCCTTCCCCGCTGGCCGGAAACGATGACACTCCCAGGAGCGCGACATACGGTGGCCGCCGCCATGCGCCGCGCACTCCGAGTCTCCACCGTCTGCCTCCTCCTGTCCGCCTGCGCCCACGCGCCGTCCACGCCCCAGGCGCCCCCGGGCAACACCCTGACCGGGGTGATGAAGGCCCTGCTGGAGACCCTGGAGGCGGACGGGGCGCTCGCGGGCGCGTACGTGGTGGACGCGCGCACCGGCGAGCCGCTCTTCACGCACCGGGAGAACGTGCGCCTCTTGCCCGCGTCCGTGATGAAGGTGGTGTCCACGTCCGCCACGCTGTCCGCGCTGGGGGCTGACTTCCGCTTCGTGACGCCGGTGACCCTGGAGGGCTCGCAGGTGGGGGGCCTGTTCCTGGGCGACGTGGTGGCGCAGGCCTCCGGAGACCCGTCCCTGGGCTCCTGGCGCTTCCCGGAGACGGCGCTCGCGTGCGACCGCATCGCGGAGGCCTTCCAGGCGCGCGGCATCCACCAGTGGCGCGGCAGCGTGCGCATCGCCGGCACCGACGGGGTGGATGGCCTGATGGGGCCTGGCTGGGCCTGGGATGACGCCGCGTATGCCTACAGCGCGGCCCCCACGCCCTTCGTCTTCCGCGAGAACGTGGTGGACCTGGCCCTCACCCGCGCGCCCGGCTCCACCTGCGCGGACGCGCCCTCCGTGCAGCTCACCCCCACCTTCGCCACGCTGAGCGCGGTGGTGCGCGTGGACGCCAACGCGGAGCGCACGAACCTCTCCTGCATGCGCGGGGGCCAGGGCGTGCGCTGCACGTGGCGCTCGCCCCAGGGCGGCCCCTGCCCCCAGTCCGCGGGCGTGAAGCTGGCCGTGGACGCGCCGCAGGAGCTCTTCGCCGCGTGCGTGGACGACGCGCTGGCGCGCAAGGGCGTGACGCGGCTGCCCCTCACGCTGGAGGCCCCCACCTCCCCCATGCCCCCGGTGCCGGTGCCGCTGGTGGAGCTGACGAGCCCGCCCCTGTCGGAGCTGGTGCGCGTGACGAACAAGGAGAGCCTCAACCTGTACGCGGAGCGGCTGGGCATGCGCTTCGCGCGCGAGCGCACCGGGCAGGAGGGCTACACCGCGCTCCGGACGGCGCTGGCCGCGGAGCTGCTGCGCCGGGGCGTGCCGTCCAAGGATTTGCGCCCGGTGGATGGCAGCGGCCTGTCCCGCTACAACCTGGCCACGCCCCGGGGCATGGCGCGCGTCATCTTCACCAGCCTCCAGGAGCCGTATGGCCCAGCGCTGGTGGACAGCCTGCCGGTGCTGGGCGTGGACGGGACGCTGGCGGGACGGCCCACCACGCCGGCCACCGCGGGCCGCGTCCGCGCGAAGACGGGCACGCTGACGGGCCAGAAGTGCTTCGTGGGCGTGGCCGAGCGCCCCAACGACGTGGAGCACCCGCGCGTCGTCTTCGCGCTGATGCTCGGCAACATGGACGAGGGCACGAAGCCCAACGCCAACGAGACCTTCGATGTCTTCTCCACCGCCCTGGTGGAGCTGCCCCTGCATTGAAGCGGCGGGGCGCACTCTTCCCAGGGCACAGCACCCATGCGAGGTGAACCGTGAAGCTGAAGACCGCAGTGACCACCGCCGCGCTGCTCCTGCCGCTCGTGTCCGGAGCAGCGGGCAAGGCGCCCGCGAAGCCCGCCGCCACGGAGAAGCAGCCCGTGGAGAGCACGTACCACGGCACCACGGTGGCGGATCCCTACCAGTGGATGGAGTCCGCCACCGACCCCAAGGTGCAGCAGTGGACGGACACCCAGAACGCGTACACCCGCGCGACGCTGGACAAGCTGCCGGGGCGCGAGGGCCTGCGCCAGCGCATCACCGAGCTGCTGTCGTGGAAGTCCCCCGCGTACGGGGGCCTGGAGGAGAAGGGCGGCGTCATCGTGGCGATGAAGTTCCAGCCGCCGAAGCAGCAGCCGACGCTCGTCGTCCTGGGCTCGCTGGACGACACGTCGAAGGAGCGCGTGCTGTTGGATCCCACGCAGGTGGACCCGTCCGGCAAGACGACCATCGACTGGTTCCAGCTCACGAACGACGGCAAGAAGGCGGCGGTGTCGCTGTCGAAGAGCGGCACGGAGAGCGGTGACGTGTCGGTGTACGACGTGGCCACGGCGAAGGCGCTGGCCAACGAGGTCGTCCCGCGCGTCAACGGCGGCACGGCGGGCGGCAGCCTCGCGTGGAACGCGCAGGGCACGGGCTTCTTCTACACGCGCTATCCGCGCGGCGAGGAGCGTCCCGCCATCGACCGCGAGGTGTACCAGCAGGTGTACTTCCACGCGCTGGGCACGCCCACGGAGAAGGACACGTACGCGCTGGGCAAGGACTTTCCGCGCATCGCGATGACGGACCTGGAGGCCAGCGACGACGGCCAGTACACGTTCGCGCGCGTGGCCAACGGGGACGGCGGCGAGTTCGAGCTGTACCTGCACGGCCCCAAGGGCACGTGGGCGCAGGTCGCGAAGTTCACGGACAAGGTGGTGTCGGCGCGCTTCGGCAGCGACGGCGCGGCGTACCTGCTCAGCCGCAAGGACGCCTCGCGCGGCAAGGTGCTGCGCCTGCCGCTGGCCACGCCGACGCTGGACAAGGCGACGGTGCTCGTCCCGGAGGGCGAGGCCACGGTGCAGGCCCTCCTGCCCACGAAGAGCCGGCTGTACCTGTTGGAGCAGTTGGGCGGGCCGTCGCAGCTGCGCATCGTGGACCTGACGGGCAAGGCGCTGGGGCTGGTGCCCACGCTGCCGGTGTCGTCGGTGGGGGGCGCGGTGCGGCAGGGCGCGGACGACGTGCTGTTCGCCAACTCCAGCTTCACGACGCCGGCCGCGTGGTTCCGGTACTCGGCGGCGGACGGCAAGGTGACGAAGACGGCGCTGGCGCGCACGGCGGCCATCGACATGAGCGACGTGGAGGTGGTGCGCACGGAGGCCACGTCGAAGGACGGCAGCAAGGTGCCGCTGACCATCCTGAAGAAGAAGGGCACGAAGCTGAACGGGAAGAACCCGACGTGGCTCACGGGCTACGGCGGCTTCAACGTCTCCATCACGCCCGGCTACAGCCCGACGGCGGGGCTGTGGCTGGAGCAGGGCGGCGTGTTCGCGGTGGCGAACCTGCGCGGCGGTTCGGAGTTCGGTGAGGCCTGGCACCAGGCGGGTTCGCTGACGAAGAAGCAGAACGTGTTCGACGACTTCTACGCGTGCGCGAAGCTGCTGGTGGACCAGAAGTACACGCAGCCGAAGAAGCTGGCCATCCAGGGCGGCAGCAACGGCGGCCTGCTGATGGGCGCGGCCGTGACGCAGCACCCGGAGCAGTACGGCGCGGTGGTGGCGCGCGTGGGCATCTACGACATGCTGCGCACGGAGCTGACACCCAACGGCCAGTTCAACGTGACGAAGTACGGCACGGTGAAGGACCCGGAGCAGTTCAAGGCGCTGTATGCCTATTCGCCGGTGCACCAGGTGAAGGACGGGACGAAGTACCCGTCGGTGCTCTTCACCTCCGGGGCGAACGACCCGCGCGTGGATCCGTTCCACTCGCGCAAGATGGTGGCCCGGATGCAGGCGGCCACCAGCGCCCCGAAGCCCATCCTGCTGCGCGCCAACGCGGAGACGGGCCACGGCTCCGGCACGCCGCTGGCGGCGCGCATCGAGGAGGAGGTGGACGTCTACTCCTTCGTCTTCAACGAGCTGGGCATGACGTACAAGCCCAACGCGACGAAGAAGCCCAGCGCGCCCGCGCCGCAGTAGGTCGTTGTGAGGTCATCCGCCCGTCCTTCCCTGAGTGGAAGGACGGGCGTTTCCTTTCCCGTGTTTCGTGGCACCCTGGCGCCCATGAGCCCGCTCATCCCCTTCTTCATCCTCTCGCCCGTCCTCGCGGGCGGCCTCGCCTGGTTCACGCTCACCCGCATTGGAAAGCGGCGGAATGAACGCGCGAAGGGGTCACTGGACGCGGTGGTGGCGAAGCTGCGCGGGCAGAAGGTGCTGGGTGCGGTGGACCTGTTCGTCCAGGACGTGTCGTGGTCCGGGGAGACGGAGCTGTCGCCGCAGAACTGTCAGGTCCGCGTGGTGATGGGCGGGCAGGATGCCAGCGCCATTCCGGCCCGCTTCGAGGTGGAGAGCGCGCCGGGTGCGCCCCGTCCTCCGGCGGCGGTGCTGGCGGCGCTGCGGGAGTTGGACGCGCAGGCGATGGCGGCACTGAAGGCGGGCGGCTGGGCGTGGCAGCGCCCGCGCATCAGCTTCGAGCCGGCGGCGTAGCGGTCAGCCTGAAAAGCCACCTCGTGACCGTGTCGCCCTCCCACGGTGGAGCTCACGATGCCTGATGAGTGGAGGTGGATTGAGTTCACGGTCGAGCGCATCACGCCCTTCGAGGGGGATGTCCTCATCGCGGGGCGTGTCCTCACAGGCCCCATTCGGTTGGGCGATGTGTTCGAGGAAGTCTTCCAAGTCGAACATCAGCGGGTCGATGAAGCGTTCGATGGCTCCTCAAGAAAGAGCCTTCGCGCGATGGAAGCGCGAGTCATGGGGATCCGGGCCTACCGGACCGAGCTTGATGAGATTCACGGCGGCATGACGTGCGAGCTGCGATTGACCGGCGCGAGTCCCGCCGACTTCGCACTCAAGACCGTGCTCGTGGGAGAGATGCTTCGACCTCAGTGACCATCCAGAACCGAGAGCCATTGCTCGCACGCTTCTGGCAAGAACGCAGGGCCCTCGGACACGGCCTTTGCCTGAGCACCTTGTAGCCCCAAGCGCAGCCACGTGACCCTTTCTTCGTCAGGAAGCTGTTCATCCAACTCCTGTAGCTGGCACCGCATCCGTTGCCCGCCAGCAGGAGCACGGGTGGGGCCTGGAGGGGGCCGAGCACCTGATAGGAGATGCGGACGCCATCGCGGTTGACGTGGTGTTCGTGCATGGGCGGTCAGACACCAACAGCACCCGACGAAGGCCAGGGCTGGGCAGGTCGAGGAGCGGGGGGCGCGGATCAGACCCACCGCGCCTCTTCACGCTGGATGGGATGCGCCCATGCTCCTTTCCAAGAACGACTTCCTTCCGCGCGCGGAGGCCACGCTCGCCCGGCTGGACGGTGCCATCAAGGATGCGCTCTCCCATCAGGGCACGCCCCTGGTCACGCCCCTGGGGCGGGCATTCCCCAAGGACGCGCCCCTTCAGCCCACCGCGCTCGCGAAGGCGCTGTGTCCCGGGCCCGTGTCGCATGTCGGCCTGGCCGCCGTGGTGATGCGCGAGTTCCTCGAACCCGTGGACGCCGTGCTGGACGCGTCGCTGTCCAAGTCCACGGTCGTGACGGGCAATGCGAAGGCTCCCGGTTCGCTGCTCGTCACCTGTCCCCTCCTCGTGCTGGGCGACCTGGAGGTCGATGGATTCCTGGACGACTGCGGACCGGATTCGACCATCGTGGTCCTGGGCCGCTGTGTCGCGAAGGGACTGCGAACGTCGGGGAACTTCCTGGTCCTGGGCGACCTGGTGGTCCGGGACGTCATCCAGGGCGTCTACAACGATGAGAGTCTCATCGTGGCGGGCAACCTGGAGACGCGCATCCTGGATGAGAATGTTCACGAAGTCGCGTGCTACGGAGAATTCCGCACGGAGCATCGCTTCGAGAACGGGCGCTCCGACGAAGAGGCGGCGTCGTTGGCCTCCGCCTTCCTGGTGCCCGACCTCTGGAACATCGATCTCGGCGAAATCGACCACGACGAACTCTTCGCACGCATCCGGCGGAACGAACCGGTCTTCACTGAAACGAAGAAGCACCCTTGAGGTGAATGGCCTCGGGGGACGTTGCCTGCCGCACGTCGGCTTCAGCCCCCATGACGGAGTGCTGGAGGACATGCGCGCCGGGTGCGAACATCGACCGCATGTCCTTCCTGGAATCGCTCGACACGCCCGCCGCCCTCGTCGACCTGGACCGCGTCGAGCAGAACCTCCAGCGCGTCGCGGCCTATGCGCGCGAGCACGGGCTGCGCTGGCGGCCCCACACGAAGACGCACAAGACGGCGGAGCTGGGCGCGCTTCAGGTGGCGGCGGGCGCTTCAGGTGTCACGGTGGCGACGGTCCTGGAAGCCGAGGTCATGGCCTCCGTTTCCGACGACGTGCTGCTCGCGTACCCACCCGTGGGTGCCCGCCGGCTCGCGCGACTGATGGCGCTGCCCTCTCACGCGCGCATCTCCGTGGCCCTCGATTCCGTGGAGGTGCTGAACGGGCTGGCACAAGCAGCCCGGAACGCGGGACGCACCGTGGGCGTGCTGGTGGAGCTGGACCTGGGCATGCGTCGGGTCGGACTGCGCACGCCGGACGAGGCCGTGGCCCTAGCCCGCGCGGCGGCCTCCACGCCGGGCGTGTCCTTTCGCGGGGTGACGTTCTACGCCGGCCACCTCCGGATACCCCAGGCGGAGCTGCCCGCCGCGATGCGGACCCAATCCCAGACACTGGCGTCGTTCGTGGACGCCCTGCGTGGCGCGGGCCTCCCTCCCGAGGTCGTGAGCGGCGGCTCCACACCCACCCTCTGGCAATCCCACGCAGTGCACGGCCTCACGGAGATCCGCCCGGGCCTCAACGCGCTGAACGACCGCAACAGCACCCTCGTCGGTGCCAATGACTGGACGGAATGCGCCTACTCGGTCCTGGCCACCGTGGTGAGCACCGCCGTGTCCGGCCAGGTGGTCATCGACGCGGGGGCCAAGGCGCTCGCCAAGGAAGAGGGCATCGCGCCTGGGTACGGCGTCCTGCTGGAACGGCCGGAGGTCGTGGTGAAGAACCTGTCGGAAGAACACGGCCTGCTGGATGTATCAGCCACGACGTGGCGACCGCGCATCGGTGACCGAGTGCGCGTGGTGCCGAACCATGTCTGTGTTTCCGTCCCCATGCACTCGCGACTGCACGTCGTGCGAGGCGATACGGGCGTGGCGACCTGGGACGTCGCGGCGCGCGGCTGGTAGGCCTCCCGGCCCTCATGCAGGAGACCTACCGCCGTTGCGCTCACGGGGACGGCTACATGCTGAGCTGCGGGTCCCTCGCCGCGCCCCAGTCCTTGACGCCCACCCGCTCCATCAAGGCGGCGACGTCCTCTCCGAGATTGGGCTTCGTCTTGCGGACGGCCTGGATGTCCTCGAAGTTGAGCTTCGGGTAGATGAGCCCCGCGAACACGTAGTCCGTCACGTTGATGTCCAGGCCTCCCAGGATGGGTTGTCCGTCGCGGGTGATGGAGCTGGGCAACTGGTAGCACATGATGGACGTCTGATCCGCCGGGGTGGCGAAGATGGACTGATCATCCAGCGGTGTGAGCACCTGCTGGTCGACCGTGTCCTTGTCCCAGCCCTGCGTCGCGAGGAAGTACACGTAGGCCTTGTCGGGGTCGATTCGCGCCACCAGTTCGCGCCGCATGTGTTCGTGCGGGAAGCCGAGCGTGTGCCCTGCCTCATGCCGGATGACGCGGTTGTATTCAGAATCCGGGGTGCTCATCGTGAACCCCTCGAGGTTCATTGTCTGCTGCTCGGTCGGGATGAGCTTGATGTCCGTCCCGAGATACGACCAGTAGCCGCCCGACCCCCGGGAGATCCGGACATCACCGGTCCCATTCGTTTCGGCGAAGGAGATGCCGGCGCTCGTCGCCCAGGCGTTGAGGTGGAGGACGATGCGAGCGCGGAGGTCGGCCGGTGTGGATTCCACGAAGCTGACGGTCAGCTCGCGGGTGGCCGGTCCCCAGTACTTCGAGGTCAGGAGCGCGATCCGCATCGGGTCCAGCGGCAGGACCGCGCCCATGGCGGCCAGGGGCCCTGGCAGCGGAGCATTGACCGGGTTGATCTTCCTGGCGACCTCCGCCGCCTTCACCAACAGGCGCTTGGGAAGGACCCTCAGCGAGCAACCGCCCTGGCTCGCGGGGGTGACCACCACGCGTCCATGGCCATTCCCCTGTTTACGCTCCGATGGACTGGCTTCCTGTGTCGCCTTCCGAGCCAGTTCGGCGATCTGTAGCAAAGCGTCACGGTATCTCTCTGTTTCACCCATGGCACTACCTCCACTCGTCCCTGTGGGAAAACTGGAGACGGCGCTTGCGCCAACAAGGCCACGAGGAGGTTTCAGGCCTTCCGTGCGCCGAAGCGTTTCAGCCGACGGCCGTCAGAGGAGCCGCTGCAGTTCCTGGGTGAGCACCTCTTCCAGGTGCCGGATGTTGCGATAGACGAGGCAGCGATAGCTGGACACGTCGAAGCGCAGCTCCCGCACGTCCCGCACCAGCATCAGCGTGGGCTTGCCCCGCCCCCAGGCGTAGCCCACTTCCAGATACACATTGGGGTTCGCCAGCGACAGGTCCGCGATGACGACCTTCGCGGTGTCGATGCGGTCCCGGATGCGCTGGATGATGGGGCCGTCGAAGGTGGCCTGATCCACGCGCTCGCAGAGCAGCCCGGCGGACTTCACCGGCCCCAGGATGCCGTAGTGGTAGGTGTCCTCCAGCTCCGGTGCGAACGGCATCGCCACGAAGGCATGGGGCTTCTCATTCGAGTTCGCGCCCGCGCTGGCCATGGGGGCCGCCGCGACGAACCGGGACGTGCGCCGGACGCGAAAGCCCATGCCGCCGGGCAGTGGCTCCACCCCTGTGGTGGCGCCCAGGCCTGTCGCCAGGGCCTTGCGCATCCGCTCCACGCGCTTGGGATTGATTTCCACCACCGTGACGCGCTCCAGGTCGCGCGGCCCCACGCCCCGCTGGAAGGCATCCACGAAGCCGCCTACCAGGGCCAGCACCGCTTCGTCCTCGTCGAGCCCGTAGTTGGGCCCGTGCACCGTGCACGCGAGGTGGCGGAGCGTCGGACGCGGCTCCAGGAGTTGGAGCGCGCGGACGGAGAACTGGCGGATCTCGTGGTAGCCGAACTGGCGCAGGCGCACCGTGCCCAGGAAGAGCACCCAGGGCGAACCCAGGCCGCCCCGGGTCTCGATGAGACGGTGGTCCCCGGGAAGCACCGTGAGGGTGTCGGTGGCGATGCCCACCCCTTCCAGCCGCCGGGCCACCGCGCCGTCCGCACCGTGGAAGCCCTGCGCGTACTTCAGCAGGACGGCGTCCGCGGCCGTCTCTCCCACGTCCCCCAGGTCCACGACGACGTCGAGCGTGTCTCCCATGGGCACGGAACTGTAGTCAGTCGTGCCGTCAGGCTCCAGCCACCGGCAGGAAGCGGTCGAACCAGCCCAGGGCCTCATCCCAGACACGCCCCCAGCCTGCTTCGGTGAAGATGTGTCCTTCGCCGTCGTGTTCGACGGAGCGAAGCTGCTCGGGGGCGCTCGCGTAACGCGGCGCGAGCGCACGGTGGAAGGCCCGCGCGTCCGACGCCGGGACCAGGGTGTCCGCTCCGGCCGTCTGCAAGAGCAACGGCGTCGGGAAGTATCGCTCCAGCCGGGCGTGGGGCCGTGGCGGCGGAGCGACCACGCTCACGGCCGCGTCGAGCACCGCACCGGCTTCGATGGCGCCAAAGAGGATGGCGCCCCCCAGGGAGATGCCACAGGCACCCACCGCGCCCGGCCGCGACCAACCCTGCTCGGCGAGGACCCCGAGCACCGTGGGGAGCTCCAAGGCGGCATGCGCGACGAGCTCCGCGAAGCTGTCCGCCGCGCGGTCGGGAGCAAAGCGGTGCTCGAAGTCCGGGTGGCGCCGCTCGCCATGCCCCACCGCGTCAAGGATCACCGCGACGTACCCGTGCCGGGCCAGCAACCGCGCCTCGGGGCGCTGGACCTCCTTCGACGCCCCCAGCCCGTGCAGGAGCACCACCGTGCCCCGGAGGCCCGGCGCTGGAGCCGGTCCCCCGCCGACAATCAGGGCCGGTGCGTCCGCGAGCATGACCCGTTGTTCTGACGACATGATCACCTCCCGACTCTCCCATCAATGCCTTGCACGCGCCAACGCGTTGTATGGCAGACTGGACAACCGCAAGGCTTTGCACGTGGAAGCATGGCTGCCTGGCAGGCTTTTCAACCACCCTCTCGAAGGGTGTGAACCATTTCACTGCCCCTGTCAGCCCCAGTCGCTAGCGTCCCGGCACCATGTCCCTGTTCGCGCGCCTCCAGGCCCTGCTGTCCGCCCACCCCGCCGCCCCGGAAGCTCCGGCCGGGCAGGCGCCCGCGACCGCTGCTTCACCTTCCGCCCCACCCTCCGCGACGGAACCGGAAGCGGCGACGCCCGCGCCCCCCGTCTGCACGCGCTACCTCCAGGCGGGCCAGGTGGTGGTGCGCGAAGGAGACCCCGGCAACTCGATGTTCGTCGTGCTGGAGGGCCGCGTCGCGGTGATGCGCGGCAACGACGGCGCCGCGAACACGGAGGTGGGCCGCCTGGGCGCGGGGGAGTTCTTCGGAGAGCTGGCGCTGCTCACCGGCACGAAGCGCACCGCCACGGTGGTGACGGTGGAGGACGTGGTGCTGCTGGAGCTCACCCAGGCCGGCGTCCGGGAGCTGGGCAAGGACTACGGCGTCAAGGGCGACGAGATGCAGCTGACCGCGAAGGAGCGCCTGCTCGCGGACACCCTGCGCAGCAACCCGCTCATCGCCGCCCTGCCCCAGGAAGTGCAGCACGAGTTGGGGGATGCCTTCGTGCCCTGCACCGTCCCCGCGGGTGAAACACTGCTCACCCGGGGCCAGCCGGGCGACGCCCTCTACGTCCTCCTGCGCGGCAAATGCGAGGTCTTCCACACGCATGGCGACGGTCGCCAGTCGCCCTATCCGCTGCTGGAGGAAGGCGCCCTCTTCGGGGAGATCTCCCTGCTGCGCAGCCGGCTGGCCACCGCCACCGTGCGCACGGTGACGCCGTGCACGCTGCTCAAGCTGGAGCGCGAGGTGTTCCGCAAGGCGTTCCTGGGCCAGCCCGACCTGCGAGGCGCCCTGGTGCGTCTGGGCCTGGAGCGGCTCAAGCACACCATCGAGGTCATGGGCGACAAGTAGCTAGCCGTGAATCGTCTCGCCTGCCTCCAGCATGGCGACGAACTTCTCCAGCCGGCGCGCGCGGGTCTCCGGCTTCTTCGCGTCGTGGAGCCGGTACAGGATGGCGTAGCGGTTGGAGCCCTTGAGCGTGGCGAAGAACACCTTCGCCTTCGGGTTCGCCTCCAGCGCGAGCAGCAGATCCTCCGGGACGGCGATGGCCGTGGGTGACGCGTACGCCGCGTCCCACCGCCCGTCGGCCCGGGCCGCCTCCACCTCGCGCAGGCCCGCGGGCCGCATCCGTCCCGCGGCGACGAGCGCGTCGACCTTGCCGCAGTTGATCTTCGACCACCGGCTCCGGGCCCTGCGGGGCGTGAAGCGCTGGATCCAGTAGGTGTCGTCGACTGGTTTCGCCTGCCCGTCGATCCAGCCGTAGCAGAGCGCCACCTCCACCGCCTGGGCGTACGTCACGGACGCGATGCCCGACTCCTTCTTGGCGAACTTCAACCAGACGCCCGGTGCGTCGGCGTGGTGCTTCGCCAGCCACTGCTCGAACGCCTTCTCCGACGCGAACGGCACGATGGGAAGTTCCTGCTTCGCCTTCATCCAGTCATCCCTCCAGGGCAGGGTTCAGGACATTTCCGCCGACAAAAGCCCCACCGGCACTCTACCGGCGGAAGGCAGCCGGGGCGGAAGCCGTTATGAACGGGACCATGGCCGACCCCAGTCCCCGTCCACCGAGCCCGCCGAATGCCGTGCCGCCCTCGCTCGCCCGCGTGGCCTTCCACGCCGTGGCCGCCGGGCTCACCCCGCTCATCCCCGTGCCCTTCCTGGACGACTACGCCCTGCGCCAGGTGCGCGAGCAGGCCGTGCGCGACCAGCTCAAGGAGAAGGGCCTCAAGGCCCCGGACAAGGCCGTGGAGCTGCTGGCCGGCTCCCATGAGGCCCGCGGGCTGGGCGGACGGCTCCTGTCCTATCTGAAGGCCGTGGCCCTCTTCCCGGTGCGCAAGGTGTTCCGCAAGGTCTTCTTCGTCCTCTGGGTGAAGGACTGCGTGGACCTCACCTCCGTGTGCCTGCATCACGGCTACCTCCTGCAGCACGCCCTGGAGCGCGGCGACCTGGACGCCGCCTCCCTCCAGGGGGATGCGCCCCGGAAGGTGCAGGCCGCCATCGTCGCCGCCTGCCAGGAAGTGGATGCCCGCCCCATCAACCAGGCCCTGCGCCGGCTCTTTCGGAGCAGCCGGCTCCTGATGGCGGAGGCCACCCGCGCCCTGTTGGATCCGAAGAAGGGCCCCCGAGTGCCCGACCGCGAAAACGAGAGCGAGGAGCTGAAGTCCCTCACCGACCGGCTCCTCCGGGAGCTGTGGGAGGAGCGCGGCTACTTCACCGCGCTGGAGGGCCACTACGAGCGCCACCTCCAGAGCAACCTGAAGCCCGCCGGCCCCTGACGTCAGGGCGCCGTGGCGGTGGCTTCGGGGGCGCGGATGCGCTGGGAGAAGTCGTCCTGCCCCTGCGCCGCCAGGGCGCGCGCGTTGATGTGGTAGCGCGCGCGGACCTGCTCCAGCGGAACGTCCGTGTCGATGATGCCCAGCTCGTACGCCAGCTCATCCGCGAACGCGGGCATCAGCGTGCGGTGGTCGTACGGCACGCTCTTCGTGGCCACCTTCTCGAAGTGGCGCACCAGGTTGGTGGTGCAGTTGCTGGTGAGCGTGTCGTAGAACTCCGGCGCCGTTTTCAGCCCGTTCATCCGCTGCACCATGTCCAGGAAGAACGCGGTGACGCGCTCCTTCGACGCCTGCACCGGATACAGATACACGGTGTCGTGCCGGTGGTTGGAGCGCAGTTGGATGAGGTCCCGCTCGTCGCCCACGACGTACGCCAGCTCGAAGCGGCGGAACAGGCCGCCCACCGCGGAGAACGTCTCCCCCTTCTCCCGCCGCACCTCCACGGAGAACACCACGTGGCGGCCGTCCTGGAAGCTGAAGGACACCATCGTGTGCGCCGCGCCGTAGAACCCGGAGAAGGGCTCCACGATGAACGACGCCCCGGTGAGCGCGTCCGTGTCGTAGGTGGCCGTGTACCAGGCCGGCTCCCAGTCCGTGGTGCTGCGGTAGCGGAAGTCGCGCACCTCGTGGAGCGTCACCTGCGTGCCCGCGATTTCAGCCCACGGCGCGCGCGCCAGGTCCGGCGCCCAGTCGCGTGAATTGGAGGGCTGTTCGGTGCGCACCCAGCCATACACGGCCGCGCAGCCCGCCAGCACCACCGCCACACCCCAGCGGCGCGAACGCCACCGCCACGCGGCCACCGCCGCGCCCACCAGGAGCACCGCCAGCAGGGCGCGGCCCGGATGCGCCCCTTCCGGTCCCGCCCCCGTGAGGGCCAGGGCCAGCCCAGCCCAGGCGCCTCCCACGAGAAGCAGGACGCCCGCGATGCCGTTCTTCAAGAAGCGCATGCGGCCGAGTATCCGTGGCCCGGACCCCGGGTGTCACCCTCCCGGATTCCGGGTGAGCCCCCGGCGGGCGAGCGGGCACGTCCCCCCCACCGCTACAGGTCGCGTGAAACATGACCGCACACGACCTTGACCGCTTTTCCCCGTGTGTGCGACGACAGGGGTCCCCTGGAGGAGTCACCCCATGAGCGACGAGCGCGAAGACACGACCATCTACAAGGTCGTCGTGAACCACGAAGAGCAGTACTCCATCTGGCCGGCCGACCGCGAGAATGCGCTGGGCTGGAAGGACGCGGGCAAGCAGGGCCTGAAGGCCGAGTGCCTGGAGTACATCAAGGAGGTCTGGACGGACATGCGTCCCCTGAGCCTCCGCAAGAAGATGGAAGAAGCGGCCCGCAAGAACTGAAGGCCGCGTCGGTCCGGATGCCGTGCTCCCTCCCCGTTTCGCGGGGAGGGCGGCCGTCCCTCTACAGTAAAGCCTAGAGGTCCGGCGGAGGCCTGACGCCCAGATGGCAGGCGCGCAGGGCAAGCTGGGTGCGATTCTCCGCCCCAAGCTTGCGGTAGAGCTGCGTGACGTGTGACTTCACGGTGCGTTCGGCGATCTGCAGGTGGGCTGCGATCTTCAAGTTGTCCGCGCCTCCCGCCACGTACGCGAGCACCTCGCGCTCCCGCTGCGTGAGCAGCAGCAGCACGCTCGCCGTGGGTGACGTCACCGGCGGATGCTCGAAGTCATTGCGCAGCAGTTGCACCGGGAAGAGGCGCTCGCCCCTCACCAGTGACTGGACCGCGGAAGAGACGGCGTTGACGCCCAGACCCGCGCGGAAGAGGTAGCCCGAGGCCCCCTCGTCGAAGCACTGGGAGATGACCTCCGGCGTGCTCACCGCGGACAGAAGCAGCATGCGGACTTCCAGCCTGCGCTTGCGGGCTTCGCGCAGCAGGTTGAGCCCTTCCGTCACGGAGCAACCAATGGCGGCTTCGCCATCACTCTCCACATCCAGAATGGCCACCTGCGGCGGATCCGTGCCAAGCCCATCCAGGAAGCCGCGCACGTCGCGCGTCACCGAAGTGGAATGACCCTCACCCCGAAGCCCATCGGAAAGGCCCTGCCAGGCCGCCCACGGTCCTTCGAGAATCGAAATACGAACTGCGGATTGATTCGCTGCCATGCGATGGCCCCCCAGCCGTCGTGGCGAATTGCATTCAAGACTACCTGTCGACTTCCTTCTGCCCCGGAGTCGGTGGAACCGCGGCGGAACTTCCGCCAGTGCTGAGCGTGCGAGAACCGCGCTTCAACTCCATCCGGGGGTCTTGCCAGTGCTGCCCTGCGGACTGCGCTTGCGACTGCCGAACTGACCCCGAAGGGCCGTTCCTCCTTTTTCGTTTCAGGCAATTCCAGCCAACCAAGACCCTAACACCATCCGCCGTCACATGCGAACCGGCTCTGTCGGGACTGTCAATTGCGCACGAGTTGAGCCGAAATCCAGGGCCTCGTCCGTCAGGTCGTGATCGCTGTCCTGTCCGGGACACGCATTTGCGTCCACCATCCGATGTTTCGCACGCTGTTTCGGCTCCGGGGTGTTGGCGGAACACACTGCGACGAGCGCGCGACCTGGACGCAGATGCGCGTATGCTGTGCGTCCTGCGCGCATGACTCCCTCCGCCCCCGCACCCCATGTCGACGTGGCCACGCCCGAACGCGTGTCCCTGTCCCTGCCCGTGGCCGGCATCGGCTACCGCTGTCTTGCGTGGCTGGTGGACGCAAGCCTGCTGTTCTTCTTCTGGGTGGCGCTCTACTTCGTCATCACGCTGCTGGTGTCCGACGTGCTGGGTGCGCTCCAGGCGCTGTCGGGCCTGGTCCAGACGCTGCTCGCGGTGGGGCTCTTCGCCACGCAATGGCTGTACTGGACGCTGGCGGAGGTCTTCTTCCATGGACAGACACCGGGCAAACGCGCGTTGAGGATTCGCGTGGTGCGCGAGGATGGCTCACCGGTGGGCTTCTTCGAAAGCGCCGTGCGCAACCTGTGCCGTGCAGTGGACTTCCTGCCGGTGCTCTACGCCACCGGTTGCATCACCATGCTGCTGGACCGCCAGCACCGCCGGTTGGGAGACCTGCTCGCGGGCACGGTGCTGATTCGCGAGGAGGCCATCGACCTGGACAAGTACACCCAGGCGCCCGCCGCGACGTCCGAACCCGCGCGCGAGTCCGCGGGCGTGCAGCGGCCGCTGGGCGCGGAGGATGTGGAGCTGGTGCTGGCCTTCCTGTCGCGCGCGCCCGGCCTGGAGAAGGACGTGCGCCAGCGGCTGGGAGCGCGGCTGGTGGACCGGGTGGGCGCGGGGCTGGCGGACGAGGAGCGGGCGAAGGTGCTTCAGTCCCCCGAGGCCACGGAGGCCTTCCTGCGCACGCGCGCGCGGGCGGCCCACTGACATGGCGCTGCCCCTCCCCACCTTCGTCTCCCAGCGCCGCCCGGACTGGGACGCGCTCCAGGCCCTGCTGACGCGCCAGCGCTCCGGCCGGCTGCACCTGGAGGAGCTGCGCAAGCTGGACACGCTGTACCGGCGCGCGGCGGCGGACCTGGCGCGGGCGCAGACGTTCTACCCGGGCACGGACGCGCACCGCTTCCTCAACCAGCTCTGCGGACAGGCCTATGGCGCCATCTACCAGCCGCCCCGCGAGCGCTGGGCTTCGACGCGCGACTTCTTCCGGCGCGACTTCCCGGCCACGCTTCGCCGCGAAGCGCGCTTCGTGGGCGTGAGCGCGGGCCTGCTCGTGCTGGGATTGGTGCTGGGCGCGCTGGTGGTGCTGCTGGAGCCACGCGGCGCGGAGCTGCTGGTGCCGGAGGGCGTGCGGCGCTACGTGGCCCAGGGGCGCATGTGGACGGATGACGTGTTGTCGGTGGCGCCGCCCAACGCGGTGGCCTCCGGCATCGCCACCAACAACCTCACCGTCACGCTGTTCGCGTTCGCGTCCGGCATCCTGCTGGGCGTGGGGCCCATCTTCACGATGGTGAACAACGGCGTGCTCATTGGCGCGGTGGGCGCGCTGTGCTTCCGCGAGGGCATGGCGGTGGGCTTCCTGGACTTCATCGCCGCGCACGGGCCGGTGGAGCTGTCCATCATCGCCATCTCCGGCGGAGCAGGCCTGATGGTGGGCCAGGCGCTCATCGACCCGGGAGAGCTGCCCCGGGCGCAGGCGCTCCAGGCGCGGGGCCGCGAGGCGGTGAAGCTGGTGGTGGGCTGCGCGCCCTTCCTCGCCGGCATCGGCGTGGTGGAGGGCTTCATCTCCCCGGGCTCCTTCTTCCCCACCTGGACCAAGGTGGGGCTGGGCCTGTCATTGGGAGCGCTCTTCTGGTTCTACCTGTTGCGCGCAGGCAGGACGGACGCCGGCGTCACGCGCGTGGAGGTGCCGGAGGACAGCGCCTCCAGCCGCTTGCGCTGACGGTGCTTGAGGATGCGCTCATAGGCCGCGTTGAGCTCCCGCATCTGCTCCGCGGAGCCGCCCCGGTCCGGGTGCCGCTCCATGGCCAGCGCGTGGAAGCGCGCGCGCACCACGTCCGGCGCATCCAACGGGGAGACGCCCATCGTCTGGTACGGGCACTGCTCCTGGACGGCGCTGAGCCACTTGTCCAGGCGGTCCTTCACCTCCACGAAGCGCGCGTCCGCGTCCGCGGTGTCCTTCACCGGGTGCGTGCGCATCTTCGCGTCCGCGCGGAACACCTCGCTGTAGGTGCTGGACACCCAGCGGTGGCATGAGCCACACCGGTAGTACTTCACCCGGTTCCCGGGCTGAAGGGTCATCATGACGCCGCAGTGGGTGCACTCCACTTCGACGTTCTCCAGCGTCTGCCAGCTCGCGACCGCCGCACCCATGATGTCTTCGCTCTCCGTTTCGCAACACGCCTGTAGCAGCGACAACCTCCCACGTCCGACGATCCCGTCAAGAAAATGTCGTCACCGACCCAGGGGGGTGCGCCGCCCCGCTGCCGGGATGTCGGGATTCGGGTAGAACACGGGGCATGCGTCCGCTCCTCGCCGCCGCCCTGCTGCTGACCGCCGTCGCGCACGCCCAGGCACCGTCCCGGGCTCCCCTGAAACCCGGTTCGGAGAAGCCAGCGGCGGAGAAGGCCGTGGCCTCCAGGCCTGCGACCGTGGACGCGAGCAGCCCCGACGCGGCCCTCCTCCGGGGCCTGCTGTGGGCCGCGGAGCCCGCGCCGGAGGAGATCCGGACGCTCGCCATCGATGACCTGGCGCTGTTGGGAGATGCCCGAGCCCTGGACCCGCTGGCCGCGCTCATCTGGGATCCCAACCCGCGCATCCAGCAGGCGGCGCTGCGCGCGGTGGCGCTCTTCCAGCACCGACGGGCGGAGGAGATTCTCGGCAACGTCGTGCGCCACCCGCGCCTGCCGGATGCCCTGAAGATCCAGGCGCTGGGGGGACTGCTCTACCAGCGCACCCCCACCGCCCGCCGCTCCGTGCAGGACGTGGCCGCCGACAGCCGCGTGGGCTACGCGGTGCAGAACGCCGCGCGCTCCGTGGCGGCGCAGTGGGACGCCCCCGGGGCCGCGGCGCCCTGAAACACGCCTGCCTGCCCGCCTGCCCTGCCCCGAGGGGGCCCGGGCCGATTCCTGGAGTGCGCGCGTGTATGGGTTAGACTGGCGCGCATGAAGATCACCCCGCTCGACATCCGGCAGAAGCGCTTCGAGACGGTGATGCGCGGCTTCGCGCGTCCCGAAGTGAGCGCGTACCTGGAGCTGATCGCCGGCGAGTTCGAGGAGGTGGTGAAGGAGAACATCGCGCTCAAGGAGGAGCTGAAGCGCACGCAGCACAAGCTGGAAACACATCAGGAGCGCGAGCGCACCCTCCAGGAGACGATGGTCACCGCGCAGCGCATCAGCGAGGACCTGAAGGACGCCGCGAAGAAGGAAGCGGAGATCATCATCGCGGACGCGGAGCACCAGGCGGAGAAGATCGTCCACGGTGCCCACCAGCGACTGGTGCAGGTGGTGGAAGACATCAACGAGTTGAAGCGCCAGCGCACCCAGTTCGAATCCCAGGTGCGCTCCGTGGTGGAGGCCCACCGCAAGCTGTTGGAGACCTTCGCCGCGCCCTCCTTCGCGGACCGCGACTACGCGCGTGTGGAAGACAACGTCGCGTTCCTGTCCCAGAAGAAGGCCACGTCCAACGACTAGCGCTCCATGCCCGCCCCCTGGCTCAAAGCCGTGCCGGAGGGCGTGGAGCTGACGGTGCTCGTCCAACCCCGTGCGTCCCGCACGAAGGTGGTGGGCGAACACGATGGCCAGCTGAAGATTCAACTCGCGGCCCCGCCGGTGGATGGCGAAGCAAATGCCGCCCTGGTGGAATTCATCGCCAAGAAGCTGGGTGTGCCCAAGCGGCAGGTGACCCTCACCGCCGGTGACACGTCGCGCCGTAAGCGATTGAAGGTGCAGGGGGTTGATGCGGCGGCGGTGGAGGCTGTTATCTCTGGTGGACCGTGAGGCCACGCATGCTCCGCCTGTTCGCAATCCTGATGATGCTGCTGGCCTCGCCCCGGGTGTTCGCGCAGGAGGAGGGGCCGCGCGGAATCCATGCCCAGGAGGCCGTCATCACCGACGCCGCGCTCGTGCCCCATGCCCGGCCGGAGCTGGCCACCGGCGAGGTGCGCACGAAGCGCTTCATCATCGTCCACACCGCGAAGGCGGCAGGCGCGGCCCGGGCGCTGGCCCAGCAGATTGAAGGCGTGCGTGACGGCTTCGGCGCGATGCTCGGGCGCGACTGGCCGGGCACCACCGAAATCCGCCTGGGTGTCGGCCGTCAGGAGTTCGAGGCCCTGGCCCTCCCCGGCGGCAAGCCCCCGGGCTGGGCGGTGGCGCTCGCCTACCCCGGCCATCAAATCATCCTCCTGGACGCGCTGAGCCTGAGCGACACGGAAGGCCCCACCACCCTGCGGCACGAGCTGGCGCACGTGGCGCTGGGACAATTGGCGAAGGAGTGGCCGCGCTGGTTCCAGGAGGGCGTGGCGCAGAACCTCACCGACGAGCGCTACTCCGTCGCCCACTACTCCGCCCTCTTCCGCGCCGTGACGCAGGAGCGCGTCTTCCACTTCGAGGACCTGTCCGAGGACTGGCCTGATGTGCCCTCGGACGTGGAGATTGCCTACGCGCAGAGCGCCGCCTTCGTGGCCTTCCTCACCGGGAAGCACGGGCCCCAGGCCATGGGCCTGCTGGTGGACGGCGTGCGCGCGGGGGAGCCCTTCGAACAGGCCTTCGGCAAGGCGTTCCGCACCTCGCTGCTCCTGGAGGAGCAGGACTGGCGCGAGGGGCTCGCGGCCCGGTACGGCTGGCTGCCGCTCACCACCAGCTCCGCGCTCCTGTGGCTGGCCGCCTCCGCCCTGTGCGTGGCCGCCTTCGCGCGCCGGATGTGGCAGAAGTCCGCGCGGATGACGGAGCTGGCCGCCGAGGACGCCGCGGAAGACGCCGCGCTGCGCCTGCTCGCCGCGGCCCGCGCCGCCGGGCCGCTGTCCCCGGACGGCTCCGAAGCCCTGTCGCCCTCCGCCCTCACCTGGCCGGAGTGGCCCGGCGCCACCCCCACACCCGGTGTGCCGGGCCCGGTCGCCCCCTCGCAACCCGAAGCCCTGGAGGGAGCCCCGGAAGCCCTGGAGTCCGGCGCTGGAGGGCCCGAAGCCTCCGAGGCCCTGGAGCCAGGCGACGAGGAACCGGAGTCGCAGAGCGGCGAGCACGAGGTGGATGCCGAGCACCCGGCAGGCCGCCCGCCCAAGCCAACGCTCCACTGACGGGCGCGTTCCTGCCCAGGTAGGGAAGGAACTTCCCCTGGCCTCCCTGCTTTCAACACCGGCCCCGTAGGATTTACGCCTTCCGGCGACCCTTCAGGGCAGGGGGATCGCCCAAAGAGCTGGATTCATTGGGCACTGGCACACGTCTGGCGTTGGCAAAGCCCTTGCTATGTCTCTGTTCGCGATGCGGACGACAACGGACATGGCGGCGGAGCGGGGACGGAAGAAGGCGGGGGCGGCCCGGGTCTTCAGCAGGCAGCCGGAGCGGATCGCGGCGCTGTGGCGCCGGATGCGGCTGGCGGCGCACGAGGGCCAGGGCGTTCCGGGCCCCAGCCTGCTGGACGGACTGGTGGAGCCGTTCGTCCGCGAACTGGGACTGACGCTGGAGGGCGCGGAGTCGAGCCCCTGGAGTCGCACCCGCGCGGTGCTGCGTCTGGCGCCGGAGCGTGGCGCGCGGGCCCTGCACGACGAGTTCTCACTGCTGCGGCGGTGTCTGGTGGACGCCCTGGAAGTCCTGGGCGGCGGAGACGCGGAGCGCCAGCGCATCCACCGCGCGGTGGACGAGGCCGTGGACAGCGCGGTGGCGCTGCTGCAGCGGCTGGCGGACCCGAAGGCGGATGGGCCTCGGGTGCCCTTCGGCGGGTTGGTGGTGGAGTACTTCGAGCGGCCGTCCCACGCGCGCCGGGCCCCGGCGGGCCGTCGCGACGAGCGGTCCGCGATGCACTGAGCCGAAGAGGGCTCTGACTTTTGTAGCAACGGTTTGCCGATCCGTCCGGCTTGACGCTTCTCCCCACAAGGGAGGGTCCGGGGGCTGGCGGGAGGGTGCGCTGTCGTGGATGGGGGTCCGCGACGCGCCTTGGGGAGCGTGTTCCTGCTCGGGGGAGCGGTGAGCGCGCGCACAGGTTCGAACGCTGGAACGCGTGGATGGGGGTCCGCGCGCTCCGCCGGTCGGACGGATCGGCATGTTTTGTCGGGGGAGTTGTCTAGGGACGTGTCGGGAGGAATGGGGACCGAGAAGATGCGGGAGGGCGCCTACGGGGGTGGGCGCTTCTTCCGCTCTCTTGGAGACGCGGGAGAGCGCCTACGGGGGTGGGCGCTTCTCCCGCTCTTTTTTTGTCCGCGGACTAGTGAGCGTCCGCCCAACTTCGGCCCGCGCCCACGTCCACCTTGAGCGGCACCTTCAGTTCGGCGACGGCGGCCATGCACCGCACGGCCAGCGCCTTCACCGCCTCCACTTCCGCGTCTGGCGTTTCGATGAGCAGTTCGTCGTGCACCTGGAGCAGCACGCGCGCCTTCAGCTTCTCCTGCCGCAGCGCCGCGTCCACCGCCAGCATCGCCTTCTTCATCAGGTCCGCGGCGGTGCCTTGAATCGGCATGTTGATGGCGGCGCGCTCGGCGGCCTGGGCCACGCCCCGGTTCTTGGAGAGCAGGTCACCCATCAGCCGGCGGCGGCCGTAGAGCGTCTCCACGTAGCCCACCTTGCGCGCCTTCTCCACGGTGTCCTCCAGGTACTGGCGGATGCCCGCGTACCGGGTGAAGTACCGCTCGATGACGTCGCGGGCGCGCTCCTGGGAGATGCCCAGGCGCGTGGACAGGCCGTGCGCGGACAGGCCGTACGCGATGCCGAAGTTCACCGTCTTCGCCACGCGGCGCTGCTCGCGGTCCACGTCCTTGGACTCCACGCCGAAGATCTCCGCCGCCGTGCGGCTGTGGACGTCCTCGTCGTCGAGGAAGGCCTGGATGAGCACCGGGTCCTCGGCGATGTGGGCCAGCAGGCGCAGCTCCACCTGCGAATAGTCCGCGCTGACCAACTGGTGGCCCGCCTCCGCCACGAAGGCGCGGCGGATCTCCCGGCCCACCTCGGTGCGGATGGGGATGTTCTGGAGGTTGGGGTCGGACGACGACAGCCGGCCCGTGGCCGTGGCCGCCTGGTGGTACGTCGTGTGGATGCGCCCGTCCTTCGCGACGAGCGACGGCAGCGTGTCCAGGTACGTGCTCTTGAGCTTCGACAGGCCCCGGTACTCGATGAGCGCACGCGCGAGCACGCTGCCGTGCTCCTCCGCCAGCTTCTCCAGCACTTCCTGATCCGTGGAGGGGCCCGTCTTGCCGCGCTTCAAGATGGGCAGCTTCTGCTCTTCGTAGAGCACCTGCGCCAGCTGCGGGTTGGAGCCCAGGTTGAAGACGTGGCCCGCAGCCGCGTGGCACTCGGCCTCCTTCGTCTTCACCTCCACGTCCACGCGCTCGGAGATGCGCCCCAGCTCGTTCACGTCCAGCTTGACGCCCTCGCGCTCCATGCGAGCCAGGATGGGCAGGAGCGGCAGCTCCAGCGTGCGCGCCAGCTCCGCGAGCCCGCCCAGCTCCAGCTCCTTCCACAGCTCCGGCGCCAGCCGTCGCGCCGCGTCCGCGCGCACCGCGTACGCCGCGGCCACCTCCTCCGGCCCGTGGTCCGACAGCGCCCTGCCCTTCTTGCCCTCCACCGACGCCGGCAGCGCGGGCAATTCCGAGCGCAGCCGCTCCCGCGCCAGGTCCGCCAGCGCGTGCTCGCGGCGCGACGGGTTGAGCAGGTAGCTCAAGAGCTCCACGTCGTCGTGCGCGCCCTCCAGCGTCAGGCCTTCGTTGGCCAGCACCAGTGTGAGCGCCTTGAGATCATGCCCGCCCTTCTTCACCCCGGCATCCGCGAGCAGGTCCTTCACCCCCGCCACGAACGCGGGCACCGGCACCTGGGAGGCTCCCAGTTGCTGGTGCCGCAGGGGCACATAGCGCGTGGTGCCATCCGGCAGCGCCACGCCCAGGCCCACGAGGGACGCCGCGAAGGGCATGCCTTCGAAGGCGGGGACGAGCGTGATGGCCCCGGCCGCGCGCGCCGCGTCCACCAGCGTCTGGAGCTCCGTCTCGGTGGTGACCAGCGAGGTGGTGGCGACGAGCGGCGCCACGTCCGGACGCGGCGACTCCTCCGCCGGCAGGTCGCGCAAGAGGGCGAAGAACTCCAGCTCCGTGAACAGATCCCTCGCACGCGTGCCGTCCGGGGCCTTGCGCACCAGCGCGTCCATCGACACGCCCAGGGGCAGCGTGGTGTTGAACGTCACCAGTTGCTTGGCGCGCGCCAGGCTCTCGCGGTGGGACTCCAGCGCGGCGCGGATCTTCGGCTTCTTCACTTCCTCCAGCCGTGACAGGAGCGTCTCCACGTCGCCAAACTGGTGCAGCAGCTCCACCGCCGTCTTGTCGCCCACGCCGGGCACCTTGGCGACGTTGTCCACCGCGTCGCCCACCAGGGCCAGGAAGTCGCGCACCTGCCGGGGTAGGATGCCCAGCTTCTCCTGCACGTCCGCGATGCCCATGCGCTTGTTCTTCTGGGGGTCGAAGAGGGTGATGTCCTCGTCGACGATCTGCATGAAGTCCTTGTCGCTGGTGACGATGAGGACCTGGAAGCCCTCGGCCTTGGCCTGCATCGCCAGCGTGCCGATGACGTCGTCCGCCTCCCAGCCCTCCGCGTCCAGCGAGGCCAGGTTGAGCACGTCGCCCACCTTGCGGATGAGCGGGAACTGCGGCACCAGGTCTTCCGGCGGCGCCTTGCGGTTCGCCTTGTACTGCGGGTCGATCTTCTGGCGCTCCACGCGGCCCGACTTGTCGAACGCCAGGGCCACGTGCGTGGGCTTCAGATCCTGCAGGGCCTTGAGCACCATGCGGGTGAAGCCCAACACCGCGTTGGTGGGCACCCCCTTGCTCGTCGTGAGCGGGGGGATGGCGTGGTAGGCGCGGAAGATGAAGCCAGAGGCGTCGAAGAGGGCCAGGCGGCGCTCGGAGCGCGGGGGGCTGGTGTCGGCCATCCCCCGTCCCTAGCGCGGCTCCAGCCCTCTGTCCACGAAGCCCCTCACCGGCACTTCAGCTCCTGCTTCTTCGCCGCCACCAGCTCCGCGATGCCGTCACCCGGCACCGCGTAGTCCTCCGCGGCGCCCAGGTCCGAACAGCCGGACGCATCGTTCAGCACCTGCTGCGCCAGCGTCGAGCAGAAGGCCACCGTGCGGTTCAGGTCCGTGTTGCCCTTGTAGAAGTCGAAGCCCAGCTTCCAGATGCGGCAGCCGCGGCGCCGATCCTCGCGATCCGCGAAGTGCTTGCCGCGAAGGAACGCCGCCTGCGCCATGTCCTGGAAGATGTTCTTCCGGTAGAACGACAGGTGCGTCTCCGCCAGCTCGCCCATCAGACGCTTGTCCGTCGCCAGCGCCTCCTTGAAGGGCGCCACCGCCTTCTCGGGATCCTCCCGTGAAAGCGCGCTCTCGCCCGTCTTGAAGAGCTGGTCCACGTTGGACACGTCCCGCATCAGCTCGTCCGCCGGGGCGTGGTACTGCGCCGAGTCCACCTTCGAGCGCAGCTTCTGCAACGTGGCCAGCGCTTCGCTGCCGCGGCCCGCCCAGTAGTCCATCATCGCCGCCTGCATCAGCTTCGCGCTGTAGCGGCTGTTCATCATGGCGCGCACTTCGCTGGCCTGATCCGGCCCCGACTCGTCCGCCGCCAGGATGTCCGACACCGGGCACGTCCACGGCGCCGCATTGCGGTCCAGCTTGTTCCGGGCCACCAGGAACTTCACGAACATGGCGTCCTTGGGGCGCCACTCGTTGCGGCGCAGGCCGCCCTCCAGGCGGAGCGTCTGTCCCAGCGGCGGCGACAGGTCCTCGCGGTTCTGCTTCTGGCACCACACTTCCATGTAGTCCTGGCAGCGAGGCACCGCGGCGCTCCACTGCGAGTTGCCCAGGTAGCGCTTGCAGTCGTCCTTCGCGCGCGACACGAAGCGGTCCGCGGACTCGCGCGCCTTCGCCTTGGCGCGGCGGAAGTATTCGCTCTCCTTCGGAATCTTGCGCAGCGCGACGAGGGCCTCCTTCTCGCGGTTGAGCTCGACGGACTTCTTCGCGAACTCGAAGTTCTCGAAGGCCTCCTTCTCCAGTTTGATGCGCCGGATGAGGGTGTTCGCCTCCGCGTTGATGGGGTCCTGGTCGAGCGCCTTCTCACAGGCACCCTCGGCCCGGCTCCAGTCCGGCTGCCCCATCTCGTTGGACGCGTAGGAGCGACACTCGCTGAGCAGCTCCTGCACCTCCGACGCGGGATCCAACGCCGCGGTCTGGGTGGCCGCCGTCGTCTTCGGAGCGGTCGTGATGCCGGACACCTTCACGACGGCCACCACCGCCAGGAGCGCCATCGCGCCACCGGCGACCACCAGCAGGTTGCGCCGGCCGTTGGCTGCCTCGGGTTCGCCCCGGCCGCCCCGCCGCGCCGGAATGCCCGCGCCCGGACGCCGCGCGGGCATGTCGGCCGTCTCGTAGGCCATCTCCACCACGCCGAACTGGAGGACGTCACCGGCCTGGAGGTCGACGAACTCCTGCCCCAGCAGCTCGCCGTTGAGCAGCGTGCCGTTGGCGCTGCCCAGGTCGCGGGCCCGCACGACGTTGCCCGCGCGTTCGACCTCCGCGTGCTTGCGGCTCACCGAGTCGTCGTCGAGCATCACCACCGCCGGCGGCGCCCGGCCCACCAGCACCATTCCGCTGAGGGGGTAGGACTTGCCGGCCCACGGCCCCGTCATCCCCTTGAGCACCGGGCCCGACCCTGGCGTCGCGGGCGCGCTCATGGCCCGCGAGGGCCGCTTCGCCAGCGCCGAGCCAGGAGGCTTCGCCGCCCCGTTCGCCGTGGCCTTGGCGCGGATGCTGGGCATCGCGCGCGTGCCCCGCACTGGCACGTCCGCGAGCGCCGGAGGCTCTTCGTTCACCGCGGTGTCCACCGTGGCCTTGCGCCCGCTGGAGCGCTTCGCGCCGCCCTTGAGCTTCAGCTCGTAGTCGCCCAGCAACACCTGGGAGCCGGGCATCAACGCCGTGGGGCCGTCGATGCGCTGTCCGTCGATGAAGGTGCCGTTCTGGCTGCCGCCATCCTCGACGTAGACGGTGCCGCCCTCCACGTAGACGCGCGCGTGCTGCCGCGACACGCCCCCTTCCGTGAGGACGAGGTCATTGCCCTGCTGGCGGCCGATCTTCAGCTCGCCAGCGATTTCGTGCTCGTGCTCAGTGCCGTCAGGGTGACGGACGACCAGGATTGCCATGGGCGCGTCAGTCCTCGCGGAAGATGCTCATGTTCACCGGAAGGCCCTTGCGCTGAAGTTCGTCATAGAACTTCGGCACGAAGCCCGAAGCCACGTAGCGCCCGCGCACCTTGTGGTCTTCGGTGAAGCCGTCCTGCTTGTAATAGAAGATGTCCTGCAGGGTCACGATGTCGACCTCCATGCCGGACACCTCCGTGATGTAGCAAATCTTGCGAGACCCGTCGGAGAAGCGCGTCTGCTGCACGATGAGGTGCACGGCGCTGGCGATCTGCTCGCGGATGGCCTTCACCGGCAGCTCCATGCCGGACATGAGCACCATCGTCTCCAGCCGCGCGATGGCGTCACGCGGCGTGTTCGCGTGCAGCGTGGTGAGCGAACCGTCGTGGCCGGTGTTCATCGCCTGGAGCATGTCCAGCGTCTCGCCGGAGCGGCACTCACCCACGACGATGCGGTCGGGCCGCATGCGCAGGCAGTTCTTCACCAGCTCGCGGATGGTGATGGCGCCCTTGCCTTCCAGGTTGGGCGGACGGCTTTCCAACTGCACCCAGTGGTCCTGCGGGAGCTGCAGCTCCGCGGCGTCCTCCACCGTGATGATGCGCTCGCCCTCCGGGATGAACGAGCTGATGATGTTCAGCGTCGTCGTCTTGCCGGAGCCGGTGCCGCCGGAGATGACGATGTTGCGACGCGCCGTCACGCACATCTCCAGGAACTCGGCCATCTGCGCGGTGACGGTCTTGTACTTGATGAGATCCTGGATCTTCAGCGCGTCCTTCTTGAACTTGCGGATCGTGATGCAGGGGCCCTTGAGGGCCAGCGGCGGGATGATGGCGTTGACGCGGCTGCCGTCCTTGAGGCGCGCGTCCACCAGGGGGCTGGATTCGTCGATGCGCCGGCCGATGGGCGCCACGATGCGCTCGATGACGCCGAGCACCGCCTGGTTGGAGGAGAAGGTCTTCTCCGACAGCGTCAGCTTGCCCCGCTTCTCGATGTAGATCTGGTTGGCGTGGTTCACCATGATCTCGCTGATCTCTTCCGACGCGAGGAACGCTTCGAGGGGCCCCAGGCCCAGCGCCTCGTTGATGACGTCGGTGAGCAGCTCTTCGCGGTCCACGTCCGTGGGAAGCTCTCCGTCCGCTTCCATCTGGTCGATGATGTCGCGGATGGCCTTCTCGGTGCGGCGCCACAGCTCCTCGTCCCCGAGCCGGTCCATGTCCATGCGACGCAGGTCCAGGTACTCGATGAGCCGGTCGTGGATCTCCTTCTGGAGGCGCGAGTAGCGCTCCAGCTTCGGGTCCACCTTCTTCTTGTTCTTCGCCATGGCCGCGGCCATGGACGCGGGCATGCGGCTGGGCGCGGCGGGAGCCGGAGCCTCCTCCTCTTCGTAGGGCTCCTCCTCCTCGTAGGCCTCTTCCTCCTCGTAGGCCTCCTCGCCCTGCTCCTCGTCGTACGCCTCTTCGCCCTGCGCGTCGTCCTGCGGCGCGTCCTCCAGCGCTTCGACGTTGAGGATGTAGTCCCCGATGGAGACCTGATCCGTGGGCTTCAGCACCATGGGCCCGGCAATCTTCTTGCCGTTCACGAAGGTGCCGTTCGTGGACTTCATGTCCACGATGATGAAGCGTCCGTCCTTCTCGACGATGCGGGAGTGGTACTTGGAGACATTCCCCTTGCCGAGGACGATGTCATTGCCGGCGAGCCGGCCAATGGTGACCTCGTTCTTGGGGTATTCCCGCTGCTCCGTCCCGCCGCCCTTCTCCGCCAGGGTGATGAGAAACATGGGTCGGGATGCTACCAAGCCCTCCTGCGTCCTCAAAGGCTCCTGCGCACGCGCTCGCCTGCCCGCAAGCTCTCGGGCCGGCACCCTCCCCCCTCTTGGGAGGGGAGCGGGGCCGGCCCGGGGGTCGGAGGCGGTCGCTTTCAGGGCGCCCGTGAAGGGCTCCCCCGTCAGTCGAAGATGTTGAAGTTCACTTCGGACCGGGCCTGCTTGTAGCGGGTCTTCACGTCCTCGATGATGCTGCGGACCTTGTCCGAGTCCGGGTTCACGATGCGCGGGGTGACGAAGATCACCAGTTCGCGCTTGGTGGAGTCGAACGCGCGGTTCTTGAACAGCTCGCCCACGATGGGGATGTTGCCCAGGCCCGGCAGCTTCGCGACGGCCTTCTGCTCGTCGTGGCTGAACACGCCCGACAGCACGATCGTCTCTCCGTGGCGCACGGTGACGTTCGTCTTCACCTTGCGGGTGCGGAAGCCGGGGATGGCGGACGAACCACCGAAGGACACCGACACGGACGTGTCGATTTCGGAGGCCTCGGCCTCCACTTCCGTCTGGATGTTGCCGTTGCGGTCCGCGGTGGGGCGGATGTTCAGGATGACGCCGTACGGCTTGTACTCCACCGTGAACTGCGTGTTGGTGATGAGCGGGATGGGCACCTCGCCACCGGCGAGGAACTCCGCCTTCTCACCGCTCGCGCACACCAGCTTGGGCTGCGCCAGCAGGCGGCCGTAACCGTCGTTGGCCTGGAAGCCGATGCTCAGCTCCGACGAACCGGTCGCGCCCAGGATGAGGTCGGAGACCGCGTCACCCGACGGCAGGAGCGCCTTGGTGAGGTTCAACGTGCCGGTGAGGCCGCCCGTGATGTCGGTGGGGTACTTGATGCCGTAGCGGTCGCGGCTGTTGCGGCGGATTTCAACGAACTGCACCTCGGAGAGGATCATCCGCTTGATGCCGACGACGAGCAGGTTCTCCACCTTCTCGCCGATGGCCTTGGTGATGAGCTCCGCCTTCTGCAGGTCCTGCTGGCTCTCCACGGAGCCCTCCAGGAAGATGGTCGCGCCCACCACGTTGGCCTGCACGTTCTTCAGGCCCGCCTTCTGGAAGGCCGCGTTCAGGTTCTGGGCCACCAGCTTCTTGGCGTTGGGGGCGATCTTCACGAACGACTTCACGTTCGGATAGAGGCTCACCACCTGCTCGATGCGGTCCGCGTCCTGCGTGGTGTAGGCCTGACCGTCCAGGTAGATGCGGTCACCCACCATGCGCACGGACACGCCTTCGATTTCGCCCAGCAGGCGCTTGATTTCGGAGATGACCTCGTTGGGGTCCTGCTTGCGGACCGTCACCAGGTAGCTGATGCGCTGACCCGAGGACTTCCAGACGAGCAGCGTCGTCTTGCCTTCCGTCTGGCCGGTGACGAGCAGCTGGCCGGTGCCCAGCGTCTTCACCTCGGCGATGGACGGGTCGCCCAGCGCGACGCGGCTCAGGCCGGGGATGGTGAGCACCTTCTGAGTACCCACCCCGAGGCTGACGGTGCTGCCCTCCTGGGCCAGGGCGGGGGCACTGGCCACCAGGGTGACGAGGGCGCCAAGCGCTACGGCGTGCGTGAAGCGAGTGGACATCGTGTGAATCCCCTTCTTGCGTGCGTGCGCGCTGACGGTCCGCGCGCTATCCCAGATGTTGTTGCTGCCACCACATGGCCCAGAAAGTCCCGAGCGCGATGGAGACGCCGTAGGGGATGTGTCGCACGGGCGAGGGCGAGGTTTCCTCGCGCATCCATTTCGCCCGCACCGCCCAGCGACGGGCCACCGCCGCCAGCGTGTCCCAGACGGCACCCTGCCATAGCAGCGTGACGACCGCCTGGAGCGCTCCCACCAACGAGATGAAGGCCGCCGCCGCGAGCACCGTCGGGAACCCCAGCACACAGCCCACGCCCGCCATCAGCTTGACGTCACCCCACCCCATGCGCCCGCGCAGCGCGCCGGGGACCAGCAGCAGCGCCAGTCCCGTGCCCGCGAGCACCCCACTCAAAAGCCCCGACTCCAGCCCGCCCACCCCTTCCGCCCACCCGCGCACCCCGAGCCCCAGCACGATGAGCGGATAGGTCACGACGTTGGGGATGAGCCGGCGCAGCACGTCGGTCACCACCGCAAGCACCAGGGCCACTCCCAGAATCGTCCACAGCACGGATTGAGCAGGTGTCATTCGGCACCTGTCCCAAGGCGGGCAGGCGACCCCCATCAAACCAGGGAGGCCCCAAGCCCGTCAAATGCTGAACACGACCCTCGAACCGGGGGGCACTGCGTCATCAGTGGATGACGAGGCGGATCTTCTCGCTGCAGATGAAGTACTCGTCCCCGTCCTCGACCTTGCGGCGCTTGATGCGCTGCTTGTTGAACCAGGTCCCGTTCGAGGAGCCGAGGTCCTCGATGTAGAACTCGCCGCCGTCGCGGGCGATGACGGCGTGCTCGCGCGACACCTTGCCGGAGTTGATGACGAAGTCGCAGTGCTTGCCGCGGCCGATGACGTAGCGGTCCTTGATGATCTTCTCCTGCTCACCGGATTCGGTGACCAGGTAGAGCGACGCGCCCTCCTCCTCGTCGACCTCCTCCGGCGGCTCCTCCTCGGCCTCGTCGGGGGGCTCGTCCTCCAGCTCGTCCTCGAGCGGCGGATCCTCCTGGTCGGGCAGGGGATCCTCGTCCTCCTCCTCGATCATGTCGTCGGCGGACGGAGGCGGCGGATCATTCTTGCCCTTGATGAGCCGCTCCAGTTCGGCGGCCGTCTCCAGGACGCGCTCGGCCACCTCGCGGCGCACCGGATCATTGTCCAGGCCGTTGGAGGACGGACGCTCCTCCACGTTGCGCGGGGCGGCCCGGGCGGGTTCGGCGCGCGCGGGCGCGAGCACCGGCGGCGCGCCCTTGGACGCGGCGGCCGCGGGCGGCGGGGAGGCTGGACGGGGGGTCGGCGTGGCGGCAGGCACCGCCGCCACGGAGGGCTCGGCCTTCACCTTCACGTCGATGAAGCCGTTGAGGCGCGCGAACATGAAGAGCGCCTGGTTGATCAGCGCGTCGCGATCCGACCCCATCTGCTGGGCCATCTCTTCGTACGTCTCCCACAGGTGCTCGGCGATGCCGACCTTGCGTGCGGGACGGGAGTTCTGATCGATCATCGGTCTTGGCTCGGGAAATGCTGAACGTGGGGAACGATAGCAGAGCCGTTCGGGCCCGCCCAGTTACTGGAAGGCCCGGAGGTACTGGAGGTTGTCCGCGTTGTCGCTGATCTGCTCCAGGGCCACCTGGAGCACGCCGTCCGCGGAAGGATACGCGATGTAGGCCAGACTGGAGCCACCCACGTCCGTGGCCACCACGGAGCCAGGCAGGGTGTAGGCCCCCAGGTTGGTCAGCGAGCTGCCGGACCCGGTGTCCACGCCGAAGATGAAGCGCCGGAAGCGCGGCAGCAGCGTCACCACGTAGCGGTCGCCGACGCCGAGCCGATCGGCCCCTCCAAACTTCGCCGTCAGGGTGAGCGACAGCGGCGCGGGCACGAAGGTCGTGGGCGACTTGGGCGGGTCCAGGCCCAGGTCGAAGCCATCAGCGTGGTAGTAATAATCCAGGAAGCTGGACACCGTGTAGATCTCGTTGACGTTCAATCGCTGCACGTAGGAGTCGCTGGTCTCCAGGCCCGAGTAGAGGACGAAGGGCTTCACGGTCGGGCCGGCGCGTACGGAGAAGAACGGATACGTGGCGCACGTCTCCAGGGCACTGACGGTGGCCGCGTCCCCCAGGTCTGGGAAGAGCTGGGTGCGACCATCCCCCAGGTCCTCCAGGCGAAGCACCTTGACGGTCTGCTCGCAGGCCCCCACGTTGTTCGCCAGCACGAGGGAGTCGCCCGGAACCACGGTGCGGGCCGCGACCAGCGACGTCTCCACCAGGAAGGGCGGATCCTCCACGTTCAGGTCGCGCGCCAGATTGACGAGGCCCGGCAGGATGCCCTGGAAGACGAAGCGGTAGGTCCCGGAGGGCAGCGTCCCGTCACACAGGAAGGCGTCCGCATTGGCCACGTCCGCGCGCTGCGGACACCCCGGCTGATTGACTTCGATGCTCCGGACCTGGTCCGGCCGGATGAGCTCCGAGCCGTCGCGCAGCTCCACCGTCACCGTGGCAGGCAGCGGGCCCGTGATGGGATCCCGGTCCAGGTTGAACGCGCGGCGCTCGTCGGCGCGGAACAGGGTGACCTGTCCGTTGGACGACGGCACGATGCCCAACAGCGGGATGGGGGACGTGTACGCGATGCTGTCCGACAGGAACTCGCGCACCTCCAGGCCCGCGCGCAGGGTGAGCCCGGTGGGCAGGCCGCCGGACGGCTTCAGCGTCAGCATGGGCGCGCCGGTGACGTCGCGCGCGAGCACCGGCGTCGCGGACGGCACCAGGGGATCCGGCCCGTTGTCGAGCGCGATGACGCCCTCGCAATCCGCGGAGACGCACGTGAGCTCGTCGAGCACCACGTATACGTACCGGCCCTGGGCCACCCGGGTGGCCGTCGGCCCGTAGGCCGGATGGGTGGTGACGAGCCGCGCCGGGATGTCCACCAGGTCCGTGTACGTCGGCACCGTGTACGGCGCCGGGCGCGGACGCTTGTAGGCGACCTCCACCGAAGCGCCATCCGCGACAGCGCGCACGAGCCGGCTGGTGCCCGTCACGTTGCGGATGGCGATGACCAGCGAGTCCGTCACGCCCGCCCGCGCGGGCAGCGTGATCATGGACAGCACCGTGTCCGCCGGTTGCAGGCAGAAGACGGGCAGCGCGGCCGGCAGGGCCGCGGCGTCGAAGGCGTCCGGGGCCGGCAGGTCCTGGCGCATCACCACCCCGCCCCCGAAGGGACCGCAGAGCGCTTCGGCGGCCTCCGGGCGGGTCTGGAGCGCGTAGTACAGGACGCTCGGCGCGCCCTCGGCCACCGGGGCGTGCGCGGCGAAGGCGGTGATGAGCTGGCCGGTGGACAGCCGCGTCACCTCGTTGAGGCGCGCGCGGTCGGCGGCCACCACGGAGATGCTCCGCCCGCCGGAGCTGCGGGCGTAGATGTACGGACCGGACACGTCGTTGCCCTCGGCGTCGTAGCCCACGTCGCGCGTGAGCGAGTCGGGCCGCGCGACGACGGGGATGGCCAGGGGCTCCAGCGGGTTGGGCGCGGGGATGTATTCGCGGGGCGAGCGCGTGAGGTCCAACACGCGCAGCTCGTCCCGGTCCTGGGAGGTGACGAAGACGAGCTGGTTGGAGAGCACCACGTCGTACGTGCCCGACAGGCCCGCGGCGCCCGCCGTGGAGGTGGTGTCGGAGCAGGCGCTCGTGAGACTCGCGGCGCTCAGCAACAGGGCAGCAGGGATGCCGCGCTTCAAGGTTGGTTCTCCTGGCACACGCTGGTGCCCTGGTTCGGATCCCGCTGCTGCTGCGTGCCGAGTCGTGCCACCAGCCGCGCGTCCTGCGGACGGGTGAGGTCGGGGATGTCCACGATGGCCACCTGCCCGTCTCCGAAGTTGGTCACGAACAGCCGCGCCGCGTTCACGCCGGCCGGGTTGTCCACCGTCACCGCGAAGGCCTGCGACGGGTTGCTGGTCTGGTTCTGCGAATTGACGAGCGGCACCTGGACGACGACCTGGCCGAGCGCCTCGTCGTAGAGGGACACCGCGCTGTCGCCGGTGCTCGTCACCGCGAGGATGTTGGTGTCGGTGCTGGTCGGCGCGCCCTGCCGGCGGATGAGCTGCATGTCGCTGACGCCGTCGGGCATGGGCACCGCGGAGATGACCCGGAACGACGGGTCCGTGGACTGCTCGCCCGGCGGTGCGTCGTATTCGAAGTCGATCGTGAGCATCGTGTCCGGGCCCCGCGCCAGCACGTACAGCCGCTCGCGCACGAAGTAGGGACGGACCGCGAGCTCCGCCGCCGTCACCGGCCGGGACACCACCCGGACCGCGCGCGCCTCGCGGATGCGGTAGGCCAGGGACAGGCGGGGCTCCAGGATGCGCTCGGGCACGTTCTTGTCCACCAGCCGCAGGACGAAGTTCGCGCCCACCGTGCCGCTGTCGCCCGCCACGAAGTTGCGGCCCGACACGAAGAGGTAACCGGTCCCCACCGTCGTCGAATCCGAGCCGCCGTAGATGTAGCCCTCCGGCGACAGCGGGATGAAGCCCAGCGTGTCGCGCGTGGGGTTCTCCGCCTTCAGGGTGACCAGATAGTTCTCGAAGTTGGTGCTGGAGTTCGCGGGCGAATCCGCCGCCTCCGAGTGCGTCACGTACAGCGTGCCGTTCGCGTCATCCACCGTCACGCCAATGGGTGACGGCGCGCGGGGCAGGCCCGGACGGCCCGAGTCCTGGAGCGACGCCGGGATGTCGTCCGTGAGCGACAGCGCCCCCGTCTGGCAGTCCACGCCGCCCTGCACGCAGTTGAGCACCGGCGCGCCATCCGCCGACAGGCTGACGTCCACCGCGTACAGGTTGTTGCCCTCCGCGCGCGAAGGCACGAACAGGCGCGGCAGTCCGCTGGCCGGGTTGACCCACATCCCCATGTCACCCGCGAAGCTGCGGATCTGCACGAGCGAGTCCGCCGACGCAGACAGGGACTCGAAGACAAGCGGGCTTGCTGGCACGGCGGTCCCCAGCCTGGGCACCGGGACGGACTGGCCATCCGCCTGCGTGCTCAGCGCGTCCAGGTTGAGCGCCACCACCGAACCGGAGTCGTAGCAGTTGTCGAAGTTCGCGTTCGCGACGAAGAGGTAGCCGTTGCTCGCCGAGGGACCGCCAGCCGCGGGTGGGCGCCAGAACGCCACCCCGCTGGGGTACACGAAGCGGGTGGACGGGGGCGGGTTCGGTTCAGATTCGATCGAACACGCCGCGAGGAGCAACAGCGCGGGGGTCAGGAAAGGGAGGCGCATCAGAGGGGGGCGGAGTGTAGGAACGGGGCCCTACCCCGGGCAACTGAATAGGGCTGTCGCTATTCCCGTTCGCCCTCCCGACGACACCCACCCACGCCGCAAAGCCCGGAAACGCGTGCCGCTCCCTTGGCGAGGGAACGGGCACGCTCCGGCGGTAAAGCTTCAGGCGGCGGCGACTTCCGCCTGGATTTTGGAGAAGTCCGCCACCTGGTTGAACAGGGCGCCGATCTCCGTGAGGAACCGGATGCGGTTTTCCCGCAGGTCCTTGTCCTCGGCCATCACCATCACCTTGTCGAAGAAGGTGTCCACGGCGGGCTTCAGGCCGGTGATTTCGCGCAGGGCCCCGGCGAAGTCGTCCGCGCGCACGTGCACGCCCACCTTGTCACGCGCCTGGGTAAAGGCGGTGTGGAGGTTCTTCTCCGGCTCGTCGGTGAAGCGCTGCGGGTTGGTCTGCCCGCCCGCCACGTCCTTGCCCTGCTTCTCCACGATGTTGACCACGCGCTTGAAGGCGGCCGCCAGCGGCTGGAAGTCCGCATGGCCCACGAGCAGGCTCAGGGCCTCCAGGCGCTTCTTCGCCGCCACGAGGTCGTCGAAGCCCACGGCCAGCACCGCCTCCACCACGTCCGTGCGGTGCTCTTCTCCCCACAGCGCCTTGAGACGGCCGCGGAAGAACTCCAGCACCTGTTCGCGCGGCGCGGCCTCTCCCGGCTTGCGCTTCACGTTGGCCAGCTTCGGCGCGAGCAGGCCCAGGGCCTCATCCACCGCGGCCGACAGGCTGAAGCGGTAGCCCCGTCCCAGCACGATGCGGATGATGGCCAGGCACGCCCGGCGCAGCGCGAACGGATCCGCCGCGCCCGACGGGGCCTTGCCGATGGCGAAGATGCCGCACAGCGAGTCCAGCCGGTCCGCGAGGCCGATGAGCGCGCCCGCGTCCTGCGTCGGCAGCGCGTCCTCGGCACCACGGGGCAGGTAGTGCTCGGAGATGGCCAGGGCCACCGCGTCCGGCTCGCCGCCGGCCTTCGCATACTCGCGGCCCATCACGCCCTGGAGCTCCGGGAACTCGCCCACCATGCCGGTGACGAGGTCCGCCTTGGACAGCGTGGCGGCGCGCTCCACCGTGGCCGCCTCCCCTGCCCTGTCCGTGGCCTGCGCGAGCCAGCCCGCCAGCGAGCGGAAGCGCTCCACCTTCTCCAGGTACGTGCCCAACTGGTTCTGCCACACCACGCGGCCCAGCTTCTCCACGCGGTCGCCCAGCGGCGTCTTGCGGTCCTCGTCGAAGAAGAAGCGCCCGTCCGCGAGCCGCGCGCGTAGCACGCGCTCGTAGCCGCGCAGCGACAACTGCTCGTCGCGCACCGGCGTGTTGGACACGGCGATGAAGCGCGGCAGGAGCTTGCCCTGAGCGTCCACCAGCGAGAAGTAGCGCTGGTGGCTCTTCATCTCCTGCACCAGCACCTCCGGCGGCAGGTCCAGGTGGCGCTCGTCGAAGCGGCCCACCACGGGGCTCGGCAGCTCCACCAGGTTCGTCACCTGGTCCACCAGGCCCTCGTCCTCCAGGAGCTGGCCACCCGCCGCCTTCGCCGCGGCGGTCACCTTCTGCACGAGCGACGCGCGGCGCTTGCCGATGTCCGCCAGCACGTGCGCCTTCTCCAGCGTCGCCTCGTAGTCCGCGGGCGCCTTCAGCGTGATGGGGCCGGGCGAAAGAAAGCGGTGGCCGTAGGTGGTCCGCCCGCTCTTCACGTCGCCGAACACCACCGGCAGCTCCGTGTCGCCCAGGAGCGCCAGCAGCCACTGCACCGGGCGCGCGAAGGACATGTCCACGTCGCCCCAGCGCATGGACTTCTTGAAGTTGATGCCGTGCACCGCGGAGTGCAGCGCGTCCTGGAGGATGGCGTCCGCCGGACGGCCCTTCTCCTCCACGCGCGCGGACACGTATTCGCCCTTGGGCGTCGTCGTGCGGCCCAGCGCGTCCACCGACAGTTTGAGGCTCTCCGCGAACTTCTCCGCGGCCTTGGTCGCCTTGCCCTGCGCGTCGAAGGCGGCCTTGGCGCTGGGCCCCAGCACCTCCTTCGTCACGTCCTCGCCCGCGTCCGCCACGTCGCGCACCCACACCGCGAGCCGGCGCGGCGTGCCGAAGGTGCGCACCTCGCCGTGCTTCAGGCGGGCGTCGGCCATGCGCTCGGTGAGCACGCGCTTCAAGTCGTCCAGCGCGGGCACGATGAACGACGCCGGGATCTCCTCGGCACCGATTTCCAGGAGCAGATCACGCGCCACGGGACACCTCCGACTTCTCCTTCTTCTCCACGGGCTTGTTGAGCGTCACCGTCTTCCAGTAGTCGCTGGCGGGCTTGCCCTCCAGCACCGGCGGCTGCTCCCCCACCGTCCACGGCGTCTTCATCAGCGGGAAGCCCAGCCGCTCGCGCATCTGCAGGTAGCCCTCCGCGCACAGGCGGGCGTTGTCGCGCACGCGCTTGATGAAGTTGGCGCGCTCCGTGACGGAGATGGCGCCGCGCGCGTCCAGCAGGTTGAAGGCGTGGCTGCACTTGAGCGCGTAGTCGTACGCGGGCAGCGGCAGGCGGCGCTCGATGAGGCGCTTGCACTCCTTCTCGTACGCGTCGAACAGCGAGAAGAGCATCTGCGGATCCGACTCGTGGAGGGCGTACTTGCTCATCTCCACTTCGTTCGCGTGGAACACTTCGCGGTACTTCACGCCCTTGACCCACTCGATGTCGAAGACGTTCTCCACGTTCTGCAGGTACATGGCCAGGCGCTCCAGCCCGTACGTCAGCTCCGCGGCCACGGGGCGACAGTCGAAGCCGCCGCACTGCTGGAAGTAGGTGAACTGGGTGACTTCCATGCCGTCACACCACACCTCCCAGCCCAGGCCCCAGGCGCCCAGCGTGGGCGACTCCCAGTCGTCCTCGACGAAGCGGATGTCGTGCTCCAGCGGATCCATGCCGATCTTCCGCAGGGACTCCAGGTACAGCTCTTGGACGTTCTTGGGCGCCGGCTTGAGGATGACCTGGAACTGGTGGTGCTGGAACAGGCGGTTCGGGTTCTCACCGAAGCGGCCGTCGGCGGGGCGACGCGAAGGCTGCACGTAGGCGACGTTCCACGGCTCGGGCCCGAGCGCGTGCAGGAACGTGTAGGGGGCCATCGTGCCCGCGCCGACCTCGAGGTCGTACGACTGGGTGACGATGCATCCCTGGTCGGCCCAGTGCTTCTGGAGCGTGAGGATGAGGTCCTGGAAGTACATGGATGGCGAGTCCTTCTCGCAGTGCGTCGAAGGCGAAACGCGGCGGACCCTAGTGAGGGGGTCCAGGAGCGTCAAGGACGGCCGTCACTCCGTGTAGGGCGGGAGGTCGGCCAGTCGAATCTGCAACCGGGTCACTTCGCCCGGACGGATGGGAACGGACAACAGCTTGCTCGTCCCTCCCGGGTCCTGGGGATCCACCACGCGCAGGCGGTAGGTGCCCACGGGGGTCGCCAGCTTGATCAGCGGAGAGGTGCCCAGCTGCGTTGAACCGTCGAACACGGCCGCGTTCTTCGGCACGGTGTAGAGCGTCAGCCAGCCCAGGCCGGCCTTCTTGGCGCCCTTGGCGGTGCTCGTGTCCAGCACCTCCGCGACCTCCGGCGTCTGCGTGACGGTGGTGACGGGCTCCGGCGCGCGCTGCGAGGGCTCCGGCGCGGGCTTCGGGGCCGGGGTCTCCGTCTTCGCCGCGACAATCTTCTCCGCCGGAGCGGTCACCTTCGGCTTGCGTCCGCCCTTGGCGACGGGCGTCTTGGGCTCTTCGGGAGGCGGAGCCTCCACGACCGGTTCGGGAGGAGGCGCTTCGACTTCGGGTGCCTTCTCGGGCTCGGTCTTCTGCACGAAACCCGGCGGAGGCCCGGAGGGCTTCGGCGGCCAGGTCCCATCCTTCGCGGGGTCCACGTTCGGGGCCGGATCCAGCTCCGCCTTCACCCACAGGCGGGCGGACTCGTACGCCGGCATGAACAGCCGTCGCACCGGTTCGAGCGTCGCCAGATAGCCCACGCCGCCCAGGACGAGGAGCAGCACCACCTTGCCCAGCCAGCCGGAACGCTCGCGAGCCGGGGGCGTCTCCGCCGGCTCATCTACCGAACGGGAGGGCCGCGCGGGCCCCGCACCGGAGCGCCCGGGCCGGGTGCGGAAGCGCTGGGTCTGGAGGTCGCTGGGCGGATCCAGCAGCGCGTCGTCGGGAGGCGTGGCCCGGGCCTCGGAAGCCTCCGGGCGGGCGACGGGACGGGGCCGGTTCGCCCGGGCGGCGTCGGCAGGAGGACGGATCGGGCGAGCGGACGCGGCGTCGGCGGGCCGCTGCGCTCGCGGCGTCATCGGAGGCGTGTCGCTGCGCGGGGCCGCGGCCTCGGTGGCGGGACGCGGGGTCGCACCCGCACGCGGCGGGGTCGTCGGCTCGGCGCTCGTGCGCCGGACGGGCGTGGGTCGGAACGACGGCGCGGCGTTCTCAGCCGAGGCCCCCGCGTGCGGCGACTGCACCCGCGCGGTGGCCGTGTCGCCGCCCTCCTCCACCTGCAGCGCCCCGGCGGCCTCGCTGACGCGGGCGTCCTCGGCGCGGCTGGCCAGTTCCAGGAGGGTGCGCGTCTTCTGGCGCTTCTCCTCGAAGAGCTCGCCCATGACGGCGGTCATCTGGTCTTCGTCGTACAGCTCGGAGCCCAGCGAGGCTTCGATGGCGCGCGCCATCTCGCGGCAGGTGCCGAAGCGCTGCGCGGCATCCCGCGACAGGGACTTGAGCACCACGGTTTCCAGGGCCTCGGGGATCGCCGCGTTGAGCGAGCGCGGCACGGGAATCTCCCCGTCCACGATCTGCATCATCACGGCGGCCTCGCCCGGCGCGTTGAACAGGCGCTGCCCGACCATCAGCTCGTGCAGCATCACGCCCGTGGAGAACTGGTCGCTGCGGCCGTCCAGCCCCTTGTCGCGCACCTGCTCCGGGGACATGTAGCCACTGGTCCCCTTCACGGTGCCCACCTGCGTACGGCCCAGCTTGCCACGCGCCTTGGCGATGCCGAAGTCGATCACCTTCACGACGCCGTCGTAGGTGATCATCACGTTCTTCGGAGACACGTCCCGGTGCACCACCGCCACCGGGCGGCCCGACGGATCCATGAAGTGGTGGGCGTAGTGCAGGCCCAGGCAGGTGTCGCGCACCACGCGGGCGCTGAAGCCCAGCGGCAGCGCGTAGTCGCGCTTGGCCGCCATCTTCACCACCTGCTCCAGGTTCTGGCCGGGCAGGAACTCCATGGCGAGGTACAGCTCGCCGTCCTCCTCCCCCAGGTCGAACACCTGTCCGATGTTCGCGTGCGAGAAGGCGGCGGTGATGCGCGCCTCGTCGAGGAACATCTTGACGAACTGGTCGTCCTTCTTGATGTCGGGGAGGATCTGCTTCACCGCGACGAACTTGCGGAAGCCACCGGGGCCGGAGGTGAACGCGAGGAACAGCTCCGCCATCCCTCCCATCGAGAGGCGGGTGAGGATCTCGTATTTTCCGATGCGCCGCCCCCGGTCGGGATCTTCTCCGGCGCCACCCTGCATGCTCATGGCCCGGTGGATGTTACCTGTCGGACCTTCCCAGGTCGATGATCGTCTTCACCGACAAGCGGTCCTGCTCCGGACGGGCCGTCCCGGAGGGCCGGGAAAGCGGCTTAGGCGCCGAACCGCTGTCGCCGCACGTCGAGCATCCACCCTTCGAGCGCGGCCACGGCCAGGGCCGGAGGCTCCAGGGGGAGCTGGGAGTCCACGTCCGCCGCGTCGAGCACCTCGAAGGCCCGCTTCACCTCGCCCTGCCACCGCTCGCTGAGTTCAGCGGGCAGCTCACTGCGCTCGCCCCGGAGCTTCTGTTCCACCAGCGCATGGGCATCGCCGAAGCCGTACGGCTCCAGCAGGACGGTGACGTCCGTCTCCACCTCGCCCGTGCGCAGCGCATGCGTCCCGGTGAGCGTGGTCCGCAGCACGTACAGCAGCTTCTTCGCGGAGCGGAAGCCACTCTTCTCCCACTCGCGGAGCTGGCCCTGCGCGAAGCCCCGGTAGTGCCGGTGGATGCGGCGCGACAGCACGGCCCGCACGTGGGGACGCAGGGCCTCCAGTTCCGGGAGGGCGCGCACGGGGATGGCCCCCAGCACCCGCTCGATGTAGTTGCCGTTGCCCTGGAGGATGCCGAGCAGCACGGGCTGCAGCTCGTTGGACGAGTAGTCCACCTCCACGCCCTCCAGCACCTCCAGCCGTTCGGCGTTCACTTGGCGGGGCTGGAGGCCCAGGAGCGCGCTGGTGGACGCGATGTGGATGGACTTGAGATCCAGGTCGCTGTCCGGCGAGGGAAAACCGTACGCATGCGCGCCGGAGAGCGAGACCACCAGGTGCTCGCGCCTGCGCGATTCCTCATCCAGCACCCGGTCCGCCATCCGCTGCTGATGCTCCGTCATCGTGCCCTTCATTCCGTCCCTCCTTCCAGCGCCGGGGCCTCCGGCGCGTCACGCCCCAACGGTCCGGGCGTCTTCAGCACCCAGCGCCGGGCCACCTCGTCCCCCACCCGTCGCAACAGCCGATCCGCGCGAGCGTAGTCCGGATGCTCCGGCAGTCGGCTCTCGCGGTGCGCGACCTCCAGCGCGGGCGCCATCGCCTCCGCGTCGCGCAGAACCTCTTCCAGCGGCACCTGCCCGCCCTTGATGTCGAGCAGCCGCGCCTTCAACGCCCCGGTCGCCTCGAAGGTAGGAACCCCGTCGCGCAGCCACCCCGTCGCCAGCGCCACCAGGCGCAGCAGGTTGTAGGCATTCTTCGGCCGCAGCTCCCGAGCGGACGGAGGGCGCTGGCCGCCACCGCGCGCGTACGCCGTCAGCGCCGCGAAGTCGTTGGCCGCGAGCAGGCCCTGGTCCCAGAGCGAACGGTAGAGCTGCTTGACGTACGTCTTCGCGGCGAGCACCCCGTCCTCGGGCGTGGGCGCGCTCCGGGGCGACACGGCGGCCAGCCTCCGGGCCACATCGTCCAGGTCTGGCGTGGGGTCCTCGCACAGCCACGCGAGGAGCAGGTCGCGGTGCTCGGCCAGCCGCTGGCTGCGCGTGAGCTTGTCGAGCTGGCTCATGGCATAGCGCCCGAAGCTGCCGAAGATGGCCTTGGAGACGAACGCCTCGCGCGCTTCGAGCATCCACTCGCCCAGTTCGTCCGACGCCGTCGCACCGAGGACGAACAGCGTTTCGAGCGTGTTCGGATCCGCGCGCAGGGCCTGCTCCACCGTCTTGCGCACCTCCCAGTACGTGGTGCTGCCATCCGCGCTCACCAGGTCCTGCGGCGCCTGTCCCAACCCCAGCGTCCACGGCAGGGGCAGCGCGAACACGCCGCGCACGTCCACGTCGGAGCGTTCGTCCGCGAGCCCCCAGGCGTGGCTGCCCACGCGCGTCTCCAGTACCACGCACGGTCGCAGCGCGCTCCAGGCCGCCTCGCGCCGCTGGGCGAACTGGACCTGTCCCACGCGCCGGGGCACCAGTTCGTCGCGCGCGAACCACACCTCGCCCACGCCGACGATCTGCACATCGAAGCCACCGTCATGCGCGCGCACGACGCGGCCCACCACGCCCTGCGGGATGCGGCGCCCGGCGGACGCCACGCGCTCCACGCGCGTCGTCACCTCGGTGCCGTGCGGCAGCGGCACGGACAGCCGGTCGATCTGCTCCAGGCCCCGGACCCTCGCGGAGGTGGGGGGCGTCGCATCAGGTCTCGGGTCGCTCATCGGTCCCTCCCGGGCGGGATGGTGGGCCACGTTGGACGCAGTGAAACACGGGAGCCTGACCCGGCACGGCGTCCGGGTTCAACGCGCGGCGCGCTGGACCGCGTCCGGGCCCTGGGGACGCGAGGGCAGCAGGCCCTCCACTTCGGACGCCAGGGGCAGGGCCGCCACCGCGCCCAGCTTCGTCACCACCCGGGCGCCCACGTCGGCCGCGAACGTCATCAGCGCGACCAGTTCCTCCCGCGTCGCGTCCGCGAGCGAGCGCGCATCGCCGTACCAGCGCACCAGCCCATGCAGCAGCGCCGACACGAAGCCATCCCCCGCGCCCGTCGTGTCCACCACTGTCACCCGGGGGGCGGGAACGTGGACCACCTCGCCCCGCCAGAGGAACACCGCGCCCTGCTCGCCCAGCGTCACCACCGGCAGCCGCACACCCAGCCCGTCCAGGTGCCGCAGGGCCTCCTCGGGCGTGCGCTCACCCGTCGCGAAGGCCACCTCCTCCTCCGACAACTTCACCACCGTGCAGAGGGGCAACATGCGTCCCAGGAGGACCCGCAGCTCCTCGGGCTCCGGCCACACGTGGAGCCGCAGGTTCGGATCACAACTGACGATCATCCCGGCCTCGCGCGCCAGAGTGAGCATGCGCACCACGGCCTCGCGCGCCGCAGGCAGCACCAGGGAGTTGGAGCCGGAGTGCAGCACCTTCGCGCGCCGCACGAAGTCGCCGTCCACGTCCGAGTCATCCAGCAGGAACTCCGCCGAACGCGTGCGGAAGAACGTGAAACTGCGCTCGCCCCGCGCATCCAGCGACACGAACAGCAGTCCCGTACGCGCGTGGTCCACCTGACGAAGGCGGCTGACGTCCACGCCCTCCGCCGCCAGCCGGTCGCGCAGGAAGTGGCCGAACTCATCCGAGCCCACCACGCCCACCATCGCCGAGCGCAGCCCCAGGCGCGAAACCCCCACGGAGACGTTCGCCGGCGAGCCGCCCGTCGAAGGCCTCCATGCGTCCACGTCCCGCACGCGCGAAGCCCCACCCGACGCGGGAAGGAAGTCCACCAGCGTCTCGCCGACACACACCACGTCCAGCGGCCCGGTCTCGTGCATGACGCTCCCCGCCCGCGCACGCGCAGGCTCCCGCTTCAGTCCAGGCCCACCTGGGCCATGAAGTCCACGCTCTTGAGCCGCCGGCCTAGATGGTGCGCGATGAAGACGTTGAGCAGCCCGCGCGCCCGAGCCCGCAGGTCGGGGGGCAGCGGAGTGCGCCCGCCCTCCTGCAACGAGCGAAGCCCGGTCAGCAACGCCACCGGCACCGCGACCGAATCGCGAGCCCGTCCGCCGCACGGCTCGCACACCGCGCCGCCGTGGCCCTGGTCGAACCGGGGCCGCTCGCCAGGAGCGCCCCCGCACAGCGCGCAGGAGTCGAAGCGGGGCATCAGTCCGGCCTGCGCCAGCGCCGCCAGTTCGAAGGCCAGGAGCGACGTGGGCCCCGCCTCCTTCGCATCCAGGCGGTGGAGGTAGGCCTCCATCAGCAGGAACAGCTCCGGGTGCGGTTCGTGCTCACGCGTGAGCTCACGGCACAGCTCCACCGCATACAGCGCCCGGGCGATGAGCGACAGGTCCTCGCGCGCCGCGTAGAACCCCGACACGATGTCCGCGGAGTCCAGCCGCACCGTGCTGCCGCGCGTCTCCACCAACTGGACGCGCAGCCGCATGAACGGCTCCAGCGCTCCGGCGAAACGGCGCTTGCTTTTGCGCGCTCCCGCGGCGAACGCGGTCAGCTTGCCGTGCTCGCGCGTCAGCATCGTCACCATCCGGTCGGACTCACCGTAGTCGACCGTGGACAGCACGAACGCGTCGTCGGCGTACCGCTCCATGATCTCCCTTCAACGCGCCAGGGGCGAAGGAAGCTTCCCGGTCAGCATCAGGAACAGGACCGTGCCCAGCAGCAGCACCGCCAGCACCGCGGCCAGGATGACGTACGCCCGCTTGCGCCGCTCCTTCTCCAACTGCACGGGAGATGGCGCGGGCACCGCCCGGTCCACCTCCTCGTAGCGCAGCACCGCTTCCTCCGGCGACAACCCGATGACCTGGGCATACGCGCGGATGTAGTTCAGGACGAACACGCGCTCGGGCAGACGCTCCACCTGCCCCGCCTCCAACGCCGCGACGAGGCTGGGGGGGATCTTCGTCTCCCGAGAGACGTCCTCGCGCGACAGCCCGCGAAGCTCGCGTTGCTGACTGAGGTATTTGCCGAAGTCGACGTGGTCCACGGTCCCCAGGGCCCCCGGCTAGAGGTGTTCCAGCAGTGAGCGGCAGTCGTCCTTGAGCACCTGCTCGGTGGCCTGCGCCTTGGCCTCACAGCCCGCGAGCGCCGCCTTCGCCGCATCCACGTTCCCGAGCTTCGCCTGGCACACGCCTTCCCGGTGGTAGGCCTCCGCCGTGTCCGGGCACTTCTCACGGTAGTGGCCGAACTGCTGGCAGGCCTCCGCCGTCTTGCCCGTCTCGTCGTAGATGATGCCCAGGTTCCGGAAGCCCATGCAGAACTCCGGATTGGTCGTCACGGACGCCTTGATGTTCTGCAGCGCGTTCGCGGTGTCGCCCTTCTTGTACTGCGCCCAGCCCAGGTTGCCCTGCGCGGAGAAGCCGAAGCGGTACTGCATGTCGTTGAGCGCCGCCTCGTACAGCTTGATGGCGTCGTCGTAGCGGCCCTGGTCCAGGCGCAGGTTGCCCAGGTTGTTGCGCACGTCGGAGAAGGTCGGGCGCAGCTCCAGCGCCTTCTCGTAGTGGGCCGAAGCCTCATCGAGCCGCCGGAAGGACAGGTGCAGCAGGATGCCCATCGCGTTGTGGGCCTCCGGGTTGCTCGGGTTTATCTCCAGCGCCTTCTGGTACTCCTGGAGCGCGTCCTGCACGTGGCCGTGCTGCTGCGCCTGCACGCCCAGGTCGTAGTGGATCTCCGAACTCTCGCGCTCCTTCTGCGTGGGGACGTGCGCACACCCCGCGGACGCGAGCACGAACGCGAGGCAACAGGCGGAAGGGATGCGGAACATGGGAGCCAATCCGGGAGGGAGGTTCAGAACGCGGCCAGGAAGCGGCCCAGGGTGGTGGCGACGTTGCGCTTCTCTTCGGCGCGGGCCTTCACGGCGGGCACGAGCGTGGGCTCCTTGAAGAAGACGGGGAGCGTCTTGAGCCACTCATCCTGCTGCGCGGGCGCGACCGCGCGCCAGTTCGCGTTGTCCATCATGAAGCCCAGCGACTCCACGAACCCGAGCGCGTCGTCCTCGTCCTCCCGCAGCTCGTCCGAGGACTGGACGCGCCGCCCGGACACGTACACCGCGCAGTCACCGGCCTCCACGAGGTAGAGGTACACGAAGACGCCCGCGCCCTGCCCTCCGCGAAGTCCCACCACGAAGGCCTGCGCCGGTCCGGCCTGCTTGCCAGGGATGGCCACGTGCGGCGTGTTGAGGGACAGGTGCAGCGCGAGCACCTGGTCGCGGCTGGCGGGGAGCCCCCGGTAACGCTCGTCGATGGTGAACACCGTCGTCTCCCTTCCCCGCGCCGTCCCGTGTCAGCGGGTGGTGAGGGTGAACTCCTCGGTCGAGTCCTGCGCGTCCGCAGCCGTCTTCTGGAAGCGGATGAGGGGCGTGTCAATCATCACGTTGCCGCCGCCCTCATTGCCTTCCCCGATGATCACCTTGAAGACGTTGCTGGCGGACGTGCTGCGGCGGCTTCCCTGCGCCTTGCGGGCAATCAGCGTCACCGCGTTCGCTCCGGGGCGCAACTCACGGGTGATGTCCTGGGCCACCTGCTCCTCGTTGTTGCGCAAACGACGCACCCAGCGGGAGTTCACGTACACGTCGATGTCGAAGTCCGTCATGCCCGGGGTCGTCTGCTCTGTCACCAGCCAGTAGCGCTGGGTGATGCGCCCCGGCACGGGGGCCGTGGCAGCGGCCGGCACGGGCGCCGTCACCACCCCGGCATCGAGCGGGCCTGCCGCGGGCGGAGGGGCTGTCGGAGGGGGCTTCGCGGCGGGAGCCGGCGTGGGCGTCACGGTCGTCACGCGGGCGGCGTACCCCGGCGCGTCGATGTGGACGTTGCCCTCCGCGTCGATGCGGACGGTGGCCTTCTCGAAGCGCTGGCCCTTCACGCCGTCGATGTTGACGCCATTGAGGAAGACAGAGCCGGCCAGGGCCCACATGGGGACCAGCGTGGCCGCGACAGTGAGCGCGATGCGGACGGACGGACGAGACATGGGGGGCATCCCTCCAGGGAATCCTCAACAGTCCCGGGTGCTTGCAAACGACTTAGCGCACCCCGGGGAGCGGGACAAGGCGAGTGTGGCAAGGCTTGGAACCCGCCACGGCCCCGAACATTCACCAGGACCGCGAGAAGGCCCCCGTCAGGGCGCCGCGGTCGTCGTCGTGCCGGGCTGCTCGGGTGGCAGTCCCCGCTGCGCCAGCGCCCAGTCCCCGCCCAGGCCATGGCCTTCGCGGAAGCGGCGGAAGTCGCGCTGCACGGCCCGGGGGTAGCGGCGGAACTTCTCCAGCTCCCCGGCCTTCAGGGCGTCCCGGATGCGCGTGGGGCCGGCGTTGTACGCCATCAGCGCCAGGTCCAGATCGCCGCCAAACCGGCTCTGCAGCGAACGCAGGTAGCGGATGCCCAGGCGCACGCAGACGGCGGGGTCGGCCACCACCTCTTCGCGCGACAGCCGCAGCCCCTCCTTCTCCGCCAGGAAGTGCAGCGTGCTGGGCTTGATCTGCATCAAGCCCCGAGCGCCCTTGTCGGAGACGGACTCCTCCTCGAAGTCGGACTCCACGTCGATGAGCGCCAGCACCAGCAGCGGATCATACCCGGTGCGGCGGGACTCCTCGTCGATGGCCTGCCCCAGGCGCCGGCGCAGCGTGAGCCCCAGGTCCGGGGCGCGCTTGGCCAGCACCGCGTCGATGAGCATCGCCTCCTCGGAGACGGACTCCTGCGACACCAGCTCGGGAACGACGGACGGGGGGGCGGGCTCCTCCAGGAGGGGCACCACCCGCGCGGACACCACGAGCGCGATGCCCGCGAGCAACGGGAGCCGGGAGCACCCGCTGCTCAGGGTATGCAGCCCCGCGAAGAACCGCGTTCCCAACGACCTGCCGCCCGAGGCGGCGGGTCCACTCACTTGCGGTGCTCCAGGGCCTGGATGCGCTCGGAGAGGCGCTCCAGTCGGCTGCCAAACGCCTGCAACTCCTCGCGGCGCGGCAGCTTGAGCAACGTCAGGGCCGTGCGGACCCGCTCTTCCACGTTGTGCTCCAGGTCCTTGCGGTGCCCCGTCAGCCGCTCCGCGAACTCACGGGCCTGACGCTTCACCTCGTCCTGGCTCCAGCCCGCGACGGACGCCACGCGCTGCACGGCGCGGGAAGCCTCCTCCTCCGCCGTGTTCACCGCCAGGAGCGCCTGGCTCCAGATGCGCTCGAAAGCCTCCGCCACGGAGGTCTTCTCTCGGGGGGCCTCGGTGTTGTTGTCCATGAAGTCGCTCCGGGAGTCCCCAGCGTTTCCACAAGGGAAACCCGGGGCTCGAACTAAAGGGGCGGCCACCTAAGCACACCCCCCAGGTTATGAAAACGCTGCTCAGGCTCGCGGAGAAGACGCCGCGCCGCCCGAATTCTTGGTCGCGCCGTGGGCCCGACGGGTGGGCTTCAGCAGTACATCCAGCTTCTTCGACAGGCGGCCCAGCTCGTGGGTGATCTGCTCCACCTGGGACTGGCTGGCAACCCCGACAGCTTCCACCACCTTCGCCTGCAGCCCGTCCAGCCGCTTGCGCAGCCCCACGCTGGCGGCGTCCACCTTCTTGCTCAGCTCCTGCACGCGGGGGTCCGCACGCAGCTCGCCGGCCTGCACCTTCGTCCACAGGGCCTGGACCTCCTTCGCCGCTTCCTGGCCTCGCGTCTCCAGCACCTTGAAGGCCTTGTTGGCCTCCCCTTCCAGCCCTTCGAACCGCTTCTGGGCCTGGGAGAACTGCCCCTTGAGGAAGTTCTCCACGTTCTGCGTCACGGCCGTCACCTTCGCGTTCGTCGTCGTCATGTCCTGCTCCCCCGCCCGGCTTCCCGGGCTCATATAACGTGATGCGTCAACATAACGCACCGCGACATACTGTCAAGGCAACAGACGACGAACTGTGCAAAACAAGAAAGCCGCCGCCCCGGATGACCCAGGACGGCGGCTGACTCAAGGAGCGTCAGGGACGCTCCCGGAAGACACTAGGCGACGTCGGTGGACCGGGTGTCCGGCCGCGACGGCGGAGGGGTCAGCGGACCGTCACCGTGGGTGGCGGCCAGGGCGGCCTCCATCTCGTTGACCTCGTCCGTGGGGCTCTCCACCTCGATGTCGAGGTGCTTGTAGTTCGGCAGGCCCGTGCCGGCGGGGATGAGCCGGCCCATGATGACGTTCTCCTTGAGGCCGCGCAGGTAGTCCACCTTGCCGTTGATGGCGGCCTCGGTGAGCACCTTGGTGGTCTCCTGGAACGACGCCGAGGAGATGAACGACTCGGTGGAGAGCGAGGCCTTGGTGATGCCGAGCAGCAGCGGCTCACCCACGGCCGGGCGCTTGCCCTCGGCCATGACCTTCTCGTTCTCCTCCTCGAACACCCACTTCTCGACCTGCTCGTCGACCAGGAAGTTGGTGTCGCCCACGTCCGTGACGCGCACCCGGCGCAGCATCTGCCGGACGATCGTCTCGATGTGCTTGTCGTTGATCTTCACGCCCTGCAGTCGGTAGACCTCCTGCACTTCGTCCACCAGGTAGCGCGCGAGTTCCTTCTCGCCCAGCACCTTGAGGATGTCGTGCGGGTTGGCCGCGCCGTCCATCATGGCCTCGCCGGCCTTCACGCGGTCGCCAGAGTGGACGTTGATGCTCTTGCCCTTGGAGATCAGATACTCCTTGGCCAGATCCGCGCGCTGCTCGCCGCTCACCTCAGGGGTGATGATGAGCTTGCGCTTGCCCTTGGTGTCCTTGCCGAAGGACACCACGCCATCGATCTCCGCGATCGCCGCCGCATCCTTGGGCTTGCGAGCCTCGAAGAGTTCGGCCACGCGGGGCAGACCGCCCGTGATGTCCTTGGTCTTCGTGGTCTCTCGCGGCACCTTGGCGATGACTTCACCCGCGGAGATCTCATCCGTGTCGTTCACGGTGATGATCGCGCCCTGGGGCAGGAAGTAGCTCGCTTGGTTGCGGGAGGACGGCAGGTCCTTTACGTTGCCCTGCGCGTCGCGGATGGTGACGCGCGGACGCGCCTCCGGGTCCTTGGACTCGATGACCGTCTTGCGCGACAGACCGGTCACTTCGTCCAGCGTCTCGGACATCGTCACGCCTTCGATGATGTCCTCGTAGCGCACGACACCGCCCACTTCCGTGAGCAGGGGAATCGCGAACGGGTCCCACTCGGCCAGGAGCACGCCCGGCTCCAGCTTCTGGTGTTCCTTCACCAGGATGCGGGCGCCGTAGATGATCTGGTAGCGCTCGCGCTCGCGGCCCGACTCGTCGACGACGACGAGCTCGCCGTTGCGGTTCATGGCCACCAGCGTGCCGTCCGCCTTCTGCACCGTGTTCAGGCCCGCGAACTTCACGGAACCCGCGTAGCGGTTCTCCAGGCTGGACTGCTCCGCGCGCCGCGTCGCCGCACCACCGATGTGGAAGGTGCGCATCGTGAGCTGGGTACCCGGCTCGCCGATGGACTGCGCCGCGATGACGCCCACGGCCTCGCCGACGGACACCTTGCGGCCACGCGCCAGGTCACGGCCGTAGCACTCCACGCAGATGCCGCGCTTGGCCTGGCAGGTCAGCACCGAGCGGATCTTCACCCGGTCCAGACCGCTGTTCTCGATGCGGCGGACGCGCTCCTCGTCGATCTCCTCGTTGGCGCGCACCAGCACCTCGCCCGTCACGGGGTCGAGGATGTCGTCCAGGGCCACGCGGCCGAGGATGCGCTCACCCAGCGGCTCGATGATCTCGCCGCCTTCGACCAGGGCGCCAATGAACAGACCGTCCATGGTGCCGCAGTCGTACTCGTTGATGATGGCGTCCTGCGCCACGTCGACGAGACGGCGGGTGAGGTAACCGGAGTTGGCCGTCTTGAGCGCCGTGTCCGCCAGACCCTTGCGGGCGCCGTGCGTGGAGATGAAGTACTGGAGCACGGAGAGTCCTTCGCGGAAGTTGGCCGTGATGGGCGTCTCGATGATTTCGCCGGAGGGCTTGGCCATCAGGCCTCGCATACCGGCCAACTGACGGATCTGCTGGGCGCTGCCGCGCGCGCCCGAGTCGGCCATGATGTAGATGGGGTTGAACGACGGCTGCTTGCGCGAGGTGCGCTTGCCGTCCACGTAGCCGGTGGCCTCGTCGGTGGAGATCTGCTGCATCATCTCCTGGGCGACCTTCTCGGTGATCTCCGCCCAGATATCGATGACCTTGTTGTAGCGCTCACCGTCGGTGATGAGGCCCTCGAGGTACTGGTTCTCGATCTCCGCCACTTCCTTGCGCGCGTAGTCCAGGAACTCCTGCTTCTTCGCAGGGATGATCATGTCCTTGAGCGCGATGGAGATGCCGGCGCGGGTCGCGTGGAAGTAACCCAGGCTGCGGATGCGGTCGGCCAGCAGCACCGTCTCCTTCTCGCCCGTGAGGCGGTAGCAGAGGTCGATGAGGTTACCGAGCGACTTCTTGTCGAGCACCTTGTTGATGGCGTCGAAGCCCACGGCGCGCGGAACGACCTCCCACAGCAGCACGCGGCCGACCGTGGTCTCCTTGCGCTTGGCGTCGATGCGGCACACCACCTTGGCCTGCAGGTGCACCTCGCCGTGGTCGTACGCGGCGCGCACTTCCTCGGGCGACGCGAACACGCGGCCTTCGCCGTTGGCGAACTCGCGGGCGCGGGTCATGTAGTAGATGCCGAGCACCATGTCCTGCGTCGGGACGATGATGGGCTTGCCGTTCGCCGGGCTGAGGATGTTGTTCGTCGACATCATCAGGACGCGCGCTTCCATCTGCGCTTCGATGGAGAGCGGCACGTGCACGGCCATCTGGTCGCCGTCGAAGTCGGCGTTGAACGCGGCGCAGACCAGCGGGTGCAGCTGGATGGCCTTGCCTTCGATGAGCACGGGCTCGAAGGCCTGCATGCCCAGACGGTGCAGCGTGGGGGCGCGGTTGAGGAGCACCGGGTGCTCGCGGATCACGTCCTCGAGGATGTCCCAGACCTCAGGACGCTCCTTCTCCACCATCTTCTTCGCCGACTTGATGGTGGTGACGTAGCCCTTCTCTTCGAGCTTGTTGTAGATGAACGGCTTGAAGAGCTCGAGCGCCATGATCTTCGGCAGGCCGCACTGGTGCAGGCGCAGCTCGGGACCGACGACGATGACGGAGCGGCCCGAGTAGTCCACGCGCTTGCCGAGAAGGTTCTGACGGAACCGGCCCTGCTTGCCCTTGAGCATGTCGGACAGCGACTTCAGCGGCCGCTTGTTCGGGCCGGTGATGGTCTTGCCGCGGCGGCCGTTATCGAACAGCGCGTCCACGGCCTCCTGGAGCATCCGCTTCTCGTTGCGGATGATGATGTCCGGCGCGTTCAGTTCCTGGAGCCGCTTGAGGCGGTTGTTCCGGTTGATGACGCGGCGGTACAGGTCGTTCAGGTCGGAGGTCGCGAAGCGGCCACCGTCCAGGGGAACGAGCGGACGCAGGTCGGGCGGGATGACCGGGATGACGTCCAGCATCATCCACTCAGGCTTGTTGCCGGAGACGCGGAACGCCTCGGCCACCTTCAGGCGCTTGGCGTACTTCTTCCGCTTCGCCTCGCTGGTGGTCTCGCGCATGTCCTTGCGCAGTTCCTCGGACAGCTTCTCCACGTCCAGGGACTTGAGCATCTCACGGACGGCCTCGCCGCCCATGCCCGCGGTGAACGAGTCCTCGCCGTGCTCCTGGAAGAGCCGGTGCATCTTCTCCTCGGAGACGAGCTCGCCACGCTGCAGCGGCGTCGCCTTCGGGTCGATGACCATGTAGCTCTCGCAGTACAGCACCTTCTCCATCTCCTTGAGGGTGATGTCGAGCAGGTTGCCGATGCGGCTGGGCAGCGACTTGAGGAACCAGATGTGGGCCACGGGCGTGGCGAGCGTGATGTGCCCCAGGCGCTCACGACGCACCTTGGACTGGATGACCTCCACGCCGCACTTCTCACACACGACGCCGCGGTGCTTCATGCGCTTGTACTTGCCGCAGTTGCACTCGTAGTCCTTCACGGGACCGAAGATGCGCGCGCAGAACAGACCGTCCCGCTCCGGCTTGAACGTGCGGTAGTTGATGGTCTCCGGCTTCTTCACCTCACCGTGCGACCACTGCCGAATCTTGTCGGGCGACGCCAGCGCGATGCGGATGGCGTTGAACGACAGCGGGTCCTTCGGCTTCTCGAAGAAGTTGAAAATGTCCTTCACGTTGCCTCCGAAAACTTATGAGCGCTCAAGGCGCCAAACGTTTCGGGCCCCCGCCCTGCACCCGGTCGGCCGCTCCCTCCACGAGGAAGCGATGCCGACCGGTCAGGCGGGCGCACCGGCTGCTAAAAAGGCCTAGGCTTCGGTCCCGGACTTCCGGTCCTCGCCGTCGCCACCACCCAGGAAGTCGCCGCCGAAGCTGCGCTGGCGCTCCGGGGGCGCGCTCTCCAGCAACTCCACGTCCAGGGCCAGCGACTGGAGTTCCTTGAGGAGCACGTTGAACGATTCAGGCAGGCCGCTCTCCAGGACGTTGTCGCCCTTGACGATCGCCTCGTACATGCGCGTGCGACCCACCACGTCGTCCGACTTGACGGTGAGGAACTCCTGCAGCGTGTACGCCGCGCCGTAGGCCTCCATCGCCCACACTTCCATCTCTCCCAGACGCTGGCCGCCGAACTGGGCCTTGCCGCCCAGGGGCTGCTGCGTGACGAGCGAGTAGGGCCCGATGGAACGGGCGTGGATCTTCTCGTCCACCAGGTGGTGCAGCTTGAGCATGTACATCACGCCCACGGTGACGTTCTGGTCGAACGGCTCGCCCGTGCGGCCGTCGAAGAGCACCATCTGGCCCGAGCGGGGCAGACGGCCCTCGTCGAAGAGGGCGTGCAGCTCCGTCTCGCGGGCGCCGTCGAACACCGGCGTGGCCACGTGGATGCCCTTCTTCAGGCGGCGGCAGAGGTCCTGGACTTCCTGGTCGGACAGGCCGTCCACGAAGTCGCCGAAGGCCTTGTCGTCGTACACGGTCTTCAGCTGCTTCTTGAGCTGCTCGCCGCTGAAGTTCTCATCGAGGTAGCGCTGCAGCTGCTCGCCGACGCCCTTCGCGGCCCAACCCAGGTGGACCTCGAGGATCTGCCCGATGTTCATGCGGCTGGGGACGCCGAGCGGGTTGAGGACGATGTCCACCGGACGCCCATCCTCCAGGTACGGCATGTCCTCCTCGGGGAGGACGCGGGACACGACGCCCTTGTTGCCGTGGCGACCGGCCATCTTGTCACCCACCGCCAGCTTGCGCTTGATGGCGACGTACACCTTCACCATCTTGATGACGCCCGGAGGAAGCTCGTCGCCCTTCTTGATGCGGGCGATCTTCTCGCCGAAGGCCAGCTTCACGGCCTCCTTCGTGTCTTCCAGGCTGCGCAGGATGTCGCGCAGGCGCGCGTCCAGCGGCTCACCGACGGAGATCTCGCCCCAGTACTTGTAGGGCACCGTGGTCAGCAGCTCGTCGTTGAGGATGTCCCCCTTCTTGAGGAGGATCTTCCCCTTGTCGTCCACGAGCTTGCCCTGGACCTCCTTGCCGCGAACCAGGCCGCGGAGGCGGCTGTAGGCGGAGTCCTGGAGGACCTTGATCTCGTCGTTCTGGTCCTTGAGGAGCTTCGCCTCCTCCATGGACTCGATCTGCTTGGCGCGCTCGTCCTTCTCCACGCCCTTGCGGCTGAACACCTTGGCGTTGATGACGGTGCCCACGACGCCCGGAGGCACGCGCAGGGAGCTGTCACGCACGTCGCCGGCCTTCTCACCGAAGATGGCGCGCAGCAGCTTCTCTTCGGGAGAGAGCTGGGTCTCGCCCTTCGGGGTGATCTTGCCCACCAGCACGTCGCCGGGCTTCACCTCGGCGCCGATGCGGATGATGCCGCTCTCGTCCAGGTCCTTGAGGGCTTCCTCACCCACGTTCGGGATGTCGCGGGTGATCTCCTCCTTGCCCAGCTTGGTGTCGCGCGCGATGCACTCGAACTCCTCGATGTGGATGGACGTGAAGACGTCCTCCTTGAGGATGCGCTCGCTCAGCAGGATGGAGTCTTCGAAGTTGTAGCCCTGCCACGGCATGAACGCGACGACGATGTTCTGCCCCAGCGCCAGCTCACCGGTCTCGGTGGCCGGACCGTCCGCGATCACGTCGCCCTTCTTCACCCGGTCACCCTTGCGGATGATGGGCTTCTGGTTGAGGCACGTGTTCTGGTTGGAGCGCTGGTACTTGAGCAGGTTGTAGATGTCCACTTCGCTGGACACGTCGCTCAGGGCCGCGTTGGAGTCCGCCTTCACCACGATGCGGCCGGCGTCCACCGACTCCACGATGCCGTCGCGGCGCGCCACGCAGGTGACGCCTGAGTCGCGGGCCACGATGGCCTCGATGCCCGTGCCTACGAGCGGCGCCGCCGTGCGCAGCAGCGGCACGGCCTGACGCTGCATGTTGGAGCCCATGAGCGCGCGGTTCGCGTCGTCGTTCTCCAGGAACGGGATGAGGGAGGCGGCCACCGACACCAGCTGGTTCGGGGACACATCCATCAGGTCCACGTCCTCGGCCTTGACCTGGACGAACTCGCCGCTGCGGCGGCTCTGCACCAGCGCGTTGACGAACTTGCCCTTCTTGTCCGTCTCCGCGTTCGCCTGGGCGATGGTGTGCTTCTCCTCCTCGAGCGCCGAGTAGAAGGCCACGTCCGCGGTCACACTGCCCGCGTCCACCTTGCGGTACGGCGTCTCCACGAAGCCGAACTCGTTGACGCGCGCATAGGTCGACAGCGACGCGATGAGGCCGATGTTCGGACCTTCCGGCGTCTCGATGGGGCAGATGCGGCCGTAGTGCGTCGGGTGCACGTCGCGCACCTCGAAGCCGGCGCGCTCACGCGTGAGACCGCCAGGCCCGAGCGCGGACAGACGACGCTTGTGCGTGACTTCCGAGAGCGGGTTCGTCTGGTCCATGAACTGCGACAGCTGGCTGGAGCCGAAGAACTCCTTGATGACCGCCGTCACAGGCTTGGCGTTGATGAGATCGTGCGGCATGAGCGTCTCGATCTCCTGGAGGCTCATGCGCTCCTTGATCGCCCGCTCCATGCGAACCAGACCGATGCGGTACTGGTTCTCCAGCAGCTCGCCCACCGCGCGCACGCGCCGATTGCCCAGGTGGTCGATGTCGTCGATCGTCCCCTTGCCGTTCTTGAGGTCGATCAGGTAGCGGATGACCTCCAGAATGTCGCGCTTGGTGAGGATCTGCCCGTCCAGGGGCTCCTCGAGGCTGAACTTGAAGTTCAGCTTGAGGCGGCCGACCTTCGACAGGTCGTAGCGCTCCGGATTGAAGAACAGGTTGCTGAACAGGTTCGTCGCCGTCTCCGGCGTCGGGGGATCACCCGGGCGCAGGCGCCGGTAGATCTCCATGATGGCCTGCTCGGGCGACTCGATTTTATCCATCATCAACGTCTCACGCAGGTACGGACCCACGTTGAGGTTGTCGATGAAGAGGACCTTGAACTCCTTGATGTCGCGCTTGAGGAGCTCGTCCACCTTCTCCTGCGAGACTTCCTCGTTGCACTCGAGGATGACCTCACCGGTGTTCTCGTCCACGACGTCGTAGGCGGACACCTTGGTGAAGAGCTCGTCCACGTCGATGGGCAGCTTCGTCATCTTCGCCGCTTCAAGCTTCTTGATGGCGGCGCGCGTGAACTTGCGGTTCTTCTTGACGATCAGGTCACCGGACTTGGTCTTGATGTCGCGCGTGGCGCGCTGACCCGGCAGCAGCTCCAGCTCGACGCTCTTCTCAAAGTCGGCGGCGCTCTGCAGGTAGACCGTCTCGGTGGCGTAGTAGTAGTTGAGGATCTCCTCGGTGGAACCCTTGAAGTCGAGCGGGTTCTTCTTCGCGGTGTCACCAACGGCGCCCAGGGCGCGGATGAGCACGGTGGCCGGCAGCTTGCGGCGCCGGTCGATGCGCACGTACAGCAGGTCCTTGTGGTCGAACTCGAAGTCGATCCACGAGCCGCGGTACGGGATGATGCGGGCGTTGTAGAGCAGCTTGCCCGACGAGTGGCTCTTGCCCTTGTCGTGGTCGAAGAACGCACCCGGGCTGCGGTGCAGCTGGCTCACCACCACGCGTTCGGTGCCGTTGATGATGAACGTACCGTTCTGGGTCATCAGCGGGATTTCGCCGAAATAGACTTCCTGCTCCTTCACATCGCGGATCGACTGGGCGCCGGTCTCCTCGTCCTTGTCCCAAACGACCAGGCGCACGACGACCTTGATGGGCGCCGAGTAGGTCATTCCACGCTGGTGGCACTCATCGACGTCGTACTTCGGCTTTTCCAGGTGATAGCTGACAAACTCCAGCGAGGAGGTCTCGTTGAAGTCCCGGATCGGGAAGACGGACTTGAAGACACCCTGAAGGCCAAGGTCCTCGCGCTTCTCCGGGGCGATGTCAGCCTGGAGGAACTTTTCGTAGGACTGCTTCTGGATGTTGATGAGATTGGGAATGTCGATGATCTTCGCGATTTTGGCGAAGGTCTTCCGCACGCGGAAATTGTTCTGGATCTGCGTCGGCATTCGGTCTCCGGGGACGGCTGCTCGGGCGGGGCAAACTTCAGTAACGCGCGGCGGCGCCGGGAAATTTGGCAAATGTCAAATGGGCAAAGCCGGCGCCCCAGCAAAGGGGACGCCGGCCTGCTCATCCAGTCAGGAGGCTGTCCGGGATTTCCCGGAAGAACAGGACAGCCCCTGTCAGAACTACTTCACTTCGACGGTGGCGCCAGCCGCGACGAGCTGGTCCTTGAACTTCTTGGCGTCGTCCTTGTTGACGCCTTCCTTGACCGTCTTGGGCGCGCCCTCGACCAGGTCCTTAGCCTCCTTCAGGCCCAGGCCGGTGATGGCGCGTACCTCCTTGATGACGTTGATCTTGTTCGCGCCCGCGTTCGCGAGAATGACGTTGAACTCCGTCTTCTCCTCGACAGGAGCGGCGGCGGCAGCAGGGCCCGCGGCAACGGCAACGGCCGCGGCGGAAACGCCCCACTTGGTCTCGAGGGCCTTCACGAGCTCAGCGGCCTCGAGGATGGTCAGGGAGGAGAGGTCTTCGGCAATCTTGTTCAGGTCAGCCATGGAACTGTGTCCTTCTGGTGTTGACTAACGGCCGGCGACCCATTGGGTCAGCCCAGCCGCAGGGGTTGCGGTAGAAAAACTTCTCGGGACGATTACTCGGGCTTCGACTTGTCCGCGTTGGCCTGGATGACCCGCGCGAGCTGCGACCCGGGGGCCGCGATGGTCCGAACCAGCATGCCAGCAGGCTGGTTGAGCATTCCGAGCAGCTGCCCTCGGAGCTCGTTGAGGCCCGGCAACTTCGCCAGCGCCTTCACACCGTTGACGTCGACCTTGCGGCCGTCCACCACGGCGCTGCGGACCTTGATGGTCTCCATGTCCTTGATGAAATCCATCAGGATCTTGGCAGGAGCCACCACGTCGTCGTAGCTGATGCACAGGGCCACGGGACCCGTGAAGTCATCCGAAATCACGGAGAGGGCCGTGCCTTCAGCAGCACGGCGCGCCAGCGTGTTCTTGATGACCTTGTACTCGACCTTGCCCTCGCGGAACTTGCGACGAAGCTTGGTCACCGTCTCCACATCCACCTTGGAGAACTCGGCGACCACCGCGGACTTGGTCCGGGCGAACTTCTCGTGGAGTTCCTTGATCATCACTTCCTTCTCGCTCTTCAGCACCTTGACTCACCTCCTTTATGGCCCGACCTGACGGTCGGGCGTGATGCCTGGGCCAAAGTGGCAGAGCGAGGGAGGAGCCTCCGAGAGGCACCACACCGCACCTCCAGTCTCGGCAGGGCTGACCTTGCGGCCGTTTGAACCTGAAGTGGAATGAACGCCCGACCGGTTGCCCGGTTCCCAACGGACGCGTCTTCTTCCCTTCCAGGTCCCTGCTGTCATGAACCAGGTCGGAACACCGTGTCTCTCGACATGGCGCCCCAATTGCAAAAGCCGGGGGCCTATACCCCCGGCTTTCGCAAAGATCCAGCACTTTCTATGCGACCGACGTTCAGCGGGCGACAGGACTGACGCTCCCCGTCAGGGAGCGCACTCTTCCCGGCCCGGCTGGCGCCGCGAACTAGCGGTGACGCGCCAGGATTTCGGTGGTGTCGAGCTTGATGCCCGGCCCCATCGTCGTCGAGATGGCGATGCCCTGCAGGTACACGCCCTTGGCGGTGGCCGGCTTGAGCTTCATCACCAGGTCCACCAGCGCGTTGAAGTTCGCCTCGAGCTTGGCCGTCTCGAAGGAGGCCTTGCCCATCTTCGCGTGGACGATGCCCGCCTTCTCCGCGCGGAAGTCGACCTTACCGCCCTTGGAGTCGCGGATGGCCTTGGCGACGTCCATGGTGACCGTGCCGACCTTCGGGTTGGGCATGAGACCGCGGGGACCGAGCACCTTACCGAGGCGACCGACCACGCCCATCATGTCCGGCGTCGCGATGACGGTGTCGAAGTCGAGGAAGCCCTCCTCGATGCGCTTCTGGAGGTCCTCCGCGCCCACGATGTCGGCGCCGGCGTTGGCCGCCTCGGTCGCGCGCTCACCCTTGGCGAACACGGCCACGCGCACGGTGGCGCCGGTGCCGTGCGGGAGCACCACGGCGCCGCGGACCATCTGGTCCGCGTGCTTCGGGTCCACGCCCAGGTTGATGGCGACATCCACCGTCTGGTCGTACTTCGTCGCGCGCGACTCGACCGTCTTCTTCAGCAGCGCGAAGCCCTCGGCGACGGGATAGCGCTTGTTGCGGTCCACCAGCTCGGAGGACGCGCGGAACTTCTTTCCATTGGTAGCCATGGCAGGAATCCTTGAGAGAGGGGGCGGGCTAGCCGACGACTTCAATGCCCATGGAGCGCGCGGTGCCAGCAATGGTGTTCATGCAGGCTTCGAGGGACGCGGCGGTGGTGTCCTGGATCTTCTTGTTGGCGATCTCCTCGAGCTGCTTCCGGGTGATCTGCCCCACCTTCTCCTTGCCCGGCTTCTTCGCGCCCGAACCCTTCTTCTTCTCCGTGTGGAGACCCGCGGCCTTCTTGATGAGGATGGCGGCGGGAGGCGTCTTCATGATGAAGGTGAAGGAGCGGTCCGCATACACGGTGATGATCACCGGGATGATGAGACCTTCCTTCGCCTCTGCCTGCGTCTTGGCATTGAACTGCTTGCAGAACTCCATGATGTTCACGCCCTGCTGACCGAGGGCGGGACCAATCGGCGGGGCGGGGTTCGCCTTGCCGGCGGGAATCTGCAACTTGACCTGACCTGTGATCTTCTTCATCGGCGGACTGCTGCCTTTCGATGGGGTGGTTCCAGCGGGTCGCCAGACGGGACGACCCTCCCACCCGTTGATCCGCGCCCGTCATCCGGACGCGGAAGACTGATTAGCCGGTGGTCTTCTCCACCTGCATGAAATCGAGTTCCACGGGGGTCGCACGACCGAAGATGCTGACGAGCACGCGGACGCGGCCCTTCTCCGGGTTGACCTCTTCCACCGTGCCGTTGAAGTTGGCGAACGGGCCGTCAATGACGCGGACGGTGTCGCTCGTCTCGAACTGGACCTTGGGCTTGGTCTTGTGGGCGCCTTCGGTCACCTGGGCGGTGAGCCGCGCGACCTCCGCGTCCGACATGGGGCGGGGCTGTTCGTTCTGCCCGACGCCCGGGAAGCCGGTCACCTTGGAGGTGTTCTTCACCAGGTGCAGGGTAGTGTCGCTGAGCTCCATCTGGACGAAGATGTAGCCCGGGAAGAGCTTGCGGCGGGTGGTCTTCTTCTCGCCGTTCACCATCTCCACGACCTGCTCCATGGGGATGAGGATCTCACCGAGCAAGTCCTGGTCCTGCAGGCCCTTGAGGCGCACCTGCTCTTCCAGGTTCTTCTTCGCCTGGTTCTCGTAGTTCGAGTAGGTCTGGACCGTGAACCATTTCTTCGCCATTACAGCTTCCCCCACAGGGCAGGCAGCCACTCCACCATCAAGTTGTAGGCGACGGTGTCGATGCAGAAGAGGAGGACGGCCGCCACGAGCGAGGCGACGACCACGGCCATGGTCGAAGCGCGGGTCTCCGACCAGGTAGGCCAGGTGACCTTCATCAGCTCGGACGCCACGTCGATGGACAGGGCGTGCGTGCGGGGGTGGAAGTAGGCCGCCAGCACCAACCCCAGGGCCACGACGTAGCCCACGAGGGTTGACACACGCCAGCCCAGGCCCTCGAAGAGCTCGACGTCGCTCCAGCCGAACCGGCTCCAGAGCAACCCGAAGACGTGCTCCAGGAAGAGGGCCAGGACGATGCCGGCGACGAGATAGAAGATGACCACGAGCCGCTTGGGGTCGATGCCCGAGCGGTTAGCCTGCTGGCTGGCCTCAGTTGCCGTCGCCATTTTGCCTCACGAGGGACTGCGGAAGCTGGACTGCGAAAAGGCAGGGACCCCCGGCACCGCTCGGTACCGGGGGTCCCTGTACTGAAGCTGGCAGGCCAGGAGGGATTCGAACCCCCAACACGCGGATTTGGAGACCGCTGCTCTACCGTTGGAGCTACTGGCCTAAACCTTCATGGAACGCGCGACCTAGACCTTGCCTTCCTTGTGGTCCGTATGCTTGCGGCACCGAGGGCAGAACTTGCTCAGCTCGAGCTTGTCCTGGCTCTTCCGCTTGTTCTTCGTGGTCGTGTAGTTCCGCTCTTTGCACGTGGTGCATTCGAGCGAGATGATGGAACGGTTACCCTTCGGCATGGCTCATTTCACCAGATGCGAGAGGGGAAGGCTACAAAAGCAGCCCTCCCCTCGGCAACTCAGTGCCCGTGGAAGCTGGTCGGCGTGAAGCCGATCAGGCGATGATCTCCGCAACGACGCCCGCGCCCACCGTACGCCCACCCTCACGAATGGCGAACCGCAGCTCCTTGTCCATCGCCACCGGGGTGATGAGTTCCACCTCGATCGCGATGTTGTCGCCCGGCATCACCATCTCGACGTTCTCCGGCAGCTTCACCGTGCCCGTCACGTCCGTCGTGCGGAAGTAGAACTGGGGGCGGTAACCCTTGAAGAACGGGGTGTGGCGCCCACCCTCTTCCTTCGACAGCACGTAGATCTGCGCCTTGAACTTGGTGTGCGGCGTGATGGAGCCCGGCTTCGCCAGCACCTGGCCACGCTCCATGTCCTCACGCTTGAGGCCACGGACCAGCGCGCCGATGTTGTCGCCCGCGCGGCCCTCGTCCAGCAGCTTGCGGAACATCTCCACGCCCGTCACGACCGTCTTCTGCGTCGCGCGGAGGCCCACGACTTCGACTTCCTCGCCGACCTTGATGATGCCGCGCTCGACGCGACCCGTCGCGACCGTACCGCGGCCAGCGATGGAGAACACGTCTTCCACCGGCATCAGGAAGGGCTTGTCCGTCGCGCGCACCGGCGTCGGGATGTAGCTGTCCACCGCCTCCATCAGCTTCAGGATGGCCGGCTCGCCAATCTCGCTCATGTCACCCTCGAGCGCCTTGACCGCCGAGCCGGGGACGATGGGGATGCTGTCGCCGGGGAACTCGTACTTCTTGAGCAGGTCCCGGACTTCCATCTCCACGAGCTCACGCAGCTCGGGGTCGTCCAGCAGGTCCACCTTGTTCAGGAAGACGACGATGTAGGGCACGCCGACCTGGCGCGCCAGGAGGATGTGCTCACGCGTCTGCGGCATCGGGCCGTCCGCCGCGGAGACCACCAGGATGGCGCCGTCCATCTGCGCCGCGCCCGTGATCATGTTCTTCACGTAGTCCGCGTGTCCCGGACAGTCGACGTGCGCGTAGTGACGGTTCTTGGTCTTGTACTCCACGTGCGCCGTGGAGATGGTGATGCCGCGCTCCCGCTCTTCCGGCGCCTTGTCAATCTGGTCGTACGCCATGAACGTGGCGCCACCGGACTTGGCGAGCACCTTCGTGATGGCGGCAGTCAGAGACGTCTTGCCGTGGTCCACGTGCCCAATCGTTCCGATGTTCACGTGGGGCAGGCTGCGATCGAACTTTTCCTTGGACATGACACTCCTCGAAAAATGGAGCCCTGAACCAGGATTGAACTGGTGACCTCGTCCTTACCAAGGACGCGCTCTGCCAACTGAGCTATCAGGGCTTGGCGATTCACTACAACGGCTGGAGCGGGAAATGGGATTCGAACCCACGACATTCAGCTTGGAAGGCTGACGCTCTACCAACTGAGCTATTCCCGCATTGCAGAGTGGAGGGAGATGGATTCGAACCATCGAAGGCGTAGAGCCGGCAGATTTACAGTCTGCTCCCTTTGGCCGCTTGGGTATCCCTCCAGATATTCGATTGTGGTGCTGCGGCCGCTTCCTACACACAAACTGCCAAACCGACTTCGTGTCCCGGACCCTACTCCGCGGCCCGTCCTACCTGGCCGGCGGCGGGATTTGAACCCGCGACCTACTGATTACAAATCAGTTGCTCTACCGACTGAGCTACACCGGCATCACTCCAGCAACTGCCCCGCCCTACCTCATCACCGGGCGGACCGTCAACCACCCGGCAGCGACTTGAGAGGCGCGACCTTTTAAAAGTCCCCACTCTCCAAGTCAAGGAGATTGATCCGGGGTCGTCAGCGGGCCGGATGGCCCCGTTGACGGGCGACCTCGTATAGCAGAATCGCGGCGGAAACCGACGCATTCAATGAACCAACCTGACCGCCCATGGGAATCCGGAGGCGGAAGTCGCAGTGCTTGAGGACCCCTTCCCTCACGCCCGCCCCCTCGGCGCCCACGACGAGCGCCAGGGGACCGTCCAGCCGGGCGCTCCACAGGGGCTCGGAACCCTCGATGTCCGCAGCCGCGACCCAGAGGCCCGCTTCCTTCAGCTCTTCCAGGGCGCGGGAGATGTTGGTGACGCGGGCAATGGCGCAGTATTCGACAGCGCCGGCGGAGGCCTTGGCCACCGTGCCCGTCACCTGCACCGCGCGGTCCTTGGCCAGGACGACGCCGTGGGCCCCGAGCGCGTGGGCCGAGCGGATGATGGCCCCCAGGTTGTGCGGATCCTGGATGCCGTCGAGCACGACCACCAGGGGCGGCTGGGAGCGTGCCTTCGCCACGGCGAGCACGTCCTCAAGGTCGACGTACTGGAAGCCCCGGAGCTCGGCGACGACGCCCTGGTGGACGCCGCCCTCCGCCATGGCGTTCAGCCGTTCCTTGCCGACCTTCTCCACCTTGACCCCGGCGTCCCGAGCGCGGCTGAGCAATTCGCCCGCGGCCTTGGCGGCCACCTGCCCGTCGACGAGGAAGATGCGCTCAACTGCGTCGGGATGGGCGCGGAGGGCTTCCAGCGCGGGGTTGATGCCATAGACGTAGCGCGGCGCTTCGGGACTACCGCGCTCGCGATCGCTGCCGGCCTTGGGTGAACGCTCTCGCATGGGGGCTACTGGACCTCGACGGGCAGCGAGAAGGTCTTCTTCTGACGGGCGCAGATCTTCTCCGTGCAGATGAAGAAGGTGAGCGTCGCATCCAGCGTGCCCTTGCCGGCGGAGACCGCCGTGAAGGGGACCTCGAAGCGAGGATCCACGAACTGCTGCCCCTGGGCCTTCTTCGCCACCGACTGCTCGCGGGTCAGCGTCTTCTGCGCGGGGGTCAGCTGAGTGCCCGTGAGCTCCAGCTTCAGGGGGGCCTCGTCGGAGACGTGGGCTCCGGCCTTCGACTTGATGGCGAGCACGAAGGTGCCCTGCCCTCCCGCCTTCACCTGCGTCGACGTGCCCTCGGTGGTCACTTCGTAGAGGGTGGCGGGGTCCACGTCCTGGGCCAGCACCGGGGCGCTGACGAAGGTCAGCAGCAGGGTGGCCAGGTGCGGGAAGCAGCGGGGGTTCAGCATGGGTCGTCTCCTGGAAGGCGGCGCTCGTATACCGGGGCTTGGGACGCGCGGGGAGCCCTTTCTCTTCTAACTCCGAGGCACGCCCACCTTCACGGGAGCCTTGCGCGGTGGCGGAGGCGGCAGCAGCGCCTGGGGCGTCTCCAGCGCGGCGCTCCACACGGGAACCGCCCCGGCCACCAGCGCCTCCGCGCGCAGGATGATGGGGGTAGCCAGGTCCATGCCTGTCGCGGCCTCCATCTCCAGCAGCGCGGGCGAGCTGTTCACTTCAAAGACCTTGGGCTGCCCCTGCACGTCCAGGATGTCCACCGCGGCCACTTCCAGGCCCACCAGCCGGGCGACCTTCTCCGCCGTGGCGCGGTGGCCGGGTGACAGGGCCAGGGCCTCCAGGCGGGCGCCCCGGTTCAGGGTGTGCGAGAGGCGGCCGGGGCGCGGCTTGCGCAGCACCGCCGCGACCGCCTCGCCTCCCACCACCAGCACCCGGACGTCCTGGCCGGTGCTCCGCACGTACTCCTGCATGATGATGTTGTGGCCCAGGCCGAGCACCGCCTCCAGCGCGGCCTCCAGCGACTGGAGGCTCTCGCACACCATCACGCCGTGCTTCTCCTGGCCCTGGAGGAGCTTCACAAGCACCGGCACCCCGCCCACGAGGCCCACCATCTCCTTGAGGTGGGCCGCGTCGCGGGCCATCACCGTGGCCGGGATGTCGATGCCGTGGGCGGACAGGAGCTGGAGCGCGCGCATCTTGTTGCGCGATTGCGCGATGGCCTGGGCATGGTTCACCAGGGGCACGCGCGCCAAGCCGAACTGGTTCACCACCGCGAGCCCGTAGGTGCTGATGGACAGGGCGATGCGCGGGATGACGACGTCGGTGGGTGTCAGCTTCTTGCGGTCGTACAGCAGGGTGGCCCGGCTGCCCCCGTCCAGATGCATCTGCACCCGGAGCGGGTTGAGCACGCGGACCCGGTGTCCCCTCGCGCGACCTGCGTCGACGATCCGCCGCGTGGACGAAATGGAGGCGGAGCGCGAAAGGACAGTGATTTTCATGGCGGAGGCGACCGGCCTGGCGAGGTCCTATAACCCCCGCCATGGCCCGGGTAAAGCCGCCTCCGCCCGCCGCGCTCTAGAGTTCGCGGATGGCGCGCACTTCGACGCTGACAGGCGCTTCCGGACGCGACGCTTCCAGGCGCGCGCAGGCGCTGCCGGTGAACCGCACTCCCGTGTCTACCACCGACCAGGAGTCCGGCCCCCCGAGCGTGCGCTCGCCGTTGATGTAGACGACGATGAGCGAAGGGTCGGACGGCATCTGGCTCGGATCGAGCGGGATGTAGCAGGGCTCGCCGGGCATGAGCCGCTCGCTGATGGCCTTCAGGGCGGACGCCAGTTCCACCTGGTTTCCCGCCTGATAGAAGCCACGGCCGCAGAGCTGGGTGGCCACGTTGCAGGTATCACCCGCGCCGCAGTCGATGTCCGCCCGGCACGTGCGCGCGAAGCCGCCCGCGCCCGCCATCTCATTGAGCACCTGGGGGCCGGCGCCCGCCGACGTCTCCGCGCCGAAGCCGATGACGATGGTGGAGATCTGGCGAGCCTTCAGGGCCTGCACCGCCGCGACCGAGGCGTTCTTGTCCAGGCAGCCCCGCCGATAGTACGGGCTGTCTGGGTCAGTGCACTGAGACGTGGCCACCACGCAGTTGCACTGCTCCGCCTGGCTGCCGCTGTACTCGTTGATCACGTTGCAATTCGGCAAACCGTCGGTCAACAGGATGATGATCTGCGGGCGCTCCGCCGGGTCCGTCGTCAGCAGCGAGCCCGTGAATGCCAGGCTTCCGCTCGTGGGCGTACCTCCGCGGGGGCGGTTCGAGCCGCCGTTGGGAATCGCCTGCAGGATGGCATTGAGGCCCTTCGCGTGGTCCAGCAGTTCCAGGTCCGAATCCAACGTGGTCGGGATCGCGAGGCGAACGCTCCCGCTCCCGGTCGCGCCCTCGCCGGCCGCAGCGCAGGCCTGGGCCACGGAGGGGGAGTCCACCGTGATGGGCGCGGGATACGTCGTCAGGCCGAAGCGGACGAGGCTGCCGCTCTCCGTAAGAAACGGGCCCATGGCGGCCTGCAGATCCGACCAGCGCGTGGGGCACACGGACGTATCGCAAGCAGGCCGGCTCTCGCCGCAGAGGTATTCCTGGCCCTGCTCGTTCCTGCCGTAGCAGACCTTCACGCCGTTCACGGTCAGCTCGGGATCCACCGGCAACGTCATGGAGCCGGAGGTGTCCACCAGCAGCATGACGTCCGGCTTGCTGCCGCGCGCCGTGATGACCGTCTCCTTCGTCGTCTGGGCGATCGCGAGCGGATCCACAGGCTCGAAGTCATACGTTTGACAGCCGGCCATCAGGGCACCACCGACGATGCCGGCCAGCAGTGCGCTCAGGGGGGTCAACTTGGCGCGCATAGGCTTTGGGAATTCCTTCTTGGAGGGGGACCACGAACCACGAGGCGTCAGCGTAACGCGTGAGCGCCCACCGAGGCTACAGCGACTCGCAGCAGGCAGGACCCATTCAGGTGAAGCTGCCAAGTTGCAACGACAGGCGATCCTGCGGGGCCAGGGACCTTCCGGAGTCTGACACCCACATCCATCCGCCAGGCATGTGGCCGACCCGCTCACAGCGAGAGGACGCGCGCACCCTCTGTCAGACGCCAGATGGAGGCGAGCCCCATGACCTCGTCGAGGGTGCCCTGCAACTCCTGGGGCGTCAGGCCGCAGATGCGCACCGTGGTGTCACAGGCCACGAGCTTCGCGCCCAGGGCCCGGGCCTCCTCGAGCATCCGGGCTGGCGTGGGGACGTTGAGCCCTTCCGCCCGGGCCGCCTCCGTGCGCTCGCGCTCGCTGTGGGCGAGGCCGAAGCCGCCCCGGACCAGCTGGCGCAGGGCCTCGAAGGCGAAGACGAAGTAGACGTCGTCCCCCATCGCGGCGGCGGTGATGCCCATGGAGCCGGCCTGGAAGGCGGGCTCGTACGTGGCGTGCTGGAGGAAGAAGAAAACGCGTCCGGCCATGATCCGCGACCTTAGCTGTATCGAGTCCGGACCGGCAGCCGTCGTATAACGGAGACCCCACTCCACCGGGAGTCCCGCATGCCGAGCCCGTCGTCCCGCCCCCGCGGCGTTCGTCCCTCGCTGGCTCCGTCACGTCCCGCCCTGTCGCGTTGGGTGGGCCTGTTCGGCCTCGCCGCGCTCGCTGGCGCGGGGCCCGTGTCCGAAGCGGCGCCGGCTCGCGCGAACGTCCAGGCCGCCCCCGCCACTTCCCTGCCCCAGGTGGCCCCCGTTCCCGGCCCCTTGCGCGACGAAGCCCTGAGGTTGCTCGCGCAGCCTTCGGTGCGAGGGATGGCCTGGAGCCGGCTGGGGCCGGAGGTGGTGCCCGTGCTCGCGGCGCTCACGGAGGATCCGAGCGTCCCCGATGCGCAACGGATGCGGGCCGTGACGGCGCTGTCCCTGGTGGAAGCCCCCCAGGCGGGGCCGACCCTCCAGGCGATGATGGAGGATCCGCAGCGGCCCGCGGACGTCCGCACCCGGGCCGCCGCGGCGCTCGGTCAATGCCTGGGGTTCGAGGCCGTCACCGCGCTGCGGGCCCGGCTGGAGGACCAGGATGTCCGGATTCGCGCGGCGGTGGCCCAGGCGCTCGGCCGGCTGGGAGGTCAACAGGTGCGGGAGGCGCTGGAGGAACGGCTCCCCCGGGAGGAGGTGCCCCAGGTGCGCGAGGCCCTCCAGCAGGGGCTCACACTGGCCGAGCCCTGAAGCCCCCTCCCGGGCGGCTCGCTCGGGACTCGCGTCGGGCGGGGCCTTCCGTTAGATGAGGGGCCATGCGCCCCACCGTCCTCCTTTTCGACATCGATGGCACCCTCGTCACCACTGGTGGCGCGGGGCGTCGCTCCATGGCCCTGGCCTTCGAACGCCTCCACCAGCGCCGCGACGCGTGCGACGGCTTCAGCATGTCCGGGATGACGGACCGGGCCATCGTCCGCATGGGACTGGGAATCATTGGCGTGCCCGTCACCGAGGAGACCATCAGCGCGGTCGTCGACGCGTATGTCGCCCACCTGGCCGAGGAGGTCCCCAAGGTTGATGAGCGCGAATACCGCCTGCACCCCGGCATGCGCGAGGCCGTGTTGGAGGCGCGCTCACGGTCGGGCTTCGCCGTGGGACTGGGCACCGGCAACGTGCGCGCGGGCGCCCGGGTGAAGCTGGAGCGCGTTCGCATCCATGATCAGTTCGCTTTCGGCGGCTTCGGATGCGACTTCGAGGACCGCGTCGCGCTCATCCGGCACGGCGCCCAGGCCGGAGCGGCGCAACTGGGACACCCCCTGGAGGCATGCCGGGTGGTGATCATCGGCGACACGCCAAAGGACGTCGCGGCGGCCAAGGGCATTGGCGCGCAGACGATTGGCGTCGGCACGGGCAACTTCACGCCCCAGGCGCTGCGCGACGCTGGCGCCGAATGGGCCTTCGCGGATTTCTCCGCCCCCGAAGCCATGGAGGCCCTGCTCGTCGGACGGTGAAGGTGTGCTATCTCCGCCGCCCCTCCGAGGAGTCCACGCATGTCGTCCACGCTCGAATCCTATGAGCTGATCCGCTTCGCCGAGGCCTTCGAGGCCCGACTCGCCACGGCGGAGGAGATGGTCGTCGGCAGGCCGGGGCTGGAGGCCGAGAAGCAGTGGCTCGCCTCCGCGCTGGAGCGGCTGCGCGAGGCCCGGGAACCGGCGGGCGGACTGCTCGAACAGGTGAAGGACCTGCCCGAACTCGATGAGGCTCGCGAGGAGTTCTCGTTCGATCAGCAGGGCCGGTGGGTGGATGCGCTGGAGAAGCTGCACGCCGGCATCACCTTCACCGCCAGCAGCCGCGCCCCGGTCATCGAGGCCCTCTTCCCCCACCTCAAGTTCCCGCAGCTCCGGCGGGCCCCCCTTGAGCTGGTGAACGAGTACGCGTCGTCCTACGAGCGCCGGTTCAAGAGTTCCTACGTCACCCGCATCTTCTCCCGCGACGACTTCGCGATGGTCCGCCCCGTCGTGGAGCTGGTGGCTACGACGTTCGCCGCGTGGAACGCGAGCCTGTCCCCTACCCCTCTGCCTCCAGACGAAGAGGCCGCGCTCCGCGAGGCCCTGGTGTCGCTGGGACGGCGACTGGACGTCGCGTTGCGGCAGGGGCGGCTGCTCGCCGAGGCCGCGCTCGTTCCCGTTCCGGGAGTCTTCGAGGCCGCGGGACTCACCCTCAAGCCCCGGAAGCGCGCGGGTCGTTCGCTCGCCCTCTCCGCCGAGGACGGGTTTGATCCGTACGGGGACGACGTGGACTCCGCGCAGGAAGACGCGCTCGACGGGCCGGTGGATGAGACGCCCGTCGAGGACGACCCGGCGGCGGATGGCGAGGATGCCGCGGATCCCCACGCGGATGCGTCCGAGGAGGAGGGCACGGTCGAGGCCGCCCCCCTTCCCCCGGCGAATCGCAAGGGGCGGCGGACCTCCGCCCCCGTGGCCTCCGAGGAGGAGGCTCCTGCTTCCGAGGGGGGCGAGGATGCACTCCCCGCCGCGGAGACTTCCGTTCCGGACTCCGAGGCGGCTCCGATCGAGGTGCGTCCTCGCCGGGGCCGGCCCCCGAAGAATCCGGTGCCTCCCGCCGCACAGGCGGAGGCGGCTCCGGTTCCAGAGCGGGAGGCTTCCGAAGCACCACCGGAGGCCGTTCGCCCCCGCCGCCGCAAGAAGACCGACCCGTCCGAGACAGGGACGCCCTGAAACCCGCCGCGCGGTGAGTGCCCCGCCGTGAAGAGGAACCCGGACATGGCGGACGTCGCCCTCCCTATCGATATCCTCCTGCCCGACATCGTCTCCACGCTCCGGAGCTCGCGGTCGCTCGTGCTGGAAGCACCTCCCGGCGCGGGCAAGACGACGCGCGTTCCCCGGGCCCTCCTGGAGGCCGGCCTGGGTCAGGGGAAGGAGATCGTCGTCCTCCAGCCCCGGCGGCTGCCCACCCGGCTCGCCGCGCAGCGCGTGTCCGAGGAGATTGGCGAGCGCGTGGGCGAGACCGTGGGCTACCAGGTCCGCTTCGAGGACGTGCGCGGACCGAAGACCCGCATGTCCTTCGTCACCGAGGGCGTGCTCGGACGACGGCTGCTGACAGACCCCACCCTGCGCGACGTGGGCATCGTCGTGCTCGACGAGTTCCACGAGCGGCACCTGTCCGCGGACATCTCGCTCGCGCTGTTGCGCAGGCTCCAGGAGACCGCACGGCCCGACCTCAAGCTCGTCGTGATGTCCGCAACCCTGGAGGCGGAGCCCGTGCGCGCCTACCTGGGCGGCGCGCCTTCGCTGCGCTCCGAGGGCCGCCGCTTCGACGTGAGCGTCGAATACCTCTCCGCCCCGGACGAGCGGCACCTGGATCAACAGGTGCTCTCCGCGCTCAAGCGCCTGTTCACCCAGGGCGTCGACGGCGACGTGCTCGTGTTCCTTCCCGGCGCGGGGGAGATCCGCCGTGCACGCGACACCTGCGCGGAGTTCGCCGAACGCCACGACGCCGACGTGCTCCCGCTGCACGGCGACCTGTCCCCCGCCGAGCAGGATCGCGCCGTGCGCCGCAGCTCCCGCCGGAAGATCATCCTGTCCACCAACGTCGCGGAGACCTCCGTCACCATCGACGGCGTCGCGGTCGTCATCGACAGCGGCCTCGCGCGCGTGGCGTCCCACTCCCCCTGGTCCGGACTGCCGCAGCTCAAGCTGGGCAAGGTGAGCCGGGCCTCCGCCACCCAGCGCGCAGGCCGCGCGGGCCGCACGCGCGCGGGCCACTGCGTGCGCCTCTACACCCAGCACGACTTCGACGGACGGCCCGATCAGGAAGCTCCGGAGATCCGCCGCACCGACCTGGCGGAGACCGTGCTGTCGCTGCGCGCCTCGGGCGTGAAGGACCTCGCGGCGTTCCCGTTCTTCGAAGCGCCCCCCGCGCCCGCCATGGAGGCCGCGGAGACGCTGCTGCGCCGGCTGGGCGCCGTGGATGCCCAGGGCAAGGTGACGGACGTGGGCCAGCGGCTCTTGCGCTTCCCCGTCCATCCCCGGCAGGCCCGCGTCATCGTCGAGGGGGAACGCCGGGGCGTCGGCGCCGATGCCGCGCTGCTCGCCGCGCTCATGGGCGAACGGGACATCCGCCGCGAGGCCCGCGCCAACCTGGGCGGCGGAGGTCGCGCGGCAGCCATCGTCAGCGGCCCTTCCGACCTCCTGGAGCTGCTGGAGCGCTTCCGCGAGGCCGGACGTTCGGGCTTCTCCTCCGGCCGCCTGCAGTCGCTCTCCCTGGACGCCGGCGCCGTGCAGTCCGTGGAGCGCGTGCAGAAGCAGCTCCGCCGCAACGTGCGGGAGCAGGGCTCGCGTCCCGGCCGCCCCGAGGACGTGGAGCAGGCCCTGATGCTCAGCGTGCTCGCCGGCTACCCGGACCGCGTGGCCCGCAGACGACGCCCCCGCTCCCCTGAGCTGGTCATGTTCGGCGGCGGCACCACCAGCCTGTCCGAGTTCAGCGTCGTCCAGGACGCGGAGTTGATGGTCGCCGTGGATGCCGAGGAGCGTCCCGGCCGCGGCGCCGTCGTGCGGCTCGCCAGCGCGGTGGAGGCCGAGTGGCTGTTGGACCTCTACCCTGACGCCCTGGAAGAGGTGGACACCCTCCAGTGGAACCCGGAGGCGCGCCGCGTGGAGCGCCTTACCCGGCTGGCGTACGGCAACCTCATGTTGGAGGAGACGCGCACGCCCGCCCCTCCCTCCGAGGCGGCCGCGCGCGTGCTGGCCGAGGCGGCGCTCGCCGCGGGTCCGGAGCGCTTCGCGGAACCCGAGGCGCTGGAGCAGTGGCGTACCCGCGTGGCGCTGCTCGCCAAGGCCTTCCCCGAAGCGGGCTTTCCCGCCGTGGACGCCACCTTCCTGCGCGATGCGCTGGCCTCCCTGTGCGTGGGCGCGCGCAGCTTCTCCGACCTGGAGGGTGTGTCGCTGCTGGACGCGCTCTACACGCGCCTCACGCAGGAGCAGCAACGCCTGCTGGCGAACCATGCCCCCGAGCGCGTCACCCTGCCCGGCGGGCGCGGCGTGAAGGTGCACTACGAGCCGGGCAAGCCGCCCTGGGTGGAGTCACGGCTGCAGGATTTCTTCGGACTGGCCCAGGGCCCCAGCGTGGGCGCGGGCCGCGTGCCGCTGGTGCTGCACCTGCTGGCCCCCAACATGCGCGCCGTGCAGGTAACGACCGACCTGGCGGGTTTCTGGGAGCGGCACTACCCGGCGATCCGCAAGGAGCTGTGCCGCAAGTACCCCCGGCACTCATGGCCGGAGGATCCGCGCCACGCCGAACCGCCCGCGCCCCGTCCTCCGAGGCGCTGAAGCGCACCGCACGGCGGCTACAGCCGCTTGTGCATCTCCAGGTGGTCGATGCCGGCCTCGTCGAAGACGGCGCCCACCGGCTGGTAGCCGTGCTTCTTGTAGAAGTCGAGCGCGTAGAGCTGGGCGTGCAGCATGATGCCGTGCACGTTGCGGCGGCGCGCCTCCTCCTCCAGCGTCGTCAGCAGCAGCGAGCCCACGCGCGACTTGCGGTGCGCCTGGAGCACCGCCATGCGGCCAATCTGGCCCCACGCCCCCGTCTGTCCCGCAGGAGGCTCCGGCAGCTTCACCAGCCGGCCGGTGCCGATGGCGTGCCCGCCCTGGTAGGCGAGCACGTGGTACGCCTGCGCATCCTCGGCGTCGCGCTCGATGCCTTCGGGAACGTGCTGTTCCTCGATGAACACCACCTCGCGGATGGCGAGGGCTTGGAAGAGCTCCGCCTCGCTCTTGATCTGGGCGATGGTGACGGGTGCCGGGGTGGTCTCGGGAGGCGTCGGCATATCGCTGGGCAAGGTACACAAAAGGCCGCGCCACCGACAGGCGGAAAAAGACGCGGCCCCGTGAGAAGTCCCCTCCGGAGGACAAGGCCGACTCCGTCCCGGCACGCCTCCCGCGCGGTCGCTCCGCCCCCTGCCCCCTGGAGGCAGCGCTGAAAGTCACGGAAGCCCCGCCGCATCGGGTCCTCCGGTTGCAATACCTGACGCGTCGGATGGCCTCTCCCACGGTTTCACGCGGAGCATGTGCGGACGCGCTCGGGGGAGGATCGCGCCGGGGAGGGCATGGTAGGGTCAAGCGGATGCGTTCTCGAGCCCTCCTCGCCCTGTCCCTGAGCCTGCTGTCGTCTCCCGCTCTCGCCCAGAAGGAGTTCTTCTTCGGGACGGGTGAGCCGCCCGTGTTCCGCGAAGCGGACATGGACAAGCGCTTCCTCCGTTCGCGCGTGTACCAGGCACTCACCAACGGCACGTCCGACCCGGGCTGCGCCCAGCTGGTGGGCGCGCTGCTCACCGTCGTGGGCGAATCCGCTCCGTTCCTGCACAAGCGCGATGAGAACTTCTTCGTGGATCCGGCGCTGCTCCAGACCGTGAACACGCAGCTGTCCACGCCGCGCTTTCCGGCCAGCATGTTCCTGGTGTCGATGATGCGCCGGGTGCTCATCGACAAGAAGCTGCCGGCGGAGTGGCTGCAGACGGCGGTGGCGCTGGCGCCGTACTACCCGCCGCTCGACGTGGGCAAGCTGCGCTTCGCAGCGGACGGCGTGAAGCCCGTGGACAGCTTCTTCTTCACGCTGCCCGCCATGCTCGAGCGCTACGACGTGGAGGTCCTCAAGGCCAACACCACCGCCGCCAGCGTGGCGGATGCGAAGTTCCGCGACGACTACCTCGATAAGGAAGTGGGCTTCGGGGGCCTGGAGTTCGTCGACGCGAAACTGGAGAAGCCCAAGAAGAAGAAGGGCCGCAATGCCCCGCCTCCGGAGCCGCCCGCGCTCGTGGCCCGGCTCGTCTACTACCTGCCGGATCCCGCCCAGGACGGCATGCTCAGCGGACTGACCTACGGCAAGCCGAAGCTGCGCCCCGCGGTGACCATCACGGCGCGGTTGAAGGATGCGCAGTACATGGACCTGGCGACGCTGCCGAAGGGCACCCGGGTGCTGCTGCGCGGACGCTTCTGGGAGTACCGCAAGGCGCTCAAGGAGCTGGAGGTGCGTGACGCGCTCCTCTTCCAGGACCGCGACTGGACCCAGAACGCCGCGCTGGCGGACCCCGCCGCCGTGGCGGCCTGCCCGCTCGCGTTCAACGACCTGACGGGCACCGCGCCCGTCCAGCCGGGCGGCTTCGGCGGCAAGCGCTGACACGCCGTCCCGCGCACCGCACGCCCATCCCGGAGGCGAACTCCTCCGGGACGCAGCCTTGAAGTCCCGCCCCTCTTGAAGGGGCCGCCCGTCACGGTGGCACGACCGCTGCTGATGCCCGCGCATTCCCTACGCGCGAGGCACGCAATGAAGGTCGAAGGTCCCGACGCCCCTTCCGGACACGAAAAGGTCCCCCCGGAGAAGGAGGCGTTTCAGCAGGTCCTCCAGCAAACGCCCGGACGCGGTGGCTCCCGGGGCCGTCCCGGTCCCGAACCCCGGCCCGGAACGGTTCCCGTGGGGGGACCTCCGAAGTCGTTGGGCTCCCGCCCCACCGTCCCCCCTGGCGCCATGGGCCTGACGGCGCGGGCACCGTCCGGAGCGCCAGGGGTCCGGGCCTCGGCGGCTGTCATCTCCACCGCGCACCGCGCGCTCGGAAGTCCGGAGACGCTCCGCCAGGTCCGTCAGGGCATGCACGTGGAGACGCAGCGGCTGGGCACCGTGCGCCAGGAGGCCCAGGCCGAGGGCCGGGAGCAGGCGCACCACCGGGCCTCGGAGCTGATCGCCCGCGAACTGGATCGCACGTTTCGCGCTGAACCCCGGCCGGCCACGCCCTCCGCATCGACGCCCGCGCGGACACGTGAGGACGGCGGCACTGGAAGCACCCTCCGGACCTCGTCGGCCGAAGGCCGGAGCTTGGCGGCCGGGTCTCCGGACAGCGCCGGTCCGTCCGACTCACCCGTCGCGCAAGTCGAGTCCACGCTGGCCCTCATCGAGAAGATCGAGGTCTTCGTGAAGTCACAGCGGCCGGCGCTGGCCCTGAGCCTGCGCGGTTCGATGGAGGCCACCGTGGAGGTCGAGCGCACCGGGCCGCGCGAGGTGGCGCTGCGCATCCAGGGCCGCCACGGGCCCGTGCCCACGGAGGACGTGACGCGGCTTCGCGACGCACTGGAGGCCCGCGGCCTGCGACTCAGCTTCCTGCGGGCGGAGTGAGCGGGATGCGCGTCGCCACCGGGTGCCACGAATGACGAAGGCCCTCACGCCGTGGGGCGCAAGGGCCGTCACCTGCACGGGCGCACACGAGCAGCGCGGCGCCCTACTTCTTCGCGCCGCCCGCCATGCTCAGCTGGGGGCGCTTGCCCTCCTGCTCCTTGAACTCCTCGGCCTCGGGCAGCGGCGCCTTCTTCTCCGCGATGTTGGGCCACTTGCCGGAGAGGTCCGTGTTGAGCGCCTGGTACTCCTTCCACTTCCCGGGCAGCTCGCTCTCGGGGAAGATCGCCTTGGTCGGACAGACGGGCTCGCAGGCACCGCAGTCGATGCACTCGTCCGGGTGGATCACGAGGAAGTTCTCACCCTCGTAGAAGCAGTTGACCGGGCACACCTCGACACAGTCGGTGTACTTGCACTTGATGCAAGGCTCGGCGACGACGTAAGCCATTTAAAACTCCTCTGTGCGGAATTCCGCGCGTCCGTGGCCGCGCACAGTAGATGGTTGCGGCCGGGGTGGCATCCTGAATTTAGGGCCCTCCCCGACCACTTTCCCCAGTCAGCCCAGCAAGCCCTGCGCTCGCAGCAACTCCGCCACGAGGATGGCGCCCTTGGCGGCGCCGAACTTCGTGTTGTGGGAGACGAGCACGTACTTGAAGCCGTTCTCCAGGACACCATCCTCGCGGATGCGGCCCACCGTGGTGGCCATGCCGCCGTGGGTGTCCCGGTCCATGCGGGGCTGGGGACGGAACGGGTCATCCAGCACCTCGATCCACCGGGGCGGAGCGGACGGCAGGCTGCTCGCCACCTCGGCGCCCTTCCACTCACGCATCGCCAGGGCGACCTCCGCCACGGTGGCCTTCTTGCCGAGCGACACGAAGACGGACTCGGTGTGGCCCTCCAGGACGGCGACGCGGGTGCAGGTGCAGGAGACGCGCACGTCATGCGGGGTGAGCGCCGCGCCCGCAGCGTCCAGCGAGCCGAGGATCTTCTTCGTCTCCACCTCGACCTTGTGCTCCTCCTTGGGGATGTAGGGCACGACGTTGTCGAGGATGTCCAGACCGATGACGCCGGGCGAACGGCCGGCGCCGGACATGGCCTGGAGGCTGGTCATCAGCACCGCCTTCACGCCGAAGCGCTCGGCCAGAGGGGCCAGCGTCACGGCGAGGCCGGTGGTGGTGCAGTTGGGGATGGGGACGATGAAACCCTTCCAGCCGCGCTGCTTGCGCTGCGCCTGGATGAGCGGCGCGTGGGCCGCGTTGATGGGCGGGATGAGCAGCGGCACGTCATCGTCGTAGCGGAAGGCGCTCGCGGCGGAGAACACCGGGATGTCGCGGGCGAGCCGGGGCTCCAGTTCGCGCGCCACGTCCGCCTCCACGGCGGAGAAAGCGATGTCGAAGTCCTTCGCCTGCACCGCGTCGCCGCTGATGACCGTCATCCGGGCGATGGCTTCCGGCAGCGGCTCCGGGACGAACCAGGCCTGCATTCCGTTGGAGGCACGCAGGGCGTCTCCGTAGGATTTTCCGGCGGAACGGGGCGACGCGGCGAGCCCGGTCAGCTCGATGAACGGGTGGTCCTTCAGGGCAGCGATGAACTGCTGGCCCGCGAGTCCGGTGGCGCCAATGAGTACCGCGCGAAGCTTGGCCATCGTGGAGGGTCTCCGGTGGGGGCGGCAGGCCGCTCCTTACACCGTTTCACGACGCGCCGCATCCACCGCTCAGCGGTGGGCGTGGGACTGGGCGCGCACGTGGCGTTCGGTGGGATAGCCCCCCGTCACCCAGGCGTGGAGCCCACCGGTGAGACACACGGCGTTGCGCCCCCGGAGTCTCAGCACGCGGCAGATGCGGCGGATGTCGGCGCAGTCCTGGGTGGTGCCACACAGGACGATGAGCTCGTCGTCCGGCAGCATCGCCAGGTCGCGGACGATCTCCGAGGCCGTCATGCGCAGCGCACCGGGGATGTGGATCTCGAACCGCTCCCAGTCCATCGCGTCCCGACAGTCCAGGACGAGCACATCCTCGTCCCCCAGACGCATGAACAGCTCATCGCAAATGATGGTGGGCTCCACCGGGGCCTCCCCGAGACGTCATGTTCCTTCGAACATGAACCCAGGGGGTTTTTCCCCTCTTCCCGCTCGACTGCTCGCTTGCTGACCGGGACAAGCCGGGAGGCACTCGCTTCAGAGCCCCAGTTGCTTGGCGATGATCTCGTTCATCACCTCGCTCGTGCCGCCGCCGATGGGGCCGAGCCGCGCATCGCGCCAGTGGCGCTGGATGTCGTACTCCATCATGTAGCCGGCGCCCCCGTGGAGTTGGAGGCACTCGTCGGCCACGCGGCAGCACGTCTCCGTGGCCACCTTCTTGGCCATGGAGGTCTGCGCGACGGCGTACTCGCCCGCCACGTGCAGGCGCAGCGCGTGGTAGGTGAGCTGACGCGCGCTCTCTCGGGCGGTGTACAGCTCCGCCAGCTTGTGGCGGATGACCTGGAACTGCCCCAGCGTCTGGCCGAAGGCACGGCGCTCCTTCACGTGCGCCAGCACCGTCTCCAGCATGTCGTCCATGGCGCCCACCGCGCCCAGGGCGAGCGACAGGCGCTCCCACTGGAAGTTGCCCATGATCTGCGAGAAGCCCTGCCCCTCCACCCCCAGCAGGTTCTCCGCCGGCACACGGCAGTCCTCGAAGAACAGCTCCGCCGTGTCCGACGCGCGCCAGCCCACCTTCTGGAGCTTCCGCCCCACGCCGAAGCCCGGCATGCCGCGCTCGACGACGAGCATGGACAGCCCCTTGTGGCCCCGCTCGGGGTCGGTCTTCACCGCCAGCACCACGAAGTCCGCCCGCACCCCGTTGGTGATGTACGTCTTGGAGCCGTTGACGACGTAGTGGTCGCCCTCGCGGCGGGCCGTGGTGCGCAGACCGGCCACGTCCGAACCTGCGTCCGGTTCGGTGATGCCCAGGGCGCCAATCTTCTCCCCCTGGATGGCCGGGGCCAGCCAGCGCTGCTTCTGGGCCTCCGTGCCGAACAGATGCAGCGGCCCCGTGGCGATGGTGAACTGCGCCCCCAGCCCGGCGGCCACGCCTCCGGAGCCGCACCGGCCCAGCTCCTCCAGGAGCACCGCCTCGTAGAGTTCGCCCGCGGCCGTGCCCCCTTGGGCCTCCGGGTACTTCAGCCCCAGGAAGCCCAGCTCGCCGAAGCGGCGGAAGAGCTCCCGGGGAAACTCCTCCTGCTCCTCCCACGCGTTCGCGAACGGGCGCAGTTCCTTGTCCACCACCGCCCGGACCGTCCGGCGGAAGGCTTCGTGCTCCTCAAGGAACACTCCATGGCCATGCAGCATCGTTTGCCGTCCCCTTGAATTCCGAGCCGCGGGCCCGGGGGCCTGACGCCCCGCGCCGCATGCTAGCGGGACGAGAAGCAGGGATGGATGCTGTTGCTTCCTTGACCGCATCGCACGGGGCTGCGTATAAACCCGGCCCCAACTACTTCCGGCGCCATAGCCAAGTGGTAAGGCAAAGGTCTGCAAAACCTTCATTCCCCGGTTCGAATCCGGGTGGCGCCTCTCAAGACAAAGGCCCGATGCGGAAGCAGCTTCCGCATCGGGCCTTCTGTTTTTCCAGCCGGGGAGGCGCTGGGAGCCCGACCTAGCAGCCCAGCTCCACCGCGCCGATGTCCGGGGCCGCGCCGCAGAAGGGCTGGCCCACGTCCAGGCCCTTGTCCTGGGCGGAGGGCGACGGGGCGAAGACGTCCGACACCGTCACGTCCCCGCCGTTGGAGGTGACGTCCCCGGTGGCGGCCTTGAAGGCGTCCAGGGCCACGAGCTTCCCGGTGTGCATGAACTGGGCGCCCGCAGGGTAGAGGTTGGAGCCCATCTGGAGGCCGGGGGCCTCGGCGCCCACGTCCACGGCCATGGGCGAATCCACGAGGTTGTTCTCCACGCGGAGCGACTCGGTGGGGCCGCCGGTGCCGTGGCCCAGGATGATGGCGGACTTCGCCCGGGTGATGGTGTTGTTGGCCACCACCGCGCCCTGGGAGTTCTCCAGGCGGATGGCCGTGCCCTCGCCGCCGCCCGCGTCGGTGATGTCGTGCAGGCGGTTGCGGCGCACGACGACGGACGTGGGCACGGGGCCCTCGTGGTTGCCACCCAGGGCGATGCCCTTGGAGGCGTCGTACAGCTCGTTGTCCTCCACCAGCACGTTCTTCGCCGAGTAGTGGATGACGAGCGCTTCGCCCTTGGCCGTGGCCGACGGCACGAAGCGGTGCATCCGGTTGTTGCGGATGGTGACGTCGTGGCACGTCTTGATGTCCACGGCGTTCTCCCGGTTGCCGAACAGGTGGTTGTTCTCCACCAGGACGCCCGTGGCGGGCGGCAGCGTGCTGAAGCCCTCGGGCCCCAGGCACTGCACGGAGTCACCGGAGTTGTCGTGGATGTCGTTGTTGCGCACCGTCACGTCGTAGGACGCCGGCTGCACGACGATGCCGTGCGAGTCCTGGTTGCCGGTGGTGCGCACGAAGTCGTGGATGTTGTTGTTCTCGATGGTGGGGCCGCGGGCGTTGTTGAACGTCGTGATGCCCGCCCCACCCGTCCCGTGGTGCAGCTCCGAATTGGCGAGCACCGTGCCCTGCACGTCGCCCTCGAAGCCGACGCCGAAGATGGGCTGCGACTGCACGTCGATGTCGAAGCCGTCGATGATCCAGTTCGGCCGGCGCACCTGGACGAGCGCGCCGGAGCCGCTGCCCGGCGTGAGCTTCGGGCGGCCCTCGCCCTGCAAGGTGATCTTCGCGTCGGGCGTGCCCGCCTGGACGTTCTCGCCCAACACGACGCGCTCCGCGTAGGTGCCCGCCAGCACGCGGACCCGGTCGCCAGGGGCGGCCTTGCCCACCGCCATGGCGATGGTGCGCAGCGGCGCGGCTTCCGTGCCCTCGGCTCCGTCGTTGCCGTTGGGAGACACCACCCAGTCGTGAACGGGCGTCGTCGCCGCGACGGCGGTCATCGCCTTGGCGCTGACAGAGGGCTGGGGACCGGGCCCCGCGATGGGGAGGTGGTCATCGTGCGCCGGCATCTGCGCGGCAGGCGTGTTGGCCACCGGCTGTACGCCGATGGGGGGCGCCGTGCCCGGGGCCGTGGTGGACTTCGTGACGGTGGGAGCGTTGGCGGTGGCCGCGGGCGGCTGGGTGGAGCCCGCCGGGTTGGATGACCCGCCCGAACTGGCGCCACAAGCGCTCATACTCAGGGCCAGGGTGCAGGCAGCCAGGGAGGTCGCCAGGGAGTTTCGCTTCGTCAAGCCGTTGCCTCCGTGAATTCGCATGAACAGGGGCAACGCATGGCGTCGGGCGTTCTATTCACTGCCGGTCATCCAGGGTGAGACGCGCCGCAGTGGAAGGGAGGACCGTGACGCCTGACCGCGCGGCGGCTACGGTGCCGCCCGCCGTGTCCAAAGCCGTCCTCCTCCTGACCGCCCTGCTGCTCGCCTCCTGCGCCACGCCAGCGCCCGCCCCCGCTCCCGCGACTCAAGGGCTGGGCGAACCGGAGGTCTCCTCGAACACGAAGCCCACCGCGCCCGCGAACATCGCCGACGCGGGCGTGTCGCTCACGACAGGGAGCGGGCTCCCGGATCCGCTCACCTCCGGGCTGCCCGGACCGCAGGACCTGAAGCGCCTGGACTTCCGCAACGGTGAACCCCACCTGCCCATCAAGCTGATGGAGGGCCGCGACGCGGTGACGTTCTCACCGCGCGGCCGGATGCGCCTGCGCTTCGGCGGACCGGACGACAAGATGCTGGATGCGCCCGCGGGCTCCCGGTGGACGGTGCGGGTGACGCAGGGCGAACCCGCGCAGTGGAGCGCGCGGCTGCAGTTGGGCGAGTTCCGGTTCGCGGACAAGGCGGGCCTGACCGAGGCGCAGGAGACGTGGCGCGCCCGGGGGCTCGCGGTGCGCACGCACACGCTGGGCTCGGTGTACGGCATCGCGGGGAAGGTCATCGACAACCGGCGCTACCTGCTCCTGGGTGACGAGGCCCTCTCGCCCCAGGCCGCCCAGGAGAAGCAGGCGGAGCTGCTGCGCCGCTACGGCCTGCGCACCACCCTCTTCGAGGAGGTCCGCAAGCCGTCGAGCGCCATCCTCGAGGTGAAGGATGAGAACGACGCGGTGGTGGGCCTCGCGCAGGACCGGCTGGACGCGGAGACGCCGGACGGCAGCGGCTTCGACGTGCGGCAGGTGGAGTACGGCGTGGGCTACGACTTCCACGCCTTCGAGGACCGCAGCTTCCGGGGTGCGATCCAGTTCGCCGTGGACCGCGCTGGCAAGCTCGCGGTGGTGAACGTGGTGCCGCTGGAGGAGCTGCTCAAGGGCCTGGTGCCGTCCGAAATCTTCGCGCGCGCGCACCCGGAGGCGCTCAAGGCCCAGGCCGTCACCGCGCGGGGCGAGGTGCTGGCGAAGGTGGGCATCAAGCATCTGGCGGATCCGTACCTGCTGTGCTCGGAGCAGCACTGCGCGGTGTACCGGGGCCGCACCGGAGAGGCGGCCAGCACCACCGCCGCGGTGGAGGCCACCCGGGGCGAGGCGCTCTTCAGCAAGGACGGGCGGCTGGTGGACTCCGTCTACAGCGCCGTGTGCGGCGGCCACTCCGAGGACAACGACGTCGTCTGGGGAGGCCCGCCCGACCCCAGCCTGCGCGGCCGGCCCGACCTGCTGGAAGCCGCGCCGGACGTGCCCAGGCCGTCCTCCCTCAAGGCGTGGCTGGCCGCTCCGGACGTGCCCGCCGCGTGCCGGCTGTCCAGCTTCGCCCAGCCGACGAAGTTCCGGTGGGAGAAGCGCTTCACGCAGGCCCAGGTGGACGCGCTCACGGAGAAGCTGGGCGTGGGGTCCATCCAGGCCTTGAGCCTCTCCGAGCGCGGGGTCTCCGGCCGGGCGAAGCTGCTCACCCTCGCCGGGCTGAAGGGCGCCACCCAGGTCCGGGGAGAGCTGAACATCCGGCGGCTCTTCGGGATGCTCAACAGCACCATGGCCACGGTGGACGCCGAGCGGGACGCCGAGGGCCGCCTCACCGGGTGGCTGTTCCGGGGCGGCGGCTGGGGCCACGGCGTGGGCATGTGTCAGACAGGCGCCATTGGCCGGGCGGAAGCCGGGCAGCGCTATCCGGAGATCCTGCGCTACTACTTCAACGGCGCGGAGGTCGCCCCCATCTACTGAGGCGGAGAGGACAATTCGTGCGCATCCAATGCCGGGAACGCGAATCTCTTCGAGGCTTCTGGTGTTGTGGGCCGCACGTTCGGGACTGAAGAGGCGGTCCGGAGGTTTATCATCAGGCCGTGGGCAAGGGTTCCTCGACAGACTGGCGGGAGCGGCGCAAGAAGCGCATGCCGTGGCGCTATCTGGTGGCGGCCGTCCTGGCGCTGCTGGGGCAGGCCGCCGTCGTGGGCTTCGTGCTCCTGGCGTCCCTCCTCCAGACGAACCTGGCCGGTGAGAAGCGCCCCACGCCCCGGCCCACGTCGGTGGCGGTGCGGCCCCTCACGTCGGACCAGTGGGCGAAGAACCGGGGCCCCACGTCCCCCCAGGTGAAGCCCCGCCCCACCGAGAAGCGCGAGCCCAAGGAAGAGAAGAAGCCGGAGGAGACCAAACCCCAGGGCCAGGTGGTGGACGTGGCGCCGGGAAATGATCAGGTGTCCCCGGACGCGAAGTACCTGGCGGAGAGCAACAACACCGTCCAGAAGGAGACGCGCGCCAAGGAGCAGACGGCCAACTACCGCAACGCCATGCCCCAGCGGACTGCGCCCCAGAAGCAGGAGGGCGCGCAGCAGGATCAGGTGCAGCCGCCGCGCGTGTCGGGCAACAACGGCCAGGGCGCGGACGACAAGCCCCAGACGCAGGGCGGCCAGAAGCCCTCCTTCGAGATGCCGGAGACGCGCCGCAAGCAGGAGATCGCCATGAAGACGGATCCGCGCGAGCAAGGTCCGGGCATGGCGGTGAAGAACCAGTCGGAGAGCCACTCCACCCCGGGCAATGCGAAGCGCCTGCGCATCCAGCCCGGCCAGGGCGACACCAACGAGGAGGACGGCTCCACCGGCCGCACCGGTTCGCCGGGGCTGGCCACGCTGATGCCGTCGCAGGCCGCGATGGACCGGGTGGTGGGCGCGGCGCCCAACGACATGCTCCGCGACCAGGAGGAAGGCGACGGCACCTTCCTCAACACGCGCGAGTGGAAGTACGCGAGCTTCTTCAACCGCGTGAAGCAGAGCGTGGGGATGCACTGGAACCCCAACGAGCAGCTGCGCGTGCGCGACCCGACGGGCAACATCTACTCCGGGCGCGACCGGCAGACGCTGCTCAGCATCACCCTGGACGAGCGCGGCGCGGTGAAGGACATCCAGGTGGAGAAGAGCAGCGGCCTGGACTTCCTGGACATGGAGGCGGTGGCGTCCTTCAAGCGCGCCCAACCCTTCCCCAACCCGCCCTCCGGCCTGTTGACCCAGGACGCGACGGTGCGCTTCCAGTTCGGCTTCTTCCTGGAAATGGGCGGCGGCCCCCGGATGCGGCTCTTCCGCCAGTAGCCGCACCGTCCGGCGTCGGGCACCCGGACCCACCAGGGCCTCGCGCCCGGCAAGCGGGGGCACTACCCTGCCCCGCCGTGGAAGCCACCTTCGTCGACCGAACCGCCGCGCTCCAGGACCGCAACCGCAAGGTCCGCTTCGTCCTGCTGGCCATCCTCGTGGCCAACTGGGTGGTGGCCGTCGCCAAGCTCGTCTTCGGGTTGATGGCCCACTCCGCGTCGGTGACGGCGGACGGGTTGCACTCGTTCATCGACGGCGGCTCCAACGTGCTGGGGCTGGTGGCGATGGGCGTGGCCTCCCAGCCGGCGGACGCGGACCACCCCTACGGCCACGGCAAGTTCGAAGCGCTCGCGTCGCTGGGCATCGGCGCGATGATTGGCGTGGGCATGCTGGAGCTGGGGCGCATGGCGTTCGATTCGCTCCTTCACGACAAGCACCCGACGGTGACGGCGACGATGGCGGGGGTGATGGTCTTCACGCTCCTCATCAACCTGGTCGTCACGCGCGTGGAGCGACACTACGGCGAGAAGTACAAGAGCGCGCTCTTGCTCGCGGACGCGAAGCACACGCTGTCGGACGTGTTCGTGAGCATCGCGGTGCTCATCTCCATTGGCCTCGTGGCGCTGGGCTTCCCGCGCGCGGACGGGCTCATCGCGCTGGGCGTGATGGTCTTCGTCGCGTGGGTGGCCTACGGCATCGTCCGGCAGGCGGTGGGCATCCTCTCCGACACGGCGCGCTTGGACCCCGCGCAGGTGTCCCAGCACACGCTGGCGGTGTCCGGCGTGCGCTCGTGCCGCAACGTGCGCAGCCGGGGCATGGAGGAGAGCGTCTACGTGGACCTGAAGATTGAAGTGGACCCCCAGCTCACCACCGCGCAGGCCCACGAAGTGGCGGACCAGGTGGAGCAGACACTGCACGGCGCCTACCCGCAGGTGGTGGACGTCGTCGTGCACGTGGAGCCCGCCGGGCACCGCTGAAAACACGAGGGCCGCCTTCCCATGGATTCAGGAAGACGGCCCCGGTGCTGACAGCGTGAGAGACGACCCGAGCGCCTAGGCGACCTGCTGCGAGGGCGACGCGTAGTCCTCGATGGGCGGGCACGAGCACACGAGCTTCCGGTCCCCGAGCACGTTGTTGAGGCGACCCACGGACGGCCAGAACTTGTTGTCGCGAACCCACGGCGTGGGGAACACGGCCTGCTCGCGGGTGTAGGGGCGGTTCCACTCCGGCGCGGTGAGCGTGCGCGCGGTGTGCGGCGCGTTCTTGAGGAGGTTGTTGTCCTTGGGCGAACGGCCCTCCTCCACGTCGCGGATCTCCTGGCGGATGGCGATCATCGCGTCGCAGAAGCGATCCAACTCCGCCTTGGACTCGCTCTCCGTGGGTTCAATCATCAGCGTGCCCGCCACCGGGAACGACACGGTGGGCGCGTGGAAGCCGTAGTCCATGAGCCGCTTGGCGACATCCTCCACCTCCACGCCCGCGGTCTTCTTGAGCGGACGCAGGTCCACGATGCACTCGTGGGCCACTCGGCCGCGCTTGCCCCGGTAGAGCACCGGGTAGTGCGGCTGGAGGCGCTCGGCGATGTAGTTGGCGTTGAGGATGGCCAGCTTCGTCGCCTCCGTGAGGCCCTCGCCGCCCATCATCTGCACGTACATCCAGGAGATGAGCAGGATGCTGGCGCTGCCCCACGGCGCCGCGGAGATGGCGCCGATGGCGTCCGCCCCGCCCGTCTGGATGACCGGGTGTCCGGGCAGGAACTTCACCAGGTGGCTTGCCACGCAGATGGGGCCCATGCCCGGTCCACCGCCGCCGTGCGGGATGCAGAACGTCTTGTGCAGGTTGATGTGGCACACGTCCGCGCCAACGTGGCCCGGCGCGGTGAGCCCCACCTGCGCGTTGAGGTTGGCGCCGTCCATGTACACCTGACCGCCGCGCTCGTGGGTGATGGCGCAAATTTCGCGGATCTCCTCCTCGAACACGCCGTGCGTGGACGGGTACGTCACCATCAGCGCGGCCAGCCGGTCCTTGTACTCGTCCGCGCGGGCCTTCAGGTCCGTAAGGTCGATGTTGCCGTTCTCGTCGCACTTCGTGACGACGACCTGGTAGCCGGCCATCACCGCGGAGGCCGGGTTGGTGCCGTGCGCGGAGGACGGGATGAGGCACACGTCGCGGTGCCCCTGCCCACGCGCCTGGTGGTACGCGCGGATGACGAGCAGGCCCGCGTACTCACCCTGGCTGCCCGCGTTGGGCTGGAGCGAGCACCCGGCGAAGCCCGTCACCTGCGACAGCGCGTGCTCCAGCTGCTCGAAGATGACCTTGTAGCCGGCCGCCTGCGAGGTGGGCGCGAACGGGTGCAGCTTGCTGAACTGCGGCCACGTCACCGGGATCATCTCCGCGGTGGCGTTGAGCTTCATGGTGCAGCTGCCCAGCGGAATCATGGAGTGCGTGAGCGACAGGTCCTTCGCCTCCAGCCGCCGCACGTACCGCAGCATCTCCGTCTCGGAGTGGTAGCGGTTGAAGATGGGGTGCGTGAGGAACGCGCTCTTGCGGCGCACCTCGGGGACCAGCGGGCTCTCCAGATTGGCGGCCACGTCCTCCAGCACCACCGGCTGCGCGGACTTGTTCGCGCCCTGGATGAAGGCCGTGAGGATGTCCTCCACGTCCTTGGCGCGCGTCGTCTCGTCCAGCGCCAGGCCCAGCGTCTTGTCGTCGATGCGGCGGAAGTTCATCTTCGCGCCCTCGGCGGCGGCCAGCACGCCGCGCACCTGCGCCGTGGTCAGCTCCACGCGCAGCGTGTCGAAGAACTGCTCGTGGCGCGGCTTGAAGCCCAGCTTCGCGAGGCCCCGCGCGAGCACCGTCGCGAGCCCGTGCACGCGCTCCGCGATGGCCTTGAGGCCGTCCGGCCCGTGGTAGACGGCGTACATGCCGGCCATCACCGCCAGCAGCACCTGCGCGGTGCAGATGTTGCTCGTCGCCTTCTCGCGGCGGATGTGCTGCTCGCGCGTCTGCAGCGCCATGCGCAGCGCGGGCAGGCCCTGCGAATCCTCGGACACGCCGATGAGGCGGCCCGGCATCACGCGGGTGTAGGCGTTCTTCGTGGCGAAGAAGGCGGCGTGCGGGCCGCCGTAGCCCAGCGGCACGCCGAAGCGCTGCGCGGTGCCCACCGCCACGTCCGCGCCGAACTCGCCGGGCGGCGTGAGCAGCGTGAGGCTCAGCAGATCCGCCGCGACGACGAGCAGACCGCCCACCCCGTGCACCTTCTCGGCGAAGGCGCGGTAGTCATGCACCACGCCATCGGTGGCCGGGTACTGCACCAGCGCTCCGAAGAACTTCTTCGCGGACAGGTCCACCGTGCGGTGGTCGCCCACGACGACCTCCACGCCCAGCGGCAGCGCGCGCGTGCGCACCACGTCCAGCGTCTGCGGATGGCAGGCGTCGGACACGAAGAACGCCGCGCCCTTGATATCGCCCTTCACCGAGTGCAGCGCGAGGCCCATGGCCTCCGCCGCGGCGGTGCCTTCATCGAGCAGCGAGGCGTTCGCCACCTCCATGCCGGTGAGGTCCGTCACCATCGTCTGGAAGTTGAGCAGCGCCTCCAGCCGGCCCTGGGCGATCTCCGCCTGGTAGGGCGTGTACTGGGTGTACCAGCCCGGGTTCTGGAAGATGTTGCGCAGGATGACGTTGGGGACGTGGGTGTCGTGGTAGCCCATGCCGATGAAGGACCGGAACACCTGGTTCTTCGCGGCGATGGTCTCCAGCTGCGCCAGGACCTCCATCTCACCCCGGCCGGCGGGCAGCCGCAGCGGCTCTGGCGAACGGATGACCGGCGGCACGGTGGACTCGATAAAGGCGTCCAGCGAGTCCACGCCCAGCGTGGACAGCATCTGCTTCACTTCAGGAGTCTCCGGACCGATGTGCCGGCCGGCGAAGGACTCCTGGTACTTCCAGTTCAAGGACATGTCGGAAGGGCTCGCGGGAGGTGCGGAAGGGGTCGGCGTCCGAGCAGGTCGGGGCCTCGTGGAGCGTCACTAACAACCGGGACGCGCCACTTCTTGCGCGAAGGACTACTTGGCGATTTCGCCGTATGCGGCGGCGTCCAGGAGCTTGCCTACCTGCTCGGGGTCCGAGGGCTCGATCTCAACGATCCAGCCCTGCCCGTACGGGTCGCTGTTGATGAGGGACGAGTTGTCGGTGAGGGCGGCGTTCACGTTGACCACCTTGCCGCTCAGGGGCGCGAACAGGTCCGACACGGCCTTGGTGGACTCGATGACGCCGAACTGCTTGCCCTCGACCAGCAGGGTGCCGATCTTCGGCAGCTCCACGTAGACCACGTCGCCCAGCGCTTCCTGCGCGTGATGGGTGACGCCCACCACCACGGACCTGGCCTCGACGCGGGCCCACTCGTGTTCCTTCGTGTACTTCAGGTTCTGCGGGATGGAATCGGACATGGAGGTTGCTCCTCGCGAAGGTGCGGAGGGATGGAAGGGAATCAGGACTTCTTCAGGAAGGGGGTCTTCACGACGACCGCGGGCACGGCGCGGCCGCGGATCTCCACGTCGAAGGTGGAGCCCTCGGTGGACAGCGCGGCGGGCACGTAGCCCATGCCGATGGGCTTCTTCACGGTGGGGCCCTGCGTGCCGCTGGTGACTTCGCCCACGCGGGCGCCGTCCTTGAGGATGGGGTAGCCGTGACGGGGGATGCCGGCGCCGGTCAATTCGAAGCCCACGAGCTTGCGCTGCACGCCCGCGGCCTTCTGCGCGACGAGCGCATCCTTGCCGATGAAGCCCCCGGCCTTGTCCAGCTTGACGATCCACCCCAGGCCCGCTTCCAGGGCGGTGTGGGCATCGTCGATGTCGTTGCCGTACAGCGCGTACTTCATCTCCGTGCGCAGCGAGTCACGCGCGCCCAGGCCGCAGGCCTTCACGCCGTCCGGCTGGCCGGCCTCCATGAGCGCGTCCCAGAGCTTCACCGCGTCGTCGGTGGCGCAGTACAGCTCGAAGCCGTCCTCACCGGTGTAGCCCGTGCGGGAGATGATGGACTTCACGCCCGCGACCTCCCCTTCGGTGAAGCGGTAGGTGCCGACCTTGGACAGGTCCGCCTTCGTCAGCCGCTGCACGAGGCCAAAGGCCTTGGGGCCCTGGACGGCGATCTGCGCGAAGTCGTCCCCCCGGTCCACCGGCGTCACGCCCTCCGCCCGCGCCTTCATCCAGGCGAAGTCCTTCTCGCGGTTGCTGGAGTTGACGCAGATGAGGATGTGCTCCGGGCTGAAGCGGTAGGCGACGACGTCGTCCACGAAACCGCCCAGGTCGTTGAGCAGGCCCGCGTAGACGGCCTGTCCGTCCTGGATGCGCCCCAGGTCGTTGGAGATGAGCCGGTTCACCGTCTCCAGCGCGCCGGGGCCCCGGAACTCCACCTCGCCCATGTGGGACACGTCGAAGAGGCCGACGGCGGTGCGCACGGCTTCGTGCTCGGCGATGACGGAGCTGTACTGCACCGGCATGTCCCAACCGACGAAGTCGACCATCCGGGCCCCCAGGTTTCGATGGGCCTCGTTGAGGGGCGTGCGCCGGGTCATTGACTTCTCCATGGCAGGGGTGGCGAAACGGCGCGGACTATAGCGACGCACCTTCTCCGATCAAGGCCGACGCGGAAGGGTCTAAACTGCTCCGGACATGAAGATCCGCAACTGCCTCAATCCCTCCCAGCCGTGCTTCTCGTTCGAGTTTTTTCCTCCCAAGACGGACGCGGGCGTGGCCTCGCTCCTGCGCACGGTGGAGGAGCTGGCACCGCTGAATCCGGGGTTCGTGTCGGTGACGTACGGGGCGGGCGGGAGCACCCGGGACCGGACGGTGGACCTGGTGACGCACATCAAGAAGCACACCGGCATCGAGGCCATGGCGCACCTGACGTGCGTGGGCCACGACCGGGACGAGCTTCGTGACGTGCTGCGCCGGCTCGACGCGGCGCGCATCGAGAACCTGCTCCTGTTGCGCGGGGATCCGCCGCTGGGGCAGCAGACCTACGAACCGGTGCCGGGCGGCTTCCGCTACGCGGAGGAGCTGGTGCGATTCGTCCGAGAAGAGGATTTCAACTTCTGCCTGGGGGGTGCGTGCTATCCGGAGGGCCACGTGGAGACGGCTTCACGCGAGGACGACCTCAAGCACCTGAAGGCGAAGGTGGATGCGGGGATGGACTTCGTGGTGACGCAGCTCTTCTTCGACAACGCCTTCTATTTCGACTTCGTGGAGCGGGCGCGGCGGGCGGGCATCAACGTCCCCATCGTCCCCGGCATCATGCCCATCACCAACTATGAGCAGGTCCAGCGCTTCACGCGCATGTGCGGCGCCACGGTGCCCATGCGACTGGCGTTGCAGATGGAGCGCGTGAAGGATCAACCGGACGCGGTGGTGCAGTTGGGCGTCGCGCACGCCACGGTGCAGTGCATGGAGCTCTTGGCTCGCGGCGTGCCGGGCATCCACTTCTACACGCTCAACAAGTCCCCCGCGACGCGGATGATCGTCAGCGCGCTGAGGGCCCGCTCATGAGCGGCCCGGGACCGCAGTTGCAGCCGGGGGATCCGCGCCAGAGGGTGTTCCTGATGGTGCGCTTCCCGGCGTTCTTCCAGCTCATCGTGGGCGTGCTGCACATCGTCTTCAGCCTGCTGGCGGCGGTGCTCGCGGCGCTCAAGGTGGCCTCCCCCTTCTCCGCTCCGGGCCAAGCGCCCGCGGTGCTGGATTTCACGCTGGGCTTCACGCTGGCCATCGTGTGCGGCGTGCTCTGCGGGGTGCTGGCCGTCTGGGGCGCCTGGAGCGCGATGAACCTCAAGGGGTACGGGCTCGCCATGGTGGGCGCCATCTGCGCCATGTACACACTGACGCCCGGGTGCTTCGTGGGGGTGCCGGTGGCGACGTGGATGCTCTTCACGCTGCGCCGGGACGGAGTGCGCGAGGCCTTCGAGCCATGAGCCCCCGCGCCGTGCGCACGGTGCGCTTCCTGCTGACGGGCGTGGGGCACGTGGGCGTGCCCCTGCTGGAGATCCTCCAGTCGCGCGCGTCGCTGCTGATGGAGCGCTACCGGCTGGAGCTGCTGCCGGTGGGAATGGCGGACTCCGGCGGGGCCGCGGTGTCACCGCACGGGTTGGACGTGGCGGCGGTGCTGGCGGCGAAGCGGGCGAAGTGTTCGGTGGCGTCGCTGCCGGTGGTGGGCCGTCCGGGGATGACCGGGCAGGCGCTGGTGCGCGAGGTGAAGGCGGACCTGCTCCTGGAGGCCACGCCCACGAGCCTGAAGGACGGGCAGCCCGGGCTGGACATCACGCGGGACGCGTTGATGCGGGGCATTCCAGCGGTGCTCGCGAGCAAGGGGCCGCTGGTGCTGGGTTACCAGGAGCTGGCGGCGCTGAGCGACCTGGAGTCACCGGGCCGGCCTCCCTTGCGCTTCAGTGGCGCGGCGGGAGCGGCGATGCCGCTGGTGACGATGGGCATGCGGGACCTGGCCCTGGGGAAGCTGGGCCGGTTCGAGGGCGTGCTGAACTGCACCAGCCAACTGCTCCTGAGCCGGATGGCGGAGGGCCGGACATACGATGCGGCGCTGGAGGAAGCGCAGGCGCTGGGCATCGCGGAGCCGGATCCGTCGCTGGACGTGGACGGCTGGGACACGGCGAGCAAGCTGGTCATCCTGGCCAACGCGGTGATGCGCGTGCCCACGACGCTGAAGGACGTGTCGGTAACGGGGATGCGTGGCGTGACGCGCGCGGAGCAGGACGCGGCGCGGGCGAAGGGCGGGCAGGTGCTGCTGCTGGCGCGCGCGGAGCCGCTGGGCGCTGGCCGGTGGGAGTGGAGCGTGCGGCCCACCGTCGTGGATGCGGCCCATCCCCTGTCCCGGCTGGGCGCGATGGAGATGGGCGCGGTGTTCCGCAGCGACCTCCACGGCGTGAACACGATCATCAACGCGGAGCAGGGCGCCCGGGGCACGGGCGCCGCGATGCTGAAGGACGTGCTGGGAATCTTCCCGGACTGAGGCTCGCGGTCAGGGAGCGGACTTCAGCAACCGGGCGAGGAGCGGTTCCACCAGCTCCTCGCCGCGCAGCATTGAACGCCAGCGGTGCGGGATCCCCTTCAGGCCGTACTGGAGGCCCGCGATGCCACCCGCCACCGCCGCCGTGGTGTCCGTGTCGTGGCCCAGCCGGATGGCTGCCTTGACGACCTCCTCGAAGGTGCGGCCCTGCGCCACGCAGTCCCGGGCGGAGCGCAGGCAGTCCACGACGTAGCCACTCCCCTTCCCTGGCGTCAGGTCCTCCGGACGGATGTGCGTGTCCAGCTCCGCTCGCGCGGGGAACTCCTCCGGGTACAGAGCGCGAAAGGTGGCCACGGCCTCCGTCCACGGGTCCGCCGCGCCTTCCAATATCCGGCGCGCCCAGAGGCAGTACACCGCGCAGCACACCTGCGAGCGCAGGTGCCCATGCGTGACGCGCGACTGCGCCATCGCATCCGAGGCCAGCGCCGCATCCGTGCCCCGGTGCCACAGCGCCAGGGGCAGCACGCGCATCAGTGAGCCGTTGCCGTTGTCCTTCTCTCCATCCGGCCCGGCGAGCAGCGCGGGAGCACCATCCCGGAGCCTTCCCAGCGCGTTGCGCGTCTGGATGCCCACGTCGAACACCTCACCGTCCACGGCGAGGTATCCCCATTCGTACCAGTTCACCAGACGCCGACCCAGGTCCTCACAGTCGAGCCGCGTCTGGTAGGTCAGCGAATCCAGCAGGCACAGTGCATGGGCGCCATCATCCGACCAGGTGCCGGGCGGTACGCCATCGTGCGCACGGTCGAACCCCGGGGGCGGTGTGTACTCGATGGCCTCCGGCGGTGGAATCCTTTCAGGACCGTGAAACTCATACGGGACGCCCAGGGCATCACCAATGAGCAGGCCATACAGCCCTCCCGACAGGTGCTCTTCGCGGCTCATCATTCCAACCTCTTTAATCCAGGGGGCGCCCGTCGAAAACCTCTCCTGACAGCGAATTTTCCAATCTCACGCTCATCCCCAAGGGTGCGCCCGCATGTCTCGCGATAGCGAGGAAATACAGGCTACACTTCGCTTGCAGTTTCCTTTCCCAGGGAGGCCCCCTCATGAGAAGGCAGACGCGGATACAGTGGATGGGAATGGTGTCCGGTGCGGGAATGCTGTTGCTGGCCTGCGGCCCCGAAGCGGCGCAGCCACCGCCGGCCGAAGCCGCGACTTCCGATCAGGAGGTTCGTGCCATGGCGCCGCCCACCAGCTGTGACCCGAGCGTCGATCTGGACTGGTGCCTCGTGCGCAGCAGCCGGGTCCAGTGCGCGGACGGATTCCAGATGTATGCCTACTCCACGCCAGATGGCTGGTGCATCGAGCGCGACATCTGCAAGAACCACCGGGGCCCCGTCATCTGCCCCAACTGGTAGCAGGCAGGGATGGCAGGACAATTCTTGAAATCAACGGAGGCAGACTCATGCGAAGGCAGACGCTGATGAAGTCCGTAGGCATGATGTTGGGCGCGGGGATGCTGTGTCTGGCATGCGGGCCCGGTGTACCGGAAACGCAGCCAGACGAAACACCGTCGACCGAAGCCTCAACGACAGACGGACGGGTCCATGCCATGGCCCCACCCGACAGCTGTGATGAGAACGTCGACATCGGATGGTGTCGCGTCTTCAGCGACAAGGTCCAGTGCAACAGCGGCATCCAGATGTTCGCCCACTCCACGCCGGATGGCTGGTGCATCCCGCGCGATGTCTGCAAGAACCACGGCGGCCCCCTCGTCTGTCCGTATTAGCCATTCACGCCTCCCTGCCCTCACACCGGGCAGGGAGGTCCACGGCGCGCGCTACTTCCCGGCGCGCTGCGCCGCTTCCAGCGTGTTCTTCATCAGCATGGCGATGGTCATCGGGCCCACGCCGCCCGGCACCGGCGTGATGAACGACGCGCGCTCGGCCGCCGCGGCGAACTCCACGTCACCCACCAGCTTGCCGTCCGCCTTGCGGTTCATCCCCACGTCGATGACGACCGCGCCGGGCTTGATCCACGCGCCCTTCACCAGCTCCGGCACGCCCACGGCCACCACCAGGATGTCCGCCTGGGCCACCTCCGCCGGCAGGTCGCTCTTGCGGTGACACACCGTCACCGTCGCGTCCTTCTGGAGCAGCATCAGCGCCTGGGGCTTGCCCACGATGTTGCTGCGGCCCACCACCACCGCCCGCTTGCCCGCCGGGTTGCACCCCACCTCTTCCAACAGCCGCATCACGCCCCAGGGCGTACACGCGCGCGTCGCCGGCCGGCCCAGGAGCAGGTTGCCCGCGTTCAGCGGGTGGAAGCCGTCCGCGTCCTTCTCCGGCTTCACCGCGGAGATGATGGCGTCCGCGTCCAGGTGCTTGGGCAGGGGCAACTGCACCAGGATGCCGTGCACCGCCGGGTCCTCGTTCAGCCGGTGCACCAGCGCCAGGAGCTCCTCCTGGGTGATGTTCTCATCCGGGTGGTGCTCCCAGGAGTTGAAGCCCACCTCCTCGGCGGCCTTCTTTTTCCCCGTCACGTAGACTTTCGAGGCGGGATCCTCACCTACACGCACCACCGCGAGCCCGGGGGTGATGCCGCGCTCCGCCTTCAGCCGCGTCACCTCCTCCTTGATTTCCGCCCGCACGCGCGCCGCCACTGCCTTGCCGTCGATCAACTGGGCCGTCATGCGGCTCACCTTATGCAAAACTGGGCGGACTCAAGGGAGCGAAGCGAAGCCATGGGCGCAGGAAAAGTTCTCGGGGCGATGGTTGGACTCGTGGTCGGCCTCCTCATAGGCGGGCCCCTGGCCATCGTGCTCGCCCTCATCGCGGGCATCGCCGTCGGCCACTACTTCGACGAACAGAACGCCCCTCCCCCCTCGAACCCGGAGCTGTTCTCCGACTTCTCCGACTTCCCAACCGCCTCCAAGCGCCCCGCCCCCCGGGGAGACGGCCCCATGCCCGGGGAACACCGCGCCGTGGAGACCCCGCCGGAGGACCCGCTCGACCGCGACATCGTCGCCCTCTTCATGGACGTGGCCCGCGCGGACGGAGAGCTGCGCCGCGAGGAGGTCCGGGAGATCCGCCGCTACTTCGAGGAGGTCCTCCACGCCGACCCACACACCGTCCAGGCGGTGGGCCGGTACCTGAAGGCGTTCATCGCCAAGCCCGCCTCGCTCAAAGCGCCCGCCTCGCTCAAGGCCTGCCAGGAAGCCCTCCCCGCGGACGAGCGGCTGCGCCTCCTGGACGCGCTCTACGAGATGGCCCTGGCGGACGGGCACATGCAGCGCTCGGAGACGGAGGTGCTGCGCCGCATCGCGGACGGGCTGGGCATCCCCGACGAGCAGATCCAGACCCTGGCCCGCAAGTACCTGGGCGACGCCACCCCCCACTTCGCCAGCCTGGGCCTCAAGCCGGACGCCACCAACGCGGAGGTGAAGGCCGCCTTCCGCAAGCTCGCCGCCGCCCACCACCCGGACAAGTTCACCCAGCTGGGCCCCAAGGCCGCCGAGAAGGCCGCCCGCCGGTTCCAGGAAGTCCGCGACGCCTACGAGACGATCCGGAAGCTGCGCGACCTGTAGCCGGGTTAGAAACCAGGGAATCCCATGAGCAAGCAGCCCCCGAAGAAGAAGGAAGCGGCCTTCCAGAACAACCCCTTCAAGTCCGCCATCAAGACGCTCCAGGACCAGGAGAAGCAGGAACAGCAGAAGGCCGCCGTGGAGGCCGCCGCGAAGAAGAAGGTCGTCGCGAAGCCCGTGAAGGCCGCCAAGGCCCGGCCGGAGGACGACGATGTCGGCCTCTTCTTCTCCGCCATGGACGGCGTGCACCAGATTACCCACCGGGGAGAAGCCCCCAAGACGAACCCGCGCCTGCCGGAGCTCATCGACGACAACGCGGAGGCCCTGGCCCAACTGTCGGAGCTCGTCGCCGGCGAGGGCGGCTTCGACGTCGCGGACTCGAACGAGTTCATCGAGGGCGCCGCGCCCGGCGTCGACCGCAACCTGCTGCGCTCGCTGCGCCGGGGCGACTTCTCCGTGCAGGACACGTTGGACCTGCACGGCAAGACGGCCGCCGAGGCCCGGAGCGCCGTGGAACGTTTCCTGTCCGACAGCCAGCGCTCCAAGAAGCGCTGCGTCCTCATCGTTCACGGGCGCGGTTTGAACTCCAAGGACCAGGTGCCCGTGTTGAAGGAGGGCATGAAGGTGTGGCTGTCGCAGAAGCGGATGGAGCGGCTGGTGCTGGCGTTCGCCAGCGCACGCCCGCAGGACGGTGGGACGGGCGCGGTGTACGTGCTGCTGCGCCGATAGCTTTACGCGTGGCCGTGGCTGTGCATACATGCCGCCATGGTTCGCGACCTCATCGACCTTCATATCCACGTGGGTGGCGCGGTAGCTCCGCACATCCTGTGGTCCATTGCCCACCAGCAGGGCTTCAAGCTCCCGGTCAAAAGCTACTTCGACTTCGTCGAGCTCATCACCTCCCGTCCGGGCAAGGTGGGCAGCCTCGACGACTACCTGAAGATCCTCCACACCTGGACGGAGAAGATCCAATCCTCTCCCAGCGCCATCGAGCGCTCCGTGTACGAGGTGATTGGCAAGGAGTACCGGGGCAGCCGCGTCACGCAGATTGAACTGCGCTTCAACCCGATGAAGCGCAACCTGTCCTCCGAACTGGACCTGGACCACATCATCCACGCGGCGCTGCGGGGCATGGACCGCGCGGTGCTGGAGTATGGCGTGAAGGTGGGCTTCATCTTCTGCCTGGCCCGCGAGTTCGACCACAAGCTCAACAGCATCATCGTGGAGAAGGCCATCAAGTACCGCTCGCGCGGCGTGTACGGCATCGACCTGGCCGGCACGGAGCGCGACGCCATGGAGCACAAGCCCGCGCTCGCGGAGTACGAGGACCTGTACGCCCGCGCGCGCAAGGGCGGCCTCAAGTGCACCGTGCACACCGGCGAGACGGCCGGCACGGGCTCCGAGGGCCTGATGGCGGCGGTGGAGAAGCTCAAGCCGCACCGCATCGGCCATGGCATCCGCGCCGCCTACGACGAGTCCGCGATGAAGGTGCTGCGTGAGAACAACATCACGCTGGAGCTGTGCCCCACGTCCAACATCCACACCAAGGCGGTGGCGGACCTGGCCGAGCTCAAGCACATCATGCAGACGTTCTGGGACCGTAAGGTGAAGTTCACCATCAACACGGACGGCCCCTACCTGCTGGAGACGGACATGCGGCGGGAGATTGAGATCGTCGAGTCCAACGGCCTGCTCACCACCGAGCAGGTGGACCAGTCACTCGCGTGGGCGCGCGAGGCGTCCTTCATCCCGGCCTGACGCGCATGTACGGCCTCACGCGCTCGCTGCTCTTCACGCTGCCCCCGGAGCCCGCCCACCGGCTGGGGATGTCCGGGCTGGCGGCCCTGGGGCGCATGCCGTCCCTCTGCCAGTCGATGCGCGAGCGCACCCTGCTCAAGGCGCCCATGGACCTGTCCGTGGAGCTGGCCGGGCTGCGCTTCGCCCACCCGGTGGCGCTCGCCGCCGGGCTGGACAAGGACGCGGAGGCCGTGGACGGGCTCTTCGCCTGCGGCTTCTCCGCCGTGGAGATTGGCACCGTCACGCCGAAGCCCCAGCCCGGCAACCCGAAGCCGCGCCTGTTCCGCCTGCCGGAGCACCGCGCGGTCATCAACCGCATGGGCTTCAACAACCACGGCGCGGCCACCGCCGCGTCGCACCTGACGGGCCGCGCGTGGAAGCCCGGGCCGCTGGGCGTGAACATCGGCAAGAACAAGGACACGCCGCTGGAGCGCGCGGTGGACGACTACGTGGCGTGCGTGGACGCGCTCGCGCCGCTGGGGGACTACGTCGTCGTCAACGCGTCCTCGCCCAACACGCCGGGCCTGCGCACGCTCCAGGAGCCGGAGCAGTTGTCCGCGCTCCTGCGCGCGGTGCAGGAGCGGATGGGCCAGGTCGCGCCGGGCACCCCGCTGTTCCTGAAGATCGCCCCGGACCTCACCCCGGAGGCCGTGGACGAGGTGGTGGACGTGGCGGTGGAGCGGGGGCTGTCGGGCCTCATCGCCACCAACACCACCATCACCCGCCCCTTCGAACACAAGCACTCGAGGGAGGCCGGAGGACTCTCCGGCGCCCCCGTGCGCGAGCTGTCCAACGCCGTCATCCGCCGTGCGTACCAGCGCAGCCGGGGCACCCTGCCCCTCATCGGCGTGGGCGGCGTTTTCACCGCCCAGGACGTCTACGAGAAGCTGCGCGCGGGTGCCACCGTGGTGCAGGTGTACACGGGTTTCATCTACGAAGGCCCGGGCATGGTGGGCCGCATCCTGGGTGACCTGGGTGCGCTGCTGGCCCGCGACGGCTTCGCCACCGTGCGCGACGTGATTGGCGTGGACGCCCATCCGGGCGCGCCTGTCGCGACGTCCCCGTAGCCGCACCGCTCCAGGCACGGCAGCGTCGGACATCCCGCGCCCACATGCCTTTCAGGGCGGGTGTCTCTTCACCCCGAGGCCCCCCAACGTCCGTCGGTTTCCTGGAAGCAAGGAGCGGACATGCGCGTGAAGGCCTGGTGGGCCCTGGTCAGTGTGGGGCTGGTGGGGTGCGGCGGAGTGGAACCGGAAACCGGGGTGGACGTCGCACCTGCGGAAGGAACGGTCCAGGCCCAGGCGTGTGCCCCGGGGGTCGCCGTGAAGGTGAAGGACGTCATCGCTCCGGGGACGCCGCCGCCGCCGCCCGGGCTCCAGAGTCCCTACGGTCTGTCGGAGCTGCAGGGCACGCTCTTCTTCGCGGTGGACGTCCTCGGCGGACAGTCGACGTTGTGGAAGAGCAATGGGACGACCGCCGGGACCGTCCCGGTGAAGGAGTTCCCCTCGCAGGGCACCAACGGCTACCGGCAGCTGGCCGACTTCACCGCCGTGAGTTCCCAGCTCTTCTTCACCATCGATGACGCGGTCATCGGGCGGGAGCTGTGGATCACCAACGGCACGACGGCGGGCACGCGGCTCGTCGTGGATCTGACCCCGGGGCCCGCGAGCACGCAGTTGTCGTTCCCCGCACAGGTGGGCGGCGCGCTGAGCTTCTTCCGCACGGTGTCGTTGACGCCCACCGGGAGCCGGCTGGAGCTGTGGAAGTCGGACGGCACCGCGGCCGGGACGGTCCGGACGGTGGACTTGGGGACGCAGTCGACTGTCGAGAGCAGCATCCTCCGGGCGGACGGCCAGCGGCTGTTCTTCCTCCAGGATGCGGTGAACGGCACGCGACTGTGGCGCTCGAATGGCACGGCCGGCGGCACGGTCCTCGTCAAGTCGTTGGACCGGGGCACGCCCCTGGTGGCCGACGTGCGCGCCGTGGGCGGCACCACCCTGTTCACACTGCGGGACACCGGGCCCAACACGGAGATTTGGAAGACGGATGGCACGCCAGCGGGCACGGTGCGCCTGGAGACCTTCGGGCACTCCGCGACGTTGCTCGGACTCATCGGCTCCCGGGTCTACGTGGCCTACGTCACGGCGGATGACCGGGTCAAACTGGCCAGCGTGCTGCTCACGGGCGGCGGCAAGACGACCGTGACGACGCTGCCCAATCCCTTCGAGGGACAGCCCGACCCGCAGCCCTTCCTCCAGGAAGTGCGGCAGGAGGGCAACAAGATCTACCTGTCCCTGGGCATCTTCTACAACGGCGGGCCCGCGATCCAGGCGTCGTACCTCTGGGTGACGGACGGCACGGCGGCGGGGACCCGGCAGCTCAGCGATCAACTCAGCCAATCAGAGGATGGCTTTTCTCCGCTCTTCGCCACCGGCAGCGGCACCCTCCTCTTCGGCAGCCAGGCCCCCGACGATGGCCTGGAACCCTGGGTGACGAACGGCACGGTCGCCGGCACGGGTCGCGTCGCCAACATCAACCCGGACGGAGGCTCCAATCCCCAGGGGTTCACGCGCATCGGCCACCGGATCTTCTTCGTCGCCAACGCCGGGCCCCCGGGCAACTCCCTGTGGTCCATGCCCGCCAACGTCACCTGCCTGCCCTGGCCCCCGAGGCCCGGTAGGCTCGAACGGATCCGCGCGCCTCCGGCCTGAGGGGAAACCCTGATCCGGATCCGCGCGTCTCCCTCCTCGGCAGGCAGTGACGCAGGCCGCCGTGGCAGGTAGGACGCGGAAGTTTGATTTCCTGGGAGACAGGGGAAACTCCGGACACTCCCCGAACGATGATGGGGGAGGGAAATCCGCCGTCCGAGGTGCTCCGTGAAGATCCTCCGCCCGCTGTCGAGTGCCGTGCCGTCCGTGCAGCCGCAGCCGGCGCCCCCGGCGGAGTCCAGGGCCCCCGAAGGCCCGCTCACGAAGCTGCCCGACCTCTTCGGCCGGGGGACGCCTCCGCCGAGCGACGCGGCGGAGAGGCCCCACTATGCCTCCGGCCAGAGCATCCTCGTCGGCGGCAGCGGGAACTCCCGCAGGACCCAGAGCGTATGGGATTCCGACAACGCCTTCGACCCCTCGAAGCTGGACACCTCCGCCGGAAAGCCGAAGGATGCCTTTGATGAAGGCGCGCAGTCCCGGAACGCCGGGTTGGATCCTCTGGCTTCGGGCTCCAGCGTGAGAGGAAGCGGCGGCGGACACTCCGGCGCGGTGTGCACCAGCTTCGTTCCACCCGATGGGAAGGCGGAGGAAGCAGCGCCGAAGCCGAACGGCACGGAGTGGGGTTCCAAGATCGCCCGGGCCGTGGCGGAGCTGATGAAGACAATGCAGGCCGATCCTCCGACGGAGGTGCCCGCCGAGGGCGCGCGCGGCGGTCGGATCTCCACGGGTGAGAGCAGCCGGAAGTCGGGCTCGACGCACTCGAAGGGCGCCCAGGCGCGCGAAGGCGCCGAGGAAGACGCGGCCCCGCCCCAGGACAGCTCCCGGGTGGCGTCGAACGGCTGACGCGAGGAACAGCTGTCTTCCCCCCAGCGGCCCTGGCGTCAGTGGCGGTAGGCTTGCCCCGGAATGAATGACGTCCAGCGACTGGGGCCGTACCGCATCCTGCGGGAGATTGGCGAAGGCGGCATGGGGCGCGTCTCGCTCGCGGAGCGCGAGGACTGGGACGCCCCGGTCGTCCTCAAACGCATCCACTCCGAGCACGCGGCCGACATCCGCTTCCGCCGCCGTCTGTTGCGGGAGGCGGAGGTGGCCGCGGGCCTGCATCACCTCAACGTGGTGCGGGTGTTGGAGACGGGCGTCATCGACGACCAGCTCTACCTGTCCATGGAGTACGTGGCGGGCTCCAGCCTGGCGCACATCCACGCGGCGAGTCGGCCGGAGCTGTTGCCCTTGGCGCCAGTGCTGGATGCCATCGCGCAGGCGTGTGATGGGCTTGCGTACGTGCACCGCTTCGTCAATCCGGAGTCGGGCAAGTGGATGGAGCTCATCCACCGCGACGTGTCGCCGGACAACCTGCTGTTGTCCTTCACGGGCACGGTGAAGATCGCGGACTTCGGCATCGTGAAGACGTCCGAAGGCACGCAGACGACATCGGGCGTGGTGATGGGGAAGCTGGCGTACATGTCCCCGGAGCAGATCCGCGACGAGCCGCTGGATGCGCGGGCGGACCTGTACTCGCTGGGTGTCTGTCTCTACGAATTGCTGGCGGGACGCAGGCCGTTCCCCATCCAGCGGGGCCGGGCGGTGATGGAGTCGGTGCTGTACGACGCGCCCCCGCCGCTCACACCGCTGCGTCCCGGGATTCCTGCGTCGCTGGTGTCGCTGGTGGAGACGCTGCTCGCGAAGGACCGCCGGGCGAGGCCCACGGAGGCGACCGAAGTGGCCAAGGCGCTGCGCGCGGAGCTGGCCACGTTGGGCGAGCCCCCGCTCTTCCCTTCCCGGCTGATGGAGCCGCCCGTCCCCATGCCGCCCAAACCACGGCAGGCCCCACCCGTGCCCGTGCCTCCACCTGCCACGGAGGTGATGCGCACGGAGGCCCTGCCCACGAGGCCCGTGGAGCGGGCGGCGCCTTCGCCCCGCTCGGAGTCACCAACCCAGTTCGTGGGCCCCCGGGTCTTCACGGCAAGGCCGCCGGAACAGCCGTCGCGCCGGTGGATGGCTCTTGGCGTGACAGGCGGACTGCTCGCGGCGGCGGTGGCGGCCTGGTGGCTGAGTTGATCCAGCAGGCGGCACGCCGCGAGGGTTTCATGCGCGTTGGCGGAGGTCATGTTTCTTTAAAAGGGAACAGCACATGAGCGGCGGCGGAAGGATTTTACCTGGCGAACCCTTCCATGCACCAGAGCTTCTCGCTCAGCGTCCAGAGGTCGGCCGCGAGCTTCGGGTCGAGAGCCTGCTTCCGCGGCTTCACCGGCCGTCGTTTTGAGACGTACTCGCCCATCAGAGAGGCCGCCTCCGGCGAAGTGGCGAGCCAGATGAGGGAGTCGGCGCCTTGCTCTGGCGTGCTTGAGAAGGGCTTCGCGAGCGCATGGACAATATTCAGCACAAACCCCTGGTCCAACGGATTGAGGGAGAGATGAATGCCTTTTTCCGCCGCGTCGCGCTTCAGGGAGAACTCCAGCGGGCACGAAGACATCGCTCGTAGACTCGGGCGAGCACGGCGATGAGCAGCGAAGCGATGAGCAAGCCGGCGAGAACGGGCCACGCACCGGGCTGCATCCTCCCCGACGCATCGAACATCTCCGCGCCGAGGTAACTTACGAGGAGGAGCGGCGGAATGTAGCCAAGGAGCGAACCCCAGAAGTGGGTCCAGAACCCTACCTTCGAGACACCGAAGAAATAGTGCAGCATCTGCGGCATCCAGAGGACAAGGCGCAGGAGGACGACAGTCTGGAATGCGTTCCTTTCGAGCGCGTCGTCGTACTTGCGCAGCCGCGCCGGGATGCGCGCCGAGACCCAGTCCTTTGCGACAAAGCGCGCGAACGAGAAGCCGACGATGCTGGCGGACATCGTCCCGATCATCGAGAGCACGAACGCCGTTTGCCACGGCCAGATCAGCGGCGCTGCGACGACGAAGACCGTTCCGGGCACGCCGAACGGCTGCAAGACGGTATAGGCGACGACGAACGCGAGATATCCCCACGGCCCCATCGCGACCAGCGTCTGGACGAGGAGCTTCGGGTCGGCGACCTGCGCGAAGACGCCGAAGTGGTAGGCGCTCGCGAGCGTGACGAGCACCAGGACGACCGCCACGAGCTTCGCGTGGCGCCTGGAGCGCGGCGTCACCAGGCTCATGCTCCGACCCGATTGATGTCCGCGGACTCGAGGATGAACCGATCGGCGCGTCCTTCGACGACGCGGAGCATCGCCTGGCCAAGTGTCTCGGAGGTGGTGAACAGAGCTGGGAAGACACGGACGAAGAACGGAAAGAGCGGCGTCAGCAGGACAGCTCCAACCCGATAGGCCCGCGTGCGGCTTCGAATGCCGGGGCCCGGCCGTATGAAGGTGGGCCTGACCGCCCCGGCATACCGGAAAGGCATTGACTGGAGCGCGCCCTCGACACGCTGCCGCACGCGTGCCCACATCGACCTCCCGCCAGCACCGCCAGCCGAGCAATAGCAGAAGGAGAACTCGGGATTGAGACGCAAGAGGGCACGGGCCCAGACGAGTGTCAGCTCTTCGGTCATCCTGGCGTAGGCCGCCTCATCAAGCCCGACCGAACTGATGCCCACGGCCCAGAGGCAAGCGTCGTAGCCATCGAGCTGGTTCTCCACGGCCGCGAAGTCGAACAAATCTGGCAAGAGGAGTTCACGCAGCTTGGGATGAGTGACGCCGCACGATTGGCGCCCGATGCTCAGCACGGACTCGACCTGGGGGGAATTGAGGGCTTCGCGCAGGGTCCCTGCACCGACCATGCCGGATGAGCCGAAGAGGATGATCTTCATGAGAACCTTTGTGGGGATGGCGCTGCGTGGCTTGAACGTCGTGGTGCGCCGACGAGACCGTCAGCGCGCGCCACCAACGCTATTGATCAGATTTCATTGGCCGAACGAACTGGCCCGCGAGAATTCGAAGCCGTCTTTCGAGCACTGCCATCGCGGGTTCATCCGCAAGGAGGCCCTCGAGAGAGAGAAGGAAGACTTCAGCTCTCTCTTCATCTCCCAGGATTGCCGCCAAGCACTGGAGTGCGACTTTGCGATGGTGCGCATCAATCCCCGGGTCGAGCCGCGCGCAGACGTCGAAAAACTCGGTCCCCATCGGGGCCGCGACCATGTCGGACCAGGGTTCAAGCACCATCACCCGACACACGTTCAGCAAGCGCTCGTACGGGCTGCCCGGACCGTTGGCGACCTGCTGCGCTTCCGGGTGCCGCGCCACCAGCCAGTACGCGAAGACGGCCGTGAAGATGTCTTCCTTGTCCTTGAAGATTCGGTAGAGCAGCGTTCGCGAGATACTCGCGCGCTTCGCGATGTCTTCGAATGACGTCTTCGAGAAGCCGAAGTTCAGGAAGCACCACCGTGCGGCATGCAGGACCTTCAAGCGGCGTTCGGCGGCCTCCTCATCTGTGATGGCGGCTGGCATGTGGAACATTGTAACAGCCAGCGCATAAAATGTCAATATGCGCGCACGGGCGAATCGGACCTCTCACTGCGTCGCAAGCGGGCGGAGTGAGCGGGGATGGGTGTCCGGAGTGGATGCGTCCCCTGCCGTGAACCTCACCAGGGTACCCGGTGCGGGAGGGCCTCTTCCCGGAAGATCAGCAGTCCATCCAGGACCGTTGCCCAGGAGGCCGTCATCCACGAGTAATCCAGGGGACGTGCCACCCTGGCCCCGAGGTCACGAAGCTGGCTTCCATCCAGATACCGGGTGTCCGAGGTGTGATTTGAAAACGCCCAGGCCTCCAGGGAGTCGGCCCGTGCGGGTGCGAGGGTATGCGTGCGATCCGAGGGGCCGAGGGCATAGCGCCCGGAGAGCGCGGAAAAACCAAGCGCGAATGATTGCGAGCCGAATTTTTCCTGAACATGGGCTCCGAACTGCACCCTGTTTCGATGGTTCGTCCCCAGGCCCTTGAGGTCCTTGGCGGCATGAAGGGTGGCAAGCCAGACAATGGCTTTTCTAGGCTTGGGGGACTGGGCCAGAAGCCACTCCAGATTCATGAACATGGAATGGTCACGCGTGTTGAAATCCTTCAAGTCCCAACCCCCTTTGTTCTGCTCCGGAGTCAGGGACATCCGGTAGACCTGCCGGATGAAGTTCCGCTCCAGGTTGCGGACCATCTGCAGTTGGCGCCCGGCCCGCGCTGTCGCGGCCGCTCCGGGCCTGGAGAGCACCGACTCCACCTCCTTCCAACAGCCCAGGATGAACTTCAGGCTCTCCACCGTGAGCAGGGAGGCGTCGTCGTATTTCCATGACACGTGCCGCTCGGTCTTCTCCGTGCACTCGGCCTGCCTCGGGCCCTCCAGGAAGGACATGAGATCGCGCGTCATCTGGCGGGATGCGTAGGTGCCCCGGTTGAGCTGGTCATCGATCCCACCGGCGACGAGGGTGCCCGCATTGATCCGCTCGGACAGGAACGAAATCAGGGGCGCCGTCTCCTCGTTGGCCCAGAAGCCGCCAATCGCGGCCGCAAGGACGCCGTTGGTGACGGGTTGGCCCTCCTCCACCCCCGATTGGATGTGGAGGAAGTCATAGGTGCCTGACTCGATGAAGAAGGCATCGTATTGGCATTCCTCCACGAGCCTGCGGGTCAATTCCGCCTTGAAGGCGTGGGTACTGCCACTTCCGTGGTGGCTGTCCTCGCCAAGCAGCGCGATCCGCTTGTCGCAGAGGCCGCGGACGAGCCGGTCGGTATCGGAGACCGCCACGGTCTCCGGCGCGGTGGCGCCCCTGGAGGGCGACAACGTATCGGGCCCCTTTTTCTCCTCACCTGGGGTGGGGCGCACGTGACTTCTCCACGGACCCGGGCCGATATCTGGAGGCAGGACAAGACGGAGTGACAGTCAGGCTATCATGATGCGCTCCTCCGTCCGGGCAGGGCATGGCGACCCAATCCATTCCGTGGCAACGCTTCTGGATCCCTCGTGGCGAAGCGCTGGCCCTCTCCGATGAGGGGTATCTGCTGGACAGGCAGGACGCGGCCTCGAAGCTCGTCTCCTTGCAGGCGCTGCTCTCCACGCATTGCGTGGCACTGCTCGGCGAGCCGGGCATGGGCAAGACCACCACCCTGCGACAGGAGCGCCAGTCCATCCAGGGTCACTGCGACCGCCTGGGCGCGCACCTCCTGTGGCATGACCTGGCGGCCTTTGGAGATGAGGGGCGGCTCGCGCGGGTGCTCTTCGACGGGGACGTCATCGCGAAGTGGAAGAAGGGGGACGCTCCGCTCTACCTCGTCCTGGACAGCTTCGATGAGTGCCACCTGCGCATCGAGACACTGAGCAAGGTGCTCCTGCACGAGCTTCGCGAACTCCCCCGCGAGCGGTTGTTTCTCTTCATCGCCTGCCGTCCCGCCCACTGGCCGCGCAGCCTCGAAAAGCAGTTGCGTGAGCTGTGGACGGACGAAGCGTTCGCGGCGGTCGAACTCGCGCCGTTGCGCAGACGGGATGTCGAGCAACTGGCCCAGGCCCGACATGTGGATGCAGCGAAGTTCCTCCAGGAAGTGGCTCAGCGGAATGCCACCGCGCTCGCCCTCCGGCCGGTGACCCTCGGCTTCCTGCTGGGAGCGTTCAAACAGGGACGGCTCCCCGCGGACCGGTGGACCCTCTACATGGAGGGCTGCGGTCTCCTGGCGCAGGAGAACGATGAATCCCGTGTGGAGTCAGGGCAGCAAGGCCGCCTCGGAACCGACGCCCGGCTGGCCGTTGCCTCGCGTCTCGCGGCGCTGACGCTGCTGTCCAACCGGGACGCGATCCAGCTCGGTCCGCCCGACCTCGATGCCGAGGCGTCCCACGGAGTCCGGCTGGGAGATGCGACCGGTGGAGAGGAGGAAGAAGCAGACGGGCGGCGCGTGCCCATCACGGAAGAAAACCTCCGGGAGGCACTCAGCACGGGGCTGTTTGGCACCGGCGGGCCACGGCTCGCGGTCTGGGCCCATCGCACCTATGCGGAGTTCCTGACAGCCCTCTTCCTGATGCGGCGGAAGCTCCCGCGTGAACAGCTCGCAAGCCTCTTCCGGCATCCTGAGGATGCGGGCCAGCTCATCGTGCCCCAGCTCCAGGAAGTGGCCGCGTGGCTGGCATCCCAGGACGACGACTTCCGCGAGTTCCTCCTGGAGACGGATCCCTGGGTCCTGCTGCGGAGCGACGCCCTCACGGCCAGCCCCCTGCTCCGGGAGAGGCTCGTGGATGCCCTTCTGGGCACGCTCACGACGGGCACGTCTCTGGGACGGGAGATGGACGCCCGGCTGGATGTCCACAGGCTCGCGCATCCGGGTCTCGGGGAACAACTCCGCCGCCATCTGCGCTCCCCCTCTGACGAGGCTCGCGTCCTCACCTTCGCGTTGGACATCGTCGGAGCCTGCGCGGAGCACTCCCTGGCTCCCGTCTGCGCGGACATCGCGTTGGATGCCAGGTTCGGTGCGAGTGAACGTCTCCGTGCCATCCAGGTCCTGGGCGAACTCGCGGATGAAGAGGCCCAGGCCCGGCTCCTGCCGCTGTCGTCGTCAGAAGCGGATGGGGAAGAGAGAGGGCGGTTGCGAGAGGAGGCGCTCACCCTGCTCTGGCCCCGGCATGTCTCCACGGAGCAGATCATCGACATGGCGCGGGCTCATCCCTGGAATGACTATCTGGGAATGAGGTTCCAGGCTGCCTGGGAAAAGCACCTTCCGATTCCGGACCTGCCGAAAGCCCTGCGGAAGATCGCGGCTCCTGCCAGGGAGGGCGAGTCAGGACGTCACAGCCTAGCCTACAGGGAACTCTGCACGACGTTGTTCCAGAAGGCATGGCAGCACCTGGAGGTGGCGGAGGTCTTCGAGGCTTTCTGCTCCGCCGTATGGGTCCAGGTGACAAGAAGGGAGGATGTTCTTCCGGGTGCCAGGGCGGAGATGGGCCCCCTTGAAGGATGGAACCTTCGCGGAGAACAGGAGCGTTGGCTGCTCATTGATGGCCTTGCCACGACGCGAGCCGCTCCGGGGGACTTGCGACGGCTGAAGGAGGTGCGCCCTCCCCTCTTCTTCCCGCGAGACCTTCATCCGCTGTTGCAGCGCGCCCTGGGGGCTTCGTCGCCGGAGGAGCAATCCGCCTGGGCGGAGCTGGCGGCTGGATTCATTTCGGGGCAGGACGCCACCCTCGAAGCAGCAATCAACGAGGCCACGAAGCAGCACCCGTTGATCGCGCACGCCTTCGCGGAGGTCCTGGGCCGGAAAGCAGAGAACCCTCCCAAGGAGGATCCGCGCCTCCAGCGCTGCGAACAACTGCTGCTGAGAATAGAGGGCGGCGAACCAGGATGTTGGCCCAAGCTCGTCCAGCTCCTGTCCGAGCCCAAGGCGAGGTTCGATCTCTTCGCTTCAGATCAATATTGGAACGCAGTCCCTGGGGCGCTCCAGTCGCGGATCGCGATGGCTGGCGCGACCTACATCAAACTCATCAAGCCACCGCAGGAACCCTGGCTGCGAAAAGGAGGACCGGTTCCATGGGAGGCCTGGACCGGGTACGCCGCCCTGATGCTGCTGGCCCGGGTCGCACCTGTCCAACTGGATGACCTGCCCACGTCTGTCTGGGGGAACTGGGCCTCCTTGATCCTGACCGCACGCCACTGGGAATCGGACACGAATCACGAGCTTCGCAAGCACGTGGTGAGTCTCGCCACGCGGCACGCCCCCGACACCGTGAAGAACAGCTTCCGGCGCAAGCTGGCGGCCGAGGAGTTCGGTCCGGGAGCGGAGCCCTATCTCGAATGTCTGAGACTGTGTTGGAATGACGTGCTGGTTTCCGTGGCCCTGGAAGCCTTCAACCGTCCGGCCCTCACGGAGACACTTTGGCTGCACCTGCTCTGGATCCTGATAGAGCATGTTCCTTCGGAGGTCCAACCCCAGGCGGAGCAACGCCTCAACGCGAAACAGGGGACGCCCCAGGACCTCAGGATCCAGATCGCCCAGACCCTTCTCTGGCGGGCTCCAAGAAATACGTGGGAGCGCGTCTGGCCGCTCCTTCATCAGGATGTGGTTTTCGGTCGGGCAGTGATGGACGCACTGGAGCAGGGATTGCCGATCGCCATCCACCTCAACACCTATTCTCCGGCACAGCTCGCGGACATCTATCTCTGGATCGAACGGCACGCAGGGGCACGCGCCCCTCGGAGCGGGAGCCGGTTTCTGTCCGTGATGAACTCCGGCGGAGACCTGCATTCCATCCAAGGCAACATTGAGGGTTTTTTGCTCAGGCAATCCTCCCGGGACGCATGTCGGGCCCTTGAGCGACTGAACCATGAAGTCCCGGGCCGGAAAGGACTGCGCATCGCGCTCATCCAGGCGCAGGAGAGCTTCCGCACGGAGCACTGGCGGCCTCCTGGCCCTCGCGACCTGCTGGCGCTGCTGGGCTCGCCCCAGGCGCGCATCGTCCAGAGCGCGGCCCAACTCATCGATGTCGTCATGGAGTCACTTGGCCGCCTTCAGGTGGACCTCCATGGAGAGACACCCGCGCTCGAGTTCCTCTGGAACGAATGGAAGGAAAAGAATGAGCCGGTCCGGTTCAGACCAAAGAAGGAGAACCACCTTTCGGACTGGATCAAACGCCACCTCGCACAAGAGCTCTCGGGCCGGCGCATCGTCGTGAACCGCGAGGTGGAGATCCGTCCCACGGAGCCCTTGCGCCCCGGGCAGCGCACGGACCTGCTCGTCCAGGCGATGGCGGCAGGTCCGGATGGGCGGGAAGCCCCCATCAGCGTCATCATCGAGGTCAAAGGCTGCTGGAATCCAGACTTGTGGACAGCCATGCGGGAGCAACTCGTGGAGCGCTACCTCGCGGAGAACGCCTGTCAGCATGGCATCTACCTCGTCGGTTGGTATGCCTGCGCTCACTGGGACGAGACGCAGGCCCATCCCACCGAGGGAGGTGTCATCACCCAGGACCGCGCACGGCAGTGCCTTGAGGAACAAGCGACGGAACTCTCCCGGATAAAGGCCCAGGTACGCGCCTTCGTCCTGGACGCGGCATTCCGGGTCGAAAGGGAAGCGCCGCCCCCTGCGCGCAAGCGCCGGTGAACCGTGCACGGTCGCCCTGCTGTTCTGCTCCGGCGACTTCAGCGACGCGGTGGCACCTGCGGGCCTGCGCGATGCTTGCGGCACACCCACCCGCCCCCCAAGGGACGCCGATTTTTTCCCATGCGCCGCCATGGGGATGCTGTCGGCCCGTCTTTAGCGTTCCGGCATGGAACAGCGAGAGATGGATACGGTGGACGTGGTGGTGGTGGGCGGCGGGCCCGCGGGCTTGAGCGCGGCGCTCGTGCTGGGGCGGGCGTGCAAGCGGGTGTGGCTGTGCGACGCGGGGGCCCGGCGGAACGCGGCGGCCACGCACATCCATGGCTTCGTCACCCGCGACGGCACACCGCCCGAGGAGTTCCGGCGCATCGGCCGTGAGCAGCTCGCTCCCTACGACGTCACCTTCCGCGAGGAGCAGGTGGTGGCCGTGACGCCCCTGAGCCCGAAGGACGGCTTCCACGTGATGCTCGAAGGTGGCGCGCAGGTGCGTGCACGGCGCGTCCTGCTCGCCCTGGGCGCCGTGGATGAGCCCCCCGCGCTGCCCGGCATGGGCGAAGCCTGGGGCCGCAGCGCCTTCCAGTGCCCCCACTGCCACGGCTGGGAGATCCGTGGAAAGGCCTGGGGCGTGCTGCTCGACTCCGTCCCCCTCGTCGATTTCGCCATCATGCTCACCGGCTGGACCCGGAACGTCACCGCCTTGACTCGCGGCGCATGGGCCCTCCCTCCCGAAGCGAGGGAGCGACTGGCCGCCGCGGGCGTGCGGCTGGAGACGGGGCCGCTGGAGCGCCTCGTCGTGGAGACGGATGGCGTCCTGCGCGGAGCCCAGCGCATGGACGGGACGGCGGTGCCGCTCGACGCGCTCTTCCTCAAGCCGAAGCAGCACCTGCCGGCGCTCGTGCGCACGCTCGGCCTCGCGCTCGATGACGCGGGTTATGTTCGCGTCAGTCCCCAATGCGAGACGTCCATTCCGGGCCTCTTCGCGGCGGGGGACGTGACGACGCCCGTGCAGACCGCCATCGGGGCGGCGTATCAGGGCGCGCTGACGGGGTGGACGATGGTGCACGACCTCAACATCCACGCGGAGCCTCCCCACCCGTGACGAGCCATGCGCCCAGCCCTCCAGGCCTCGTGGCCTTCCAGCAGGGTCGCGCTCCCCTCTTCATCTCCCGCCTCGAGCGTCACATGCATCAGGGGCTCCACGGCAGGGCGCGTCCGGGCGGCAAGCGGGCGCACCCCTACGCAGTGATCGTCCTGCTCACCGGGGGCCGCTCGCGGGTGCGGCATGCGGGCGCGCTGGAGCTACGGCCAGGGGACGTGCACCTCATTCCGCCAGGAGATTCACACGCGGAGGCGCACTTCGAGCAGGCCACGGGCTGGGCCCTGACCTTCTGGCCCGAGCAGGCGGAATCCTCCACGCGCCTCTTCTCGCAGGTGCGCGGCGGGTGCCACCCCGTGCTGCGGCCCACGTCAGCGCAGCACCGCCGCCTCGAACAGTGGATGCAGGCGCTCGAAGAGGAATGCGAGGGGAGCGAGGAGGGACGGGAGGAGGCGTTCGCCTCGCTCCTGCGACTGGTGCTCGTGGAGCTCGTGCGTGCCAGCGCCTCCACCCTGCGCTCGGGCACCGAAGCCTCGAGCCTCTCGCGCCAGGCACTCGCCTTCGTGGAGAAGAGCGCGCTCCAGCCCCTGTCGTTGTCCGACGTCGCTCGGGCCGTGGCACGCACGCCAGCGCACGTGGCCACCATGGTGCGCAGTGAGACGGGGCGCACCGTGGGCGAGTGGATCCTCGCGCAGCGGATGGCCGAGGCCCGCCGCCGCCTTCGCGGCACCGACGCCCCCATGGACACCATCGCGCGGCAGGTGGGCTACGCGGACGTCACGCATTTCATCCGCCAGTTCCGCCGCGTGCATGGACAGACACCCGCGCGGTGGCGGCGCGCGGGCGAAGCAGCCTGAAAAGCCATGTCGCGGCGGGCGTCACCTGCCCCCCGCCACGACACCGGAAGCGCCGCCGATTCGACGTGAAGGGCCGCTCTGGCGGCGAAGAATCCGAAGCGTATCTTTCACATCAACGCGCCGGTTCTCCTCCCCCGGCCCGACGGAGTTCCCATGCACTCACACGCGCCTCATCACGAACATCATTTCGGGGCGGAGCACGCCGCCCGCTACGACGCGGGCACGGCGACCTCGCTGCCCGGATACCACGCCATGCAGGAACTCATCGCGGCGACGATGACATCCGTGTTGAGAGGGAACGACTCCGCCTCGATCCTCTGCGTGGGCGTGGGAACCGCGCAGGAGCTGCTGCCCTATTCCCGGTATGGAAGGCCCACGTGGCGCTTCACCGGGACGGACACCTCACCGCACATGCTCGCCGTGGCCCGTGAGCGATTGAGCAGCACGGGAATGGGCGAGCGGATGCGATTGCACGAAGGGGCGCTTCACGACCTGCCCACCAGCGCCCCTTTCGACGGGGCCCAGATGGTGGGTGTCCTCCACCACGTGACGGGAGCCCAAACGCGCCTGGAACTCCTGCGTGAAGTGGTGCGTCGGCTCAAGCCCGGGGCGCCCTTCATCATCGGAGAGTCCGTTGGGAACGACCCCGTCCTCCTGGCCGTGGAAGAAGAGCAGTTGCGCGTGTCTGGAGTCCCTCCCGAAAAGCTCGCGCGGCGGCGCAAGGAGCTCGCGAGTCTTGAGATTCCCGCTTCCGATGAAGCGTTCTTCGCACTGCTGCGCGAGGCCGGACTGACGGAGCAGCCGCGTCAGCTCTTCGCCTCGCTACAGTTCAAGGCCTTCCTGGTGCACTCCCCGGAAGTGCCTCCACTGAGGACGTCTGGGTGAAGCCGTCCCGAGGCACCTCGTGGCTCTGCCCGAGGTGCCTCCCCTACCGGCTCGCGAGCCACTGCTTCACCTGCGCCAGTTCGCGCCGGGTCATGGCTCCGCCCTGCGTGAAGCCGTCGACCGCCTTCTGCGCCAACGTCCGCGCCCGTGCCTGTTCCGCAGGGTGACTCCAGAGCGCCTGCGCGAGCGCGAAGTGCGTCATCGCCGCGTCCGTCGGATTCCAGCCCAGCGGGGCCAGCACCCGCTCCGACATCTCCAGCAGTTCTCGCGCGGCATCGCCCTGCCCCAGTTGGAAGTACGCCAGCCCCAGCGCCGTGCGGCTGTGGACGGTCCGAGCATGCTCCGCGCCCAGCGAACGCGCCTTCGACGCCAGCGCCTCGCGCAACAGGGGCACCGCCTCCTTCGGCCGGCCCTGCGCCACGAGCAGCCGCCCCACATCCTCCCCCAGCGTGTCCACCGCGAACTCCTCCGGCGGCAGCACCTTGCGCTGGAGCGCCAGGCCTTCCTGGAAGTGCGCGAGCGCATCCGCGTCCCGCTCCAAGCGCTCCTCCGCGCCCGCCAGGGCCTTGAGCGAATCAATGGCCTCACGGCTCTCCGCGCCGAACCCCTGCCGCATGCCTTCCAGTGCCTCCCGATGCAGCGCGAGCGCCCGGTCCGGCGCGCCCAACGACTCCTGCACGAGCGCCAGGTCGTGGAGCAACAGCAGTGTCTGTGAATTGAGCGGCCCCAGCGTCTGCTGGCGCAGCGTGTACGCGCGCTGCAACCACTGGAGCGCCTGCGGCAGGTGTCCCGCCTCCTGTTCCGCGAAGCCCAGGTTGGTGAGCGTGCCCGCGAGCAGCGGGTGCGTGGGGCCCAGCCGCTCCTCGTAGATGGCGAGCGCCTTCTGGTACAGGGCCGTGGCCTCCGCCTGCTTTCCTTGCCGCAGCAGCACCATGCCCAGGTTGTTGTAGACCTTCGCGGTGTCCACGTGACGCGTGCCCAGCGTCCGCTCCCGCAGCGCCAGGGCCCGCGCGTAGTGCTCCGCAGCCGCGTCGAGCGAATCCTCACTCAGCGCGAGGATGCCCTCGTGGTTGGCCAGACGCCCCTCCAGGTCGGGCGCGGAACCCAGCCGCTCAATCAACGCGTGCGCCTGCGCGCTCCACAGGTGCGCCTCCGGGAACCACTCGGGGGCCTCGCTCAACCCGAGCACCAGCTCCGTGGCCACCTGGAGCGCCACCTCGTCGTGGCGGCCTGCCGTGGCGGCGGCCATGGCGTCGTGCCACGTGGCCATCGCCTCACGCGACTGGCTCATGCGGTGGTGGGCCCAGCCCAGCACGTGCAGCGCTTCGGCCTCCAGCGGGCGGTAGTGCGTGGCGCGCGCCGCGTCGACCGCCGCCCTGGCCACGGGCAGCGCCTGCGCGTACCGGCCCGCGTCGAGCAGCGCCTGCGCGTGCGTCACCTCCTTGCGCACCACCTCCACTCGGGCCCGGGCCGCCGCATCCTCCGGCGGGGGCACCGCCGCGGAGAGCGCCTCCACGTTCGCGCACCCGGACACGCCCCGGAGCGCGTCCACCGCCTCCGCGCTGCGCTGCACCAGCTCCGCGTCCGCGTGCGCCAGCTCCGTGCCCAGCGCGTCCACCGACCGCAGGCGCCGGTCCAGGCACGCCATGCGCAGCGCCAGGTGCGCCTCCGGCTGTTCCCCCGTCACGCGCGTGGCCTCGCACGCCTGCCGGTGCATCCGGCTCCACTGCGTCGCATACGCATCCATGGCCCCCGACACCCGGTCGAAGGCGCCCTCCGCGTCCGTCGCGCCGCTGCGTTCGAAGGCCTCCGCCACCGCCGCCTTCTGCGAGGATCCCCACACCTGGGCGAACAGCGCGGGCGCCCCGCTGCACGGCGTGGGACGCACCCACGCCACCCCCACCCCCAGCATCAGCCCGGCCGCCACCGCCAGCGACCGGCCCGCGAGCTTCCGCCGCCCGGCCTCCGGGTCGTGCTCCAGCGCCTCCAACAGGGCCTCCATCGTCGCGAAGCGCTGCTCGGGCGCCACCGCCAGCCCCTGCGTGAGCACGCGGTGCACCCAGCCCGGAAGGGACGGATGCGCGGGCGGCTCCAGCTCCACCCGGGGCGTCACGGCGCTCTGGGGCGCTCGCTGCGAATCCAGCAGCGTCACCGCCATGCGCCGCAGCGTCCCCTCCTCGAAAGGGCGCTGGCCGGTGAGGGCTTCGTAGACGGACACGCAATAGCTGAACTGATCCGCGCGCGCGTCCGGCCCCCGGCCCGCGTACTGCTCCGGGGCCATGTACGCGGGCGTCCCCACCAGCGCGCCAGTCGCCGTGAGCCGCGCATCGGTGGGAGCTTCGAGCAGCGCCGTCACCGGCACGCCGGGCCCGGCCTCCGCGTTCGCATCCGACGCGATGCCGAAGTCCGTCACCCAGACACCACCCTCGCGTCCGAGCAGCACGTTGTCCGGCTTGAAGTCGCGGTGGACCAGCCCCGCCGCGTGCGCCGCCGCGAGCCCCCGGCCCATGGCCCGGCACACGGACAGCACCTGGTGTCGCGAGTGCGGCCCTTCCCGCAACCACTGCCGCAACGTGCCGCCTTCCACACGGGCCATCGCGATGAACACCCGGCCGTCGTGCGTCCCCACGTCGTGCACGGTGAGCACGTTCGGATGCGACAGGCGCGCCATGGCCTGCGCCTCGCGCACCAGCCGCAGCGCGCGAGCGTCCTCTTCCTCGTCGGGGAGGCGGCGCTCGTGCAGCAGCTTGATGGCGACGGTGCGCCGAAGCTCTGGATCGAACGCCTCGAACACCTCGCCCATGCCACCGCGCCCCAGCCGCGCGAGCAGCACGTAGCGCCCCACCCGCGTCGCATGAAGCGGCCGCTCCGACAGGCCTCCGCCATCGCCCGTGGGACGGCCGGTGTTCGGCGGGGAGGACGGCCCGGTGTCCGGGAGGTGCCGTGAGGTGGTCATCGGCCGGGCATCCTAGTGCCATCCGTCCTTTTCCAGATTTCCCCGCCAGAACGGTCAGCGTCCGGGCGGGCGTCCCGCGCTCAACGCGGCGTGGCGTCTGGCGTCACCCGTTCCTCGTGAGCAGTGATTGAGAAGCAAGCCAATCCCAGCCATCCCGCGCCCCCCAGATGGCACCGCCCCGTCCCCGCGCCGCGAAGTGTCGGCCCTTGGGGAAGGGGCGACAGGGCGCGTGCGCGGGCGCTCGCGGTTGGGTATAGCGGCAGGCATGCCCACCCTCCTCCTCAGTGCGAAAGAGCTGCGCGGCCTCTACACCGTCGAACTTGGACTGGAAGCCGTGGAGCGCGCCTTCCTGGCCCATGGCCGTGGCGACGCGCTCATGCCCCCCAAGGTGTACCTGTCCCTGCCGAAGTACGACGGCGACTTCCGCGCCATGCCGGCGTTCCTGGACGGCGCCGCGGGCGTGAAGTGGGTCAACGCCCATCCCCGCAATCCCCAGAAGCACGGCCTGCCCACCGTGCGCGCCGTCTACATCCTCAGCGACCCGGACACCGCGTCACCGCTGGCCATCCTGGACGGCACCCTGCTCACCGCGTGGCGCACCGGCGCCGCGGGCGGCATCGCGTCCAAGTACCTGGCGAAGAAGCAGCCCCGCACGCTGGGCCTCGTGGGCTGTGGCGTGCAGGCGCGGGTGCTCATCGACGCGCACCGCGCCCTCTTCGGGGACCTGGAGCTGCTCATGGCGGACGTGTCCGACGCCGCCGCCCAGGCCCTCCAGAAGGAGAAGGGCGGCCGCGTGGTGAGCCTCCAGGAGGCCTCCGGCGCGGACATCGTCTGCTCCGCCACGCCCGCCCGCGCCCCCGTGGTCCGCCGCGAATGGGTCCAGCCCGGGGCCCACATCAACGCCATGGGCGCGGATGCCCCCGGCAAGCAGGAGCTGGATCCGCGCCTGCTCGTCGAAGGGCGCGTCTTCATCGACGACGCGGACCAGGCGCTCCACTCCGGTGAGGTCAACGTGCCCCTGCACGACGGCCTCTTCAAGGAGGAGCAGCTCGCCGGCACCCTGGGCGAGGTCGTCGCGGGCCGCAAGCCGGGGCGGACGGGCAACGAGGTCACCGTCTTCGACTCCACCGGCCTGGCCGTCCAGGACGTGGCCCTGGCCCGCGCGCTCTACGACGTGGCCCGGGCGAAGGGCGTCGGTCAGCTCTTCGACCTCGTCGGGGACGCCTGATTTTTTCGGGAGGGGGCAACTCCCGCCGGATTTCGCGATAATCTCCTACACCCGCTTCTCCGCCCGGAGGTGTCCTCCGCCGGGCGGCCCAGGACAGGAGGCTCGCATGGGCTTGAACATTCCGAAATCGGCGCCGATGGACGCGATGAACACCCACCAGCGCCTGAACACGGTGGAGCAGCGGATGCTCCAGGGCCTCACCGGCGACGACCGCACCCGCGCCGAAGCCCAGATCATGCTCCAGAAGCAGCAGGAGACCGTCGCCTACGTCTCCAACCTGCTCAAGAGCGACACCACCATCCAGGTGATTGGAAACCTGAAGTAGCACGGCGGTCAGGCGGAGCGCCCGCTGGCACCTCGGAAGAGGTTGCCGCGGGCCGCGGAGCCAAGGCCGGTGACATGTCCCACCTGGAGCATCGGAACGCCGCGTGCGACCTGTCAGGGCGCCGGGCGTGCTGGCAGGGGGACAAAAAAGAGAGCGCTCGCCGGCACCTTGGAGTTTTACCGGCGAGCGCCCCGGGCCGCGTGCCGACAGGCAGGGCCTCGTAAAGTCGCGGCGGATACGGATGAGGGCCTTGGGCCCACCCCGCGCCACCTTCATGTTCCGCGTCCGCCCCGCGTCCCGTGCTTCCGGGCCCCGCGCTCGACGTCCGCTTCCTTCAAAACCCCTTCACGTCAGCGGCGATTCCTGCCCCGCCTGATCCAACGCCCACCAGGGTGGTCACGCCGCTTGCTGCTGGCAACGTCTGTGGCGCCATTACCACAGACATTCCATCAATCTCCACGAAAAACGAGCTATTCCCATCTATAACCAAAACACACAAGGTGCGACCCTCTTCGGGAGCACCCTTCCTCCATACGAACGCGCCCGCCCCCAATTGCTTGAGGACGGGCTCGGATTATCCGGATCGGTCTGACATTTCCCGGCCCTGGAGGGCCGTTTCCAGACTCAGGGCAGATGTGCGACCTGGCGGTACAGGGCGTCGTGCTGACGCACCATCTTCTCCAGGGACAGCTCGCGGGCGACGAAGCCCCGGGCGGCCTTGCCCATCTTCTTCGCCTCCTGGGGGTTGGCCAGCAGCCGTCGGAAGGCCTGGGCGAGTTGGGCGGGCCGCTCCGGGTCCACCAGGAGCCCCCGCTCGCCGTCCACGATGAGGTCCGGATTGCCGCCCACCTTCGTGACGACCATGGGCAGGCCCGCGGCCATGCCCTCCATCACCGCGTTGGACATGCCTTCCGCCGTGGAGCACAGGACGCCGAAGGTGGCCTGGCCATAGAGGGCCGGAACGTCCGTGCGGTGCCTGAGGAAGTGCACCCCGTCCGCCACCCCCAGCTCCTGCGCCATCTTCTCCAGTCCAGGCCGGCGCGGGCCGTCTCCCACGAACCAGGCGTTCAGCCGGGTGCCTTCATGACGCAGCATGGCAAGCGCGAGGAGCAAATCTTCCTGCCGCTTCACCGGGTGGCTCATGTTGGCCACGTGGATGACGGTGGGGATGCCATGCGTTTCGGGCAGCGGGTCCTTGAGGCCTTCTTTCGTTCGCGCATCGAAGCGGACCAGGTCCAGACCGTTGTGGATGACGGAGACGCGGCTTCGGGGCAGCCCCTCTTCTTCCACGAGCAGCGTGCGGATGGCCTCCGCGTTGGCGATGACGTGATCCGCCATGCGCGTCACCTGCGCGTGCAGCAGGCGGCGGGCCTTGCCCTGCCAGTGGGACAAATCCAACCGGCCGACGATGACCTTCGCGCCCGCCAGCTTCGCCGCCGGCACCGCGATGATGCTGGAGTAGAAGTCGTGCACGTGCACCAGGTGCACGCGGTGCTTCTTCAGCCAGCGTGACAGCCGGTAGATTTGAACCAGCGTGTTGGGCTGCGCGAGCGTCCCCTTGAGGGAGAATACCTCGGGCGCGTGGCCCAGCTTCCACACCGAACCGATGAGCGGCCCGGCGTCCTCCAACACCGACACCTGCAACCGGTAGCTGGACGGCAAGCCGCGCAGCAACTCCAGCACCTGCACTTCGGTGCCACCAATGTGGAACGACCGGGTGAACTGCACCAGTCGGAGGGGCTCCCGCCCCATCCGTGCTTCCTCACGCCGCATGCCCAGACCCCTCCCACGTGGCCGCCGGCGTCTGATTCAGGGCCGGCTGCCTCCCCACCGCCAGGGCTCTCTCCCGTGCCTGCGCGATGCGGTGCGCGCTCGCGGCCAGGCCGAAGAGCACGTAGCAATGCGCGGACAGGATGTAGCCCGAGAACAAGTCACAGATGAGGTAGCCCGCCACCGACGCGAACAGCGCTCGCGCGATCCACCCCATCTCCGAATCCGAGGACGCCGCCACCGCGCCGCCCACCGACCCTCCCGCGAACACCAGGAAGAAGAGCAGGCCAATCCAGCCCAGCTCGCCGATGACGTCGAGGAAGATGTTGTGCGCCACGTAGGCGCGGTGCGCCTCCGGCGGCGCGTATTCGAACCACGCGTAGCGGAAGCCGCCCGCGCCCACGCCCAGCAGCGGCTTGTCCAGGCTGATGCGGCTGGCCACCTGCCACGCGTACACGCGGCCCATCGCGGACGCGTCCTCGTGGAACGCCGCCACCGTCTCGTTGCGCTGCCAGAAGCTCTTGGGCGCGAAGACCACCAGGCCCAGCACGAAGATGGAGCCCAGCACGATGGCCTGCATGCGGCGCTTCTCGCGGATGGCCCACAGCGCCATCGCCACCGACAGGCCGATGAAACCACCGCGCGAGTGCGACAGCACGATGGCCACCACCGACAGCACCGCGGCCAGGGCGCAGAGGGCGCGGAAGAACCACGGGGTGCTCTTGCGCGCGAGGAACGCCACCGCGAGCGGCACCACGACGACCATGTTCATGGCCATGTGGTTGGGGTCCGCGTACACGCCGACCCAGCGCGAACGGAAGCCCTCCACCATGTTCTCACCGACGATGTACCAGTTGATGACGCCAATGGACGTCACGATGGCGCCCACCACCATGGCCGCGCACATCGCCGCCAGCCGCTTGGGCGTGGTGATGACGTTCACGAGCGTCAGGTAGATGGCCGTGAGCTTCAGCAGCTCCACGCCCTGGAAGCGCGTCACGTCCGGATTGACGGACCACGCCACCGAACAGAACGCCAGCGACGAGAACGCCAGGAGCGCGATGCCCCGCGCGCCGTCGAAATAGAGCGGCTCCGCCTTGCCCAGCCGCCGCATCACCATCAGTCCGGCCGCAAGGCCCGACGTCAGCAGCGCCAACCGCAGCGGCGCCAGTGCGGGGATCCACTCACCCGGCACCGCGTACATCACCGCCGCGAACCCCACGAGCAGGAAGAAAGCCAGCACGTCGCGACGCTGCCCCTGTGCGCCCGGTCCCATGAACTCCACCCCTTCGCTGTCGGTCGCTCGTCCCGTCACACGCGTGCCCCTGGCCCTCTTGGAAAGCCGTTGGCTAGCGGTCCACGCGCACACGGCCAGCAAGGTGCTGGCCGCGTGCCAGCCGTGCGCTAGCGGGCAATGGGCAAAGCAGCAGGCGTGCCAGGGACCGGGGGCGGCAGAAGCCCGTATCTACGGGCGGTTGCGAGATCGCCCCGGACAGATGGGCCGGGCAAGGCTGAAAAAGCTACGGGACCGGCGCGCTCTCCATCGGAAGCACCGCGGAGGCGATCAGGTCCAGCCGACCCTCGCGAAGCCAGGGCGTCCCCAGCTCCGACAGCAGGCGCGTCAGCGTGACGTTCACCACCCGACGCAATTCCTCCCGGGCGCCCTCCGGCACCGCCGGGCCCAGCGCGGCCAGCGCGCGCTCCACCGCGCTCGGGCGCAGGCGGGGCGCTTCCGGGGTGCCTTCGAACAGGCGCTGCCCCAGCTCCACCGTGCGCCCCAGCGGCACGGGCCGCACGTCCACGCGCTCCTCCAGGACGGCCATGGCGACGCCCGCTGCCCAGAGCCGCTCCACGCCCAGCACGTCCAGCGACACGCCGAAGCGCGCCAGCACGGTGTGCGCCGGGGCCTCCGCGCCGCCCAAGAGCGCGCCCAGCGCGACCACCTGTCCTTCGGCGCGCGCCAGCAGCACCTCCGAACCGGCCACCTCCCGCAGCGACCGGAACGGCACGGCTTCCGCCCCCGGCACGCGCAGGGCACGGCGGGGGCGCTTGCGGCGCAGGGCCTCCAGGGCCGCGGCCTCTTCCGGCAGCACCAGCGGCACGTCGTCCAGCTTCATGAACTCCTGCTTGAAGAGCCGGTCCGCGCGGTACTTGAGCTGGAGCGTCAGCGTGAAGCCCACCTGGAAGACGCGGCGCAGGGGCGTGTCGCGCAGCGCGTCCGGCGACCGGCTCGGGTCCCCGCCCGTCAGGTGCTCCAGGCCCAGCGACAGGTAGTCGCGAACCCATTCGCCCACGCGGCGCACGGCGTCCAGGTCCCCGGGGTCGCCCAGCTCCGCGACGAGCACCGCGTTGGCCACTTCGCGCAGCTCGTCCTCCGCGTTCATCCGCTCCACGTCGGACAGGTCGCGGAAGGCCGCCTCCACGTAGTCCAGGTGCCCGCCGGTGGCGGTGAGCGCGGGGGCCGCATTTCCCGTGGGGCGCGGCGGCACGTCCACGCGGCTGAAGAGCGCCAGGGCGTCCTCCAGCGAGGGGAAGCCCAGGTCGGCCAGGCGCGCGCGGCGGAACTGGAAGGCCGTCTCCTCCAGCTCGGAGGGAATCTCCCAGCGCACCGCTTCGAAGAGACGCACGGATTCGAAGGGGTTCTCCGCGATGAGGTCGTTGACGATGGCGCGCATCGCGGACATCTCCACGCCCTCGAGCTTGATTTCGACGAGGTAGCGCCCTTCCGGCGTCTCCACCGCCATGCCCTGGGGGTTGGCGTCCGGGTCCTCTTCCAGGTCGTACACGGTGGTGAATTCCTTGAGGAGTGTCTCCACCACCTCCAGGTCCACCGCGTGCAGCTTGCGCATGAAGTCTTCCGGTTCATCCCCACGCGCGGCACGCAGCCACGTCAGCACCGCGTGCAGGTCCACCTTGTCCTTCACCCATCCGCCCAGGTCCACGAAGGTGCGGAACTGCGCGGGGGACGCCAGCTGCACCAGCTCCGTCGAGTCCGCGAGGCCGACTTCCTGGATGGTGACGTACAGGTCCTCCGCGGGCAGCGAGCGCACCAGCGCGGCCGTGTCCTGCGCGTCGAAGAGGGCCTCCACGCGCTTGCGGGGGGACAGCTGCATCAACCGCTGACGCACCTCGCGGGGAGCGAGGGGCGAAGCACCACCGTTCGTCTTGTTCTGGGACACGCCGGGGGTGCTACCACAGCGTGCCCGGACCCGGGAGACTCAGACGCGGGTGGCCTTGCCGAAGGTGTCCAGCAGCGTGCCCCACACCTCTTCCACGCCCAGCTTTTCGGTGGAGGAGAACGGAATCAGCGCCTCGCGGGGCAGCTCCAGTTGCGTGCACAGGGCGGTGAGCCGGGGCTTGCGCTGGGCCTTGGTCAACCGGTCGATCTTCGTGGCCACCACGAGGATGCGGCGGTTGTGCTCCTGGAGGTAGTCGAGCGTGCGCAGGTCCTCCGGAGAGGGCCCCACCTCCGCGTCGATGATGCTCACCACCACCTCCAGCCGGTGACGGTGCTTCAGGTAGGAGGTGATCATCTCCTGCCACTGGGCCTTGTCCGCCTTGCTCGCCTTGGCGAAGCCGTAGCCGGGCAGGTCCGCCAGCCGCACCGTGTGGCGCTGGCCGTCGCGGTCCAGGTCCACGTCGAAGAAGTTGAGCGTGCGGGTGCGCCCGGGCGTGTTGGACACGCGCACCAGCTTGCGCCGGTTCGTCAGGGCGTTGATCATGGACGACTTGCCCACGTTGGAGCGGCCGACGAAGGCGACCTCCGCGGCGTGGTCCGTGGGCAGGCCCTTCAATTCCACGGCGGTGGTGACAAAGCGGGATTCGAGGATCTTGATCAAGAAGAAGTCACTTCTTCGCCGTGGCGGGTGCCGGCGTGGAGGGGGCCGCGTCCGCGCGGGTCTGCTGCTTGCGGGCACGTTCGGCGGACCAGTGGTCAATGGCCTTCAGCGCTTCCTTGAAATCAAACGGGCGCAGGGAGGGAGACGAAGCGTCATGGCAGGTGCGGCACTGCTTCTCGGAGGGGTCCACCAACCCCACCAGCCGCGCGAGCTCCGGGTCCTTCATCACGTAGGACGGAGAGTAGTACTGCCCTCCCCCGTGACACGTCTCGCAGGTGACGGCCGTCAGCGTCTGCGTCGCCTGGTCCGGCGCATGGCAGGACAGGCAGCGTGCGTCCTTCTTCTGCGCGTCCGCCAGCGTGTCCGTGGCCCGGGCGTGCTTGGACTTCATCCACGCGTCGTAGGCCTCCGGGTGGCACCCCTTGCAGCTGTCGGGACCCGTGAAGTCCGCAGCCCCGGCAAGACCGCCTGAAGCGGCGAGCAGGAGGGCGGAAAAGACCCGGATGGCACGAGAACGCATGGCCTGAGCACGTAGCAGAGCCCCCCGGAGGGGGCAAGGCGTCTCATTCGTGATTGAATGCCGGGTGGACACGCGCGTTGCTTCTAGGGAACGGACCTTGAGGCGCGCCTGCCTGATCCGCTAGGGAGGAGTCGAGATGCGGACCCCCGTCAGTTTCGTCCTTGTCGTTGTCGCAGCCATCGCCGTCTCCCTGCCTGCTTCCGCCAAGCCGTGGCAGGGCATCGAACCCGGGTCCTCCAAGAAGGAGGACATCGTGAAGAAGTTCGGCGAACCGTCCCGGACCATGTCCCAGGACGGGAAGGAGATTCTGGCCTACTTCGCCAAGGAGGCCATCAAGGGCACCACCCAGGCCCAGTTCAAGGTGGACCCGGCCACGCAGATGGTGGAGCGCATCGACGTGTTCCCCGCGCCCGTCATCGAGAAGGACACCATCGAGAACAGCTACGGCCCCGCCTGCCCCGCCGGAGCCGCGCCCGCCACGCCCTGCTACCTGCGCAAGCTCACCGACGACTTCCGCACCTACTTCCTCTACGTGAAGCTGGGCGTGGCCATCTTCTTCAACGAGGACGGCAAGACGGTGCAATCCTTCGTCTTCACCACGCCCAAGGCCGCGAAGTAACCCGTGCACGTCTTCGGCCTGACGGGCGGCATCGCCTCCGGCAAGAGCACCGTGAGCCGGATGCTGCGCGAATTGGGCGCGCGCGTGCTGGACGCGGATGTCATCGCCCGGGAGGTGGTGGAGCCCGGTACGCCCGGCCTCCAGCGCATCTCCGAGCGCTTCCCCGGCGTGCTGGGCCCCGACGGCCGTCTGGACCGGGTGAGGCTTGCCACCCACATCTTCGCGGACCCCGCTGAACGCGCCGCCCTCAACGCCATCGTGCACCCCCAGGTGCGCGCCGCGTTCCTCACGAAGCTCCAGGCGCTGGAGGCGGAGGGCATCACCCACGCCGTGTATGACGTCCCGCTCCTCATCGAGACGGGGCTGCACACCGCGATGGAGGGCGTGGCCGTGGTGTGGGTGCCCCGGGACGTGCAGAAGGCGCGGCTGATGGCGCGCGACGGGCTGGACGCTCAGGCGGCGGAGGCGCGGCTGTCCGCGCAGCTGTCCCTGGACGACAAGCGCGCGCACGCCACGTGGGTCATCGACAACAGTGGTGCCCCGGAGTCCACCCGTCCCCAGGTGGAAGCGGTATGGCGGGCGATGCTCGCCCACGGCTGACACCGGGCGGGTATGCTGCGCCGCGAATGAGCGCCACGCCCAGGAAGAGTCCCGCAGGCACCTACTTCATCACCGGCTACCCGGGCTTCATCGGCAAGCGGCTGGTGGAGCACATCGCGCGCGAGGACCCGAAGGGCCACATCTACGCGCTGGTGCAGCCCAAGGCCTTCAAGGAGGCCCAGACGCTCGCGGCGAAGGTGCAGGGCGCGAAGGTGGAGCTGCTCACCGGCGACGCGGTGGACATGCACCTGGGCCTGTCCGGCGAGGAATACCAGCGCCTGTGCGAACGGGTGACGGACATCTTCCACCTGGCGGCGGTGTCCCAATTGGGCGTGCCCAAGGAGACCGCGTGGCGGGTGAACGTGGACGGCACCCGCAACCTGCTGGAGCTGGCGCGCGACTGCGAGAACCTGTCGCGCTTCAGCCACTTCTCCACCTGCTACGTGTCCGGCGACCGGGTGGGCGTCATCGCCGAGGACGAGTTGGATCGCGGCCAGTCCTTCCGCAACGCCTACGAGGAGACGAAGTTCCAGGCGGAGCGGCTGGTGCAGCGCGCGGCCGCCACCCTCCCCGTCACCATCTTCCGGCCCTCCAGCGTGGTGGGTGACTCGCGCACGGGAGAGATTGATCGCTTCGAGGGCCCCTACTACCTGGGCATCCTGCTCGTCACGTCGCCGCTGGTGGTGCCGCTGCCCCTGCCGGGCAACGGCGTCGCACCCCTCAACGTGGTGCCGGTGGACTTCGTGGTGGAGGCGGTGTGGCGGCTGGCGCGGGATGAGCGCGCGAAGGGCCGCACGTTCCACCTGGTGGACCCCAACCCGATGAGCGCGCGGCGCGTGTACGAACTCATCGCGGAGAAGTCCCATAAGAAGCTGCCGCGCTTCAACCTGTCCGCGCGCGCCGCGGACGTGATGCTGCGGCTGCCCTTGCTGGAGAAGCTGGCCCGGCCCCAGCGCGCGGCCATCAGCTACGTGAACCACCTGGCCATCTACAATTGCCACAACACGCTGGAGCTGCTCGACGGCACCGGCGTGCGCTGCCCGCCGCTGTCCACCTATCTGGATCAACTCGTCGCGTACGTGCGTGACCAGTACAAGCAGCGGCGCGAGGGCGCGGACGTGGATGATCCGCTCGACCACGCGCCCCTGCCCTCCGTCGAGGACAGCAGTCCCGCGCCCCGCACGCGCCGCTGAGCAGGGATGCGCGCCGGAAGCAAGGGACGGCGCGGCGTTGCTCCCGGCACCACGCTCGCCCGGCCGCAGGGGGATTTCCCTCTCGGGCGCGGCTTATTCCAGACTGACAATTGTTACTGGGTTGCTAACGCAAAGTTGAGGGCCCCCCCCTCTTTTCAACGATCCAGTGTCCTGGTTAGCATGCGCTCCCACTTGAATCCGATCCGGTGAACAGCACCGCGTTCGGAACAGTGAGTTGGAGAGCAGCTTTTGCCAGGAATCGTTGACACGGAATTCGCATCAGCCACCCCAGACGCGGGTGTGGCGTTCCGCCTGTCCGGCCCCGAGGAGCGCATCGCGCCCTCCGCGCTCTTCCTCTCCGCCCTGACTTCCCGCATCACGTCCCGCTGTCGCCTCCGTGCGACCCCGGACGTTGGGATGCGTTCTCTATTGGGCTGTCCACCCACGGTCCATCAGCCGTAGGGAGCCCGCCGCCCCAGGCGCGCTCCACTCCACCGTCGTCGTCTCTCGCAGTCCCCTCGTCCGGCAGTTCATCACCCCCAAGAAGGAAGGCGCATGCGTCTCAGGGAAAAGCTTTTGACCAGCCTGCTGCTGGTGCCCATCGCGGGTACCAGCGCGTGGGCCAAGGAGCGGTCGAACTTCGACGCGTTCCTGGAGCAGAAGGAGTCGCGCCAGCTCGCCGTGGACCCCGACACGGCGGTATCGCGCGGGCTTCGCGTCGAGCAGACCGAGCAGCGGCTCGGCGTTCCCACGTTCGCGTGGGCGGCGCAGGATGGCGCGCAGTCCAAGTCCGTCATCCGCAATGGCATGACGGCGGAGAGCGCGGCGCGCGCGCACCTGCAGACGGTGGCGGACAACTACCGCCTGTCGCGGGATGACGTCTCCGGCGCCACGCTGCGCGCGGTGCACAACACGGGCACCGGCCCGATCATCGCCACCTTCAACCAGACGGTTGGCGGCATCCCGGTCTTCCGCAACGAGATCAAGGTCATCATGGCGCAGGACATGCGCCTGGTGGCCGTCAGCGGCTACCTGGCCCCGTCCGACCTGACGCTCAACGCGCGCCTGAAGGCCCGCAGCGCTTCGTCGTTCCGCCTGGGCGCCGCGGATGCCCTCTCCGGTGCGTTCAAGGACCTGACGGGCTCCGGCACGCAGGCCACCTCGTTCGTCAACACCGGCACGCAGGGCGAGTACACCTTCTTCGAGCTGGCCCCGTCCGCGAAGGCGTCGCTGGCGCAGGACCTGACCATCCCGGCCCGTGCCCGTCAGGTGTTCTACACCCTGGCCGACACGCTCGAGCCCGCCTGGTACGTGGAGGTCAACGCCGGCCCGAAGGCGGCGCGCTCCAGCCAGTACTTCGCCTACGTCGTGTCGGCGACCACCGGCAAGGTGCTCTTCCGCAACGACCTGACCTCGGACGCCGCGGGCACGCCCTTCACCTACAAGGTCTGGGCGGACGTCACCTCGCCGTACATCCCGGAGGACGGTCCCCAGGGCAACGACGCGACCCCGCACCCCACGGGCCTGCGCGACGGCTTCCAGATCCCCCTGAACCGCCCGCAGCACGACATCACCATCGCCAACTCGCCGTTCACCAAGAACGACCCGTGGCTGCCGGCCAACGCGTCACAGACGCTCGGCAACAACGTGGACGCGTACGCGGACCTCGTGGGGCCGGATGGCTTCACGCCCGGCAGCGCGGACCTGCGCGCGGAGACGACGGGGGCCAACACCTTCGGCCACGTCTTCGACCAGACCAAGGCGCCCAACGCCAGCCCGACGCAGATCAAGGCGGCGGTGGTGAACCTGTTCTACGTGAACAACTTCCTTCACGACTGGTTCTACGACGCCGGCTTCGACGAGGCCGCTGGCAACGCCCAGTCGTTCAACTTCGGCCGTGGCGGCGTGGAAGGCGACCCCATCCAGGCCCAGGGCCAGGACTTCGGCGGCCGCAACAACGCGAACATGAGCACGCCGGCCGACGGTGCGTCGCCGCGCATGCAGATGTACGTGTTCAACGGCGTGCCCGAGCTGAGCGTGACGGCTCCGGCGGCGCTCGCGGGCGTCTACGACTCCGGCTCCGCGTCGTTCGGCAAGCAGGTGTTCGAGGTGACGGGTGACGTCGTCTCGGCCGCCACCAACGGCTGCGTGGCCTTCCCGGCGGACACCTTCACGGGGAAGATCGCCATCATCGACCGCGGTGCCTGCGACTTCTCCGCCAAGGCGCTGAACGCGCAGAACGCGGGCGCCATCGCCACGGTCGTCGCGAACAACGCGGCGGGCGAGGCTCCGGGCCTGGGCGGCACGAACGCCGCCGTGACCATCCCCACGCTGTCCATCACCCTGGCGGCCGCCACCCAGTGGAGGACCGAGCTGGCGAATGGGCCCGTCACGGTGAGGATGCGCCGCTCGGCGGACCTGGATCGCGACGGTACGCTCGACAACGGCATCATCGCCCACGAGTGGGGCCACTACATCAGCAACCGCCTCATCGGTAACGCCGCGGGCCTCGTCAACAACCAGGGCCGCGCGATGGGCGAGGGCTGGGGCGACTTCCACGCGCAGATCATGCAGGTGCGTGAGAGCGACCGGACCAAGCCCGGCAACGCCAACTTCCAGGGCGTCTACACCAACGCCGGCTACACCTCCAGCGGTGGCCGGAACAACGGCTACTACTTCGGCATCCGTCGCATCCCCTATTCGACGGACTTCGCCAAGAACAGCCTGACGTTCAAGCACATCGCCAACTGGGAGCCGCTGCCGGCCGCCCAGATCGCGGGCGCGGCGACGGGCGCATCCAACAGCCAGGTCCACAACAGCGGTGAAGTGTGGGCGACCATGCTGTGGGAGGCCTACGCCAGCCTCCTGAACGCGCACCCCTTCCAGGAGGCCCAGGACCGCATGAAGCGCTACCTGGTCGCCGCCTACAAGGCGACCCCGAACGCGCCCACGTACCTGGAGGCGCGTGACGCGCTGTGGGCCGTGGCCCTGGCGTCGGATCCGGCGGACTACAGCCGCTTCGTGGCGGCGTTCGCCAAGCGCGGCGCGGGCTTCGGCGCCAAGGCGCCGGACCGCAACTCCTCCGACCACATCGGCGTGGTGGAGAGCTTCGCCTCGGGTGGCAACATCGAGATCACCAGCATCAAGCTGGATGACAGCGTGGCGGGTTGCGACCACGACGGCGTCCTCGACGTCGGCGAGCAGGGGACCCTCAAGGTCACCGTGCGCAACGTGGGCGGCGGCGGACTGAGCTCCTTCACGGGCACGGTCAGCAGCTCCAGCACCACGGCCACCCTGGCCTTCCCGAACGGCACGACGATCTCCGTCCCCGCGCTGTCGCGCGGCGCGCAGGCCACCGTATCCGTGCCGGTGAACCTCTCCGCGGTGTCCAACGCCAACGCCCGCGCGGGCCTGAAGATCGTCTTCGACTCCCCGGAGATCCCCGCCGCGGCGAAGACGGTAACGTTCGATGGCCGCGTCAACTACGACGACGTGCCGTCGATCAGCAACACGGAGTCCTTCGAGTCCGGCCTGTCGGCGTGGACGCTGTCGGAGAACCTGTCGTCCTCGGGTGACTTCACCCTCGGCGGCACGGTGACCAACCGCTTCGCGCACGGCTACAACCCGGAGGTGGCGTCGGAGCTCACCCTCACCAGCCCCTGGATGACGGTGGCGCAGGCGGAAGACTTCACCATCAGCTACAAGTACCGCCACTCCTTCGAGCAGGACTACTCCGCCGTGCCCGCGGCCTACGACGGCGCGGTGCTGGAGTTCACGGTCGACGGCATCGACTGGATCGACCCCTGGGATCTGTACCCGGTGGTGGACGCGGATCCGGGCTACACGCACTACATCTCCGAAGGCGGCGGTAACCCCATCGAGGGTCGCGCGGCCATGGGCCTGACGAGCGCGGGCTTCCCGGCCTTCACGTCCGCGAGCATCAACTTCGGCACGTTCTTCCCGGACCTGGAGCTGTACAACGTGCGCTTCCGCTTCCGCGTGGGCGCTGACCTGGCGGTCGGCGCGTACGGCCTGGACGTGGATGACGTGACGTTCACGGGCGCGACGCCCGTGTTCCCGTCGCAGGCGGGGCAGCCGGACGCCGCGGGCGCCTGCAACCTCCGCCCGGTCGCCAACCCGGGTCCGTCCCGCGTGGGGCCCACGGCGGTCGCCGAGGGCACCATCGTCGGGGGCGTCTTCACCCGCACGAACATCATCCTGAACGGCTCGGGCAGCTTCGACCCGGACGCCGCCTCGGGTGACACCCTCACCTACGCCTGGACGCAGACCGGTGGCGCCACGCCCGTGACGCTGACGGATGCGGACACCGCGACGCCCAGCTTCAAGGCGGACGTGGACTACTCGGACACCCTCGCCTTCCAGCTCGTCGTCACCGACGCGGCCGGCAAGACGAGCGTCCCGAAGACGGTGGAGATCGAGATCATCGACGTGAACCAGGCGCCGGTCATCGCGATCACCGCGCCGGCGACGGTGAACGAGCGTGACACCGGCGTGACGCTGGATGCCTCCGGTTCCACCGACGCGGACCGCGTGGACCAGGGCTACCTGACCTTCGCCTGGACGCAGACGGGCGGCACGCCCAAGGTGACGCTGACGGGCGCGGCCACGGCCACGGCCCGCTTCACGGCCCCTGACGTGACGTCGGACACGCAGCTGACCTTCACGGTGAGCGTGTCGGACGGCACCGCGACGGTGTCGAAGGCCGTCTCCGTGACGGTGAAGAGCGTGGACCGTGCCCCGGTGGCCAACGCCGGCGCGGACTTCACGGTGGACACGCGCACGCAGGCCGCCCTGGACGGCGCGGGCACGGATCCGGACGGCGACGCGGTGTCGCTGCTCTGGGCGCAGACCACGGGCCCGGCGGTGACCCTGTCGAGCACCACGGCGGCCAAGCCGACCTTCACGGCTCCGGACGTCGCCACCACCACGACGCTCACCTTCACGCTCACCGCGTCGGCGAACGGCCAGACCGCCACGGACACGGTCATCGTGACGGTGAAGGGCGTGGACCGCGCTCCGACGGCCAACGCCGGCGTCGACATCACGGCGGATGAGCGCACGAACGTCACGCTGGCCGGTTCCGGCGAGGATGCGGACGGCGACGCGCTGACGTACCAGTGGGAGCAGCTGGCGGGCACGGAAGTGACGCTGACGGGTGCCACGACGGCCGCGCCGAGCTTCACGGCGCCGGACGTCAGCGGGACCACGACGCTCAGCTTCAAGCTCACGGTGACGGCGGCCGGCAAGTCCGCCACGGACACGGTCAACGTCACGGTGAAGAACGTGGACCGCGCTCCGACGGCCAACGCCGGCGCGGACTTCGAGGCGGCCTCTCGCGCCTCGGCGACGCTCAACGGGTCCGGTGCGGACGTTGACGGCGACGCGCTCTCGTTCCACTGGGAGCAGACCGCGGGCGACACGGTGACCCTGACGGGTGCGGACACGGCTTCGGCGAGCTTCACGACGCCGGACGTGAATGCCCCCACGGAGCTCACCTTCCGCCTCACGGTGACGGCGGGTGGCCAGTCCGCCACGGATCTGGTCAACGTCACGGTGCGCAAGTCGAACCGTCACCCGGTGGGCGAGGCTCCGGCCACCATCACGGTGAACGAGGGTGACGCGGTGGAGCTGGACGCTTCCGGCATCACGGATCCGGACGGTGACGCGCTCACCTTCACCTGGACCCAGGTCGGCGGCAGCACGGTGGCCACCACGGGCGCCGGCACGTCCAAGCTGACGTTCACCGCGCCGCAGGTCCAGGCCGACACGGCCCTGGCCTTCAGCCTGGTGGCGAAGGACGCGGACGGCGCGACGGCCGGTCCGTTCGTCTACACGGTGACGGTGAAGAACGTGAACCAGGCGCCGGTCGCCAAGGCCCGGGTCATCTCGGGCGTGCGTGGCGGTGAGTTGGTGAAGCTGGACGCCTCGACGTCCACCGACCCGGACAACGAGACGCTGACGTACGCCTGGGCGCAGACGGGTGGCTCCGCGGCGAGCCTCACGGGTGCCAACACGGCCGAAGCCAGCTTCACGCCGGCGAAGAAGAACACCGCGGAGACCTACACCTTCACCGTGACGGCGACGGACGCGGCCGGTGCCACCAGCACCGCCGAAGTGAAGGTCAACGTGCCGAAGTTCGAGGAAGAGGACGGCGGCGGTTGCTCGTCCGCCGGCGGCTCCGTGGGCGGGATGGCTCCGCTGATGGCGCTGTTCGCGGCCATGGGCATGCTGCGCCGTCGCAAGTCGGCGTAAGGCACTTGAGGCTTCGGACTCCTGAAGCCCTGAAGTGAACGAGGGGCGGTTCCCGACACGGGAGCCGCCCCTCTCTTCTTTCCACCGGACACCCGTGCGCGGGGGGCGGTAGGCTTGCCCGCCTCATGGCACGCACGTTCCAGGTGGGAGACACCTTCACGCACGTCCGCCAGTGCGACCGGCTGCGGCCGGTGTATTACGCGGGCGCTTCCGGGGACTACAACCCCATCCACATCGACCCGGAGGTGGGGAGGCTCGCCGGCTTCGACGGCGTCATCCTCCAGGGCCTCTGCACGCTGGGCTGGGCCGTGGAGGCCGTGGCCGTCTTCGTGGGGGACCCGGGCCTCGTGCGCCGCGTCCGGGTGCGCTTCTCCCGGCCGGTGCTGCCCGAGGACACCGTCACCTTCCAGGGCCGTGTCACCGCCATCGCGGATGGCCGGCTGAGCACGGAAGTCACCGCCACCAACCAACGCGGCGAGCCCGTCCTCCGGGGCGCCGTCGTTGAAACCTCGCTCGGATAGCCATGGCCCTGGACCCGAAGTTCATCGGCCGCTCGTACGGCCCCTTCACCTACGAAATCGGCCGGGAGAAATCGCGAGAGTTCTCCCTCATCCTGGGCGGCTCCGTGCCCTCCGCGGGCACTTTCGGAGCGCCGCCGGCCCACGTCAGCCCCCTGCTCTACGACGAGGACGCGGCGAAGGCGGGGCCCTACGGCAACCTCATCGCCTTCCCCAGCTTCGCGGTGGTGTTCGCCATCCGCCCCTTCAGCGCCGCCATCGCGGATCCGGAGCTGGGCGTGGACCGCGTGCGGCTGGTGCACGGCGAGCAGGAGCTGCAGTTCCTGGGCGCGCTGCGGGTGGGCGACGTGCTCACCACCACCGGCCACATCAGCGAGCTGTACCGCAAGGCCGGGATGGACTTCCTCGTCGTGACCACCGAGTCGCGCAACGCGTACGGGGACCCCATGGTGCGCGGCGTGTGGACGGCCGTCATCCGCCCCGCGTAGACACGGGCGACTCGCCGGGGGCGATGATGCCCTCGTCGAGCAGCTGCGCGAGGATGCGCGCGGTGTCCAGCCGCGACATCCCGGACAGGGCGAAGAGGTCGTCGAAGCTCACCGCGCCGTCGATCTGCGCGAGCACGAAGCCCGCGCGGTGATCCAGGTTGAGCCAGATGATGTCGTCCGGCTGCAACCGCACGCGGGGCATGCGGTTCAAGTCCCCCAGGCGGGCCTCCAACATGCCCACCAGGATGCGCTCGCTGCGGTCGCGCAGCGCCTCCACGCGCGGGTCCTCCGGCGCCAGCGACTGGGCCCGGCGCAAGAGGTCCACCGCGCCGGAATGGTCATCCAGCGTCAGCAGATCCTCCGCGCCCTGCAGCAGGGTCTCCACCTCCGAGCCCTGGGGCAGCGCTCCCATCCCGGAGAAGCTCTCCGGGAGGCCGAACTCCTGGGTGCGGTGCGCCTCCGCGATGAGATCCAACGCGTCGCCCGGCGTCCCCGTCCCCTCCGGGAGGTTCACCGACTCCGGCAGCGGCTCCGCGGGGCCGGGGCTCACGGCATCCGCCCATGCACCCCAGTCCCCTTCCAGGTCGGGCGCCGCCGCGTTCGCCGGGGCAGCGGAAGCCCTGCCCGCCTGCGTCAGCAACTGGCGCGCGCGCGTGTTGGCGGGATCCAGCTCCAGTGCCCGGACGAAGAGCTTCTCCGCGCCCGGCGTGTCGCCACTCAGTCGCAACAGCAACCCGGCTTCGACCAGTTGTCTGGCCCGGAGCGTGTTCATGGGGAACTCCATCGCGGAGCGTGACGCGGCTCCACGCCCTGGAGCTGGGGGAGACATCGCCGGTGCGGGGCGTGAAGGCCGGACATGCGCGGCTACCTTCCCGGCGTCCCGCGAGGACTGGCCGAGCGCAAGAGCGGCAGGCTCTGGGAGAGCGCTTCGCAGGCTCGCGTGAGCGCGCCCACGTCCTCGCCTCCGCGCACCTGCCGCGCCTGGTCCAGGGCCTGCTCGGCGCGGGTGACGACGTCGGGCGACAGCCCTCCGGCCCCGGGCAGGAGCCGCACGCGGGAGAGCGCGTCCACCAGGTCCCGGGCCAGGATGTCCAGCTCCACGCGCCTGGTCTTCAGCTCCTCCGAGGCGCGCGCGGTGACGAGCCAGTCGCGCTGCTCGTCCATGATGCGGCGCAGCTCATCCTCCGTGAGGCCGCTGGACGCGGTGACGGTGATGGACTGGCGCAGGCCGGTGTCACGGTCCCTCGCGGACACGGACACGATGCCTTCAGCGTTGATGTCGAACGTCACCTCGATCTCCACCTGACCGCGCGGAGCCTCCCGCAGGCCGGTGAGGAGGAACTCGCCCAACAACTCATTGTGGTGCGCCAGTTCGTGCTCGCCCTGGAGCACCATGATCTTCACCGTGCGCTGGAAGTCCTTGGAGGTGGCGAACACCTCCGTCGCGGACGTGGGCACGGTGGTGTTGCGCGGAATCAGCCGGCGCACATAGCCGCCCGCGATGGCCACGCCCATGCTCTGCGGCGTGACGTCCAGGAGCAGCAGCTCTCCCTCCTGCGCCACCAGCGCGTGCGCCTGGATGGCGGCGCCCAGGGCCACCACCTCCTCGGCGTGCACGCCCTTGCAGGGCTCGCGGCGGAAGTACTGGCGCACCTGCTCCACGATGCGGGGCATGCGCGACATGCCCCCCACGAGGACGACCTCCTTGAGCTCCGAGGGGCGCACCTTCGCCTCGCCCAGCACCTCGGAGGTGATGCCCACCAGGCGCTCGCCCAGGTCCGCCGTCAGGTCCTCCAGCTTCTCGCGGGTGAGCGTGGACTGCAGGTGCAGCGCGGCGCCTCCGCCCGGCGGCGTGCAGATGAAGGGCAGGTGCACCTGCGTCTCCTTCACCGACGACAGCTCCACCTTGGCCTTCTCCGCGGCGTCCTTCAGCCGCTGCAACGCCATGCGGTCCTTGCGCAGGTCGATGCCGTGTTCCTTGGCGAAGCCGAACACCATCCATTCGATGATGCGGTGGTCCCAGTCCTCACCGCCCAGGAAGGTGTCGCCGCCCGTGGCCACCACGTCGAAGATGCCGTTGTTGATCTCCAGCACCGACACGTCGAAGGTGCCGCCGCCCAGATCCAATACGGCGATCTTCCCATTCACCGTGCGCCCGAAGCCGTACGCCAGCGCCGCCGCCGTGGGCTCGTTGATGATGCGCAGCACCTCCAGCCCGGCGATGCGGCCCGCGTCCTTGGTGGCCTGCCGCTGGCCGTCGTTGAAGTAGGCCGGCACGGTGATGACCGCCTGGGTGACGGGCCGGCCGAAGTGCGCCTCCGCGTCCGCCTTCAGCTCGGCCAGGATCATCGCGCTGACCTCCGGCACGGCCAGGTCGCGGCCGGCCAGCCGGATGCGCACGTCGTCATGGGCGCCGCAGACCACCTGGTACGTCAGGGCGCGCAACGCGTCCTGCACGGGGTGCGAGGAGAACTTGCGGCCGATGAGGCGCTTGGCCGCAGACACCGTGTCCTGCGGGTTGGTGATGGCCTGTCGCTTGGCGATGCCGCCCACCAGCCGCTTGCCGTTCTTCGACACCGCCACCACGGACGGGGTGAGGGGCGCGCCCGTGCGGTTCTTGATGATGAGCGGCTGACCGTCCTGCACGGTCGCGACGAGGCTGTTCGTCGTCCCCAGGTCGATGCCAATCAGCGGTCCGGACTCAGCCATGGGGAAGCATGCACCTCACGAGAACGTCCAACGCAACTTCTTGAGGGCCGCACGGGCCTCCGCGTTGTCCGGATCCAGGCGCACGACCTCCTCGTAGTGATGCTTGGCCTGCTTCTTCTGCCCCGCCGCCAGCAGCACATGCGCCACCAGCAGTTGGTAATCCCCACGGCTCGGCTTCAATTCCACCGCGCGCTGCGCGAGCGCCCGCACCTCGTTGGCGTCATGCGCCAGCTCGCGGCCCACGCGAGCAGCCTGGAAGGCCGCCTCCGCGTTGTCCCCGTTGAGCGACACGGCCAGCTTGTAGGCCGCGTGCGCCCCGGCGAAGTCCCCGCGCATCTCCATCTCCTGGCCCCGCTCCACCTCGGCCTGCGCGCGGTGCAGGTCGTGCTTGCGGCGCGCGTCGACGAGCAGCGCGGCGACCTCGCGGTTCTTCGGATCCAGGCCCAGCACGTGGTTGAAGTCCTGGTAGGCCCGCTCGAAGTCACCCTTCACGATGGCCGTCTTGCCCCGGGCGATGAGCTCCGTGAGCTTGTGGGTGCGCGCCATGTACGGGTGGCGCGCGAGCCGGGCCTGACGCTCGGCGCGGCGGGCCTCCGACTCCGCGTCAACGGGCCCGGGGGCGGGCTCCGCGGGGGCGGCGGGCGGCTGGACCGAAGCAAAGGCCCCGGACGGTGGGCGCGCCACGGCCGCGGGCACCGGACGGGGCGCCGAGGACAACGTGGCGGGGGCGGCGGCAGCGGGAGGGGGCAGCTCCGCGCGGCTGAGCGCGTTCTGGGCGTCGGTGAGGCGCTTGAAGATGCGCTCCAGCCGGGCTCGGAAGCTGCCCAGGTTCTTGCCGAAGTAGCGGTCCGGGTGGAAGCGCCGGGACGCGTTGTAATACGCCTGCTTCACCTCCGCGGCGGTGGCGCCCCGGGGCACGCCCAGCACCGCGTGGTGGTCCATCCCGTCCAGCGCGCGCTCCAGGTCGATGATTTCGCGCTTCTGTTCTGGCTCCAGGTCCACTTCCTCCGCCATGGAGGCATCCACGGCCGGGGCGGCGGGGGTAGCGCGTTGCACCACGCGCGCGGGGACGATGGCGCCCTTGGCGCGCAGGGACAGCAGCACGGCGATGGTGCGGGCCTCGCCCAGCGAGGAGCGGGACAGCACCGCGTCGATGCGCTCGACACGGCCCACCAGCGCCAGCACCGAGCCCTCCTCCGAGCTGAGCTGGAGGCGGGACGGATCCAGGTGGGGCACCGTGGCGATGTGGTCGGTCCGGCCCCCCAGGCCGACGATGGGGTTGGGCGCGCTCAAGGTCACACGTTCCGCGGCAGGCGAATCCCAAAGTGTAGGTGTCCGGGACGCAAGGCGTCAAACGCCCCGGATGTGACGGGCCCCTTCAAGGGAAGGCGGCTAGAGGGAAGCCAGCACACGCTGGAGGATGCCCAGGGCTTCGTCCAGTTCCTGCCGGGTGATGATGAGCGGAGGGGCGAAGCGCAGCGTCGTGTCCCCCGCGGAGTTCACCAGCAGTCCGGCATCGCGCAGCTTCGCGATGATGGGCGCGACCTCCCGGTCCAGCTCGACGCCCAGCAACAGTCCCCTGCCCCGCACGGCCTTGATGCGCCCTTCCGGCAGCGCGGCCTGGAGCGTCCGCGCTCCCGCGAGGAAGTGCTCGCCCTTCGCCTGCACGTCCGGCAGCAGCTCAGGCTGGCGCAAGAGGCGCAGGACGGCATTGGCCGCGGCGGCGGACACCAGGTTGCCGCCGAAGGTGGAGCCGTGGGTGCCGGGGGTGAGGCTCTTCGCCAGCTCCTCGCGGCACAGCATGGCGCCCATGGGCAGGCCGTTGCCCAGCGCCTTGGCGATGCTGATGGCGTCCGGCTGGATGCCGTCGTGCATGAAGCCGAAGGGCAGGCCGGTGCGGCCCATGCCCGTCTGGACCTCGTCCACGAGCAGGAGCAGGCCGTGTTCGTCGCACAGCGCGCGCAGGCCCTGGAGGAAACCCGGGGGCGACATGCGCACCCCACCCTCGCCCTGGATGGGCTCCACCAGGATGGCCGCGGTCGAGGGGCCCACGGCGCGGCGCACCACCTCCAGGTCCCCGTACGGCACGTGCTTGAAGCCTGCGGGCAGCGGTTCGAAGCCCGCGTGGTACTTGGGCTGGCCGGTGGCGGTGACGGTGGCCAGGGTGCGGCCGTGGAAGCTCTTGTCGAAGGTGATGAGCTCGAAGCGCTCCGGCGTGCCCCGGTCCTTCATCACCTTGCGGGTCAGCTTGATGAGCGCCTCGTTGGCCTCCGCGCCGGAGTTGCAGAAGAACGCGCGAGGCAGGCCCGCCCAGTCCGTCAACTGCGCGGCCAAGTCGATCTGCGGCTGCGAATAGAAGACGTTGGAGACGTGCCACAGCAGGTCCAACTGCGCCTTCGCCGCCGCGACGACCTCCGGGTGGCAATGGCCCAGGGCGCACACGGCGATGCCGCCGATGCAGTCCAGGTACGCCTTGCCGTCCGCGTCCCACACCCGCGTGCCCAGCCCGCGCACCAGGGCGATGGGCTGCTGCTTGTAGTTCTGCAGCAGGTGTTGCTTCGCCTTCTGCATGAGGGCGTCGTTGCCAGGAGAGGCGACGGGGGATGGCGACGGTTGCGACAAGGCGGTCTTCCTCACGATTCGTGCTGCGCGGGGGACAACGGCGGGGACGCTAGCGCGCTAGAGGATGTAGCGCGACAGATCCTCGTCCTGGACGATGGCGGACAGGCGCTCGCGCACATAGGCGCCGTCCACCTGGAAGTCGCGCGGGCCCTGTTCGCTGGCGGTGAAGGACACGTCGTCCAGCAGCCGCTCCAGCACGGTGTGCAGGCGCCGCGCGCCGATGTTCTGCGTCCGGTCGTTGGCCTGCTGGGCGATGCGCGCCAGCTCCGACACCGCGTCGTCCGTGAAGGACAGGCGCACGCCTTCGGTGGCGAGCAGCGCGGTGTACTGGCGCAGGAGCGAGTTCTTCGGCTCGCGCAGGATGCGCACCAGGTCCTCGCCGGACAGCGCCTCCAGCTCCACGCGGATGGGGAAGCGGCCCTGCAACTCCGGGATGAGGTCCGACGGCTTGGAGACGTGGAACGCGCCCGCCGCGATGAAGAGCATGTGGTCCGTCTTCACCTGCCCGTACTTCGTGTTGACGGAGGAGCCCTCCACGATGGGCAGGATGTCTCGCTGCACGCCTTCGCGCGACACGTCCGGGCCCCCGCCGCCCTTGCCGCCCTCGCGGCTGGCGATCTTGTCGATCTCGTCGATGAAGACGATGCCGCTGGACTCCGCGCGCAGCACCGCTTCGCGCTGGACGCGGTCCGGATCCACCAGCTTCTGCGCCTCTTCCGCACGCAGCATCTGGAGCGCTTCGGGCACGCGCACGCGGCGCTTCCGGGTGTTCTTCATGCCCGGCATGTTCTTGAACAGGTCCTGGAGGTTGACGCCGATCTCCTCCATGCCCTGGCCGCTGAAGTTGCGCATGAACGTGGGCGAGCTCTCGCTGGTCTCCACCTCCACGTGCTGATCATCCAGCGTGCCTGCGCGCAACTGGGCGCGCAGCTTCTCCCGCTCGCTGTCGCCCAGCGCCGACGGCGCGGTGGGCGGCGGAGGCGAGAAGCCGAAGGGCGGCGACGCGGACGGACGGGACGCGCCGCCGTTCTTGATGAGCTCCATCAGCCGGTCCTCGGCGAGTTCCTCCGCGCGCGGCTTGACCTTCTCCGTCTCCTCCTCGCGCACGAGCGCGATGGCCGCCTCCACGAGGTCGCGGATCATCGACTCCACGTCGCGGCCCACGTAGCCGACCTCCGTGAACTTGGAGGCCTCCACCTTCACGAAGGGCGCCTGGGACAGCTTCGCCAGCCGGCGGGCGATCTCCGTCTTCCCCACGCCGGTGGGGCCGATCATGATGATGTTCTTCGGGTGGATTTCATCCCGCAGGTCGTCGGAGACCTGCTGGCGGCGCCACCGGTTGCGCAGCGCGATGGCCACGGCGCGCTTGGCGTCGTTCTGGCCGACGATGTAGCGATCCAGCTCGCTGACGACCTCGCGAGGCGTGAAGGCGGACAACTTGCGCGATTCGGCCACGGGGCGGTCCTCTCAGAGCTCTTCGTAGGTGACGTTGGAGTTCGTGTAGACGCAGATGTCCGCGGCGATGGCCATGGACTGCGTGCAGATGTCACGGGCCGACATCTGCGTGTTCGCCTGGAGCGCGCGCGCGGCGGACAGCGCGTAGGAACCGCCGCTGCCCACGGCGGCGATGCCGTGGTCGGGTTCGATGACGTCGCCCGCGCCGGAGAGGATGAAGGTCTTCTCCCGGTCCGCGACGATGAGCAGCGCCTCCAGGCGGCGCAGGAAGCGGTCGGTGCGCCAGTCCTTGCCCAGCTCCACGCAGGCGCGGGTCAGGTTCTTCTGGTGCTCCTTGAACTTGGCCTCGAAGCGCTCGAAGAGCGTGAAGGCGTCCGCGGTGCTGCCCGCGAAGCCGGCGAGCACCTGCCCGTCGCCAATGCGGCGCACCTTGCGCGCCGTGTTCTTCATGATGGTCTTGTCGAGGCTGACCTGGCCGTCGCCCGCGATGACGACCTTCTGGTCGCGGCGGACGCAGAGGATGGTGGTGCCGTGGAACATGGCGGGAGGTTTAACAAGCCCGCCCCTCCCCCACCAGCAAACACGGCCCGGCTGTCCGCTCCCTCACCCTCAGAGGGCCCTTCAGGCCACGGTGGCCTGGATCCAACGGCCCACCAGCTTCACCAGGGCCGCCTTCTTCGCCTTCACGTCCTTCGCGTCCTTGAGCGTGACGACGCCCCGGTCCACGGCCGCCCACTCCACCAGCCCCGAGTCGTCCTCGAAGGCGAAGCCCGTCGCGTCCTTCACCTTCGCGCCCCGGTGCAGGATGACCTGGAAGATGCCCTTGGGAGCCAGCCGGAATGTCACCCGGTCATCGCCGCCGTGACAGAAGCTGGGGGCCTTCCACTTGATGCGCTCGGTGAGCGTCTTGTCGGAGGCAAGGATGGCGCTGCGCACGGCTTCAATCTCCGCCTTCAGCGGATGTTCGAGCGCCGCCATGTACTGCTCCACCTCTTCGTTCCGGTTCGACATCAACGGTTCTCCTTGGGAGATGAAGCGGGCCGCACCTCCATGGAACGCGCAAGCACATAGCCACCCAACCCCACGGAAGGGTCGAGTTCGAAAACCACGAGTTCACCGGCCAGGATGCTCTCGACCCAGCCCTCACTCAACCCCAGCTCCTCGCAGACCTGGGCCGTCTTTTCCTCGCCAGCCCGCCACTCGTAGATACCGAACAGCACATTCTGGGGCCTGTATCCCTCCAGGTTCCAATGCTGAGCGCCCTTGAACTCGAGCAGGAGTTCCCTCTTGTCCTCAAGCACGAGGTCGAGGGTCAATGCTTCGTCATCAAGGTTGGAATGGATGCCAACAACCGCGGCGTCATGAATCGACATGCTCAACGAGTTCATGGCTTCTCCACCCGGCCTGCACGTGAGGGCATCCCCACGGTTCGTCACGCGCGAGGGTGCGCGGCGTCGTAGACTTCCTGCAACTGTTCGAAGGTCACGTGGGTGTACTTCTGCGTGGTGGACAGGCTCGCGTGACCCAGCAGCTCCTGGATGCTGCGGATGTCCGCGCCGCCGCCCAGCAGGTGCGTGGCGAACGAGTGGCGCATCGCGTGCGGGCTCACCTTGCGCGCCAGCGCGAGCTGGAGCACGTACGCATCCAGGTGCCGCGCGATGCTCCGGGGCGTCAACCGGCCGCCCCGGAAGTTGAGGAACAGCGCGTCCGGATCCTGCCCCGCGTGCACCGTGGCCAGCAGCTCGCCGCGCCTCGCGAGGTACGCCTCCAGCGCGCGGATGGACTTCGCGTTGAGCGGGATGAGGCGCTCCTTGCTGCCCTTGCCCATCACCCGGACGATGCGGCTGCTGCGGTCCACGCCCAGCAGCGACAGGCCGCACAGCTCGCTGATGCGCAGGCCGCCGCCGTAGAGCATCTCCAGAATCGCCTTGTCGCGAAGCCCCAGCACCGTGTTCACGTCCGGAATGTCGAGGATGGCGAACACCTCCTCCACCGGCAGCACCTTGGGCAGCGTCTTGGGCAGCTTGGGGCTCTTCACCAGCTTCGCGGGACTGGCGGACAGGAGCTTCTGCCGCACCAGGTACTTGTAGAACGACTTGATGCTCGCCAGCCGCCGCGCGCGGCTGGCGGGGGCGTGGTCCACGCTGAGCGTGCCCAGGTAGCCCCGGATGGCCGCGTGCGTGCCGGCCAGGAGCGACGTCTTCATCCGCTCCACGAGGTAGCGCTCATAGTCCACCAGGTCGATGAGGTAGTTGCGCACCGTGTGCGGTGACGCGTCCTTCTCGTCTTCCAGGTGGGCGCGGAACTTCTCGAGGAGCGGAGACAGGGTCGACATGGTCGGGGAAGCCTAGGGGCCTCCCCGAGCCTCGCAAGATTCACGACGGCGCGCGAGCACGACCTACTTCGCGGGCACCGGGGCCGGAGCGGCGGGGACCACCGCCGGCGCCCCCGGCAGTTCAGAGGGCACCAGCTTGGGCAGGAACACCCGGCAACTGTCTTCGGACAGCCACTGATGCGTGCACATCCACTCCGTGATGGACACGCGCACCTGCCACAGCAGGATGAACAGCACGAGCAGCGTCAGCCCGATGCGGGCCCCCAGGGACATGCCGTCGCTCTCGTCGTCGTCCTGCGTGTGGCGCAGCGCCCCGCGCACCAGGTCGGAGCGGTCCACGCGCGCGTTCTTCGGCAGCTTCGGACGGCGGGTGATGAGCGTCGCCACTCCCCGGGTGAGCATCAGCCGGTCGTTGAGCGCCCAGCCGGAGCCTTCCAAGAGCAGCGCCAGGTTGCGCCGCCGCAGCTTCATCCACCCGAGCAGGCCCGCGGGCGCCATCACCACGATGGCCAGGATGGTCGCCGCGGTGATGACGTCCACCAGCGTCAGCGACTTGACCTGCGTGAGGATGAACGCCAGCGACGAACCCAGCGCCGCGAACGCGATGCCACCCGCCGCGAGCACTCCAGCGAGTCCTCCCGCCGCGGGAGCCGCCGGAGCCGCCACGGGAGCCGCACCGGCCGGGGGCGCCGTCACCGTCTGCGTGTAGCCGTGCTCCAGCGTCGAATCGAAGTCCTTCTCGCCCGACGCCGCCAGCTTCTCCACCTTGCCGGAGATGAACGCGCCGATGCGCATGAACGGCATCGTCATGGACTCCCACAGCGACACCGGCTGGCGGACCACCTGCGTGACGATGGCGTCACTCTCCACGCCGTCCACGTCGTAGAACACGCCGCGCTTGCCCACGACGAGCTCCGTGCTGCGGCCAGCCGTGACGGGCACCGCGACCTCGTAGCCCTCCGCGCCGTCCTTGGGCAGCACCTTCACGTAGAGGATGCACGTGGTGCCCTGCCCCGTCAGCGCCGAGTGCCCCGCCCGGTCCTTCACCAGCACCGACAGCGTGTACTTGCGCCCGGCCAGGATGAGCGTGCCCCGCTCCATCAGCCCCCGCCGCTTGGGCAGGTACAGGCTGGGCATGCTGATGAAGTTGTTGGCGAACACCAGGAGCCAGCGCTGGTACAACACCAGCCGCTCCAGCTCCGCGATGACGTCCAGCGTGCCCTTGAGCGAAAGGTCCTCGCGGCTCGCCGCCTCCAGCGCGTCCAGCTCCTCGTCCGACACCGTGGAGAGCGTGTCCGCCACCGCGTGCAGCGCGTGCGTGTCCCGCTTCGACTGCCACGCGAGGATGGCCTCCGCCTTCGCGGACAGCTCCTTCCACGCGGTGTCCGTCAGCTTCACACCGTCGCCCAGGAGCGGCGTCGCCACCTCCTGGTGGAAGGCCTCAAGCCGCTCGTAGCCGGGGCCCCGGTACAGCCGCGCCCACACGAGCACGCCCGACGGATCCGGCAACGCGATGGGCAGCTCGCCCGCGGCCTTCCCCATGGCGCCTACGTCCCCCAACGCACCTTCCACCCGCTCCGCGCGCAGGCGCAGGCTGGCGGCGGCCTCCGGCTGCGCGGCGACGAGCCGGCACTGCACGAAGTAGCCGTCCAGGAGCGGCGCCACGTCGTGGATGCGCTTCGCCTGCTCCAGGCTCGCCGTGCCCCAGGTGAACACCGCGTCCCGTCCGGACAGGTGCGCGAGCAGCGCCGTCCGCTCCTCGCGGAAGCGCTTCACCAGCGCCGCGTCCACGCCCACCAGCCCCGCGCGGTTCGTCACCGCCGGGAAGGCCGCGATGATGGCCTGCGCCAGGGGCCGCAGCCGCTCCGGCAGCGACGTGGGCGCGATGATGCCGTCGCCATTGGAACCCGCGTCGCGCAGCGCCTTGTCGCTGGTGCGAAGCTGCTCCAGGGACAGGCGCGTGGCGTCTGGCGCGTGCAGCGTGCGCAGCACCAGCTCCGCCGCGCCGCGCAGGTTGTTCGCGGTGTCGGAGAGCGCCGACAGATCCAGCACGTCGCTGCCCGCGTCCGCGCCCTTCGCGTCCTTCAGCCGCGCCGCCGTCCAGTCCACCGCGGCGCGCAGCTCCTCCACCCGGATGCGGCCGTTGCCGTCCGCGTCCATCAGCGTGAGGAAGCGCGGGTCGCACGCGATGCCCTCCAGCGGACACGCGAGCGCCATCCACTGCGTCGCGGGAATCCGCACCGCCTCGGTGAGCGTGTGGAAGTCGGGGATGTCGACCTGGAGGGAGCCGCCGTAGCGCCGATAGACGAGTTGTGCCATTCGGCGGGCAAGACACCACACCCGCCCCGACTGTGCACGCCTCAACAGCACCGGCCGGCCCCGAAGGGGCGGAAGGCGAGGCCGCCCTCCACCCCCGGGTCAACGGCTACTGCCGATTACTGCGGTGACGCGATGGCGCTGTACACGCCAGGGTTCTGCCCCTGCCCGATGATGTAGACGGCGCGAGCGTCGTCCTTGCCCCCGAAGTACGTGGGCACCTGCACGCCCTGGTCGAGCGTCTTCCGCGCCCCCGACTTCACGTCATAGACAGCGACGTCATAGGTGTCCGAGTCCATGCGCGCGTACGTCGCGAGGATGCGGGCCCCATCGTTGGAGATCTTGTAGCTGAAGATGCCCTGCATCCACGTCTTCGCCTCGGCCTGCTTCTCACCCAGCTCCAGCGCCTTGAAGTCGCACGCGCGACCGTTGCGGATGCAGTTGGTGCGGAACACCACCGCGCCGTTGTTCGGCGTGAAGCCGTAGCCGAACACACCCGGCTGCACCTTCTCCGCCTTCTCCTGGCCCAGCGCGTACAGCATCAGGTCCACGGAGAACACCGGCTTCACGAAGCGCGACAGGAACGCCACGTAGCGGCTGTCCGAACCCCACACGAAGTTGGGCACCCGGTCCCCCACGCGCTTCGGAGCGCCGTCCGGCAGCGACGCCACGGTCATCGCCCCCGCGCGCGACGGCTGGTCGTACTTCTCCAGGAAGCCCACGGCCTTGGAGTCCGGCGCGAACGCCATCTCCTCCACCGCTTCGCCCACCTTGCGCCCCGGCCCACCGGAGGCAGGCCCCACGTACAGGTCGCCCAGCAGCTCCGGCTTGCCGTTCTCCGTGCGCGCCAGCCACTGGCCGTCCGGAGAGAAGCCGAACACCTTCGAGCCCACCGCGAGCCGCTGGCCCTTCAGCGCCGGCACCTCCGCGAGGTACAGATCATACATGCTGCGCACGGACTCGCTGCGCACCTGGTACGCCACGCGCTTGCCGTCCGGAGACACCTGGTAGTCGCCCACCTGATCCGCCAGCTTGCGCGGCGGCTCCTTGGACCCCACCGTCACCGCCGCCAGGCCGCTCGCGGCCGACAACCGGCGCTTGAAGAGCAGCGTCTTGCCGTCCGACGTGAACTGCGCGGTGCTCACCTCCGCCGCCACGTCCTCGAAAGGCCCCGCGGGCAGCGGGCCCAGCTTCAGCACGCCCGCGTCCACGAACGCCACGCTGACGCCGTCGGGCGAGGGCAGCAGGTAGCTCACCGCCGTGCCCAACGTCACCGGCTGCGCCGCCGCGTCCGTCACGGCCAGCGCGTGCAGCTCACCGGATTGCGAGGCCGGGTTGTAGCCCGTCACGTACAAGAGGTGCCGGGAGTCCGCGGAGAACAGCAGGCTGCCGGGGACGTTCGTCACACCGTTGCCCAGCTCGCGCGGCTTGCCGCCCGCCACCGGCACCACGTACAGCGCGCCCACCAGCATCTGGGGCGGGATGCCGTCCAGCCGGGGCTTCTGTCCGTTGAGCAGGTACGTGGCGAACTGCCCGTCCGGGGACAGGCGAAGGTCCGCCGCGCGGCCCGCGGCCAGTTGCTGCCCCTGCCCGCCCACCAACGCCGCGCCCTTCGCCGCGCTGCGGACCGTGTCGTCCTTGGCGGCGCTGCGCTGAGACGGAGCGGCGCCGTCGTCGCTCTTCTTGCTGCACCCCACCACCGTCAGCAGGGCCACGAGGCCCCACATCCCAGGTCGCTTCATGCGCTCCTCTGTTCTTGCGTCGGGTCCGTTGCTTGGGCCGCGCCCGCTTCCACGACGCCCGCGTGGGGCAGCCAGGCCGCCAGGTCCTGCTTCGCCCGCGCCGAGTAGGCCGCGCGCTTGTCCGCCTTCTTCATCCGCCCGGACAGCGGCGGGAACAGGCCGTAGATGACGTTGGTGGGCTGGTGCGGATGATCCGGCGGGTGCGCTTCCCCCGTGACGTGCCGGTACAGCGACCCCAGCGCCGTCGTCGCCGGCGGCGGAACGAACGCCGTGCCGGTGAGGCGCGCATGCACCGCCAGCGCCACCAGGTAGCCGCACGCCGCGCTCTCCACGTACCCCTCCACCCCCGTCACCTGCCCCGCGAAGAACACCCGCCGCTCCGTCTTCAGCGACAGGTCCTCCGCCAGGAGGCGCGGCGAGTCGATGAACGTGTTGCGGTGGATCTGCCCCATCCGCAGGAACTCCGCGTTCTGCAGGCCCGGGATGCAGGACATGAAGATGCGCTTCTGCTCGCCCCACGTCAGGCGCGTCTGGAAGCCCACCATGTTCCACGCCGTGCCCGCCTTGTCCTCCATGCGCAACTGCACCACCGCGTAGGGGTCCTTCCCCGTGCGCGGGTCCTTCAGCCCCACCGGCTTGAGCGGCCCGAAGGACAGCGTGTCGTCTCCGCGCTCCGCCATCACCTCGATGGGCAGACACCCTTCGAAGTATTTCGGTTCCTCGAAGCTGTGCGGCACCAGCTTCTGGCCCGCCTTCACCTCGTTGACGAAGCGGTAGTACTCGTCGCGCGTCATCGGCAGGTTCAGGTAGTCGTCCCCGCCGCCCTTGCCGTAGCGGCTCTGGCGGAACGCCACCTCCATGTCGATCGAGTCCCCGGACAGGATGGGCGCGATGGAGTCGTAGAAGTAGAGCTTCGTGCCCACGTGGCGCTCCAGCTCCGCCGTGAGCGCATCCGACGTCAGCGGCCCGGTCGCCACCACCACCACGCCCTCGTCCGGGATGCGCTCCACCTCGCCGCCAACAATCTCCACGCCCACGCCGGACTGGAGCCGGGTGGTGATTTCGCGGGAGAAGCCCTCGCGCTCCACCGCCAGCGCGTCACCAGCGGGCACGCGGTGCAGGTCCGCGCTGCCCAGCACCAGCGAGCCCAGCGCGCGCAGCTCCGCGTGCAGGAGGCCAATGGCGCTCTCCGGGTTGTCCGAACGCAAGGAGTTGCTGCACACCAGCTCCGCGAGCGTGTCCGACTTGTGCGCGGGGGAGCGCTTGTGCGGCTTCATCTCGCGCAGCACCACTGGCACGCCACGCCGCGCGAGCTGGTACGCGCACTCGGTGCCCGCCAGGCCCCCGCCAATCACCGTCACCCGCTGCTTCACGTCCGACATGCAACCTCCTGCGCACCGGGGGCGTCTGGCACTCCAGGGCACCCCGGGCGTCCCTGTTAGCAGGAAGGTCGCGCCCTTTCCCAGCCGCGAAAGCAGCGCGGCAACCCCGCGTTCTCTTTCCACTTCCCGGCCTGCCCACGGCTGCCCGCCTGCCCTGCTTCCCACCATGCGTGCCGGAAGGAAGGCGAGGTTTCCCCACCTGGGATCCAACCCTAGGTTTCTCGCGGTCTTCGCGCCGGGATGACACCGCCGACCGCGAGCGCCGTTCAACCGTGAACCGGGATGGGAGTGACGCCGCCATGAGCCGAGCCAAGGACTTGTTGGGGATCCGCGAACTGCTGCAGAAACGCCGCAAGACGACCGAGGAGGCCCAGGCGGGCGCTCGCCGGGAGTTGATGGCGCTGAAGGATCAGGAGCGCGATCCCGAGTACGAGGAACAGGCGCAGGCGGAGCTGGCGGACTACACGCTCTCCACCCTCATCGAAGCCCAGCGCCGGGAGATCATGCTCATTGACGCCGCGCTGCGCCGCATGGACACGGACGTGTTCGGCGAGTGCGTGGACTGCGGGAACGAAATCTCCATGGACCGCCTGGAGGCCATGCCCTTCGCCATCCGCTGCGAGGAAGATGCCGCCCTGCATGAGCAGGAGACGCGCGACGCCGCGCGCCACACGGGCAGCCTGTCCCTCTAGCGAAGCCGTCAGGCGCTCCCCCGTGCGTCCATCCCGCGCGGGGGAGTCGTGTGTCCGGCGACTGGGCGCCTAGTTGGCGTCGCGCTGGAGCACGATGAAGCGGTAGTTCTCCAGCTCGTTCTGGCCCGCCGTGTAGAGCACGGTGACGAGCAGGTCGTACGGCACGGCCTTGTCCGCGATGACGGACAGCTCGTGGCTGAACGGCGCCGCCGGGTTGCGCTCGGCGATGAACTTGAGCTTCTTCACTTCCTTCTTCAGCTGCTCATCCAGCCCCAGCACCAGCCGATTGTTGCCCTCGGGGAACTGCGACTCCGGGATGCGTCCGTCCTTCAGCCGCACCACCTCGCGGTCCCCCACCAGGATGTTCTTGGGGGTGATGGTGATGGCCACCGTGTCCTTGGGCGTCGCGCGCGTGGAGGACACCGGCGGACGGACGTCCTCGGACGCGGTGACGGCCGCGGAGGACGACGCGAAGGACCTCAGGAGGAACACCAGGATGATGGTCATCATGTCCATCATCGCGGTGATGTTGAGCTCCTTCACTTCCGACGCGGCCTCGCGCTCCTTGCGCTTCTTGCGCGCGAGAGCCCGGCGGTAGCGCATGCGCGCGAGCTGTTCGGCTTCGGCGGCGGTCGGAGGCGCGGTTTCGGACATGGCTACAGGGTGCTCAGGGTGACGTCGGGGAAGAGCAGCTTGCGCTCGGTGGGGCCCGCCGTCTCGCGCAGGGCGTCCATCGTGTGGATGAGGGCCTCGTAGGGGACGTTCGGATCCGCCGCCACGATGACCTTCGTCTCCTGGGGGAACTCCGCCTTGATCTTCACCAGCCGCTCATTGAGCGCCGCGTAGTCATAGGTGCCACCCGCGAGCACCGGCAACGTGGGCGCATCCCCCTCCGGCGCCGCGGCCTCCTTGCCGTTGCCCCGGACGTAGAGGCCCTTCTCGGAGATGAGCACCTGGAGCATCAGCTTGGGCGCGTCCGGATCCGCCTGGCCCCCGCTGGCGGAGGCGCCGCCATACGTGGGCGCGGACACGTTGAGCGCGCCAAAGGCCGTGAGGCCTGTGATGGACAGCAGCATGAAGATGATGAGGTTCATGAGGATGTCGAGGTACGGGACGATGTTCAGCTCGCCCCCCTCTTCCTCTTCCCTCGGCTTCAGCTTGCGGCGGGAGTAGTAGAACGCCATGCGTGGCTCCGGAAGCCAGCGGGGACTACGACGCCGCCCGGACGTCGGAATCCGCCGGGACGACTTCCAGCGAGCCGCGCCGCGACAGCAGGTTCTCCAGCTTCAGCGCGTTCAACTCCACCGACTCCACCATGTTCTTCGCGTACGTGTGGAAGAACAGGTGCGCCACGATGCAGATGACGGCGATGGAGAGCCCGAAGCCCGTGTTGTACATGGCCTCCGAGATGCCGTTGGAGAGCAGCGCCTGCTTCTGCTCCGCCGGCACGTTGCCGAGCGCGCGGAAGGTGCCGATGAGGCCCACGATGGTGCCGACGAGCCCCACCAGCGTCGCGATGTTCGCGAGCGACCACAGCCACTGCACCCGGCGCGTCACGTGCGGCGTGTACTCGGCCAGCGCCTCCTCCACGGCCTTGGCCACTTCCAGCTCACCACGGTTCGCGTTGATGAGCCCCGCGCGGATGACGCGGGCCAGCGGCGAGCGCGGCGCCATGCCGCAGAACTTCACCGCGCGGTCCAGGTTGCCGCTGCGCACCATCTTGTGGACCTGTTCGATGAACGCGCTCGCGTTGAGCCGGTAGCGGTACAGCAGCGTCACCGCGCGCTCCCCGATGACCGCCAGCGAGGCGAGCAGCCAGAACAGGTTCACCAGCATGAAGTGGCCGCCGGCGTCGAACGCGGTGAAGACGAAATCCACCAGGCCTCCCGACGAAGCGTGGCCAGCCGCGGGAGCCGCCTCGGCCAACACCATGCTCAACAACGCGTTCACGGAGGGATTCATCGCGGAGTGCGTCCTTTCGCTGCCCCCCGCGCGCACCCCTGCCGCGAACGGGCAGGAGGCTTGCGATCACGGGCCGGGAGCAATCCGGACTTGTAGGACTTCGCCCGAGAGGGTGTCAAGCCAGGGGGCTGAAGCCAGCCCCCTGGAATGACTCAGCTTTCCGCTCAGGCCGCCGAAGAAGGCGGGGGAGCGACCGGTGCCTCGGCGGCAGCCCCCACGGCGACCTCTCCCGGAGCGCCCAGGCCACCCTGCTCCACCACCTCGCGGCGGTAGTCGCATTCCTTGTTCGGGCAGGAGATGTAGGCGCCGTCCCGCTTGGAGTACTTCTGCAGCAGGTACGGCGACGCGCACTGAGGGCACGCCTCCGCGAGCGGCCGGTCCCACGCGGCGAACTTGCACTCCGGATACCGGTTGCAGCCGAAGAAGATCTTCCCCCGGCCACTGCGGCGTTCGGTGAGGTAGCCCACCTTGCACTCCGGGCAGTTCACCCCGATGGAGATGGGCTTGGACGTCTTGCAGTCCGGGTAGCCCGAGCACGCCATGAAGCGTCCGAACCGGCCGCGCTTGATGACCATCGGCTTGGCGCACTTCTCGCACTTCTCGTCCGTGGTCTCCTCCTCCACGATGACGATCTTCCCCTCGGCGTCCCGCTTGAAGTCCTTGGTGTTCTTGCAGTCGGGGTAGTTCGAGCAGGCGAGGAAGTGGCCCATCTTCCCGAACTTGATGACGAACGGGTTGCCGCACTTCTCGCAGGCGATGTCGGTCTTGATCTCCTCGCGCTTGACGTCGCGCATCTCCGCTTCGGCCTTCTCCAGGGTCTCCTTGAAGGGCCCGTAGAAGTCGTGGAGGACGGTCTTCCAACTGGCGCCGCCGTCGGAGATCTGATCGAGCTTCTCCTCCATGCTGGCCGTGAACGACACGTCCAGCTCATGGGGGAAGTGCTTCACCAACAGCTCGTTGGTCATCTGTCCCAGGTCCGTGGGCCGGAAGCGGCTCTCCAGCTTCTCCACGTACTTCTTGTCCTGGATGTTGGAGAGGATGGCCGCGTACGTGGACGGACGCCCGATGCCGCGCTCTTCCAGCTCCTTCACCAGCGTGGCCTCGCTGAAGCGCGGGGGCGGCTGGGTGAAGTGCTGCTCGTTGAGCAGCTTGTGCAGGGCCAGGACTTCGCCCTCGTTGAGGGGCGGCAGTTCGCCCACCACGTCCTCGGCGCCGTCTTCACCGGCGGCCTTGGCCTTGTCGCGCTCGGACTCCTCTTCCGGCGTGAGCCCGGCGCCGTACACGCCCAGGTAGCCCGGGAACTTCAGCGTGCTGCCGGACGCGCGGAAGGTGGCGCGGCCCGCGGTGATGTCCGCGGCCGTCTGGTCGTACACGGCGGGTTTCATCTGGCACGCGACGAAGCGGTTCCAGATGAGTTCGTAGAGGCGGAACATGTCCGACTCGTCCATCGCGTCGAAGAAGGGACGCACGCGCTCGGGCGGGTACTCCAGGGACGTGGGCCGGATGGCCTCGTGCGCGTCCTGGGCGCTCTTGCGGCTCTTGTAGACCATGGGCTCCGGCGGCAGGTAGTCCGCGCCGTACTTCTGGCCAATGAACTCCCGCACCTGCGTGACGGCGTCGTCCGACAGACGCGTGGAGTCCGTACGCATGTACGTGATGAGCGCCGTCTGGCCCTCCTCACCCAGGGGCACGCCTTCGTACAGCTTCTGCGCCAGCGTCATCGTCTTCTTGGCGGTGAAGTGCAGACGGTTGGCGGCCTCCTGCTGGAGCTTGGAGGTGATGAACGGCGCGGGCGCGTTGCGGCGGCGCTCCTTGCGGTCCACCTTGGTGACGGTGAAGGACGCGTCCTTCAGCTCCGCGACCAGCCCGTCCGTGGTGGCGCGGTCCTTGAGTTCCACCTTCTTGCCGTCCACTCGGGACAGCTTCGCCTTGAAGGGCGGAGGCCCCTGGGGGCCCTGCACCAGCGCGTCCAGCGTCCAGTACTCCTCGGGCGTGAAGGCCTTGATCTCCGTCTCGCGCTCCACGATGAGGCGCACGGCGACGGACTGCACGCGGCCGGCGGACAGGCCCCGGCGGATCTTCTTCCAGAGCAGCGGCGAGATTTGATAGCCGACGAGCCGGTCCAGGATGCGCCGGGTCTGCTGCGAGTCGTAGTTGTCCTGGTTGAGCTCGCGCGGGTTGGCGATGGCTTCCTGCACCGCCTTCTTGGTGATCTCGTTGAAGGTCACCCGGAGGGAGTCCGGGTGGGCCAGTTCCTCCTTGATGTGCCAGGCGATGGCCTCGCCCTCGCGGTCGGGGTCCGTCGCGAGGAACACGCGGTCCACCGTCCTGGCCGTCTTCTTCAGCTCGTTGAGGACCTTCTCCTTGCCCTTGATGACCGTGTACTCGGGCTTGAAGTCGTCATCCACGTCGACGCCAATCTTGCTCTTGGGCAGATCCTTCACGTGCCCCACGGACGCCTTCACCGTGTAGCCAGAGCCCAGGTACTTCTTGATCGTCTTGGCCTTGGCGGGAGACTCCACCACCACCAGGTAGTGCGGGCCCTTGCCACGGCGCTCAGGGACTTCCTCTTCCGCGTCGGCATCCGCGTCCACGGTGGGCAGGTCCTCGCCGTCCGCGCCACGGCGACGGGCCGCCGTCTTCTTGGCCGACACCTTCTTCGCCGCCGCCTTCTTCTTCGCGGGCGCCTTCTTGGCGGGCGCCTTCTTGGCCGCCGTCTTCTTCTTCGCGGGCGCCTTCTTGGCCGTCTCCTCCGCCGCCGCTTCCGTCTGCGCCGCCTGTGTCTTCTTCCGCGTGGCCATGGCTCTCCTACCTCGGACTACCTTCAAACCTTCTCGTACCGTTTACCCGGGTGCTGGACCACCAGCCCCGACAATTCCAACTCCACCAGGGCGCTCGTGAGCGCGGCGGGGGACAGCGGACTCTGGGCGAGCACCTCGTCGAAAGACCGGGGAACCCTGTCCAACAGCCCATAAGCCCCGCGCGCTTCCACGGACAGCGCCTCCCACCAACCTCCTTCACGCCCCGGGGGCACCGCCCGGCCGGGATGAACGCCCACCACCGCGCAGATCGCTTCAGCGGACGTGCACGCCCGGGCCCGCCCGTCCGCCAGCAGGGCGTTGCAACCCGCCGCCGCCGGCTGCCAGACATCCCCGGGCAGGGCGAACACCGGACGGCCCTGCGTCCGTGCCGCGTCCGCCGTGTACAGGCTCCCGGATTCCAGCCCGGCCCGCATCACCAGCACCGCATCCGACGCCCCAGCGATGAGTCGGTTGCGCCGGGGGAAGGTCGTCGTGCTCGCCCGGACACCGGGCGGCAGTTCGCTGAAGAACACCCCGCCCCGAGCCAGGAAGTGGGGCAGCAGGCGGGCCTGGGCGGGATCCAACTGGTCCAACGCCGACCCCAGGAAGGCCCACGTTTCCCCTGCCGCGTCCAGGGCGCCCCAGTGGCAGGCCCGGTCCACGCCCTCCGCCGCGCCCGACACCACCCCCACGCCGGCCTCCGCCACCTGCCGGGCGAAGGTGCGCGCGAACGGCAGGAAGCCCTGGTCGGGGTGGCGGCTGCCCACCATCGCCAGCCTCCGCCGGGGAGGTCCAGGCTCACCCAGGTAGAACAGGAGCGGCGGCGCGTCCTCCAGCCCCACCAGTCGGCCGGGATGGGCTGGCGCGCTCGCGAAGGCCACCCGGATGCCCGCGGCGTCACAGGCGGACTCCACCCGCGAGGCCAGGTCGTCCAGCGAAGCGACGGCGGCCAGGCGCTGCCGGACGGGTGCGGGCACCGGAACGTCGGACACCCAGTCCCGAACCGGGGCGGACGCGAGGCGGGACAACTGCCCCCCGGCGAACGCACGCACCGCGTCCAACGTCCGGGGCCCCAGGCCAGGGATGGCCCAGAGCGCCAGGCAGGCGCGGTGTTCTCCGGTGGGTGTGCCCGTGTCGGTCTCTGTCATGCCCGTCCCCCGCCTGTTTCCCACCTATATAGAGGAGGTGGGCCCGGGAGGGGCGTGACACATAACACCGGAACATCGGTGGTCAAGCGGCCCGCCCCTCCAGGGCGGGCCGGAATGCAGCTTTCCTGCCGTTCAGAAGCCCGCGCCTAGCGGCTGGCGGTGGGGGTCCCGGACTTGCGCATGGTGGCGCGGTCGCCCGCGGAGATCTCCACCAGCGAGCGGGTCAGGATGCAGTTGGAGGTGCGCTCACGCACTTCGGTGACCATGCACTGGGCCACGGCCTCCCACGGGTAGACGCGCTGGCCCTTCTTGATCTCGCCCGGCTTCGAGTCGACGCGGCTGAGCACGTCGAGGCTCGGGTCGCCCTTGCGCTCGATGGTGAAGGTGTTGCCGACCTGCACGCCGTCCGCGGTGCCGCGGTCCACGACGATGTAGTGGTGCTCGCCCATCACGGTCTGGCCCGGCGTCATCGGCGTCAGCACGTAGCCGGGGATCTCCTTGGAGTTCGGCTTGGGCGCCACGCGCTCCGACAGCCGCTCGCTGGAGGGGCCCACGTAGTTGCCGCGCTCGATGGGGTCCCAGGTCTCCATGATGCGGGCGGTCACCATCTCGTCGTTGATGGCGGTCACCTGGACCGTGCCCAGCAGCTCCGTGAGGAAGCCCGCCTTGGCGCCCGTGACCGGATGCTTCACCGGCTCCACGGTGTGGAAGATGACGTAGCGATCCCCCACCTTGGCGGCGCCCTTCTTCTTGAAGCGCAGGTAGACCCGCTCCGGAGTCGACAGCATCAGCGCCTCGGAGGGGGAGCCTTCGATGCGGCCCGCCTCGTCCAGCTCGCGCGACGTCACGAAGCCCTTGGTCGTCACCGGCCGGGACGCGGACACGTCGTAGCCGATCTTCCCCACCACCGACACCAGGCTGGCGCCGCTCACGTCCTGGGGCGCCACCACGTCGTCGGAGGGAAGGTCACCCGCCTCCACGCGCGACGGCACTTCCTCGCCGCCGGGGAAGAACTTCACGTTGTTGCCCGGGTAGATCCAGTGCGGGTTGGCGATCTGCGGGTTGTAGGACCAGACCTTGGGCCAGTACCAGGGGCTGCCCAGGTAGCGCTGGGACAAATCCCACAGCGTGTCGCCGCCCTCCACCGTGTGCACCTGACCGGGGGCGCTTTCGCGGCCCTGGGCGGCACCTGGGGGCAGCGTGACGGAGGTGGGGCGCTCCGGGGCTTCGTCGGAGATGTCCTGGCCTTCCGTCTCACTGCTGGCCGGCTGCGGTTCCTCCTCTTGCGCGTCCTGCTGCTGGGCATGGGCCGTCCACGCCGGCGAGATGGCGAGGGGCACGAGCAGGGAGGCGAGGATCCGGGAGCGCATCGGACGACGTCCTTTCACGAAAAGGTCTTACGGCGAGAGCGCGGCGAGCCGCTGCTCCGCCTGCGTGGCGGCGGCCGTCCCCGGGAACTGGGTGACGACGCGAGTATAGAGGGCCCTGGCATCCACGGCCTGATTCAGCCGCACCCGGCACTCCGCGAGCCGGAGCATGCCGTCCAGGATGGCATCCCCAGCGGGGTAGGTCTTGATGAGGCGTTCGAACGTCTTCGCGGCGCTGGCCGTGTCATGGAGGCCCATCTGCCCCAGGCCGGTGAAGTACAGCGCGTTGTCCGCGCGGGGGTGGCGGGGGTTCTCCTCCGCGAAGCGCGTGAGCTGCTCCACGCCCCCGTCCACGTTGCCGGTGCGCAGGAGCGCCACGGCGTGCTCGTACTCGGCTTCGAGGATGGCCGGATCCTTGTCCGGCACCTCCACCCGGCCCGGAGACGCGGTCCCCGACGAACCGTCCGCCGGGCTGATGAACATCTCCATCTGGTCCGGATCCGGCTCCGACACCGCGACCGCCGTGGCGATGCGCGGGGCCGGTTCCTTCTTCGGCTTGAGCCGCACCACCGCAAGCTCCGACGGGGGCAGCCCCAGGCCTTCGTCGGCGGGGGGCGCGTCGGGCTTCTTCGCGGGCGCCGGAGCAGGCGTCGCCGGCGTGGACGCGGCGCGGGCGCGGGCGACGGCGTCACGGTTCTCCAGCCGCTCCAGGCGCTCCACCAGCTTCGCCTGGGTGACGCGCAGCGTGCGCAGCTCCGCCTCCAGCCGCCCCACTTCCGTCTGGGAAGCGGCGGTGGTGGCGCAACCAGTCGGCGCGCACAGCGCCACGACAGCAAACAGGCGGAAGAAGAAGGAGCGCACCGGCACGAGCCTGGACGGAGGAGATTCCGCGTCGAGGATAGGAAGGCCGGTCGGAGACCGTCAAGAAAACGGCCGGTCTGGAACGGGACGCTCGAACTGGTGTAGCACGAAATTGAGGTGCCGGCCCGTGAGCCCCGCGTCCCGGCGGTGGGAGAAGAACCGCTCGCGCTCACACGCCGTACAGGCCTGTAGCACGTCCACGTGTTCCGGCTTCAGGCCCGCCTTGAGCAGCGAGCCCCTCACCGCCCGGGGAAGATCCAGGTGGGGCTTCACGCCTTCGCGCACCACCTCCGGACCGAAGCGCGCCCGGAAGCGCTCCCCCAATTCCGCCGACACCTCGTAGCAGCACGCCTGGATGCAGGGGCCCACCGCCGCCAGCAGGTGCTCCGGCCGCGAACCCTTCGCCACCAGCGCCTCCACCGTGCGCGCGCTGATCTCCAGGTCCGTGCCCTTCCAGCCCGAGTGCACCGCCGCCACCCGGCGCCCCCGCGGATCCACCAGCAGCACCGGCACGCAGTCCGCGGTGCCCACCGCCACCCAGCTGCCCTCCCCTTCGGTCCACAGCGCGTCCGCTTCACCCAGCGTCGGGCGCAGCACGTCTTCGGCTTCGCCCTTCACCTCCAGCACCCGGTCGCCGTGCACCTGCGACACCCGGCCCAGCGCGCCCAGCTTCGCGCCCACCGCCCGGGCCAGCCGCCGGTGGTTCTCCTCCACGCGGGAGCGCTCGTCGCCCACGGAGAACCCCAGGTTCAGCGACGCGTAGGGCCCTTCCGACACCCCACCCTCGCGCGTGGCGAAGCCGTGCGGCACCGGCAACAGCGCGGACGTGAGGAATGCAGGCGCGGACGTGGACGACATGGGGCTTTCCTCGGGCCTTCCGCCCCATGATGGGCGCAGCCCCTGAAAACAGGAACTCGCTGCTAACAGCAGTCCAGCTTCAATATTTCCACGTGAGTACGTTTGACAGGGCGTGTCACCCCCCTGACAATTTCTGGACACTCCTTCCCGCTGCACAGAACGCGCGGGCTTCGGAGACACTGCGTTCCGCACATGGCCCTGGGTTCCGAGACGATTGGCAGGAAGCTCCTCTGGAGCATTGGCCTGCCAGGGTTGGTGGTGGCGTTGCTGGGCGTGTGGCACTTCTCGCGCGAGACGCGGCAGGCCGTGCGCGAAGGCACGCACCTGGAAGCCCTGGCGCTGGCGGAGTTCGTGGCGTCCACGTTCACCCTGCCGCAGGCGCCGGGCGCGGCTCCGCACGGCGCGGTGGCGGAGGTGCTGGCGTCGGACACGCGGCTGTTCCGCTCCGTGGAGGACCTGCGGGTGCTGACGCCGGACGGGCGCATCCGGTGGAGCCGGCGTCCAGCCGAACAGGGCCACCCGCATCCGGAGGCCGCGCGGCTGTCGGCGACGGGGCAGGAGGCGGCGCGCACCATCGACCACGGCACGGAGGTGGTGCGGCCCCTTGGCGGCCCCGAGTGCTCCGGCTGTCACACCGGCGAGGCCGCGCAGCGCATGGGCGCGTTGCAGGTGCGCCTGGGCGAGCCCGCGCTGCACCGCCAGTTGCAGACGATGTTCGGCGACGCGCTGGGGGCGATGGTGCTCTTCGTGGGCATCCTGGCGCTCGTCACGTGGCTGAGCCTGCGCTTCGTCCTCACGCGTCCGCTCAAGCGGCTGAGCGAGGTCATGGGGCGCGCGGAGTCCGGAGACCTGCTGGTGCGCGCGGACGCCCGGGGCACGGATGAGATTTCGCGGCTGGGCGCGGCCTTCAACCAGATGCTCGCGCGGCTCACCTCCATGAAGGTGGAGGAGATCGACACGCACCGCGACCTGGAGCTGGTGAAGGAGAAGCTGGCGCTCAAGGACGAACTGGAGGAGCGCCTGCTGGAGCTGTCGCTGCTCTTCGACGTGGCGCGCTCGCTCAACACCACGCTGGAGCTGGACGAGCTCCTGTCGCGCATCACCCGCATGGTGGTGGAGCGCCTGCACATCCCCGACTTCTCCATCATGCTCCTCAACGAGGACGGCATGCTGGAGGTGAAGCACGCGTGGCCGAAGGGCCGGGGCCTGGAGGGCCACACCTTCGCCGTGGGCGAGGGCGCGTGTGGCCGGGCCGCCCAGACGCGCAAGGCGGTGTACCTGCCGGACCTCACCGACAGCACCAGCATCTTCGCCCGGCGCGGCCTGCGCGGCGGTTCGGAGCAGGGCTCGCTGCTCGCGGTGCCCATGGTGCACGCGGAGACGCTCCTGGGCGTCATCAACTTCCAGCGGCCGGAGACGGCGTGCTTCTCCGCGGAGGAGATCGAGCTCTTCACCGCGGTGGCGGATCAGGCGGCCACTGCGGTGACGAACGCGCGCCTGCACGCGGAGACGGTGAAGCTCACGCTGACGGACGCGCTCACGGGCGTGCCCAACCGGCGCCACCTCTTCCAGCGGTTGGACCTGGAGCTGGCGCGCGCCCAGCGCTTCGGCGTGCCGCTGGCGCTCCTGATGGTGGACGTGGACCACTTCAAGCGGCTCAACGACCTGGCCGGACACCGGGCCGGTGATGAGACGCTGCGCCGGGTCTCCGACGTGCTGCGCACCCGCGCGCGCAAGGTGGACACGCTGGGGCGCTATGGCGGCGAGGAGTTCGTGCTGCTGCTGCCGCAGGTCTCCAAGGCGACGGCGTTCGAGGTCGCGGAGACGCTGCGCCGCGCGGTGGCGGATTCCGGAGCGCTGGGCCGGCCGGGCCTGCCGGGCAACCACGTCACGGTGTCCATTGGCGTCGCGCACTTCCCCACGGACGCGAACTCGCAGGAGACGCTGGTGGATTGCGCGGACTCGGCGCTCTATTGCAGCAAGCGCACGGGCCGCAACCGCGTGACGTGTTTCGAAGCGGGCATGGAGATGCACCCCGGCCGCGAGCGCAGCATCAACGCCCCGCCCTCGGACGCTCCGACGACGCCCCCTGCCCCCTCGGGCATCGCCAAGGCGTGAAGCGGGAAACGGTGCGCGGGACTCAGCGCTGCACGAGCGTGCGCACCACGGGCAGCATCAGGTCCGCCCACTCTTCGTAGCCCACCGCGGACGGGTGGAAGCCGTCCGGGGAGAAGAAGTCAGAGCGCCGGGGGATCATCTCGCGGCTGGCCGTGTACAGGTCCACCAGGTGCAGGCCGTGCGCGCGGGCCACCGTGGCGATGGCTTCGTTGAACGGCTCGATGCGCCCTTCGTACAGCGCGCTCGGCACCAGCTTCGCGATGGGCGCGAGCGCCATGTCGGCCAGGTTCACCACCACCATGGACGCGCCGGTCTGCTTCAGGCGCCGGGCGATGCGGTCCAGGTCGTCCTGGTACTCCGCCACCTCGGTGCCGCGCCAGAGGTCGTTGGTGCCCACGCCCAGGGTGATGAGCGTGGGCTGCAACGCGACGACGCGCTTGAGGGCGTGGGTGACGACGTCGCGCACGCGCGCGCCGCTCTGCCCCAGGTTGGTGTGGCCCACCGGCAGGCCACCCTGTCGGAGGCGGGAGGCGAGCCGGTCGGGATATCCCCCGCCCTGCGCCGCCCCCACCCCCACCGCCGTGCTGTCACCCAGCGAGACGTAGTTGACGCTCATCGCCGCTCGCTCGCCTCAGGGCATCTTCAACGCGCGCAGGAGCCGCCCGCCGCCGGGACCGGCCACGCGCAGCAGCAGGGTGCCGCCCGCGGGCGCGGCGCGGATGACCGCAGCCAGCTCCTTCGCGCTCGCGATGGGCTTGCGGTTCGCCTCCACCACCAACATGCCCGGGGACAGCTGCGCGCGGTCCGCGGGCGAGCCGGGGAGGACGTCGGTGATGAGCGCCCCGGAGCGTTCGGTGAAGCCCGCCTGGGACGCGGTGCGCGCATCCAGGTCCTGCAGGGACACGCCCACGCGGCGCGAGGTGTCCTGCTCCTCGGCGGCCTCGGGCTTCTTCTTGGACAGGCCCTCCAGGTCCGGCCGGGTGCCCATGGTCACCTTCACGTCCTGGGCCTTGCCGTCGCGGTAGAGGCTGAGCGTGGTGACGCTGTTGGGCTTCTTGAGCGCCACCGTGCGGGTGAGCTCGCTGTCGGAGCGGACCTTCTGCCCGTCCACGGCGACGACCACGTCGTCCGCCTTGAGCCCCGCCTTCGCCGCGGGGGAGCCGGGGTTGATCTGCGTGAGGATGGCGCCCTCGTTCACTGGCAGCTTCAGCGCCTGCGCCAAGTCGCGCGTGAGGGGCTGGATGCCCACGCCCAGCCAGCCGCGCGTGACGGAGCCGCTCTTCTCCAACTGCGGCAGGAGCGCCTTGATGAGGTTGCTGGGCACGGAGAAGCCGATGCCCGTGCCGCCGCCGACGATGGCGGTGTTGATGCCCACCACCTCGCCCTTCATGTTGAACAGCGGGCCGCCGGAGTTGCCAGGGTTGATGGCCGCGTCCGTCTGGAGGAAGTCGTCGTACGCGCTGGCGCCAATCTCCCGGGCCCGCGCGGACAGGATGCCCACGCTGACGCTGGACGCGAGGCCGAACGGGTTGCCAATGGCCAGCACCCAGTCGCCCACGCGCACCGCGTCCGAGTCGCCCAGCTTCACGGTGGGCAGCTGATCCACCTTCTCCTTGATCTTCACCACGGCCACGTCGGTGAGCGGGTCGCGCCCCACCACCTCGCCGGTGAACGAACGGCCGTCGTCCAGGCGGATGGTGATGGTGACCGCGTCCGCGATGACGTGGTTGTTGGTGAGCACCAGACCCTTGGGGTCGATGATGAAGCCGGACCCGGCGCCCTGGCGGACCTGCTCCCGCTCACTGCGGCCGCCACCCCGCCCACCGTTTCCGCCGAAGAAGCGGTCGAAGAGCGGGTTGTCCTCCATGCCCTCCGGCATTTCGGGACGGGCCTGCACATCCACGTTCACGACGGCGGACTTCACCGAGTCCACCAGCGGGGCCAGCGAGGCCAGCGACTGGGCCTCGCGCGTGGCGGGTTGGAGGTTGCCGGCCTGCCCGGTGACCGCCGGCTGCGTCCGCGGAGCGGCGGGCTTGGGCGCCGGAGCCTGCGCCAGGGCGAGTGTGGGCGACGCCAGCACCAACACGGCGGTCACGAGCTTGCGACGGAACGGAAGGAGCGTGTGGGTCATGGATTCCTTCAAGCTAAAGCGGAAACGAGTCCCCGCAACCGGAACGACATCGTCCGCTCGCGGGAGGTTAACTCCCGGCCAGCCCGCCTGTTCCCGAAGCGCTCAACCGGGCCGGTACACCCGGTAGTCCAGTTCTGGAAACAGGTTGTCGCGGCCCTCCACATGGGACAGCCACGCTTCATCGACGGTTCCCGCGCGCACCTGGTCGTGCAGGCGCAGGAAGCGCTGCAGGTGCTCCTTCGTCCGGCGCACGGCGTAGTCCACCATGGTGCCGGTCTTCATGATGAAGGCCCAGTCGGAGGACTGCGCCAGCAGCAGCTCGCGCGCGGCCTGGTTCAGCGCCCGGCGCGGCAAGGACGAGGCGTCGGGGAAGTCCCGAGCCAGCGCCACCATCTGCTTCGCGCAGTGGTCCAGGTGCCGGTAGATCCAGTCGTTGCTCCCATCCAGCCACATGTTCGCGTACCCGCCCGCGCCCCAGGACGACAGGGGCGGCGTGGCCACCTGGTTCTCCGGGTGCGCGCGCAGGTCGTCCAGAGGGCTGATGAGGTCGAACTTCCGGGGCTCGCGCGCGGCCTGACGGATGAGTGCTTCGATGAAGTGGGGGCCTTCGAACCACCAGTGACCGAACAGCTCCGCGTCGTAGGGCGCGACGACCACGGGCTTGCGGCCGCCCATGCGCGAGGCGAGGTATTCGAACTGCCGCTCGCGGTTGAAGAGGAAGTTGCCGGCGTGCACGGCCGCGCGCTCGCGGGCCGCGGCCGGATCATAGGGCTGCTTGTCGTTCGTCTTGCCGGTGATGCGGAAGTACTTGAAGCCGGTGTTCTTCCGGTCGCCGGTGGGCTGGATGAAGGGCCGGATGTAGTCCTGGTCCAGGTCCCAGCCGATGTCCCGGTAGAACTCGCGGTACACGGGGTCGCCCGGGTAGCCGTGCTCGGTGCTCCACACCTGCTGGCTGCTCTCCGGGTCGCGCGCGAAGGCGGCGACGCCCGGCTCGGTGAAGATGGGGGCGTAGGGGCCGTGCAGCGGGCGGGGGGTGGCGTCCGTGAGCGCGTGCGTGTCGACGAAGAAATAGCGGATGCGCTCGGCGGAGAGGATGCGCTCCAGGCCCGGGTAGTAGCCGCACTCGGCCAGCCAGATGCCCGCGGGGTCACGGCCGAAGTTCTGCCGGTAGTGGTTCGCCGCCACCGTCACCTGGGCGCGCACGGCCTCGGGCGTCTGCTGCATCAGCGGCAGGAAGCCGTGGGTGGCGTTGCAGGTGAGGATCTCCAGGTGGCCTGCGTCCTGGAGCCTGCGGAACGCGCCGACCAGGTCGCGCCGGTAGTGGTTGTTGTACGCGAGGCGCAGCGAGTCGAAGTGGTCGCGGTGGAAGACGGCCAGCGGATGGAACGTGGCGTCGTGACGGGTGCGGTGCACCTCGCGGGCGCCCAGCTCGCAGAGCAGGTCCAGACGCCGGGCGTAGCGCTCGCGCAGCAGGTCGTCGTTGAGCATCGTGACGAGCGTGGGCGAGAGCGTCATCGTCACCCGGAAGGGGACGCGATCCTCGACCAGCGCGTCGAACACGCGCAGCAGCGGCAGGTACGTCTCGGAGATGGCTTCGTAGAGCCAGTCCTCCTCGAGGAAGTCCTCGTGCTCGGGGTGACGGACGAAGGGGAGATGTGCGTGGAGGACCAGCGCGAGGGAGCCCAGGCTCATAGGTCAGTCGAAGAGGCCGTGCGGGTTCACGAACGTCCACGGCGCGAAGCGCGCCGGGACTTGGAGGTGGAGGACTTGGAGTCCGGAGACGAAGGCTCCGGCGAGCCCTTCCCGAGCGGCTCCGGAGGGGCGGGCTTCGAGGGCGCCGAGGGTTGAGCGGGTGCGGCTTCCGTCCGGGGCGTGGTGGCCTTTGCGGATGGAGCGCTCGGCACCACAGGAGCGGCAGGGGCCTTCGAGGCCACGGGCGTCGCATCCGTCGAAGCAGGGTTACCCGAAGGCGCGGGAGCCGGAGGGGCCTCCCGCGACGCCTCGGCAGCTTCTCTCGCCTTGTCGAGGGCTCGCTGTTCGGACGCGGTCAGACCGCGCGCCACGCTCAAGGACCACGGCTCGCTGGGAGCCCCGGCCTCCGAGGCTCGCGAGGACGCAGGAGCCACCGCCCCTGGAGCACGGGAGTCCGACGCGGAGGAGTCCGCGGGCCGCTTCGCGGCGACCGGCGTCGCAGGCGCGCGCGAGCCATTCCCCACGCCTCGGCCATTCACGGGAAGCGGAGCAGCAGGCCCCTGCGCCGCGGGCGGGCCCGCCGGTGCGCGCGAGTCCTCCAGATAGCGCGCATCCGAAGCCCCGGCCGCGCGAGGCACCGTCAGGTACTGCGGACCCGAAGCGCCCTCCGTGCCCAGGTAGCGTTGCTCCGATGCGCCAGCGGCACGAGGCACCGTCAGGTACCGCTGATCCGAAGCACCCGGCACCCGATCCATGGCCAGATACCGCTGATCCGATGCACCCGCCGCACGAGGCACCGTCAGGTACTGCTGATCCGAAGCCCCGGGCCCCGGCGACACCGTGAGGTAGCGCTGGTCCGAAGCCCCGGGGGCTCGCGGCACGTCGATGTACTTCTGCCCCGACGCGCCCTGCCCTCCAGCACCTTCCACGTAGCGCTGTTCCGAAGCTCCGGCGGCGCGGGAAGAAACCTCCAGGTAGCGATACTCCGACACACCGCCCGGAAGCAGCGTCTGCCCGTAGCGCTGATCCGAAGCGCCCGGCGCGCGATCCACCGACAGGTAGCGCTGATCCGAAGCACCCGGGGCACGCGGAGGCGCCAGGGGTAGGCCCTCACCGGGCGTCGCCTCCGCCCCACGCGCATACCGCTGGTCCGAAGCCCCCGGCGCCCGGGGAACATTCTCAAGGTAGGGCGCCTCCCCATAGCGCTGATCCGAAGCGCCCGGGGCCCGCTCGCGGTGCACCTCCGGCACGTCGCGCACGCCCGCGCTGCCCGGCAGCGTCACCCGGCGCCACGTCACGTACTCGCGCTCCTGCGGCTCCGCGGCACGCGGGGCCACCACCGGCACGGCCTGCTCACGCGCGCGGTTCACGACGGGCGGGGGCGGCATGTGCAGGAACCGGATGGACGTGTCCGAGGACGGTCCCGCCGGCGGCAGCGTCGCCCGGTTCGACGAATGTCCGATGCGGCGCGAACGACCATCCGAGCCGACGAAGTGCGCCTCCACCCGGTACGTGCGGCCGGGGGCCATCTCCCGCAGGTAGAAGCTGCGCGACTCCAACGCGAAGTCCACCTCGCGCGACACACCCTCCCCGTCGAACACCTTCAGCACCGCGCGCGGCGACGGCAGCTCATCCAGGGCCCGCTGCCGGCTGGCATCACTGAAGTCCCAGAGGACGAAGAGCGTGTGCGGATCGCGCGCGAGCAGCACCATCGCGTCGTCCTGGTAGTCCAGGGGCAGCTCGCCCAGGTGCTCCTGCCGCTCGGGCGTCGGGTCCGCGGGGGGCAGGCGCGGCGCCTGCTCCTCCAACAGATGATGGCGGCGCGCTTCGGCCTGCCCCGCGACCTTCGTCACGAAGAACCCCTCCACCAGGGGCTCGGCGGCATGCGGGGGCTCGCTTACGGGCGCAAAGCCCGCTCCGGCGGCGGCCGGGGGCGCGGCGTCCTGCGTCGGCGCGCTCGAAGGACGCGGCGTGGGCGTCTCCGGGAACGAGGGCAGCGTGTCCTCGTCGTCCGGGTCCCGGCGCGACTTGCCACCACGGCCAGGGAACGTCACCACCCGGGCCGGCCGCGTCCGGGGCCCACCACTGGGCTCGGTGATGGGTTCCGAGAAAAGTTCTCGTGCCTGTGCGCCTTCGGCGTCAGCGACCTCCGGAGGCGGCAGGGGAACGGCCCCGGGCTTCGCGCCCTGCACCGGACCAGAATCCGGCGGTCCGGAATCCAGCTTGCGCTCTTCACCGCCCACGTCACCGGAGCCGCGCTGGGACACGCTCAGTCCTGCCAGGCGCGCGAGCCGCCCCAGGGCGGGAACACGCTCGGCCAGCGCGGCGACGAACTCACGCCCTCGGGACGCGCCGGAGCGCTCCCGGAGGTATTTCCGGGCCAGCTCGCGCAGGTAGCTCAAGGTGACGCCCTTCCGCTCATCCATGGACACCCCGCCTCGTTATGTCGCGGCATACAGGGGGTCAACGCATCCGTCACGGGATGTGTTTGTCTGCGGACCCCGTTCTTCTTCCGTCACGACCGATGACACCTTCCCCATGTCCAAGTATCCTGCGACCGCTTGAGTGACCTGCCCAGACTTCTCCTGTGCAGCTTCGACGTCATCCCCGGCCCGTCTGGCTCCTCACGCCGACTGACCGAGTATCTGAAGGCGTTGCCTGACCGCTTCTCCGTGGTGGTGCTGTCGGCGAAGACGCCCGACCACTCCCACATCGAGAAGTACCAGGGCGCACGGCTGCTTCGCGTCCCGGTAGGCTCCGGCGACCTGGCCTCGCGCATCCAATCCTTCGAGCGGGCCGTGCGTCGGCAGCTGGAAAGCGAGGACTACGCCCTCGCCCACTTCACGGACCCCTTCGGCGGCTACGCGCTCTGCGAGCTGAAGGCGGACTACGGCTACCGCCTCATCTATGAGGCGCAGACCTTCCCCTCGCAGGAGCTGCGCTACACCCATCCCCAGACGGACGGGGACCGCCGCTTCCTGTCGAAGATCCGCCGGCAGGAGCTCTTCTGCCTGATGAACGCGGACCTCGTCGTCACGGGCTCCCAGACGACGCGCGGGTACATCCAGGGGCTGGGCGCGGCGGAAGACCAGCTGCGCATGCTGCGCGCGCCCGTGGACCTGAAGCCCTATGACCCGGAGGTGCTCGGCGCCCCGGATGGCACGCCCCTGAGGATGATGTACCTGGGCAGCCACGTCGGCTGGCAGGGCCTGCCCACCCTCCTGAGGGCCACGGCGCTCGCCGCCCAGCAGGTGGACGTGCGCCTGACGCTCGTGGGCGCGCACCATCCGGACTGGAAGCCCCACCTGGACGACCTGGTCAAGGACCTGGGGCTCAAGGAGAAGGTCGACTTCCAGCCGCCCGTCGTCCACGACGACCTCTTCAAGGTGCTGGCCCTGGCGGACGTGGGTGTGCTGCCCCTGGACGACTCGGAGCGCAACCGGGTCCAGGGCGGACCGCTGGCCAAGGTCTCCGAATACATGGCCTCCGGCCGGCCCGTCATCGCCGCGGACCTGCCCGTCACCCGCGAGCTCATCCCCCAGGACGCGGCCGTCTTCTTCCCACCCGGGGACAGCCGCGCGCTCGCCGAGCGCATCGTGGAGCTGGCGCGCGACGTGCCCCGCCGCGTGGCGCTGGGGCGGGCCGGTCGCGAGTACGCGGAGAAGGTGCTGGACGCGGGCCTCATCCGGGGCCAGCTGCTGGACCTCTATGATTCGCTCCTGAAGAACCGCGGAAACCTGCCGGTGGGCGCCGCCAACGAGCCGCCCGACGTCACCATGACGGGCACGCCCACCAACCGGCTCGCGAGCCTGGGCATGCCGGAGGCCTCGAAGCCCGCGCCAGCGCCCAAGCCGGCCGCGAAGCCCGCCGCGCCAGCCGCTCCGTCCGAGGCCGCGGCTCCGGAACCGGCGGCACCCAAGGAAGGCGCCGAGGACCTGCCCCTGGTGATGGGCATGGCCCTGGACGAAGGGATGGACACGCGGCTCGTGAAGACCGAGCCCGACATGCGGCCGGATGAGGTGCCCATGGTGCTGGGCCTGCCGCTGCGTGAGCGCGCGCCGGCCCCGGAGCCTTCGCGAGCCCCTTCACGGACCGAATCGGTGGACAGCGGGAGCGACACCGCCAGGACCACCCTCCCGACCGCACCGGCGAAGGAAGAACCGGAGCCCCTGGGCGGTCACCGGAGTGAGCCGAGCCCTCCGACAGAACTGCTGACGAGCTTCTCCGCCAGGGCGCTCCCCTCCCGGGACGCGCAGCCGGACACCTCCGGCAGGGACGCAGGCACCGCCGACACCG
>NZ_JAPNJZ010000010.1:0-315506 GCF_026626765.1 Corallococcus sp. bb12-1 | reverse complement strand
TTCGGACCGCGCGGGTGTTTGAGGAGCATCGCCGGGTCGACGTGTCTTGCCATTTTCACGAGCGTCCGGCTCAGTTGCTTCGATGTCTGTCCTTCGTATGGCACCCAGGCCTCTTCCGGAACGGCGACCTTCATTCCGCCGTAGTACTCGCGCAACTCGGCCGCGATGTAGAAAGAGGAGATGGGCTTCTGCTCGCATACCGGATGGGCAGCCCTTACCGCCGCCTGCAAGAGGGCCAACACGTCGTAGGCCACCAGTGCGACGCAGAAGCCAAGCAGGGCGCCTCGGGGCGAGCCAAGGCTTCGCACCTCACTTTCAAGGACTGACTCCAAGCGGCCAAAAAGGCATTCAATCCGCCAGCGTGTGCGGTACAGCCGTGCGAGCGTTGTTGCCCCCTTGCGGTCCGCCGGGACATTCGTCAACAGCCGGATGACGGTGTCACCGTCGTCGGTGGGCGTGTCGAGTTCAATCTCGATGCGCCGCAGTCGCATCTCGCCGCCTGCTCCGTCTGGGATGGACACCGGTTGCTCGAAGACTGTCCCCGTCTCGATGCGCCCCACCTTGCGTCGCGGGCGCTCCTCGGTCGGCGAGGGATTGCGAGCATGCTCCCGCACGAGCAAAAAGGCGTCGCGCGCGGCGAAGGCTTGGAGAATCGCGCGCGTACTGAAGCCCCTGTCCGCCACCCAGAGGTGGCCTGGCTCGACTTGCGGCAGCAGGTGCTGGAGCAGCGAGCGCTCATGGTCATGGGCGTCTTCCCAGGGAAGCACGTCGGCCACCAAGTCCAGGTCCGGGTCATAAAGCACGAGGGATTGGCCCGGCATCGCCGCGCCCCGGAAGCCACGCAACGCCGAAAGGCGCTTGTCACTGGCCGGCAAGTCGTTGCCGTCCACGATGCGCACGGACATCCCTTCGCAAACCGCGTCCACCGGCTCCATCGCACAGCGCACCGGAGCCAGCCGAGCGTACGCGCCACGCACCAGCGCCCGGAGGACCGTCGGCTCGGTCCGGTTCACTTTCTTGTAGAGCGCTTGCACCGAGACGGGCAGTCGATGCCGCTGCGCCGCCGCATGCAGCGAGGGGCGCTGCCCCAGCACCACCAGGCTCATCCGGTCGACGACGTCGGAGAAGAGCAACTCGCGCTCATACTGCCGGCCCCGATGCTCATGGAACGCCTCATCCACCCACGCTGCGTCACAGGCACGCTCCAGCACCACCCGGGCCATGACGGTGAGTGGACTCTGGGCAAGGAAGCGCTCCACGATGGCCTCGAACATGACGGTAGAACCCCCAGGCCAACAGTGGCCAGGGAACGACCGTCCGCACAGGGGGCAGGGCGTGCCGATGGGGCAGTCCCTTCGCACGCCCGCTCGCCTTCCTCCCTCACAGGGAGCCGATGCCGAAGATGTTTAAAGGGATGGCTCCAGGAGGCTGACCCGGAGGCGCGACACTCCCTGCTGGCCTCCGCCGGTGGGATTGTCGAAGGCGCGCGGGGCCGCCCGGTGTCCGAGTTGGATGAGAGGATTTGCCGGCGGCAGGGCGACCCTGACAGATGTCTGGGGCTGTTGGCGGGGGGCTTCGCCCTGGGACCGATGGAGCGGCGGATGATGGCGCTCTCCTTCGCGCTCGATACGGTGTGGGAGGGGGTGGAGGAGGCGCTCGAGGACATGCTGAATCCCGCCGCGCTGCGGGTGATGGTCACTTCGATGATTGGCAGCGCGTTGGTGATGTTGGTCGCGCCCGAACCCATCACCAAGCTCATCGCGCTCGCGTTGACGGCGTCGCTCATCGCGTACCTGGGTACCGGGCCGGTGTGGAACCTGGGGCAGGGCTTCCTGCAGCTCATGGACGAGTCGCGGGACGCGCGGAATCTCTCCGCGCTGGAGAGCGCGGGACACCGGTTCGGCAGGGTGCTTGGGGACAATGGCGCCCGGGTCCTGGTGCTCGTCGCGTTGACCGCGCTCGGCGGTAAGGAGGCCATGGCTGCGCAGGGTCCGAAGCTGCCGGGCTTCGCGCAGGCGAGCCTGCGGGCGCGGATGGAGGGTGGGTTCCAGTTGTCGAACGTGCTGGCGGGAGAGGCCCGGTCGCTCTCCCTGTCCTCGGCCGGAGTGCTCAACGTCGCGCTGGCCCCGACCGCCGTCGCGGCCGTCGCGATGGGGCCCGGGAGCGGGATGCAGGGGGACCCCGAGGGCGACATCCACCACATCTGCACGGACAAGAACGAGGTGTCTGATGCGTCGGGTGGACCGTGGACGCCGCTCTATGAGGATATCTTCCATGTGGCCGGGATGAAGCTGGGCGATCCCTCGAACCAGGTTCGAATCCAGGGGCACAAGGGGCCACACCCGCGCGAATATCATGAGGAGGTGCTCTTCCGGATTCGGCGTGCGATGCTCGGGTGTCGAGATTCCGGGCAGTGCCGATCTGCCTTGGTTGACGAACTGGCGAACATCGCGCGAGAACTCACGACCGCCGGTACCAAACTGCGGAAACTCATCACGAAGAATCCCAAGGCGTGATCCACCATGCCGAGACTTTTTTTTGAGCTTGATTTCGACGTCGATGCGCCGGGCCGCTGGTATCTGCGTGAACCCACGAACCTTGAGGGACAAGGGGTTCTGGATATCTGGGCGTTTGTCTACGGAAGGGCCGTGGCGGACCCCGGGACGTTGCGTGTTCCGCTCTCGCGTCCTGGCAAGCCGCTGGACTTCGACAAGACGACAGTCGCTGGAACCCCGATTGTCAGTGGGCGGGTCGCTGCTGTGTTCCGGGATCTGGCACCGAATGATGTGCAGCTCTTCCCCGTGGATGTTCAGGGGCAGTCTGAACCCTATTACCTGTTGAACGTGATCCGCGTGCTCCGCTGTATCAATGATGCGGCCTGTGAGGAGGCGCGGCTTTGGACGCCAGCGGACGGAAAGCCAGACAAGGTCGGTGAATACCATGTCGTTTCCGGGCTGCGTATCGATCCTCTGGCGGTGAATGACGAAGTTGTATTCCGGCCCTGGGGCTATCTGTTGCCACTCATCGTGGATGGTGAACTCAAAGAGGCGCTGGAACGCACTGGCATCGTGGGTGGGCGGTTCATTGCGGTCTGATTCGCGCCCTCCTTTCTGCAGGATGCCCTGCTTTCAATGTTCGCTTCAAAACGCGCCCTGCTCGCAGAAGCTCCGGGATGTGACGACGTGACGCGACGTTTTTTTGACCTGAACATCGACGTCTACGTTCCCGATCGCTGGTATCTCGCGGCGCCGACCCATCCATCGGGCCAGGAGATTGACGACATCTGGAGGTTCTTCGGAGGCGATCCGGTAGAGCTTCATGAGCGGTTGCGCATCCCCATCTACCGCCCAGGGCGGCCGCTTGACTTCACGACAGCGGGGGCAGGACGAACCCCCATCCTCAGCGAGGGGGCCGCGTCAGTGCTTCGCGAACTGGCACCGAGCGACGTTCAGCTCTTTGAAGTCGAAGTCGAAGGGCAGCATGAGCCCTATTTCATCTTCAACGCGGCTCGTCGGCTCCGTTGCATCGACGATGCCGCATGTGAAGAAGTCCGGCTCTACACCGCAGAGGGCGTACAGGCGCACCGGGCTGGTGAATACCGCGCTGTTCATGGCTTGCGAATCGACAAGTCGAAGGTCGGTGATGCTCGCGTGTTCCGGCTGTGGGGCTGGTCTCCGCCCATCATTGTCGATGACGAGATCAAGGATGCGCTGGAGCGAAGCGGCATTGTCGGCGGACAGTTCGACGAGGTCTGAGTGCGCAGTCGCTGCGCTGGCGCGGTTCCTTGCTCAGGCCCCCCGCGTCTCGAAGGGCTTCATCTGGGCCGCCAGGGCCCGCTGGAACGCTGGCCGCGCCTCGCAGCGCTCCTTGTAGGCCTTCAGCGTGGGCTCGCTGTCCAGCAGGTCGGTGTGGCGGAGGATGCGGAGCACCGTCGTCATCATCAGGTCGCCCGCGGTGAAGCGCCCCTCCAGGTACTCACGGTCACCCAGCCTCATGGCGAGTTCCTTCAGCCGACGCCTGACGGCCTTCTCCACGTCCGGACGGTGGAGCTTCGCCCACTCCTTGTCGGGGGCGAAGAGGTCGATTTCGGCGAGCTGCTGGACGTGGATCTCGATCGAGTTGAGCGCCGCGAACATCCAGGTGATCGCACGGGCCCTGTCTGCCTCATCCCGGGGAAGGAGGACTTCGTTCCGGGACGCGATGTGGAACACGATCGCTCCCGATTCAAACAGGGCGAGCCCCTCCTCCTCGAACACCGGAACCTGTCCGAAGGGCTGGAGCTCCCGGTAGTCGGAGGAGGCCTGGACCTCGGGGTCGATGAGCTGTGCCTCATAGGGCAGCCCGGCTTCTTCGAGTGCCCACCGGACCCGGAGGTCGCGTACCACTCCCTGTGCGAACGGGGGTACCCACTTGAAGGCGCTGATGCGGATCATGTAGCGGTGTCTCCCTGGGCCGTGAGCGGCCGAGGAGGACTCTTGCCACGCCGCCAGGGATGCTCAACATCATCCGTGGCACTTCACGGGCTGCTGAACACGACGCGCTGGCTTCGCGATCTGGATGACGCGGCGTTTGAAGACGCGGCCCTGGGCCGAGCTATCGGAAGGAATCGACGACGTAGGCTGCGGCGGTGGAGCCTTCCAGGATGGCGGTTCCCGGCTTTGACTCCGGCAGCTTCCGCATCTGGTCCCGACTGAGACGGGCCACCGCGCACACAGGAATCTTCTCGCTGTCGGGCGGGTGTGCCTCGTAGTACCGGATGACCACCTGCGGTCCGCTCGTCCAGACCTGCCCGTACAAGCGCGTTGTTGCTTCGAGTGTCCCGAAGTCGTCCTTGAGGATGCTCTCCACCGGTCCGTCGTAGAGCGTGACCCGCCTCGCGTCGAGCTGGTTCGCATCCAGGTCCACCCAGGATGCATCCCCGACATGCAGCTTGAGGTAGCGCATCGCCTTCCTGGCTTCCTCCGAACAATCCTGCGGGCCCGGTGTGCCATCCGCGCGCAGAACCACCCCGGTCGTCGCAGGGCAACCAGAGGCCGTAGCGAGGAGCGCGATGGATGCGAGCAGGAGGGCTTTGCGGAGGGGCATGGCCAGCGCTTCTACTTCCGAATGAGGGTGTGATCCATCGTCACCGCTACCTGGAGAAGGCCGTCATCGCGGAAGATCTGAAGGGCGAGATCCGTGAGCTGTCCCTCCTTCGTTTCAAAGGCGCTCTTGTCCGCCACGATAGCGATGGTCCCTGTCTGGCCCGGCACGATGGTTTCGCGATTCATGCGCAGTGCGAAGGGACGTGATGTGGCGTGGGTGAAGTCGCGGGTCAGATAGGCGCCGTCGAACTTCCAGGGACCGCCGTAGTAGGTGTTCTTCAACAGGAGGAGCAGCAGGCCGCATCTGGCGGAGAAGGGGTTGCGCATCGTCCGGGCAACCTACCAGGGCGGTTCTGAAAGCAGAAACCCAGTGTGTGGGTTGTGCTGTCGCGGGTGAGTGGCTGTCCAGGGAGGCATCGGGTGTAGATCCCTGTCCATGAAACCCGCCCGCCCCGTCGTTCCCCCAGGTCTGCTTTGTCTGCTGCTGCTGCTTCCTCTCGCGGCGCCGGCCCAGACGTCCCGGCCGCGTGCGCGGGCCAGTGACCTGGGCATCTCCTTCGGAGGCACTCCGGGTGCGCTCAATGCCATCACCGACGTGAAGGGCGTGGAGGTGGGCCACACGACGCTCCACTCCGGCGGGGCCGCGCCCGGTGCGCCCCAGGTCCGGACCGGCGTCACCGCTGTGCTTCCCCGGGGCCGGGACGCGGTGGCGCAGCCGGTCTTCGCGGCGACCTACGCCTTGAACGGCAGCGGTGAGATGACCGGCACGCACTGGGTGAAGGAGTCGGGCCTGCTCTCCGGTCCCGTGATGATCACCAACACGCACGCCGTGGGCGCCGTGCATGAGGGCGTGATTGCCTGGGCCCAGCAGCGCAACCTGACGTGGGAGCTCGGGCTGCCCGTGGTGGCGGAGACCTGGGACGGCATGCTCAATGACATCGATGGTTTCCATGTGCGGCCCACCCACGCCATGCAGGCCATGGATGCCGCGCGCCCGGGGCCCGTGCCGGAGGGCTCCGTGGGCGGCGGGACGGGGATGGTCTGCCATGGCTTCAAGGGCGGCATCGGCACGTCCTCGCGCAGGCTCCCAGCGGAGCAGGGTGGCTACACGCTTGGCGTCCTGGTGCAGTGCAACTACGGCAGCCGCCGGCTCCTCTCCGTCGCCGGGGTTCCCGTGGGCGAGGTGATCACCGACCTGCGCGCCTGCTACACGGGGGCCCAGCCTCCGAAGGGGCCCTTCTTCTCCCAGATGAAGCCCTGCGCGGCGCGGGCCGGCGTCACGCCCACGCACCCCGAAGGGATGGGCTCCATCATCGTGGTGGTGGCCACCGACGCGCCGCTCCTGCCGCACCAGTTGGACCGCATCGCCCGGCGGGTGCCGCTCGCCCTGGGGAAGATGGGGGCCCTGGGGGAGGACTTCTCTGGCGACATCTTCCTCGCGTTCTCCACCCAGCGCACGCTGCCGGTGGACGGAGCCCCGGCGGCCAGCGTCGCCATGCTCGAGAACGAACGGCTCAACCCGCTCTTCGAGGCCACGGTGCAGGCCACCCAGGAGGCCATCCTGAACGCGATGCTCGTCTCCGACACGATGACCGGGAACCAGGACGCGCGGGTGTATGGCCTGCCACACGATCGTCTGGTGCAGGTCCTTCGCAAGGCCGGACGGCTGCCTCCGGCGCCAAAGCCGAAGCCGGGGAAGTGACCTCCGGAGCGCTCGCGCCTTTCCGCGTCCCCATCCGCTGCGCCATGCTGCTTCGCGAGCGACCCCCACCACGTCCCCATGAGGGAGCGTCCGTGGGGGCGCGTGCGCTGGAAGGGGATGCGGGATGGAGCTGACGGGAGAGTACGGGCCTCCGCGGGATGAGCAGGAGCTGGCCTCGGTCGTGGACATCACCACGCAGGCCTTCGCCATGGTCGCCGCCGACGCCGAGGGCGTGGTGCGCAAGAACCACGCGGCCGGGCTGCTGCGCCTGCTGCGCCACGACGGACAGGTGGCGGCGTCGCTCACCCTCATCCGCATGGCCCAGTTCCTGGGGGGGCGCTCGGTGCCCATGATTGGCGTGGGCGGCGTGGGCGTCGCGCCCGAGCACCGGGGCGCCGGGGCCGCCACGCGCCTCTTCCACCACTTCCTGCGGGAGATGCGCGACGAGGGGGCGCCGCTGTCGGTGCTCTATCCCGCGACGCAGCCGCTCTACCGGCGCGTGGGCTATGAGCAGTCCGGCGCACGGTATGAAATCCACGTCGACGCCTCCGCGCTGGAGCTGGGGGAACGCTCGCTGACGCTGCGTCCCATGCGGCCCTCGGACGAGGAGGCGGTGGACGCGTGCTACCGGCGCTTCGCCTCCCAGCGCCACGGCTGGCTGGACCGGGGCGACTACATCTGGCGGCGCGTGCGCACGCCGCGCAACGACACGGCGCATGGCTTCGTCGTGGAGGGCGCCTCCGGCGTGGAGGGCTTCGTGTACCTCATCCGGAGCCTCTCGCCCCAGGGGGCCGTGCCCAAGCAGGTGCTGAAGCTCAACGACCTGGTGGCCACCACGCCCGCCGCCGCGCGCCGGCTCTTGCGCTTCCTGGGCGACCACCGCTCCCTGGCGCAGGACGTGGTGTGGTTCGGCGGCGCGGACGAGCCCCTGCTCGCGCTGCTGCGCGAACAGACGTACCAACTGAAGCTGTCCATGCACTGGATGACGCGGCTGTTGAACGTGCCCCAGGCACTGGAGGCTCGCGGCTGGCCCCCGGGCCTGTCCGGCGCGCTGCACCTGGACGTGGCGGACGACGTCCTCCCGCAGAACCAGGGGCGCTTCGTGCTGGAGGTGGAAGGCGGCGCCGCGCGCGTACGGCCCGGCGGAGAGGGACGGATGCGGCTGCACGTGCGCGCCCTGGCCCCGCTCTACACCGGCTTCCTGACGCCCCGGGCGCTCCAGTTGGCCGGGATGCTGGAGGCGGACGAAGCGTCGCTCGGGGTGGCCGGCGCGCTGTTCTCCGGGCCCGCGCCTTCCATGCGCGACATGTTCTGACACGGGCCAGGACGCGGCTACCCGAGGCCGGCCGGGAGTGGTAGGAGCGGCGTCGTCTGGCAGGGAGGATGTTCACGTGCGCGCGTTCGTCACCGGTGGCTCGGGATTCGTCGGGAAGCACCTGCTCGCGGCGCTTGCGAAGCGCGGGGAGCCGGCGCGCGCGCTGGCCCGTTCGCCCGCGTCCGTGGCGGCGGTGCAGGCCGCTGGCGGCGAGCCGTGGGAAGGCGATTTGAGCGACCCGGAGCGGCTGCGCCTGGGCATGGAGGGCTGCGACACCGTCTTCCATGCCGCCGCGCACGTGAAGATGTCCGGTCCCCGCGCGGAGTTCTACGAGGTCAACGTGCGCGGCACGGAGACCGTGCTGGAGGCGGCGCGCGCGGCCGGGGTGAAGCGTCTGGTGCACGTGAGCACCGAAGCCGTGCTGGCGGACGGCGGCCCCATGGCCCACCTCAACGAAACCCAGAAGCTGCCCCAGCGCCCCGTGGGTCCGTACCCGTCCACCAAGGGCGAGGCGGAGCGCCGGGTGCTCAGCGTCAACTCGCCGGACTTCACCACCGTCGCGGTGCGGCCCCGGCTCGTGTGGGGACCAGGAGACACCACGGTGCTGCCGGCGCTGGTGGCCGCGGTGAAGGCGGGGCGCTTCCGCTGGATTGGCGGCGGGCGCTACCTGACGTCCACCTGCCACGTGGCCAACGCCGTGGAGGGGATGCTGCTGGCCGCGGAGAAGGGCCGGGGAGGCCAGGCGTACTTCCTCACCGACGGCGCCCCGGTGGAGTTCCGCGCCTTCGTCACCGCGCTCCTGAAGACGCAGGGCGTGGACCCTGGCGACAAGTCCCTGCCCACCGCGCTCGCGGCGATGGTGGCGGTGACGAGCGACCTCGTCTGGGACGTGCTGGGCCTCAAGAGCGCCCCGCCGCTGTCGCGCACGGAGCTGCTGCTGGTGGGCCAGGAGGTGACGGTGAGCGACGAGAAGGCCCGTCAGGAACTGGGCTACACGGGCAGCGTGTCGCGCGAAGAGGGCCTGCGGTCGCTGGCGGCGCAAGCTGGCTGAAGCGCTCGGCCCTCCAGGTGAGGTAGCCTCCCCTCCCATGCGCAGGTTCGAGTTCGTCGACGGCAACAGCTCCAAGTTCTGGATGCCCGAGGTGCAGGGCGCCAACTTCATCGTCACCTATGGCCGCATCGGCACGGCCGGGCAGCGCAAGGAGAAGGCCTTCCCGGACGAGGAAGCCGCCCTGCGCGAGTACACCAAGAAGGTCGCGGAGAAGGTGCGCGAAGGCTACGCCGAGGTGGGCGCGGGCGAGGCTCCCGCCGCGCCGCCCCCCAAGGCCGCCGTCGCCGCTGCGCCCCCGAAGCTGGTGCTGCCCCGCCGTGTCGCGCCCGCCACGCCCGGCCCGGAGCTCGTGTCCGCCGCGGGCGTCGCGCTGACCTCGCTCCAGGCCCGCCTCAAGGGCCCCAGTTGGAAGGTGACGCGGCTGGCGCGCAAGGCCCGGCGGGCGCTGCGGGCCCTGGGCGGCGTGGACCCGGCGGCGCACCCCGCGCTGGCCGCGCCCTTCGCCGCGCTGATGGCGCATGTGGTGGGACCCAAGGCGGAAGGCCGGTTGCCGGTGCGCCACGCGCTGGGGCTCCTGTCAGCGGTGGACGTGGCCGCCTTCCAGCGCGCGACGGACATGTGGAAGGCCGCGCCCGCGGGCTCCGTGCCGACGGGCGTGGCGGCGGCGCGGACGCTGGGCGACCCGGAGCTGGCGCTGCGCGTGACGGCGCTCCTCGCGGAGCGTCCGGACCTGCGCGACGGCTCCGAGGACGCGTGGGCGAAGCGCTGGGGCGTCCTCAAGCCGCACGTGGAGGCCCACCTGGGCGGCGCGGGCAGCTCGCTGGCGGCCTTCGTCGGCGGGGTGGATGCGGGCGGCGACGCGCACCTGTCGAAGCGGCTCGCCCGGCTGGGGGCGTGACGGGACGCGCGGCCTGGCGCTACCCTTCGGTGGCGCTCGCGGACTCCGAAGCGGGGGCCGGGACGGAGGTGGGCTCGCGGTCCATCTCCTCGGTGGGGTAGCCGCGCGCCGCGTCCAGGTACTTCTTCGGCTGCACCCGCCGACGCTCCGCCTTGGAGATTCCCTGCGGGCTCAGGAGCGTGGGCTCCCCTTCACCCGTCTTGTCCACGACGTGCCCGTCGCAGAAGAGCCACTCGGTGTGCCCGTCCGGCGACTGCCGCGCGAAGTAGAGGTCCGGCTGGCCCACCTGCGGAGACTTGGAGCACCACGTGCCGCGCGCCTTCTCCTCGCGCGCCGGGGCCTCCTCCCGCCACTTCTGCTGGGCCTCGCGCAGCGCCGCGGCGGCCTGGATTCGGGGCCCCAGCGCCAGCCGCCCGCGCGCCTCCTTCACCCGCTCCGCTCCCAGCTTCGCCAGGTCCGGGAACGCGCCCGTGCGCCGGAAGTCGCAGGACTGCAGGGCCTTGAGGTTGCCCTCGTGCACCTTCAACACCGGGGGCAGCGTGCGCAGCCCCTCTTCCAGCAACGCCAGGTGCTGGGGCTGCTCCGGCGACTTCGGGTCCTGCGCGTGCTCCGTCTCCCGGACGAAGCGCCCCAGCAGGCCGTTGACCGCCGTCAGCTCGTCGGAGAACCAGCGCGGCTCCGAATCACAAGGGCTCGCCTTCGCCCCCGTGTAGTCCCGATACTCCGCGCGCGACATGCCCAGGGCGTAGTGCTGGATGGGAGGGGCCTGCTTCGCCGCGCATCCACCCAGCACCGCCCCCAGTCCCAGGAGCGCGATTCGCCGACCCATTGCCATCATTCGTCCAGTCTGCCATCCGATTTGAGGACAAACAAACGTTCAGGACGGCATCCGGAAGGTTCCTTCTCCGGTGGGCGGCCGGCCAGGGGGAGAAGGCGTGAGTGACATGGTTGTGACAATGCCGTCGCCGCAGTCCCAGGCGGTGCGACCCGGGGTACGAGGCGGGACATGAAGCCCCGGGTCCTCCTCCTCATTGGCGTGCTGGCCGCGGCGTTCGGGGTGTTCTACCTGCTGGCGGCCTCGGATGCGCCGCGCACGGTGGCGTCGGAGCCGGAGTCCGTGCGTCCGCCGTCGCGCCGGAAGGTGACGGACATCACCTTCCTCTACAGCACGGAGAAGCGCGAGTGGGTGGAGGCGGCGCTCGCGGAGTTCCAGACCACGCACCCGCACGTGCGGGTGACGCTGGTGGGACGGGGTTCACTGGACGCGGCCCAGGCCATCCTGGAGGGCCGCGAGCAGCCCACGGTGTGGAGTCCGGCGGACAGCGCTGTCATGCGCATGCTCGCGGCGGACTGGGCGACGGACGCCTCGCACGGGCCGCTGTTCGCGACGCAGGGAGACGCCGCGCCGCAGCCGCTGGTCATCACCCCGCTGGTCTTCGTGGGCTGGCAGGACCGGATGGAGGTGCTGCGCAAGGCGGGTGGGGGCGGGGGGCTGTCGTGGAAGACGCTCCAGCGCGCGGTGGCGAGCGACCAGGGCTGGCCCGCGGTGGGCGGCCCTCCGGAGTGGGGCTTCGTGAAGCTGGGCCACACCGACCCGACGAAGTCCAACTCCGGCCTCCAGGCGCTCCTGTCCGCGACGCTGGAGTACCTGGGGCGCCGCGCGGCGGTGAACCAGCAGGACCTGCTGGAGCCGGGCTACCAGGAATGGCTCAAGCGCCTGGAGCGGGGCGTGACGCGCTTCGAGCCCTCCACCGGCATCTTCATGACGGACCTGGTGCGCTTCGGCCCGTCCCGCTACGACCTGGCCCTGGTGTACGAGAGCCTGGTCATCTCGCAGCTTGGCCACGCGCAGGGACGGTGGGGGCAGCTCCAGGTGGACTACCCCCCGGTGACGCTGTGGAGCGACCATCCGGCGGCGGTGCTCCAGGCGGACTGGGTGACGCCCGAGCAGCGTGAGGCCGCGCTGGAGTGGGTGGGCTTCCTGCGCAGCAAGCCGGTGCAGGCGCGGGCCTTGGCGTTCGGCTTCCGGCCGGCGGATCCGTCGGTGCCGCTGAAGACGCCGGACGCGGACAACCCCTTCACGCGGCTCGCGGCCCACGGCATCCGGGTGGACGTGCCGCCCGCGGCGGAGGTGCCGGACGCGGCCGTGCTGCGCACCCTGCTGGAGCTGTGGACGCGCATCGGCGTGGGGCGCTGACCTGCTGCCCTCGCGCCCCCATGACGGAGGCGCGAAGGCGATGAATCACGGGGCGACGGTGCGCTCGAAGGTGGCGAGCTGGGCTTCCAGCTTCCACTGCATCGAGGCCCGCTTGTTGCCGCCGAGGAAGCTGTTGCAGCCAGCCGACAGGGCGGTCTCCTCCGGCTTGTCGGAGGCGCAGGCGGTCGCGACGGTGGTGAAGTCATCGCGGCGGACCCAGAGGCTGTCGCCCTCCGCGAAGGCATGCTCCAGGCTGGCGCGCGCCATCATCTTGAGCGTCTTGTAGTCCAGCCCCTGGGCGGTGGCGGCGGCCACGTACTCCTGGGTGATGTCCCCGCGCAGGATGCCCGAGTCGTCCGTCGCCAGGGCCACCGGCACGTTGTTCTTCAGGTACGCGGCCAGCGGGTGCGCATCACCGGACATGCCCAGCAGGACGCGGTTGGACGTCAGGCAGATTTCAACCATCACGCCTGCGGCGCTCATGTCGCGCAGCAGGTCCTCGGCGCCGTCGCCGGCCGTCTCGCTCAGCACGTCCGCGCCGTGGCCGATGCGCTCCGCATGGGCCTTCTCCACGGCCTCGCGGATGTGGAAGTTCATGTGCGACTGGTCCTGCGCGCCGAGCACCGACGGGATGAGCTCCCCGGCGTGCAGCGACACGTGCACCAGCTTGCGGCCGACCTCCTGGTCGTTGAAGTCGTCGAGCGTGCCCAGGGCGAACATCTCATCCTGGTAGAACGCGAGCGAGTTGGCGTTCTCCTCCGGCGACACCAGGTTCACGCCGACGATTTCGGGCACCTTCTGCGCCAGCTCATAGGCATACACCCACTGTCCGAAGACGTTCGTCCGGTCCGCGGTGCGGTTGGCGGACACGAGCAGGCGCACGTCCACGTTGCAGCCGGGGTCCGGCTGAGCGGTGGCACAGCCGAGCAGCTCGCGGGTCCCCTTCAGGGTGTTCGCGATGCTGGTGACCTGCGCCGTCAGCGCGTTCTGGAAGTCCGGCAGCGCGATGATCTGCTGCCGCTTCGCCAGCAGGGTCGCCTTGTCCCAGGTGTCCGTGGACGTGAACAGCGGCGTGGCGAGCCGGCCGCCGGTGCTCGCGCCAAAGCCTTGCATCAGCTCCACGTAGACCTGGTTGTGCCGGCCCGCGCGCGACAGGATGTCCGCGTAGCTGTCGTCGTTGCGCGAATCCAACTGCACGGCGCCGTACTTGCCGAAGGCGTCGAAGAAGTGCTGGTGCGCGGTCAGCAGCGGGCCCGGGTGGTCCTCCATGGACCAGGCGCTCATCACCGCGTCATAGAGGGCGCGGTCGGTCTCCGTCTGCGCCAGGGGCACCGCGCCGGCCGCGCACGGGTTGCTGGCCACGTAGGTCGTCGTGTTCACGCACGCGCCGTCCTCCGCGCCCCACGCAATCAGCTTCTCCGTGGTGATGGCGCCGGAGGTGTGGCTGTGCAGGTCGCCGCCCTTGGGCATGGAGAGCAGGAAGGTCCCGAGCGCCGTGGTGTCGCTGCGCAGCGACTCCATGTGCTCGTTGACCCGCTCCTCTCGCGTCTTCTCAACCGGCGGGACAGGGTCCTCTTCATTGCAGGCGCTCAGGCCGAGCGCGGCGACGATGGCGAAGGAGGAGAATTTGATCATGGCGGTGGGGGCAGTCCTTGTGGAGAGAAGGGGCGCTCCGTACAGCCTCCCAAGGAGAACGAGAAGGACTTTTCTCGTCTATCCAGTTTTACGAGAATGTGTATGAGAATGACTTCAAGACGGACCCAGGGCAGAGGGCGCCTGACACAACTGCGACCCCGGGATGAAGGGGCCGGCGGAAGGTGGACACTTGGAGGCGGGGAGGGCGCCTTCGAGGATGGCCGGGCGGCCTTCGCCCGTGTCACGCTCGCGGGGCATGCGAAGCCACCGGTTCGTCCTTGTGCTGTCGTGTGGAGTCGTCGCGCTCACGGGCTGCCGGAGCTCGACGCGGGCTCCCGCGGAGCCCCCCGCGTCCCCGGATGCGCTCCGTCCCGTGGCGTCCTTCTCGAACATCGAGAACCCGGAGGCGCGCTCGGTGGCGCTCTTCCTCGAAGCGGGTCGGGTGATTGCCCATCCGCGCTGCACCAACTGCCACCCGGCGGACGGCCGGCCCCGGCAGGGGATGCAGCAGCACGCCCACGTCCCGGCGGTGGTGGGCGGAGCGGATGGCCACGGTCCCCCCGGGCTGCCCTGCACGACCTGTCATCAGGCGACGAACACGCCCACGGTGGGCGCCACCGTGGCCAGCATCCCGGGCAATCCGAAGTGGGCCCTGGCGCCCGTGGAGATGGCGTGGGTGGGGCGCTCGTTGGGCGCCATCTGCGAGCAGCTCAAGGATCCGAAGCGCAACGGGGGCAAGGACCTGGCGGCCCTCCAGCATCACATGGCGAAGGATGAGCTCGTGGGCTGGGGTTGGAACCCAGGCCCGGGGCGACAGCCGGTGCCCGGCACGCAGGCCGCGTTCGGTGAACTCTTCCAGGCGTGGGTGGACTCCGGGGCCTACTGCCCGGCGCCTTGAGCCCGGCGCAGCGCAGACAGTCGCTCTGGCGTCACCGGCAGGTCGCGCACGCGCAGCCCCGTCGCGTCGAACACGGCGTTGGCGAGCGCCGCGGGCGTGGGCCCCTGGCTCGCCTCGCCCGCGCCGAGGAACGGCTCCTCCGGACGGTCGATGAGCTGCACGTCCACCGACGGCGCTTCGGAGAAGGTGAGGATGGGATAGCCCTCCCAGTCGCGCGACAGGATGCGCCGGGCGTCGTGGCGGACGACTTCCTTCAAGCTCCAGCTCAGTGACTGGATGAGGCCCCCCTCCAACTGGTTGGCGAGCCCATCCGGGTTGACCACTTCGCCCGCGTCGGCGGCGATGACGGCGCGCACCACGCGCGGCGCGTGCGTCGCCGGATCCACGAAGACCTCCAGGCACACGGCGCAGTACGTCGCCAGGTTCTTGTACCGGGCGAAGGCCAGGCCCCGGCCGTGGTGCGGCCGGCGCTCGAAGCGGTTCCAGCCGAACCGCTCCGTCGCGCGGACGATGACCGCCTTCGCCCGTGCGTCCTGGAGCTGCCGCAAGCGGTACGCCGCCGAGTCCACGCCCGCCGCGTGCGCCAGCTCGTCCACGAAGGACTCGATGGAGAAGACATTCGCGTACGCGCCCAGGCCGCGCATCGAGGACACCCGCAGGGGCATCGCCGTCACGAAGTGCGTCGTCACCTGCTGGCCGGGAAAGGCATACAACGGGATGGCATTGCGGTCGGCGGAGTAGTTCGGCGGTCCGCCATTCCTGGGCGGCGGCTGCCGGAACGGCTTCGCCAGCGAACGGCCCGCGAGCAGGTTGCCGGGCTCGCCGCCGGGGCGGGTGCCATGTGACGTGGACCACAGCGCGTAATCCCAGTCGAGCACGTCCCCATTCACATCCACGCCCGCGCGCACCTTCGTCACCATGGCGGCGCCGTAGGGCTCGTGGGTGTGTTCATCCTCGCGGGACCACTGCACGCGCACGGCGCGGCCGGGAAGGGCACGCGCGAGCAGGGCCGCATCGGCCGCCACGTCGTCCGCGCCGTTATGGCCATAGCAGCCGGAGCCCTCCACGTGCCGGCCGTGCACCTGGTCCTTGGGAAGCCCCAGCAGCTTCGCGATGGCTTCGGAGGTTTCAAAGACACTCTGGCTGTGGGTGTCCACGGTCAGCGTGCTGCCGTCCCACGCCGCCACAGCGCAGGAGGGACCGATGGATGCGTGCATCTGGTACGGCCGGCGGTAGGTGGCCTCCAGCATGCGCTCGGGGGCGACGTCGGTGGGACGCTCGACACGGTGGATGACCGTGTCCTGCGTGGGCTGTGACAGCAGCCACGCATGGGGATCCACGGGCAATGGCCGCCCCTCCTTCCACCGCGCGGCCAGGGCCAGGGCGGCGGCGGCCTTCACGGCCTGCCATTCCCGCGTGGCGATGACGCCCAGGAAGTCGCCGTCCCGCACCACCTTGAGCACGCCAGGCATCGCGGACACCTTCACCGTGTCCACCTCCGTCAGGGCGGCACCGGGCGTGGGCGCGCGCACGACGCGTCCATGCACCAGCGTGTCGGGACGCAGGTCCTGGACGAAGCGGGGCTCGCCCGTGAGCTTCGCGGGCAGGTCCACCCGGTGCAGGGGCCTGCCCGCGTGACGCCGCTGCGATGCGGGCTTGGGCGCGACGGAGCCGGTGGCCTCACGGTTCAGGGTCTGCCCACCGACCAGCGCCCAGTACGTGACCGCGCCGCCACTGGTGTCCTTCACGGTGCCGTCCTGGACGTGCAGCCGCTTCGCTGGGACGCGCAGCCGCTCCGCGGCCAGGGACACGAGCAGCGCGCGCACCTCCGCCGACGCCTGACGCACGGCCGCGCCAGCGTTGGGAATGGACATGCTCCCGGCGGTGACGCCTTCGGGAGGACAGAGGCGGGTGTCGCCGGAGAGGATGCGCAGCCGGGAAGGCTCGACGTCCAGCTCGTCCGCGCACAGCTGCCCCAGCGCGGTGAGGATGCCCTGGCCCAGCTCCACCTTGCCCGTCATCAACGTGACGACGCCGTCCGCGCCGATGCGCAACCACGCATCGAGTCTGGGCGTGCGCGCCAGGTCGCCGGGCAACCGCGGCTTCGAGGTCTGCGCGAAGAGCGTGGCGCCCGCGAGCGAGAAGGCCAGCACCAGCGAGCCCTTCAACACCGAACGCCTGGAGACGGGGGCGCTCATTCCGCCAGCTCCGCCGCCGCGCGTTGCACGGCGCGCACGATGCGGTTGTGCGAACCACACCGGCACAGGTTCGCATCCAGCGCGGTCCGGATGTCGGCCTCGGTGGGCGAGCGCTTCTGCCGGAGCAGCCCCGCCGCCGAGAGGATCATCCCCGGGATGCAGTACGCGCACTGTCCGGCCTGCTCGGCCAGGAACGCCTTCTGGAGCGCGTGCAGCGTGCCCTCCGGCGCGCGCAGGCCCTCCAGCGTGGTGACCTCCCGCCCCTGCAGGGACACCGCCGGCACGAGGCACGAGCGCACCGGAGCGCCGTCACGCAGCACGGTGCAGGCGCCGCACTGGCCCACACCGCAGCCGTACTTCGCCCCGTTGAGGCGCAGGTGGTCGCGGAGCACGTAGAGGAGGGGAATGTCTTCCTCCCCCTCACCTGGCTCGATGACGTGGGGTGCTCCGTTGACGTTCAGCGTGAAGGCCATCGGCGGGGCTCCTCCCAGGGGAGGCGCGAAAACTATCAAGCCAGGGGCTACCGCTGGGCCCATGCGTGGAGGTGAACGTCCACCTCCCGTCAGCATGAAGCCCTACTGCGGGCGCATCAGGAAGTCGGCAACGCGCAGGGCCCAGGCCTCGGCGGAGTCCAGCTCCGAGCGGGCATCGGCGAAGCGGTCCAGCGACGCGTCCGAGCCGTCCCGCGAGAAGACGGCCTCGTTGAACTCCTTCTGCGCGGTGCCGAGCCACTGGCTGGCCCGCATGCGCAGCCAGGAGGCCACCTGCGGAGTGTGCTCCACCATGTGGAGGTCCAGCTCCGAGGGGTGAATCTCCGACGACTCTCCCTGCTTCTCAAACTCTGGCATCTCGTTCATGTCCGGATGGTCGGCATGGACCCAAGAGCAGGCACCCGGCCCCCCTGGACGAGGCCGGTGTTGAAAGCACATCACTTGGAGGGGGAGGGCTCGTACCGCTTGACGTCAGGGCGGGCCCGGGGGGCTGCTCAGATAACGCCGTCCCAACCGTGATCATTCCGACGGAAGGCGTCCCGGATGGCGTGGACGAGGGGCTCGGGCAGCTCACCCTTCTCCAGCGTCCGCGCGTTGGCGCGCAGGTTCTCCAACTGCGTGGTGCCCACGATGCAAGTGGCGACACCGGGCGCGAACGCGGTGAAGCGCAGCGCCAGCTCCGGCCAGGACAGCCCGTCCGTCTGGAGGTTCATGCGCCGCATCCGGTCCCAGTACTCGCCCACGTCGTGCGAGGCCGGCCGGTCGTCCGCGAAGCGCCACGGGGCATTGGCCAGGGGCCGCTTGGCGATGACGCCCACGCCGCGCGACACGGCCTTCGCCACGCCGTGGTCGAGCGAGCGCTGGTCGAAGAGGTTCACGGACGTCTGCACCACCGCGAACACGCCCGTCTCCAGCGCGGCGTCCAGGCCCGCATTGTCGCCCGAATAGGCGGCGGCGCGCACCTTGCCCGCCTGCACCGCGCGAGTGAGCGCGTCCAGCAGGCCGGGGCGGTGCAGCACGTCCGGGGGGCAGGAGTGGAAGTGCAGCACGTCCAGCACGTCGGTGCGCAGACGCTGGAGGGCCAGGTCCACGCCGCGCGTGATGCATTCGGGCGTCCAGTCCTCCACGCCGGGCACGCCATAGCCACACTTGGTGGACAGCACGAACTCCCGGCGCCGCGAGGCGAGGTGCCGGCCGATGCGCTCCTCGGACGCGCCGTAGCTGGGCGCGGTGTCGATGAGCGTGATGCCCGCGTCCAGCACGCCGTGCAGCAGCGCGCCCGCGTCGGAGTCACTGAGCGCTTCGCTGCCCACCGGGCCCGCGCCGAAGCCGAGCGCGGAGACGGTGAGACCACTGTTTCCAAGAGGGCGCTGCATCATCGCTGGGGACCTTCTCCACGCGCGGCCAGGTCGATGAAGCCGCGGATCCAGGTGAGGTTCACGGCGTCGCATGCGTCGCGCGGCGTGGGCGTGGTGGTCTCCAGCGCGGCGGTGTACGGCACGCCCTGGCGCGTGTACCAGTCGGTGACGCTGCCATCGTGGAAGACGACGAAGCCGTTCTCGTCGGCGAAGCTGTTGTCATCCACCTTGCGGCTGCGCACCACGGTGGCGTGCGCGGCGCAGGCCTCCATCATCGGAACGTAGGCGGCCTTGTCCCCGAAGGTGTACGCGTACGTCGCGACGCCGCCCAGGTAGTTGTCCTGGTGGATGTCGAGCGCGGCGTCGGGAGGCGGGAAGCGCGCCAGGTCGGTCCTCACCGCGCGCGTCTCCTTGGGGCCGCCGTCGTACAGGGCCCAGCGCAGGATGGTCGGGTCGCCGATGAGCTCACCGCGCCACTCGCCGGGGGCGATCTCGTAGCGCATGAAGTCGTTGTTGGGATGTTCGCCGCTGCGGTTGTAGCGCGTGCCGTCCTCGAAGCCGGAGGGGTTGATGCACGGGTAGACGCGCAGGCCCACGCCCTTGGACTTCGCGTAGGCGACGACGTCGGGCAGGTGCTGGGCGAGCGTCAGCGGCCCGGCGGGCTCCTCGCCGTGGAAGCCGGAGGTGATGACGAGCCAGCGTTCGCCGGGGACGATGAGGCGGAAGAGCGGGTAGTCGCGCCCGCCTTCGTGCACCTGTCCGTATTCGGTGAGTTCGCCCAGGGAGGCATGGGCACGGATGCGTCGCGCGTAGTCGGTGTAATCCACCTTCCGACCATATCCGTGCGGGCACGCCCTGCCCACGTTGGAGCAAGCCGCTCCGAAGAATATGTCAGCCGGAGCGCAACCCGGGCGGCCCGCCCCGGGAAGAGGACGGGCCGCTCGGGGAAGAGGCCTACTTCTGGCCGGTGCGCTCGCGGTATTCGGTGGCCAGCTCCTGGCGCTGGGCCGGCGTCAGCGTGCGGTGCATCTCCAGCACGGCGTCCGTCGCCTTGTGGGCGAAGGCGCGGAAGGCGTCGATGCGCGAGTCCACCAGCGCGTGCAGCTTCGCGGCGTCGGGCGTCGGCGATTCGAGCTGGGCGAGCGCTTCCGTGCGGACGGCCTGCTGTCCCTCCATGAGCTGCTGGCCTTCCGCGAGCAGGCGGTCCTTCACGGCGTGGATGGACGAGCGCTGCGCCTGGGTGGCGTCCAGGTCATCCAGCTTGTCGTCCAGCTTCCACGTCACCATCTGCTTGATGCGCTCCGGGTCCGGCGAGCCGTGGTGACCACCGCGGCCGCCGAAGCCGAAGCCGGTGAGCAGGGTGACGGCGACAACGGCGGTACCGGCGATGACGAGCGTCTTCTTCATGGTGTGAGTCTCCAGTCGTGGGGTTTGTTTCCGCTTCCTGACTGGAGCCAATATGCGAGCCGACCATTGCGCGGGTTTGAGCGGGGCGTGAAGAAGTGTGTAGAGGGCGGATGGAGCTGAGAGATATCTTCGACCTGATGGAGCAAAGCGGGCACTTCCAATCGAAGTGAGCGGGTGTTCCTGGTGAGAGCCGAGGCCAACGTTCGACTTGGTCGAGCGCTGGCATTAGCGTCGAGACCCATGGATTCCCAGTCCGAACCTTCCGCCACCCAGGTCCCTTCGCCGCTGCCAGCGCCGGCCACCGCGGAACGCCCGCGTGTGTGGACGGTGTTCCTCGCGTTCGTGCTCATGTTGGTGACGCTCATCATTGGAGGCACCGTCTTCGCCGGCATCGCGGTGGGGTTGGAGATGGCCCGGACCGGCGTGAAGGCCCCGGACGCCGCGGCCCTCACGGCGCTGATGGAGCAGATCAAGCTGTTGCCCTGGCTGCATGTGGCGGGCGTGATGCTGTCGAGCCTCACGGGGCTGGGCGTCGCACTGCTGGGCGGGTGGCTGTCCCCGCGTCCGCTGCGCGAGCGGCTGCGGCTGAACCCGGGGGCCTCCCTGCCTGTCTGGCTCTGGGGGGCCGCGCTGGTGGGCTGCTTCGCGCTGGGGCAGGCGATGGAGAGCCTGAGCGTGCTCGCGGGTGTATGGGATTGGACGTCGTCGCTGAAGGGATTGCAGGCCACCAGCCAGGCCTCGCTGGGGACGTTCGCGCTGCTGATGTTCTTCGGCACGCTGGTCGCGGGCACGGGCGAGGAGCTGTTCTTCCGGGGCTATGTGCAGACGCGGCTGGTGCAGCGCTGGGGGCCGAAGGCCGGCATCATGGGGGCCGCGACGCTCTTTGGTTTCATGCACCTGGACCCGGTCCACAGCCCCCTGGCGCTGGTGCTGGGCGTGTATCTGGGCTGGCTCGCGGAGCGCACGGGCAGCGTGCGTCTGCCCGTGTTCGTCCACATCCTCAACAACGCGACGTCCTTCCTCCTGACCCGCTTCGCGTCGTCCGCCACCGAGCTGTCGACCTCCACGCACGTGGCGCTGCTGGTCGTGTGCACCCTGCTGACGGTGGGCGCCGTAGCGGTGCTCAGGCCCGGCGGTGGTCGCGCCGGTACGCGCCTGGCGCACTCCCACCCCAGCGCTTGAAGGCCCGGTTGAACGAAGCCTCGCTATGGTAGCCGCTGGCCGTCGCGACGTCGCTCAGCGGAAGCGTGCTCTCCCGCAGGAGCTGCGCGGCCTTCGTCATCCGCCACCGCGCCAGGTACTCCAGGGGCGGCTCTCCCACGAGCGCGCTGAAGCGCGCGGCGAAGCCGGACCGTGACAGGGCGACGGCCGTCGCGAGGCGCTCGACGGTCCAGGGCTCCGTGGGCCTTTCGTGGATGAGCGAGAGGGCCTTGCCTATCGGCGGATCCACGAGCGCGCGCAACCCATGCTCCTGACACTGACCTCCCTCGATGTGCGCCCGGATCGCCTGCACGAGCAGGATGTCCGCGAGCCGGCTCATCACGACGGTCGCGCCCGGGCTGGAGGAAGCACTCTCCGCGATGAGCAACTGCACGGTCGACGCGAGCGAGGGGGTGGTGGCGGTGTCGTCCGCGGCGATGTGGATGAGGCGCGGAAGTGAATCGAACAGCCGCGTGCTGGGCGTGACTTCGTGCCGGAAGGAGCTCGCGACCAGGGCCGTCCGGGCTCCGTCACCCCCCATCCGGAGCGAGCCGATCCCCCCGGTCCGCTTGCAGTCACCCTGCCCGATGATGTGGGGCGGGCTGCCTTCCGCATCGCGAAGCGTGTGCGCTCCACCATGCGGGAGCAGGGCCAGGTCGCCGGCCGAGAGGGAGACTGCCTCCTCAAGGCCCTCGACCTCCAGGCGAGCACCGCCGCGCGCGATGAGGACGATGTGCGCCCCGGGGCTCGCGGGGAACTGGATGCCCCAGGGCGCGTGCAGCTCGAAGCGGCCGTGCATGACGGTGGACAGCCGCATGGAATCCAGCACGTCCGCGAGCACGTCCGCGAACTGCTCGTCCTGTGCACTTGGACGATCGGTCAATTCTTTTGGACTGGATGCCATGGCACGTCCATAGCGGCCCTCGCATTCTCTGGCCATGGCAAACACCTCGAAGCTCTTCTCTTCCTTCCGCCTGGGCCGCCTCGAACTGAAGAACCGGATGGTGATGGCGCCCATGACGCGAAGCCGGGCGCAGGTCGACGGCAACGTGGCCAACCCCCTGGCGGCGACCTATTACGCGCAGCGGGCTTCGGCGGGACTCATCATCTCCGAGGGGACCCAGGTCAGCCCCCAGGGCGTGGGGTACATCCGCACGCCCGGCATCCACTCACCCGAACAGGTGGCGGGCTGGCGGACCGTGACGGAGGCCGTCCATGCGGCGGGCGGGCGCATCTACGCCCAGTTGTGGCACGTCGGGCGCGTGTCGCATCCGGACTTCCATGACGGGCGGCTGCCGGTGGCGCCCTCCGCCATCGGGCATGACGGAGAGGTCTTCACGGCCAAGGGCCGCACGCGCATGGTGACGCCGCGAGCGCTCGAACTGGAGGAGCTTCCCGGCATCGTGGAGCAGTTCCGGCACGGCGCGGGCAACGCCCTGGAGGCGGGCTTCGACGGAGTCGAACTGCACGGCGCCAACGGCTACCTGTTGGATCAGTTCCTGCGGGACGGATCCAACCAGCGCACCGATGCCTACGGCGGCAGCATCGAGAACCGGGCGCGCTTCCCGCTGGAGGTGGTCCGCGCGGTGGCGGGCGTCTGGGGCGCGGAGCGGGTGGGTTACCGGATCCTGCCGCAGTCGTTCGCCATGGTGGGAATGAAGGACTCCAACCCCGTCGAGACGTTCACCTATCTGGCCCGGGAACTTGACCGCCTGGGGATTGGCTACCTGCACGTGTCCGAGGCGGTGTCTGGCCACATGGCGCCTGCGCCGTCCCCGGAGCAGCGCATCACGCCGCTGCTGCGCAAGGCCTATCAGGGCACCCTCATCGTCAACGCCGGCTACGACGCACGGACCGGTGAAGCGGCGCTCGCTCGGGGAGAAGCGGACCTCGTCTCCTACGGCATGCCGTTCCTCTCCAATCCGGACCTGCCGGAGCGCTACCGGAACGATTCGCCGCTCAACCCTCCGGATGTCGCCACCCTCTACGGTGGCGAGGAGAAGGGCTACACGGACTACCCGGCGTTGCACTGAGGCGGACGTCATGACGAACCTGAATCAACAGCAGGGAGTGGAGCGCCGCCTGGGCCGGATCATCGACCTCCCCGCTCCGATGCCGGGACAGTTCGGGCCCGCGCACACGGTGGTGCCGGTCATCTCGCCGGAGGACTACGCCGCGTCGGATCCGTTCATCCTGTTGATGGACGACCGGATCAACGGCAAGCCCATCGGTGGGCCGCACCCTCACGCCGGCTTCGAGACGGTGACCGTCGTGGAGAAGGGCGGGATGCGCCACGACAGTGGGCGGCTGGGCGAGCGCGACGCGCAGTGGATGACGGCCGGCAGCGGGGTCATCCACGGTGAAGGTCTGGACTCCGCGGGCGAAGGGCGGATCCTCCAACTGTGGCTGACGCTGCCCAAGGCGCAGCGCTGGGTTCCCGCCAGCTACCAGGACATTCCCTACGCAGCGCTCCCAGTGCGGCGCGAGGCCGGGGTGGAGGTCCGGCTGTACAGCGGCAGCTCGGGAACCGTGCGGTCGGAGACGAAGAACTACGTGCCTGTCACCCTCGCTGAGTTCCTGCTGGAGCCGGGCGCGAGCATCGAGCAGGACCTGCCCGCTTCGTACAACGGCTTCTTCTACGTCCTGGAGGGTGAGCTCGCGGTGGGGTCGGAGGGCAGGGCGCTGCGGCCCGGACAGGTGGGCTGGTTGGACCGTCCGGAGGGCGGTGGGGAAAGCTCCATTCGCATCGCCGGCACCACCCGGGCGCGGGCGCTGCTGTACGCAGGGCAGCCCCAGGGGGATCCGCTGGTCAGCCATGGCCCGTTCATCGGAGACACCCGCGAGGACATCCTGCGGGTGATGGGCGAATACCGCTCCGGTCGCTACTCGGCCCCACCTCCGCGCTGATCCTCCTCCGTCATATGCGTGACGGCCCACGAGGAGGCGCGCGAGCGTTGATCCGGCGCAGGCACAGGGGGCAGCAGCCGATGCGGCGCGGCAACAGGCGTTGGAGCTGCCGCCGCACCTGAGCCAGCGACCACCGAACCCTGCTCCGGGGAAATGCGCCCGGTGCAGGGGGAGGAAGCCATGAGCCGTCATGCACAGAGCGCCACGGTGTCCTCGGTGGCGGACGCGATGCGCCGGGACAACGCGCTTCCACGAAGGAGCGGGCCTCCTCTGCCTCTTCCTGGAAGGTGGGCACGAATCGCTCGAACACCCGCTCAGCACACGCCTTCAGCAGCGCTGGCCGCGTGTGTCGGAGCACCCGCGCGTCACACTCCCGCAGGGCTCTCGCTCGAACTGCTCCTCCTCCTGCGCAACGAGTCCCATCCGCCTCATCCCCATCGCCCTCCTCATCCAAACTTTTGCGACCTGAGCAGAGGCGTCTGACATGGACTCGAGGGCCCACCGTCCTCGTCCCCTTGATGGTTCGGCGCGGCCCGTGGCTTCAGGTGGCGCAAACCTGTCCGACAGTCGGACAGGTTCGGCGTGAAGGGTGCCTGGCGGGACGCCTCCGCCCAAGGACCCGCCCTGGCGTCCGCTTCAGCGCTGCGCCACAGCCCACGGCGGTGCTCCGCAAGACGCGCGTCCGCGCGGATCACTTCGGTTCGCGAGATTCGGTCACGATTTTCTGGCGACCTGATTGGCCTCTGCGCGGGCCGTCAACGGACCCTCGGATTCCGTTCTTCTCCGGAGAGGTCCGGCAGCTCCGCCGCGAGCTTCGCGCGCATCGCGGCCACCACGTTGGGGAAGTCCCCCGCCACGTCGCGCTTCTCCTCCGGGTCCGCCGTCACGTCGAAGAGCTGCACCACCACCCCTTCCGGCGTGGGAAGTTCCAGGAGCTTCCACCGTCCCAGGTACAGCCCCCGGTGCCGCGCGCGGAGCACGGTGCCTTCCCATTCGGGCTTGAGTGAAATCTCCCCCGTGTCCCGCTCCACCGTGGCCGTCTCGTAGATCCACGGGTAGGGGATGCGCACGGTCTGGTACGGCTGTCCGTCGCGGTCGCTGAACCACAAGTCCGTCTCGATGAGCGCGGGCACATCCGGCAGCGGCCGGGGCTCCGGTCCGGGGCGGACCAACGACGCGAGCGAGCGGCCCCGGAACGACTCCGGCGCGTTCACGCCCAGCAGGTCCAGCAACGTGGGCGCCACATCCAGCGAACGCGCCCGCTGCGTCACCGTGCGCCCCGCCGCGACCTGCCCGGGCAGCCGCACCACGAACGGGATGCGCAGCGCGGAGCGTCCCCACAGGTGGTCACCATGGCCCTGTCCCAGGCCCTCGTCCTCCAGGTGCTCGCCGTGGTCCGACAGCAGCACCACCAGCGTGTCGTCCCACCGCCCACGCCGCTCCAGGTCCTTGCGCAGGCTTCCCACGAACCCGTCGAACGTGCGTACCCTCGCGTCGTAGTTCGCGCCCAGCGCCGCCACGTCCTCGGGCGTGGTCGTGGGCGCTTCCGGATCCACCTCCATCCGAGGCGTCGCCCCGAAGCGCCACGGCCCCCGGTATCCCCGCTCCACGAACCGGCCCTCCTGCGGCCACGGCGCGGCGTACGGGAAGTGCGTGGACGACGCGAAGACCACCAGCGCGAACGGCGCTTCCTCCGGCAATCCCTCCAGCGTGCGGCGCACCCGCGCTCGCAAGGGCGCAGGGTCGGTCAGCTCCGGGAACTGGCCCCGCTCCGGAAACAGTCCTGGCGCCAGCGCTGTCCACGGCAGCAGCGCCACGTTGGTGATGAGCATCCGCTGACGGATGAGATCCGGGAAGCGGAAGTCCGGCGCGGACACCTGCTGGAAACCGTAGTCGAAGCGGGAGAAGTGGTCGCCCGCGTAGTCCGCCACCACCGCCGTGCGGTAGCCCTGCGCCTCCAGCACCGTGGCCAGCGTGGTGAGCTTCGCTTCGCGCGCCTCGCGGCCCACCAGCGTGTGCGTCACCGGGTGCTCGCCCGCCCACTGCGACGTCAGCAGCGTCGTCCACGAAGGCGCGGTGCGCGGCACCTGCACCACCGTGTCATCGAAGCGCGTGCCCTCGTCCATCAACCGGTCGATGTTCGGTGACGTGGCCCGCGAGTACCCGTTGCCCGACAGGTGGTCCGGCCGCAGCCCATCCGACGCCAGGATGAGCAGGTTCGGCCGCGCCGGCGTCGAAGCGTCCGCGCCATTCCCCGCCCGCGTCAGGCCCAGGCCCGTGAACCCCGCCACCACGACCGCGGCGGCCGTCCCGCCCAGCACCCCACGCCAGCGCGGCGTCTGGGCCAACCCTCGCGCCACCACCGCCAGCACGCTCAACACCGGCAGCACCAGTGCCGCCATGTACCAACCCGAAGGCTGCGTCCCGCTCACGCCCCGGAGCAGCGCCGCCGTCACCTCCGAGCGCGCATAGAGCGTCGCCGCGTACACGTGCGGATGCCGCGCCATGTCCCCCAGCACCAGCATCCCCTCCACCACCAGGCACCCCAGGCCGCTGCCCCAGAACACCACGCGCCGGCTGCGCTGGGCCGCCCACAGCCCGGCGCCCAGAAGGGCCCCCAGCACCAGGCCCACCGTGCAATACGCCGCGAGCAACCGGGCCACCTGCCACAGCACCACGTCGCGCCACTCGGCCCACACCCAGTCGGTGACGATGCGGCTCTCGTTGCCCTGGTAACCCAGTTGCATATTCAACAGGGCGCACAGCGTGTAGAGCACCAGGAAGACGAGCAGGCCCGCCCGGCAGCCCAGCAGGAGGGCACGGGCGAGCGTCGGTGGACGGGCGGCGGTGGCGGGCATCCTGGGGCAGCGTGGGCACGAATCCCACGCCCGGCACCCCTGGGAGGGCGGGACGAGGGTCCGAATGCACACGCCCGGACGGCGAGGAGGCTTCGATTCCGCTCCGGGTGTTTTCCAGACCGGGCATCCGCTCCCCTGGACGTGGGAGGTCCTTCGAAAACCGCTGGCCCTGTCACTGGACTGGCGAGCAGGGGAGGCGGGCTCTAGTGTTCAGGCGCCTCCTTCTTCACTCCGGGAACCTGACGCTCATGTCCTTTACCCACCTTCACCTCCACACCCTCTATTCGCTGCTCGATGGGGCGATCCGGATGAAGGACCTCATCAAGACGGTGAAGGAAAAGGGCATGTCGAGCGTGGCCGTCACGGACCACGGCAACATGTTCGGCACCATCGACTTCTACAAGAAGGCGAAGGACGCCGGCATCAAGCCCATCCTCGGCCTGGAGGCCTACGTCGCCGGCCCCAAGGGGCGCGAGGACCGGTCGGAGAAGGTGGCCCACCACCTCATCCTCCTGGCGAAGAACGAGGAGGGCTACGCGAACCTGCGCTACCTGTCCTCCACCGCGTACATGAACGGGTTCTACTACCACCCGCGCATCGACAAGGAGGTGCTGGCGAAGCACAGCAAGGGCCTCTTCGGGCTCACCGCGTGCCTGGGCGGTGAAGTGACGAGCGCGTGCTTCCGCGGCGACATGGACCACGCCCGCCGCGCCGCCACCGAGTACAAGAACATCTTCGAGCCCGGGCAGTTCTTCCTGGAGATCCAATCCAACGGGATGCCCGAGCAGGACAAGGCGAACGAGAACCTCAAGCAGCTCTCGCGCGACATCGACGTCCCGCTCGTCGCCACCGCGGACGCGCACTACATCAAGCGCGAGGACGCCCGGGCGCACGAGCTGCTCATGTGCATCGCCAGCGGCAAGACGCTCGCGGACAGCAAGCGCCTGCGCCACTCCACCGACAAGCTCTACGTGACGAGCCCCACGGAGATGCTGGAGTTCTTCAAGGACACGCCCGAGGCCGTCCACAACACCCAGCGCATCGCCGAGCAGTGCAACGTGGAGCTGAAGCTGGGCAAGCCCATGCTCCCCACGTTCAAGGTGCCCGACAGCCACACCCCGGACTCCTTCATGGCGGAGCTGTCCTACGAAGGCCTGCGCCAGCGCTTCGAGGAGCTGCGGCACCAGTACCCCATCGACCATCAGCAGTACAAAGACCGCCTCACCCTGGAGCTGGGCGTCATCCAGCGCATGGGCTTCAGCGGCTACTTCCTCATCGTCCAGGACTTCATCAACTGGGCGAAGGCTCAGAACATCCCGGTGGGCCCGGGCCGAGGCTCCGGCGCAGGGTCGCTCGTGGCCTACGCGCTGCGCATCACCGACCTGGATCCCATCCCGTACAACCTCCTCTTCGAGCGCTTCCTCAACCCGGAGCGCGTGTCGATGCCGGACTTCGATATCGACTTCTGCCAGGACCGGCGCGACGAGGTCATCAAGTACGTGGGCCGCAAGTACGGCGAGATGAACGTGGGGCAGATCATCACGTTCGGTTCGCTCAAGGCCAAGAGCGTGCTGCGCGACGTGTGCCGCGTCTTCGGCCTGCCCTTCAGCGAAGGCGACCGCATCGCGAAGCTGGTGCCCGAAGTGCTCAACATCTCCCTGAAGGAGGCCATCGAAATGGAGCCTCGCCTCAAGGAGATGCTCGAGAAGCCCGCGAACATCGGTGAGGTGGAGGGCAACCCCGTCACCACCAAGGACGTGCTCGAAATCGCGCTCGCGCTGGAGGGCCTGCACCGGCAGCCCGGCATGCACGCGGCCGGCGTCGTCATCGCCGACAAGCCGCTGTGGGAGTTCGTGCCCGTCTACTCGCCCCCGGGCGAGAAGATCCTCATCACCCAGTTCGCCAAGGACGAGGTAGAGGCCGCGGGCCTGGTGAAGTTCGACTTCCTGGGCCTGAAGACGCTCACCGTCATCCAGCACGCGTTGGACCTGGTGAACCGCAACCACGGCAAGGACATCAAGCGGCACGAAATTCCGCTCACCGACCCGGAGATGTGGGCGCTGATGGCCAAGGGCGACACGGCCGGCGTCTTCCAGATGGAGTCCAGCGGCTTCACCGAAATGGTGATGAAGCTCAAGCCGTCCTGCTTCGAAGACGTCATCGCCGCAGGCGCGCTCTACCGCCCGGGTCCGCTGGACGCCGGCATGGTGGACGTCTTCATCAACCGCAAGCACGGCCGGGAGAAGGTGTCGTATCCGCACCCGAACCTGGAGCCCGTCCTCAAGGACACCTACGGCGTCATCGTGTACCAGGAGCAGGTGATGCAGATTTCGCAGGTCCTGGGTGGCTACACCCTGGGCCGCGCGGACCTGCTTCGCCGCGCCATGGGCAAGAAGAAGGCCGAGGTCATGCAAGCCGAGCGCGCCGGCTTCATGGAGGGCTGCAAGACCAACAACGTGGACCTGAAGGTCGCGGGCGAAATCTTCGACCTGATGGAGAAGTTCGCCGAGTACGGCTTCAACAAGAGCCACTCCGCGGCGTACGGCCTGGTCACCATCCACACGGCGTGGCTCAAGGCCCACTACCCGTGCGAATTCATGGCCGCCCTTCTCACCAGCGAGAAGGACAACACCGACAAGGTGGTGAAGCACATCGGCGAGGCCCGCGAGTCGGGCACGCAGGTGCTGCCGCCGGACGTGAACCTGTCCGACCTCGCGTTCGGCGCGGTGGAAGGGAAGATCCGCTTCGGGCTGGGCGCCATCAAGGGCGTGGGCGAGGGCGCCATCGAGTCCATCCTGGAGGCGCGCAAGGAAGGCCCCTTCAAGAGCCTCTTCGACTTCTGCGAGCGCGTGGACGGCCGCCGCGTCAACCGCAAGGTGCTGGAAGCGCTGGTGAAGGCGGGCTCCTTCGACTTCGAGAAGCGCCCCCGCGCGCAGCTCTTTGAAACCATCGAGCGCGCGATGAACCGCGGCTCCGCCAGTCAGAAGGACCGGGCCGCCGGCCAGAGCTCGCTGTTCGGCATGCTCACCGGCCCGGCCACCGCCGGCACCGGCCTCAAGGACGACTACGCGGCGGTGGAGGAGTGGCCGGAGAAGGAGCGCCTGGCCTTCGAGAAGGAGTCCATCGGCTTCTACGTGTCCGGCCACCCGCTGTACCAGTATGAGAAGGAATTGAAGCGCTACGCGCGGCCCATCACCGCCGTGCAGCGCGCGCGCCGCGACGAGAAGCTCACCGTGGCGGGCATCATCACCGTGCTGCGCGAGCGCCCCACCAAGACGGGCAAGCGCATGGCGTGGGTGACCATTGAAGACCTGTCCGGCTCCACGGAGCTGGTGTGCTTCCCGGGCAAGGACGGCACGCGCAACGTGATGGGCAAGGACGGCAAGTGGTCCAAGCAGGGACCCAAGCCGGGCTACGAGCAGTGGGAGCACCTGCTCAAGTCGGACGACCCCATCCTGGTGACGGGCACCGTGCAGATTTCGCAGCGCGACGAGAACACGCCCACCGCGGAGCTCATCGTCGACGACATCCAGAGCCTCAAGTCCGTGCGGGAAAAGCGCACCAAGCGGCTGGAGCTGCGCCTGCCCGCGGACGTCGTCACCGAGGAGCGGCTGGCGAAGCTCAACGAGCTGGCGAAGAAGTATGCCGGCGCGACGCCGGTGGCCGTGAGCGTGCTGTTCCCCGGGGAGGCCGAAGCGCACATCTCCGGCACCACGCTCAAGGTGCAGGTGAATGATGACTTGCTGCTCGCGGTGGACAAGCTCTTCGGGCAGAAGGTCGTGGAGTTCGGCTGATTTGAAAGAAGGAGCGACTCCATGGCGGATGGCGTGTTCAAGGACGGGCTGCTCAAGGGCAAGACGGCCTTCATCTCCGGCGGCAGCAGTGGCATCAACCTCGGTATCGCCACCGCGTTCGTGAAGGCGGGCGCGAAGGTGGCCATCAACGGCCGCAACGTGGAGAAGCTGGAGGGCGCGGTGAAGGGCCTCCAGGCCCACGGCACCGCGATGGGCGTGGCCGCCGACGTGCGCGACTACGCGTCCGTGGAGAAGTCCCTCCAGCAGGTGCGGGACGCGTTCGGTGAGATCGACATCCTGGTGTGCGGCGCCGCCGGCAACTTCCCCGCGCCCGCGCTGGGCATGTCCTCCAACGGCTTCAAGGCGGTGATGGACATCGACGTGCTGGGCACGTTCAACGTGTCGCGCGCCGCCTTCGAACACCTGCGCAAGCCGGGCGCGTCCGTCATCACCATCTCCGCGCCCCAGGCGTACCTGCCCATGGCCATGCAGGCTCACGTGTGCGCCGCCAAGGCCGGCGTGGACATGCTCACCCGCGTGCTCGCCATCGAATGGGGCGGCGCGGGCGTACGCGTCAATGCCATCACCCCCGGCCCCATCGAAGGCACGGAAGGCATGAGCCGGCTCGCGCCTTCCGAGGATTCCCGGCAAAAGCTGGCCGAGGCCCTGCCGCTACAGCGCTTCGGCACCCCGGAGGACATCTCCCGGCTGGCCCTGTTCCTGTCCTCGGACGCGGCGTCCTTCATCACCGGCTCCATCATGGTGTGCGACGGCGGCCAGTCCCTGCTGGGCGGCGCCGCGCTCCTCCAGGCGATGAACGGCTGAGTATTCAGTTGAGCTGCAATGTTCCGGCCTCACTTTCATGAGGCCGGGGAATGTCTGCTAGAAAGTGGTGCACCCCGCGCAGGCAGTTCCTGCCGCGCGGCGGTGTCCCGCTGGACGGAGACCTTCATGTCCCGACGTTTTGAACTGCTCGCCCGCTGTCTGGGTTTGAGCGTGCTGTGTCTGGGTTTGTCGCTGGGCTGTAGCGACTCTGGAAATCCCCCGCAGCCTCCGCCCTTGGTGGAGGGCGTGGTGGACGCGGCGGCCTCCACGGTGGCGGTGGACCGGCCCTCGGGGGTGCTCGCGAACGGCCAGGACGCAGCCACCGTGACGGTGACGGTGCTGCGCAAGGACGGCTCGCGGATGTCCGGGCGCGCGGTGACGGTGACGGTGGAGGGCGACGGTGCCTCCGTCGTGGCGCAGCCGGAGACGACGGGCGTCACCGGCGAGACGCAGGCGAGGGTGACGTCGACGGCGACGGGCGTGAAGACGGTGACTGCGTCGGTGAAGGACGTGGACGGGAAGATGGTGGCGCTCACCGCCTCCGCCACGGTGGCGTTCATCGACCCCACGGCGTCGCGGCTCGCGTTCCGGCAGACCCTGGCGGATGGCGTGGCGGGCGTTGCATTGAGCGTCCTGGAGGTCGTCCTCCAGGACGCCAACGGGAATCCCATCTCCGACGCCACGGCGGAGGTGACGCTGTCGCTGGGTTCCGGGGGCATTGTCTTCCCGGAGGGCCTGCTGACGGTGACGGCGGTGAGCGGCGTGGCCACCTTCCCGGACGTGGTGCTGAAGCGGGCGGGCGCCAACTACCACTTCATCGCGAGCGCCCCCGGCTTCGAGCCGGCCGCGAGCACCTTCTTCAAGGTGGTCCCCAACGTCCCGGCGGCCCTGGCCTACAACACGCTGCTGGAGTCCGCGGTGGCGGGCGTGGCGCAGGACCTCCAGGTGACGGTGCAGGACGCGTACTTCAACACCGTGACGGACTACACGGGCACGGTGACGCTGACGTCCACGGACGCTGCCGCGACGCTGCCCGCTGGCCATGTGTACACGGCCGCGGACGAGGGGACGCACACCTTCGCGGGCGTCACCTTCCAGACCGCCGGACGCCAGCGGCTGATGATTGACGACGGCACGAGCGCCATCGCGTTCACCCTGACGGTGGACGTGGCTGCCGGGCCTCCCACGCTGCTCGTCTTCACGCAGCAGCCCACGCGCGTATCGACGCGCGAGCCCCTGGGCACCGTGGCGGTCCAGTTGAAGGACGCTTTCGGCAACATGGCCAAGGTGAACGCGCCGACGGTGAAGCTGTCGCTGCCGCAGGCGGGGTTCACGCTGTCGGGTACGCCGGAGGCGGTGCCGGTGGAGGGCGTCGCGACGTTCACGACGCTGAGCGTGGCGGGCCATGGCACCACGCACCTGGTCGCCTTCGCGGACGGGATGTCGGATGCGGACAGCGCCAACATCGAGGTGGTGGACGACGTGCCGCCCGCGAAGCCGGTGCTGACGCAGACGGCGGCGACGGAGACGGGCCTCACGGTGCAGTGGACGGGCGTAGGCGATGACGGCACCCAGGGCACGCTGACGGCGCAGGAGCTGCGCTACGCGACGGCCCCCATCACCACGGACGCGGACTTCGCGGCGGGCACGCTGGTGACCACTGGCAGCCCGGTGCCTCCGGGCTCGGTGCAGTCCGCGACGCTGACGGGGCTCGCGGCGGGCACGACGTACCACGTGGCGCTGAAGGCGACGGACAAGCGGGGCAGCTCCACGCGGTCGGACAGCCTCGCGGTGTCCACGGCGGATCCGCAGGTGACGCAGCTGGCGTTCGTGCAGCAGCCCGTGGACGGCACGGCGGGCACGGCGCTCGCGGAGGTCCGCGTGGCGCTCCAGGACGCGCGCGGGGATGTCGTCCCCACGGCGACCACCACGGTGACGCTGACGCTGGTGGGTCAGCCCTCCTTCGCGGCGGTGACGGTGGCGGCGGTCAACGGCGTGGCCTCGTTCCAGGGGCTGCGCGTGGACACGGCGGACACGTTCAAGTTCACCGCCACGGCGGGGTCGCTCAGCCAGACGAGCAACGCCTTCACCGTGCGCGCGGGACCGGCGGCGGAGCTGGTGCTGTCGCCCTTCAATGACCCGATTGACGCGGGCAGCGCGGTGGAGGTGAGCGTGGCGCTGACGGACGCGTTCGGTAACCTGCTGCTGGACTACACCGGCACGGTGCACTTCACGTCCTCGGATGCGCAGGCGGTGTTGCCTCCGGACACGACCTTCACGGCGGCGGACCGGGGGCAGAAGCACCTCACGGGCGTGGTGTTCAAGACGGCGGGGACGCAGTCGCTCACCGCCACGGACACCGTCACGCCGGCCCTCACCGCCACGGTGGACGCCGATGTGCGCTCCACGTCGGCCGTGTCCTTCCAGGTCATCGCGGAGGCCGGTCCGTTCGTCGCGGGGCATGCGCTGAGCTACGAGCTGGTGGCGCGAGACACCTACGGCAACGTCGCGAAGGACTACGCCTCCACGGTGACGTTCACGTCCTCGGACGGCCAGGCGGTGCTGCCCGGCGCCTACACGTTCACCCTGGTGGACGAGGGTCGGCACACGTTCAGCGTGGAGCTGTTCACCGCTGGAGCCCAGGAGGTCGTCGCGCAGGACGTGGTGGAGACGGCGCTGAAGGGGACGCACACCTATTCCATCGTGCCGGCGGCCATCGACACGCTGGTGTTCATCTCCGCGCCCACCACAGGTTCGGTGCGGCAGGCGCTGGCGGACGTGCAGGTGGCGCTGCGGGATGCGTATGGCAACACCGTCAGCGACATCCCGACGGACGTGACGCTGGCGCTCGCGGGCGGCAGCTTCTCTCTGGCGAACCCCACGAACACCACCGTGGATGGCGTGGCGACCTTCGCTGGCCTCATCGTGAATGACGACGGCACGTATCAGTTTGAAGCGGACGCGGACGCCCTGGCGGTCACCACGTCCGGAGACCTGATCATCACCGACGCGGTGGCTCCGGCCGTCGCGCAGGGCTTCACGGCGAGCGCGCCGTCCGGCTCCAGCATCCGCCTGGACTGGGCGGCCCCGGGCGACGACGGCGACCTGGGCACGGCGACGCGCTACGAGGTTCGCTACGCCAAGGCGGCCATCACCGAGGCGAACTTCGACGCGGCCACGGCGGCGACGGGCATATCCGCGCCCCAGGCTCCGGGCACGGCGGAGTCCTTCACCGTCTCCGGCCTGGATGCGGCGACGACGTACTTCTTCGCGCTGAAGACCTTCGACGGTGTGGGCAACGGCAGCGCGCTCGCCACCGCGAGCGCCAGCACCACCAACCCTTGCGACGGCTACGTGTGCACGCCTCTTCCTCCGTACTGCGCGGAGGACGGCACGTCCCTGGAGATCTTCACGTCGGTGTGCGTGGTGGTGTCGGGCATGCCGACCTGCCAGGACGGTGAAATGGAGCTCCTGGCTTGCCCCGGCGCGAATGCCGTCTGTTACGCGGCGGCATGCGCCACGGCGCCGCCTCCGGGTGCGGGCGAGCTGGCCGTGTCGGAGGTGATGCACTCGCCGTCCGTCGGGACGACCGAGTACCTGGAGCTGACCAACGTCAGCTCGAAGCTCTTGAACCTGCACTCCATGGCGGTGTCCTTCGTGGACAGCGTGGGCGGGACCTCTGGCTTCACGGTGCAGCATGGCATCGGGCTGCTGGTGGCTCCGGGCGACCGGGTGGTGCTTGCGCAGGACGCGCACCCGGGCAGGAACGGGGGCGTGTACGCGAACGACTCGTACGGCTTGGATGTGTTCATGGACAACACCGGCTCCATCACCCTCCAGCAGGGCACGACGACGGTGACCAGCCTGAGCTACACGAACGCCTTCCCGCAGACGACCGGCCGCGCGATGAGCCTCGCGTCCAGCATCGTGGGCACGGAGGGCAGCGCCCGGCCCTGGTATTGGTGTGATTCATCCGGATTCCTGGAGGGCGGTGACCGTGGAACGCCGCACCTGCCCAACGACGACTGCGGGCTGAACGTCGAGAAGCCGCTGAACTACTGCGCCATCCAGTACCCGAAGACGTTCCCGTCCGGCCCCGACTACCCGGCGAGCATCGCTCCCAACGTCGCCTACGACATCTTCAGCCAGTTCTACAGCTTCGACGTCACCACCCGGAACCAGAACGGCAATGACTTCTACCCGCGCATCGAGGCGCAACTGGGTTACGGCGCGGACGCGACCAACCCTGCGGGCTGGACCTGGACGTCCGCGACCCCCAACGCGGGCTACGCCCCGTCGATTTCCAACAACGACGAGATGAAGGCGTCACTGAGCATCCCCACCGCTGGCACGTACCGCTATGGCTTCCGCTACCGGTTCACGGATGCGGGCGCGCCGTGGGTGTACTGCGATCAGAACGGTATCGCCGTGCCGCCGGCTGGCACCTACGGCTCGGTGACGGTGGGCAAGCCGCCGTTGACGAACCACGTGGTCATCAGCGAGTTCAGCGGGGGCAACGGCTCAGGTACGGCCGCGACGGATGAGTTCATCGAACTCTACAACCCGACGAACTCAGACGTGGACCTGTCCAACTGGCAGGTCAGCTACAAGTCGGCCACCGGGACCACCTGGAGCTCCACCGTCACCATTCCGGCCGGGAAGGTCATTCGCGCCCACGGATACTTCCTCCTGGCTGGGGCGAACTACAGCGGCGGTGGCACGACCCCCGCGGATGTCTCGTACACCTTCGACGCCTCTGCCTCCACGACGGCTGGAGGCCACGTCCGCGTGCAGCGCCTCGTGAGCGGGACGTACGTGGACGTGGACAAGCTGGGGTACGGCACCGGGAATTCCCCCGAAGGCACCGCGGCCCCCAGCCATCCGGCGGTGGGTGGAAGCCTGGAGCGCAAGGCGGTGTCCACGTCCACCTCCGCCACCCTGGCCGTGGGCGGCGCGGACGCTTCGCGCGGCAATGGGCAGGACACGGACAACAACTCCGTGGACTTCGTGACCCGCGCGGCACGGCAGCCGCAGAACTCCACAAGCCCACTCGAGTTCTACTGAAGCCTTCGCCGTACCACCGCCCGAAGTCCCAGGAGGCCGCTCACGGCACCACGCCGGGGCGGCCTCCGCCGTTTCAATGCACCCAACACAGCGCTCTTCCTGGCGGGGCGGCCCCTCTTGGGGAATTGTTGAATTTGCGAATCAAAATCAATATGGTATGCTCTGGCCATGTCACAGGTCCAGTCGGTCGAAGCCCTGGAGCAACTTGTCGGCGCGCGGGTGATGGGGACGCTGAAGTCGCTGGACGCCCTGGATGATCACTGCGTCCGGCTTCTCTCGCTCTCCTCGTTCGCCGTCCTCGGCTTCATCGACGAGGAGGGGCGGGCGCGGATGACGACGGTGGGGGGCCCCAAGGGCTTCGCCCGGGTCGTGGACGCCACGCGGCTGCGAATCGACCTGCCCGAGCCCCTCTCGCTCAACCTCACCGTGGGGTGCGGGCTCCTGTTCTTCATCCCCGGGTTGGGGGAGACATTGCGCCTGAACGGGCGCGCGACGCTCGAAGGCAACACCGTTCATTTCTCCGTGGAGGAGGCGTTCGCGCACTGCGCGAAGGCCTTCCTGCGCTCGGGGTTCTGGAAGCCGCCGGTGGCCATCGCGCCGAAGCCCATGGGGGAGGTGACCGAGGGCCCCTTGCGCGACCCCACCCTGCGGGACTGGCTCTCCCGCACGCCGTTCGTCGTGGTGGCTTCGTGGGATGGGGAAGGGCACGCGGACGTGAGTCCTCGGGGCGACCCCGCGGGTTTCCTGCGGCTTGAGGGGACGCGCGTGGCAGTGGCCGACAGGCCGGGCAACCGCCGCACGGACACGTTCCACAACGTGCTTGAACAGCCACGGGTCGCCTTGCTGGCCCTGATTCCCGGCGAGGACGGCGTGCTGGAGCTCTCCGGGGAGGCTTCCCTGTCCGCCAGGCCGGAGCTGCTCGCGTCGATGGCGGTCGCGGACAAGGTGCCGAAGATCGCCCTGTTGCTCGAAGCCCACGAGGCCCGCCTCGGGACCAGCCAGGCCATCCTGGCGTCCGGGTTGTGGAGCGCCTCCCAGCATGTGCCCGCGGCCCAACTGCCCAGGATGGGCGAGGTGTTCGTCGACCACGTCAAGCGGAGCAAGGAGCGCGGCGCCCTCGCGGCGGCCGTGCGGGTGCTGTCCTCGAAGCGGCTGATGAGCTGGGCTTTGAACCAGGGCTACAAGAAGACGCTCTATTGAGCGGGGTGGGGCGCCCGGTTCCCAGGCCGCCCGGCTGTCCGGTCCTCGAAGGACCGGGGTGCTCTCAGGGGTCCACCATCCGGCAAAGGACCCTCCTACCTCACACGGATGCTGCCCGTGGGTGCGGGGCGCATTAGCTTTGGGCCCGTCTCCGCCACCCACGGCTTGAGAGGAGCCCTTCCCGTGTCCGAGCCCCTGGTCCCCGACGCCGCCCGCCATGTCACCTGCCCGCCGGAGGAATTCCGCCGCGCGAGCGAGGACGCCCTGGCCCGCGCCCGCGCCGGCATCGCGCGTCTCAAGTCCCTGCCCGCGAAGACGCCTCCTCGCGAGGTGCTGGAGCTTTACGACGAATCCTCCGCCGCGCTCGACGACGCCTCCGCGCGCGCCAGCGTCGTGCGCCACACCCATCCGGAAGCGGCCCTGCGGGAAGCGGCGGAGGCCGCCGAGCAGTCCATCGAGAACCTCGCCAATGAGATCCGCATGGACCGGGGCGTCTACGACGTCCTCTCCGCCGTGGACCTGTCCGGCGAGGACGCCTCCACGCACAAGTGGATGGAGAAGGTGCTGCGCGACTTCCGCCGCGCTGGCGTGGACCGCGACGAAGCCACCCGCGAGAAGGTGAAGGCGCTCCAGGAAGAGCTCATCCGCATCGGCCAGGAGTTCAGTCGCAACATCAGCCAGGACACCCGCACGGTGTCGCTGCCCCCGTCCGCGCTGGACGGCCTGCCGGAGGACTACGCGCGCGCGCACGCCCCGGGCCCGGACGGCCAGGTGCGCATCTCCACCGACTACCCGGACCTCGTGCCCTTCCTCACCTACGCGCGCGACGGCAAGGCCCGCGAGCAGCTCTGGCGCGCCAACCGCCAGCGCGGCCATCCCGCCAACGTGGACGTGCTGGGCCGGCTCGTCGCCCGCCGCCATGAGCTGGCCACGCTGCTGGGCTATCCGCACTGGGCCGCTTACGCCACCGAGGACAAGATGGTGCGCACCGCGGACGCCGCGCGGGACTTCATCCAGAAGATCTCCACCGCCTCGGAAAGCCGCATGAAGAGCGACTACCAGGTGTTGCTGGAGCGCAAGAAGAAGGACGACCCGAAGGCCACGCAGGTGGAGCCCTGGGACTCCGGCTACCTGGATGACCGCGTGAAGGCGGAGCAGTACGCCTTCGACTCGCAGACGGTGCGCCCCTACTTCGAATACACGCGCGTGAAGCAGGGCGTCCTGGACCTCACCGCGCGCCTCTTCGGCGTCACCTACCGCCCGGTGAAGGACGTGCCGGTGTGGCACCCGGACGTGGAAGTGTTTGATGTCTACGAAGGCGCCACGCTCAAGGGCCGTTTCTTCCTGGACATGCATCCGCGCGCGGACAAGTACAAGCACGCGGCCCAGTTCACGCTGACCAGCGGCAAGACCGGACACCGCCTGCCGGAAGGCGCGCTCATCTGCAACTTCCCCAAGCCCGGCGCGGAGCCCGCGCTGATGCAGCACGGCGACGTGGAGACCTTCTTCCACGAGTTCGGCCACCTGCTGCACCACATCTTCGGAGGCCACACGCGCTGGGCGGGCCTGTCCGGCGTGCGCACCGAATGGGACTTCGTGGAGGCGCCGTCGCAGATGCTGGAGGAGTGGGCGCGCGACGTGACGTGCCTGCAGACCTTCTCGAAGCACTACCAGACGGGCGAAGCGCTGCCCGCGGAGCTGATAGAGCGCATGCTCCGCGCGGATGAGTTCGGCAAGGGCCTCTTCGTGCGCCAGCAGATGTTCTACGCGGCGCTCAGCCTGGAACTCTACCGGCGCGACCCGAAGGGCCTGGACGCCACCGCGCTCGTGCGCGAACTCCAGAGCCAGTACATCCCCTTCCCATACCTGGAGGGCACGTACTTCCACCTCACCTTCGGGCACCTGGATGGGTACTCGTCCAACTACTACACGTACATGTGGTCGCTCGTCATCGCGAAGGACCTCTTCACGGTGTTCCAGGAGCAGGGCCTGCTCAACCCCGCGCCCGCGCAGGCGTACCGGCGCGCGGTGCTGGAGCCGGGCGGCTCCGATGACGCCGCGCACCTGGTGAACCACTTCCTGGGACGCGACTACGACTTCCGCGCCTACGAGGCCTGGCTCAACAAGGCCGCGTAGCGGCGGATTGCACGGGGCGGGCGGCCGAGGGAGGCCGCCCGCGCCCGGTGCTTCAGGGCGTCACTCCACCCGCGTCTGCTTCACGTTCCAGATCTCCTCCGCGTACTGCTTGATGGTGCGGTCGGAGGAGAAGATGCCGGCGCGGGCCACGTTGACGATGCACTTCTTCGTCCAGCCTTCCTGGTCCTGGTACGCGCGCACGACCTCTTCCTGCTTGGAGCTGTACGCGGCGAAGTCCGCCAGCACGAGGTAGCGGTCCTCGTCCAGCAGGCTGTCCACCAGCGGCTGGAAGAGGTTGCGGTCCTCGGGGGAGAAGAAGCCGGAGCGGATGAGGTCCAACGCCTCGCGCAGCTCCGTGTTGGACTCGTACACCTCGCGCGGCCGGTAGCCGGCCTTCTTGCGCGCGATGACCTCGTCCGCGGTGAGGCCGAAGAGGAAGAAGTTCTCGTCGCCCACCGCCTCGCGGATCTCCACGTTGGCGCCGTCCAGCGTGCCCAGTGTCAGCGCGCCATTCAGCATCAGCTTCATGTTGCCCGTGCCGGAGGCTTCCCAGCCCGCCGTGGAAATCTGCTCGGACACGTCCGCCGCCGGGATGATGCGCTCCGCGAGGCTCACCCGGTAGTTGGGCACGAACACCACCTGCAACCCCGTGGTGCCCGCGTCGCTGTTGACGACCTCCGCGATGCCGTTGATGAGCCGGATGGTCAGCTTCGCCAGGTGGTAGCCCGGGGCCGCCTTCGCGCCGAAGAGGAACGCTCGCGGGTGCACGACGCTGGACGGCTCGCGGCGCGCCTTCATCCACAGCGCCACGATGTGGATGGCGTCCAGGAGCTGCCGCTTGTACTCGTGCAGGCGCTTGATCTGCACGTCGAAGATGGCGTCCGGGTTGAGCTGCACCCAACGCAGGTCGCGCACGTGGTTGGCCAGGTCCACCTTGTTCGCGCGCTTCACCTCGCGGAACGCCTTGCGGAACTCCGGGTCCTCCGCGTGCGCCTCCAGCTTCGTCAGCTGGTCCAGGTCCGTGGCCCACCCCTCACCGATGCGGCTGGTGATGAGCTTGGACAGGCGCGGGTTGCACCACGCCAGCCAGCGGCGCGGCGTCACGCCGTTCGTCTTGTTGTTGAAGCGCTCCGGATACATGGTCGCGAAGTCCGGCAGCACGTCGCGGCGAAGCAGGTCCGTGTGCAGCGCGGCCACGCCGTTGATGCTGTGGCTGCCCACGACGGCCAGGTGGGCCATGCGGATCTTCTTCTCCGTACCCTCCTCCACCAGGCTCATCCGCTGCTGCTTCTCCACGTCGAACGGGTAGCGGATCTGCACCTGACGCATGAAGCGCTGGTTGATCTCGAAGATGATCTCCAGGTGGCGGGGCAGCAGGCGCTCGAACAGCGACACCGGCCAGCGCTCCATCGCCTCCGCGAGAAGCGTGTGGTTGGTGTAGCCGAACGTCTCCTGGGTGATGGACCACGCCTCGTCCCAGAGCAGCTGCTTCTCATCCACCAGCACGCGCATCAGCTCCGCCACGCCGATGGCCGGGTGCGTGTCGTTGAGCTGGATGGCGACCTTGCGGGAGAAGTCGCGGAAGTCGCTGTGGTTCTTCAGGTAGCGCCGGACGATGTCCGCGATGGAGCACGCCACGAAGAAGTACTGCTGCTTCAGGCGCAGCTCCTTGCCAGCCTGGAACGCGTCGTTGGGGTAGAGGACCTTGGAGATGACCTCCGAGTCGTTCTTCTCCACCACCGACCGCTCGTAGTCACCCGCGTTGAACAGCAGCAGGTCGAACTCGGCGCTCGCGCGCGCCTGCCACAGCCGCAGCGTGTTGACGGTGTTGTTGCCGTAGCCCGCGATCGGCGTGTCGTACGGCACGCCGATGACGGTCTTCCCGCCCACCCAGCGCGCCACCGGCCGGCCATCCGGGCCCTGGTGGTGCTCCACGCGCCCGAAGAAGCGCACCGGCACGGCCTTCTCCGGCCGGACGATCTCCCACGGGTTGCCGAACTTCAGCCACTCGTCCGCGCGCTCCACCTGGTGTCCCTCCACCAGGTCCTGGGAGAAGATGCCGAACTCGTAGCGGATGCCGTAGCCCATGCCCGGGTAGCCGAGCGTCGCCAGCGAATCCAGGAAGCACGCCGCCAGCCGTCCCAGGCCGCCGTTGCCCAGGCCCGCGTCCGGCTCCATCTCCAACAACTGCGTCAGGTCCACGCCGACCTCCTGCATGGCGGCGGCGGCGGCCTCGTACATGTTGAGGTTGAGCAGGTTGTTGCCCAGCGCGCGGCCCAGCAGGTATTCGGCGGACAGGTAGTAGGCGCGTTTGACGTCCTGCTCGTAGTAGGTGCGCGCCGTCTTCACCCAACGGTCGGTGAGGCGGTCGCGCACGGCCAGGGACAGGGCCATGAAGCGGTCGTGCGGGGTGGCCGTCTCCGGGTTCTTGCCGCGCGAATAACGCACGTGTTCGAAGAAGCCGCGACGGACGCTGGCCGCGTCGAGTCCGGTGCGGCCGCTGTCTTCGGGCGTACCCGAGGTGGAGGGCGGGGGCGGGGCGGGGCGCGCGGAGGCGGGAGGAGCCATGAGTCGGTCGTCTCGGAGGTCGCGAAGGGTGGGTACTTCTGACGCCATCGTTGGGACGATGGCGCATTCGGTCGCGAGGGTATCGCGTCGGGCCCGCCCAGGGACAGGAAAGCCGCAGCCATCCCCCGGGTCGGCCGCTCCCCCCACCGGGGAGGGAAGGTGCCCGGGGACCCGCCGTGATGCGGGCTGAACCCAGGCAGGGGCAGACGTGCGAGCCACGCTCGCGAAGGGCCTCTCAGCGCGGGAAGTTGGGGTAAAACGGGAGTGAATGGCTTCCCCCCTGATTGACCTGGAGCAGCGCATCGCCCTGACCCGTCCAGGGGACACGGTGCGGGGGCTGAGCTTCGCGGCGGTGCTGCACCTGACGCGCACGCATCTGGGGCGCGACACCGCGGAGCGCCTGCTTGCTCCGCTGATGCAGCGCAACCCGGTGGACTTCTTCTCGTACCCGGCGGTGGACTTCCTGCGCCTCCTGTCCTTCGCGGCGGAGGCGCTCCAGCCAGAGTTCGGCACGCACGACGCGGCCCTGCGCGCGTGTGGCGGCGCCATCTGCGGAACCTTCCTCGAGTCCACGGTGGGGCAGACGCTCCTGCGCCTCACCCTGGGCAGCGACCCCAAGCGCATCTACAGCAACGCGCCCATCTCCTACGCCACCGCCGTGAGCTACGGGCAGCGCGAGTACCAGGCCCTGGGCGACAAGCGCGTGCGGTTGCTCTTCCGGGACGACCTGCTGCCCGTACAGGTGCACGAGGGCATCCTCGGTGGAGCCCTCACCGCCCTCCAGCGCCAGGGGCAGGTGCGCGGCACCGAGCTCTGCCTGGGCGAATCCGAGTACCTCATCGAGTGGTCGTAAGAAACACGTCGGGCCCGCCCTTCCGGTGAAGGAAGAGGGGCCCGGGGTGACACGAGGCTTTCGCGCGGAGGCTACTTCGCGCCGCCCGCCGGAGGCGCCGCCTTGCCCGCGACGGCGGCCACGGAGACCGCGTCCAACTGCTGGGCCATGTCGTGCGCCTTGGCGAGGAAGTCACCCGTCAGCTCCTTGGGGAGCGGATCCGCGCGGGGGAACTTCTGGGTGAGCGGGTTGGCGTAGGTGCCGCTGCGCTTGAGGCCGAAGTGCAGGTGCGGCCCGGTGGAGCGGCCGGTGTTGCCCGAATAGGCAATCACCTGCTTCTGCCGCACGCGCGTGCCGGAGCGAACGCCGTCCCCGAAGCGCGACAGGTGCATGTACTGCGTCTCCATGCCGTTGGAGTGGCGCAGCACCACCATGTTGCCCGCGGCGCCCGCGTTGCCCGCCGACACCACGGTGCCGTCCGCGACGGCCCACACCGGGGTGCCAATGGGCGTGCCGTAGTCCACGCCGTTGTGGTTCTTCAGGTACTGGAGCACCGGGTGGAAGCGCGACCCGAAGCTGCTGGTGACGTGCGCGTACTTCAGCGGGCTCTTGAGGAAGGTCTTCTTGGCGCTGGCGCCGTCCTCCTGGAAGAAGTTCGCCTCGCCGTTGGGCAGCACGTAGCGGAACACGCGCTTGTTGCCCACGAGGCCGCCTTCGTACGTCGCGGCCAGCACCTCGCCGTAGCGCAGCACGCGGCCCTTGGAGACGAACTTCTCCACCAGGGCCTTCGCCTTGTCGCCCTTGCGCACGTCCCGGTAGAAGTCGATGTCCCACGCGAACACGTCCGACAGCACCAGGCCGATGGACGGGTCCTCGCCGGCCGCCAGCGTCGCGTCATACAGGGACGTGCTGATCTCCAGGGAGACGAGCGACACCTGCTTCTCCACCTCGATGGAGCGTTTGCTGCCGACGTACTTCTCCCCGTCGCGGCGCACCTGCCACTCGTCCACGGTGCTCTGGCGGTAGTCGAAGAAGTCCAGCTCGCCGTTGCGCATCACCAGCCGGAACTGGTCGCCCACGCGGGAGCGGCGGAAGTCGAACACGCCTTCCAGCGCCGCGATGACCGCTTCCACCTGCGCGTCGGGCAGCGCCGCTTCATGCAGCGCACCCGCCAGCGTCTGACGCGGCTCGATGCGGCGGTTCTTGATTTCGAACTGGGTGGCGGCTTCCGACGTCGAAGCCACCCCGAGGGCGGCGAGGCACAGGAGGGAGGCGGTCTTCATGAGGGCGGACAGGAGTGTAGAGGACTGTTGCACCTCCGCCCAACTTCCGGCTTCACCCGCCTGTCCGCCTGCCTGCTGGTGCCTGTGGCTCGGAAACCTACAATTCCACCTTCTTCTCCGAATGGTGCTGCCCGTCGAAGCGCAAGAGGGCGCCCTTGCCGTCGTAGCGGGTGACGATGTTCACCGGCCGGCGCCAGAGGCTCTGGAGGTTGCGCAGCGTCTCCCGCGCGTAGTCGCCCTTCAGGTCCTGCCCGTCGTGCTTGTGCGCGAGCAGCAGCTCCGAGCGGTTCTCGTAGTTGCCGTCCACGACTTCGATGATGGGCTGCCCGAAGTTGGTGAGCGACGTGAGCAGCTTGTTCTTCACCTTGCGGAACTCGCGGTCGAGGATTTCCCACGAGTTGCGCTTCTCGTTGAAGCCATACACGAACAGCTTCTGCTGGATGGCGAACTCGGCGGTGAGGAACGTGTCGATGAAGGTGATGTCGTTGTAGTGCTTGCGGACCTCGAAAATCTTCTCACGGCCCGCGCCCAGCTTCTTGTCCCAGGACTGGCGGGCGCGCAGGTCGTCGCACTCGTCCCACTCCTTGCCGAACTTGCCCTTGTTCCACCGGTCTTCAATGTCCCGCCACAGCTCGATGCCCAGCTTGTACGGGTTGATGGCGCCGGGGCGCACGCCCATGGTGCCGGAGTGGTGGTCCGCGTAGTCGATGATCTCCTCATCGCGCAGCGCCCTGCGGGTCATGATGGTGGAGTGCCAGTAGCTGGCCCATCCTTCGTTCATGATCTTCGTCTGGCCCTGCGGCGCGAAGTAGTACGCCTCGTCGCGCAGGATGGAGAGGATGTCCACCTCCCACGGCTCCAGCGGCGCGTGCTCCAGCAGGAAGTAGAGCACGTCCCGCTGCGGGCGCTCCGGGAAGCGCTTGCGCTGCGCCTTCTCGTCCTCGGAGTGCTTGCGCTGCGAGTCCAGGAACTCCGAAGGGTTGATGTAGCCGCGCATGTACTCGCGGTTGACCTTGAAGCCCTCCACGCGCTCGTTGGACTTGAGCTCTTCTTCCGCGCGCTGCGGGTCGGGATTGCGGCGGATGTGCGGCGCGTGCTGGTCAATGAGGTTCTCCAGCGACAGCGTCCGGTCGATGAAGTCCTCCACCTTCTCCACGCCAATCTTGTCCACCCAGCGCCGGACGCGGGTGGCGTGGTTGGCCATGTCGTCAATCATCCGGCGGTTGGTGTGCCGGAAGGAGAAGTTGTTCTTGAAGAAGTCGCAGTGCCCGTAGACGTGAGACATGACCAGCTTCTGGTCCACCTCCGGGTTGCTCTCCATCAAGTAGGCGTAGCAAGGGTCGTTGTTGATGACGAGTTCGTAGATTTTGGAGAGCCCGTACTCGTACCCCTTCGCCAACTGCTCGTACTCCATGCCCCAGCGCCAGTGGGGATAGCGGGTGGGGAAGCCGCCGTAGGCGGCGACCATGTTCATCTCGTCGTAGCTGACCATCTCGAAGACGGTTTCGAAGAAATCCAGGCCGAATTCCTTGGCATAGCCGTGGATTTCGTCCCGCAGCGACGCGAGGCGGGGTGTCAGGCTCTTGGGCATCGGACGGGTGCTCCGCTGAAGGTTGCTCCGATTGGGAATGAACGACCGCTTCAGCGGCCCTTGCCGAGGAAGTCCTTGATGGACGCGTAGATGGCGTCCTTGTCCGCGATCTCGCTCAACGAGACATTGTTCGTGTCACCCACCGCTTCGCGCAGGTCCTTGATGAACTGCCCGCTGCCGTAGGGGGACTCGACCTGGCCGTAGGCGAACTGGTTCACCTGCGGGAGGATGTCGTTGCGCAGCATCTCGATGCACTGGCGCGTGTCGTCCGCGCTCCAGTTGTCACCGTCGCTGAAGTGGAACGGGTAGATGTTCCACGCGCTCTTCGGGTAGTCCGCCTGGATGATCTCCCGGCACAGCTTGTACGCGCTGGAGATCATCGTCCCGCCGGATTCACGGGTGTGGAAGAACGTATCGCGGTCCACTTCGCGGGCGACTGCGTCGTGGATGATGTAGCGCGACTCCAGGCCCTTGTACTGGTGCTTGAGCCACGTATCGAGCCAGAAGCTCTCGATGCGGACGATCTCCTTCTGCTCGTCCCCCATCGAACCCGACACGTCCATCATGTAGATGATGACCGCGTTGGTGTCCGGCAGCTCCTGCAACTTGTAGCTGCGGTAGCGCCGGTCCTCGCGCGTGGGGATGATGACCGGCATCTTCGGGTTGTAGGTGCCGGTGGCGATCTGCCGCTTCAGGGCCTGCTTGAAGGTGCGCTTGAAGTGCCGCAGCGACTCCGGGCCGGTGGTGTTGACGCCCGTGTACTTCACCTTCTGCGTGACGATGCGCTCGCTCTGCCGCCGCTCGATGCGCGGCAACTGGAGCTCCTCTCCCAGGATTTGCGCCAGCTCCTCCAGGGTGACGTCCACCTCCAGGGCATGGTCTCCCTCGCCCTGACCGGCCTGGTGCCCGTCCCCGGGCTCCACCGCCCCGGGGCCGAGCTGCTGACCCACCTCGCCGTCTCCCTGTCCGACGCCGCCCTGTTCCTTGTGGCCGTACTTGAAGCGCGGGATGTCGATGAAGGGGATGGGGATGCTGATGGCATCCTTGCCCTTCTTGCCCAGCATCTCGCCCTTCTGCACGTACTTGCGCAGGTTGGCTTTGATCTTCCCGCGGACGATCTGTTTGAAGCGGGAGTGGTCCTGGTGGATCTTCAAGGTCACGGCGGCACGTCTCCCCTGTGTGGTGTCCGGAGCTACTCCTTCGCGTCACCACGGGCGAAGATGCTGGCCACGAAGTTGAGGACGTCCGTGGAGCAGATCTCGCAGTACCCGTAGTTCTTCATCATCCGGTCCTTCACCAGATCGATCTTCTCCTGGGTCTCCTTGTCCACGACGGAGGACACGAGGTTCTTGAGCTTGATGCTGTCCTTCTGGTCTTCGAAGAGCTTCAGCTCCAGCGCCTTGTGCAGCCGTTCATTGGTCCGGTAGTTGAAGGTCTTGCCCTCCACGGCGAGCGCACCGATGTAGTTCATGATCTCCCCGCGGAAGTCGTCCTTGCGGCTCTCCGGGATGTCGATCTTCTCTTCGATGGAGCGCATGAGGCGCTCGTCCGGGACCTCGTAGATGCCGGTGTACTTGTTGCGGACCTTCTCCTTCTGGGTGAAGGCCTTGATGTTGTCGATGTAGTTGCCGCACAGCTTGCCGATGGCGTCCTCGTCGGCGCTGATGGCGCGCTGGACCTCGTTCTTGACGATGTCCTCGTACTCCTGCTTCACCGTGGTGAGCAGCTCCTTCATCCGCTTGCGCGCGTCCTCGTTGTTGATGAGGGAGTGCGTCTTCAAGCCGGCTTCCAGCTCGTTGAGCACCATGAAGGGGTTGATGCAGCCCTCGCCCTTGTCGCTCACCAGGGCGTTGGAGATTTTGTCCTGGATGTAGCGGGCGCTGATGCCCTCCAGGCCCTCGCGCACGCTCTCCTTGCGCAGCTCCTTGATGTTGTCCTCGGTGAAGTTGGGCAGCGTCTTCCCGTTGTAGAGCTTGAGCTTCTGCAGGAGCGACAGGTTGTGCTTCTTGGGCTCCTCCAGGCGCGTGAGCACGGCCCACATGGCGGCCATCTCCAGCGTGTGCGGCGCGATGTGCTTGCCCTTGATGGCGCGGGAGTTGAAGTCCTTCTCGTAGATCTTCACCTCCTCCGTGAGCTTGGTGATGTACGGGATGTCAATCTTCACCGTACGGTCACGCAGCGCCTCCATGAACTCGTTGCTTTCGAGCTTCTTGTACTCAGGCTCGTTGGTGTGGCCGATGATGACTTCGTCGATGTCCGTCTGCGGGAACTTCTTCGGCTTGATCTTGTGCTCTTGCGACGCGCCGAGCAGGTCGTAGAGGAACGCGACGTCCAGCTTGAGCACTTCGACGAATTCAATGATGCCGCGGTTGGCGATGTTGAACTCGCCGTCGAAGTTGAAGGCACGCGGATCGGAGTCGGAGCCGTACTCGGCGATCTTCCGGTAGTTGATGTCACCGGTGAGCTCGGTCGAGTCCTGGTTCTTCTCATCCTTGGGCTGGAACGTGCCGATGCCGACGCGGTCCTTCTCGCTGAAGATGAGCCGGTTGACGTGGATGTGATTCATGACCTGGGCGAAGTCGCCCTTGTATTCGGTCATGAGCTCCTTGAAGACGAAGCGGCACGCGGGGCACAGCTCGCAGCCGTTCGGAATGGTGTAGCCAGACTCCGGCGGGGACAGCTCCGCGAAGATGTTCGGGCGCCACTCCTTGGGGATGAGGTTGAGCGGCTCCTCGTTCATGGGGCACTTCATCTTCTCCTTGGTCACCGTGCCGTCGGGCTGCTTCTTGTCGGTGAGCCAGGAGAAGGTGTAGGCGGCGCCCTCCGGGACCTTGGAGTACTCCTCCATGCCCTTCTTGAGCAGGCGGGCGATGGTGGACTTGGACGACCCCACGGGCCCATGCAGGAGGATGACGCGCTTCTCCGTGCCGTAGCCCTGGGCGGCGGACTTGAAGACGTTCACCAGCTTCATCAGCGGCACGTCCAGGCCGAAGATGGCGTCACGGCCGCCGAAGCGCTCGTCACTGAAGAAGTGGTAGCGCGTCAGCTTCTTCTTGTTGTCGATGTACTCCGACTTTCCGTGACTGAGGATCATGTCGTAGATCCTCTGGAAGGCGGTGCGGGTGACCTTGGGGTTCTTGCGGACGATTTCGAGGTAGTCCTCGAAGGAGCCGTCCCAATTGAGTTCCGCGTAGGTCTTCACATCCTGGAACGCGGCGATTCTGGAGACCCACGAGCCCTTCTCAGCGTCCTTCATGTCTCTCCCTCGAAGCCACCCGGTGGAGCGCGAACGGTCGCGTCCTTTTCGGAGAAGCCAGCATGGTGAACCTGGAGGGCTGGAAGGCCATTCCACACCCACCCCGATGAGGTCCCAGGCGACGACAATCGCGAAGCTCTCGCCCCTTCGGGACCCCGCCGCGGAGTGGGACCGCGCGTCAGCTCGTGTCGGAGAGAAAGCGCTCTCCTTCACGGGGTGAAAAGGCACTTCGATTATAAGGACCCTGGCCCGCGCTGGGAGGAGCCCCCCCGGTGCGAGATGTCGGGTCCCACCGCGCCCAACCGCGTACTTCCCGACGATTGGGCCCTTGCTGGAGGACACCCTGTCCGAGGGAACCCCCACTGTGGGGCAGCGTCTCCGTCCGCTCCACATGTCGGCGTGATGGCCCGTGCTGCATTCCGTCCCGCTCGGAAGGGTGCGTAACGGCGCGAATCCCGCGCTGCCCGGGGAAGTGGCGTCGCGGCGGGGAGGAGACGGCAGGCGGGCGGGCATCGGGCAGGTGGGTGGGTCGCCGGCTTGGCTTTGAGCCCTGCCTGCGTATCCTCGCGCGCGCCATGGTCCCCGCCTCGAGTCCCGCCGCCGTTGCCTCCCCCTCCGCAGTGCCCGGCCTGTCCGCGGTGCCCGCGCCACAGCCCGAGCCGTCGATGCGGTGGTTGGTGGGGCTGCTACTCCTGGCGGCGCTCCTGCCCCGGCTGGGCGTGTTCTTCATCAACGAGAACCTCTTCGGCGACGCGGTGGTGCGCACGGAGCTGGCGGAGCGGTGGTGGGCCTCTCCGCACGTCATCACCTCCTACAAGGACGGGACGTACCAGTTCGGCCCCCTGCACCTGTACCTGGTGGGCCCGTTGCTGTCGGTGTTCGACCGGGACGTGGCGGGCCGGCTGGTGAGCCTGGTGTTCGGCGTGCTGTCGGTGGTGCCGCTGTTCGCGCTGACGCGGCGGTTGTTCGGCTGGCGCGCGGGCGTGGCGGCGGGGCTGGCCTTCAGCGCGTGGGGCATGCACCTGCAGTTCTCCACCACCGCGGGCAGCGAGGCGGTGTCGCTGTGCTTCATGCTGGGGGTGTTCGCGCTGGTGGCCGAAGGGGTGGAGGAGAACCGCTTCCAGCCGCTGTTCTGGGGCGGGGTGCTGCTCAACTTCGCGTGCGCGCTGCGCTACGACGCGTGGATGTACATCCCGCTGCTCACGGTGGCGCTGGTGTTCAGCAGCGCGGACCGGGTGGCGTCACTCACGCGCGCGGTGGGCTTCGGGCTGGTGTGCCTGCCGTTCCCGCTGTTGTGGATGCAGGGCAACGAGCTGGCGCACGGCGATCCGTTCTTCCCCCTCAAGGCGGTGGAGGACTTCCACCGGCAGTGGGTGGTGGACTCCGGTGGGGCCGGCGGCTCGCTGGGGTGGCGGCTGCAGCAGTTGGGGTTCTGGCCGGGGGTGGCGCTGTTCACGCTGACGCCCGGCGTGGCGCTGCTGGGCGCGGTGGGCATGGTGAAGGCGTGGAAGCAGCACCCGGAGACGCGCTGGCTGGTGGCGGCGGCGGTGTTGCCCGCGCTGTACTTCACCTTCCGCGCGGCGGTGATGCTGAGCTTCGTGCCGCTGGCGCGCTTCACGGTGACGCAGCTGGTGTTGCTGCCCGTGTTCCTGGCGCCGGGCTTCGCGGCGGTGGTGGCGGGCCGGAGCGCCTTCGCGCGCCGCGCGGTGGTGGGCGTGAGCGCGGTGCTGGCGGTGGTGATGCCGGTGGCGCTGGGCATCTACACGTTCCGCGTGGAGGGCGGGCTGCATGACTCGCTGCGCCCGGTGAGCCCCACGTCCACCAACCCGGTGGCGGTGATGCAGGTGGCGCGCTACCTCAAGGAGCAGGTGGCGGCCCAGGGCGGCGCGGCGGCCATCGACGACGACCCGCGCTACATGGACCTGCAGGTGGCCTTCTTCTCCAACCTGCCGGAGCTGCGCATGGCGCGCGTGCGCTGGGACACCTTCCGCCAGCGCCTCCAGGACGCGAAGCCGGACGTGCTGGTGCGCTTCGACCAGGGCAACCTGCTGAAGGACCCGGGCGTGAAGCTGGACGGGCGGACGCTGACGCTCGACGGCGTGCCGTACGTGGAGCAGGACGGCTTCCAGGCGCCGCTGCACGTGTACCGCCGTCAGCCGTAGAGCGCTGACAGGCCGCGGGGGCTCCCTTCACGCCTCCGGGTCGTAATCCTCCGGGTCGTAGCCCTCTTCGACGGGGGCGCGGTGCGCGTCCAGCCAGCCCTGCAGGATGAACTGCGCGGCGAGCTGGTCGATGACCTCGCGCCGCTTCGCACGGCTGACGTCCGCCTCCAGCAGGGTGCGCTGGGCCGCGACGGTGGACAGCCGCTCGTCCCACAGCTCCACGGGCAGTCCGAGCGACTGCCCGAGCACGTCCGCGAACCTGCGTGAGGCCTCGGCGCGCGGACCTTCCGACCCGTTCATGTTGAGCGGCAGCCCCAGGACGATGCGGGTGACCTCGTACTCCTTCACGAGCCGGGACAGCTCCGCGAGGTCCGCCTTGATTGACGCGCGTCGCACGGTGGTGACGGTCTGGGCGGTGAGTCCCAACCCGTCGGAGACGGCCACCCCGATGGTCTTGGTGCCGTAGTCGAGCCCGAAGGTGCGCATGCGCGGCGGACTCTAACCGCAATCCCCCGTGGCGGACCGACCCGTCCGTGGCTGGGGACGCACGCGGGCCTCCTGCGCGTCCAACCCCTGGATATGGCTTGCGTCGGCCCGTGCCGGGGCCGGCATCGCCGCTGCAATGACCGGGTCCCGTCCGAAGAGACGGCGCGCGGTCCACCGGCAGCACCTACTTCAACCCGTCGCGCGGGAGTTTCGATGCTCGACATCCTCAAAGGCGTGGCGAACCTGCTGGGCGGTCCCATGACCGCCGTGGTCGACCTGGCGGGAAATGCCCTGGGTCTGCCCCCGGTCCTCACCAACTCCATCAAGACGGCCGCCGGGGTGATGACCGGCAACGTGATGATGGCGGCCAGTGGCGCGCTGGGCGTCGCGGACGAATTGAAGAAGAACCCCCCGGCGAAGACGGAGTACTGCGCGCCCCAGGACGCGGCGAAGGCGGGAGCGGGCTACGCGCCCTCCGCGAACACGGGCTCCGCGCAGGCCGGGTCTGGCGCTTCCGGTGCCCGAAGTCCCCTGGATCCGAAGCTGCTGGACTACGCGGACTCGCTGCGCACGCTGGAGGCGAACTTCGGCTACCTGGACCTGATGGACGGCCGCAAGGACGGCACGCTGTCGCACGGGGACCTCCAGCGCATCGCCCAGGACGCGAACGTGTCGCCGTCGCTGCGGGACGCGGCGAAGTTCATGGTCGAGAACCGGGGCTTCTTCGAGCAGGTGGACACGTCGAAGAACAAGGTGCTCCTGCTGCCGGTGCCGAACTTCAACGACGACCGCATCGACCTGATGAGCCTCCAGCAGGAGTCGAAGCGGCTGGCCGCGGACTTCGCGAAGTACGGGCGTCCGGAGCGTCCGGGCCGCCCGTCGCCCACGCCGTCGGACTGCGAGCCCAAGCCGTCGGACTGCGCGCCGCCCACCACGGGAGGTGGCTCCGGGCCGGGCCCGGGCAGCGGCACGGGACGTCCGGGAAGCGGCACGGGCGGCGCGGGGCGTCCGGGCAGTGGCGGCACGGGCGGCTCGTCGGGGCACGGCGCGGAAGGAGGGGGCGGGGCGGGCCGGCCCGGAAGTGGGAGCGGAAGCAACCCGGGTTCGTTGGATCCGAACCTCGCCGGCTATCGCGACGCGCTCCGCGTGTTGGACCAGAACTGGGACACCTTCGACACGGCGGTGGGGGCGAAGGACGGCAAGCTTTCGATGGCGAACCTGGAGGCGCTGCTCGGCAGTCCGGCGGCGTCCCCCACGCTCAAGCGCGCCGCGCAGTTCTTCAAGGACAACCCGGAGTACTTCAACCGCCTGGAGATGGCGGCGGGGAGCGGGAGCAAGGACGGCGTCGCCAACCGGCAGGACCTGAGCGCGGAGCTGGCCGCGGTGGCGAAGCTGCCAGAGGTGCCGGGCGCGTCCTCGACCCGTCCGAGCACGGGGGGCTCGAAGGCGCGGGACATCGTGGACAACCCGAACATGAGCATCGAGCAGAAGGTGCAGGCGCTGCTCATGGGCATCACCGAGGACACCGACGCGGAGCTGCTGGACGTGATGAACGAGATGGCCAGCGCGCGTGAGGAGCGCGCGACGCTCGGTACCAGCGATGCGGACAAGGCGCGCGGCGCGAAGCTGGACACCGGCATGAAGGAGCTGGAGCTGCGCCTTCAGACGCTGATGGAGAAGCGCAAGGCCATGTTCGACCTGATGAGCAACATGTCTTCGAAGTTCAACGAGATGGCGAAGACGGCCATCTCCAACCTGCGCAGCGCGTGAGAGCCGCCATGGGACGCGTCATCAAACACGAAGGCGGCGAGGGGCAGCGGATGGAGACCGGAACGGCGCGCAGGCTGAAGGCGTTCGCGCGCGGAGAGACGACCTGGGCGGAGGTGGAGGGGATGACCTTCGAGGAGGCGAAGGCCATCGCGCAGGTGGGCTGCGACCTGGCGGCGGCGGGACGGTTGGAGGAGGCGCGCATCCTGTTCGAGGGGCTCGTGGAGGGGAACCCGAAGGACTCGGCGGCGCACGCGGCGCTGGGCACGGTGTACCAGAAGCTCGGACGGGTGGAGGACGCGCTCACCGAGTACACGCACGCGCTGTCCAGTGATCCGCGCAACCCCGTGGCGCTGACGGGCCGGGGTGAGCTGCACCTGCGCCGGGGGGAGCGGCAGGGCTTCACGGACATCGCCAACGCGGTGGAGGTGGATCCGCACGGGGAGACCTCCGCGGGGCGCCGCGCGCGGGCCCTGGTGAAGGCCATCACGATGGTGGCGGTGGAGAAGCTGAAGGCGGACGCGCAGACGTAGGCGAGCCTTCGGGCGAGCCGTTGTCAGGGGCAGGGGGCCTCGCCCGATAGGGGGTGAGGCGAGGGGAGTTCTTCAAGACGGAATTTGCCACCGGACAGTTGGGGAGCGGTCCGGGGGCGGCTGCTGGAGGGTGGGCCTGGTTGGCGAGGGGGATGTAGTGGAGTGGGGGGCCCATCCACCGGCAGCTTCTTGATGCAGCACCTGCGGGTCAGGGCACGTCGAGCGCGGCGATCCGTTCCCCCATGGGGGGATGGCTCATGCCCCGGAAGACGAGCCAGCGGGGAGGGTCGGGGTCCATCTTGTTCACCCGCGCGGCCTTCACCAGCATGCGGCGGAAGGCCTCGCGGTCTCCGGTGAGTCGCAGGCCGTAGCGGTCCGCCTCGCGTTCGCGTTCGCGGGAGAGGGCCCCGGAGATGGGGGCCGCGAGGTTGAACAAGAGGAAGACGAGGAACGACACCAGGGGCAGGGTGCGGATGTCGCCCGTCCGTTGGACACCCCACCAGCCCCGGCGGACGGAGAGACGCTGCACCTGGTCGATGAGGAAGAGCAGGGCCACCAGTGCGAGCGACGAGGCGATGCGGCCGGGCCAGCGGGCCTCGTTGACGTGTCCCGCCTCGTGCGCCACGGCGGCGAGCACTTCGTCCTCGGAGAGTTCCTTCACGATGACGTCGTTGAGGACGATGGTGCGCGTGGGGCCCTGGCCGGCGAAGTACGCCTGCACGCGCTTGGACGTCACGGACGTCTTCTCCACCAACACATCGGAGAAGGGGATGTCCGCCTTGCGCATCAGTTCGGTGATGCGCGAGCGCAGCGGACCTTCTTCAAGGGGCGCCTGGTCGAAGTAGAGGCGGGCGCGGTACGGATCCAACGCCGCCGCCACCAGCATCAGCAGCGCCACCGGCACGCCCAGCACCAGCCACCAGCGGCGCACGCGGCGGGCCAGGCCATACATGCCGACAACGAGCGCGGTCAGCGCGAGCGCGGCCACGACGATGGCCTTGAACCAGATCCACGCGAAGCTCAGCGGCGTGAGGTTGGACATGCCGTACTGGTGTTCCAGCACGTAGTAGAACCAGACGTTCGCGGGGGCGTAGAGCACCTGGGTGGCCAGGTCGATGAAGAGGGCGAAGAAGATGGCGGCGCCCCATCCGGACTCGCCCCACAGCCGGTCCATGGCCGTGAAGAAGGCGCGGCTCACCGGCGCCGTGCGAAGAAACCCGAACCTGCGCTCCAGGGCCGCCGCCGCCGCCGTGGCCCCCCGGTACACGGGGCGCACGAGCACGGCCAGCAGCAGCACCACCAGCGCCACGTGCACCAGCGGATCCACCGCCGCGCGGATGTAGTGGGGCTGGTGGTAGGCGTGGATTTCAGCGAGCTGTTCGGGGGTGAAGAGCGGTTCCATGGGCGGTGGACCGCGAGGCTACGCCCCCGGGGGGCCTCGTGCCCAGCGGGCCCCCGTCAGGCCGGGGCCCGGTCCGGGGGCTCGGGACGGCCGCTCAGGAGTGCGGCGCGGTGGAGGCGTCTTCGGGGGGCGGGGTGCCTTCGCCGTCCGCGTCCGCGAGCAGCAGCCTCTTCACCTTCTCCAGGCTCTGGCGCGTGCGGTCCACGAAGGCGCTCTGCGAACCGATGCGCTCGGCGGCCTCCAGGGTGCGCTCGTAGATGTTGATGGACTTGGTGAGCAGCACGCGGATCTTCTTGCGCAGCTCCTGGCGGTAGACGCCCGCCTCCTCGGCGTTGAGCTCCGGGGGCGTGGGCGAGTGCACCATGTGCTCGTAGAGGTTCTCGTAGAGGGCGCCAATCTGCGCGCCCGCGGCGGTGGCCCAGTAGCCGTTGCCCACGCGGATGGAGCGCAGGTAGTGGCCCTGCGCGGACAGCAGCAGCTCCGCCTTGTAGTTGAGGTCCTGTGCCAGCCCGTCGCTGCCCCGGCTGGCCTCCAGCTTCACGGCCTCGTAGTGCAGCCGGTAGATTTCCCCGACGAAGAAGTGCGCCTGCGCGGGGAAGTAGTCCTCCACCTCCGCCTTGTCCGGAAGGGCGTCGTAGGCGCTCAGGGCCTTGCGCAGCGTGGCCTCCGCGTCGTCCGTCTTGCCGGATTCCACCTGGCAGATGCCCTGCTGCACCTGGGCTTCGATGCGGCGGCCCGCGGGAAGGTCGTCGCGCGCCACCAGCGTGGAGAGCATCCGGGTGGCTTCGTCGTAGCGCTCCAGATGGTAGAGCGTCTCCGCCACGCGGAAGGACGCCTCCAGCGCGTCGCCCTGGCCCTTCGCCGGCTCCGCCAGTTCGGAGAAGCGCCCGTAGGCGTCATCCCATTCCTTGAGGCGCTGGTGGGAGAGCCCCGCGTTGTAGAGCGCCTGCCGGCGATGCGGGCTGTTGGGGTGGAAGTCCACGAGCCGGCCGAAGTAGCGCGCCGCCTGCTTGAAGTCGTTGGCCGCGAAGGCGGAGGTGCCGCCCGCGAAGAGCTCCTCGTCGTTGAGGCGGTCCAGCTCCAGGTCCGCCGTCACCGTCACGGGGTCGAACTCCACCACCTGCTTCGTCTGGACCCCGTCCGGCTTCGCCGCGGTGCCCGCCGTGCGGCAGCCCGTGAGCGTGAGTCCCAGGGCCAGCACACCCCACCCCAGCCACCGCCGGGCGCCTCCGGTTGCATCCATCCGCTTCATGCCGTCCATGCGCCTGCTTCCTTCCGGAGTCCGCCCGTCCCACCGTGGCTTGCCAGACATCGACATCCCGGAGACCCGGTGGGTTCCCCAGGCGTTCCTCCGCCTGCCTTCGGGGTGGGCCAGTCTAATGCGGGGCGCGTCCCCGCGCTGCGCGTCGCCCGCCTGCTGGGAATGCCGCCGGAAATATCCGCCGGAGACATCCCCCAGAAGCCCTGGTGGGGCGGGGCCCCGCGCGGTGGGGGAGGGCGCTCAGACGAGGACGTCGTCGCCCAGCAGATAGCGTCCGGTGTTCCACAGCGCGGTGAGGTCGTGCACGTCCAGCCCGAAGCGGGGCACCTGGATGAGGGGCGTGCCCGGACAGGCCGCGCGCAGCTGCGCCATGCCTTCCAGGTCCTGCTGCGCCAATACCTGGAGCTCGCGCAGCGTCTCCTCCACCTTCGCGCGCCGCGTGGGCGTCAGCGAGGCCGCGTCCTTCCACAGCTCCGGCGTGGGCACCGGGTGCACGCGGTTCACCACGATGGCCGTCATCTCCATGCGGTTCTGCTTGAGCAGGCCGTGGAAGTGGATGGCCTCGTCCAGGCGCTCCGGGTTGGGGCTCGTCACCAGCACGAACCCCGTCGTCTTGTCCTCCAGCAGTTCGCGCACGCCGCGCGCCCGTTCACGGAAGCCCTCGTTCATGGAGGAGAGCGTCACCATGAAGGAGGACAGCTCCTGGAGCATCTCCGTGCCGGTGAAGCGCGACAGCGCGCGCGTCACGTAGCTTCCGCCCAGGTTGAAGAGCGACAGGCCCACCTTGCCCGCCTTCAGCGCGGGCGTGAGGAGCCACTTGGCCGCTTCGTTGTCCAGGAAGTCCAGCACCCGGTTGGGCGCGTCCAGGAAGTCCAGCGCGTGCGCGGTGGGCGGCGTGTCCAGCACCACCAACTCGTAGTCCTTGCTGCGGCGCAGGTCCCATACCTTCTCCATGGCGATGTATTCCTGGCTGCCCGCCAGGGCCGTGGAGAGGGACTGGTAGAAGCGGTTGGCGAAGATGCGCTCGCGCTGATCAGGCGGGGCCACTCGGGTGATGAGGTCATCCCAGGTGGCCTTCATGTCCAGCATCATCGCGTGCAGCGCCGCCTTGGGGTGCACGCCCAGCGGCTCCAGCGCGGAGGCTGGCACTTCGGCTTCCGTGTTGCCCAGGCCGGACAGGCCCAGCGAGTTGGCCAGGCGCTTCGCCGGGTCGATGGTGCACACGATGCTCGGGCGTCCATCCACCGCCGCGCGCAGGGCGAGCGTCGCCGCCACCGTCGTCTTGCCCACGCCACCCGAGCCCACGCAGATGAGCACGCGCTTGTTCGCGAGCGCCGCTTGCAGCGCCGTCATGCTCCCGCGCCTCCCGTCACCAGCGTCTGCAGATGCCCCATCACCGTCTCCACCGCATCCCGTCCGAAGCGCGGCACGAACAGCCGCGGCACCGTGTACACCGGCGCGTGGAGGTTGCGCTCCAGCTTCGTCCCCGCGAGCACCGCCTGAGAGGCCCGGTCGTGGTGCGCCTTCGCCACCGTCTGCAGCTCCGGACAGCCCGAGAGCGCTTCCAGGTCGGCTTCCGTGAAGCGCTGCGGAAACGCCTGGTTGAGCACCGCCGCGTGCGTGCGGATGTGCACCCGCTCTCGCAGCGCGCTGTGCAGCTCCAGCGCCTCGTTCACCGGCATCTCCTCCGGCAGCGCCACCAGCACCGCGGCGGTGACGCTGGGGTCCACCAGCAGGTCGCGCATCTTCAGCGCCTCGCGCGTCATCGGTCCCGGCGGCACTGTCTGCAAAAGAACCTGCGGCACGCTCAGGAAGGAGATGGCGTGGCCGGTGGCGGGCGCGTCCAGCACCACCGTGTCGTACTTCCAGCGGCCGTCCGGCAGCTTCTCCTGGAGGTGGAAGAGGATCTTCCCCAGCAGGACGAGCTCCTGAAGCGACGGGATGAAGCGCAGGAAGTAGCGCACCAGCCGGTTCTCGAAGACCGTCTTGTAGAGGGTCTCGAAGCGCAGGACCATCAGGCCGTACTCGCGCATGGACTCCTGGGGGCGCACGTTCACCGCCCAGAGGTTCTCCTCCAGCTTCTTCACCTCCGGGCCGGCTTCGGGCAGCTCCAGGAAGCGGCTGACGCGCTCCTGCGTGTTGACCTCGCACACCAGGGTGCGGCGCCCGGCGCGCACGGAGGCCAGTGCCAGCGCGGCGGCGACGGTGGTCTTTCCCACGCCCCCCTTGCCGGAGACGATCCAGAGACGTTTGTCGAGCAGTCCGGGCATAAGGGCGCGCGAACCGTAGGGATGGCCCCCTGGAGAGTCAACGAGAGTCCACGACGGGAAACACCCATTGTTCCCCTGCTTGACACGTCGCGTTGGCCCCTCCCAGAGTGCGGCGTCCTTTTCCCGACGTCCCGCCTGTCCCCGGGGGCCGAAGCCCGGCGGCGGGCCTGGACCTGAACGGTTCCAAGCCATGCTCAAGAACAATCCGATGATGAAGATGCTCGTGGAGACGGGCGAGGAGCGCGTGGGCAAGCTCGCGCAGCAGTTGCTCTCCAACGAGAAGTTCGTGGCGGCGGTGCAGTCGCTGGTGTCGCGCTCGCTCGCGGCCAAGGGCACGCTGGACACCGCGCTGCGCACGGCGCTGTCGGCCATGAACCTGCCGTCCACCGCGGACCTGGAGCAGCTGCGCTCGAAGGTGGATGACCTGGAGCGGCTGCTCTCCTCCGTCGAGGGCAAGGTGGACACGCTCGTGGAGCACGCGACGTCCAACCCGAAGAAGAAGTAGCACCCGCCTTCCGGGGCCATGGCCATGCGGCGAATCGCGTTCATCAACGAGAAGGGCGGCACGTGCAAGACGACGCTGGCGGTGAACACCGCCGCGTGGCTCGCGCTGACGAAGCACCGCCGCGTGCTGCTGGTGGACCTGGACACGCAGGGCCACGCGGGCAAGTCGCTGGGCCTGGACGTGCGCACGCTGCCCCGGAACGTCTTCCACCTGCTCACGGACCCGGGCGTGACGCTCGCGTCCGTGATTCAGCCGACGGGCGTGTCCGGCCTGGACGTGGTGCCCGCGTACAAGGAGATGGCGGACTTCCCGGTGGTGGTGGCGCAGGACCCCCGGCGCGCGCACCGGCTGGCGGACCGGATGCGGGAGGCGGAAGCCGCGGGCTATGACGTCGTGCTGTTCGACGCGCCTCCCTCCATGGGGCTCACCACGCGCAACATCCTGGTGGCGGCCACGGAGGTGGTGGTGCCGGTGGCGCTGACGTACCTGGCGCTGGATGGGTGCGCGGAGCTGGCGGAGACGGTGCGCCAGGTGGGCGAGTCCGAGGGACGCCCGGACCTGCGCGTCACCAAGGTGGTGCCCACGCTGTACCGCAAGACGGCGCTGGCGACGGCCATCCTGGAGCGGCTGAAGGCGTACTTCCCGGACGCGCTCGCGGCCACGCCGCTGGGCTACAACGTCAAGGTGGACGAGGCCCAGAGCCACGGCAAGACGGTCTGGGAGTACGCACCCCAGAGCCCGGGGGCGAAGATGCTCGCGGCCATCGCGGCGGAGATCCACGGCGGGCCCGCCCCGACGAAGCGGAAGCGGGCCCCCCGGAAGGTGGCCTGAGCGGCACCCGGCGGTTGAGTCCGCGCAGGCGACCGGTGCTTCACTCCACGCCTAGGCGGCGCCGGAGTCCTTCTTGTCGCCCTTCTCCGCGGCGTCGAGCTTCTTCTCCAGCTCTTCCAGCCGCTGCGTGAGCGCCTGCATGTCGCGGCCCAGGGCGGGGAGGTTGCCGGTGAGGTTCTCCACGACCTGCTTCACGCGCTCATCCATGCGGCGCTGGAAGTCCTCGAAGGCGCGCTGGCTGGCCTTGAGCAGCTCCGCGGGGTTGAGGCTCGCGGTGGCCTCCGCCGACGGCGTGCCCGGGGTGGGCGCGGGGGCGACGGCGGCGGGGTCCGGGGTGGTTTCCAGAGAGCCGTCCTCGCGGCGCAGCAGCTTGTCCAGCCGCTGCTCGGCCTCCTCGCGGATGGAGGCCACGCGCGGCGTGACTTCCTTCTGGATGAACCCGGAAATGGACTCGCCGGGGTGGCGGATGATCTCCCGCAGCACCGACAGCGGCATCTGGTTCTTCTTCTTCTCCTCCTCGAAGATGATCTGCGCCAGGGTGACCGAGGTCAGGTCTTCCTTCGTGCGGTTATCGACAATCCGCACCTCGGTTCCCTCCTTGATCATCGCGGCGATTTCATCAAGGGTGACGTACCGGCTCTCCACGGTGTCGTAGAGTTTCCGGTTCGTGTAGCGCTTGATGATCTTCGGCTCCTTGCTGCTGGGAGCGCCTGCTTGCTCGGCCTCGCTCATGTCTGTCGTCTCCGACCCCGGCTGCGCCTTGGCATTTACTGGTTTACTACTTGAGTTCCAAAGGGGCGAACCTCGTATCAAAGGGGTTCGAAGCGAGCAAGTTACCCGGGACCAACTCGCCGTGCCCTCCTGGTGGGCCTATGCTCCAACTCCCCCCGGCCCTACCTCATGATCGTCCAGTGCGAACAGTGCCAGACGCGGTTCAAGATCCCCGACGAGAAGGTGACGGAAAAGGGGGTCAAGGTCCGCTGCACCAAATGCCAGAACACCTTTCGGGTGGCGCGCGAGCCCGCGCCTGACCTGAGGGCCCCCCTGCCAGTTCCGGCTCCGGCCGAGCAGGCGGACCCGTTCCAGGCGTTCGGTGATGCCCCCGAGCCCACCGGGGAGGTCACCCGTCCGGGCTCGGCCTACTACGCGCCCGGCGGCCCTGGCGCGCCCGGAGCGAAGCCGTCCCCCGCGCGCTCCTGGGGGGATGTGGATGTGGACATCGACGTGGACGACGCGCCAGCGGCTCCCGTGCGGGCCCCCGCCACGTCAGGTGTCGGGGGGCCGCTGACGCCCTTCGATGCGCCCATGCCGCCTCCTGGCGTCGCGGCCCGGCGGCAGGTGGCCCCCGCTCCGGTGGCTCCCCCGGTGAACCTTTCCGGGCTGAACGAGGAGGATCCGTTCGCGGACTTCATGTCCGATGTTGGACCTTTGCCCGCGCCGGCCAGCGCTCCGCCCGTGGCTTCCCCGGCGCCGGCACCCCGGCCGGTGGCCTCGGCGGGCCCCGGTGCTCCGCCCAGGCCCTCGGTCACGGGCCTCCGGTCGGTGCCTCCTGGAGCCTTCGCGCCCCCGGCTCCGGCTCCTCGGCCCGCACCTCCGGGCGCGTTCGCGGCGGGGCCTCCGGGCGCGCTGCGTCCCAGCGCGGGTGCTCCCGTGGTGCCGCCCTCGGGTCCTGGCGCCTTCGGGGCTTCATCCGCTCCGGTGGGGCTCGATGGCTCCCTGGGGGAACCTTCCGCGCGCCCTTCGGCGCCCGGGGCGTTTCCGGCGGGACCCTCCGCGCGGCCTTCAGGTCCTGGGCCTGGTGCCTCCGCGCCGTCTTCGGGTGCCAGGGCCGGTGCCTCCTCGCAGCCCCGGACCGCGCCTTCGCCCGCGGGCCGTCCCGCTCCGGTCGCGGCCGCTGTCCCTGCTGCCGCTCCCGACCCGCTCTTCGACTTCTCCCTGGATGACGCTCCCGCCGCCGCGCCCCCGGCCGCGAACACCGTCGTGACGGCCCCTCCAAGAGGGGCGCTCCCTCCCACGCCCGCCGCGCCGGCGCCCAGCTATGAGTCCGAGGATCCGTTCGCGTCCATCGACATGGCCGCGCCGTCCGCGGACCTGTCCGCCCCCGCTCCCGAGGACCCGCCGCCCGCCGCCCCTTCGGACGCGATGGGCGACCTGTTCGATTTCTCCGGCGGCGGCGCCTCCGGGGAAGAGGGGATGGCCGCCTCGGACACCGGCCGTGCCGCGCTGCTGGGGGACGTTCCCGCCCAGGCCGCACCGGACGCGGACGGCGTCTCCCTCCTGGGAGAAATGCCGGCGTACGACGACGGCGACCCCTTCAAGATCACCACGCCCCGCCGCGAGGTGGTGGACCTGGCCTCCATGCGCGGAGGGCCCGCCGTCACGGTGACCAAGCCCTCGGCACGGCTGGAGGACGTGGGCATGCCCCAGCGCCGGCTGCCCGGCCGCGCGCGGAAGCTCACGGGCTTCGTCGTCAACCTCACCGTCGCCACCGTGCTGGTGGTGGCCCTGGGCGCCCTGGGCATCGTGTACCTGCGCGATGGACAGGTGGACGCCTCCACCCTGTCCCCGGACCGGCTGCGCACGCTGGTGATGCCGCCGGCCCGCCCGTTCACCGCGAGCGACGTGTCCAACGGCCTGTACGCCACGCGCGATGGCCGCATGCTCTTCGTCGTGCGCGGGGAGGCGGAGAACCGCACCGGCGCCGCCGCGTCCGTGCGCGTGCGCGCCGCCCTCTTCGATGGAGAGCAGCGGGTGCGCTCCACCGAAGGGCTCGCGGGCGCGCTGGCCACCCCGGAGGACCTCTACGCCGTCACGAACGCGGAGGCCGCCACCGCCCTGCGCCAGCGCCTGGACGCTGCCTCGCTGCCGGTGCCCCCGGGCGGCAAGGTGCCCTTCCTGGTGGTGTTCCAGGAGTACCCCGCGGACCTCGCTGGCTTCCGTCTGGAGGTGACGCTGGAGCCCGCGCCTTCCGCGCCCACGGCGGACCGCACGGGGGAGTAAGGCGCCATGTCCACCCTGGAGGAGGCCCGCGCGCTCGCGCGCAACCTGCACGCCCTGGGCGGAGGCGCCACGGTGCGCCGCAAGGCCGCCGCGCGAGAGCTGGCCCGGCGTGAGCCGTTCGACACGAACGAGCTCATCGGCCACCTGTTGTCCCTGGCCCGCGCCGGCCAGGCCCCCGCCACCTGCGTGCTGTCGGACTTCATGGCCGCCCTGGATCAGGAGGCCGAGCACATCCCCCACGTGGACGCGCTCCGGCGCATGGCCCACGTGCAGTCACTGGAGGCCGTGGCGGACCTCTTCGCCCAGGGGCCCGCGCGCAAGGAGCTGGACGCGGACGCGGCGGCCCGCTCGGATGCGCTCGCGGCCAACCAGTCCCTGGGCCACTTGAAGCAGCAGGCCCGCATGACGCGCGACCCGGACGTGCTGTCGCGGCTGGCCACCGTCAGCAACCCGGCCGTGCTGCGCAACGTGCTGATCAACCCCCGCCTCACCGAACCGCTGGTGGTGCGCATCGCCGCGCGCAGGCCCGCACGTCCGGAGCCGCTGGTCGAAATCTGGAAGGCCTCGCGCTGGTCGGTGCGGCACGCCGTGCGTCGCGCGCTCGTCTTCAACCCGTACCTGCCGCCGGAGGTGGGCGCGAAGATCGTCCCGCTGCTCAACGCCTCGGACCTGCGCGAGCTGGTGGCGGACGCGGGCCTGCTCCCCGCGCTGCGACAGCAGGCCGCGCGCCTGCTGCTGGAGCCGGCGCCCGGCACCCCGCCCGGTCCCCTGGTGCTACCGGACGGCGAGGAGTTCTGAGGCGCGGCTAGGCGCGGCGGTCCTTGGGGGGCTCGGTGAAGTCCGCGTCGGTGCTGCCCCGGCGCGAGCCGGGCAGGGTCTTCACGTCCACCAGGTCCTGCCCGCGCGACGCCTTGCGGAAGGAGTAGACGAACTTGCCCATCGCGTTGCCCAACTGCCCCATCCGTGCGGCCGAGAAGACCACCAGCAGGACGAAGCCGAGGACGATGAATTCTCCAGCACCCAGCATGCTCCGGACACTGCAATAAACCCTCCCGGGAGGCAAGTTGGGCGCACGTCCGCCCCCGGACGCCCGGCCGTCCACGGCGCTGCCCTGGCGTCCGGTTCCAGCGCAGACTGCGCGCCCATGCTCCTGCTCGCTCACCGTGGTGCCAGCGCCGATGCCCCCGAAAACACCCTGGAGGCCTTCACGGAGGCCGTGCGCCAGGGCGCCGACGGGGTGGAGCTGGACGCCATGGTGTGCGGCTCCGGCGAGGTGGTGGTGTGCCACGACGAGCGCCTGGAGCGGCTGGCCGGACTGCCCTGGGAGGTGCGCACCACGCCCTGGTGGAAGCTGCGCCGGGCCGACGTGGGCTCGTCCCTGGGGTACGCCCCCGCGCGCATCCCGCTGCTGGAGGACGTGCTGGACGCGCTGCCGGCGCACTTCCTGGTCAACATCGAGCTCAAGTGCGACCACTTCGATGACGGCGGGCTGGCCGCGAGCGTGGCCCGGCTGGTGGCCGAGCGCGACCTCTCCCGCCGCGTGGTGCTCTCCAGCTTCAACCCGCTGAGCCTCTTCCGGCTGGCGGCGGTGGCCCCCACGCTGCGCCGGGGCTTCCTCATTGATCCGGACAAGGCCTGGGCGCCCCAGGCGTACGTGGTGAGCCCGCTGGTGTCCTCGCACTCGGTGCACCCGTTCCACGAGGCGTGCACGCCGGAGCGGGTGAGCGCGTGGCGGGAGGCGGGGCTCAGCGTGGCGGCGTGGACGGTGGACGACCCTCGGCGCGCGCGGGAGCTGCGCGAGCTGGGCGTCTCCTACCTCATCACCAACCGCCCGGGACGCATGCGCGATGCCTTGCGCGACCGCGCCCCGGACGTGGTGGGGGGCCTGGCCTAGAAGTCCAGGCCCAGCGTGGTGTTGAAGGCGACGACGGAGGGCAGGTCGCGGGTGCCGTCGCCCGTCACGTCGAAGCTGCCCAGGCTCGTCACGGAGAACTCGGCGCCCAGTTGCAGCGCGCCGCCGATGAAGCGCGCGCCCGCGTAGAAGCGCGGGGTGAGGTTGTCGCCCGCGGACACCCGGGCGTACGCGCCCGCGTTGCCGTTGGCGAGGGTCGCCCGCGAGTCGTCGTCCTGCGACTCTTCCAGCGTCAGGTCGGGGTTGAAGATGAGCGTGCGCGACGCGGCGCTGACGAAGGCCAGGTCCAGGCCGCCGTAGGGCGTCAGGGTGATCATCCCGCCCAGCGGGAACTGCTTGCCCACGCCGATGTCCAGGCCCGTGGTGGTGAGGTCCAGGTCGTGCGCGCCGAACAGCTTCGTCACGTGCAGGCGCGCGCCCACGTCCGGCAGGTACGTGAAGCCCTCGTTGACGGCCCACTTCAGCTCGCCCATGGCCGTCACCATGCCGCTCTTCTCCACCCAGCCCACGCGGCCGCCCAGCTCCAGTGAGAAGGGCAGGCCCTTGCGCACGTGGACGGAGGGCACCAGCACGGAGCCGGGCTGCTCGCGCTCAGTGGGCAGGAAGACGCTGTCCGGCAGCGACACCACGGACAGCTCCGCGTTGAACGCGTAGCCCGAGTGGCCCGTGGTGCGCGGGGGCATCAGGTTGGCGGAGTTGATGACCGCGCCGAACGTGCGCGCGAAGGCGCGGAAGTCCGCGCTCGCCAGCGCCGCGGCGTTCTCCTGCCCGTACCTGTCGATGCCGAACCGGGCAATCTGCAGGTCATTGTCGTCCGCGTGGGCAGCAGCCCCGGACAGCGCCGTCGCGAGGACCAGCCACCGACTGAACGTCCGCATTGGGGATTCACGCCTCCGGGACGCGTTCCGGCCAAGCGGGCGCCCACCTGCGAGGACCCTAAATCGGCCTTCGGTAGAGCGTCAACAAAACGGGCGGCCCTCCTCCAAGAAGCCTCCTCCGGTGTGGGGAAGGAGGCTCTTGGAAGCAGGCCGCCCGGCTCAGGCGCTCAGGCGCCCAGGCTCCGGCATCGAGGCCGGGGACACTACTGCTGGCGCGGCTTCACCGGCGTGGTGGCCGCGGCGGCGGGCGTCGTCACCTTCTGCGCCACCTCCGCCGGACGGCGGCGGATGACCAGCGTGCGGCGGCTGGCGAACTCGGTGCTCTCGCGGGCCACCACCAGCACGTTGTTGTTGCCCTCCTTCAGGGCGAAGTCCGCGGTGAACTTCAGCGTGTTGGGCTCGCCGCCTTTGGGGTCCACGGCCTTGAAGTAGACCTTCTGGTCGTTGACCAGCACGTAGACGTCCAGCAGGCCGTTGGGGTCCTTCACCACGCCGGAGAGGGTGAACTTGTCGCCGTTCACCACCACGCCGCCGTGCGAGGGGTCCACGTCCAGCTTGATGTCCGGCGGCTGGTGCGTGGTGCTCCACGCCACCGTCTTGGGCGCCACGGCCTTGCCCGCCTTCACTTCCTTCGCGTCCTGCGTGCGGACGAAGGCGAAGCGGTCCTTCTCCAGCGCGACCTTGTAGTAGCCCTTCGTGGCGCCTTCGAGCGCCAGCGTCGCGCCCTGCGGCAGCTTCGCCACGGCCCGGGCGTCGGAGGTGGGCGCGCCGAACAGCTCCGCCTTGTCCGACAGCTTCACCAGGCCCTTCTTGGCCTCCAGCGTCGCGACGGGGCCGTCCTTCACGGGCAGTTGGAGCTTCTCCAGCACGAACTCCTCCAGGGGCTCGTCCAGGATGGCCAGCTTCAGCGGGAAGGTGTCGCCCTTGAAGCCCTTCTTCAGCGACACCTGGAAGCGCGCCGTCTTCGTCTCGCCGGGCTTGATCTCCCCCAGCTTGAAGCGGCCCTTCTCGATGAAGACGTTCGCGTCGCCGCCGTTCTTGATCTGCGCGAACGAATCCAGCGCCGCGCCCGCGCCCGTGTTGGTGACGTCCATCACCACCGTGACGTCCTCGCCCCGCTGCACGACGCCGTCTCCGTTGCACTCGGCGCAGTCATCCTGCACCTGCCAGTTGAAGGCGAACGTGGGGCGGGGCAGCTCCACGAAGGACAGCTCCGACACCAGCGTGTCGCGCAGCGAGCCGTGGTCGTCGAACAGCTTCACCTTCACGTCGTCGCGGCGGCTGGTGAGGTCCTTGGGCAGGCGCACCTGCACCTTCCAGGACTTCTTCTCCCCCGGCGCGATGGCGCCGAAGAGGAACTCGCGGCGGTCGAGGAACGCGTTGTCGCTCTCCGTCCAGCCACGCACGCGCTTGAGCGGCTCCGTGCCCTTGTTCTCCACCTGGATGACCATGTCGAGCGCCTCACCGGCGGCGATCTTCGCGTCGTTGCCCGGCGAGAAGCTGGCGTCCACCAGCACGTTCTTCGGCGTCGGACCCGGGCTCCAGTCCACGCCCAGCGCCGCGATGGCGTTGTTGATGCGCTGCTCCTCTTCGTTGCGCTTCTGCTCCACGAACGTCTTGCCCTGCTTGATCTGCTCGGTGCGCTTCACCGCCGGCACGCGCAGGACGAAGTCGCGGGCGAACTGCACCTCGAAGTCCTCCTTGATCTCCTCCTGGGACTCCGCGTCCAGCTGGTCGTCCAGGTCCTCGCCCTGGCCCGCGACGTCCACGTCCAGCAGCGGATCATTCTCGCCGTGCGCCTTCTTGTCCTTCTCCTTGGCGCCGGGCTTGGCCGCGACCTTCTCCTTGGGCTCTTCCTTCTTCGCGGCGGCCTGGGCGGCCTTCTCGTCCACCTTCAGGTACTTGAGGCTGGTGCCCGGCTTCTCGCGGTCCAGCACCTCTTCGCGCTTCTTCGCGACGGTGGTGGAGTCCGGGTTGCCGAAGTGCTGATCCAGGTCCGCCTCGCCCATGGACTTGCGGGGCGCGAACACGTCCACCCGGTCCGCGGTGACGCGCGTGGGGATGAGCTGGATGTCCGGGACGATGCCGACCTCCTGGATGGAGAGGTCGCCGGGCGTCAGGTACTTGGCGATGGTCAGCTTGAGCGCGCTGTCGTCCGGGAAGTCATAGAGCACCTGCACGCTGCCCTTACCGAACGTCTGCCGCCCGATGATGACCGCGCGGTCCAGGTTCTTCAGCGCGCCAGCGACGATTTCAGAGGCGGAGGCGCTGCCGGCGTTCACCAGCACCGCGATGGGGTAGGACTCCTCGCCCTCCGTCATGCGCGCGCGCTTCTCCTCGCGCAGCTTGTCGGACAGGCCCACGGTCGCGACGATGGTGCCCTTGGACAGGAACGTGTCCGACACCTGGATGGCCTGATCCAGGAGGCCGCCCGGGTTGCCGCGCATGTCCAGCACCAGGCCCTTGAAGCCGCCCTTGGCGTCCGCCTGCTTGCGCATCTCCGTCAGCGCGGACTCCAGGTCGCGCGTGGTGTTGCCCTGGAAGTTCTTCAGGCGCACGTAGCCCACGCCGCCCGCGAGCAGCTTGTGCTGCACGCTTTCAATCGAAATCATCGCGCGCGCCACCGTCATGGGGCGGGGCTTGTCCCAGCCGTCGCGCTCCACGGTGATGGTGATGCGGCTGTCCACCGGACCGCGCAGCTTGGACACGGCCTCGTTGAGGTCCATGTTGACCGTGGACTCCTCGCCAATCTTCTTGATGCGGTCGTCCTTCTGGATGCCGGCGCGCGACGCGGGCGTCTTGGGCAGCACCTTCACCACGGTGAGGTTGCCCTCCTTCATCTGGATGACGAAGCCCAGGCCGCCGAACTCACCCTTGGTGGACAGCTTCATCTCCCGGTACAGCTCCGGGCGCAGCAGCACCGAGTGCGGATCCAACGTGGAGAGCATGCCGTTGACGGCCGCGTATTCGATGTCGCGCGTCTCCTCGATGGGACGCATGTTCTTCGACAGGAAGTCGAAGACGTCCTTGAGCGCGAAGGACATCTTCCACAGGGAGTCGACGTGGGAGATGTCGAACTCCTTCTGCTTGCCGTTCACGTTGACGTTGAGCTTGCCCGTCTCCGGGTTGCCGTCCACGAGCACGTCCGGGACGCTCTTCTCCACGTACTCCAGGGAGGCGATCATCATCTCCTTGGGCTTCACCCGCTTGGGGTCGACGTAGTTCTCCTTCACGTAGAGGATGACCTTCGTCAGCACGCGCAGGCTGTTGAGGTCGTGCGGAGCCTTCTCGCTCTTGGCGTTGGACGGCAGGGCGCCGTCCCAGGAGTCTTGCCCCGCCTGTGCCGCTCCCAGGGTGAGCGGGAGGGGCGCGCGGTCACTGCCCGCGAATGCCCAGGCCCCCAACAGAACGGCGACGGCGGTGATGCGGCGGAAGATACGCGGCATGCGGTTCATCCAAGCTGGGGCACTCTGGGCACCCCGGGGTGATGCGTGAAAAACCCTGTGAATCCGAACATTTCGGCGTGGGCCAGGGTCCTGGTAGCGGCCGGGCAAGCCTAATCACGGCTTCCAGGTGCTTCAAGGCATGGCCATGTCACTAGCGTCCGAGAACGTCTGCCGCAGGCAATGCGTTCCCGGATCGCCTCACGGGTACGGACAGCCGGCCGCCCCCTTTATTTCGCCCCCTCCGAGCCTCCCCGGAGCTTCTGGGGGGGCTTCCCGGGCGTGGGAAGCGCGTCCGGGGGCGCCGCCAGGTCGCCCGTGGCCCTCAGGCCCCGGTACAGCAGGGTGCCCCCGATGATGGCCACCGGGAGGAAGAAGGTGTTGAGGATCGGCACCCAGAGCAGCAGGTAGACGCCCGCCCCGAAGCCCATGCACAGGGCCCGTCGCTCGCGAAGCATGCGGCGGACCTGGGAGAACGGGTAGAGGTGCCTCGTCATTGGGGCGGCCAGATGTTCACCGGCCATCCAGAGCATCGTCCACAGGCTGGCCAGGACGGTGAACGCGATGCTGCCCAGGCCCGGCACCAGGTTGAGCGGTAGGAGGAGCAGGAGCCCCAGGAACAGCAGGGCCATGCGCGCGAGCGTGTGCAACAGCCCTGTCGTCATCCCGCGCAGGAACGAAGCGGGCGACGTGGAGGCGTCCGCTTCCCCACACTCGGCTTCGGTAGCCTCCGACAGCGGGTCCTGGAGCGGCGTCAGCAGGAGGGGCGGCACCACGTTGGCGCCCACCACCCAGGCGACCAGGGAGGACAGGATGAGGACGGTGTACCAGCCGGCGCGGCCGTACCAGGACTCGGGCCGGGTCCAGACGGAGCCCAGGACGCCGGGGGCGTAGCGGTAGAGCAGGACGCCCAGGGCCACCAGGGCGATGGCGGTGATGGCCGCGCAGACGGTGGACAGCAGCAGGAGCCGGCGCGAGCGGAACACCAGCCCGAAGGCGCGACCGAGCAGCCCCACCCCCTGGAAGAAATCCGACAGACGGGGTCGGGGCGACAGGACGGGGACGGGGGACACAGGACGCATGGGGTCGGGTCGTTCAAATGAGGGCAAGGGAAACGAGCCCCGTTATATAGGGCGCCCTCATGTCCCTCGACCTCAAGCGCGTGGCCTCCGAGCCCCTCACTTCCTCCGCCCCCCTGGTGGAAGAGCTCCGCAAGGCGCAGAAGCCCCGGGCCGAGCACCGGCTCGGGCTGGAGCACGAGAAGTTCATCTACCCGGTGGGGTCCGCCCAACCCGTCCCCTATGAGGGGCCGAACGGGGTGGGGGCCCTGCTGGAGAAGCTGGCGCCGGGGGGCTACGAGCCCTTTCGCGAAACGCCCCAGTCGCCGGTCATCGCGCTGCAGAAGGGCATCGAGGCCATCTCGCTGGAGCCGGGCGGCCAGTTCGAACTGTCCGGCAGCCCCTTCTTCACGGCGCGCGAGGCGCACGAGGAGAACCTGGCGCACCTGAGGGAGACGAAGGCGGCGGCGAAGGAGCTGGGCCTGCGCCTTGTGGGGCTGGGCTACCGGCCGGTGGGCACGACGGGCGAAATGCCGTGGATGCCCAAGACGCGCTACCAGGTGATGCGCCGCACGCTGCCGAAGCGCGGCCGGCTGGCGCTGAACATGATGTTGATGACGTCCACCGGGCAGGTGTCGCTGGACTGGTCGGACGAAGCGGACTGCGTGAAGAAGACGGTGACGGTGGCGCGCCTGTCGCCGCTGCTGGTGGCGCTGTACGCCAACAGCCCGCTCGTGGAAGGCAAGCCGTCCGGCTACATGACCTTCCGCAGCCGCGTCTGGGAAGAGGTGGACCCTACGCGGTGCGGCTACCTGCCGTCCTGGTTCGACGGCTCCTTCTCCTATCAAGCGTACGTGGACTGGGCGCTGGATGCGCCGCTCCTGTTCCTGCGACGCAACGGCGAGTACCGCCACCCGGAGCTCACCTTCCGCCAGTTGCTGAAGGAGGGCTACGAGGGCAGGCCGCCGGACATGGGGGACTGGACGGACCACCTGTCCACGCTCTTCCCCGAGGTGCGGCTGAAGAAGGTGCTGGAGGTGCGCGGCGCGGACTGTGCCAGCGCGGCGATGACGGGGGCGCTTGGAGCCCTCTGGCGCGGCATCCTCTATGACCCCCAGGCGCTGGACGAGGCGCAGCTGCTCCTGCCCCGGTTGAACTTCACCGAACACCTGTCCTTCCACGACACCGCGCGCCGCGAGGGCCTTGCCGGGAAGCTGGGTGCGCACGAGCTGCACCGGCTGGCCGGGGAGATGGTGGCCATCGCGAAGCGGGGGCTGATGCGGCTGGATCCGCTGGACGCGCCGCTGCTGGCGCCGCTGGAGGCCGTGGCCGCTTCAGGGAAGTCGCCCGCGCAGGCGGTGCTGGATGCGTGGGCGGAGGATCCGCGTCCGGAGGTGTTGATGACGCGCTTCGAGCTGTGAGGCCGTGAAGCGCGTCCCTTCGCGGACGCGGACCCCGGGGCGGCGGGCTAGAAGCGGCCGCCCACGGTGATGTTGCCGTTGAAGAGGCTGCCCTTCGCGTCGTCGTCGGTGCCGGGGACGGTGACCAGCTCCTCGCCGCCGACGAGGCGGTAGGTGCCGCGCACGCCGGCGAAGAGGTTGCCCAGGCGGTAGTCGATGCCCGCCGCGATGGGTAGCTCCGTCTGCCAGTCGTTGCTGAAGACGGGCTCCGAGCCGCTGGAGGCGTCCAGGTAGCTCAGGCCCAGGCCCACGCCGACGAACGGGTGCCACTTCTCGTCGACGATGGGACCCAGCTTGCCCAGGATGGTCCCGTTGTTGCGCCAGATATGGTTGCCGCCGCTCACGCGGGCATCATCGATGGGGATGCTCTGGCCCTCGTAGCCGACCTCCACGCCGACGAGGGGCGAGGGCTGGGCGACGGCGGTGATGCCGAACAGCGCGCCTATCCCCGTTTCGTCACCCAGGTCGCCGGTGAAGCCGCCCAGGCCGACGCGCACGTCCAGGCCGGCTTCGACATCCTGTTCGTTGAGGCCCACCTTGCGCCCCACCTGGGTCGCGTCCACCGCGAAGGCCGGGGCCGCGATGCCCACGCCCGCCGCCACCACTCCCGCCATCATCGAAAGCTTTCTCATGTCCAGGCTCCTCCCGGTCTGTGAACTGTGAAACCTGGAATGGAAGCTGGGTCCTCCGGGACAGACACCGCACCTGCCCTGGAGGAGGAGCCAGGGGACCCAGGGCCCTACCGGCGGCCGAAGAGCTTCTTCAGTCCGGACAGCAGGCCGCTGGGGCGGGCCTCGGGTTCGGTGAGGAAGGGCGAGCGGGCGACGAGGGCCTCGCGGGTTGCGTCGTCCAGGTCCTCGGTCGCGAGCGTCACGGGTTGACGCTTGCCGCCGGGCAGGGTGGCGCTGAAGGCCAGGGTGCCGTCGGTGGACAGCTCCAGGTGCACCTCGACCTCGCCGGGGCGCTCCACGGAGAGGGTGAGGGCGCCGAGCCACTCGTTCTCCGCGGAGGCCTGCGCGGTGCCCTGGAAGAAGGCGAGCACCAGCGGGCCGGGCGCCGCCATGGGCAGCACCAGCGTCTTGGAGGTGGGCAGCGGGGTGTTGCGTTCCAGCACGCGGCGGAAGGTGCCGGCGTGTTCGGCGATGCCGATGGGTGAGGTCAGGACTTCGGAGACGCTGGCGGCGGGCTTGCCGACCTCCGCGAGCAGCAGCGCGTGGCCGAGCATCGCGGCGCCGCGCACCCCGGCGCTGCGCGCGTCCACGTCCTCGCGCACGGGTACGCCCAGGCTCTCTTCCAGGCGGCGGCGCACGAGGGGCGAGCGGCCCTGTCCGCCCACGAGCACCACGGCGTCCAGGCCCTGTGGGGACAGGGCGTTGGATTCGAGCACGTCGCGGGTGACGGCGACGACGCGCTGGGCGAGGTCGGCGGTGAGGGCTTCCACGCGCTCGCGGTCGAGGGTGGGGCCGCGGCCGGAGGGCAGCACGACGTCCACGGAGTCCTGGGTGGAGAGGGTCTCCTTGGTGGCTTCGGCGATGGCGCGCAGGGGGAGCCAGTCGAGCGGGTGTTCGGGGCGGGGATGGCCCTGTTCGGAGAGGTCGCTGACGAGCGCTTCGGCGATGCGGGCGTCGAAGTCCATGCCGCCCAGGGTGGGGTCGCCGCCGGTGGTGATGACCTCCAGGTCGTCGCCCGTCACCTGCACCACGCAGACCTCCAGCCCGCCGCCGCCCAGGTCCACGACGAGGACGCGCTTTCGGGCCATGCCTCGTCCGTGCGCGTACGCGAGCGCGGCGGCGGCGCTGTTGGTGAGCACGCGGCGCACGTCGAGGCCGGCATCGAGGGCGGCGTCGCGAAGGGCGGCGCGCTGGCGTTCGGTGAAGTGTGAGGGCGCGCAGAGGACGGCGCGCGTCACCTTGCGGCCGAGGAACGCGGTGGCGGCCTGGTGCAGCTCGCGCAGGAGCAGCGTGGTGAAGAGGGCGGGGCTCACGACGCGGCCCCCGAGCTCCACGCCCGCGTCGCCGCGAAGGTCGGTGGCGATGGGGAAGGGGAGCTGTGGCCCGAGCCAACGCAGGTGTGGGGATCGGGCGCGCAGGCCGAGCAGGCGCTTGAGGCCGAGCGTGGCGCGGCGGGGTGCGCGGGCGGCTTCGATGAGGGCGGCGTGGCCGGTTCGCAGCTCACCGTCGCTGTCCATCGCGATGACGGAGGGGAGGCCCGCGCTGTCGGTGCCGGGGATGGGGATGAGGGTGGCGACGCCGTCGATGAAGACCGCGACGCGAGCGTGGGAGGTGCCCACGTCGATGCCGAGCACGACCTCCGCTGCCGCGGGCGTGGTGGCGGGGGCGGCGGTGGGCAGGTCGAAGAGCGTGCGGCGGCGGTTTCGCGCGGCGGTGTCGCTGGGGGTTCGGCCCTGCGCTTCGGTGGCGGGAGGCGGAGGAGTCTCCGAGGGGCTGGGGGCTGGGGGCTGCGCGGGGGCGGGAGTTGCGACAGCAACGGGGCGCGACGGTGGGGCCGCTGGATCCGTATCCGGGGTGGGCTGGGATGCGGTGGGCCTGGCGGCGTCCTCGGTGGGGGGCGTTGAGGATGGGGACGGAGCGCTGGTGGGCTTCGTGTCGGCGGAGGGGCCGGCCGAGGACGCGGCCTCTGCGATGGGAAGCGCGGTGTGGGTGCCGGTTGGTGTTGCGGCTTTGCTCTCTGCTGCCTCTGTCGTGGGCGTGGCGGAGACAGGTGCTAGCAGGGCGGTTGAGGCTGTCGGGGACGCAGCGTCCGTCGTGGAGGCTGAATCCTTCGAGACTGCTGATGCCGCTGGCGCGTGGGAAGCAGCATCCGCCGTGGATGAAGATTCCTCCGAGGCTGCGGATGCCTCTGCCGCGTGGGGCGCTGCACCCGCCATGGAGGCAGGTTCCTTCGAGGCTTCGGATGCCGCTGGCGCAAGGGGCGTTGCGGTCGCTGTTGAAGCCGACTCCTCCGAGGCTGTGGATGCCTCTGCCGCGTGGGGCGCTGCATCCGTCGTAGAGACAGCCTCCATCAAGGCAGCGGATGCCGCTACCGCGTGGGACGTTGCATCCGTCGTGGCGGCAGACTCCTTCGAGACCGCGGATGCCGCTGCCGCGTGGTGCGTTGCGTCCGTCGAAGGCTCGACACGGGTCGGCGTCGTCTCAGATGCGGACGTTGCTTCCTCGTGCGGTGGCTCACCCGGTGGGACCGTGCTGGTAGCGAACGCATCCGCTGCGGTGTCTTCCGCGTCTGGCCGGGAGGGCACCGAAGCGTCCGCGTTCGACGCGCCTTCGGACGGGTCCGTATGGGTCGCGGTGTTTGACTGCTCCGTGGTGAGCGCGAGCGGATCCGGCGCAGTGCTTGCCGTGTCTTGCGCAGGCAGGGTGCCTGCTTCCGAGGATGTGGTGCTCGCGGACTCAGCTTCCGGAGAGGGCGCTTCCGTCGTGCTCGCGACGAAATCCGACGGTGTCTGGGCGGCAGAGGCCGCATCCTCCTGGCCTACCGACGTGGAGCCCCCCGGCTCGAAGGCATGTGCCGCGACGTTGGGGAAAGCTGGCTGGCCAGAGACAGAAGTGGCTTCAAGCGAGGGCGGTGCCTTCGGGGTGGCCGAACCGTCGTGCGGGGTCTCTTCTTGCGAGAAGGTCTCAAGGGCGTGAGCTGCCACTTCTGGGGCAGGACCATCGCCAGCGAAGAGGTTCGCAGACTCGGTCGCGGACGGATCCGTGCCCTCTGGCCCTGCCCCGACAGAAGCCACGGACGTGGAGGTGGGAAGCGGGGGCGCCTCCTCGCTCGCGGGCTCAAGGGAGTTCGCCGCCGAAGGCTCGATGCCAGTCTGCCCCGCGACTGTTTCGCCACGGTGGTCCGCAAAGGATCCGGAGGTGGGTTCGGAGTCCGCCGTGAAAACCGACGGCTCTTCGTCGTCCCATCCCTCTTCGACCGGAGTGGCATCCGCGAACGCCTCGGCAGCAGGATCCTCCAGCGATGCGTGTGAGCGCTCCGCGTTGTTCAGGGACTGCTCGGGCGCGGCATCGGCGTCCGAGAACACGCCTTCCGTCGAGGCCTCCTCGACCGTCGATGCGGCATGCGTCGTCGAAAACTCCGCCGTAGCCGCTTCCTCGCTCAACCCCTCCGACTGGAACGTCGCCGCTTCGGAAGAAGGCGCTTCTTCCGTGTGGAACTCCGCTGCGGATGAGACCCCGGTATCTGGAGAGTCCTCGCCCTGAGCGAACTGCTCCGCGTGTGTCCGCGCGGGAGGGAAGGGAGCTTCTTCCGCACGAACTGCATCAGCTTGCGCGGCCTCCTGCTCGGGCGTCGGTGTGAATCCGGAAGCGAGCACTTCCGCATCCGGAGGTGCTTCAGGAAACGTGGGCGCCCCGACGAGCGCGGTCCATGCATCCTCTTCGCTCAGCGCGCTCGCGGGCGTCTCGACTGGCGCGGAAGCCTCCGCGTCCGTGCGCGGCCGCTCCGCCTGGGCCTCGTCCGCTGGGGACTCGGAATCCACCGGGGGCGAGAATGCCCACCCCTCTGCGGGCTCGTCGGCGCGTGATTCAAACGGTGCCGTGACGTAAGGCTCCGTGGCCTCCGGAGTCGCCGTGTTCTCGAACACCGCATCCGCGTCCGGACTCGCACCGGTCCGGTCGTCCGCCGTCGCGACTTTGTCGCCGCTGCCTGGCGTCTTCGTGGCAGGCGCATCGGAACGCGAAGCCGCGACCTCATCGTCGCGAAACAGGTCCGCCGGGCCGCTCGTGGCGACGGCCTGCTCCAGCGCGGCGGCGAACGGATCCACCTCTTCCGGTCGGTCGCTCGCTTCGCGCTGGATGGACGCGGGGTCGATGCCCCACGCGAGCAGGCGCTCGGCCTCCGGATTGCGAGGCACCGCATCCTGCTCCCACGCACGGAGCGGCTCCGAGGCCGTCAGTGACGGCGAAACCTCGGGCTCCGGTTCGGAGGCGGGCTCCGTGGGCTCGACCCCGAGCACACCGTCAGCAGCTTCAGGGGCGCTGGCCTCCGGAGAAGTTCCCTCCTCGGCATCCATGTGGAGGTCGACATCGAAGTCGAGCGGTTGCTCGCCATCGGTCGCCACTCCCGTGCGCGCCGCCTCAACACGGGCCGACTCCGTCTCCACGAACGCGGGCGTGTCCTGGGATGCAGCCTCCGCCGCACCAGCATCGAACCGCGCGTCTGGCGTTGCGTCCGTGTCGCCGGGAACCGCCACGTCCGCGTGGGATGCGGGCGCCTCCTGCGAGAGCCCTGGTGCGTGCACTTCCCCGAGCACCCCGTTCGGATCGAACGCCTCCACCGACGCAGGCGTGAGCCCAGCCATCGCGGTGGCATCAAGCCCCGGGGCGGACTCGGACGTCGCCGGTCCAGGCGAAGGTGCTTCTTCCTCGAAGGCGGGAGGCGCGACCGGGGACTGGTTCCAGACCGGCGTCTCCGCGCGTCCTTCCGGAAACTCCGGCTCGGTGAAGAGCGCGAAGGCCTCTGTCCCGGCCGCGTCCGTCGTTTCCTCGGAGGACTCGAACGGATCCGGATCCGTGGGCCGGACCGGCTCACGCCCCGCCACGGATGACGACCCGCCCTGCGCCGTCGAACCGGATTCGGACGGCAGCCTCACGGCGGGGAAGGATCCGGAAGAGGCAGGCGGCGCCTTCCAGTCCTTCGTTTCCTGCCTCATCCCAGGCGACTCCGCGGAGGCGGAGCGTACGGTGAACATCTCCCGGGTCGACCGCTGCGGCATCCCCGGGATGGACTTGTTCCCCCGTGCATCGCGCGAAGGACCCACGTCCGGAATCGACGCGAGGGCTTCCTCTCCCGCTTCGTGCTCCGGGAAGAGCGACACCGGTTCTTCGGGCTCGGCCAGGACCGGGGGCGCGACCGCGTGAGGCGCTTCCACGACGGGCACGGGTACGGGCGCCTTCGGCGTCGCATCCAGATCCCGCCGCGCACTTCCCGACGACACCTCCGGTCCCGGTGGCGGCACGCCTGGGGTACCCGGAAGCGGAGGCACTTCGCGGTGTGTGGACGGCGTCTCGCCCGAACTCCGCGCGGGGGGCAGCGCCGCCATCCGCATCGAAGGCCGCGAGGGCGCCACGGCCGCGGCCTTGCGCACGAGCCCCGGCGGGAGCGGCGCCGGTTCCGTCCTGGGCGCGGAGGGCGACGCCAGCGTTGGATCCTCCCGCTCCGCCTCCGTCCCAGCGCGCCGAGCGACGATGCGGTCGATGAGCGCCTTGCTCGCGGCATCCAGCTTGGTGAAGCGCACGGTCATCCCGGCCCGCGCGTTGCCCACGTCCGGCTGGGCCTTGCTCACCACGCCTTCACCGCGGAGCAGCCGCGTGCCGTCCGCGAGGACGAACTCGAACGCCAGTCCTGTGCCCTCCGGCTTGAGGGCCCGGGTGGCCACGAAGACTCCGCCACGCCCCACGTTCGAGCCATACCGCTCGATGAACTCCTCTTCCGCCGTGTACGGCAGGCGGATGCGCAGGGGGAGGAGCTTGGGGGCCGGCCCGGTCATCGCAAGGGGATCCGCACGTCCCCGCCAGCGCCCTTCACCACGAGCGCCAGCCCTTCGTCTTGCACCGCTTCCGGAGGCAGCTCGAACATCAGCACCACCTCCGTGCGCTGTTCGGGCGCCCAGGTGGTGGGCAGGGGCCGCGTGCCGGCCACCGCCTGCGCGTCACGCGCGAGCGCGTACGTCTGCCCCTTCGCGTCCGTCAGCCACGCGCCGTCCAGCGACAGCGGCGCGGGCACCTTCCCCACGTTCTGGGTGACGAGCTCCACGCGCAGGAACAGGTCCTCCGTGGTGAGCCCCAACCCCGTCTTGCCGGAGTTGCCCTTCACCGAGTGCGACGACTGCAACCCGGTAAGCTTCATCGCCACCGTGTCCACGTGCACGGTGTCGTTGGGCGCGGGCAACCGCAGCTTGCTCGGGCCGGTGTCGCCCATCTCCGCGGCGAGCCCCGCCAGCCGTGACTCCTTCTCGGGTTCCTGCCTCGGACGGGCGGAGGCCGCGCCGCCCTTCTTCACGCGGTCCGCTTCCGCACGCAGCTTCTCCAGCGTGTTCGAGGCGGCCTCCTGCCCGGACTCGGGCGTGGAGGCGTCCTGCGTGCAGCCCCCCAGGAGGAGGGCCGCCGTCAGGAACATCCCGGGCCAGGTTGGGGCGTGGAGACTCACGCCGGGCTCGCGCCCTTCACCAGCTCGTAGAGCTTCTCCAGCGCCGCGGGCAGGTTGGCTGCGTCCGGACCGCCGGCCTGCGCCATGTCCGCCTTGCCGCCGCCCTTGCCGCCCACTTCCTTGGCCATCTCGCGCACCAGATTGCCCGCGCTCATGCCCTTGGCGACCATGTCCTTGGTGAGGGCCACCAGGATGATGGCGCGGCCGTCCTTCTCGCCGCCAATGGCAATCACGCCGGAGCCGATGCGGTCGCGCAGCTGATCCGCCATGCCGCGGAACACCTTGTCGTCCGCGGGGTCCACGCGCGTCGCCAGCACCTTCGTGCCGTTGACGTCGCGCGCCTGCTCCAGGAGGTCCTTGTTGGAGGCCGTCTGGGCCTTCACCGCGACCTCCTCCACCTTGCGCTCCAGCTCCTTCACGCGCTTCTGGGTCGCCTCCACGCGCAGGGCGACCTCCTTGGGCGTCGTGCGTAGGAGCGCCGCGACCTTCTTGAGCTCGTGCTCCTGCTCGCGCACGAACTGGAGCGCGCCCACGCCGGTGACGGCCACGATGCGCCGCACGCCGGACGCGATGCCGCTCTCGCTGGTCACCTTGAACAGGCCGATGTCACCGCTGCGCTTCACGTGCGTACCGCCGCACAGCTCGGTGGACTCCGGGTGCACGGTGACGACGCGCACGGTGTCGCCGTACTTCTCACCGAACATGGCCACCGCGCCGGACTTCTTCGCGTCGTCCAGCGACATGATGCGCGTCTGGGCGCCCGCGTTGTCGCGCACCCACGTGTTGACCAGGTCCTCCACCTGCTCCAACTGGTCCTGCGTGGCGGGGGAGAAGTGCGAGAAGTCGAAGCGCAGGAAGTCCGGCGCGACGACGGAGCCCGCCTGCTTCACGTGCTCGCCCAGCACGCGCTTGAGCGCCTTGTGGAGCAGGTGCGTGGCGGAGTGGTTCGCGCGGATGGACTTGCGGCGCTCCACGTCTACGGACGTCTGCACCATGTCGCCGACCTTCAGCGTGCCCTCCGCCACCTCCGCGGTGTGGACGATGAGCCCCTGCACCGGGCGCTGCGAGTCCTTCACCTGCACCACGGTCTTGCCGCCATGGGCGACGATGCGGCCGGTGTCGCCCTGCTGGCCGCCGGACTCGCCGTAGAAGGGCGTCCGGTCCAACACGATGTCCACCGTGGCGCCCGCGGAGACCTGGGGCACTTCCACGCCGTCCTGCACGAGCGCGAGCACGCTGCCTTCGCCCTCGTGGCCCTCGCCGTCGTAGCCGAGGAACGTGGTGGCGCCCGTGCGGCCGACGACGTCCTGGAAGATGTCCCCGACGGACTGGGTCTTCGTGTCGAACTTCTGCCGGGAGGCTTCGTCCTCCTGGAGCTTCTGGAAGCCCTCCAGGTCCACGTCGAAGCCGCGCTCACGCGCGATGATCTGCGTGAGGTCCCACGGGAAGCCGTAGGTGCCGTGCAGCAGGTAGACGACGTCGCCGGTGAGGATCTTCTGGCCGGAGGCCTGGAGCTTCGCCAGCTCGTCGTCCATCAGCTTGAGGCCGCGGTCGAGCGTGCGGCGGAAGCCCTCCTCCTCGTGCTTGGCGACCTCCAGCAGGAAGGTGCGGCTCTCGCGCAGCTCGGGGAACGCGTCGCCCATGAGCTCGATGACGCGGTCCACGACCTTGTAGAAGAACAGGTCCTTGAGGCCCAGCTGCGTGGCGCCATGGCGGATGGCGCGGCGCATGATGCGGCGCAGGACGTAGCCGCGCTCCACGTTGGAGGGCTGGACGCCGTCGGCCACGAGGAACGCGGTGGCGCGGGCGTGGTCGGCGACGACGCGCTGCGAGGCGCCGGTCTCCTGGGTGTAGGGCTGGCCGCACAGCTGGCTGACGGTGGCGAGGATGCCCTGGAAGAGGTCGGTGTCGTAGTTGGAGCGCTTGCCCTGGACGACGGCGGCGATGCGCTCCAGGCCCGCGCCCGTGTCGATGGACGGCTTGGGCAGCGGGATGAGGGGCGCGTCCTTCTCCTTGCGTTCGAACTGCATGAACACGAGGTTCCAGATTTCCAGCCACCGGTCGCAATCACACGCGACGCCCTGGCACGGACGGCCCGCGGCCTCTTCGACACACGGGATGTCGTTGCCCTGGTGGTAGTGGATTTCCGAGCAGGGGCCGCACGGGCCGGTGTCGCCCATGGCCCAGAAGTTGTCCTTGTAGCCGAGCTTCAGGATGCGGTCGGTCGCGACGCCCTGCTTCTCCCAGAGGGCGAAGGCCTCTTCGTCCCAGGGGATGCCCTTCTCGCCGTTGAACACGGTGACGGCGAGCCGGGAGATGTCCAGGCCCAGCCGCTTCGTCACGAACTCCCAGGCGAACGCGATGGCTTCGGCCTTGAAGTAGTCGCCGAAGGAGAAGTTGCCGAGCATCTCGAAGAACGTGTGATGCCGGGCGGTGTAGCCCACGTTGTCGAGGTCGTTGTGCTTGCCGCCGGCGCGCACGCACTTCTGCGACGAAGTGGCGCGGCGGTAGTCGCGCTGCTCGCGGCCGGTGAACACGTCCTTGAACTGGACCATGCCGGCGTTGGTGAACAGCAGGGTCTGGTCGCCGACGGGTACCAGCGAGGACGAGGCCACGCGACGGTGGGAGCGCTCCTCGAAGAACTGGAGGAACGCCTCGCGGATCTGGGAGGCGGTGAGGGCGGAAGGCATGGTGTGGGTATATGCCACAAGAGGGCCGGACGCAGCAGTTCCTGGACGGGTCATCCCCTGTGGGACGGCCCATGTAGGCGGGGCTGACGGCAGGGGGGCAGGGGGGCGGGCAGGGGCCGTGGACGGAGGGCTGGAGCGTCTGGTGGTTGGGGCTCCAGAGTTCCGGGAGGCAAGGGGTGAGATGTTCTCGATGCCTGGAGGGGCGGATGCGTGGGATGCCAGTCGGAAGGAACGCGAGCACGTGGACGGTGGGGGGGCTCAACCTCGTCGGAGGCGTCTATACGGCGCTCCTGGGCGGGATTGGATACGTCTGGGCTTCGGAGCCTGCGGTGGCTCCGGGGCACCGTGGGGAGGGGCTCCTCCAGGCTTCCGCTGTGTCACTCGCGGTGGGCCTCGTGGGCGTCCTGGTCATGGGCTGTAGCGTCGCGTTCATGCTGGGGCATCGAAAGGCCTGGCTTCCGCTCGGGCTCTTCGATGGTGCCTGGCTGTTCTTCAGTCTGTGGCTCGGCTGGAGCGCGGGCACTGGATGGCTTCTGGCCGTGCCTGTCTCCGCGTGGCTCACCTGGCAGTGCTGGGCCTCGCGGAAATAGCTTCAGGTCCGCGAGTCGGCGTCGGAGGTGTTAATCACCCGAGGACACGCTCCCGAGGGTATCCATGGCCTCCTTGATTCTTCCTCTCCTGGGTGGAGCACTCATCGGGTTGAGCGCTTCGCTGCTCCTGCTGTTCAACGCGCGCATCGCGGGCGTCAGTGGCATCGCGGGGGGACTGTTCGGCTCCGTGGATGGGGAGCGCGGCTGGCGCTTGGCCTTCCTGGGCGGACTGGTGGGAGGAGGGTTGCTGTTGCGCATCGTCTGGCCCGGAGCGCTGGGGGCTCCCGATGTCCCCGGGCCTGGGTGGCTGGTGGCGGGAGGGCTGCTGGTGGGGGTGGGGACGCGGCTGGGGAATGGCTGCACCAGCGGGCATGGCGTGTGCGGCATCGCCCGGGGTTCGCGGCGGTCGCTGGTGGCCACGCTCACGTTCATGGTCACGGCGGTGCTGACGGTCTTCATCGTCCGCCACGTGCTGGGAGGTGGGACGTGAAGGCCCTCTTGAGCGCGGGGCTGTGCGGTGTCCTCTTCGCGCTCGGCCTGGGGCTGGGCGGGATGACACAGCCCGAGAAGGTGATGGGCTTCCTGGATGTCGCGGGCCGTTGGGATCCATCCCTGGCGATGGTCATGATCGGGGCGGTGGGCGTGCACGCCGTCTTCCTGCGACTGATCCTCCGTCGGCCTGCTCCGGTGCTGGCCCCCCGGTTCCCGACGCCTTCACAGACGCGGGTGGATAGGTCGCTCATCGTTGGCGCCGCGCTGTTCGGCGTGGGGTGGGGGCTCGTGGGCTACTGCCCGGGCCCTGCGTTCACCGCGTTGGCCACGGGTGGACGGGACGTGTTGTTGTTCGTTGGATCCATGCTGGCGGGGATGCTGCTGTTCCGCCTCATCCGAGGGCGCCGTCGTATTCAGACGTGAAAACATCCGGCTTTATCTGGACGCTATCGATCGTCACGTTGGCGGGAAGAGAAACGAGACTGGCCAGGATCTGCTGCGCGAATGCGCTGATATCGCGAAGGATCTTGAGTCTTGGTTTGGAGCCGGCTACGTCGTAGATGCGCGCGATCCGATATCCCGGCGTGGCCGCTGCGAAGCGCAGTTCGGCAATGCTCATGTGGAGCGGCCTCTCGAATGAGCCACGCGTTGTCTTCACATCAACGAACACATGGGGTGCGTCCCCGAGCCACCTGGCTGCAAGAATGTCGTAATCGAATGCCGAGCGCGCATGGGTTGCGGAGACCCATTCAAAATCGGATTCGTCGTGGCCGGTATTTGTCAGCCACACCTCGAACAGTTCCTCACCCAGTTGGCCGGTTTCTTCAGCGACGAGAAGCTGGTCGCGCAACTCCTGTGCCGTCATCGCGACCGAACGCCTAGAGGACATTGCTCCAGTCGGAGCCGCTATGGTGCTTCCAAATAGAATGTCTTCGACTGTGTCCTGGATGAAGAGGGCGTCGAATGGGTGTTCGCCAATGGCGTAGGCGTTGACGGTTGTTGCGCGGAGATCTGCGATGGTTGCTTCCTGGACGGACCTCATGCTGTTCTGGCTTGAGAAGTCGAAAGCATTCGCAAGAGCGGTGTGGAGCCTGCTGTCGCTCGTGACAGAAACAAGGACTAGCGAAGCGGAACGAGGACGCTCATTGCCTTCAAAGGAAATGACCGCGAAATCCCCCTCCGCCAACCCGTCATAACGCTCTGGTTCTCCATCCGGATCGTGAATGACCTCACCGTTGAGGCGCCAGTTCTTTGCTCCTTTGGTTCGAAGGGCCTTGCGCATCAGGCGGTGCGCAGCCTTCCCTCCTGGGCCCATCACTGTCAGTGCGATGGGGACCTGATCGAAGGTACCCTTGAGGCCGGGGTAGAAACGCTCAATGAAGATGTCGCTATTGAGGTTGATTGCCTTCTGTTTCGACAGCTTTACGTGCGCCTTGAAGAACGACAGGTCGGATGCCGTCAGGGATTTGATCGCGATCTTGGCACTGCTCATGTCCACCAGTCCCAGGTGCTGCTTCGTGTTGATTCTCAGCCGGCCGCGCTGACTTGGGCTTTTGAATCGTCGTGGATGTCGACAGGTGCTCCAGCATGGACACCCAGTTCCTTGAGGAGTGGCTCCGCGAGGGCATTGGCCAGAAGGGGGGGAACGGCGTTCCCGATCTGTCTGAACGCAGGATTCATGGTGCCCGAAAACTTGAACCCATCCGGAAACGATTGGAGACGGGCTGCTTCACGCACCGAAAGAACACGCGCTTGGTCACTGTCATAGTGGATATGGCTGTACGAGTCCTTGCCGAGATGGGCCATCAACGTGCGAGCGGGCTCATCCGGCGCCATCTTCCGCCACTTGTTCGGGAACTTCCCCGGATCATAGGGAGGGACATAGTTGCTGCGGAGTTCTTCATACTCCGGGGATCCGGGTTCGAAGTGACGGCCAGCCCGCTTCTCCTTCGCAAGGTGTTCTGTGAAGAGGCGCTCGGCCAGCGCATAGGCTTTCGGATAATCGTCGCCGCATTTCATGGCACGGAAGAGTCGATAGTCGCGGTCACTCAAGGAACGGATGGAGTGGTCCCAGATCTGACCGTCGCCCTTGAATCCGGACCACGTTCTCATCAAGCGCGCATAGGCCGAAGGCGTGACATCCGAGCGATATGCTACCGCCTCATCAAACCGCCGCGCGCCGCGGCGGATGGTCCCGTCAAGGTGGCCGGTGATTGATGGAAGATCCGCGATGGCTTCGCCTACGGTGACTGGCGGGCGGCTCTTCCGCTTGGACTCAACGATGGGCACATACCGGGTCTTGGGCGCAAAGAGGTCACCCAGGACGATATGTTTCAAAGCGACATCACGTGTGCCCTGATACCCGGAAGGAAAAATAACCTTCCGGGTTGGCATTGGGAATGAATAGTAGGCCCCTGCCGCCTCATGGATGGCGACAAGGATGAACCGCTCCCTCATCTGCGGCACACCGTAGTTGGCTGCGTTGACGAGCGTGTACCTGCAGCGGTAGCCCAGCCCTTCCAGGATTTCGCACACCTCTTCTGCCAGATTGTGTCCTCCGAAGTTGAGGATGTCCGGCACATTTTCCATCAAGAGCGCTACGGGCTTGAGTTCCTTCACGTACTCCAGGTACGGAAGGTAGAGCTTGGCCCGGGGATCGTGGCGGAAGGCCTCGGGGTGTTCATGAACCTCGCGCAGCTTTGCGCGGCCTACGCGGGTGAAGGCAGGGCACGGCGGGCCGCCCACCAGGATGTCAACCTCGTGATCCGGCTTCTTGATTCCGAAGGAACGAAGCAGGGCGTGGGGGCCGGTGACCGTGATGTCCTTTGGGGCGGCATGCGCTTCAAAGAGTTCCGGACGCAGGCCATGATGGAAGTTCAGGGCGTGAGATCGCGAAGCATGTTCGTCGAATTCCACACCGCCAACGATCTCGCATCCCGCGAGTTGGAAGCCAAGGGTCAGTCCTCCGCACCCGGAGAACAAGTCAAGCAGTCGTGGACGCTCTCCGCGTGCGAGGCGGTTGAGCTTGTACTCGATGGGTCGAAGCATGGTGTTCTGGGTCCTATGGCCTGGCAGTGCCCGGTGTTCGTCTTCTGGAAGAACAGGCCCGACCGCTCCGGCGAAGCTTTCGCTTGAATCCTCCTCCGCGCCGACTGGACGCTCGGGAGCACTGGGGTCGATTTATAACCCAGCGGATCCGGCCCGCCACTTCATCCCTGCAAGCTACAGGCCGCTACCGGACTGCCCGTGTACACGTTTCCACTTCTTCGTGCTGCGCCGGACCACCACTGAGCGCCGTGGTCCCTGTCCACGTAGGTCCTCCAGCCATCGCTCCTCCATATCGCCTTCTCCCGGCAGTGCGTCGACCCGCATGACCCTCCACGAACCCTCCGGGCTCCAGGAGTCATCCTGGAGTGCTGACCGGACGGTCTCCAGTACCTGCGGCAGTGACTCGAACACCTGGTGCTCCCAGAACCTGCAGACGCGCCATCCCTCCGCCTCAAGCCGGAGCGACTGCCTCCGGTCCCGCTCTACGTTCTCAAGAAGCTTGGAAGACCAGAACTCATTGCGGGTCCGGGGGCGGACATAGTGCTCGGGGCATCCATGCCAGAAACACCCGTCTACGAAGATGGCCACCTTCGCTCCGGCGAAGACCACGTCCGGTCTGCCGTGAGGGGTTCGGGATTGGAGTCGGTAGCGGTGGCCTGCCCGCCAGAGAGCCGAGCGGAGAAGCTGTTCCGGGGAGGTGTCCTTGCCGCGGATCCGCGACATCTGCTCGGAGCGGGTGAGTCCCATGCAGCCCTTCCTCCTGAATCCATACTACTTTGGTGGTAACGCAGGCCCGCATGCGACGGGATTGATGGGAAGGTAGCTTGCCATCCCCCTCCTGAGAACCGGAAGGACAGGGCACAGGGCTTCTTGGGAGGCCCTCGCCTTGGTGCACGCAATGACCCTGACCCTCCAGGTGTAACGGAACCCGGGCCGGCATGGCTGGCCAGTGTGGTGTGCGATTACTCCGTCATGTACGCTGTGCCGTAGGGGTGGCGAATAGTCGGTCGGGGTGACCTCCTTGCAGGAGTATCCGATGTCAGAGACACAGTGGTTCTTTCCTACGACTCAAGGCGGGGAAGAGAGCGGATTGAATGATCCGGGAATCGAATTTTTCCGGAAATCCGGTTCGCTTGCCCGTGAAACCATCCAGAACAGCGGGGATGCTCGAGTCGAATACGGGAAGCCTGTGACCGTGACTTTTGAACTGCTTCAGTTGCCCATGACTCAGGTCCCGGAGGTGGACAGGCTGCGGGCCATCATCGGGGAGTGCCGCGAGTACATGCTCAAACCGTGCAAGACCGAGCGCCAGAAGGACGAAAACGGACGCAAGTGGTTCGAGAAGGCATTGCAGCTTCTTTCCGGATCACACCTGCCCGTTCTCCGCATCCGGGATGAGAACACGACAGGGCTTGAAGGTGGGGAACTGGATGAAGACAAGGCGTGGTTCCGACTCATCAAGAAGCAAGGAAGTGCCTCGATGCACGGCGTTGGCGGTGGCACCTTCGGCATCGGGCAACGCGCACCTTTTGCCTTCTCGGGCCTCCGCACGGTCTTCTACTCCACGCAGACACGCGATGGCAGGCATGCGTTCATCGGCAAGACGATCCTGAGTTCGTTTCGCGAGAAGGGGCAGGTTCATCGGCCGATTGGCTTCTGGGGAGAACAGTCCGGGGGTGTTCCCGGAGTGCGTGCGGTGCGAAACGCCAATGACATCATTGAGCCTTTCCGGCGAACGTCCGTTGGGACGGATCTCTACATCATGGGATTCGATCCCCATGGCTGGAAGGAGTCCATTGCGGACTCCGTGGTTCGCAACTTCTTTGCGGCGATCCAAGGGGGCGGGCTGGTTGTCAGGCTTGTTGCGGATGATGGTGTGCAGGAATTCAATGCCGCGACACTCGAGCAGTCCGTGGACGTTCGTTATCGCCAGGCCTCGAAGGCGGCCACCTCGAAGGCGGCTCAGAAGGAGGTCCGTGACAATTTAGGGGTTACGCGGCATTACCTCAAGGCGCTCTCTGCTCCTGTTCGTGGGAAGCCTTCCTTCTTGCTCCAGCATGCGGACCTGGGAAGTGTCGAGTTGTATGTCACGTTGGATCCAGATGCTCCATCGCGAACGGTCTTCATGCGAAAGCCACGCATCCGCGTCTATGAGCGAACGCAGAACCTGCTTTCGGGGTATGCGGCGGTTCTCCTGTGTGAGGACGCAAAGGGCAATGACCTCCTTGCTCGCATGGAGGACCCCTCGCATTCAGAGTGGAGCAAGGAGCGCCTGCCTGGAGGTGAAGGACTTCCACCGGGAGATAGGCTCCTGACGGACATCTACGCTTTCGTTCGTGAATCACTCAAGAGTCTGGCGCAGCAAGACGCGGCGGTTCCTCAAGATCTTCCCGACCTGGGGCGGTATCTGCCTGAGGACGATGCCATCCGCCCGGGTGTTCGACAAACGGGCACGCGCAGGCGAACCCAGAGCGTTTCCGACCAGGAGAGCGGACGTCCACAACAGGCGCAGGGGCAAAAACGCGCGGTGCCGCGACCGCGTCCGCCACTGCAGCCCCAGGTTTTGTTGATTCCTCTTGAGGCTGATGAGCAGGAGGTCAATGAGGCATTGACGGCGGATCAAGGCAACGGGCCGACGCCAGGGATGCGCTCCGGAGCCAGCCTGGATGAGTCCGCTACAGCAGCAGCCAGCCACGAGCAGGAAGATGGTGCTGGCAGGGGAGGCGTTGGACGAAATGGCACGGAGGGCATTGGGCCCTCCGTCGGTCCATTTGCAGGACCGGTCGGAGGGACTCTTCCTCAGGGGCAGGGAGGAACCCGTGCAGGCCCGGGCCCATTCGGCCCCGAGGGTCCCGGAGCGGTGGAATGGCAGGGGCTCTCCACCGAAGAGGGGCTGCCTGTGCCCCAGCCTGCTGGCGGTCATCCACGGCAGGGCGGACAACAAGCTGCCGGCGGTCCCGGTGAGTCGCCAGGTGGTAGCGGACCAGGCCTTCGTGCTCTGTCCCAGACCCAGGTGACGATGCGTGCGTGGTTCTCGGCGGAAGAGAAAAGCACCCATCTGCTATTGCGTGCCACGCGCCGTGGGCGGGCCACGCTCCGACTGACAGCGTCAGGAGAGGACTCAGACTATGAGCTGAGGGTTGCTTCCGCTGTTGATGTCCGCACGGGAGAGAGCTTCGAATGTGTGGGCGATAGGATCCTTGATGTGACCTTCGAGGCCCGACAGGGAAAGGAACTGCGGCTCGACCTGCGCCCCGCTCGACGTGTGGCGATCCTGGTGGAGGTGGCCCATGGCGCGTAGAGCCCGGCCCACGTCATTTCCTCATCCCGTGGTTGGCATCGGCGATGATTTGAAGGGGGAGGTGCATTGTAATCCACCTGATTTCGATCTCGGGGTCGATACAACCTCGGTGCGTGTAGATGGGCTTGCGGTGACGAACCCATCAATTGCCAGCCTTGTTCGGGATGGAGTCGCCGCATTCACGATTCGCGTCAGTTGCGGTGCGACCTACTACCGGGAGACGTTCCAGTCTCGAAGTGCACAAATTCAGTTCACGCTTCCGTCGTCGACGCTGGTTGGTGATGTAGAAATCCAGGTCCGGGTGTGCTCGCTTCAGCGGCTTGAGCGGTATCATCCCGACCAGCTTCATCCAGACTATGGCGACCGGACGTTTGACATCCAGGTAGGCGATGTCCTGGCACTCGGAGACGATTTCTCGCTGCGCGTTGACAAACAATTTGACCCTCTGGCGGCGGATATCCCTTCGATCATGCGGATTATGAAAGGGAATAACGTCAGCGGACCTTTTGAGGTCGACTTCTGGGGAGAACAGATTGTTGTTTTGCTGCCTGCGGATGCGCACGAACTCTACGGAATCGCCAGTAACAGCTCTCCTGAGTTGATTCATGCTGCTTTGGTGATGCCGGTCTTGTGCGAAGCGATCCGGAAGGTTCGTCAGGTGTCCGATGAGGAAGCGACGATGGTCGAATTGCCCTGGTATCGCAGACTGGAAGCCATGCTTGAGGCGAGGCGTATCAACGACGATGAATCGGCTCTTTCGGCGGCGCAGAAGCTGCTGGACATGCCTCTCTTGAGGTCGTTCAGGAGCATTGTCAGGAAGAGTGAGGAGGATTGATATGCCGCGCATCTATGTGGTTCGAGAGCAGGCGCTCAAGGACATGGAGGCACGGGTCCTCCTTGATGACGGTGGTCAGTGGTACCGCAGGTCTGGGGCTTTTGAATTCACTCCCGAACAACTGCTTGAGTTTCCTCATGACGCCCCGAATGAACCACCGGCGCTTGTCGTCGAGGACTCGCGGCGTGGGCGTGCTGCTGCTGACTTCGAGCATGCTCTTCAGGTCTATGACTGGATTGGTCCCCTGTCGGAGACAGAAGCCCGCGATAGGAGATTGTGGGTATGGGCGGCCCATGGACCGTTCGCGGACTACACGCGTGCCCGGTGGCCGCTTCCGAGCGAGCCCAAGAAGATTCGTAACTCCATCCTGGAGCACTGGTTTGTGCAAGGCGAAGGGCGCGCGTCCCTCCGGCGCCACTCCGTGGCCCGCTTATGGTGGGCGGTCCACCTGACTCGCGCTCCATGGGAGCAGGATGATGCGCTGCTCCCACTTTTGAACGAGGATCCATACGTCTACACGCGACTGCTTCTGGGAAATCAGGACGTTTTCTTCCACACGCTTGAGCGGGAGTTCGGCAGCGATCAGCGCATCCTGATCGCGTTGTTGGAAGTGGTGAGAAGGTCTAAGCGAGCCCAGTCGCCGCTGATCAAATGGCTATCCAAGGAGGTCAACTTGGCCTGTCGCTACCGGGAACTCAATCTTCTGCCCATTGAGGAACTCATTGCCTTGATGGAATCGCTCGAGGCGTTGGAGCGGGAATCATCGGACAAAGGTTGATCCTTCGTCACGTCCCCGTCGGAGGCACGCGCTTCAGCTCCCGCGCGGGAACCCCCGCCACCACGGCCCCGGGGGCCACGTCCTCGATGACGACCGCGTTGGCTCCAATCTTCGCGCCGTCGCCGATGGTCACCGGGCCCTGCACCTTCGCGCCCACGCCGATGAAGACGTCGCGCCCCACTCGGGGCACTCCGTCCACTCCGGGGGCGCCTTCCAGGCTCACGTTCTGGGAGACGAAGCTGTTCTCTCCAATCTCCACCCCCGGCGCGATGATGACGCCGATGCCTCCGTAGCCCAGCTCCACGCTGGGGTGCAGCGCGGCCTTCGTGTCCACGTGGCTGTTGCTCAGCCGGTTGCCCACCGCCGCCACCACGACCGCGAGCCTCGGAGCCTTCAGCGCCTGGAGCCGCTTGGCGGCCCAGTAGAAGCTCAGCGCCGTCGGACCCATCTGCCCACCATCCTTTTCGCTACCGGTGCCCAGCGGAACTTCGAACGCTGCAGGGTCTGCCCCACCAGTGTATCCCGGTAGATGAACAGCCAGTGGTGTTGTCGCACCTCTTGCGTCCACTCGCGCTTGTACGGGGCGTCGTCCCCCAACAGATCCAGTTCCTTCAGCCCCCGCCCGATGCAGTCCTGGACAAGGCTCTCCGTCAGGAGGTGGCTCGGGCTCACTTCAGCCAACGCTTCGTCGTAGCCGGGCTTCATCGCCAGGTAGCGGCTTCCGTACTCCAGCCCGTACTGGAAGGCGATGGGCCTTGAGTCCAATCGCAGGAAATACAATCCCAGCCAGCCACGCTCGGCCGCCACCCGCGCCAGCGCCGTGTAGAACCCCCGACGGTGCTCCGCCTGGCCAATGGCCGTGCCCTGCCGAGCCTTCCAGCCGCTCTGCTCCAGCGCGAACGCCTCCTCCAGCCTCGCCTCCAGTCCCTCCGTTCCGGACACGCGCTCGACCTCCACGCGGCCCTTCTCCTCCAACCTCCGGCGCCTCCTGCGCAGCGGCTTCGCGTTGCTGCGTCCCTTCGTCCAGGCCGCCACCGTGTCGGGCAGCACCAGGTACGGAGACTTCGCGCTCGGCCACGCACCCCAGGGCATTCCCGCCCCACGCGCCGCGTGCATGAGCGCCCACGCCCCGCCGTCCTCCGGCACGTCCGACAGCCGGAGCATGTCCCAGCTCGGGTCGCCCATCAGGTGCGACAGGAAGGCCGCCGCCGCCGCCTTCGGCTCCTCCGCCAGCAGGTCGAAGCGACAGGAGTGCTTGTTCGTCAGCGACAACAACTGCCGCACCGGCACCCCGTACTGGTGCCCCTGCTCCTCCTTGAGCCCCAGCACCGCCACCAGGGCGCCCGCCGCGTCCCTCGCCGTGAGGATGCGCAGCGGTGCTCCCGCGCCGAAGTGTTCCAGCCAGCAGCGCACGAACTCATGCCGGTAGAAGACCTGGTCGTCCACGCGCATCACCAGCGCGTTCCACTCCGCCGCCAGCGCGTCGAAGCCGGCCAGGTCCCGGACCACCTCCACCCGCAGGGGCTCCGTGCGCCCTCCGGGCTTGCGCGGTGCCTGTCTCCAGGCGCGAGGCTCGCTGTCGCAGGGCCTGGATGGAACGCGCTTCCCGAGCGGCGCGTCCGTGATGGGACTTTCCTCCATGAATGTGTCTCCTCGGGTCTCGGGCTCGGGAGGGCTCAGGACAGGGGCTCGCCCGCGTCGTCGGCCGACGCTTCAGGCTTCGGGACGTCTGGCCCCTGCGGCTTCGCGGTCGCGTCGCGCTGCCGCACTGGCCCTTCTCCCTTCGACATCGCGTTGGTCTCCGAGGTGTGGAGGTGGCGCAGCGGCACCGTGACGCTCGTGCCGCGCAGCTCCACCGACTTCGTGAACACGACCTGCGGTTGCAGGGGCTGTGGCGTCTCCGTGACGGGCTGGAGCACGGGCACGTCCGTCGGCACCGGCAGGAGCCGCTTCGGCTGCTGCTTCTTGAGGCCGCGGAAGAGCCAGCCGCCCTTCTGTCGCTCGTACAGCTTGCGCGTCTCCACCGCCGCCCGCGCGTGCGACACGCGGCCCTTCTCCAGGTCCTCCAGCAACATCTCGCTCAGCCTTCGGCGCGTCACGCTGTCCAGGTAGTCGAACACCTTCTCCAGCTTGCGCACCACCGTCTGCGTCGCTCCGCCCACCGCCGTGTGCGTCAGCGCCGACAGCTTCAATTCGTGCCGTTCCCGCGCGCGCTCCGCCAGCTTGCGCAGCCGGTCCGCTTCGTCCGGCGAGTTCGCCTTCTCCACCAGCTTCGGCAGCACCGTGCGCGCCAGCCCCGCGTCCACGAAGCCCGAGTCGTCGAACGTCTCCAGCGACTCCAACGCCCGCCGCGCTTCCACCGACGTGCCCTCCAGCGCCTTCAACGCGGACGTCACCCGGTCCAACGCCATCCAGCGGTACACCCAATCCAGGCCCGTACCCTTGATGTTCTGCGCGCCCATGATGCTCACCTGCATGCCCGGCGCCACGGCGCGGGCACAGGCGTCCACCACCTGGTCGCCCGTCGCCTGCGCGTCGGGCACCGTCACCACCTGCTCCAGGAACATCGCCTTGTAGGCTTCGCGGAACTTCGCGTGGAACGCCTTCACGCGCCCCACCGCATCCGCCGCCGCACCTCGGGGCAGCGCCTGCTTCAGCCGCGCGTGCACCGCCATGCGCGCCAGCAGGTACAGCGCGTGTTCGCGCACCTCGTCCTTCGTCGCCGGGGCCAACACCTCCGGCAGCGGCTGCGCCTGCACGCGGGACACCGGCGCCAGCGCCTCGTCGAGCAGGGCGCCCACTTCGCGCTCCAGCGCGCGGCGCACCTTCTCCACGGCCACATCGTCGCCCGCGCCGGCCAGCGCCTTCTCCACCGCCGCGTTCAGCGCCACCGTGGGCGTCACCTTCAGGCCCGCGCCCGCCGCGTAACGGGCGAACCGGTCCAGGAACGTCTGCGCCGTGGGACGCGGCACCTTCAGCCGCGCCAGCGCCTTCGCGAGGCGCACCTCCGCGCGGCCCGCGCCCTCCGGGGTGGACAGCTCCTCCGCCGCCGCGACCTCCGTGCCCGCCAGGTGCCGGTCCAACGCGTCGCGCACGTACTTCCGCAGGCCCTCCAGGTTCGTGCCGATGAGCACGTGCCGGTCCGCGGGCGCGTCCTCCACCAGGATGCGCGCGAACACCTCCGAACGGGACACTCGGTCCCAGCGGTTGTTGATGACGGTGATGACCGCGCGCTCAGGGTTCGACTCCGGATCCACGTCCCCCAGGCCCGTGCGGGTCCAGTTGTTCATGAAGCCCGTGCGCTCGTTCGCCGAGTGCCCGTTGATGAACGTGAGCAGGCGCCCGCGCACCCGCGTCTGCGGGAAGACCTTCAGCACGCCAATCTCGGGCTGCACATGCTCGGCCATCAGCGCCAGCGCGTACGGGCGCGACACGCCCAGTTGTTCGGCCAGCGTCGCCACCAGCGCCATGTTGCGCGGGTGCTCGCGGTAGGGGAACAGCGCGAGCAGCTCCTCCGGAATCAGCTCCGCCTCCCACCACGCGCTGTGCAGAAGGGTCGTGTCCTTCTCCTGTGCCTTCTGCTTGAACAGCGGCAGGAAGTGGTCCTCCGTCGTCACCACCTTGCCGCCCTTGGGCATGAAGTGGGTGATGACGTTTGCCACGTCCATGCCCGCGGGACCCTGGATGTCCTCATGGTCCGGATAGGCATTGGTCAGCGTGGCGAAGTCGTCCTTCATCCAGTCGTTCTGGAGCAGCTCGACGAAGTTCGGCTGCAATGCCATGCATTCCCAGAGGAACACCTCCGTGCCCAGGCGCGCGCCCAGCTCCACCATGTCCTTCTGCTCCCAGATGGTGGCCTTGTCGTAGGGGCGGAAGATGAAGAACTCGGACGGCCCGGCGCCCGGGGCGCTGTGCACGAACATCGCCTCGGAGCCCGTCGTCTTCGCGAAGACTTCGAAGCCCATGCCGGAGAAGAGCGCGGCCTTCAGCCGCTCCGTGCCCGACTTGCCGCGCGTGCCCCAGCCTCCAATGCACAGCGGAATCTGTTCGCGCGCCTTGCGCACGTTCTGGCGCTTCACATACGTGTCGCCCAGGAACACGGAGAAGAGCGCCGCCGTGAAGAGGCCCAGCGCGGCGATGCCGTTGCCGCCCATGCCCAAGAAGTAGCCTTCATTCTCCAGGATGCGCTCGGTGAGCAGCGCCAGGAACCCGCTCTGCAAGCCCAAGAGCGCGGGCGTGTGCAGCGTCGTGGGCTTCGCCACCGTCTCCGCGGTGTCCTGGAAGAGCGTCGCCAGCGGCGCGGGGACCCTCTGACCCTGGCCGTACGGCGTGAAGCGCACCTGGACGCCCAGGTCCTTCTCCACCTGCTCGACGAAGCGGCGGCGCTCGCGCGGCTCCTCGCCGCCCAGCGAGTCGAGCCGCAGCGTCGCCAGCCTCCGGTAGTCCTTCGTCACCTTGAGGCGGTTGGCCAGCCGGCGCAGGCGCGAGGCGGGCGGCACCAGCACCGTCTCGCCGTGGCTGCTGAACAGGTGCACCTTGCCGTCCTTCGCCAACGGCATGTCCAACAGGTCATCCACCGTGGGCAGGTGACGGCCCCAGCTTCCCTGGCTCGCGACGTGGACGCGCTCGCCGGGGACCAGCGTCTCCGTGATTTCGTCCAGGTGTCCGGGGTGCGCTCGCAGCGTGCCCGGCATCGTGCGCCCGGTGGTGTGCAGGAAGGCCTGACGCTTGTTCGGCGCGGGGCGGCCCAGTTCGTGCCACATGCGCCACATGCGGCGCTGCTGCCGGTCGCCATGCCACAGCGTCAGCATCTGCTTCGAACGCTCCGCGTACAGCCCGTGCCCGTCCTGCGACAGGTCCGCGAGGATGGCGCCCAGCCACTCGGGGCCCTCCGGCATCGCCGGCAGGTTCTCCGGAGGCGGCTCCAGCGGCAGGCGCGTGCGGCCCCCCGGCTGGAGCTTGCTGACACGGTCCGCGAGGAAGGCCGTCCATGCCTGCCGCACCGGGTCCTTCACCCGTCGCAGCACCTGCGCCGCCGCCGCCGCGGCCTCCACCACCGGCCCGGTGCCCGTGGCCTGCGTCGCCAGCGACTCCAACGCGTCCAGCAGGGCCGCGTGCGCGGGACCCAGCCCCGCGGCGCCCAGCGCTTCGGCCAGCGCGGCGGCCCGCTCACACGACACGCGCAACACGAGCGGCGCGGTGTCCTGGCCCAGCACGTCCACCAACACCTGGAGCGCGGGACCCTTCACCTTCGGCGTGGAGATGGCCGCTTCCACCGCGGCCAGCACGGCGGCGGTGCGCACGCGCGGGCTGGGCTCCGACAGCGTCCGCTCCGCCCCGTCCTTCGCGATGGCCGGCACCTTCTCCAGCCCCGCGAGCCTGCGCAGCAGCGGCTGTCCCTCCGGCCGCGTGGCGACGAGCGCGCACAGGCCCATGCGGACGTATTCGCTCGGGTCGTGGTGCGCGACCTCGGTGAGCAGCGTCAGCCGCTGCTCTTCGGCGAGCATCGGCGCGCACTGCTCCAGCACCTGCCGGCGGAAGAGGAAGTCCTTCTCCGACGGCGCCTTCGCGCGCAGCCGCTGGCGCAGCAGCGCGAGGCCCGTCAGCGCATCCACCGTCAGGAGCGCGCGCAGGGCCTCCGCCTGGAAGAAGGGGCTCACGTCCTCCTGGCCCGCGAGGCTCGTCAGCGTGGGCCCCACCTCCGGCAGCGTGCTGGCGACGCCCGGCACCGCTTGCGTGAGCTGCCGGAAGGCCTCCAGCGCGGCGAAGCGGTTCTGCGCCCGGGGCGCGTCCACGGCGCGGTCCAACAACTGCCGCGCGAGCGCGACGGCCGACGGCTGAAGCTCCTGGGGCGTCGTCACGGCGAGGATGCCCGTCAGGGCCCGGAGCGCCGTCTCTTCTTCGATGAGCAGTTTGTGCCGGCGCTTCTCCTGTCGCTCCCGCAGGGCATCGAAGCCCATCCAGCGGTCCAGGGCTCGCAGGTCCTCACGGCGGTCCTTGCGGTCCTTCACCGTGGCCTTCAGGTGGTTGACCAGGACTTCGCGGCGAGCGGCGTCATCCCCCGCCTCGTTGTGCAGGCGGGTGAACTGGATGAGCTCCGCGTGCACGGTGGCCAGCTCCGTCTCCAGCACCTCCAGGGCCACGCCCAGCCACGGGGCCAGGCCGTCCGCCCCGGCGGGCCGGGGGCAGGTCTCCACCAGCCGCTGAGCCAGCGCTCCGGCCGACGCGTGACGCACGCGGCGGTGCAGCGGGGGCAGGGCTTCCAACAGGAGCGTTTCGAGCTGATCGGTCGACAGGTGCATGTCGCGGCCAGAGCTATTCATCGCTTGAGAAACCTGCCCGGACCGCCCGGGTTCCCGTTCGGATCAGGACAGCTCAGGGCTGGAAACGTCGTTCATCCAGCAGCTCCTCGAATTCCTCCTCGGTGGGCGTGACGTCCTGCAACCCACGTCCGCCGGTCCAATCCCACCGCGCTCCCAGTGAAAAGACGTTCTGGAACCCGTACGGGCCGGAGAGGAACGCGCGGTCCTCGGCGTAGAGCATCAGCCGGTTGCCGCCGCGCCCCATCCACACGTTCCAGTCCACGCGCCCCGACACGCGGTGGCGCAGGTAGGCCGTGGAGCGGTGCTCGTCCTGGACGCGCTGCGACGCGCCGTAGCCCAGCTCCGCGCGCGTGCCCCGGAGCTTGCCGCCCAGGAGCCCCGTCCAACTCGCGTAGGCCCCCGCGTTGTCCAGCGTGTAGAGGTTGCCGTTGCTCGTGGCGGACGTGCCCACCGTGGCCACGTGGTCCTGGAACGGCTGCCAGCGCAGGGACAGCCGGGGCGCCAGCCGCTGGGGGTGGTCCTTGCCGTAGAGCCAGTAGACGTTCTGGTCGTAGCGCGTGGCGTCCACCGCGCCACTGCCCTGCATGGACTCCAGCGTCAGGCCCAGGCCCGGGATGACACCCACGTCCGGCGACAGGCGCACGTAGCGGTCCGCCGACACGCGGCCCCGGGCGCTCCAGCGCATCGCGCCGTCGAGCGACTGGGTGAACACCGCGCCCTGCATCGACAGGCGCAGGTCCCCCGGAAGCTGCGTCAGGTACACCGCCGCGGATCCGCCCAGCACGGCACTGCGGTTGAGCGGATAGCGGGCCTCGGGCGTGACGCGCAGCCACGCGCGGCCCGGGGACAGTTCGCGGCGCAGCGACAGCCGCAGCTCCATGCCCGTCTGGAGGGGACGGTTGAGCAGCTCGCCTTCCTCCACGTCCTCGCTGCGGAAGCCCAGCTCCGCGGACAGCATGCCCGGCCCGTACCCCATGTCTTCGGGCGCCATGCCGTCCGGCAGCAGCGCCATGCCCGGCGGCAGCGCCGGCCAGGGCAGGGGCTCCAGCCCGGTGGTGCCCTGGGCCCACGTGGAGGCCGCGAGCGCGCTCGGATCCGCGACGACACCCAATTGCACCTGCACCAGCGCTTCACCTTCGGGAGACTCCAGGCTCACGCGGTGCGGACCGCGCGAGGGGAGCAGCAGCCACGTCTCACCCGCGCGACCCATCGGCTGTGACGCGCCCTTGAGGCCCGGGTCGGCATCCCCCGGCAGGCCCAGGTGCATCAGCGGTCCATCCTCCGCACTGGAGCCGCCCGCGCCGTCTCCAGCGGGCAGGGGCGTGCTGCGCAGGAGCAACTCGCGGCCCGCCGTGGGGGCGAGCGCGTACGCACGCACGCGCAGCGCGGTGGGGCCCAGCACCGTCATCACCACCGGCGCACCCGGACGGCTGCGCAGGAGCGACAGGGGCTGCGGCGCGACCAGCACGCGGGCGTTGGCGGCGCCCTGTTCGGACTCCACGAAGCGCACGAGGCCGGTCTGCTGCGTGTCGGCCCTCGCCAGCACCACTTCCACCTGGTGGCGGCCGGGGATGTCCAGGCGCGTGCCGAGCACGGCCGTCTCGCCTTCCTTCACCTTCAGCTCGCGCACCACGCGGCCGTCCACGCGCAGCGCGAACGAACAGGTGCCGGCGACCTCCACGCCGGGACGGGGCGTCGTGCCGCACAGCACCTCCGCGCCCAGGGGCCGGGGCTGCTTCACCGTCAGGCTCATCACCCGGGACGCGCCCGCGGGCAGCAGCTTCGCTTCGGACAGCTTCCACGGCGGCGCGAGCAGCGCCTTGCGCACGGCCTGCGCCACGTCCTCGTCCTCCGTGCCACCTTCCGACGTGGCCTCCAGCGAGCCCGCGGTCTCCTCGGCGTCGCGCAGCCGTTCCCAACGAGTCCAGCGGCCCGCCGTGAAGCGCATGCGCCGCACGTCCGGATGGTCCGCCCACGCCTGGAGCTGGCCCGCGAGCGCCGCGCCCAGGGGCGCTCCGCCGTCCTTCCACGCCTGGGGCGAGTCCTGAAGCCGCTCCAGCATCCCGAGCGCCTCCAGGCCCACCTGCGGCAGGCCCGTCTCGCGGTACAGCGCCGCCATGGACAGCGCACCCGCCGCGTCCTCACCGGAGGCGGACAGCAGGCGTGCGCGCAGGTAGCGACCCGCGAGGCTCTTGTCGAGCGCCACGGCCGCGAGCGCCGCGTTCGTCTGGCCCTCGCGCGCCTGGGCGCTGGGGGCCGAAAGTTTCGCATCGCCCGTCCCCGGCAGCGCCGCGAAGGCCGGCGACACCAGCGTGGGCTGGGTGATGGCCTGCGTGAAGCGCACCGTGCGCGGGGCCGCCTGCGACAGGCGGTCCATCAGCGCGAGCAGTCGCTTCTGCTGCTCCGGCGTCAGCTTCGCCTGGGCATCCAGCAGCTGGCCCACGTCCGCGCGGGCGAAGCCGTCCTCCTGGAGCGACGAGAGCAGCTCGGCGCGCGCGAGGCGCGGCTCCGCTTCACCGGGCGTGGCGCGCAGCGTGCGCGAGAGCGTCTGGAGCGTTTCGTAGGACGTGCCGGCCTGGGGCTGCGGCGGGGCAGGGGCCTCCGTGGGCGTGGCCACTTCCGCGCGGCGCACCGCCAGCGACACGACGAGCGACGCCTTCGGGTCCTCGGGCTCGAACCACACCTCGCGGGCCTGCGGCGGCAGCGTCACCACCACCGAGACCGGCGCGGATGACGTGCCCCGCGCGCCTTCCAGCGCCAGGTGACGCGGGCTCGCGGCGGAGGGGCGCAGGACGATCCGGCGCGGCGCACCCACGTCGGTGGACATGCGCACCACGAGCGGCTTGCCCGCTGACGCATCCAGCGGACGCAGTTGCACGCGCACGGGTGAGGGCAGCTTCGCGTCCGGCACCCGGAAGCGCACCGGCTTCGTGCCCACCTTCACCGGCCACTGCGTGCGCACGTAGCCGATTTCCGTGGGCGTGCCCTGCGCCTTCATGGGCGCGAGCGAGAGGAAGGCCTGCGTGCCCGCCGCGCCTTCGAGCTTGAGCGCGTGCTCGCCCGGAGGCAGCGCGATTTCGACCGGCTCCAGCGACGTCAGCGGCAGCAGCGGGAAGGCATTGCCGCCCACGCGCAGTACCGGGTTCGTCTTCGTGCCCGGCGGCGTCAGCACATAGGCGCGCAGCAGGGTGGGGGCCTCGGCGAGGCCCGTGGCCTGGACCTGGGCGGTGCCTCCGGCGGCGAGCGGCCACATCGCGCTGCTCGCCATCGACGCATCGGCTTCCACGGCCTGGAGGTCCAGCCACTTCGAGGACTTCACCTCCGTCCCCGCTTCGGTGCTGTCCAGGGACGCGGGCGTCACCTGCGACCAGCGGCTCTCGCGCCACCACGCGGTGCGGTAGCGGCGGCGGATGTCCTCGGACAACGGCTCCGCGCGCCAGGCCAGCTCCAACGCGGCCAGCTCTCGGCTGCGCAGCGGATCTCCCAGCGGCAGACGGGCCACCAGCTCCGACGCCTCGGCGGTCAGGAAGCCCGCTTCCGGCAGCGCGGGCGCGGTGCCCAGCATCGCGTGCGCCGTGTCCGCCTTGCCTTGATCCAACAACTGCTTCGCGGTGAGCAGGCGCAGGTGCCACGCGAGCGGTGAGGCATCCGCGCCCTTGAGCGCCTCCACCGCCGCGTCCGTGTCGCGGTCCCCGATGGCGGCGAGCGCGCGCAGCAGCGGCGACAGGCCCTCCGTCTTCGTCTTCCCGTACGTGCCGCGAGCGAGCTCCGGCATCAGCGCCACCAGCCGTTGGCGCAGCAGGGACGGGCGGGGTGCGGTGTCCGTCTTCACCTGCTCCCACGCCTTCTCCGCGAACTCCGTCCAGTGCGTCTGGTGCGTCATCGCCTCGGACAGCGTGGGCCTGCGCGTGGAGACGCGAGCGCGCAGCATCAGCGGCCCGCCCTTCCAGCTCACGCGGTAGTTGTGCTTGCCCGGAGCCAGCGCCACGCGCATCTCCTCCGCGATGCCCACGCGCTCGCCCGACGCGAGCGTCCGCGCCGTGCGTCCGTCCGGGAGCGCCGCGCCCTCGGGCGCCTCCGCCCACGCGGGCTGCGGGGTGAGCTGCGCCTGCGCGAGCGTGGCGCCCACGCCGTACACCTCCACCGTCGCCGCCTCGGTGTTCGCGTCGGTGCCCAGCACGGAGCGCGCTTCCAGCGACAGCACGGCCGGACCTTCCAGCTCCAGCGCCCAGACGTTGCCCTTCACTTCCGGGCGGTACCAGGGCGAGTCCACGCCCTCCAGCTTCACCTCGGTGCCGGCGGGCCGGGGGCGCTCCACGCGCATCGCCTGCCCCCACAACGGAGACACCAGCGCCCACTCGCGCAGGACCTCCGCCTTGCGCCAGGCGTGCACCGCGTCGCGCAGTGGAGAGTTCGCGGGCTCGTCATGGACAAGCTCCGCCTCCAGCGCCGCGACCACATCCATCCGTGCGCGCGTGCCCGCGTCGAACGCCAGCGTCGGGCGCGGCCCCTGGCCGTCCACCCACTTGAGGAGCGCATCGCGCATCCGCTCCTCGGTCTTCACCGTGGAGGTGGTCGTGGGACGCTCCACCGTGACACGCGCGTTCTTCGTCGCCGTCACCCACCAGATGCTGCCGGCGCCCATCGGCTCCGCGAGGTACCAGCGGCCCGGGCGCTCCGGGATGCCTTCCTCGTCCACGCGCAGCTCGGGCGCGTCCTTGTCCTCCACCAGCGGCACGCGGGTGAAGCGCAGCGCCCCGGCGGGACCGGAGACACGCACGACATCCAGGGGCCCCAGCCACAGCGCCGCGCCCTTCTGGGGCGTGACCTCCACGGCGCCTGAGACCTGGGGCACGCCGTCGGGAACGTAGGGCGCATGGCCGCGCACATCGTCGAGGGCCACCGGACCCCGGACGGCTCTCGGCTGCCAGGACATGCCCTCCTCGCGGCGGGCGATGACGGACGGCGGCTGCGGTGCAGCGGACTGCGCGATGACGGGCAGCGCCGCGAGCGCTCCCACGAGCAGGGTGAAACGGGCGCGGCGTCGAACGGGAAACATCGGCGCTCAGTCCTCCAAGGGTGCGAACAGAATCTGTCCCAGGCGCTCCAATCGCGCCGGGCGGGCCAGCGCTTTGCGCGTACGGGATGACATTTCGAGGTGCAGGAAGAGGGCTTGCGGATACGCCTGGAGCAACCGTGCCTGGGCGTTCTGCGTCCCACCCAGCACCTGCACCCCTTCCGGGAACAGCTTCACGCCGCGTCCCAGGGCTTCATCCAGCGGTGCGGAGACCCGCCGGGCCCACGCTCCGGGGGTGCGCGAGCCGTCGCTCACCACCGCCGTCAGGGTCTCCGAGCGGCCCTTCTGGACCTTCGATTCGCCGAAGCCGTGGAGCTGCACCACGCGCGGTGCGGGCAGGCTTCGCGCGGTCAGGTCCGTCACGGTCTGGAAGAGGTGCTCCGGGTTGTGGGCGACATCCGCCGGGTGCTCCGGGTCTTCGGGCGTCTCGCCGGGCGTGCCGTGGTAGCGGTGCGCGGTGGCGGTCATGAACAGGCGCGGCGCGCGGCCCTCCGGCGGGCAGGAGAAGAGGCCCGCGCCGATGTCCTCCGTCCCGATGTCGAAGTAGGGGTGGGGCACCTGCACCACGTCCTCGGTGGCCTCGCCCGTGCGCACTACGTACGCGCCCGCGCCGTGGTAGCCGTCCGGCCGCTCGCGCAGCACCCAGAAGGTGTCGCGCGGCGTCGTCCATGTCTCCAGGAAGAAGCCCACCGACGCGGCCACGTTCGTCAGCTCCGGCGGCACGTCCTTCTGCTTCGGCGCCGCCGCGAGCAGCGCGGGGATGAGCTTCGCGAAGGCCGCGCGCTCCTCCAACGTCGTGGGATGGAACGTCACGGCGTCCACGCGGGGCCACAGCCCCGAGAAGCGTGCATCCACGCGACAGCCCTTCCGCGCGTTGGGCTCCACGGTCGGATCCTCCTGCGGCACGCGCTCCTGCTTGGGCGCCTTCGCGCTCACGGCGGGCCGGGGCACTTCGAGCTTCTGGGACTTCTGCGCCAGCGCGCCGGCCTCGGGCTCGGTCTTCGCGCTCGGGCTGGAGGCAATCGCATCGGAGGGCTGGGCCGTCTGGGCATCAGCACCGGGCGCGAAGCCCAGCACCGACACGACTCCCGCGGCCACGAACGGGCGCCACGACCCGGTCCTCCGGGACGGCTTCACAGCGCTTCCTCCAACTGCCAGCCGCCCCGGTTCCACTCGCGCGGGGCGGTGTTCTCCAGCGACTGGCCGAAGACGAAGAAGCGCGCCCACATCGGCTCGGGGCCTACCGCCTGGATGCGGACGGTGTGCATGCCCGGCGCGATGTCCTCGCCCAGCGTCACCGGCACCGTGCGCGCGTACCACTTCACGCCCGGGCGGCCCGCGGGCATCGCCGGGTCCCGCTCGGAGGCGGGCAGCACCACGGTGCGCTCGGCGTGGGTGACGTGCGGCACCAGCACGCTGGCGCGGCGCACGGGGTTGCCCCCATCCACCGTGACGGAGAGCCGGGGCCCGGTGGAGGCTTCCGCCACCGGCGTGTAGACGACGATGTTGAGCGTGACGGAGCCAGGGCCCGTCTTGCGCACCGGCACGCGCAGCCCGCTGGTGCCCACCGGATACACCGTGCGCGAACGCAGCCCGCTGCCCGCCACGGGCGGCCGGTTGAGCATCGCCGACAGGCCGGGCGCGGACGAGCGCAGCAACACCTCATGTTCGCCGGGCGGCAGGGGCGGCAGCAGTTCGCGCGAACGCGTGGAGCGCACGGTGAAGCGGTGCAGGGGCTCGCCGTCGAGCAGCACCTCCACCTCGTTGCCCAGCGCCGCCGCGTCCTTCAACGACAGGCGCACTTCCGGACGGGTGGGCGTGCGCGCGTCGAACTGCGCCCGCACCGCGCGGCCCGGCTCCAGGATGGTGGACAGCGCGCGCACCACGTCCGCCGTATCCGGATCCGCGGACTCCAGGACCTCCACCACGGAAGGCGAGCCATACGGGCGCACCACCACCGCGTCACCGGAAGGCGGCAGCGCTTCGTCGTCCGGGCCCACGGGCTCCAGGCGCACCTGGCTGAGCAGCTCCATGCGCGCTCCGCCCTGCATCAGCGCGGTCAGGTTGGCCGGCCGCATCGGGTGCCACGAGCGTTGATCCAGCGGCGCGTTGCGCCAGCGCACGCCCGTGAGCGCCGTCTCGGTGTAGGGCGCCACGGGCGCGAGCGCCTGGTCCCCGGGCAGGAAGCTGTAGAGCTGCACGATGGTGGAGCGCGGGGCTTCCACGCGCAGCTTGCGCGCACCCGCCGGAAGGAAGAGCCGCGCGCTCGCCACCTGCGAAACCCAGGCGGGCAGGTCCGTCACTTCTCCGGAGCCCGAGGAGCCCGCGAAGCCCGCGTCCGAAGTCACCTTCGCCACGGGAGCGCACGGCAGCGCGCCCCCGGGCAGCGCCACCAGGTCCGCGCTCTCGAACGGCGCGGGCTCCGTGGTGGCATCCAGCGCGGCCTGCCCCAGCGGCTGATCCTGCGCATCCAGCACCGTGAGGCTCAGGTGCAGCGGCTCCCGCGACGGCGCACGGTCCAGCGAGCGTGCGTCGATGCGCACCAGTCGTCCCGCCGCGTCCATACGCGGATCGATGTCCAGCTCCAGCACCGGACACGTGGGGCCGGTGGCGAACGCCTCCGTGCGGCGCGTGTCCGGCAGGAAGGCGACGTGGCCATCCGCCGCGGCGCCCGGCGCGGGACGCGGCCCGGCGGGCATCAGCCACGATTCGAACGGGCCCTCCACCGTGTAGCGCAGGTCCTCCTTGCCCTCGTTGCGCACCGTGACGGTGTGCACGCCCGGGGGCAGCTCCAGCGGATGCGACATGGGCGAGCCCGCCACGGGGCCCGGCAGCTCCAGCGTGTGCACGAGCCCGTCCTGCGACAGCGTCTTCACCGTCACGGAGCCATGCGGCTGCGGGTGCGCGTCCGTCGCGTCGCTCCACAGCCACAGCACCGGCTTCGCGGGCCCGGTGACGTTGAGCGCCACGGCGCGTCCCGCCTCCAGCCGCTCCTGCACGGACTCGGTGGCCTCCACCAGCGGCAGCCGGTACGGGGTGCGGTAGACGGGCTCAATCTGGTAGTCGGTGCCCGCTTCGCCCTCCGCGTTGAGCCGCTCCCAGTGCTCCTCCGTGAGCCAGCGGCGCGTGTCCTGGGACAGCTTCTCGAAGGGCTCGAAGGTGGCGCGGCCGGCGCGGACCTCGGCGCGGGCCTGCGCGAGCTTCTGCGACGCGAGCAGCGGCAGCGTGCGGTGCGCTCGGACGTACACGCGGGCCAGCAGCGTGCCGTGCGTGCCCGCGGGCCGCAGGTACAGCACGGAATGCTCCGGCCGCTCCGGCAGGCGCAGCACGAACTCGCGCTCGTCCGTCACCTGCGCGGTGGCGCTGGTGGTGAAGGCGCTCTCCTCCAGGAAGGTGCCGTCCTCCTGGGGCTGGCCCTTGCTCTGGCGCGTGCGCGTGAAGATGGAGCGCTCCAGCACGATGCCGGCCGGGGCGCGCAGGATGGCCTGGAGGCCGTACTGGTACTGCTTCTCCGGCGCGTAGGGCGTGCCTTCGGGCAGCATCTCGTGCGTGACGATGAGCAGCTCCTCCGCTTCGGAGGGAACCCGCACGCGCATCTCCTTGCCCGGCTCCAGGCGGTAGAAGATGAGGCGCTCGGCGTTGACGAATTTCGCGTCGCGCCGGGCGGTGGGGGTGTCGTTGTTGCCCAGGACGGCGAGGCTCGCGCCCCAGATGAGCGCCAGGCCCACCACCAGTCCGAGGAGCGCCAGGAGCGCCCGGCCGCGGTTCTTCATCGACGTGCCTCTTCGCGGGAGACTTCCCCGGTCAACACCACCGGTCGGCGGTGCCGCAGCGCCACGTCCACCGCGCTCGCGAGCCCCGCGTCACCGGCGGTCAGCTCCGCGCGCTCGAGCGGCGACGGGTGCTGCTGAAGGAAATAGATGGCGCGCAGCACCTGCTGTCCCTGCCGCGCCTCCACCAGGAGGAAGGGCAGGCCGTGCTCGGCGCTGAAGCCAGACTTCACCTGCCGGGACACATTGCCCACGCGCTTCGTCTGGGACAGCGCGCGCAGGTCGTGCACGTTCTGCTGGGCCACGTAGCGCTCCGCGCTGGCGGTGAGCTCCGCGAAGTGTTCCTTCAGCGCGGCCGACACCGGCTGCGAGGGCGCCACCAGCCGGTCCGCCAGCAACGCGCGCTCCGGTGACTCGCGGGACTCCTCGGGCGTCAGGCCGGTGAGGGCCAGCTCCTCGGTCGCGAGCCGGGGACCCACGAAGGCGCCGCGCAGCGGTTCGGACAGCCACAGCGTCGCGAGCTTCGCTCCGCCGAAGGTGCGCGAGAACACCTGCTGGGGGCTCGCGTCATTGAGGCCCGTCAGCTCCGGAGCGCCGTCGTTGTAGCGCACGCGCTGGCCCAGCCAGCCCAGCGGGCCCGAAGCGGACAGCAGGCGCTCCAGCTCCGCCGGCCGCTGCGCCGGGGTGAGCACCGGGTTGCCCACGTCCACCAGCACGTCCGCGTTCACGGAAGGCCGGCCGGAGAACCCGCGCAGGGTCAGCACCTGCCCGTGCTCCTTCGTCAGCGCGCGGTGCACCGCCTGGTGGAAGGCCTGGAACGCGGTGCGCAGCTCCCCGAATGTCGCGGGGTGGGGCGCTTCGTCGGAGGAGGTGGCGAACACCAGCGCGGTGGCGCCGGCCTCGTGCCACAGCTCCGCGGCCACCGGCAGCGTGCCCGCTTCGCGCAGCGGCGACGGCACCTCCAGCGCGAGCGGTGAGCCGCCCTGCCGCACCAGCAGCCCCGCGCCCAGCCGGCCCGTCGTTCCTTCCGCGTCCGTCACCCACCAGCAGTCCTTCGCCTGGGCGCAGTCCGTCACCGGGTGCACCCGCAGGCCGAGCAGCGTCGCCATGGCCCCGGCCCAGCGCGCCCGCATCTCCACGGGCACGCCCGCCGTCCCACCGCCCAGGAGGAGCGCGGCCACCTGCTGCTCCAGCACCAGCAATTCTGAATCCGAGGGCCGCACCGTCGGCGTGCGCGCCACTTCCGGCGTCACCATCAGGACGCCCAGCGCGTCGCGCTCCGTCATCGGCGCGGCCAGCGCGGGCGCCTGGGAGAGCACCAGCGACGCGAGGTCCGCGGGCCCCGCGCGCAGCACGCTCAGTCGCTCCTCGCCCCAGGTGTCCCCGGGCTCCGGCGGCGCGGCGGGCGTCACCTTCGCGTCGGGCCACAGCGCGGCCAGGGACTCCGGCACCGTGCCCTCCCGGGTGTGCAGCACGACCTGGCCCGGCTTCAGCGACGCATCCACGCGCACCTGCACCCGCTCACGCGAGGACAGCGCTTCGTGGGCGTGGCGCAGCGGCGTCTCCGACTGCGACAGCGCGTCGCCCAGCACCAGCCCCGCGCGGCGTGAATCCACGCCGCTCACGATGATGGCGCGGCAGTGCACGCGTTCACACAGGAGCGCGGCCGCCTCGGCGCTCGGCGCTTCGGTGAGGGGACGCGGAACCTCCAGCACCGGCCCCTTCGCGCCGGGCACCAGCAGGGACGTGTCCCAGCCCGCCTTGCCCTCGCCGTCCACGCGCTCCACCAGCGCGAAGCGCGCGGGAACACCTTCCACCTCCGGCAACTCGCGAAGCTCCAGGCCCAGCGACACCGCCTGTGTGCGCAGCGCGGTCATCCCCTCCATGCGACCCGTCTCCAGCCACGTGTCCACGTGGTTCCAGAGCGCGGAGTACGTGCGCAGGTCGCCATGCTTCAGGCGCAGCGACACGCCGCCCGCGTCACTCTCGCGCGCGGTGGCGCGGCCCATCGCCATCAGGCCCAGCGGCGTCTGGTCCAGGCCCAGTCCGGGCGCCTGTTCCCTCGGCGCTTGCGCGGTGAGCGCGGTGGCCGGACGCGGTTCGATGAGCGACAGGCCGAAGCCCGCGAGGCTGCCGATGAGGAAGCCCGCAAGCGACGTGTGCAGCGTGGCCAGCAGCACGCGCGCCACCACCTGCTTCTGGAGAATCTTCACCGCCAGCAGCGTGGGCACCAGGTAGCCGAAGCCGAACAGGTCCGTCACCTTGAGGCCCGGAATGCGGCCGCCCATGGCCCAGCCGATGATCCACTTCACGCCGAAGCCCAGACAGAACACGAGCACCGTCTTGCGCGGGCCCTCCAGGTTGAGCGTGCGCAACCCCGGCACCGACAGCACCGCCTTGGCGGCCACCACCAGCAGCAGCACCTCCGCCAGCGTGGCGACGAGCTTCAGGGGCTCCAGCCACGTGAGCGCGAGCAGCGCGGGCACGAGGATGCCGTTGAAGTCCCAGCCGTACTTGAGGTTGAAGCGCGCGGCGAGGAACGCCGTCGTCAGCAGGATGATGTAGGCCTTGGGGCTGGACAGGAAGTCCTGCGCCACGTCCTCGTACATCAGCTCCAGGCTGCTGAAGGACAGGTTGGTCGCGGGCAGCAGCACGAAGCGCAGGAGCGCGTACGTGAGCGCCACCGGCACGCCCACCTGCCACAGCCCGCGGCGCACCTTCAGCTTCCAGAGCGCGTTCGCGGTGAGCGGCACCAGCACCAGACCGATGCTGTGCAGGCTGCGGTCCACGATGAAGGACGTGCCCCAGCGGTCATCCATCCACCGGCCGAGCACGGGCAGGAGCCACGTCTCGCTCACCGCGCGCACCATCACGCTGGCGAGCACGATGGAGAAGAAGCGGTCGCGGCCGAAGAACTCGCTCCACGCTCCCGTGCGGCTCAGTCCGCTGGAGAGCGCCAACGCCAGCCCGTACGTGAGCAGCGATTCGGCGACCACCGTCGCACCCGCCTCCGGATGGATGACGAACACCGACGCCAGATAGCCGGGAACGACGAGGCCCACGAAGACCCACCCGAGCGTCTCCGTGAGGAGCGCCAGGATGAGCACACCGACGAGCACCGCCACGAGAATGGAGGTGTCGAGGGAGTAAGCCGGAAACAATGTCAGGGTCGAAAAGAGCGCCATGGTGGCTGCGCTCGAATCTAGGGAGGCAGTTGGCTCCGACCAGGGTTGCACTTCTCACGGCATGAGAAGCGTTTGCTGCTCAACCCCTGATCCGACCCGCAAGTCGCGCGGACTGCCCACGCCCCGACATTGGCTCGGTCACAGTGTCCCCAGGTCCAAGGAGACGCCCTTGGAACCGGCCCGAGACTTCACCCCGAGCCCCGCATCTGGCACGCAGGGTGCGTGCAGAAAGGATGTCAGCTCAAGGACACGGGGCCGCGGAGGCCACGGCCTGACAGCCCAGGCCGGAGCCGGTGAGGCTGCACGGCACGGTGTCCGCGAGCGCCTGGATCACCGCCTTGGAGGAGGCGCCGGTGCCACGCAGGGTGACGGACTGCTCCAGGTGGAGGAAGCGGTCCGACGCGGCGGTGGCCTCGGCGTAGCACGCGTCGGCGGCGCCGTTGTCGATGCGGCCCTGCACGTTGCTGGTGCCGCACAGCGTGCGGTGCTTGCCTGAGTCATCGGGCGCGTTGCAGGAGAAGGCCCGCTTGGTGCCCACCAGGTGCGTGTTGAGTGCGTCGCGGAAGCGCACGGAGAGGGAGTCGGGGCGCTGCACGCTGGTGCCGTCGCTCACCACGGCGGCTTCGAGGCCCTCGCTGGAGTCCATGCCGTGCACGCTGACCGCGACCGCGTCCGGATAGGTGTCGCGCAGCGCGCGGTGGGCGGCGGTGAAGAAGGTGTTGCCGTAGTGCGCGGCGTCGGAGATGCGCAGGCCCTTGGTGCCGCACACGCTGGTGGTGCCGCTGCACGGGCTGGCGGTGGTGACGGCGCAGCGGTTGCTGCCGGTGAGCAGCAGTGCGCGGGCCCCCAGCGTCACCAACTGCGTGGCTGTCTGGCGCAGCGTGCCCTCGTCGGAGTCCGCGTGCGGCGCCTCCAGCCAGAGGTCTCGCGCGGGCGAAAGGTTGAGGATGAAGGTGCCGCCGCCCCGGGTGAGCAGGCCCTGCTCGCGCACCACCAGCCACGCGGCGCCGTCCTGGTTGCGGAAGGTGGCCACGCCGAAGCCCAGCTTGCCCAGGTCCTGCACCACCTGCGCGGTGGGCCCTTCCGTGAGCAGCGCGCGGAAGGCGCCTTCGAAGGCGGTGAGGTCCGTGCCGCCCGGCTCCTTGAAACCCCCGCTGAGCGCCGGGCTGATGGACGCGCCCAGAAGCCACGTCGACAGGTCCCCCTGGAGGGTGGCCAGGCCGCTGAGCGGTGCGCACACGCTCGGAGAGGGAGCAGGCGCGACGGTGACGGGAGTTCCGGTCTCCGTTGTGGGCGTCTGAGCGAGCGGCGTCTGCTCAACAGGTGCGCTCGGGTCTTCAGTGGGTGTTTCCACCGGAGCCTGACCCACGTCCTCGACCGGGGCCGAGGGCGACGCGGGCGTCTGCACGACGCTGCCAGGGGATTCCGCCGAGGGCGCCTCGGACACGGCACCGGTCGGACCGGCGACGGCACTGCTGCAGGCGGCTGCGAGCAGCAGGAGGCAGAGGAGGGACGCGCGCAGGAGGGGCTGGGACATGGCCCGTCCCGAACACCACCGCTTGCGCACGCATTCTCATGGCGTCAATCCCGGATGACAGCCGGGGAAGGGCCCGGATGCCTGCCCGCCCCTGTCGCCTGTCCGCTAGGGAAGGGTGCGCAGCAGTCCGTCCGCGTTGGGGGCGCCCCACCCGGTGGGGATGTCCCAGCCCGGCCCGGCTTCGTATTGCCGGTCCGTGACGCCCACGGTGATGTCGCGGAAGGTGCCCTGCACCGCGGGCAGCGTGTAGAGCTGCGAGTTGAGCCAGCCCACCTGGGGCTTCGCCACCTCGGAGCGCGCGCCGTTCACCACCGCGATGAGGCCCGCGAAGATGGGTGATGAGAACGACGTGCCGGTGTTGGGCACGGTGACGCCCAGCCACGTGTACCAGAAGCCGGTGTCCGCGTTGAGCGCCACGTCCACCACCGCGCGCTTCGCGGGCAGGGGCACGATGCCCTTCTGCCATTCCGGCGTCGTGAAGGTGCGGCTGATGCCGGAGCCGGAGTAGTACCAGGCCGTCTCGCCCGTCACCGTCATGCCGTTCATCTTCAACTGCGTGCCGCCCACCGCCGTGACGTACGGGCTGGAGCCCGGCGTGTCCACGCCCGCGGAGTCGCCGCTCGCGGCCGTGACGGTGATGCCCAGCGCGGCGGCCATCATCCCGGAGGCGCCGTACTGCTCATGCACGGCGCGCGGTTCGGAGTCCTCGCGGTGCGCGAAGGACGTGGTGATGACGGACACCTCGCCCCGGGCGATGGCTTCATTGAAGGTGAAGAGCATGGACGTGTTGCGCGCGTCCGGGCCCATGTAGACGATGACCTCCGACTTGGGCGCCATCGCCGCGGCCCACTCCACATCGAGCGTGCCCTCGCGGTAGCGCGTGACGGGCGGCTCCATGGTCTGGATGACCTTGGGGTCCTCGCGCTCGATGTCGAACATCTTCCAGAAGGCCCGCAGGTCCTTCCACCGGAAGCTCGCGCCAATCACCACGCCCAGCTTCGTGCCCTGGCCCTGGTGGCCCTGGTTGTAGAGGGTGTCCAGGCCGTACGCGCGCGCCACCTGCTGCGGGGTGAGACCCCGGTTGATGGGGTCGGGCTTCTGCGTGGAGGGCTGGCCGAATTCGCCGGGCAGCGTGCCCACCCCGGCCGGAAGGTCCAGCGCGACGATGGCGGACACGCGCTGCTGAACGAACGTGGGCGCCTTGATGGCCTCCGTGAGGCCGTAGACGTCGTGCGGATCATTTCCGCCCTGGGGCGACTTGCGCTCCAGGATGCGGATCTTCACGCCGAAGGCCTTGTTGAACTGGCCCACGGTGCCCACGAACTGCACCAGCAGCCGGTTGGACGCGACGCGAGGCGTCTGGAGCCCCGCGGACTTCATCCAGTCCGTGACGAGGGTGATGTCCTTCTCCAGGGGAGCGTGCTTCGCGTTCCACTCCTGGGGCGTCATGTACTGGCGGAAGCCCGCGCCGCCCGGCTTGTAGATGTCGTTGATGCGCTGCTCCAGCGCGTCCCTGTCGCGGATGGGGAAGGCCACCAGCCCCCGGATGAGGTCCGTCTCCGGCGCCTCGCCCTTGTCGGTGTAGACGCCCGGCAACGGCCCCGGGACGCCATCCGTCGTCGGAATGGGCGTGGGGTCCAACACCTCGGCCTCCGGCTCCGGCGGCGGGTCCACCACCTCGGGCTCCGGAGGTGGCTGGGTCGTGGGCGGTGGCTGGGAGGTTTCCGAGTCGGGAAGGGTGGGCGCGCCTTCCACCGGTGTAGGCCCTGGCGGACGGGGCCTGCCCACCGACGTCAGCCGGTCCGAGTCCCGACACCCCCCCATCCACCCCGCCAGCAGAAGAACACCCGCGAGGATGTGTCCGCGCTTCATTGCTCCCCCAACTCGCGGTGACCCCTCGGGTCCGCCGCACCCCAGCGTCCTCCGGGCTGGAGGACGTCGCCCATTGTGCGCATCGAAGGTGGGTGCGATTGCCCTGCGAGGCAACTGTCATGGAGTGGTAAAACGCGGCTACACTGGTGGCACTTCTTTGCCCATCCCATGCGGCTGCCGACAGCAATCCTGCTCATCCTCTTCCTGCTGCCGTGCGCTGCGCTGGCGCAGGGAGACACGCGCATCACCTTCCTGGGACGTCAGTTGGAAAAGGGAAGGGATCCGCGTGCGCGCTCACAAGCCGCCCTCGTGTTGGGCGCCACCGAGGACCCTGAAGCGGTGACGCCGTTGTGCGGCGCACTGAAGGACCCCAGCGAGCTGGTGCGCGCGGCGGTGGCCAAGGGCCTGGGGTCGCTCCTGGAGCCAGGGGGGCTCGACTGTCTCCAGGCGTTCCAGGGGGAGACGGACGCCTCCGTGCAGGCGGCGGTGGCGGAGTCCATCAAGGCCATCAAGGCGTACCAGGCGCGCCGGCCGCGCTTCTACCTGGCGTTGGACACGTTGAAGGACAAGACGGGCGGCATCCCTCCGGAGCTGGTGAAGGTGACGGAGGCGCGGCTGCGCTCGAAGCTGGTGCGCCGGGGCGCGCAGATGGCGCCGGTGAAGGAGACGAAGGCGGCGGCGAAGGGCGCGCTCAAGAAGATGGGCGTGCACGGCTACCGCATCACGGCGGAGATTCAAGCCACGGACAGCGGAGGGCTTCGCCTCGCGATTCTTTGCATGAGCTACCCGGAGCAGTCATTGATGGGACAGGTGGAAGTGAATGCCGCGGGTGCGCCGCCCGCGGACTTGTTGAAGGCCCTGATCCCCCGCGCGATCGAGGAAGCCGCCGCGACCTTCGAGTGGAGCAGCGAGACATGACGACGACGACCGCCCCGGCCCCGACCCCCGCTCCGACGAAGCGCCGGTGGCGCAACTTCCTGCTGGATGCGCCCTTCCAGCTCAAGCTCACCGCGTACATCGTCGGCGTGTCGCTGGTGCTGGCGGCCATCCTCGGCATCTTCCTGGTGCGCGCGGCGAACTCGCTGATGGCGGAGACGGCGACGGCGGTGGATGCCCGCTCGCGCGCGGCGGAGGTGAGCCGCGAGCTGTCCGGGGCCACGCTCTCCAACGAGCTGCTCGCCCACATGGACGACCCGTCCTTCGAGGCGAAGTTCCGCGAGCAGGCGCAGGCTATCGATGCGGGCTACGAGGCGGAGCGCACGGCCATCGTCGCGCAGCGCGAGGAGTTGGAGCGCCACCAGCGGCTGACGTGGTGGGTGCTGGGCCTGTGCATGCTCACCTTCATCGTGGTGGTGGCGCTGGCGACCATCGTGGTGACGCACCGGATGGCGGGCCCCCTGTTCCGCATCAAGCGCATGGTACGCGAGGTGGCCGAGGGCCGCCTGCGCCCGCCGCAGCATGGCCTGCGCGAAGGGGACGAACTCCAGGACATGTTCGAGGCCGCGAGGGACATGACGCAGCGGCTGCGCAACCAACAGGAAGAGGATGCGCGCGTGCTGGCGGAGGCCCTGACGGTCGCGAGGCAGAAGGGCGTCACCGGACCGTGGGTGGATGAGCTGAGCGCCCTGGAAGCACGCTACCGCGAGCGGCTGGCTCGGTAGGGCAGGGGGCAGAGGTCCTCGTGGGGGCGGGGGCTGGAGGTGACGCCGTGAGTGGGCGGGCACGCCGGGTGGCTCCCGATGGCATAAGGATTCCCCATGACTCACGACGCGCCCATCTACCTGGATCACAACGCCACGACGCCGCTGCTGCCGGAGTGTCTGGACGCGATGCTTCCGTACCTGCGGGAGCATTTCGGCAATCCCTCCAGCGGGCATGTCTACGGCACGAGGGCCCGCGTCGCCGTGGTCCAGGCGCGCGAACAGGTGGCCGCGCTCCTCGGGTGTGACGCGGACGAGGTGTTCTTCACGTCGGGCGGCACCGAAGCGAACAACCTGGCGATCCGCGGTGTCAGCGAGGCGGCTGGAGCACGGCAGCAGCTCGTGACGACGGTCATCGAGCATCCCGCGACGGCGCGTCCCTGTGACTGGCTGGAGAAGCAGGGCTGGCGTGTCACCCGGCTCGGCGTGGACACGGAGGGCCGCGCGCGGCTCGACGAGGCCCGGGACGCGGTCAACGCGGACACGGCCCTCGTCACGGTGATGCATTCGAACAACGAGACGGGCGTCTATCAGCCCGTCGCGGAGCTGGCCCGCTTCGCGCACGCCGCGGGCGCGGTCATCCACACGGATGCGGCGCAGTCACTGGGCAAGACGCCGGTGGACGTGCGGGAGCTGGGGGTGGATCTGCTGTCCGTCGCGGGCCACAAGCTCTACGCGCCCAAGGGCGTGGGTGCGCTCTACGTGAGGCGCGGCACCCCGCTGTTGCCCTTCACGCTCGGCGCGTCGCATGAGCGCGGCCTGCGTCCCGGTACGGAGAACGTGGCCTCCATCGTCGGGCTCGGAGTCGCGTGCGAGGTAGCGGGCCGTGACCTGGAGGCGGTCGCGTCGCGCATGCGCGCGCGTCGGGACCTGCTCTGGAAGCGCCTCGCTTCGTCCATCCCGGGGATGGCGCTCAATGGCGGCCTGGACCTGTCTCTGCCAAACACGCTCAGCGTCCGGTTCCCGAACGTCTTCGGCGACGCGGTGCTCGCGGGTGCACCGGAGGTCGCGGCTTCAACGGGGTCGGCCTGCCACGAGGGCCACGAAAGCGCATCCGCCGTCATCCTCGCGATGGGCATCAAACTGGACGCCGCGCTCGGCACGGTGCGCCTCTGCGTCGGTCGTGGCACGACGGCGGAGGAGATCGAACGCGCGGCGGTGGCGCTGGTGCGCTCGTGGAAGCGACTCACGGGACCGTAGTCCGAGCCCGGTCGGACGAGACACGACCCGAGGAACTCAGGTGGAACGGTGGCCTGTTCGCTTCGTGCGGAGGGGCCTTGGTCCGTGGCTGCGAGGCGCGATCCGAGCGCAGGGGTGAGACGGTGGCCCGCGCGCTCCGGGTGGGCGGTTGCCCGCGCGTCCCTGCCAGACGTTAATCGGTCCGGCGCGGTGGGGCCCTCCCTCGGAACGGGTCACCGGAGCGATGTCCGCCCCGGCGCGGAATCACACGCGCGCGGTGTCCGCGGCCAGGCCCATCTGCATCAGCTCCGAGTGCAGCAGCAACCGCGCCTGGGCCCACGGCAGCGCCACGACGCGATAGCCGTCCAGCGCCTGGAGCAGCATGGGCCGGTAGCTGGCGTGCCCGGGGTCCGCGACCACGACGATGCCCCGGTCGGTGGTGGAGCGGATGAGCCGCCCGACGCCCTGACGCAGCATCAACAGCGCGCGAGGCAGCCGGTACTGGAGGAAGCCCAGGTACTCGTTGCCACCCCGGGCCAGGGGCTCCTCACGCGCGGCCACCAGTGGACGCGATGCCGGCTCCAGCGGCAGCTTGTCGATGAAGACACACCCCACGCCACGCCCGGGGATGTCCACGCCCTGCCAGAAGCTCTTGGTGCCTAGCAGCACCGTGCCCGTGTCGCGCTCCTGCCGCGCCGCCAGCGAACGGCCGTGCCCGCGCGACTGGCGCAGCACTTCAATCCCATGCGGCTCCAGCCGGGCCTGGACCTCGCGCGCCACGCGCTCCAGCCGCCGAGTGGAGGCGAACAAACCCAGCACCCGTCCACCCATCACCTGTGCAAGCCCGGAGATGCGCCCCGAAGCCCAGTCGATGAAGGGCTCCTCGTGCGCGCGCGGCGCGTCGGTGACCAACACCACCAGCGCCTGCCGTCCCAGGTGGAACGGGGAGGGCGCGCGCAGGATGGGCGGCCGGAGTCCCAGCCGCTTCAGCACGAACGGCACAGGGTCGCCCGTGCCCAGCGTGGCGGACGTCATCACCAGCGCGCGCTTGCTCGCGGCGAAGTCCTTCGCCACCGCCTCGGACACGTCCACCAACTGCGCGCCCACGCTCCAGCGCCCCTTGCGAGGCTCCGCGCGCGCCGCGTAGCACCGCTTCACATCCGGCTCGCCAGCCAGCTCGCCCGCGAGCACGCCCAGCTCGCCCAGCTCCGTGGTGGCCCCGGCCAGCTCCCGCTCCAGCGAGGGCTGCTTCACCGCCAGCTCCGGCAGCGCCGCCAGCGCCCGCACCGCGAGCAGCGTGTGCACGCGTTGCAACGCGCCGCGAACCGCATCCAGCCCCTCGCGCACGGGCTCCCAGGCGGGCAGGGCGCGCACGGCGTCCGTCACCCGAAGCTCCGGGGCATAGGCCGCTTCGTCCGCGTCCTCGCCGGGCATCGCGGAGGCCGGCTCGCACAGCGCCGTCACCTGTTCGCCCAGGGCCCGCGCCTCCTGGAGCAGCGTGCGCAGCGCGTCGTCCACTTCACCCATCAAGGAGCGGGACTCCTCCCGGCGCGTGGCCGCCAGCGCGCGGCGCAGCTCCGCGAAGAGGCCCCGGCGTCCGTCGCGCCCGTGCAGCCGCTCCGTGAGGCGCATGAAGGCCAGGTCCGACAGCTCCAGCGTGAGCGCGGTGGTGGCCACGTCCTCCAACTCGTGCGCCTCGTCCAGCACCAGGTGGTCCAGGCGCGGGTAGCGCGCGGGCCACGCGAACGCGAGCGACTGGTTGATGACCAGCACGTCCGCCTCGCGCGCGTGCGCCACCGCCGAGTGGTAGAAACACTTGTGGTGGTGCGGGCACCGCTCGCCCAGCGTCGTCGCCGCCTCCGAACGCACCGCCGGCACCAGCCCGTGCATCGCGGGGAAGCGCTCCCGGAACCAGTGGCTCAGCCGGTCCAGGTCCCCATCCGTGCTGCGGCGCATGTACGCGCGCACGTAGGCCCGGGGCGCCCGAGCGGAGTGGTTCATCCCTGGCTCCACCCGAGTGGCTTCCAGCGCGCGGCGGCGGCACAGGTAGTTCGTCTGGCCCTTCAGGAGCGCATAGCCGAACGCGCCCCCGGTGGCCTGATGCAGCCGGGGCAGGTCCTTCTCCAGCAACTGGTCCTGGAGCGTCTTCGTGTGCGGCGCCACGCCGACCTTCAGCCCGTTGCGCGCGGCGAACAGCGCGGCGGGCGCGAGGTACGCCAGCGACTTGCCCGTGCCTGTCCCCGCCTCCACCGCCACCTGCCCGCCGTCCGACAGCGTGCGCGCCACCGCGTGCGCCATCTCCAACTGCGCGGGCCGGGACAGGAACCCACCGCCACGCTCCAGCGCGCCGTCAGGCCCCAGCACCGCGGACACCTCCTCCGGCCGCACCGGCAGCGGAGTCGCATCCGCTTCCGGCTCGGGAGGAGGCCGCGCGCCATTCGCCCGCCGCCGCTCCGGCCGAGCGCGCAGGAATCCGCCCGTCGTCTCCAGGCCCAGCGGCACCGGTGTCGCCCGGCACGCCTCCCACAGCCGGGACAGCAGCTCCACCAGCGGACGCGCCTCCGCATCCGTCCCCAGGTCACGCTCGTCTTCCGCCGAGGCCGAGTCCAGCAGCGGCGTGGGCCCCAGCAGGGACGTGCGCGCGCGCGGATCCATGGTGGAGAGCAGGTCCGCCACGTCCTCGGCGCGCCCATCGCGCACGCAGCCGTCCAGTGCGTGCACCAGCACCGCGTGCACCGCCGCGCAGTCATGGAGCGCGCGGTGCGGCTGCTGCTGCCCCAGCTTCGCCCACCGCATCAGCGACTCCAGCGAGTGGCTGGGCAGCTCCGGGTGCAGGTAGTGCATCAGCTCGCACGAATCGAGCACCGGGGCGCGGATGGGGCCCAGCACGTCCGGCAGGAAGCCCTTCTCGAACGGGGCGTTGTGCGCCACCACCGTCCACCCGCGCAGCCGCTCACGCAGCTCGGCGCGCTCGGTGTCGAAGCGGGGCTGGCCGGCGAGCTGCGCATCCCCCAGGCCCGTGAGGCGCTTGATGGTGAGGTTCAGCGGGCGCGTCGACGCATACAGGCGGCTGAAGCGGTCCACCTCGCGGCCGTTCTCGAAGAACAGGCAGCCGACCTCGATGACCTCGTCCACACGCGGGTCCAGCCCCGTCGTTTCGAGGTCCAGGAAGACGTGCCGGGTGAAGAGCTCCGAGCTGCCCATGCAGGGCGCCGAGCCTACCCGCCCGGGGGGACATCGCCAGTTAACGCGCGGTGGCCACTACTCCACGACGAAGGTGCCGGCGATCATCTTCCCCATCGCGCACCCGTACCGCAGCGTGCCGGACTGACTGGGGGTGAAGGCGATCTCCACCGGCGTGTTCAGCGGCAGCTTCGTGTCGATTTTATACTCGTCCATCACCAGCTCGGTGGCGCACGTCATGTCCGTCCTGCGCGTCACCACCAGCTTCACCGGCTCGCCCTTCTTGAGCTGCACCGGGGACGGCTCGTAGCCCTTCTCCGTGACGGCCAGCTCCACCACGTGCACGCCATTCTCCCGCCGTCCCACCTCGGCCGCGGGGGGCGCGGCCGGCGCCTTCGCGGTCGCGTCCTGGGTGCAGGCCTGCTGGGAAGCCCCCGCGACGATGGCCGCGGCGGTGAGCGCCAGCCAGGGCTTGATGATGCGGGAGAAGAACGGACGCATGGGCAGGACTCCGAAAGAAGAAGGGCGGCCCGGCACTGAAGCCCAGGCCGCCCGGAAGAGAACAGCGGACCTCAGCCCTCGGAATCCGGGGCCGCGGCCGGCACGTCGTCGTCGTCGGACTCGTCCTCGGGCGGGGCCGGGGGCGCCTCGAAGCGCAGCAGGGCGTGGAGCGGGATGAACAGCTCGTGGCCCGGCTCGCCCAGCAGCACGTCGAAGCGGCCCACGCGCAGCAGGGGCGCTTCCACCGTGATGCCGTTGCGCATCACCAGCTTCACCGTCTGCCCGATGTGCGGCAGGAACGGGCGGGGATCCGAATAGGGCCGCTTGTCCGGCTGACGCGCCACCTGCGCCGGCTTCTGGGTGAGCTTCGCGTCGCGGTCCAGGGTCGGCATCAGCCGCTCCCAGTCACCCCGCCGCGAGATGAGCACCACCTGGAGCTTCTCCAGCCGGCCCGTGCGCTCGAAGGTGAAGGCGATGGCCTCCTCCGACAGGAGCGTGTCCAGCAGCGACCGCTCCGCGAGCACCACCGACAGCTCGGTCTTCTGCTCGATGAACGCGCCCAGGAAGTCCGCCACCAGCGCGTTGTCCACCTGGCCGCGCGCCTGCTTGATGGCGGCCTTGCGCTGGCTGCGCTCCTTGCGCGCCATGAACTCCGCCACCGTCAGGCCGCTCTGGAGGATGCCGAACGCGTCGCCCAGCGACAGGCCCGCCGTCTGGCCCATCAGCTCGTAGACCTGGTCGAAGCGCTTCGCCTCCTCGGCGTGCAGCTTGCGCCAGATGCGCGCCTTCATCTTGCCTTCCAGCTCCCCCTTGGCGATGCGCGCCGGCACGTGCTCGCGCGTGGCCAGCGTCAGGATCTGCTCCGGCGTGGGCGGCGGGCGCGGCGTGGAGGGCCGGGGACCGAAGCGGCCCGGAGGACCGCCCGAACGGGGAGGCCCACCCATGCCCGGCGCCCGGGGCGCGGAGGGACGTGCCCCGACGCCCGGCGCGAAACCTCCGGACGCGGACGCGGGCGCTGGAGCCGCCGGCCGGGGTGTGGCCGGGGCAGCCGCCGTCGCGACGCCCGGCCCCGTCGTGGGGGCGGGCACCCCCGTGGCAGCCACGGGCGTGGCCGGCCGGGGAGGCGTGGGCGCAAGCCCCGTGGGCCGGGGTGTGGGGAGCATGCCCGGGGCTGTCCTGGGCACGGGGGGCACCGGTGTCGCACGCGCCGCGGGCTCCGCGTCGGGGGACGCGGGCGCGGGGGTGGGCGCCACCGGGGTGGGCCGGGGCGTGGGCCTCGGCGTCGTGGGGGAGGGGGCGGCCGAGGTCGGAGTCACCGGACCACTGCCGGGCGTGCCCGGCCTCCGGATGACTTCGACTGCGGGGACCACCCGCCGTGTCTTCCTGTCGTTCACGGTTGTACGTTACCTGATGCGCGGGGTCCGGGCATGCCCGGGCTCACGGCTGGGGGGATGCTGAGAGGTCGACCTTCCACCCGGATGGCTCTCGCACCATCCGGACCTCGCCCGACCTTCCCGCCGAGCGCACGACCAGGGTCGCCTTGTCGCCCTCCTGGCGGAGCAGCGAGACTTCCTGAACATCGGGGGGCACGGGGACATTCGCGAAGAACAGCGCCAGCGGCTCCGGCTTCACCATGCCTCCGGAGGCGTCGCTGACCTTCTGGGCCTGGGCCTTGAGGTTGGATTGGGTGGGTTGGGAAAGGACCGCGTAGGCCTTGGGCAGCTCGCCTCGCTGCACGTGCCGGTGGAAGGTCTGGTAGGCCCCCACGGGGGAGTCCGGCTGGAGCCGGTTGCAGCCGCCCAGTGCAAACAGGGCGAGCAGCAGCCAGGTCGTCGTCGCGAGCGGGCGCATGGAGCCTCCGGTTTAGGTCAAAGCGCCGCCGTGGGGAAGCGCGAGCTGCTTCAAGCCGCGTGCTGATGGACGCGATTACGTCCCGTCCCCTTGGCGGAATACAGGCTCACATCCGCCGCGCGAAGCAGCGCCTCCGTCTCCTGCAGGTCGTCCGCCGGCACCGTGGCGACCCCCAGCGAGGCCGTCAGCTTCACCATCTGGGTCACCCCGCCCGGTCCCTGCCAGGGCAGCTCCAGCTTCTCGATGGCCTCCCGCACCCGCTCGCACGCCCGGAGCGCGTCCTGGGGCGCGGCCTCTGGCAAGAGGGCGATGAACTCCTCGCCACCGTAGCGGGCCAGCAGGTCCACCTCGCGCAGCGTGCTCCGGGCTGTCTGGGCCACCGCGCGCAGCACCTCGTCCCCGAAGGGGTGACCGTAGGAGTCGTTGATGTTCTTGAAGTGGTCGATGTCCAGCATCACCAGCGACAGGGGCGAACGGTACCGGCGCGAGCGCATGAACTCCTCGCTCAGCCGCTCCTCGAAGTAGCGCCGGTTGAACAGGCCCGTGAGCGCGTCCGTGCGGCTCAGGGCCAACAGCTCCTGCCGCCTGCGGTCCAGTTCCCGGTTGGCCCACTCCAGCTCCCGATTCTTCTCCACCAGCGCGTCCTGCAGCGCCTTGAGCCGCAGCATCGACTTCACGCGCGCGCCAAGCTCCAGCATGTCGAAGGGCTTCACCAGGTAGTCGTCCGCGCCCAGCTCCAGCCCCTCCACCTTGCCCGCCGCCTGCCGCGCCGTCATCAGGATGACCGGAATGAAGCCGAAGCCGCCCTCGCCCGCGTTGGCCTTGACGATGCGGCACACCTCCACGCCGCCCAGCCCCGGCATCTCCACGTCCATGACGATGAGATCCGGCCGCCCCGCGCGGATGGCCGACAGCGCCTGCGCCCCGTCCAGCGCCTCCTTGAAGACATAGCCGTGCGGGGCCAGGCCCTCGCGCACGTGCTTCACCTGCGCCGGATCATCGTCCACGATGAGCACGGTGCGGCCGGAGAAGTCGTTCGCCGGCCCGCTCCTCCGGGCGACCTCCAGCATCCTCTTCCTCTCGGCTTCCGGCATGAGGTGCCCGCCCCCCTGGAGTGCGGTCGTGGCCGACTTCACACGTGGCCCCCGGTCCAGGGACCTGTCACGTTGATTCTCTCCCGGGCTCCGGGTTGCTGCCAAGGGCCACGCGGTGCGGCCGGGCCGGGACGTTGGCCGTTCTACGGTGCGGGCTTTACCAGCCGTGCGCGATAGACGGGTTCTCCGGACGCCAGGTAGCGCCGCTCGCGGGTGGAGGGCACCTCTTCCGGGTCATACGGATGGAAGACGCCCGCGCCCAGCGGGTTGTGGAAGCCCGCCTCCTCCAGGATGCGCAGCATGGCCACGCCGCGCTCCTGCACGTCGGTGCGCATGTCGAAGCGGCCGCCGGGCTTGAGCAGGCCCAGCATCAGCTTCGCGAAGTCCGGCTGCACCACCGCCCGCTTCGCGTGGGAGCGCTTCCACCAGGGGTCGGGGAACTGGAGGTGGATGACGTCCAGAGAGGCGGGGGCGATGATGCGCGGCACCACGAAGCGCGCGTCGGATTCGATGACGCGCAGGTTCTTCAGGGCCAGCTTCTCCCCTCGCATCTGCGTGTCGCGCGCGTACTTCTTGCGCCACTCGAAGGCGACGAAGCGCACGCCGGGGTTGCGGCGGCAGTACTCCAGGGCGTGGCCGCCCGCGCCGGAGCCGATCTCCAGCTCCAGGGGGCCGGTGAACCCGAACTCCGCGTCCCAGTCCGGGGGCGTTTCCAGGGGGACGAACTTGAGGCCGACCGGTTCAGGGAGCAGGGCAGGGCGCATGGCGGGAGCGGGCGCCTCTAACCATGGAGCCGCGTGGGTTGGCCAGGGCAAAAGCGCGCGGGGTGCTATAGGGAAGGGCCATGAAGGTCTTCCAGTCGGTGTCCGAGGCGGGCCGCCAGCTCCAGGGGCAGGCCGTCGCGCTGGGCAACTTCGATGGTGTGCACGTGGGCCACCAGGCCCTCTTCGCGGAAGGGCTGCGCCACGCCGCCGCCTCCGCGCTCACCTTCCAGCCCCACCCGGGCAAGGTGCTCCAGCCGGACCTCGCGCCCAAGCTGATCACGCTCCTGCCGCGCAAGCTGGAGCTGCTCGCCACCCGTGGCCTGGACAGCGTGGTGGTGCAGCCCTTCACCCGCGACTACGCGCGCAACTCCCCGGCCGACTTCGAGGCTTCGCTCCTGGACACCCTGGGCGTGGGCCACGTGGTGGTGGGCAGCGACTTCACCTATGGCGCCCACCGCGCGGGCACCGTCACCACCCTGCGCGAGGCCGCGGCGAAGCGCGGGGCCCAGGTCCACATCGTGCAGCCGGTGCACGTGGACGGCGTCGTCGCCTCCTCGTCGCGGATCCGCGAGTACATCCTGGAAGGCCGCGTGGGAGCGGCCCGGCGCCTGCTCGGTCGCCCGTTCGACCTGGACGGCACGGTGGTGGCCGGGGCGGGGCGGGGCCGCACCATCGGCTTTCCCACCGCCAACGTGGACACGCAGAACGAACTGCGGCCCGCACCCGGCGTGTACGCCATCCGGGTGCGCCTGCACTCGGACGCGGATGGGCCGTGGCGGCCGGGCGCGGCGAACATCGGGGTGAAGCCCACCTTCGGAGGCACGGAGGTCACCATCGAGGCGCACCTGCTGGACTTCACCGGCGACCTCTACGGCAAGGAGCTGCGGGTGCAGTTCCTGGAGCGGCTGCGGCCCGAACAGCGCTTCGGCTCCGCCGCGGAGCTGGTGGGTCAAATCAAACGCGACGTGGAGGCCGCCCGCACCGTGGTGGCCCGCGACGACGGGTGAAGGTGGCCCACCGGTGGACCGGGACGGCGGCCCTTTTTCCGCCACACCGGACGCCTTCCTCGGTGAAGGACGGCGCACGCAGTTCCGGGGCAGCGGACAGCAAGGAGGCACGTGGGGGCGCCTTGACAGGCTGCGCATCGGTTTCCTCTAATCCGTGAGGATCCGTGCCAGGGCGTCAGGTCCCTGTCGCACCCCTCATCCCCCTCAAGGTCCCCGCGATGGCCGGGGGTCTGGCTGTCCCCTCCTCACGCTCAAAGAGGCATCCCAGAAATGTCCGGTCGACTCGGTGAATTGCTGGTGCGCGAGAACCTCATCTCCGTCCAGCAACTCCGCAAGGCGCAGGAGGAGCAACAGAAGAGCGGTGCCCGCATTGGCACCGCGCTCATCAAGACGGGCGCCATCGAGGAGTCGAAGCTCACCGACTTCCTGTCGAAGCAGTACGGCGTGCCTGCCATCAACCTGAAGGACTTCGACATTGATCCGGACATCATCAAGCTCGTGCCCAAGGAAGTGGCCGAGAAGCATCTGGTGATCCCGGTCAACCGCGCGGGCCCGTCGCTCATCGTCGCCATGTGCGACCCGTCCAACATCTTCGCGGTGGACGACCTGAAGTTCCTCACCGGCTACAACATCGAGGCCGTCGTCGCCTCCGAAATCTCCATCCGCGAGGCCATCGAGCGCTACTACGCCGAAAAGGGCCCCTCGATGGAGGACATCGTCGGCGACGTGGGCGACGACATCGAGGTCGCCAAGGAGGAGCAGGAGAACCTGGATGAGATGGCCAAGGCCGCGGACGACGCGCCCGTGGTCAAGCTGGTGAACCTCATCCTCATGGACGCCATCAAGAAGCGCGCGTCCGACATCCACATCGAACCGTACGAGAAGGACTTCCGGGTCCGTTTCCGGATCGACGGCGTGATGTACGAGGTGATGCGCCCGCCCATGAAGCTGCGCAACGCCATCACCAGCCGTCTGAAGATCATGGCGTCGCTGGACATCTCCGAGCGCCGCCTGCCGCAGGACGGTCGCATCAAGATCAAGATTGGCGGCGGCAAGGAGATGGACTTCCGCGTGAGCGTGTGTCCCACGCTCTTCGGCGAGAAGGTCGTGATGCGCTTGCTCGACAAGAGCAACCTGCAGCTCGACATGACCAAGCTGGGCTTCGACGCGACGCCCCTGGCCTGGTTCAAGGAAGCCATCGACCGTCCCTACGGCATGGTGCTGGTGACGGGCCCCACGGGCTCCGGCAAGACGACGACGCTGTACTCCGCGCTCGCCAGCCTCAACGACGTGGGCACCAACATCTGCACCGCGGAGGACCCGGTCGAATTCAACTTCGCCGGCATCAACCAGGTGCAGATGCATGAGGACATCGGCCTGAACTTCGCCGCCGGCCTGCGCTCGTTCCTGCGCCAGGACCCGGACATCATCATGATCGGTGAGATCCGCGACTTCGAGACGGCGGAAATCGGCGTGAAGGCCGCGCTCACCGGCCACCTCGTGCTCTCCACGCTGCACACCAACGACGCCCCCGGCACCGTCAGCCGTCTGTTGAACATGGGCATCGAGCCGTTCCTCGTGACGGCGTCGCTCAACCTCATCCTCGCCCAGCGTCTGGCGCGCCGGCTGTGTCCGGCCTGCAAGCGCCCCGCGGAGAAGGTGGACGAGCAGGCCCTCATCGACGCGGGCATCCCCCCGGACAAGATGGGCACCTTCACGATGTACGAGAAGGTCGGCTGCCGCGAGTGCAATGACCGTGGCTACCGGGGCCGCGTGGCCATCTACGAGGTCATGCCCTTCTGGGATGGCCTCAAGGAGCTGGTCATCAACGGCGGCTCCGCGGCGGAGCTCAAGCAGGAAGCCATCCGGCTGGGCATGAGCAGCCTTCGCATGAGCGCGCTGAAGAAGCTCATGGACGGCATGACGACGCTCGAAGAGGTCGTGGGCAACACCGCGCCGGACCGCTTCTAGACACCTTCTTCACTTCTTCCCCGACAGGACACGCATCCGTGGCCAACCTGCACCAGCTTCTGAAGGCGATGGTCGAGAAGGGCTCTTCCGACCTCCACATCACCACCGGCTCGCCGCCGCAGCTCCGCGTGGACGGTGAACTCGTCCCGCTCAAGACGGCGCCGCTCACCCCCGTGGAGACGAAGCAGCTCTGCTACTCCATCCTCACGGACGCGCAGAAGCACAAGTTCGAGGAAGAGAACGAACTGGACTTGTCGTTCGGCGTGAAGGGCCTGTCCCGCTTCCGCGCGAACATCTTCATGCAGCGTGGCGCCGTCGCCGGAGCCTTCCGCACGATTCCCTTCAAGATCCTGACGTTCCAGGAGCTGGGCCTGCCGCCGGTGGTGGCGGAGCTCGTGAAGAAGCCGCGCGGCCTCATCCTGGTGACGGGGCCCACGGGCTCCGGCAAGTCCACCACGCTGGCCTCGATGATCGACAAGATCAACACCGAGCGTCATGAGCACATCATGACCATCGAGGACCCCATCGAGTACCTGCACCCGCACAAGAACTGCCTGGTCAACCAGCGCGAAGTCGGTGCGGACACGAAGAACTTCAAGACGGCCCTCAAGTACATCCTGCGCCAGGACCCGGACATCGTGCTGGTCGGTGAGCTCCGAGACCTGGAGACCATCGAAGCGGCGCTCACCATCGCGGAGACGGGCCACATCTGCTACGCGACGCTGCACACCAACAGCGCGGTGCAGACCATCAACCGCGTGCTGGACGTGTTCCCGCCGTACCAGCAGCCGCAGGTGCGCGCGCAGCTCTCCTTCGTGCTGGAGGGCGTGATGAGCCAGGCGCTGGTGTCCAAGATTGGTGGCCCGGGCCGCGTGCTGGCCCTGGAGGTCATGATCCCGAACCCCGCCATCCGGAACCTGATCCGCGAGGACAAGGTCCACCAGATCTACTCGTCCATGCAGGTCGGTCAGGCGAAGTACGGCATGCAGACGTTCAACCAGGCGCTGGCCGCCCTTCTGGCGCGTCGGCTCATCTCCCAGGATGAGGCCTTCGGCCGCTCTTCTGACCCGGAAGAGCTGCGCAACATCCTCGCGACGGGCGCAGGGCAGGGTGGTGCCCAGCGGCCGGCCGGGGGAGCGGGTGCCCGTTAGTTTTCTGTCGTGAATTTCGCGGGTTAGACTCGCGCCCTCCCCGGAGGTCCAGGTATGGCAGCACCAGCGGTCCAGCAGAAGGCGACAGCAGGAAAGAAGAGCACGGCCCAATTCCTCTGGGAGGCGAAGACCAAGAGCGGGGAGAGCAAGAAGGGCGAGATGGAGGCCATGGACGTGGAGGCCGTCAACGCGCGCCTCAAGTCCCTGGGTCTCAACCCGACGAAGGTCCGCAAGAAGAGCGGCTTCGACGTGGAGCTCTCCATCCCCGGGATGGGAGGTGTCGCGGGCAAGGACATCCTCATCTTCACCCGTCAGTTCGCGACGATGATCGACGCTGGTCTGCCGCTGGTGCAGTGTCTGGACATCCTCGCCAGCCAGATGGACAACCCCGCCTTCAAGAAGGTGGTGTTCGCCATCAAGAACAAGGTGGAGCAGGGCAGCACCTTCGCGGACGCGCTGAAGGAGCACCCCAAGGTCTTCGACGAGCTCTACGTCCAGCTCTGCGCCGCGGGCGAGGTCGGCGGTATCCTCGACACCATCCTCAACCGGCTCGCCGCCTACCGGGAGAAGGCCGAGAAGCTCAAGTCCAAGGTCAAGAGCGCGATGACCTACCCGACGGTGGTCATCCTGGTGGCCATCGGCGTGACGGCGCTCCTGCTCCTCAAGGTGACGCCCGTCTTCGAGAAGATGTTCGCGGACTTCGGTTCGGCGCTGCCGGCCCCCACGCAGGTCGTCGTGGACATGTCGAAGTTCGCCCAGGCGTACTTCATCCACACGGTCGTCGGCATCGCCGCCTTCACCTTCTTCTTCACCTGGACCTACCGCCAGCCCCGGGGCCGCAAGTTCTGGGACAAGACGTTCCTCAAGCTGCCCCTGTTCGGCGACGTGCTTCGCAAGGTGGCCGTGGCGCGCTTCACGCGCACCCTGGGCACGATGATCTCCTCCGGCGTGCCCATCCTGGACGCCCTGGACGTGACGGCGAAGACGGCTGGTAACCGCACGGTGGAAGAGGCCATCTACTACGTGCGCGGCAAGATCTCCGAAGGCAAGAACATCGCCGGGCCGCTGCTGGAGACCAAGGTGTTCCCCTCCATGGTGGTGCAGATGATTGGCGTCGGCGAAGCGACGGGCGCCATGGACACCATGCTCAACAAGATCGCCGACTTCTACGACGACGAGGTGGACACGGCCGTCAGCAACCTGACGTCGTTGATCGAACCCATCCTGATGGTGTTCCTCGGCGGCGTGGTCGGTGGCTTCCTCATCGCCATGTACCTGCCCATCTTCTCGCTTGCCGGCGCGATCAAGTAACGCGGTGATGGGAAGCACGGCGCGAAGCGTGGCCCCGGGGCTGCGCTCGCGCCTGGTGTGGCTGGTGTTGTTCCGCACCGTGGCGGCGAGCCTGTCGCTCGTCGTGACGGTGGTCCGGTTGATGACCCAGCCCGTGCAGGAGCCCAGCCGCGCGGACTCGCTGTCGTTCACGGTCATCGCGGGCGCCTACCTGCTCACCGTGGTGACGGGCCTGCGGCTGCGCCGGGGCACCGCCGGACGCCTGGACGCCACGGTGCAGGTGGTGGGCGACGTGCTCATCGCCACCGGGCTCGTGTACCTGAGCGGCGGCGCGGACTCACCCCTCACGTTCCTCTACAGCCTGGCCGTCATCGGCGCTGCGGTGGTGCTGGACTGGCGGGGCGCGCTGGTGGCCGCGGCCGTGTCCACGTTCGCCTTCACCGCGCTGCTGCTCATCATCCGGCTCACCACGCCGGTGACCAGCGTGGAGGTGTCGCCCGCGCGGGTGCTCTTCGTGCTGGGCAGCAACGCGCTGGCGCTGGTGCTCATCGCCGTGCTGTCCGGCTACCTGTCGCGCCAGCTGTCCGCCACCGGCGGCGCGCTGTCCCAGAGCGAGGCGGACCTGCGACGGCTGGGAAGGCTCCAGCAGCTCATCCTGTCCTCCATGCCGTCGGGGCTCCTCACCTGCGATGTCCACCGGCGCGTCACCTTCCTCAACACCGCGGGCAGCGGCATCCTCCATGTGGATGACTTCTCCTGCCTGGGCCAGCCCCTGGAGAACCTCCTGCCGGGCGTGTCCACGCTGGCGCCGCGCTCCACCCGGGGCGAGCTGCCGGTGCAGACGCCCGGTGGCAAGCGGGTGCTGGGCCTGTCTGTGTCGCCGCTGGAGGGCGAGGCGGGTGCGCTGCTCATCGTCTTCCAGGACCTCACCGAACTGCGGCGCATGGAGGAGGACCTGAAGCGCACGGACCGGCTGGCCAGTCTGGGCACCCTGTCCGCGCAGCTCGCGCACGAGCTGCGCAACCCGCTGGCCGCCATGCGCGGCTCCGCGCAGCTGCTGGCGCAGGAGCAGTCGAAGGACGCGGTGGTGCAGCGGCTCACCGGCATCCTCACGCGCGAATCGGACCGGCTGGCGCGGCTGGTGGAGGACTTCCTGCGCTTTGCCCGCCCGCCCCAGCCGCAGCGCCGTCCGGTGGCGCTGGACACGCTCGTGTCGGAGACGGTGGACATGCTGCGCGCGGACCCCCTCACGCGTGAGGTGACGCTGGAGGTGCGGGTGACCCAGCCCCTGACGGTGCCGGTGGATCCGGATCAGCTCCGCCAGGTGCTCATCAACCTGGTGCGCAACGGCTGTCAGGCGGCGGGGGCTCGCGGAACGGTGCGCGTGGCGCTGGCGCACGCGAACGAGGAGGCGCAGATTCGGGTGTGGGACTCGGCCGGCAGCATCACGGAGGAGATGATGGGACACCTGTTCGAGCCGTTCTTCACCACCCGCAGCGGTGGCACCGGGCTGGGCCTGTCCACCGCGCACTCCCTCATCCGCGCGCACGGCGGCACCATCCGCGTGAAGTCGCACCCGGACGAAGGCACCGAATTCCTGGTGGGGTTGCCGCTGTGAGCACGCTCCATGAAGGCGGCCCGCGCGGCCACGTGCTGGTGGTGGACGACGAGCTGTCCATGCGCGAGTACCTCGAAATCCTGCTCGTGCGGGACGGCTACGCGGTGACGAGCGTGCCCGCGGTGGCGCCCGCCTGCGAGGTGCTGGCCCGGGACTCCGTGGACCTGGTCATCTCCGACATGAGGCTGGGCCCGGGAGGCAGCGGCCTGGACGTGCTCCGGGCGGCCAGAGCGCGCAAGGAGCCGCCGGAGGTGGTGCTCATCACCGCCTTCGGGACGCCCACGTCCGCCGTGGAGGCCATGCGCGAGGGCGCCTACGACTACATCTGCAAGCCCTTCGACAACGAGGAGCTGCGGCTGCTCGTGCACAAGGCGCTGGAGAAGCGCGCGCTGCGCCAGGAGAACAGCACGCTCAAGCAGCGGCTGCTGCCCGGCCTGGGCGGGCTGATGGTGGGCACCAGTCCCCGCATGCGCGCGCTGTGGCACCTGGTGGAGAAGGTGGCCCCGGGGCGCAGCACGGTGCTGGTGACGGGGGAGAGCGGCACCGGCAAGGAACTGGTGGCCCGGGCCGTCCACCTGCGCGGCCAGCGCGCCGCCCAGCCCTTCCTGCCCTTCAACTGCGGGGCCCTCAATGAGGGCGTGCTGGAAAGCGAGCTGTTCGGCCACATGAAGGGCTCCTTCACCGGCGCCACCCATGAGCGGCAGGGCCTGCTGGTGTCCGCGGGCGAGGGCACGGTGATGCTGGACGAAGTGGGGGAGATGCCCTTGTCCACGCAGGTGAAGCTGCTGCGCGTGTTGCAGGAGCGCAAGGTGAAGCCCGTGGGTAGCGCGGCGGAGATTCCCTTCAACGCGCGTGTCATCGCCGCCACCAACCGCCGGCTGGAGGCGGAGGTGAAGGCGGGGCGCTTCCGGGAGGACCTCTTCTACCGGCTCAACGTCATCACCCTGGAGCTGCCTTCCCTGCGGGAGCGCCCGGATGACATCGTTCCGCTCGCGACCCATTTCCTGACGCGGTTGGCGGAGGAGCTGGGCCGGCCCGCGCTGCGCTTCGCCCCGGAGACGCTGGCGCTGATGGAGCGCTATGCCTTCCCGGGCAACGTCCGCCAGTTGCAGAACATGGTGGAGCGCGCGGCCACGCTGTCGGACTCGGACCTGCTGGGGCCCACGACGCTGCCGCCCACCGTGCGGGGCGAGGCGGAGCCGCAGGCCCGCTCCTCCGAGGGCGGCGAGCCCTCGCTGGGGGCGGGCTTCAACCTGGAGCGGCACCTGGACGACAGCGAGCGGCGCCACCTGCTGGCCGCGCTCAAGCAGGCGCAAGGGGTGAAGACGCGCGCCGCGGAGCTTTTGGGGCTGTCCTTCCGCTCCTTCCGCTACCGGCTGGCCAAGCACGGCCTCACCGACGAACTGGACGAACCGACGCCCCGGGCCTGAAGCCCCGCCCGAGGCTCCGGGGACGGCGGGCCCAGGCGCTGCTCAGCGGAAGTCGCGCCGCTCGAAGATGACCGTGGCCAGGGCGATAAGCACGCCTGCCCACGCGACGCTGTAGGCCACACCGGACAGGAAGGTGCTGGCGTCCACGGGCAGCGCGTAGGTGGCCTGCGGCCGGAAGTTCACCCGCTCCAGATTGGGCAGCGCGTAATAGATGGCCTTGCCCAGCACCTGGATGAACGAACTCTCCGACCGGCTGGCGATGGCATACAGGTCGCCCGTCAGGTGCCCGGTGAAGTACAGGCCCGTGGTGGCGATGGCCGACACCGCCGGGCCCGCGAAGCTGGAGAAGAGGATGCCCACGCTGCTGATGACGAGCAGCTCGAACCACAGGCCCGCGCTCGCGAGCAGCTGCGTGGACGTGATGTCCGCTCGGAACAGCAGCAGCTGACTGAGGAAGACGAGCGTCATCGCCACCAGCAACGCGCCCAGCGTCAGCATGGTGCCGGCCAACCGCGCCAGCAGGAACTGGGTGCGGGAGACGGGCTTGCTCACCACCAGGAAGATGGTGCGCCGCTCGATTTCACGGCTGAGCAGGCTGCTCGACAGGAACACCGCCAGGAAGACGAGGATGATGCTCATCATCCCCAGGCCGAAGTCCGTCAGCACGCGGTCGAACGTGGTGACCGTGACTTCCGTCACCAACGTGGAGGACAGCAGCACCACCGCGGCGAACACGCCCACCACCACCGTCACCCGGTTGCGGCGAGCCTCGCGAAAGCCATTCCACATCATCGCGCTGAAGGCGCTCATGTATTGATCTCCCCGCCCACGGTCGATGCGCGCCCGGACTCCTTGAGCGCGTTCATGAACAGCTGCTCCAGCGAGAACCGCGCTGGCTGCACCTGGTTCACCCGGCCCCCGGCGCCCAGCACCCCGCTGAGAAGCCGCTGCGTGTCCACGTCCGACACCTGGAGCAGCACGCGCCCATCGAGCGCCTGGAGCGACTCCAGGGGAACGCCCAGCCCCTTCACCGCGTCCGGTTCCATTCCCTCCACCACCACCTCCACCGTGGGCACCTGCGCGGACACCAGCTCCCGCACGCTGCCTTCGCGCACGAGCCGGCCGCCCACCAGCACCGCCAGCCGGTCGCACAGCGACTCGACGTCCGGGATGATGTGGCTGCAGAAGAGGACCGTGGTGCCCTTCTCCCGCTCCGCGAGGATGAGGTCGCGCATCTGGCGGCGGCCCAGCGGATCCAGGCCGCTCGTGGGCTCGTCCAGGATGAGCAGCTTCGGCCGGCTCACCAGCGCCTGCGCCAGCGCCACGCGCTGCACCATGCCCTTGGAGTAGCGGCGGATCTGCAGCTTCTCCGCACCCGCCATCTCCACCGCGCCCAGGACCTCCGTGACGCGCCCGTCCAGTTCGTGGCCGCTCAGGCCCGCGAGCTGTCCGGCCAGCGTCACGAACTCCCGGCCGGTGAGGTACTCGTACGGGGCGGGGTTCTCCGGAAGGAAGCCCACCAGCCGCCGCGTGGAAGCCTGATCCACCGGCTGGCCGAAGATGCGCGCGACCCCACTGCTGGGGCGCACCAGGTTCATCAGGATCTTGATGGTGGTGGACTTGCCGGCGCCGTTGGGGCCGAGCAGGCCGTAGATCTGTCCGGCGCCCACCTGGAGGTCCAGCGACTGCAGGGCGCGCACGGTGCGGTTGAACCAGAAGCCGACCTTGTACGTCTTGGCGAGCCCCTGGGCCAGGATGGGAGGTGCGTCAGGGTTGGGAGTCGTCATGGCTCGGTCGTCGTTCGGGGCTGGGGGACGATGCGGTCTCCGGTTTCGGTCTTCTCATCCTCGATGAGCTCCAACCGGAACCGGGAGACGTTGGAGTAGGCCCGACCGTCCTGCCCCAGGAAGAACTCTCCACCCATCGGATCCGCGGGAAGCTGCCGCAGGTCGCCCGCACTCACCAGCGCGGGCAGGGTTTCGGGCAGGCGGCCTTCGCGGGCCCGGTAGCGGGCGATGGCCGCGTCGATGCCCTTCAGCACGCGCTCCTGTTGGATCTCCTGGATGCGCTGCTCGTAGAAGGTGCGTGACTCCTCATCCTCCGCGCTGTCACGCAGGGCGACGGTCAGCGACATGCTCGCGTCGAAGTCCCCGGACTGCGCGTACAGCCGCGTCGCGAGCGCGGAGAAGTATTCCGGGGCGCCCTCCCACCGGGACATCTCCAGGATCAGGTCCGCGGCCTCCTTGTACTTCCGCTCGAAGAACATCAGGTTGTACGCGAGCTGGAAGGTGAGGGGCTGGTCGTGGGGGACATTCGCCACGCCCTTGAGCAACAGGGCCGTGGACTCCGCGGTGTTGAGATACTGGCCCTCTCCCCGATAGACAGGGATCGTGAGGCCTCCGTAGAGGTACGCCTGCCGGAACTTCGGATCCAGGTTCGTGACCAGCTCCGCGTAGTCGGAGATGTGGCGGTACTCCTCCGGCTTCACCGCCGTCCCGATGCGGTTGAGCATGAGGATCCAGAAGTAGTCCGTCACCAGCCCCTTCTGGGCGGTGAAGAGCACCTTGAGCAGGTCGGGACGGGGGAGCAGGGGCCCGCCGCCCTGCCTGCGCGGGGGCACGGGCGGCGCTGACAGGAGGGCTACCAGCAGCAGTCCCGGAACGAATCGCAACAGGGGCAGCTTTCGCATGGCCTCTCGAAACGACAACAGGGCGCCCGAAATGCCCGGGCGCCCCGTCGATTGTGCCATGTCACGCCCGCGTCGGTGAAACAAATGAAGCAGGCGAGACCGGCTCAAACAGCATGCAGCGAATCAACCGCCGCAGCTCACATCGTTGAAACCGTTGGTCGGCTCGCCAGCGACCAGGTTCAGGCCGTTCGGCGTGTCCTGGTCGATGCCGCAGGGATCCGGGATGGCGGCCTGACCGGCGACCGTGGCGGACGTGATGCCCCAGGTGTCACCTTCGGGATCGTTGTCCACGTTGCCGATCGCCGTCGCGTTGAAGTAGCAGTTCGGGCACGTGGGGATGTCCGGGTTCACGCCAACGGCGGTGACGGCGTCCGCCGCCGCAGGAGCGGTGGGGAACTTCAGCGCGTCCTGGCCGATGCAGCCGAGGACGGCGCCAGCGCGGCGGGCCGTCTGGGTCGCGTCAACGGCGGCGGCGCAGCCAGTGGCCATGCCGTAGCTGTAGCGGTTGCCGGCCTCGGGATCGAAGCCGATGACCGTGAAGTTCACCTGGTACTTGTCCTTCTCACCGAAGTACGCCTTCTGGGCCGTGAAGATGGCCTTCAGGTTCGTCTTCGCCTCCGACTGCTTGGACTTCGCCTGGAAGCGGATGAAGTTCGGGATGGCGATGGCGGCCAGGATGCCGATGATGGCGACCACGATCATCAGCTCGATGAGGGTGAAGCCACCCTTCTTCCGGAAGAGACGGTTCATCATGTTTGGGAACTCCGCAGCAGGCAGAGGGGGGTTGAACGACGGGGGAAGGCTTAGCACGAAGAGTGCCACCGCGAACAATTCGGCCAACCGCTTGGATTCCCTCAAAGGGCAGCCCACCTCAGGCGCGGCACGCCTGCTGGCCTGCCAATTTTTGTCACTGACGCTGACGGTTTTCGTCGTCCGCCACGAAGTCGCCAGTGACTGGAGCGGCTTGTAGGATGCCCGGCTCCGTGACGTTCACCTACGCGCCGGGCTGGGCCGAGCCCCTCTTCATCCTCTTCCTGTTCTTCCTGGGCCTGTGCTTCGGCTCCTTCCTCAACGTCGTCATCGCGCGAGTGCCGGAAGGGCTGAGCATCGTGCGGCCGGGTTCGCGCTGCCCCAAGTGCGGGCACGTGCTGTCCTGGTACGAGAACATCCCGGTGCTGTCGTGGCTGGGCCTGCGAGGCAAGTGCCGCGGCTGCGGCATGCCCATCTCACCGCGCTACGTCCTGGTGGAGCTGCTCACGGGGCTGTTGTTCCTCGCGTGCCTCAAGCGCTTCGACTGGACGTATCCGCTCGTGCCCGCGCTGGTGCTCGTCTGTCTGCTGGTGCCGCTCACCTTCATTGATCTGGAGCATTGGATCCTCCCGTTCTCGCTCACGGTGCCGGGCATCGTGGCGGGCGTCCTGCTGGCGATTCCCCTGGGCCAGGACGCGGTGATCCGCGCGGTGGTGGGCGCGTCGGTGGGCTTCCTCACCTTCCGCTTCATGGAGTACGTGGGCTGGAAGGCCTTCAAGAAGGAGGCGCTGGGCGGCGGGGACAAGTTCCTCGTCGCGCTGTTGGGCGCGTTCCTGGGCTGGCAGTCGCTGCTCGGCATCCTCTTCTTCTCGTCGTTCCAGGGCGCGGTCGTGGGCGTGGTGCTGCTCGCCATCACGGGTCGGGCGGGCCCCGGTGGCGCGGAGGAGGAGAAGGTAGATCCGTCCAAGGCGTCTCCTTCTGAGGACGCGGAGGAGCCCGAGTCCACGATGACGTGGGAGTTCACGAAGCCCGGCCTGCCCTGGTGGAAGCGCGTGGCGCTGGTCATTCCGTGCCTGCTCTTCCAGCCCATCCCGGACGCGCCCCTGGACGAGACGGGAGAAGAAGAGGAGTGGGTGCCCGGTCCCACCAACATCCCGTTTGGCCCGTGGCTGGCGCTGGCGGGGCTGGAGGTGATGTTGCTGGGGCCCTGGATTGCCCGCGTGCTGCCGCTGGAGGTGGCGATGATGCTCGGGGGGACGCAGTGAGGGGCGGGTCGCCGGTGCGCGGATGAAGTGGCGCATCGCGAGCGTGGCCTTCCTGCTGGGCTCGCTGTCCACGGGCCTGTCCTGGCTCACGCTGCAACCGGTGTTGATCCGCCTGCTGGACGTGGCGCGGCGGCTGGCGGATCCCGGGACGCCGGAGGCGGAGGGGCTCGCGCGCATCCGCACCTTCCTGCCCCTGGCGCTGGGGCTGGACCTGGTGGTGCTGACGGTGCTGGCCTACGTGGTGTTGGACCTCACGGTGGGCCGTCCGCTGCGCGCCACCGAAGCCGCCGTGGAGCAACTGGGCCGGCTGCAGTTGGACGTGCCGCTGGCGGGGCAGGGCGGACCGCTCCTGTCGCGCATCCAGCGCGCGCTGCAGCGCATGGCGGATGCGCTGCGCCAGGAGCAGGCCCTCACGCGCTCTCAACTGGAGGCGCTGCGCGAGGCGAACTCCCGGCTCGCGCGGGCGCAGACGGAGCTGGTCGCGTCGGAGCGGCTGGCCACCGTGGGAAAGCTGGCCGCGGGCGTGGCGCACGAGGTGGGCAATCCGCTGGCGGGCATCCTGGGCTACCTCTCCCTGGCGCGGATGAAGGCGGAAGGGCCAGAGGTGAAGGACTTCTTGGAGCGCATCGACCACGAGGTGCTGCGCATCGACCGCATCGTGCGGGGCCTGCTGGACCTGGGGCGCCCCGGCAGCGCCCAGCCCGTGCCGGTGGACGTGGGGCAGGTGGTGGAGACGTGCGTGCGCCTGGTGCGCGCCGGACCGGAGCTGGAACGCGTGGACGTGACGCTGGCGCTGACGCCCGGCCTGTTGGCGCGCGCGGATCCAGGGCCCCTGTCGCAGATCCTCATCAACCTGATGCTCAACGCCGCGCAGGCCATGGGTGGGCAGGGGCAGGTGCGCATCTCCACCCGGCGCGAGGACTCACTCCTGTTCGTGGAGGTGGAGGACAGCGGCCCGGGCCTGTCGCCGGAGGTGCGCGCGCACCTCTTCGAACCGTTCTTCACCACCAAGGGCCGGCAGGGCACGGGCCTGGGGCTCGCGGTGTCGCTGAACCTGGCGCAGGGCATGGGCGGACGGCTGGAGGCCCGCGACGGCGAAGGGGGCGGCGCCTGCTTCCGGCTGTCGCTTCCCGCCGTCTGATACGCTGCGCCCAAGCCCATGTCCCTCTTCCGCACCGTTCTCGTCGCCGACGACGAGCCGTCCATCCGCCACATCCTCACCCTGGTGCTCAACGACAAGGGCTACGAGGTGCGCGCCGTCGCCGACGGCGAAGAGGCCCTGCGAGAGCTGTCCGCGCGCCCCTACGACGTCCTGCTGTGCGACGTGCGCATGCCCAAGCGCGACGGGTTGTCGGTGCTGCGCGCGGTCCTCGCCGACCAGCCGGGCCTCACCGTGGTGGTGATGAGCGCCTACGGCTCCCAGGAGCAGGCGCTGGAGGCGGTGCAGGCAGGGGCGTACGACTACGTCCAGAAGCCCTTCAAGCCGGAGGAGATCGTCTTCGTCCTGCGCAAGGCCGAGGAGCGCGAACGGCTGCTGCGGGAGAACCGGCGCCTGCACGAGGCCCACCTGCCCGGCGCGTCGCTGGGCCACATCCTGGGGGAGAGCGCCGCGCTCCAGGCGGTGCTCAAGCAGGTGGCGCGCGTGGCCCCGGTGGACACCACCGTGCTCATCTCCGGGGAGAGCGGCACCGGCAAGGAGCTCATCGCCCGCGAACTGCACGGCAAGAGTCGCCGCTCCGCCATGGCCTTCGTGGCCGTCAACTGCGGCGCCATCCCCCACGGCCTCCTGGAGAGCGAGCTGTTCGGCCACGCGAAGGGCGCCTTCACCGACGCGCGCACCGCCCGCCGGGGCCTGTTCGCGGAGGCCGACGGCGGCACGCTCTTCCTCGACGAGGTGGGAGAGCTGCCCCTGGGCGCGCAGGTGAAGCTCTTGCGCGTGTTGCAGGAGGGGGAGATCCGCCCGGTGGGTGAAAGCCGCGTGGAGCGCGTGGACGTGCGCGTGGTGGCCGCCACGCTGCGCGACCTGGGCCGGCTGGTGGAGAAGGGCGAGTTCCGCGAGGACCTCTACTACCGGCTCAACGTCGTGAACCTCGCCCTGCCGCCCCTGCGCGAGCGCCGCGAGGACATCCCGCTGCTCGCCCGCTCCTTCCTGGGTCGCTTCAACCGCGAGCTCAACCGGGACCCGCCGGTGCAGGGGTTCACCCCGGAAGCGGAGGCCCTGCTGACGGCCTACGCCTGGCCGGGCAACGTGCGCGAACTGGAGAACGCCATGGAGCGCGCGGTGCTGCTGGAAGAGGGCATCCTGATCGCGCCCGGCAGCCTGCCGGAGAAGTTGTGGGCGGCTTCCGCACCCGCGTCCGCCGGGACGGCGTCGCCGCTACAGACCGCAGGCGACCTGTCGCTCAAGCGAGCCATCCGGGAGATGGAGGAGTCCTACATCCGGGCAGCGCTTCGTCGTACGAAGGGCAATCGCACCCGGGCGGCGGAGGTCCTGGACATCAGCCACCGCGCCCTCCTGTACAAGATCAAGGAGTACGGCATTGATCCCGACGCGGAGGCGCTCCGGGGCTGAAGGAGGGACCCAAGGGCAGGGGAGAGGGTCGCCTGGCGACCCGACCTGGCAGGAATCATCCGCGGCCATTTGACGGAACGCGGCTGGGGCCGGAAAATCGGGCCTCCGCGGCGGTACGTCAGGGGGCGAGCGGCTGTCGTCGGTCTTTGCGGCGCTCCCCCGTCCGATGGGCGGCCGGGCGCCAAGCACTTTTTAGGAGGGGTATCAAGCCGGTGCTACGCTGGCCGCCTCTCCGATGGAGTTACGCATGGCGAAGGGCAAACTGGCACTTGGGCTGGATATCGGGTCGACGTCGATCAAGATGATCATGCTCAAGGAGCAGCGCAAGCGCGGTGAAGTGGGCTACGCCCTGCAAAGCTTCGGAATGAAACCGCTGCCTCCCGAAGCCATCGTCGACGGCGCCCTGATGAACTCCACGGCCATCGTGCAGGCCGTGCAGGAGCTGATGGCGGAGCTGAAGGTGAAGGGCAAGGACGTCGCCATCGGCGTGTCCGGCCACTCGGTCATCATCAAGAAGATCCAGATGCCTCGCATGAGCCAGGAAGAGCTCGAGGAGAGCATCCAGTGGGAGGCGGAGCAGTACATCCCCTTCGACGTGAAGGACGTGAACATCGACACGCAGATCCTCGACGGCGGCGGCAACGACGCCACCGGTCAGATGGACGTGCTGCTGGTGGCCGCCAAGAAGGACATGATCAACGACTACACCACCGTGGTCTCCGAAGCGGGGCTGTCGCCGGTGGTGGTGGACGTGGACGCGTTCGCCGTCCAGAACATGTTCTCCACGAACTACGAGCTGCCGGAGAAGGAGACCGTCGTCCTCATCAACGCCGGCGCCTCCGTGGTGAACATCAACATCATCGCCAACGGCGTGACGGTGTTCACCCGCGACGTGACCATCGGTGGCAACCAGTTCACCGAAGAGATCCAGAAGCAGCTCAACGTCTCCTACGAGGAGGCCGAAGCGCTGAAGATCGGCGGCAACCGAGCGGACGCGGACGCCGTGGTGCCCCAGGACGTGGAGCGGGTGCTCTCCAGCGTGGCGGAGCAGGTCGCCGGTGAAATCCAGCGCTCGCTGGACTTCTACGCGGGCACCGCCGCGGACTCGAACTTCACCAAGGTCTACCTCTCCGGCGGCACCGCGAAGATTCCCGCCCTGTTCAAGACCATCGAGGCGCGGACCGGCGTGCCGGTGGAGATCCTCAACCCGTTCCGGAAGATTGAAGTGGACAACCGCAAGTTCGACCCCGCGTTCATCATGGACGTGGCACCCATGGCCGCGGTGGCAGTGGGACTGGCGCTCCGGCGCCCGGGCGACAAGCTGGGCTGAACCGCTCTGGCCGCGAGGAGATGACGCACATGATGATTCGAATCAATCTGCTGCCCGTCCGGGCGGTGAAGAAGCGCGAGATGGGCCAGCAGGTGCTGGTCGTCTACGCCGCGGTCCTGATCGCCGCGGTGGTGGGCAACTACTTCTGGTACGCGGATCGCGATGGCGACCTGACGCGTGCCAAGCAGGGCATCGCCCAGACGAAGGCGAAGATCGCGGAGCTGGAGAAGGTCATCGGCGAGGTGACCAACATCAACACCCGCAAGACCGAGGTGGAGAAGAAGCTGGCCGTGCTGGACACGCTGCGCAAGGGGCGCAACGGGCCGGTGCGCATGCTGGACGCGCTGTCGTCCGCCCTCCCCAAGAAGGTCTGGCTCAAGAACTTCGTGGAGGCGTCCAACAACGTCACCATCAACGGTTCGGCCGTCAGCCACGACGAGGTCGCCGAACTGATGCGCGGCCTGGGCGGCATGGTGTGGACGCCCAAGGGCATGGGGCGCCTGGTGGAGCAGCGCCGCGACGCGAAGACGACCCGCGTGGAGCTCTTCAACACGGAGACCGCCTCCGTGGAGGAGTTCCCCGTGGGCGACATCCGGCCGTTCTTCAAGAACATCGAACTGACCAACGCGGTGCAGACCAAGGCCACCGCGGCCGGGTCGCCCACGCTGGTCGACTTCAAGCTCACCCTCACCGCCAACTACGCCATCTAGCAGGCGGCGAAGGACCCCCACGTCATGGACAAATACCTGGATCAGCTCGCGAAGGCCCCGCCGGCGGTGAAGTTCGGCGGACTCGCGGCACTCGTCGTCATCCTGACCGTCGCCAACTTCTTCCTCGCCATCCAGCCCACGGAAGAGGCCATCACCGCCCGGGCGGCGGAGCGGCGCAAGTTGGACCTGGAGCTCGCGGAGAAGAGCGAGATCGCCCAGAACCTCAACGAGCGCCGTCGCGAGATGGACGTTTTGGAGCAGAAGCTGGCGGAGGCCCTCACGGAGCTGCCGGAGCGGCGCGACATGGAAGAGCTGCTCGCGCAGATCAACGACATCGGCAAGAAGTCCGGCCTGGAGATCGCCCGCGTGGAGCCTGACAAGGAGTACGTCAGCGGCGGCGAGTTCTTCGCGCGCATCCCCATCAAGATGACGGTGAGCGGCAACTACCACGAGATCGCCATGTTCCTGCAGGAGATGGCGAACATGCGCCGCATCGTGAACGTCAACAACATCAAGCTCGATGGCGCGGCCCTGAAGAACGAGAAGGTGGTCCTCCAGAGCAGCTTCCTGGCGACGACGTTCCGGTTCGTCGAAACGAAGCCCGCCGTCGCCGCCGACCCGAAGAAGCCCGTCGAGAAGAAGAAAAACTAGAAACTTGATCCGCCCGGCAACTGGGGCGACAAGGGATGACGCGGATGAAGACGTTCAAGTCCACGATGACTGCTGCGGTGCTGGTGCTGACCTTGTCTGCCTGTGGGGAGACGCCTCCGGCCAGCAAGCCTCCCGCCAAACCCAAGGCTGCGGCCCCCGCCGTGGCACAGGTGATGGCGAAGGCCGAGGTGTCGACGGTGCCAGGTTTCGTCTACACCTACAGTCCCGTGGGCAAGCGGGATCCGTTCCGGAGTCCGCTGGAGGAGCTGGGACCGGTGGCGCGCGATGCACCGGAGCGCGCCTGCAACGAACCCCTGTGCGTGTTCGACCTCGACCAGCTCAAGCTGGTGGCGGTCGTGACAGGGGACGCCAGTCCGCTGGCGATGGTGGAGGATCCGCTGGGCCGGGGCCATATCGTCCGGCGTAACACCCGGGTGGGGCGCCAGGGCGGTAAGGTGACCCAGATCCTCCGGGACTCGGTCACCGTCACCGAGGTCTTCACGGGTGCCAAGGGCGAGCTCATCAGCAATCCGGTGAGCCTGCACCTCAAGGCAGATGGCGTAAAAGACCCCGCCTACAACCTGATGACGGGCAAGAACTGGGAGTAGCGCCCCACGGCGCGCCCGCGGGCAGTCGCCCGCACCAACTTGTTGAGGGGACGCATGCTCGAGCAGAGCGCTGTGACGAGGGGCAAGTGGTTCATGGCGACCGCATGGGCGGTCGTCCTGGCAAGCGCCAATGTGTACGGCGCGGATCTGAATACGCTGCGCGACCTGCAGGTGTCGCGGACGGGAGCTGGTGCCCAGGTCGTGGTGACCGGGACCCGGCCGCCTACCTTCACCGTCTTCCGGCTCAGTGGGCCGGAGCGGCTGGTGGTGGACCTGTCGTCCGCGGATGCCACGGGCATCAAGGGACATCATGACGGCACCGGTCCGGTGTCCGGCGTGGTGGCCGCCCAGTTCTCCGACGCACGCGCCAGTGTGGGCCGTGTGCTGGTGGCGCTCGACCAGGCGTCCCAGTACGACGTGCGCGCCGAGGGCAACCGCGTCGTCATCTCCGTGGACGGTTCGTCGGTGGCCCCCGCCACCGTGACCGCCCAGGCGCCCGTGGCTCCGAAGCAGGCCGAACCGGTGGCTGTCGCCGCCGCGCCGAAGCCCGCTCCCGTGAAGGCCGCGCCGGCGCCTGTCGTGGAGGCGATGGTGGCCGTGGTGCCGGAGGAGGGCGCTGCCGCCAAGGCCGCTCCGTCCCAGACGCCGGGCCGCGAGAACGTGGTCGCCACGGAGGCGGATGAGCGCGAGGTGGCCCACCCGGCCCAGCGCATCACCCGGCTGTCCCTGGACGGCGACGCGCTGCGCGTGGGCGCCGATGGCGACATCGCGCGCTACGAGGTCCTGGAGCTGGTGGATCCCCCCCGTCTCGCCGTGGATGTCTACGGCGTGGGCCTGAGCGCGAAGGCGCCCAAGGTGAAGGGCAACCTGCTCAAGGACGTGCGCGTGGGCGCCCATGAGGACAAGGTCCGCCTGGTCCTGGTGGCGAAGGGCGACATGCCCGCCTACCGCGTGGACCGCTCCGAGCGCGGCCTGGAGGTGGTGCTGGGCGCCGCGGTGGCGCGCAAGCCGAAGCCTTCCACGCCCCGCGACGCGGTGGCGGAGACCGAACCCCTGCGCCCGCAGCCCCTGCCCGTGGAGGCGCCGAAGTCCGCGCCGGCCGTCGTGGCCCAGGCGGCCCCGCAGCCCCAGGCGGTGGAGGTCAAGGACCTGTCCTTCGACGAGAGCGCCTCTGGTGGTCGCGTGCAGCTGAAGCTGTCCGGCGCGACGACGTGGAAGGTGGACCGGCCGGATCCGCGCAGCGCGGTGCTGACGCTGGACAACGCGCGGCTGCCCAAGAAGCTGGAGCGCAGCCTGGACACCAGCGCGCTGGACACGCCGGTGAAGATGATCAGCGCCTTCAGCGTCCCCGGAGAGGGCCGCAAGGTGCGCGTGGTGGTCGCCGCCGACGGCGCCATCGAGGAGAACGTCACCCAGGGCGCCAACACCCTGAGCTGGCGGCTGGATGTGCAGGGCGTGAAGACGGAGGAGGTCGCCGTCACCCAGCGCACCGCCGGCTTCACGGCCGAGGCGCCGGCGTACGCGGCGGAAGGCGCGCCCCAGCAGGCTCGCTACCGTGGCAAGCGCGTGTCCTTCGAGTTCAAGGACATCGAGATCCAGAACCTGCTGCGCGTCATCGCGGAGATCTCCAAGCGCAACATCGTGGTGGCCGACGACGTGTCGGGCCGCGTGACCATCCGCCTTCGCAATGTTCCCTGGGACCAGGCGCTGGACCTCATCCTGCGCACCAAGCAGCTGGGCCAGGAGCAGGTGGGCAACATCATCCGCATCGCGCCCCTGAAGACCCTGGAAGAGGAGGCGCGGCTGCGCCAGGAGCGCAAGAAGTCCCTGCAGCAGCAGGAGGACCTGCTGGTCAGCCTGGTGCCGGTGAACTACGCGGTGGCCGGTGACATGTCGTCGCGGGTCAAGGATGTGCTCAGCGACCGCGGCTCGGTGTCGGTGGACGTTCGCACCAACGTGCTCATCATCAAGGACATCCGCTCCAACACGGAGAAGGCGCGCGCCCTGGTGCGCAGCCTGGACACGCAGACGCCGCAGGTCCTCATCGAGAGCCGCATCGTGGAGGCGACCACCACGTTCAGTCGCAACCTGGGCGTGCAGTGGGGCGGTCAGGCGCGTCTGTCGCCGGCGACCGGCAACCCCACCGGCCTCATCTTCCCCAGCACGGTGGGCGTGACGGGTGGCTCTCCGGGCACGGCCGCGGGCGTCCCGTCGGCGCCCAACTTCGCGGTGAACCTGCCGGCGGCCGTGGGCCAGGGCATCGGTGGTGCCATGGGCTTCGCCTTCGGTTCCGCGGGCGGCGCGCTCCAGCTCAACCTGCGCCTGTCTGCGGCGGAGTCCGAGGGCACGATCAAGACCATCTCGTCGCCCAAGGTGACGACGCTGGACAACAACACGGCCCGCATCAGCCAGGGTCTGTCCATCCCGTTCAGCCAGACGTCGGCGAGCGGCGTGAACACGACCTTCATCGAAGCGCGTCTGTCGCTGGAAGTCACGCCGCACATCACCCAGGACGGCAGCATCCTGATGTCCATCCAGGCGCAGAACAACCAGCCGGACCCGTCCAACACGGGTGCCAACGGTCAGCCGTCCATCCAGCGCAAGGAGGCCAACACGCAGGTCCTGGTGAAGGACGGCGATACCACCGTCATCGGTGGCATCTACGTGCGCCGGGGCAGCACCTCCCGCGAATCGGTGCCCTTCCTGTCGAAGATCCCCGTGCTGGGCTTCTTCTTCAAGAGCACCTTGGAAACCGACGACCGCCAGGAACTGCTCATCTTCATCACGCCCCGCATCCTCAACCGGCAGACCATCGCGCAGAGCCTCTAGGGGCCTGCCGTCTGATTGGGAGACTCATTCCAATGAAGCCATTGTTCGTCGCGGCGTCCCTGGCGCTGGGCCTGTGCGGGTGCTCCGAAAGCCCGCCGGTCGTTCAAATCCTTTCGGTCAAGGTCCCGACCGCGGAATGCTCGCTGGAGAACAGCGCGGTCGGAAGCGCGGGCGGGTCGCTCAACCTCGCCTACGGCCAGAGCTATCTGTTGGGGCTCTTCGTCAACTCCAGCTACGTCAACACCCCGCTGGAGGTGAACGACATCCCCCTGGATCCCGAACCAGGGACGGGTGGTCAGGCCACCACCATCGTGGAGAACGTGGAGCTGTCGTATGAGACGACGCCAAGCTTCCGGATCCCCGACCAGACCATCAAATACACGGGCAGCCTGAATCCGGGCTCCGAACAGAACAGGCTGCTCATCAACCTGTTGACCCGGGAGTCCGCGGAGGCACTGCTGGACAACGTGCCGCCGGGTTCGGAACCGGTGCAGGTGACCGTGACGGTGAAGCTCACGGGCAAGTTCGCCAGTGGGAGCGGTTCGTTCGAGTCCAACGAGTACGTCTACACGTTCGACGCCTTCAACGCGACCCGCCCCATCCCCGTCTGCGGGCCGGATGAGGTCCCGGATGCCGTAGCGCCGTGCAACTCCACCGGTGGGCAGGACGGCAACTACCCCTCCTGTATCCTCTGACCCGCGGGCGCCCGCCGCCCGCCTGGGATGACCATGTCCTTTCGCACGCACCTTGAATCGGTGGTGAACCAGGTGGACGGAGCCCTCGCGTGCAGCGTGATGGGCTTCGACGGCATCTCCGTGGACACGTTCCAGAAGGACGAGGCCGCGGAGCTGGACGTCACGGGCACCTGGGTTGAGTACGCCAACCTGCTGACGCAGCTGAAGAACGCCGCCGAGTCCCTCAAGACGGGCACGGTGACGGAAGTGAGCGTCAACAGCGAGAAGGTCCTGACCGTGATGCGCCTGCTGACACCGGACTACTTCCTGGTGCTGGCGCTGCGCGCGGACGGCAACTTCGGCAAGGGCCGCTACGTCCTGCGCGTGACGGCGCCGAATGTGAAGGCGGAGCTGTAGCGGACAGTCGTCCGGGCAGGGGCCACCCTGCCTGCCCGGCGACGCACCGTGATGCTGCTTTCCCCTTTGCAGGACTCAGGGCATGGGCTAGACACCCCGGACTTTTCATCGTTTTTGCCTGTCCGAAGGAGTCGGTCCCCATGGCCGGTTACGTCGATACGTCCGAGTTCCGCAATGGTTTGAAGATCGAGATCGACGGCGAGCCGTTCGTGATCGAGTACTTCCAGCACGTGAAGCCGGGCAAGGGCTCTGCGTTCGTGCGGACCAAGATCCGCAGCCTGATCTCCGGCCGCATGCTGGAGCCCACCATGAAGTCCGGCGACAAGGTGGGCCTGCCCGACATCGAGCAGAAGGACATGGAGTTCCTCTACTCCTCGGGTGAGGAGTACCACTTCATGGAGAAGAAGTCGTACGAGCAGACCTTCATCATGGCGGCGGCGCTCGGCGACTCGAAGAACTTCCTGAAGGAGAACACCCAGGTCGAGGTGCTCTACTACAACGGCAAGGCCATCTCCGTGACGCTGCCGAACTCCGTGGACCTGAAGGTCGTCAAGTGCGACCCGGGCGTTCGCGGCGACACGGTGTCCGGTGCGATGAAGCCCGCCACGCTGGAGACGGGTTACTCCGTCAACGTGCCCCTGTTCATCAACGAGGGCGACGTGCTGAAGATCGACACGCGCGAAGGTGGCAAGTACCTCACCCGCGTGTCCACGGCGGGCTAGTCACCGTCCGTCTTCACCTGGCGACTCCCGGAGGGGTCTGGAATGGCAACGAAGCGCAAGGCAACCCGGCCGGCCACGCCCGCGAGCGCGGCATCCGGTCGTGACGCGAGCACCACGTCCCTGGACGTGGAGGCCCTGCGGCAGATCGTGGAGATCCTGGAGGCCTCGGACGTCACCCGGCTGGTGTGGACGCGGGGTCCTGAGAAGCTCTACATCCGCCGCGGTCACGCGCCAGAGACGACCATCGTGCACCACACCAACGCCCCGGGTTCCGGGGTGACGGTGTCGCCGCCGGTGGAGTACGCCGCGCCCGCGCCCCGTGCGGCCGCCCCCGCCGCGTCGGCGCTGAGCGCCCCGGTGGCTCCGGAGAAGCCGGCGGAGAAGCCGGGCCACCAGGTGACCAGCCCCTTCGTGGGGACGTTCTACCGGACCCCCGCGCCGGACCAGCCCGCGTTCGTCGACGTGGGTTCGGTGGTGCGCAAGGGGCAGGTGCTCTGCATTGTCGAAGCGATGAAGTTGATGAACGAAATCGAATCCGAGGTCTCCGGCAGGATCGCCGAGGTCCTCGTGGAGAATGGTCGCCCGGTGGAGTTCGGCCAGGCGCTGTTCCGCATCGAGCCGGCCTGAGTCCGTTGTTCAAGGCGCGTCCGGCCCGCACTGGGGCCGGATGCGCCCCAGGCCCTCTCAAGGAGCACGGACGTGTTCAAGAAGGTACTGGTCGCCAACCGCGGGGAAATTGCCCTGCGGGTCATCCGCGCATGCCGTGAGCTGGGCATCGCCACCGTGGCGGTGCACTCCACCGCCGACGCCAACGCGTTGCACGTGCGCTTCGCGGACGAAGCGGTCTGCATCGGGCCGCCTCCGTCCAAGGAGAGCTATCTCAACGTGCCGCAGTTGCTCTCCGCGGCGGAGATCACCCGCGCGGACGCCATCCACCCGGGCTACGGCTTCCTGTCGGAGAACGCCGAGTTCGCGGAGGTCTGCGAGAACTGCAAGATCCGCTTCATCGGTCCGCGTCCGGAGATGCTCCGGCTGATGGGCAACAAGGTGAGTGCGCGCCGCGCGGCCCGGGAGGCCGGCATGCCGCTGCTCCCTGGCAGCCCCGGCGTGGTGAAGGACCCGCGCGAGGCGGAGGTGTTCGCGAAGGAGATTGGCTTCCCGGTCATCCTCAAGGCGGCCGCGGGCGGCGGCGGCAAGGGCATGAAGATCGTCCGTGAGCCGGGCGTGCTCGCGCAGGCGTTCTCCACCGCGCAGGCGGAGGCCCTGGCCAGCTTCTCCAACGGCGACCTCTACATCGAGCGGTACGTGGAGAAGCCCCGCCACATCGAGATTCAAATCGTCGCGGACGAGCACGGCAACATCATCCACCTCAATGAGCGCGAGTGTTCGGTGCAGCGCCGGCACCAGAAGCTCATCGAGGAGTGCCCGTCACCCGCGCTCACGCCGGAGCTTCGCCAGAAGATGGGCGAGGTGTCCGTCAACGCGATGAAGAAGCTTCGCTACAACAACGTGGGCACCATCGAGTACCTGCTCGACGAGCACGGGCAGTTCTACTTCATGGAGATGAACACCCGCATCCAGGTGGAGCACCCCGTGACGGAGCTGGTCATGGGCGTGGACCTGGTGCGCGAGCAGATCCGCATGGCCTACGGGGAGCCCCTGCGCTTCAAGCAGGAGGACGTCCAGATTCGCGGGCACGCCATCGAGTGCCGGGTGAACGCGGAAGACCCGGTCACCTTCGCGCCGTGGCCGGGCAAGATTACGGGCTACAGCGTGCCGGGCGGCTACGGCGTGCGGGTGGACTCGGCGGCGTACGAGAACTACACGGTGCTGCCGCACTACGACAGCCTGCTGTCGAAGCTCATCGTCCACGCGGAGGACCGCGAGACGGCCATCCGCCGCATGCAGCGGGCGCTCTCCGAGTACGTGGTGGAGGGCATCCGCACCAACATCCCGTTCCACCGGGCCGCGCTGGCGGAGGAGTCCTTCCAGGAGGGCAACTACGACACGCGCTTCGTGGAGCGTCTGTTGGCGAGCGAGACGGGTTCCCGCCGGCTGCGCAAGGCCGTGGAAGAGACGCCGTAGCGCGCGCAGGGCTCTTGCCGGGCAGCCCGCCGGGCGGACGACCGTCCGTGCGGGTGATCCGCCCCGGGAGGATGGCAGGCAGTTTCTTGACCCGCGTCGGAGGATTCCGTTAGCCTCCGAACCTCCCCCCCAGAGAAGGACTGAAACCCGCGAAGTTCCTCGGGGTTTCTGCCTGTCGGAAGCGCGCGCTCGATGGACAAGAACAAGATCATCGAAGCCGCCGCGAAGTTGGTCGCGAAGGGCGCGTACGACAAGGCCATCAAGGAGTACCAGAAGGTCCTGGAGGTCGACCCGAAGGACATCCGGGTCCTCCAGAAGATGGGGGAGCTGTACCAGAAGAAGAATGACAACGCGCAGGCGGCGCACTTCTTCACCAAGGTCGCGGAGAGCTACTCCTCGGACGGCTTCTTCCTCAAGGCCGTCGCTCTCTACAAGCAGGTCCTCAAGCTCAACCCGAACCTGCTGGAGGTGAACCTCAAGCTGGCGGAGCTGCACCAGCAACTGGGCTTGATGTCGGAGGCGATGGCGTACTTCCAGATCGTCGCCAATCACTACGACAAGGCCGGCGACACCAAGGCGAGCCTCGACACCCTCAAGAAGATGGTGGATCTCGACCCGGAGAACGTGGCGTCGAAGATCAAGCTCGCGGAGCTGTACGCGCGCGAGAACATGACGAAGGAAGCGGCGCAGGAGTTCAAGCGCGCCGCCGAGTACCTCAAGCGCAACAGCCGCGCGGATGACTGGCTTCGCGTCGCGGAGCGGCTCTCCGCGCTGGAGCCGGAGAACCTGCCGCTGGCGAAGGAGCTGGCCGCGTCGTACTTGCAGCGCGGCGACCAGAAGCGCGCGCTCGCCAAGCTCCAGGTCTGCTTCAAGGCGGATGGCCGCGACGTGGAGACGCTGACGCTCCTGGCGCAGGCGTTCCAGGGGCTGGGCCAGGTCTCCAAGACGGTGTCTGTCTACAAGGAGCTGGCGAAGATCCACCAGGAGCGCGGCCGCACCGCCGAGTCCGATGGCGTGTGGACGCAGATCGAGCTGTTGGATCCGCAGGATCCGGATCTGCTCGCGCGCCGGGGCCCCGTCGACGAACCGGAGCCGGAGCCCGAGCCCATGGCCGCGCAGGAGGACGCCGCGCCCCAGTGGAACGCGCCCGCCGCCGCGCAGCCTTCGCGTCCCGCGCCCGCCGCGCCGCCGCCGGCCGCCGTGGCGCCGGCTCCCGCGGGGATGAGCCGCGAGCAGCTGGCGAAGCTGCTGACGGAGACCGACGTCTACGTGAAGTACGGGCTCCACGACAAAGCGCTCGAACACCTCCGCAAGGTGTTCGCGGTGGATCCGGAGAACCTGGACGCCCACGAAAAGGCGTACCACATCTACGTGGCGGCCAATAACGGCGCGCAGGCGTCGGAGCAGCTGCTCAACGTGCTGCGCCTGTGCACGCGCCGCGCGGATGTGCAGCGCGCGCAGCCGTACCTGGCGTCCATCCTCCAGGAGAACCCGGCGCATCCGGAGGTGCCTGCCTTCCTGTCCGTGCTGCGCTCGGAGGGTGGGGTGGTGGCGCCGGTGGCCACGCCGGGCGTGGAGTCGCTGGAAGAGGACGCCATCCTGGTGGACTCCAACGACGATGAGATCCTCGTCGCGGAGCCTCCGGATGACGCGCTCGCGCAGCCCGAGGGTGACGAGCTCGCGCTCGCGGCGCTGAGCCACGGGACGGATTCGGATGAGATCGTCGACGACGAGGTCGCCGAGACCACGTTGAGCGGCGAGGAGGCGGTGATGGGGGAGCCCATCAGCTCCTCCGAGAACGCCGTCTACGACCTGCCGCCGCAGGACGACCTGGTCGTCGGTTCGGACGATGACGCGCTGGTGCTGGCGGACGAGCCGGGCCTGGGCGATTCCCAGTCCGGCTACGAGGACGAACCGCTGGTGGGCCCGGACGACGCGCTGTCGTACGCGGCGGATTCGTTCGAGGACACCTCCGGTGGCGACGAGCCCATGGTGCTCGCGGACGACCCGGACGGCATGTCGCTGGGTGATGAGGACGAGCCGCCGCCCACGCGCGTGAACTCCCCGTCGCGCGCGCTGCTGAACGAGGCCGCGCCGGACACCCTTCAGGTCCCGACCTTCGACGACGAGGACATGGCGTTCTCCGACCCCGGCAGGTCGCTGGGCGAGGAAGACGACGCGCCCACCCGCGTGGGGCTGGCGCCGCTGGATGCGTCCGCGCTGGACGACGGGGGCCTGGAGGACTACGCGCCTCCGGCTGCCTACGACGCGGGCTCGCAGCTGGGCGACGACGACGACGAGCCCACCGCCGCGCACCTCGTGCTCGCGCCGCTGGACACGACGGGCTACGACGAACCGGAGCCCGAGCCGGAAGCGGAGCCCGAGGCGCTGGCGGATGAGCCGGAGCCCGAAGCGGAGCCGGAGGAGGAGCCCGCCGCCGAGGAGTGCGACGAGGCGTCGTTCTTCCTGGACCAGGGCCTGCTCGAAGAGGCGCGGGAAATCCTGGAGACCATCGCCATCGCCTTCCCGGGCCACGTGCGCGCCGGGGAGCTGATGGCGCGGCTGGAGGAGGCGGAGGCCGGTGGTGGCGCGGCCCCCGCGGACGAGGCCCCGGCGGAGCCCCTGTCGGTGCCTTCCGTGCAGCCGGTGACCGAGGCGTCCCACGACGAGGAGTCCGGCGGCGACGCGTTCGACCTGGCGGCGCAGCTGGCCGGCGAGCTGGACGACCTGGGCGGCGAATCGCTGGCGGCGGTGCCCCCGGCGGACGAGGACTTCCAGTACTCGGTGGACGAGGTCTTCGCCGAGTTCAAGAAGGGCCTCGCCAAGGTGGTGAAGCCCGAGGACGTGGACACGCACTACGACCTGGGCATCGCCTACAAGGAAATGGGCCTGCTGGACGACGCCGTCCACGAGTTCGAGGTGGCCCGGCAGGGCAGCGCCGGCACGAAGCGCGAGCTGGACTGCCTGACGATGATTGGCATGCTCCACACGCTGCGCGGCCGTCCGGACGAATCCGTCCAGGTGTTCAAGGAAGGCCTGGGCAACGTGCTCGCGGTGGGTGAGGTGGCCAAGGCCCTGGGCTTCGAGCTGGCGAGCGCCTACGACGCGCTCAACGAGCCGGGCAAGGCGCTCTTCCACTTCCAGCGCGTGGCCGCCATGGACGCGAAGTACCGCGACGTGGGGTCGCATGTGACGCGCCTGTCGGCGATGACCGCACCCGAGGATGACCCGCTGCCCCGGGCTGGAGCCAAGGCGCCCGCCGCCCCTCCGACGCCGGTTCCTGCAGCGGGCGCGCCGAAGGCTCGTAAAGTAGGGTACGTGTAGCGCGTCCCCCCGAGGCCCGGCGAGCCCATGACGACCTACCTCGATTTCTTCGAACTCAGCCAGGAGCCGTTCTCCAACGCTCCGGTGAGCCGCTTCTATTACAACTCCGCGCAGCACTCGCAGGCCCTCACGCGGCTGATGCATGCCGTGGGCTACATGAAGGGCCTGTCCATCCTCGTGGGCGACATCGGCGCGGGCAAGACGACGCTCGCCCGGCGCATGCTCGACTCGCTGCCCGAGTCCGAATACGAGGCCGCGCTGCTGGTCATCATCCACTCGGGCATCACCGCCCAGTGGCTGCTGCGCCGCATCGCGCTCCAACTGGGCGTGGAGAATCCGGCGCAGGAGAAGCTGGCGCTGCTGTCGCAGCTCTACCAGCGCCTGTTGCAGATCTACGAGTCCGGCAAGAAGGCCGTCGTCCTCATCGACGAGGCGCAGATGCTGGAGACGCGGGAGATCATGGAGGAGTTCCGGGGGCTGCTGAACCTGGAGGTCCCCGAGCGCAAGCTCATCTCCTTCGTCTTCTTCGGCCTGCCGGAGATTGAAAAGAACCTGAAGCTGGACCCGCCGCTCGCCCAGCGCGTGGCGCTCCGCTACAAGCTGGAGCCCTTCACGGCGGAGTCCACCGAGGCGTACGTGAAGCACCGGCTGCGGCTCGCCGGGTGCCCGCGGATGCCCTTCACGCCGGAGGCGCTGCTGGCCGTGCACGAGCACTCCGGCGGCACCCCGCGCGTCATCAACACCCTGTGCGACAACGCCCTCTTCGAGGCGTTCCTCGCGCGGCAGGAGTCCATCGACGCGGAGCTGGTGCACCGCATCGGGACGAACCTGGGCCTGAAGGGTGGCTCGGCTGCTTCCCAGGAGAGCGAGCGGGCAAGCGCGCCTGCCTCGTCGCTGCCCCGGACGGCGAACACGAAAATCGATCTGGCGGAGATCGACCGCTACCTCGAGGGACTCGGTAAGCTCTAGGGGCTTGTCTCCCCCCAGCCGCAACGGTGCGCGCAAGGCGCTGCTGTTGATGCTCCTCGTCGTATCGGGGAGCATCCTGCTGTTGCGCCAGCCGTTCACCTGGGACGCCGCCTGCACGGTGGCGCGCAGGCACCTGCCGGACGTGCTGGGCCTGGACGTCGGCATCGGCCGGTGTGAGTTGGATCCGCTGGGTTCGCGCGTGGTGCTGCGCGGTGTGTCGGTGTTCGCGCCCGGTTCGGATACGCCGCTGTTCGCCGCGGATGAGGCGGAGGTGGGGCTGGGCTTCCTGTCGCCCCTGTCCCGCCGCTTCGTGCTGGGCCACGTGAGCGTGCGCCATCCGCGCGTGGTGCTGGACCTCTCAAAGCCTTCGCCCGACAAGCCCGCTTCGGACGGCACGTGCCCGCTCACGCCACTGGAGCGCGTGGGCGTGGGGCGCATGAGCATCACCGGCGCGGAGGTGCGGCTCGCGCTGCCCGAGGGCCGCAGCGTGGAGGTGGAGAACCTCGACGTGGGGTGGGTGGAGCGCTGGGGCGTGATGGAGCTGGAGGTCGGCGCTCGGCGGGGCGTGGTGCGACTGGGCGCGGGCGGCGGCGAGCTGGCGCTGGGGCAGTTGGCCTTCACCGGCGCGTTGGATCCGGACGAGGGGCTGCTCGACGTGGAGCGCGCGGAGGTGACGCTCGACGACATCACCGCCACGGTGTCCGGCCGGGTGGAGACGCTGTGCCATCCCACGCTCGCGCTGGACGCGCAGGTGTTCCTGCCGCTGCGCACGCTGTCGCAGGCGAAGCTGTTGCCGCGGCCCGCCACCGGGCACCTGTGGACGCGCCTGTCGCTGTCCGGGAAACCCTCCGCGCTGGCGGTGGGCGCGGACGTGTCCGCGAGCAACCTGTCCTATGAGCAGTACGGTCCGCTGAGCCTCACCGCGCGCCTGTCGTACGCGGGGGACCGCGTGCGCGTGGAGTCGCTGGAGGCCCCGGTGGGTGGGGGCAAGGTGAAGCTGTCCGGCGCGCTCAAGCTCACGCCGGAGCTGCCGGTGGAGCTGACGCTCCAGACGGAGGACGCGTCGTTCGGTCGCATCCTGGAGCGCGCGGGCGTGTCCGGGTCCTGGGTGGACTTCCCCGCGTCCGCGAACGCGCACCTCACCGGCACGCTGCTGCCCCGGCCCTCGCTGTCCGGGCCCCTGGACCTGCGCACCGGCCACTTCACCCTGGCCACGCGCGCGTTCGATGCGCCGGTGCGTTCGGGCAAGACGTTGCTCACCTTCGACAAGGGCCGCGCGCAGACGACCGTGAAGCTCCAGGGCGACCGCGTGTCCTTCTCCCGGCTCACGGTGGAGTCGGGCAAGTCTCGCGTGCATGGCGAGGTGACGCTCTACTTCGACACCGCGCGGGGCCTGGACATCCAGGGCAATGGCGAGGTGGAGCTGTCGGACTTCGGCCACATCGCGGAGCTGCCGTGGGCCGGGCGCGGGACGGTGAACTACTCCGTCGTGGGGCCGCTCGCCGACGTGAAGGTGGACGCGTCGCTGTCGCTGCGCGACTTCGTCTTCTGGGGCTTCAACCTGGGGGTGACGCAGGGGAAGCTTTCGTACTCCAACGGCGTCCTGTCGTTCCCCTCGCTCACCGGGCAGAAGGGGCGCACGCAGTACTTCGGGAAAGGCGCGCTCACATTCGCGCGGCTGCTGCACCTGCGCCTGGACCTGAACGTGCCCCAGGGGCGCACCGAGGACCTGGTGGACCTGGTGGCGGGCCTGAGTCCTTCCATCGCGGTGATTCAGGGGCAGTTCGGCGGCGCGGCGTCCGGGCGCGTGGAGATCGACAGCCCGTTGGAGAAGCTGGAGGGACTGGTGGCCTTCGATCTGAAGGACACCACGTACCTGGGGCGCCGGCTGGGCGCGGGCGCCGCGCGGCTGCGCTTCGTGGACGGCAAGGAGATGGTGCTGGAGCGCACCGTGCTGGATGGCCGGCTGGGACGCACCTGGGTGGAGGGCACCTTCGCCTTCGCGGGCGGCCTGGACTACCGCTTCGGTGGAGAGAACCTGTCGCTGTCGGAGGCCGTGGGCCCGGAGACCGCGGAGGAGATGGGCATCCAGGGCACGCTGGCGCTCGCGGGCACCGTGGCGGGCACGGCGGACAAGCCGGACATCCGCGCCACGCTGAAGGGCCCGCGCATCACCTTCGCGTCGCGCGACCTGGGCGCCATGGACCTGGCGCTGCACCAGGACGGCAAGGCGCTGCGCATCACCGGACATCCCTTCCGCGACGCGCAGGGCTCCATGTCCATGACGGTGAAGGAGCCCTACCTCTTCGAGTCCACGTTGGAGCTGCTGCTGCCCGAAATCCGTCCGCTCCTGCCCCAGGTGCAGGCGCTCGCGGGCGTCACCGGGATGCTCGCGGGGCGCGTGACGTTGCAGGGCCCGCTGTTGCAGCCGGACGCGTACCAGGTGGCGGCCACGCTGCGGGAGTTGACGCTGGCCCGGGGCGACCTGCGCGGGCGCAACCAGGCGCCCATCGTGCTGGCCTACGCCGGGGGCCGGCTGGACGTGCAGCCCTTCCGCTTCAGTGGCGCGTCGGTGGACGTGACGCTGGGCGGTTGGATGAGCAAGACCCGGATGAACATGAGCCTGCGCGAGGGCCGCATGGACGTGCGGCTTTTGGAGCCGCTTCTGCCGGGTATGGAGCGCGTGGGCGGCCAACTGCGAGTGGACGCGGAGGCCACCGGCACGCTGGACGCGCCGTCGGTGGTGGGCACCGCGGAGCTGTCCGATGTGCGGATGTCCATGCGCGACATGCCGCTCACCGTGCGCGCCATGTCCGGACGCCTGGAGATGACGGGCCAGCGCGTGCTCCTGGAGCACCTGCAGGCGCAGGTGAACGAGGGGCAGGTGTCCGCGCGAGGCGACATCCGGCTGGAGCGCTTCGTGCCCAAGCGGCTGGCGCTGACGCTGCAACTGGACGCGGTGCCGTACCGGATGACGGAGGACCTGCCGCTCACCGTGTCCGGCCTGCTCCAGGTGGTGGGACCGCCCACCAACCCCACCGTCACGGGTGGGCTGGACATCGTGAAGCTGCGCTACTCGAAGCCGTTGGACATCGAATCGCTGCTCAAGACGATGCAGAAGAAGCCGTCGCTCGCGGTGGGCGGCGGGGGCGAGCGCGCTCGGGACGCCTTCTTCACCTGGGACGTCAACGTGCACTTCGGCGACGTGCGCGTGGACAACAACCTGGCGAAGGCGCGGCTGTTGGGCGACGTGCGGCTCACCGGCACGGACGTGCGGCCGGGCCTGCTGGGCCGGGTGGAGGCGGCGGAAGGCAGTCAGGCGTTCTTCCGCAACAACCTCTTCACCATCGAGCAGGGGCAGCTGGAGTTCCGCGACGCGTCCGGCATCGACCCGGTGTTCGAGGTGCAGGCTCAGACGCAGGTGCGCGAGTTCGTGGTGAAGCTGCACGCGTTCGGCCGGCCGGCCAACCCCCTCATCGTGCTGTCGTCGGAGCCGGTGCTGACCGAAGGCGACATCCTGTCGCTGCTGACGCTGGGCGTGACGAGCGCGGACAAGGACACGGCGGCTTCGGCGAGCTACGGTCTGGCGGCGGAGGCGTTGTTCAACGTCTCCGGCCTGGACCGGCAGGTGCGCCGCTTCCTGCCCAGCAACCCCGTTCTCCGGGATTTGTCCCTGCAGATCGCCACCACCTACAACGACGCCACCCGGCAGGCCGAACCCACCGCACAACTGGAGTCGAAGTTCCTCTCCGAGCAGCTTAAAATCGGGATGACCCAACCGGTGAGTGGGCGTGGTACCCGGGCACGCGCTGAGTATCGCTTCGACGACCGTCTTTCCGCACAGGCCCAGTGGGACAACGAGAACAGCCAGGCGTCGTTCGGAAACCTCGGGCTCGAGCTGAAGCTTGGCTGGGAGGTCGAGTAGCCGCGCTGACCGCGGTGCTGCTCCTCGTGTGCGCGTGGCCCGCCTTCGCCGCGTCCCCCACTGGCTCGGGCGACAGCGACGCCGCCGCCCCCAACGTGATGGCGGTGGAGCTGCACCTGCCCGAAGGCGTGGCCTCCGAGGGCCTTTCGGCGCTCGTCACCCTGCGCAAGGGCCAGGCGCTGACGCCGGGCGCGGTGCGCCGGTCCGTGGAGCAGTTGTTCGCCACGGGGCGCTTCGCGGACGTGGTGGCCATCACGGAGGACGTGCCCGGCGGGGTGCGGCTCGTCTTCCAGCTCACGCCGCTGCCCCAACTGGCCCAGGTGACGGTGCGGGGCAACCGCGTGCTCACGACCGCGGAGCTGCTGGATGCGAGCGGCCTGCTGGAGGGCGGCCCCTTGGATCCGGAGGAGCTGGACACGGCGGCGGCCTCCGTGCGCGAGGCCTACCAGCGCAAGGGCTATGACGCTGTCTCCGTCCGGGTGGAGGAGCAGCCGGTGCTCGCGGGCGGCGTGGCGGTGACGTTGGTGGTGGAGGAGGGCAAGCCCACCCGCGTGCGGCAGGTGACGTTCTCCGGCAGCCCCGCGCTGCCTCTGCCTCGCCTCGTGGAGGCGCTGGGGATGGTGCCCGGCGAGGTGTTCGACAGGGCGCGACTGGACCTGGGCCTGGAGCGGCTGCGGGTGCAACTGCGCGAGGGACGGCACTGGCGTGCGTGGGTGGGGCCTCCCACCATCGTCGTCGAGGACAGCGAGGCGTCCGTGGCGGTGCCGCTGGCGGCGGGGCCGGCCTTCCACCTGCGCTTCACGGGCAACCGCCACTTCCCGTCCACGCTGCTGGCCCGGGTGGTGGCCTACGACGGCGAGGAGGCATTGGACGAGTCCGTGGCGGCGAGGCTCGCGCGGCGGCTGGAGGCGTTCTACCGGCGGCGGGGCTTCCACGACGCGCGCGTGAAGGCGCTGGAGATGATCCGCCCGGACGGCGACGCGGCGGTGCTGGGCTTCCAGGTGGAGGAAGGGCCTCCGCTGCGGGTGACGGAGGTGCGCTTCCACGGCAACGTGGCCGTGTCGTCGGAGGCGCTGCGCGCGCAGCTCGCCAACCAGGTGGCGGCGGCGGAGACGTGGCCGGAGCTGGACCTGCCCATGCGCGAGGATCCGCTGGAGACCGAGGGCCGCGGGCGCCGCCACGGCACGAGCGTGGTGTCTCCGCCGGACCCGTCCACCGTCTACGTGGAGGACATGTGGCTGGAGGCCGTGGACACCATGACGACGGCCTACCGCGAGCAGGGCTTCGCCTCCGCGCTGGTCACCTTTCGCGGCCTCTCGGTGGACACGGTGCACCACACGGCGGAGGCGGACTTCGACGTGGAGGAGGGGCCCCGCGCGCTCCTGCTCGACACCGCCTTCGAGGGCCTGCCTCCGGAGGTGGACCCTTCGTGGGTGACGCTGCTCTTGCCCAAGGGCACGCCGCTGAGCTTCGAGCGGGTGGAACAGGCGCAGGCGGCGCTGGAGCGGGGACTGAGCCGCGAGGGCTTCCTCTTCGCGCGCGTGAGCAACGCGGTGTCGGTGGACGGGGTGGGCACCTCCGCGCAGGTGGCGTTCCGCGTGGATGCCGGGCCGCGCGTGCACGTGAGGCAGGTGCTGCTCCAGGGGCTGAAGCGCTCGGATCCGGACGTGGTGCTGGCGCAGTTGGACCTGAAGCCCGGTTCGCCCCTGTCGGTGGAGGCGCTGGCGGATGCGCAGCGGCGCCTTTCGCGGCTGGGGCTGTTCCGTCAGGCGGAGCTCTCCCTGGCGGACCCCAACCGGCGCGAGGCCTCCAAGGACGTGCTGGTGACGGTGCAGGAGCGCCCGCGCATCGACGGCGAGGTGTCCGGCGGCTACTTCCTCGTCGACGGTCCCCGCATCACGCTGGACACGGCGTGGCGCAACCTGGATGGCCGGGGCCTGAACCTGCTGGCGCGCGGCAAGGTGAACTACGCGGGCGCGAGCGCGGAGGCGCTGTCGTCCTCGCGCCTGCCCACCGGGTGCAGCACGGGCGAGCTGTCGGGCGAGGCGTGCGACACCGACCTGGACGGCTTCAGCGGCCTGGGCGGACGCGGCAACCTGGCGCTGTCGCAGCCCCGGTTGTCCTTCGTGGCGCCGCAGGAGATTGGCGCCCGCCTGGACCTGATTGGCGAGCGCGTGCACCGGCCGTCGTACCTGTCCACGCGGTTCGCGGCGGTGATAGGCGCGGACTGGGCGCTGGCGTCGTGGGTGAACGTGTCGCTCCAGTACGAACTGGAGAACAACCGGCTGCGCTCGCGAGCGGGCGTGCTGGAGCTGGTGAACCGCGCGGACCAGGAGCGGCTGCGCTATCCGTACGGCGACTTCGCGCTGCACTCGCTCAGGCCGTCGGCGACGCTGGACTTCCGCGACGACCCGGCCAACCCCCGGCGCGGCATGGTGCTCAGCACCAGCGCGGAGTTCATGCGCGGCATCAGCGTGCACCCCACGGATGTCGCGGGCAACCGCGTGCCGGAGTTCCCCATCGACGGCGTGAAGCTGTCGGGCAGCGTCAGCGCGTACGCGCCGCTGGGACGCCGCGCGAGCGTGGCGGTGAGCGTGCGTGCGGGCACCATCGTTCCGCTGACGCAGGGCTCGCAGAACATTGGCTCCAAGCTGTTCTACCTGGGCGGTTCGTCCACCTTGCGCGGCTTCCGGGAAGACGGCGTGCTGCCGCAGGACGTGCGCGAGGTGCTGCACCAGCGGCTGGCCGCGTGCCGCGCGGTGATTACTCCGGCGGGCTGCCCGGAGGACCTGAAGGCGGTGCTCTCCGGCCAGGTGCCCGCGAGCCAGGGCGGTGAGCTGTACACGCTGGGCAAGGCGGAGCTGCGCGTGCCGGCGGTGGCGGCGGTGGACCTGGGCCTGTTCTTCGAGGTGGGCAACCTGTGGCAGGACCGCACCCTCTTCGACGCGAAGGTGCTGCGCTACGCGGCGGGCGTGGGCCTGCGCTACGTGACACCCGTGGGCCCGCTGGCCTTCGACGTGGGCTACAATCTGGACCGCGACGAAGCGCTCAACGAAGCCTCCACGCAGTTCCACTTCAGCATCGGTACGTTCTGACCGGAAGGCCCCTGCTTGCGACCCGAACGTCCGCGCCGTGGGATGGCTGGAGGGTGGGCCCTCGTCATGGGCCTGGGCCTGCTCGCGTGTCAGCACGGGCCGGATGCCTCCGCGAAGCCGCCGCGTCCCAAGTGGATGCCGCCGGAGGGCAACTGTCCTCGGGGGGCGCAGTTGCAGATGGAGCGGTTGGGGCTGAAGGCCGGGGACCGCATCCCGGTCATCGTGGACAGCATCCAGGACCACCCGGGGCCGGCCCGGTACAACTACAGCTTCGTCATCGCGCTGCCGCAGGGGGCATGGGAGGCGAAGCTCCCGGGCGCGAGCATCGGCGGGCGGCTCTACGTGACAAAGCACCGCGTGTTCGGCCGGTATGACCGCATCTTCACGCCGGAGAGCGGGGCCGCGTCGGTGCCCTTCTGCGGCGTGCTGCTGGATTCGCGCTGGGACCGGGACGGGGAGGGGCTCATCGCGTACCCCAGTCCCCTGAAGGGCTTCTCCGTGGTGCAGGACAACACCGGCATCCTCCTGGTGGTGGACCGCTACCCGTGAGGCGTGGGGGCTTTCAGTCCACGTGGAGCGTGTAGCTCTGCTGGGTGTTGCTCAGCAGGTCCTGGACGCCGAGCATGAAGGTGAAGTCGCCCGCGGCCGTGGGCTTGCCAGAGAGGATGCCCTTCTTCGTGTCCAGGAGGATGCCCGGAGGCAGCGCCCCGTCCTTGATGCTCCACGTGAACGAGTTGGTGCCGCTGATGGTCTGGAAGACGTAGGCGTAGTCGGAGCCGACGCGACCGTCGGGCACGCCGCGCGAGAGCAGCTTGACGAACGCCGTGACGTCCGCGAGGGCGATGGAGAGCGTGCGGGTGGTGCTCTGGGGCGGCGTGTCGTTGTCCGTCACCACCAGCGTGAAGGTCCGCAGACCCTCTTGGATTGTGGTGCCGGTGAAGCCGCCGTTCGCGCTCAACGTCAGCCCAGACGGCAGCGACTGCTCCGGGGCGAGGGCGAAGAGGTACGGTGCCTTGCCTCCGGTGGCGGAGACAGTCTCCGTGTAGGGATTGTTCCTGGGCGCGTCCGCGAGCGGCGCTGGCCCCGCGAGCCGCAGCACGGACCGGACGCTCAGCCGCAGGCTGCCGCTGGCGCGCTTCTTCGGGGTGCTCTCGTCGGTGACTTCCACCGGGAAGAAGACATCTCCCGCGCGCGTAGGGATGCCGGTGAGCAGGCCTCCGGTGCCGAGCGAGAAGCCCGCGGGGAGCTGCGTCGTGGCGTTGAACGTGTAGGGCGGGGTTCCGCCCCGGGCCTGGAGCTGCTCCGAGTAGTAGACGGTTTCAGTCCCTCCCAGCAGGAGGGTGGACTCCAGCGAGAGCGCGGCGGGGCCCGCGTCCGGCGTCGTGCCTGCATCCGGTTCGGTGCCCGCATCGGCGGTGCCCGCATCGACGGTGCCTGCGTCCGCCTCGCCCGCGTCCGGCGTCGTACCGCCATCCCGCTCCGTCCCCGCGTCCTCGTCCTCCCCGGAGATGGGCGGGTCGCACTGGCGACCTTCGCCACAGGCCGGCAGGCACCGGTTCACATCGGTGAGGCAGTAGGTGCCCGTCGGACAGCCCCCCGATGCATCACACGCGGCGAAGCGTGAGAGGTCGGGCGCGAACGTGCAGGACTGCACCGTGAAGAGCAGGGCGCTGATCAACGCGGCCTGGAGCGTCCTCCGGGCGGACCGCATGCCCGGCTCCGGTGAAACGGTGTGCATGCGAGCCGTGCGCCGCTGCGTCCTCATGGCCACTCCCAGATGAACGACACCGCGCCCCCGAGCCCGAGCAGCGCGCCCACGCCCATCAGCACGTTCGATGTGCGCGCCTGCCGTCGACCCGCGTCCAGCCGCGAAGCGAAGCAGCCCGAGAAGTCCTCGCCAGCCGCGGCGCATTCGCCCCCGTTCTTCGACACCCGGGACTCCGTGCTCCGCGCCGCGATTCCAAAGCCCACGCCCACCGCGAGCGCCACCCCGCCCGCGCCCATCATCACCTTGGGCAGCAGGCGCGAACCCCGGGGCGCGGCCTGCTTCACCGTCTGCGTGCGCAGGGGCGCCCAGACCTCCTGCAACGCCTGCCGGGCCCGCGTGTCCGCCTCGCCCGGCGTCAGGGCCGGTGCCTCGAACTGCGCGCGCGTCTCCGTGCCCCGCGCATCCGTCACCGTGAGCGCCACGCTGCGCTTGCCGCCCACGCCCAGCGCCACGCCGCGCACGAGCCTGCGAGCACCCAGTGACACGGCCTGCGCGCTCCGGCACTCCGTGTTGCCACACGACGACAGCGACGCGCCCGCACCGCGCAGCCGCGCAGCCGTGTCCTCGCGCGACTCCAGACACGCATCCGGCAGGGCGGACACCGCGCGCCGCGTGGCGTCCTCCAGCGCACGCGCGTCGGCGGAAGGCAGCGCCACGCGTTCGAAGGGCATCAGCACCACGCGCGTGTCCGCGTCGCAGGCGACAGCGGCCTGCGCGAGCCAGAGCAGGAGGGAGGCGGCGGACACGCTCATGGCACCAGCGATGCGTCGGCTTCGTCGGGCGGCGGCGTGATGCCGAAGCTCGCCATGTAGCCCCGGTAGAAGCGCTGTCCGAAGGGAACGGAGAAGAGCTTGTCCCGGAAGGCATCCTCCACGGCGCCCCGGGCCGCCACGGTGGACTCGCGCCAGGGCAGCCCGCTCGCGTCCACCACCTCCGCCGCGCGCGTGAGGCTGAACGTCGCTTCCCGCCCCGTGCCGCGCAGGTAGTAGCCGCGGCCCACGGGCAGCGACACCACCAGCGGCCGCTCGCGCTCCTTGTGCAGCTCCACCACGCGGATGCCTCGCGCGTCCTCCACCCACAGCCGGCCCTCAAGACCCGTGGGCACGAGCAGGTAGCCCAGCGACGCGGCGGTCCCCATGTCCGTCAGCGCGAACGCCCGGTCCAGCGCGGGCGGCTGGATGAACACTCGCGGCTGTCCCCGCACGTCGTCCAGGCCCTGGCTGGCGGCGGCCACGAAGGCCCGCAGCTCCGCGTAGTCCACGCGTCCGTCGCCGTTGACGTCGCCCGCGCCCGACAGCGCCGAGCGCACCATGTGGCTGAAGACGCCGGAGCGGATGGCGCTCCACTCGTGGCTCTCCTGCTCCGACGACGTGGACAGCACCACGCCCACCTGCGGGAAGCGCTCCAGTTCGCGCCCGCCCAGCAGGCCCTTCACGGCGTCCGCGTACGCGGGACCCACCGGCAGCGAACCGCGCGAGTGCACGAAGAAGTACGAATCACACGCGTCCACGATGAGCTGGATGAAGGACGCCTTGCTCGGCGCGAGCACGCGCGAGAACAGCTCCGTGCGCGTCAGGGGCCCGTCCAACAGGCTCACGCTTCCTTCTCCCGCGGCGCCGCGCTTGCCATGGCCTACGAAGACGAAGGACAGCACCGGTGCCTGTCCCCGCGCCCGGTCCTGGGCCATGCGTTCATTCAGGCGGCGGAGCGCGTCCTCCAGGGAGGCATGCGTGGGAGGGCGCGTCTTCGCGGCGAGCCCCGGGTGCAGGGCCTGCGTGTCGGCGTCCAGCACACTGAGCAGGATCACTTCGCGCGAACGGGGCGCGAACAGCTCGTAGTACCGGGCGCCGTCGTCGTCGGCGTAGCGCAGGGGCGCCTGGGACTTCTCCGTGCCCGTGTTGCTGGCGACGATGAGCGCGTAGTGCACCTGTTCGGGCGCGGCGCGCGCGGCGGTTCCCACCAGGAGGAGCACACCCAGGGCCAGGGTCCTGTGGGAGGGCAATCGCATGGGGAGATGGCGCGGTGCGCCGGAAAGAAAGGATGCCACGGAAAACGTCCGACAATCCACTGGGGCCTGCTCGCGACAACATGCAGATGACGGGACCGCGATGGTCGCGGTAAGCCCCTGAGGGATGGAGTGGGATGACGACACGCTGCGCCGTTTTCGCGAAGGCACCCCTGAGGTGTTGGCGGACGTGTATCGCGCGCACGCGGAGCCGCTCGCCCGCCTGCTCAAGGCGGCCGCATGGCGGGGGGCCTTCACCCGCTTGAGGAACGCGATGGAGTTGGAGAACACCCTGCTGGAGACCTTCGCCCGCGCGTTCGAGCCTCGCACGCGCGCGGCCTACAACGGCACGCGCCCCTACTCCCACTTCCTGATGGGCATCGCGCGCAATGTCCTCCTCGAACAGTCGCGCGAGCGGGAGCTGGTGGGGCGGGACGTGCCCTTCGAGGGACTCACCGAGGCGTCGGGCGAGGACGGCGGGCTGGCGGAGGTGCTGGAGGACCGCGAGGTGGAGACGCTGCTCGCGGTGTTCAAGGATGGACTGTCGCGCGAGGAGCACCGGTTGTTCGAGCTGCGCTTCGGCGAAGGCGTGGCCCAGGAAGACGCCGCCACGGCGCTGGGTCTCACGCGCATCCAGGTGCGGCGGCGGGAGTTCGGGTTGAAGTCCAGGCTGCTCGGGTTCCTCCAGTCGAAGGGGTACCTGGAGGACCTGGAGACGCAGGGCTGGAGCTTCTTCAAGCGACGGGGTGCACGATGAGCCGCTGTGACGACCGTCGGGTGAAGCAGGCGATGGCCGCCCTCTTCGAGAAGGGCTCCGAGGCGTTGGACGCGACCGGTTTCCAACAACTGCGCGCGCACCTGGCGACGTGCCCTTCGTGCCAGGAGACCTACGACCGGCTGTCCCGCGTGGAGTCCGCGCTGGAGAAGCGCGCCCTTCCCCAGGCGAAGAGCGCGCTCTTGGAGCAGGCGCTGTGGGCGCGGATGGCGAAGCAGTCCAGTCCCGCCCCGCGTCCGGCGGTGGTGGAGCCCGCGCGTCGGTGGTTCACGTCCCCGTTTCTCGTGCCCCTGTCGCTGGGCGCGGCGGCGGCCGCCGTGGCGCTGATGGTCGTGGTGCCTTCGCTCCAGCGTCCGGAGGAGACGGCGCCGGAGTGGCAGGCGCGCTCGGCGGCGCCGGGCGTGGGGGCCTGGGGCGTGCGGGCCTTCTGCATCGCGCCCGCGGGGGCGGTGGTCGCGGAGGCCCGGCCGGGTGGGACGCTGGCGTGCGCGGAGGGACACGCGGTGCAGTTCAGCTACACCGCGCCGGAGCGCGCTCGCCTGTCGGTGGACGGCACGTCCGTGACGGGGGAGGCGCTGCACTTCTTTCCGCGCGAGGGTTCGGCCTCCGAAGTCACGGCCGGCGTGGACGTCGCGTTGCCGTTCAGCACGCCGGTCCAGGGTGGGTGGCTGACGGGCCCCGTGCTGGTGCGCGCGAACTTCACGGACGCGCAGGGCAGGACGGTCGCGGACACGCTGGTGACGCTCACGCCCGTGTCCCCCTGAAACGAACAACCCCTCCCCCGTGCGAGCACAGGGAAGGGGCGGGGACTGCCGAGCTTTGTGGGGTCCGAAACGACGGACGCGGCGCGGCGGTCCACTTCCTTGGTGCCGGTGGACAGCATGGCGCGTCGAGGAGGTTCTCGGGCCGCACGCACCATGTTCCGGCGATGGAGTTCGTGAAGGTGACGCGGCATCCAGGACGCGTCCTGGAATCAGGTGTCACAAGCCGGCTTTCGTGGATCGCGACGCCAACGGATTCTTCTGAAGCGGCGGATTCCGGGGCCCTGGCCAGGCCGAGGGGTCGTTCGCGCCCCCGGGGCTGACAGTGTCTGGAGCGGGAGGGGGCTCCGGGTGGGTCGCCGGTATACAGTCCGCGCCGTGTTCTACGCATGTGTACGGGCGGTGGTGGCGCTGGCCCTGCGACTCTTCTACCGGGTGAAGGTGAATGCCCCGGCCGAGGAGCCTTCCGGGGCGGTGCTCTTCGTGGGCAACCATCCGAACGGGCTCATCGACCCGGCGCTGGTGTTCATCCTCACGCGGCGCAAGGTGACGTTCCTGGCCAAGTCGCCGCTGTTCAAGCTGCCCGTCATCGGCTGGCTGCTCAAGGGCCTGGACGCGCTGCCGGTGTACCGCAAGCAGGATGACCCGACGCAGATGGGGCGCAACGAGGGCACCCTGGACGCGGCGAAGGGCGCGCTCGTGAAGGGGCGGGCCATCACCATCTTCCCGGAGGGCAAGAGCCACTCGGAGCCGGGGCTCGCGGAGTTGAAGACGGGCGCGGCGCGAATCGCGCTCAGCGCCGCGCGCGAGGGCGCTGCCGTTCGCATCGTCCCGGTGGGGCTCACCTACGCGGAGAAGAACGTCTTTCGCAGCGAGGTGCTCATCGACCAGGGGGCGCCCATCGACGTGACGGCCTTCCTGCCGAAGGACGCGGAGGCCGCGACGGAGCAGGCGTCGGTGCGCGCGTTGACGGAGCGGGTGGCCGAGGGGCTGGGCGCCGTGACGCTGAACCTGGAGCAGTGGGAGGACCTGCCGGTGGTGCAGGTGGCGGAGCAGCTCTACGCCTTCCGGCAGGGCGGGAAGCTGGATGCGGAGCGGCTGCGGCTGTGGGCGCGCGGGGTGCGGCTGTTCCGCACGCAGGAGCCGGAGCGCTACGAGCGGCTGCGGCTGCACCTGGCTTCGTTCCGCAAGCGGATGACGCTGGTGCAGGTGACGCGGCCGGAGGAGCTGTCCGTGCAGTACCGGGCGGGCAACGTGGCGCCCTTCGTGGTGAAGACGCTGCTGACGCTGGTGTTCGGGCTGCCGTTGTTCGCGCTGGGGCTGGTGTTGTTCGGGCTGCCGTACCCGGTGCCCCGGATGGCGGCGAAGAGCGCGGAGCTGGACATGCAGGCCACGGTGAAGTTCCTCACCGCGCTGGTGCTCTCGCTGGTGTGGTGGGGCGTGCTCACCGGCGCGGCGGCGCTGTGGGGTGGGTGGGCGTGGGGGCTGGCGACGTTCGTGCTCCTGGTGCCGCTGGCGCTCTTCACGCTGTATTTCGCGGAGCGCTGGGACGGCATCCGTCACGACCTGGAGATGTTCTTCACGCTGGGCAACCGGCAGCGGCTGCGGACCCGGCTGCTGGCGGAAGGGGAGCGGCTGGCGACCGAGGTGGAGCGGCTGGCGGAGGCGTATCGGCCGCAGCTCCAGGTGCCCGGTCCCTCGCCCGTCGCGAAGTAGGCGTGTGGGGCGGACGGCGGGTCGGAAGATCCGCCGATGCCGCCGAAAGTCCCGCCCTCCTGGTGGCCCCGGTCTGGTCGTTAGGTTCCTGCCTGGAATCAACGACGGATGACTGCTCCGGACGGCGTGTTGCCTCCGCTCACGCGACCCCGCCTGCTTCAGGGCACGTCGGTGGGGGCGCGGGCACGCAGCTCCCGGAGGGTTCATCCTCAACGCAGGGGAGCAGGACCATGGCTTACGACGTCGTCATCGTGGGAGGCGGCCCCGCGGGGCTCAATGCCGCGCTGAACCTGGGCCGTGCGCGCAGGGCGGTGCTGCTGTGTGACGCGGGCACGCCGCGCAACGTGGCCGCGAAGCACATGCACGGCTTCGCTTCGCGCGACGGCATCCCGCCCCCGGAGTTCCGGCGCATCAGCCGCGAGCAGCTCCAGCGCTACAAGAACGTGGAGGTGCGGGACACGCGCGTGGGTTCGGTGGAGCCGCATGCCGGTGGTTTCCGCGTGGCGCTGGGGGACGGCACCACGGTGGAGGCCCGCCGCATCCTGGTGGCGGTGGGCATGGTGGACGTCATGCTGGACATCCCCGGCTACAAGGAGCTGTGGGGGACGAGCATCTACCAGTGCCCGTTCTGCCATGGCTGGGAGGTGCAGGATGAACCCTTCGGCGTGCTGGCCACGGAGCCCGCGTACCTGGACTACGCCATCATGGTCCAGGGCTGGTCCCGCGACCTCACGGTCTTCACCCACGGCAGCTTCGAGGTGCCGCCCGAACAGCGCGAGCGGCTCCACCACCTGGGCCTGCGTCTGGAGGAGCGGAAGATCCGCGCGCTCCTCGGGAAGGACGGGCACCTGGAGGAGGTGGAACTGGAGGATGGAACGCGCGTGGCCCGGCGGGTGATGTTCTCCGCTCCGCCACAGCGGCAACCGGAGCTCGTCACCCGGCTGGGGCTCGCGCTGGATGAGCAGGGCTTTGTGAAGGTGAACGGGATGGGAGAGACGTCCGTGCCGGGCATCTCCGCGGCGGGTGACACGACGACGCGCATGCAGGTGGCCGTCATGGCGGCCAGCGCGGGTGGCCTCGCCGGGGCGGTGATGAGCCACGGCCTCGCGATGGAGGACGCGGACTGGCGTTACACGGCCGCGACGGGCAAGCCTCCTCCGGCGAAGCAGAAGCCGCACTGACGGGCTGCTTGCGCTACGCAGTCACAGCGCGCTGATGGAGGCGCCGTGGCCCGGCACTGCGGTGGAACGGTGCTGCTTGCGCCACGCGGCGGGCGTCACCCCTTCCGCGCGCCGGAACAGGCGGATGAAGTGCGTGGGGTCCGCGTAGCCCACGCGCTCGGCGATGATGTCGATGCGCTCATCGGAGGACAGCAGTCTCCTCCGTGCCTCCGCGAGCCGGCCGGAGATGATCCACTCCACCGCGCTGTGGCCCGTGGCCTGCCTGAGCGCGGTCGTCACGTGCGAAGGTGAACGGCCCACGGCGGCGGCCACCTCGCGCAGCGAAATGGGCTCCAGGCAGTGTCGCTCGATGAACGTGAGCGCCTCGCCCACCCACGACGCATGCACGTCCGCGCCAGTCCACGCGCCGGAGCGCGCCACCTCCGCGAGCACCAGCGAGAACAGGCTTCTCACCACCTGCTCCCCCAATGCACTGGCCGGAGCACGCGTCTCCTCGTCAATCTCCGACATCAGCCGGAGCAGGTGCTGCTGCCGGCCGGAGGGAATGGGCACGACGGCGGAGGCGCCCTGGCGCACGCGCTCGAACGGCTCCAGCAGCGGGCCCACCTCCGTCAGCGCGAAGGCGGACGGGTGGAACCCCAGGCCGACGAACTCCGCGCCCTCCGCTTCCACCAACCGGTGCTTCTGTCCCGCGGGGATGAGCACCATGTCGCCGGGAGACAGCCTCAGCCGGGTGGGCTGCTCGATGGTGGCCTGTCCCCCCGTGTAGAGGGTGAGGGCGGCGTGGGCATGGCTGGCCGGACGCGCATTGCAGCCCTTGAGGATGCCCCTCCCGACGAACAGGGGACCTGGACCCCAGTGGTGAGGATGCTCGGCAGCCACGCAGTGCCTCCGCTTCCTTCCTTACGCGAGCAGCGAACCTCCTCGCACAACGGCCCCGGGCTCGGATGCATTCCGAGCCCGGCGGTTGCGCGTCAGGTGCGCGCCTGGGGCACGGCTTCCCGGAACAGCTTCGCGCCCACGAGCAGCATCATCCCACCCAGCAGCACCGGCACCGCGTTGATGGCGATGGCGGTGTGGAGGCTGGCCATGTCCGCGATCTGCCCGATGAGCGTGGGCGAAATCGCGTCGCCCAGCATGTGGATGCACAGCACGTTCAGGCCCATGGCGAACGCGCGGAACGCGGGCGGCACGCAGTTGACGATGGCCGCGTTGATGGGACCGCTGTTGAGGAAGATGAGGAACTGCGCCACGCCAATGGCCGCGAATGTCAGCGTCGTGTCCTGCAGGTTCACCGCCAGGTACATGCACGGCGCCGCGAGCATCAGCCCGATGCCGGACAGCCACAGTCCGCCGCCCGCGCGCTTGCGGTCCATCTTGTCGCCCAGCCAGCCGCCCGCCACGGTGCCGGTGAGGCCCGCGATGGCGGTGATGGCGCCGAAGACGAGGCCCACGCGCCCGGGGTGCTCCAGCCACAACTGTCGCTCCCGCACCAGATACGTGGGCATCCAGAACGCGAGCCCGCCAATGGAGAACGTCATCAGCGTGTAGCCCGCCGTCGTCGCCCAGAAGGCGGTGTTGCGGCCCAGGCCCCTGAGGCCCTCCATGAAGGGCAGCTTCACCGCCGCGTCCGGCCCGTCCATGGCGCCGCGCTTGGGCTCCGGCATGAAGAAGGCCATGGCGCCCAACACGAGCCCCGGCACGCCGCCCGCGAAGAACGCCGCGTGCCACGAATACGTCTGTGTTAGCCACCCGCCCAGGCCGTAGCCCATCGCGGAGCCCACCGGGATGGCGATGTAGAAGTACGACAGCATCCGCGTGCGCTGCTCGCGCGGATACAGGTCGGAGATGATGGACGGCGCCACCGCGCCATAGCCCGCCTCGCCAATGCCAATCACCGCGCGCGCCAGCAGCAGCGCCGTGAACGTGGACGCAAGGCCGCTGGCCCCGGTGGCCAGGCTCCAGAGGAGCACGCCGCCCGCCACCAGCAACCGGCGCGGCACCCGGTCTCCCAGGAAGCCGCCCAGGGGGGATGCCAGCATGAACACGACGATGAAGACGGTGCCCAGGAGGCCCGACTGCGCGTCGTTGATGCCGAAGTCCTTCTGAATCTCCGGCAGCGCGACCGCGATGATGTACCGGTCGAGGTAGTTGACCAGGTTGATGAGGGTCAGGATGAACAGCGCGTAGCCCGCGCGCACGGACTGCGTGGCGGGCGCGCTGGACGCAGCGGTGGGGGAAGAGGCGTTCATGAGGAGGAGGGGGCGGAACCGAAGCGGTGGGCCAGCAGGCCCCAGCGCAGGCCGCGGTCACTCACGCGGCAGGCGTCCAGGCGCAGGGCCTTCACCGCTTCGCGCAGGATGAGCGCGCCCGCGGGGATGACGTCCGCGCGCTTGGGCTGGATTCCAGGCAGCGCGCGCCGGGCCTCCAGGGGCAGGGTGCACAGCGTGTCCGTGAGCGCGTCCAGTTCGCCCCGGGACAGCGTGCCGCCGTGGACCTGCTCCGCGTCATAGGTCGCCATCTGGTGCTGCACGGCGTACAGCGTCGTCACCGTGCCGGCCACGCCCACCAGCATCGCGTTCGGCGGCGGCGGGGGCAGGGCGGCGAAGGTGTCGCGCAGGTGCGCTTCGATGGCGCCGCGCTCGTCGGCGGACAGCGGGTCGGTGCGCACGAAGCGCTCGGTGAGGCGCACGGCGCCCACGTCGAAGCTGTGACGGAAGGCCACGCTCCCGGCGTCGTTGCCGTAGATGAACTCCGTGGATCCGCCGCCAATGTCCACGACGAGCAGCGGACCGGCCGCCTCGCCCGCGAAGTCCGTGGCCACCGCGGCGAAGGACAGTTGGGCCTCCAGCTCACCGGCGATGATCTCCACCGTCACGCCCGCGCGGGCCTTCGCGGCGGCGATGAAGTCCGCGCCGTTCTTCGCGTCGCGCGCGGCGCTGGTGGCGGAGACCGCGATGGCCTCCGCGCCCAGCGAGCGGGCCTCGTCCGCGAAGGTGACCAGCGTGGACAGCGTGGCCTCCATGCCGTCCGGAGAGAGCACGCGGTGGGTGTCCACGCCCCGGCCCAGCCGGGTGATTTCCGCGCGCTCCACCACGGCCTCGAAGCGCCCGTCCGGCTGGCGATCCGCGACCAGCAGCAGCACGGAGTTGGTCCCGATATCGATGGATGCGAAGCGCGGCATGCGGCGCACACTACTCAACGCAGCAGCGCTTCCAAAGCATCCCCCAGGGCCTCGTAGTCCGCCGGGGTGTTGTAGAGCTGGGCGGACACCCGCAGGTGACGCCGGGGCGCCTTCGGCCAGGGGGTGACCGGGACCTCCACGCGGTGCTCCTCGAACAGGCGCACATGGAGTGGGTCCAGGTAGAGCGGGGGCTCGGGACGCTCCGGGGCCCCGTCTGGAAGGGCCACGCACGCCATGCTGCCCACCATCGTGTCGGGGCACAGCGGCGTGTCCTGGCCCAGCCGGGCGTTCAGGTACCGCCGGGCGGCGAGGGCCTTCTCGCGGTTGGAGGTCATCACCTCCGGCCACCCGCCCGGCACCAACCCGCCCACGACGCGCAGCGCGGTGGGGATGCACAGGAAGGGCGTGGGGTCGTGCGTGCCTGTCCAGTCGAACTCCAGCCGGAAGCGCGAACGGTTCGTGCGCGGCGAGTTGTGCCCGTGGCTCACCACCAGCGGCTTCATCCCCGCCTGCAGGTCCTTTCGCACGTGGAGAAACGCGGCGCCCTTGGGTGCGCACAGCCACTTGTGGCAGTTGCCGGTGTAGTACGCCGCGCCCAGCTCCTGGAGCGCCAGCGGCACCATGCCCGGCCCGTGGGCGCCGTCCACCAGCGTCTCCACGCCGCGCTCGCGCATGCGGCGCACCAGCTCCGCGAGCGGCATCACCAGGGCCGTCTGGCTGGTGATGTGGTCGATGAGCAGGAGCCGCGTGCGCGGCGTCACCTGCGCCATCACCGCGTCCACGACGGCGTCCGGGGAGGGCACCGGCCAGGGCAGCTTCGCGACCACCACCTTCGCGCCCATCCCAGCGCAGGCCACGTCGAGCGCGTTCTTCGACGCGTTGTATTCGTTGTCGGTGGTGAGCAGCTCGTCGCCGGGCTGGAAGCGCAGGTTGCGCAGCACGGTGTTCACGCCCGAGGTGGCGTTGGGCATGAACGCCAGGTCGTCCGCGTCCGCGCCCACGAAGGCCGCGAGCGCGGCGCGGGCCTCATCCAGCAGCGGCTCCACCTCGCGGCCCAGGAAGCGCACGGGTTCGGCTTCCAGGCGGGCCCGCAGCTCCGACTGGTGCTGGAGCACCGCCGTGGGGCAGGCGCCGAACGAACCGTGATTGAGGAAGACGACCTTTGGATCCAGGCCCCAGTGGGACCGGAGGGGAGCGCTCATGAGGCGCAATGCACCCCGGCGCGTCCCCCCTGTCAACGGACCGTGAGACCTACTTCGCGGCCGGGGCGATGCCCCAGTCGGGCGTCAGCCAGTTGCCCTTCTCCATGGGGAGCGGCAGCTGGTTGTTGCCCTCGGCGGTCATCACCCACAGGTGCGCGCCGCCGTTGCGGCTGGTGCTGAACATGATGAGCCGGCCGTTGGGAGAGAAGGTGGGCTCCTCGTTGTTGCCCTGGTCCTGCGTCAGGCGCGTCACCTTGCCCGTCTCCGCGTGGACGGTGAACAGGTCGAACGCGTTGCGCTCGTCGCGCGCGGTGAAGGCGATGAGGTCCCCGCGCGGCGACCAGTCCGGCGTCTGGTTGTAGTTGCCCTGGAAGGTGAGCCGCTTCACGCCAGAGCCATCCGCGCCCATCACGTAGACTTGAGGGCTGCCGCCCCGGTTGGACACGAACGCGATTCTCTTGCCGTCCGGCGACCACGTGGGGCTGGTGTTGAGGCCGTAGGGCGTGTCGGTGACGGCCTTCGCCCCGGAGCCATCCGCGGCGGACACGTAGATCTGCGCGCTCTCACCTTCGGCCAGCGCGTACGCGATCTTCTTGCCGTCCGGCGAGAACGCGACGCCCGTGGCCATCTGCCCGTCCGTCACCACGGCCTTCGCTTCGCCGCCGGGGGACTGCACGTAGATGTCCGGCCGGTTCTTCCGGTACGACGTGTAGCCCACCTGTCCCGACGGGCTGAGCGTGGGGAGGATGTGCGTGCCGCCCTTGGTGAGCGCCTGCGCGCCCATGCCGTCCCAGTCCGCCACGAACACGTCGCGGTTGGCGCCCGCCTTGCGCACGTAGGTGATGCGCGACAGGAAGGGGCTCGCCTCGCGGGTGAAGTGCCGGTAGAGCGCGTCCGCCAGCGCGTGCGCCAACTGCCGGGGCTCGTTGGCCGGCGCGTCCTTGGCCACCTTCAGGTCCTCATGGCCGGTGGCCACGTTGAACAGGCGCAGCTCTCCGCGCAGCCTGCCGCCGTCCTGCGCGAGCGACACCTTCACCAGCGACTCCGCGCCCACGTCCGCCCAGCGGCTGAAGTTGATGCTGGCCGCCGTCATGCCTTCTTTCGCGTCGGCGGTGAAGCCCGCGCGGTCCAACACCTGGAAGATGCCGGAGGCGGTCAGGTCGTACGAGAACGCGGTGTCGAACGCGCCGGCCGCCTTCTTGTCGCCGCCGTCCTGCAGGGTGGGCGCGGGCGACGCGAGCGGCAGCGGACGGAAGTTCGCGCCGGAGATTTCGATGACGGGCGCCTGCGCCAGCACCAGCGCGGGCACGAGGAGGAGCGACAGCAGGAAGGCTTTCATGGGCTGAACACCAGGACGACGCCGTTCTTCTGGAGCGCGTCGCGAAGGGCATCGGGGGGAGGAGAGAAGGGAGACGCCTTGCGCACGGCGGCCACGACCGCCGAGTCGAACAGTTCGTTGCCACTGGCCTTGGCCAGGCTCACGTCCAGCACCTCGCCGGCGCGGCCCAGCTTCATGGCCACCTGCGCCTTCAAGTACAGGCGCTCCGCGTCGGGGATGGTGTCCGCGACGTTGTAGTGCCGGCGCACCTGGGACTTGAGCAGGCCGTAGTACCGCTCGCCCTCCTGGACCGCCGAGTCACCGTCCGGGTCGCCGTCCTCCGCGCCCTCCAGCTCCTCCGGCTCGCTGGGCTTCGCGGACTTGTCGAACGCGCCGAAGAGCTTCTTGCGCCGGTCCTCCGCCGTCGGCTCGCCCTTCTGGGGCGTGGGGGCCGGGGCGGGCTTCGCGCCGGGCACCGCCACCGCGTTGGGGGAGGGCGCGGGCACCGGCTCCTGGGAGGGAGGGGTGGGCACGGGCTTCGCGGCGACCTCCTTGGGCGGAGGCTGGGCCTGCTCCTTGCGGGGCAGCAGCTTCGGGTCGCGAGGCTTGCCCAGGCGCACCAGCGACGCGTTGATGGGCTTCGTGTCCAGGTCCATCTTCGGCGTGGCCGTGAAGCGCGCGTAGAGGATGGCCGCCACCAGCACCGCGAGGTGGCCGCCCACGGAGAAGACGACGAAGCGCGACAGCTTCGTGGGCCGGGCCACGAGCAGGCTGTGGGTCAACGCGGAATCCATGCGCTAGCGCTTCGCTTCCTTCGGCTTGCCCTTGCCACCAGCGGCCGTGGGCGTCTTGTTCCCGGGGTTGGACGCCTTGTTGCCGGTGGAAGGGTCCGTGATCATCCCCACATTCTTGATGCCCGCTCGCTGGGCGGCGGCCATCACCTCCACCACCACGCCGTAGGGCACGTCGCGGTCCGCGTGGAGGTAGACCTCCTTGTCCGCCTGCGCCTTGGCGTTGGCGGCCAGCTTCGTCTCCAGTTCCTCCAGGGGCACTTCCGCATCCCCGATGTAGACCTTCTTGCCCGCGTCGATGGAGAGGACGACCTTCTTCTCCGTCGCCTCCACCGGGGTGGCCTTGGTCTCCGGGAGGTTCACCTTCACGCCCTGCTGGATGAGGGGTGCCGTCACCATGAAGATGATGAGCAGCACCAGCATCACGTCCACCATGGGCGTGACGTTGATCTCGCTCATGGTGGTACGGCCACCGCCGCCTTTTCCGCCGCCCATGCCCATGGGTGTGTCCCCTTGTGCCTAGCGGAAGAAGTGCCGCTTGATGATGTTGAGGAAGTCCGCGGAGAAGTTGGACATCTCCGTGTCGAACACCTTGATGCGGCTGACGAACGAGTTGTACGCGACCACCGCCGGGATGGCCGCGAACAGGCCCGCCGCCGTGGCGAACAGCGCGTTGCCGACGGGCGCCGCCACCGTGGCCAGCGTCGCGTTGCCCTGCTCAGCGATCTGGTTGAACGCGCTCAGGATGCCAATCACCGTGCCGAACAGGCCCACGAACGGGGACGCCGCGCCCACCGTGCCCAGGAAGGACACGCGGTTCTCCAGCTCGGTGATCTGCGCCGTGGCCGCGCGGTTGAGCGCGCGCTCCACGTTCTCGATGCCGCCCAGCTTCGCGCTCATCGCGTCCTCGGCGCCGCCCTCCTTGCCCGTCTGCGCCAGCTTGCTCAGCTCCTCGTAGCCCGCGCAGAACACCTTCGACAGCGGCGAGCCCTCCAGCTTCAGGGCGGACTGGTAGATGGCCTCCAGCCGGGACGCCTTCCAGAACGTGTCGAGAAAGGTAAGCGACTGGGAGCGGGCGCGGGACAACTGGGTGAACTTCATGGCGATGAGGGCCCAGGAGGCCACGGACACCGACATGAGGAGCAGGAGCACCGCGAGCTCGATGAACGACGCGTCGCGGATGATCTCCACGTAGTTCATGGCGCCAAAGGCCAGGGGCAGGTGGGGTATCATTGGGGTTCAGCGCGTAACATCCACCGCGCGGGTGGGTCAAACCCGCCGTCGGTGCCCGGTTGCTTTGGACGGGACTGAATAATTCCCGGGGTCGGTCGTCTGGAGTGTTGTTACGGGCCGACGACCTAAACTTCCCGAAACACGGATGCCCACCATGAACGCGAGACTGCTCGCCCCATTCCTCTGCCTCGCTGCTTTCTCCTCCGGCTGCGTCATCGAAGACTCCGGCCCCCGCTATCCCGGCGACGTCCGGCTGATGTGGACCTTCGCCGGTGCCCGCTGCGATGAAGCGCGCAACATCGAGGGTGTCGACATCACCATCAATGGGGAGTTGCTGGAGAATGGTGGCCAGTATCCCTGCCAGGCCAACGGCTTCGACGGCATCATCCTCCACGACTTCGCGCCGGGCGTGTACACCTTCAGCGCGGTGGGCGTGGACTACAACAACGTGGCCCGCTACTCGTACAGCGGCAGCTTCCGGGTGGACGGCGATGTGTCGGTGAACATCGACCTCTCGCTGAACGGCGGGCAGAACTCCTCCTTCGCCTACGTCAACTGGAAGTTCCCGACGGAGGTGGGCAGCCAGTACCCCACCTGTGGGCAGGCGGGCGTCGTCTCCGTGGATGCCCGGGTGGACGACGATGAGTGGGTGAACTTCGATTGCTACGAGGGCAGCGAGGGCAACTCGGTGAGCACCCCGACGCTGACTCCCGGGCAGCACTACCTGGAGGTGGTCGCCCTGGATTCCTTCGGCCTGCCCGTCTACTACTACGGCGGTGCCTTCACGGTGCAGAGCGGCGTGCCGGCGTCCGTCACGGCGGAGACCTACGCCATCGGCGGGGCCGCGGTGGGCTGGAAGTTCTATGAGTCCGGCAACCCGTACTCGCTGAGCTGCGCCCAGGCCGGCGTCACCGAGGTGGGCATCAACTTCAAGGACGTCTACACAGGCCTGTGGGTCTACGGCGATGAGGGGCAGTGGTTCTCCTGCAACGAGTCTCCGGCCGTCTTCGAGTTCCTCCGCCCGGGCCGCTACTTCGTGTCCTTCAAGGCGTCGGGTTCTGGCGGTCGCTACTACGAGTCCCGGTCGGACCTGGCGCCGTACGACGTGTTCGCCCACGACTTCCCGGGCGCGAATGATGCCCTGGATGCGCCGCTCTACCGCGTGAGGTAGGCGCGCCCTCCCAGCAAGGGAGCACGCAAGGGTCGGAGGCCTTCGGGCTTCCGGCCCTTCGTGCGTTCCGGGGGCCCGGGCCGTTGGCATCAAACGTGATAGGGACAGCCTCCATGCGGCAAGACAGCCACGGTCCCATCGGCGTGTTCGACTCTGGCATCGGAGGGCTCACGGTCCTCAAGGCGCTCATGGCGCGGCTCCCCCACGAACGGACGGTCTACCTGGGGGACACTGCGCGCGTGCCCTACGGCACCAAGTCCGGCGAGGTGGTGACGCGCTACTCGCTGAAGAACGCGGAGTTCCTGATGGAGCGCGGCATCAAGCTGCTGGTGGTGGCCTGCAACACCGCCTCCGCCGCGGCGCTGCCCGCGCTGTCCGCCACGCTGCCGGTGCCGGTGCTGGGCGTCATTGAACCGGGCGCGCGCGCGGCGCTGCGCCAGACGCGGGGCGGCGGGGTGGGCGTCATCGGGACGCCGGGCACCATCCGCTCGGGCGCGTACCAGCGGGCGCTGGAGGCCGGCAGCCCCCAGGTGACGGTGAAGGCGAAGGCGTGTCCGCTCTTCGTGCCCCTGGCGGAAGAAGGGTGGACCACGGGCGACGTGCCGTTGCTGGTGGCGAAGGAGTACCTGGCCGGCTTCGCGCACGACGGCGTGGACACGCTGGTGCTCGGCTGCACCCACTACCCGCTGCTCAAGGGCGTCATCGCCGAGGTCGTGGGGCCGCACGTGTCGCTGGTGGACTCGGCGGAGGCCACCGCGGAGGCCGTGGCGGAGCTGCTGGGTGCCCGGGGCCTGCTCGCGCCGGAGGCCTCCACGGCGCCTGAGCACGCGTACTTCGTCACCGACGTGCCGGAGCGCTTCGTGGAGGTGGGAGCCCGCTTCCTGGGGCGCCCCATTCCGTCCGCGGAGCAGGTGGACCTGCGCTTCTGACCGCGAGCCTGGAGGCCCCTTCGCCGCAGGGGACCTCCGGCTTCAGCGATTCAGCGCTTCTTAGGAAGACGAGCGGCTGGAGACGGACGGCGCGGACTCCTCGGCGGAGGCCTTGAGGAGTTCCTTGGCCGCCTGGAGCACGGGGACTTCCGTGGCGTCGTCCACGGCGACGAGCGCCTGGGCGGCCTCGGTGCCGATGTCGTCCTGGCGCGGCAGCTGGCCGGTGACAAAGGTGATGAGCCGCTCCATCAGCGGGAAGAAGTGGATCATCCGCAGCGGCCGGTTCATCCAGCCCACGGTGATGCAGTAGTACCGGTTGAAGGGCGCGGTGTGGTGGATGCGGTGGTGGTCCGGCGGCAGGATGAGGTGCACGCGCTGCAGGAAGTGGATGATGGCGGGCGGCTTGTCCAGGTGCGACCACTTGTGGAACTGGTTGGTCGCCATCACCCAGAAGATCATCGCGCCCAGGAACGCGGCCAGGAACACCCAGCCCGGCCCGTTGAGCGGCACGGCCACCGCGAGCGCCGCCACCGGCAGCGACACCAGGCAGTTGTTGCCGTTGGTCTCCACGAAGTCGTGGCGGGTGATGGCCTTCTCGTCGACGTGGTGCTCGCGGAAGGGGCGGATGAACGCCTTGCCCAGCACGGGCATCTCCGTGGAGCCCCACGTGTCGCCCATCCAGTGGACGAACCCCGAGACGAAGTCCGCGGCCAGGTAGCCCAGCACCACCGCCAGCGTCAGCATCCACGGGCCGGTGTGGTGGGTGTTCCAGAGCTTGTAGGCGAGCACGCCTTCCAGCGCGACGAACGACACGATGGAGGCGATCTCCATCGCGCGGATGGCGGGGGAGTACCCCTGCGCCAGCGTCTGGGCATCCTGGAGGCGGACCTTGTCCGTGATTTTGTCCGGCTTCGTCATCGGTGGGTTCCCGCCCTTCAGGGGTGGTTTGGGTCGAATGATACCGCGCGCGTGTCCAGGGGGTACGTATCCCAGGGCCTTTCGGCTTTTCAACAAAGGGTCCCCCTGTCCGCTGGCCTGCCGGGCACGGCGTGGATCCGCACACTCAAGGTGGAGGACGCACACCGGTGAGCGGGCTGGCACGGGCAGTCAACCTGCGGATGAGCGTGACGCTTGCCTTGTGAAGCCTGGAACCCGCTGGTACGGTGCCCGACCTCGGCAATGGCGAAAACCTTCGAAAAAGCCGTCACTGGCTTCAACCACAACATCAAGCACAAGGGGAAGGTCTACCACGTCCAGACCGAGGACTCTGGTGTCAACAACCCTCACATCATCACCCACCTGTTCGTGGGCGGGAACATCCTCGCGTCGAAGAAGACGTCCTACGCGGACATCCTCAACGCGGAGAACCTGGCGGAAGTCGTCCGCGAGTTGATGGAGGAGCAGCACAAGGAGATGCTGCGGAACCTCATCAATGGGGTTTACGACAACTACGAGTCCACGGTCCGCTCGTACCAGCCGGGCCAACTCGCCACGGATGCCGAAGCCGCCGCCGCGCCGAAGTTGCAGCCCATCGCCGCGCCGCGCCCGGTTCCGCCGCCTCCGCCCCCCGTGGTCGCCGCCCCCATCATCGTGCCTCCTGAAGTGGCCGCCGCGCGCGCCCTCAAGGAGAAGCCCCGCATCAACGAAGTGGGCGTGGAGACGCTGTTCGGCGAGGACCTCATCTCCGAGAAGAGCCTGGACGAGGTCATCCTGAGCTACCTCGCCAGCGAGGGTGAGCCCTCGTAGTCGCAAGGCGGTCCGCCGAGCCTCCCCGTGAGCGGCCCGTTCCTGGGCGTGCTCCGGGGCCGTGGTAGGCTTTCGGGGCTCGCGCTCCCGGTCATGATCCAGTTCTTCCACGTCTACAAGGCGTATCCCGGCGATCCGCCCGTCCTTCAGGACATCAACCTGAACGTGGAGAAGGGCGAGTTCGTCTTCCTCACCGGGCCCTCGGGCGCGGGCAAGACGACGCTGCTCAAGCTCATCTTCTGCGGGGAGAAGGCCACCAAGGGGCAGATATTGGTGGGCGGCAAGAACATCGCGCGCATCCGTGAGTCGGCGGTGCCGTACCTGCGGCGCAACATCGGCGTGGTGTTCCAGGACTTCAAGCTGCTGCCGCACCGGAGCGTCGCGGACAACGTGGGCTTCACGCTGGACGTGCTGGGTGTGCCCCGCGCGGAGGGGCGCGAGAAGGTGCACCGGATGCTCAAGCGCGTGGGGCTGGAGCACAAGGCGAACTCGCTGCCCCTGCGGCTGTCGGGTGGAGAGCAGCAGCGCGTCGTCATCGCGCGCGCGCTGGTGAATGACCCGACCATCCTCCTGGCGGACGAGCCGACGGGCAACCTGGACCCGGCGCTCACCGTGGAGATCATGGACCTGCTCACGGACATCAACATCCGGGGCACCACGGTGATGGTGGCCACGCACGACGCCACGCTCCTGTCGCGCTACCAGAAGCGCACGGTGCGCCTGGAGCGCGGGCTCATCGTCTCCGACGAGGACGGCGTCAAGGCGGCCCGGCGGATGCTGGTATGAGCGTGCTGTCGAAGGCGGCCTACTTCTGGCGCTCGGCGGCCGGCGGGCTGAAGCACGCGCCCTTCGTCCACTTCATCGCCGTATCCACCATCGCCATCGCGCTGTTCGCGGCGGGGCTCGCGCGCGGCGCTTCGCACGTGGTGGACAACCTGCTCGCGTCGCTGGGCGGGGAGGTGGAGGTCACCATCTATCTGGCCCCTCAACTGGGACAGGACGAGGTCCACGGCGTCCACACGCGCGTGGTGGAGCTGAGCCACGGCGAGGTGACGGTGGTGCCGCCGGAAGCGGCGCTGCTGCGGCTCAAGCGCGAGCTGGGAGACCTGGGCGAGGCCCTGTCGGAGCTGCCGGAGAACCCGCTGCCCGCGACGCTGGAGCTGCGCGTGCCGGAGGCCCGGCGCTCACCCGCGGCGCTCCAGGTGCTGGCGAAGGAGCTTCGCGCGCTGCCCGGCGTCACCGGCGTGGACTACGGCGAGGCCGCGGTGGAGCGGCTGTCCGCCATCGCGCGGGCGCTGAGCTTCGGGGCGCTGGTGGCGCTGGTGGTGGTGCTGGGGACGACCATCGTCATCGTGGCGGCCACGCTCCAGCTCGCCATCTACGCGCGGCGCGAGGAGATTGAAATCCAGAAGCTGGTGGGCGCCACCGACCGCTTCGTGAAGGCGCCCTTCCTCCTGGAGGGGCTGCTCCAGGGACTGTTGGGCGCGCTGGTGGCGCTGGGCGGACTGTGGCTGTTCGGCCGGCTGCTGGGGCCCACGCTGGGCTCGCTGTTCGCGTTCATCCTGGGGCCGGGCGTGAACGCGCCCTGGGTGGAGACGCGCACCGTGATGGAACTGCTCGCGGCCGGGTGCGTGCTGGGCCTGGGCGGTAGCTTCGTCGCGGTGGGGCGCTTCCTGCGGGTATGAGCGGGCGCGCCTGTTTCGGGATGGTCCTGGTACTGCTCCTGGGCGCGACCTTCGCGCGGGCCCAGCAGGACGAGGAGTCGGAGCGCGCGGCCATCCGCGAGAAGCTGGCCGCGCAGCGCGCGACGCTCGCGCTGGTGGAGGCGAAGAAGCTCTCCGTGCTGGAGGGCATGGAGCTGATGGAGGACATGGCCTCGTTCTCCCGCCGCCGTGTGCGCGCGCTGGAGGGGGACCTGAACCTGTTCCGCCGCCGCGTCACGCTGGCCGAGCGCGAGGAGGCCGTGCTGCGCGAAGCCCTGCGCGCCCAGCTTCGCCGCCTGTCCCCGCGCCTGCGCACGCTGTACCGGCTCCAGCGCCGACGGCCGCTGGAGGTGCTGCTGTCCGCGGAGGACTTCGCCGCGCTCGTGTGGCGCGCGCGCGCGCTGGAGGCCAGCATGGCGGGCGACCTGGAGCTGTTGCGCACCGTGCATCACGTGGCGGGGCTCCAGCGACAGGCGACGTTGGAGCTGAAGCGGCTGCACACCTCGCTGACCCAGCGAGTGGCCTTCCTCCAGGCTCAGTCGAAGCAGGCCCGGGCGCAGCAGGAGGCCCTGGAGGAGGTGGTGGGGAAGCTGGCCGGCGAGGCGGAGCTGGCGAAGCGCGCCGTGCGCGAGCTGGAGGGCGCGGACGCGGAGCTCACCCGCATGCTGGTGGACCTGCACGAGGCCCCCGCGACCAGCGGCTTCGGCGCGCTGAAGGGGAAGCTGCCCCGGCCGGTGGCGGGCATCATCGAGGTGGGCTTTGGCCGCGTGGTGAACCCCCGCTTCAACACCGTCACGGTGCAGAAGGGCGTGGACATCCGCGTGCCGGAGGGCACCCCCGTGCACGCGGTGGCCGAAGGCACGGTCGTCTACGCGGGCTGGCTGCGTGGCTACGGCAACCTGCTCATCGTCGATCACGGCGACGACTTCCACACCCTGGTGGCCCACCTCTCCACCATCGCGGCGGAGGTCGGCGCGCGCGTGGCCCCGGGCGACGTGGTGGGGGAGGTGGGGGACACCGGCTCCCTCAAGGGCGCCTACCTGTACTTCGAGGTGCGCCGCGCCGGACAGGCCGTCGACCCCGCCCCCTGGCTGGCCCCCGCCGTCGCGCCCTGACTGTGTCAGCTCTGACGCGCTGCGCCGGAAGGGCAGAGGCGTTAAAAGGGGCCAGACGGCTCTCGGAGAGGAAAGAGGCTCGCACGTGGACCTGATGGTGGGGATGCAGAAGGCGATGCGCCGGGTGCTGGTGGCGCGTGGCGTCCAGTCGGAGACGGTGAACGTCGCGGGCCAGGCGGTGCACCACTACACGCTCCAGGGGCAGGGCAAGGGTCCGCCGGTGTTGCTGGTGCACGGGCTGGGCGGGTCGGCCAACGGCTTCGGGCGGACGTTCTTCGGGCTGGCGCGCCGCTTCTCGCGCGTGCTCGCGCCGGACCTGCCGGGGCACGGCTTCTCCGGCGCGTACTGCGGCGGGCCCACCTGCGTGAAGAGCCAGTTCGACGTGCTCACCGCCTACTGCGAGCAGGTGGTGAAGGAGCCTGCCCTCGTGGTGGGCAACTCGCTGGGCGGGGCCATGGCCGTCAGCCTGGCCGCCGAGCATCCGGAGTGGGTGAAGGCGCTGGCGCTGGTGGCCCCCGCGGGCGCGGAGCTGACGCCGCAGGCCCTGACGACGCTCTTGAGCGTGTTCGAGGTGAAGTCGAACGAGGACGCGCGTGAACTCACGCGGCGGCTGTTCCACCGCCCGCCGTGGGCCGCGATGTTGCTCGCGTCGGAGATGCGCAAGTTCTACTCGAACCCCACGGTGCAGGCGCTCGCGGCGGACGCCATCGCCACGCAGGCCAGCATCGCGCCCCAGGCGGTGCGGGACTTGAAGATGCCGGTGCTCTTCCTGTGGGGCGGCAGCGAGCGGCTCCTGCCCCCGGAGATCCTCACCTGGTACCGGCAGCACCTGCCGCGCCAGGCGGAGGTCCACGTGGTGGAGGGCTTCGGCCACGTGCCGCAGATGGAGCGGCCGGACGCGTTCGTGTCCCACCTGGTGGGCTTCGCGGACAGGGCCGGCCTGGCAGGCGGGAATCGTTCGGTGGACCGGGTGTAGACTCCGGGGCTCTCGCAGGGCCCCTTCCTCCCCGCCACAAAGGACGCGCTCCCGTGACAGGTCTCCTCCCGCCGTGGCGCCTGGGTCTGGCCGCGCTCCTCCTGTGGGGCGCTCCCGCGTTCGCGAGGGAGCCGGCGGACGCGGCGGCCAGGGACGAGACGGCGTACCGGCAACTGGAGTTGTTCGCGCGGGTGCTCTCCTACGTGGAGAACAACTACGTGGAGTCGGTGGACAGGAAGACGCTGGTCCAGGGCGCCATCCAGGGGATGCTCGAGACGTTGGATCCGCACACCGTCTTCATGCCCCCGGAGGTGTTCCGGGAGATGAAGATCGACACGTCGGGCGAGTTCGGCGGGCTGGGCATTGAAATCGCTCGCAAGGGCGACCGGCTGGTGGTGGTGGCCCCCATCGACGACACGCCCGCGGCCCGCGCGGGCATCAAGGCCGGCGACGAGCTGCTGGCCATCGACGGCGAAAGCACGCTGGGCATGGACCTGGGCCGCGCGCTGCAGAAGATGCGCGGGCCCGCCGGTGGCCGCGTGTTGCTCACGCTGATGCGCTCGGGCTTCAACGCGCCCCAGGAGCTGGCCATCCTGCGCGACCACATCCGCATCGTGTCGGTGGAGGGCGCGCTCTTCGGCGGCATCGGTCACGTGAAGGTGAAGAACTTCCAGGACCGCACGGACCAGTCGCTGCGCAAGGAGCTGGACCGGCTGCGCGCGCTCAACGGAGGCAAGGAGCTGGACGGGCTGGTGTTGGATCTGCGCAACAACCCCGGCGGCCTGTTGGATCAAGCGGTGGCGATGAGCGACCGCTTCCTGCCGGGCAACCTGCCCATCGTGTCCACGCGCGGCCGCGACGGGCGCAACGCCTCCGAGGAGCGCAGCCGCGACCGCGACACGGAGAAGGACTACCCGGTGGTGGTGCTGGTCAACGCGGGCAGCGCGTCCGCGTCGGAGATTGTCGCCGGCGCGCTCCAGGACCACGGTCGCGGCGTCATCATGGGCACGCAGACCTTCGGCAAGGGCAGCGTGCAGACCATCATCGAACTGGAGGACGGCTCCGGGCTGAAGCTCACCATCGCGCGCTACTACACGCCCAAGGGCCGCAGCATCCAGGAGAAGGGCATCACCCCGGACTTCCTCGTGCCGGAGGATTCCTCGGGCAAGGCGGGAGCCGAGGCGCCCCGGGAGAAGGATTTACAGCGCCACTTCCGGGCGGAGCCGTCCCAGGCGACGTCGGAGGTCGCGGCCGCGCAGCGCGGACTGCCCGCGAACCTGAAGGACTGGGCGGTGACGGCGAAGCTCACGGACGCGCAACTGCGGGTGGCCCTCAACTACCTCCACGGGTTGGCGCTGGGAACGGCGTCCCGGGGGCCTGGGACGACGGCGGGTCGCTGAAACCCCTTTCGAGGCTGGCATTCCGCCGTGCAGTGCGTGTAATGCGCACAGCAACGAGGGAGACCGGATGCGACGTCCTTTCAATCGCGCGCTGCACGCGACGCTCAGTGGCTGGCTGGTGGGAATGCTGGCCATGGGCCCCGCGGCGGCGCAGCAGCAACACGTACCCCTGCGGCTGATCCCGCGCACGCTGCCGGCGGCCGCGGGCCCGCGCATCGCGGTGGTGGCCATTCCGTTGGACCCCTCGCTGGAGGGCGAGGCGCTGAAGCTGTCGCACTGGGCTGAACAGGCCGTGGCCCGCTCCGGGAGGCTGGAGCTGGTGCGGCTGACGGACGCGCTGGATGCCACGGGCGCGAGCGCCCGCGAGGCGAAGGCGGTGGAGGGCAACGCCGCGTTCAAGGACGGCGCCAAGGCCTACGACGAACTGGACACCGTGAAGGCGCTCCAGAGCTTCGACAAGGCGGTGCGCGCGTACGAGCAGGCGGACCTGTCGCGCGCGTTCGCGCTCCTGAGCCGCGCGCGGGTGATGAAGGCCGCGTCGCAGGTGGCCAACGGGGAGAACAAGGCCGCGGAGCTGGAGATGCGCGCGGTGCTGGCGGTGGACCCTCGCGCCCAGTTCAACCCGAACTTCTTCCCCCCCGAAGAGGTCGCGTTCGTGGAGAAGGAGCGCAAGGCGCAGCTGGCCGGCGCGGAGGCCACGCTGTCGGTGCGCACGCAGCCCGTGGCCGCGCAGGTGTTCGTGGACGGGGCCTTCCGGGGCGTGTCCCCGGTGACGCTCACCGGCCTGACGCGCGCGGACCACTACGTGACGCTGGTGGCGCCGGGCTACTCGGTGCTGGAAGGCAGGGCGCGCGAAGGTGAGGCGTCCTTCACGCTCATGCGCCTGCCGGTGCAGCAGCGGACCGAAGCGCTGATGGAGCGCATCGCGAAGGAGCCCGACGGCGAGGACCGTGACAAGGCGCTGCGGGAGCTGGGCGCGCTCGCGGGCGTGCAGCAGGTGCTGGCGCTGCTGGTGCGCGGCGGCCCGGGCAATGCGCCCCTGAGCGTCACGGGCCTGCGGCTGGACGTGGCGGACGGCCACAACCTGGCGTACGCGGTGGGGCCCCAGGTGCCGCGCGGCGACGCGATGGCCACCGGCTCCGAAGCGTTCCTGACGGGGCTGGTCGCGCAGGACGCGGCGAAGGTCGGCGGCAAGCCGACGACGCACTTCACCGGGGGCGGGGGCGTGAGCCGCCGCACGGTGGGCTACGTGCTGCTGGCCACCGGTGTCGCCCTGCTGGCGGGCGGCATCTACTTCGGGTTGGAGGCCTCCTCGAAGTCGGACGCGTTCAAGACGGCGCCGCAGGGGAGCACCCGCGCGGAGGACCTGAAGAGCACCGGCAAGACGTACGCGCTGGTGGCGGACGTGGGCGTGCTGGCGGGCCTCGTGTCCGCGGGCGCGGGCGGCTACCTCGCCTTCTCCAAGGGCGGGAGCGGTTCGTCGTCCCAGGCCGCCCCGAGTCCGGCGGCCCGGCGGGATGTCCAGGCCCGCGACGCGAAGCCCATCGGCGAGGCGCTGCCCATGCCTCCGCCGCCCGCCGCGACGCCTCCGCCCGCCAAGGTCGCTCCGGCCGCGGTGACGCCGCCTCCCGAGGTCGTCCCCGCGTTCGATCCGCCTCCCACCCCTCCGCCGCCCGCGAAGAAGCTGACGCGCAAGGAGCGCGAGGCCGAGGCGAAGCGCGAGCGTGAGGAGGAGGCCCGCCTCAAGAAGGAGCAGCGCGAGCAGGAGGAGCAGCGCAAGCGCGACGAGGAAGCGAAGCGCAAGCGGGACGAAGAGGAGAAGCGCAAGCGCGAGGACGAGGAGAAGCGCAAGCGCGACGAAGAGAAGAAGCAGCGTCCCAAGCTCGACGAAGACGATCTCCGGAACTACTAGCCATGCGCCGTCGCCTTTCATCGCTCATTGTTCCCTCGGCCCTGGTTATGGGGCTGGGGTTGTCCGCCTGCAGTCTGCTCGTCGACTTCGACCCGGAAGGGCAGCCCTGTGACCGGGGCCAGTGCCTGGACGGCTATGTCTGCCGGGACGAGGTCTGCGTCTCCGGCGACAGCGTCACGACCGACGGCGGCTCGACCGACGCCGGCGTCCAGGATGCAGGCACCAGCGACGCTGGCGTCACGGATGCCGGCACCACCGACGGTGGCCTGCTCACCGACGGTGGCCTCGCCGACGGCGGGTGAAGTTCCCGGTCGGGCTCCGGGCGGCTGACCCGGTTCCCGGCCCGATGCACGCGTCGCGGAGGCGCCCGGGCATGACGGCCCGAGCGCCTCCTTCCGTTTGCTGGGGCTGGCCGGCGCCATGGTCGCGTGCGGTGTTGTGCTTGGCCGCGCGTTGACCGGACCTTCGCTCAAGCCGCAGGGCCCGGTGTCCTCCGATGCTGGCCCGAACCCACTCGGAGGCTTCACCGACAGCCCCCGCGCGCGTGGTCCCTGGGCCGCGCCGTGTCTGCCCGGACACGGTCGCTCCCTGGCCGGCGGCCCCCTGGAAACCCCTGATATTCCAGCAGCTTGCACGCGAAGGCCGCGTCCGGGAGGCCCGCCGGTGCATGGCATCATCCATGCTCTGGAGCAGGCCCACGGAGGCATCAACGACATGGGCAAGCGCGTGGGAGTGCTGATGGGCGGGTGGGGTGAGGAGCGGGAGATTTCGCTCAAGACGGGGGAGGCCGTGGTGGCGGCCCTGGAGACGCTGGGGCACACCGTCACCCGCGTCTTCGCCGGCCCCGGCCTGGACCGGGCGCTGCGCTCGGCGGAGCTGGACGTGGCCTTCCTCGCGCTGCACGGCCGCATGGGCGAGGACGGCCGTGTGCAGGGCCTGCTGGAGCTGCTGGAGCTGCCGTACACGGGCTCCGGCGTGCTGGCCTCCGCGCTGGCCATGGACAAGCCCATGGCGAAGAAGCTCTTCCAGCTCCACAACCTGGCCACGCCCCGGGGCTACAAGGTGGGCCGCGCGGACGTGGAGCGCGCCCTGGAGCTGCACGGCGACAGCGGCTTTCCGTGCGTGGTGAAGCCCGCGAAGGGCGGCTCGTCCGTGGGCCTCTCGGTGGTGCACGACGCCGGGGCGCTGGTGCCCGCGGTGGCCCAGGCGTGCCGCTTCGGAGGCGAAGCCCTGGTGGAGCGCTTCGTCCAGGGCCAGGAGGTGACGGTGGGCATCCTCGGCGACAGCGTGCTGGGCAGCTGCGAGGTGGCCTTCCCGCGCGAGGGCTTCGACTACGACGCCAAGTACAAGGGCGGCGCGCAGTACTTCCTGCCGCCCCGCCTGTCCGACACGCGCCGCATCAACGTGGAGACGCTCGCGCTCGCCGCGTACCGCGCCCTGGGCTGCCGGGGCTACGGCCGCGTGGACGTGCTGTGCTCGGACACGGAGAACGACGTGGTGCTGGAGGTGAACACCCTGCCGGGCTTCACCCCCACCAGCCTCCTGCCCAAGATCGCCGCCCGCGCGGGCCTGGACTTCCCGGAGCTGGTGCAGGGCGTCCTCGACCGGGCCACCCGGGATGAGTCCCACGTCGCCGACGCCGCCCCCCTCACCGTGGTCCCCACGCCCCTGCGCGTCGCCGCCAGGTCCTGAGCCGACCTCCGCACCCTGGACGTCCTCCGCCCGACGGGGCCCGGTGACTTCCAGGGGCGGCTCATGACGCGGGGAAGTCCTGCTTGACGTTTTGCGTCAATGCCGCCCTTTGAAGCCTCTCGGAACCGGGGAATAGTTTGACACGACCCGGGTGCCTCCCTATTGTCCGGCCGCGATCAGTAGTCGGAACGTCAAAGCCCAGTCTTTTCGGGCACATACGGGGCGGGGCTCAGCAGACCCAGGAGGCGGCGGTCAGCGTGAGCGGGTCGGTCGGGCATGCCGCCACGTCTGGTAGGACCGCTGGCGCCAGTGCCAGCGGGAGGGCTGAGCGTCACCGATGACCACCGTTGAGATCATCTTCCTGGCTGTCTATTTCAGCCTGCTGAGCGTGCTGGGGGTCTATGGATCCCACCGGTACCGCATGGCGTTCCTGTACTACCGCCACAAGTTCAAGCTGCCCACGCCGAACGGCACGCTTTCCGCGCTGCCTCGCGTGACCATCCAGCTGCCCATCTTCAATGAGATGTACGTGGTGGAGCGCCTGGTGGAGTCGGTGTGCCGCATCGACTACCCGCGCGAGCTCCTGGAGATCCAGGTGCTGGACGACTCGACGGACGAGACGTGCGGCATCGCGCGTGCGTGCGTGGAGCGCCACCGGCAGAAGGGCCACGACATCGTCTACATCCACCGCGTCAACCGCCAGGGCTACAAGGCGGGCGCGCTGGAGAACGGCCTCAAGCTGGCCACGGGCGAGTACGTGGCGGTGTTCGACGCGGACTTCGTCCCGAGCCCCGACTTCCTGATGCGCACGGTGCCCTTCTTCGCGGACGCGAAGGTCGGCATGGTGCAGGTGCGCTGGGGCCACCTGAACCGTGAGTTCTCCATCCTCACGCAGGCCCAGAGCATCTTCCTGGACGGGCACTTCATCATCGAGCACACCGCGCGCAACCGCGCCGGCTGCTTCTTCAACTTCAACGGCACCGCGGGCATCTGGCGCCGCAGCACCATCTCCGACGCGGGCGGCTGGCAGCACGACACGCTCACGGAAGACCTGGACCTGAGCTACCGCGCGCAGCTCAAGGGCTGGCAGTTCGTGTTCCTGCCGGAAGTCATCTCCCCGGCCGAAGTGCCGGTGGACATGAACGCCTTCAAGAGCCAGCAGCACCGCTGGGCCAAGGGCTCCATCCAGACGGCGAAGAAGCTGTTGCCCACCATCCTCAAGAGCGACCTGCCCCTGCTGGTGAAGCGCGAGGCGTTCTTCCACCTCACCAACAACATGGCCTACCTGTTGATGGTGCTGCTGTCGGTGCTGATGCCCATCAGCATGGTGGTCCGTTTCCAGCACGGCCTGTACGGCACGCTGTTCCTGGACCTGCCCTTCTTCATCACCGCGACGGCCAGCGTCTGCGTCTTCTACGTGGCCGCCCAGCGCGAGCGCGGCGCCACCGGCTGGGAGCGCTTCAAGTACCTGCCGTTCCTGATGAGCCTGGGCATCGGCCTCGCCATCAACAACGCGAAGGCCGTGGGCGAGGCGCTGCTCAACCAGCAGTCGGGTTTCGCGCGCACGCCGAAGACGGGCGCCGAGGGCAAGAGCGTCAAGGCGCCGGTGAAGAAGAGCTACCGCGGCAGCAAGACGCTGATGCCGGTGGTGGAGCTGCTCTTCGCCGCCTACTTCACCGGGGCGCTGTGGTTCGCCATCGACTCGCGCATCTACACGTCGGTGCCCTTCATCGTCCTGTTCCAGGCGGGCTTCCTGTACGTGGGCGTGTCCAGCCTGCTGCAGGGCTTCGTCGGCCGGGTGAAGGTGACCGAGTCCGCCCCCGCCGTGAGCTCCTCCGAGGAGCAGCCGCGCCAGGCGGCCTGAGTCCTTCAGGGCATCCGTTTCTTCCGCTGTCTCGCGCCGCCGCTTCCTCCATCCGACTTCCGGATGCAGGGACGGCGGCGCGGTGCTTTCGGGCTTCCCCTACACGCCGGAGTCGGGCACCCCGCGCAGCAGCACCTGCTCCTGGCGCACGGGGGCCGGGCCGGAGGTCGCGGGCTGGCACCCCTCGTCAATGGCGGTGCTGGACGCGGCCCTCAGGGTGAGGCCCGCGTCGTTGCAAGCCACCGCTTCGGTGGGGAAGGCGACGGGGCAGGGTGTTCCCGAACCGGTAAAGCCGGTGGCGCGCGTCTCGCCCACGAAGCCGTCCGGAGTGCGGTGCAGGACGATGCCCACGGAGCCCGCGTCCGGAGACTCCACGCCGCCGTCCGCCCACGCCCGCACCACCGCGAGCGACAGCGTGCCGCCGTCGTCCTGGCCCAGGTAGCGGAACGCCGGGTTCTGCGCGTGGAAGTAGTCGCCGGATTGATTCAGCTCGCAGCCGGACGGCACACGGATGGCGGCCGGGGCGGGAGGGGCGGTCTCCACCCGGGGCGGGGCCTTGGCCGGACAGGCCGTGAGGGAGAGGACACAAAGGCCGAGCGGAAGGGTGACGAGGGTGCGGTGCATGGGGCGCGGATATTCTCCCAACCGACGTGCGTGTGGGACGTGTTTGCTTCCCCAGGGATGACTCTCTAACCTTCGGGCCGTCATGAGCCTTCGCCGCTTCGCCGTCCTGTCGCTTGTCGCCGCCCTGGCGGTCCCCTCCGCGGTGTTCGCCCAGGACGAAGATGATCTCCTAGCGCCCACGGAGTCGAAGCCCACGAAGCCCAAGGGCAAGCCCAAGGCGGTGAAGCCGGCGCCCAAGCGCAAGCCTCCTGTTCCGAAGAAGGAGCGCGTGGGCAAGAAGACGAAGCCGGGCAAGACGCCGGCGGTGTCCCCCGCCGACGTGCCGGAGGCCTCGAAGTCCGCTATCGCGTTCAAGCTGGGCAGCAACGCTCGCGGCGCGAAGATCACCGTGGACGACCTGGAGGTGAACACCCAGGCCCCCGTGGAGCTGGCGCCGGGTGAGTACCGCGTGATGGCCCGCCGTCCGGGCTATTCGGACTTCCTCCAGCGCGTCGTGGTGTCGCCGGGCCAGACGACGGACGTGACGGTGGCGCTGGAGGTGGCGACGGGCATCGCCAGCCTGCACGCGGACGTGCCTCGCGCCACCGTGTACGTGGATGGCGTGAAGGTCGGCGTCACGCCCATGGAGAACTACAGCATCAGCCCGGGCCAGCACGAGGTGGAGTTCCGCGCCCCGGGCCTCAAGGACGTGAAGAACATCGTCGTGCGCGCCGGCCAGCCCTACCTGGTCGAAGGCCGCCTGCGCCCGGTGGCGGACTCGGATGTGCCGCGCAACGCGGTGCTGGAGCCGGCGGCGACGCCCCTCGAACCGGTGGAGCAGCCGGGACTCGCGCTGGGCACGGAGCAGCCGCCGGAGGTGAAGGAGAGCAGCGACAAGTCGTGGTACCAGCGCTGGTACGTCTGGGTCGGCGTGGGCGTGGTGGCCGCCGCCGCGGGCGCGGGGGCCTACGCGGCGACCCGGCCTCCGGAGGCGCTCGACGCGGACCGCGACGTCTGCGGTGGGACGTGCGACGGCAAGATCGGTGCGGGTCTGCGCTCGGGGATTCCCGCGGGCGCCCTGCGCTTCTGATGCATTTGCCGAAGCGGTGAGGCCGTACCGCGCGGGGGCTGGTGGCCGCCCCCGCTGGTTCAAGGTGCTTCCCGAGTCGGTGATGCCGTACCGAGAGCGGGGGGCTGGTTACTGCCCCCTCAGGTCGTCCTCGCTGCGGCCCGCGCCCGGTTCCAGCCGCAGGTAGATGGCCGTCACGCGGCCCACGCCCCAGAAGTCCAGCGCGGTGGCGCGGATGCGGAAGGGCTCCGACTCCGGCAGCAGGCCGGTGATGTCCACCTCGTTGGGCTCGAAGGTGAAGGCGTGCCGGCCCAGGTTGTCCACCTGCTCGTTGCCGACGAAGACGCTGTCGGTGAAGCCCACCGCGGCGCGGCGCGACACCTTGCCCTTCGCGTCCAGCACCTCCAGCAGCAGGAAGTTGTCCACGGCGAAGCCCTGGGTGCAGGCCTCATCCCCGCAGAGACGAGCCTGCGCGCCGTCCAGCATCAGGGGCTGCGTCTCCGCGGTGGCGACGACGCGGGGCATGCGCTCGCCCTCGCGCGTGTCCACCTCCACGTCCTCACGTCGTCCCTCCAGGCTCGCGGTTTCTCGCTCGGGAGTGTTGGGCAGCAGGCGCACCGAGCGCGGCTTCGCCGACACGGCGGCGGCGGCGGCAGTGGGCACGGGGACCTGCTTGGCACAGGCGGCCAGGAGGCCAACAGCGGCGGTCAGGGTCAACGTTCGCGGGTGGATCACAGGGAGGCTTGTAGCGAGCGCCCCCGGAGCGGGTCAATTAGCATGCCCCCATGAGGACCTTCCCCGGATGGTGGCTGCTGTGCGTGCTCGTCGCAGGCCCGGCCGTCGCGGCACCGCCCCGTGCCCCGACTCCAGCTCCGATTTCGACGCCGGCCTCCGTCCCGGGCGCGGGCAGCGTGGCGCCGGAGGTCCAGCTGTGCCTCCAACACCTCAAGCCGTCGGAGCGGGACCGGGCCGCGCGGGCGCTGGGGCCGCTGGACGGCCTGCCCCGCTACCGCGTGCAGTTGGAGGTGGAGCCGAAGGAGCGGCGCGTCTCGGGCAAGGTGCAGGTGGAGCTGGTGGCGAAGGGCCCCGATCCCCTCACCGAGCTGTACCTGCGGCTGACGCCCAATGCCCGTTCGCGGCAGGTGATGCTCTCCGCCGCGAAGCTCAACGGCAAGGCCGTGACGCTGGAGCCGGGGCCGGAGCCCACGTTGCAGCGCGTGGCGGTGGAGCCTCCGGTGGCGCCGGGCGGCACGGTGTCGCTGGAGCTCGTGGTGAAGGGCACGGTGCCCCGGGCGGCACCGGGCGCGGAGTCGCTGGCCGGCGGCATGGGCGGGCTCATGGGCGGCGGCAAGCAGTCCGGCGCGGAGGACCACGGCGCCTTCTCCGCCACGGCGGACGTGGTGAGCCTGGTGGGCGTGGTGCCGCAGGTGCCGCCCATGGATGCGCAGGGACGGCCGTGGGCCGGACCGCAGGGGCAGGGGGACATGGCGCTGTATGAGCCCGCGCACGTGCTGGCCACGCTCACCGTGCCCGCGGGCTGGGCGGCGCACGCCACCGGGACGCCGCTGGGGGAAGTGCCTGAGCGCGATGGGCGCGTGCGCTACAGCTTCGCGGCCGCGGCGGTGCGCGACTTCCCGGTGCTGGTGACGCGCGGCTACCAGTCCGCCACCGCCACGGTGAACAGCGTCACGGTGGAGAGCCACTTCGCGCCCCAGGACGCGGCGGTGGGCAAGCGAGTGCTCAAGTACGCGTCGCAGGCTCTGTCCGAGTTCGAGAAGCGCCTGGGCCCGCTGCCCTACACCCACTTCCGCGTGGTGCAGGCGCCGCTCAGCGGGGGCGCGGGCGGCATGGAGTTCCCAGGGCTCGTGACGGTGGCGACGTCGCTCTACCGCGCGAAGGCCAATCCCATGGCGTTGCTCGGGGGGATGCCCGGCATGGACGAAGCGCTCCAGCAGTTCATGGGCGCGCAGGGCGCGGGACTGATGGCCCAACTGGGAGATTCGCTGGAGCGCACGCTGGAGTTCACCGTGGCGCACGAGGTGGCGCACCAGTACTTCGCCGGACTCGTGGGCTCCGACCCCATCCACGACCCCGTGGTGGACGAGTCCCTGGCGCAGTACGCCGCGCTCCTCTACATCGAATGGGCCCACGGCAAGGAGGCCGCCGAGTCCCTCAAGCAGGAGGCGCTGGTGATGCCCTACCAGCTCTACCGCATGTCGGGCGGCAAGGACGGCCGCGCGGACCGGCCCGCGGGCGACTTCGCGGGCGGCGAGATGGAGTACGGCGCGCTCGTGTACGGCAAGGCGCCGCTGCTGCATCAGGCGTCGCGCGAACTCATGGGGGACGAGGCCTTCTTCAAGGCCGTGCGCGCGTACGTGGACACGTACCGCTTCAAGTGGGCCTGCCGCTCGTGCTTCACGCAGGAGCTGGCGAAGGCGAGCCCCCCGAACGCGAAGGCGTTGAGCGCCCTGCGCACGCGCTGGTGGGAGGAGGCCCACGGCGACGAGGACCTGGGCAAGGCGGACCTGCAGGGGCTGATGGGCGCCATGGGCGGCGACCTGGGCGACGTGAAGCTGGATGCCCAGACACAGAAGCTGCTGGAGGAGCTCATCCCCCAGCTCATGGGGCAGTGACGGGGGCCGTCAGTCGAACAGGGCCTGCACGAACTCGCGCGGCTCGAAGCGGCGCAGGTCGGCGATCTTCTCGCCCACGCCCACCCAGACCACCGGCAGCTTCAGCTCGTCGCAGATGCCGATGATGACGCCGCCCTTGGCGGTGCCGTCCAACTTGGTGAGCGCGATGGCGGTGACGCCCACGGCCTCGTGGAACTGCTTGGCCTGCATGATGGCGTTCTGCCCGTTGGTGGCGTCCAGCACGAGCAGCACCTCATGGGGGGCTCCGGGCAGCGCCTTGTCCATCACGCGCTTGACCTTCTTGAGCTCCTCCATGAGCGGGGCCTTGGTGTGCAGCCGGCCCGCCGTGTCCGCGATGACGACGCTGGCCCCTTCCGCCTGGGCCTTCTTCACCGCCTCGAAGATGACGGCGCCCGGGTCTCCGCCGTCGGTGCCCTTCACCAGTTGGGCACCGGCGCGCTCGGCCCACACGTCCAGCTGTTCGGTGGCGGCGGCGCGGAAGGTGTCGCCCGCGGCGAGCACCACCTTCTTGCCCTGGCCGGTGAGCTGCGCGGCCAGCTTGCCGATGGTCGTCGTCTTCCCTGCGCCGTTGACGCCCACCACCATCACCACGTGCGGCGGGCCTCCGCCCTCCAGCGAGCGCGGCACGGGCAGGTCCACCATCCGTGCGACCTCCTCGCGGATGACGCCCTTGATGCGCTCCGGGTCGCTCAGCTCCTTGCGCTTGAGCTTTTCGCGCGCCACCTCCACCAGGTGGTTGGCGGTCTTCACTCCGATGTCAGCGGTGAAGAGGATCTCCTCCAGCTCCGCCAGCACGGACTCGTCCACTTCGCGCTGCTGACCGAACAGCCCGTTGAGCCGGGCCATGAAGCCCTGGCTCTTCGTGCGGTCCAGGCCCTGCGCCAGCGTGCGGCCACCCTCGGCCTCCACCTTGGCGCGCGCGGCGGCGGCTTCGGCCTGACGGGCGGCCTCCGCCTGGGCGGCCTCCTGGGCCAGGGCCTCTTCGCGCAAGCGGACCCCTTCGGCCTGCTCCCGCTTGCGGCGCTCGCGCGTCTCGTCGTCGACGGCCTTCTTGGCGCGGTACTCGACGCGCTTGGCCTCTTCCTCGCGCTCCTTGAGGTCGCGGGCCTCCGCCTCCAGGCGGGCGCGCTCAGTGCTGTCCTTCGTGGCGCGGGCGGCGAGCGACGCGGACTCGCGCTGGCGGCGCAGGTCCTCCGTGCGGGCGTGGGCATCCTCCGCGTCCCGGCGCAGGGCCAGCTCCGTGTCGGAGGGCGGCAGCTCCACGCGCAGCTCGGGGCGCTCGGCGGGCAACTGGGGCGCCTGCTCCGAGGGCTTGCGGGGGGCCTCGGGCGGGCGCTTGCGGCCGAACAGCTTGCGGGCCGCCAGGACCATCAGGAGGACGAAGAGGGCGGCGCCGCCAATGCCCACCACGTCGCCGCCGGTGAGCCCGGTGTCCGCGGGCGGGGTGCCCGTGCCCGGCTGCGTCGTGCCGCCACCGGGGGCGGTGGGGACGGGGGCGGGGGCGGGTGGCACCTGCGCGAGAAGGGCGTCGAGGGCGTTCGGGGTCTTCATCGCCGCTCCGCATACACCAACGCGCAGTTGGATGCAGCGCCCGTGGCCGGGTAGAACCGGGCTCCGCCATGCGCCTTCCGCCCCTGAACGTCCTGCTGTCCGCCTTCGTACTGCTGGGCACCGCCAGCTCATGCATCGTGGAAGCCCCCGGAGGCGCCAGCCCCGAGGAGCGCCGCGCGGCCACCGTCACGCAGGTGCCCCCGCTGTCCATCAAGAGCGGCGCCAACCTGGGCGGCAAGGTGGAGGTGGTGGGCGCGTCGGTGCAGCCGGGTCGCATCCCCGCCGGGGACCAGGCGCGCGTCACCGTGTTCTTCAAGGTGCTCCAGCCCATCGAGGACGACTACCTCGTCTTCGTCCACGTGGAGGACGCGGACGGGCGGATGGAGCGCCTCAACGTGGACCACAAGCCCGCGGGCGGGCTCTACCCCACGACGCAGTGGAAGGTGGGGGAGACGGTGAAGGACGAGTTCGTCGTCGCCCTGCCGCAGGGCGCCACGCCGCGCGCGGTGAACGTGTGGATGGGGTTGTGGGAGCCGCGCAATGACTCGCGGCTTCCCATCAACAACCCGGAGACGGTGCGCAACGACGGCAAGGGGCGCCTGCTGTTGGCGCAGGTCCCCGTGGGCGGATGACAGGGAAAAAAACCGGAGCGGCCCTGTAAGCCGGGTTTTGTCCCCACCCCTTTCGGGATGGGCGATGAACATTCATCTAGGGCCCTGGTTGCCCAGGGGCCTCATCAGCGAGCAACCCGAACGCGTAGGACGGGCCATCCCTGTCCTCTTTCGAGGACGCGTTCCTATTGGCTCTTGCTCCAGGTGGGGTTTACCGAGCCGTCCGAGTCACCCCGGACGCGGTGCGCTCTTACCGCACCGTTTCACCCTTACCCGCCCCCTTGCGAGGACAGGCGGTCTGTTTTCTGTGGCACTTTCCTGCGAGTCGCCTCGACTGGCCGTTAGCCAGCACCCTGCCCTGTGGAGCCCGGACTTTCCTCCCGCCATCCATGCCTGCGATGGCCGGCGTTCACCCGGACCGCTCCGGCACCCACGGGGATACAACAGGGGCCCTCGCGGGTCCACTGTCGGCAAGGCAGGATGTTCAGGGAGCGCTCGCGAGGCCAGGAGCCCCTTTCGCATGACACGTCTTCCCTTGCGTTCAACCGCCATAGTCGTCCTGTGGGCCCTGGGCTGTGGTGCCTCGGGCAGCAAGGCCGTCGTGCCCGATGCTCCGGCACCGGCGCAGGAGGTCCCCTCTCGTGGAACGGTGTGGCTGCCTGCCGGGCGCTTTGAGATGGGCTCTCCGGCGGGGGAGGCCGGGCGTGATGTGGACGAGGGACCCCGGACCGAATGGGCGTTCGAGCGGTTCGAGATGGACGTCACGCCCGTCACCACGCGGGCGTTCGCGGCGCGGCTTGAACAGGTGCGTGCGAAGGATCCTCAAGCGCGCTGGTGGACCGATGCGCAGACGCCCGGCACGTGGCTGGGCCGGTGCAACCTGGAGTCTCCGCGCGCGGATCATCCGGTGAACTGCGTGGACTGGCGGGCGGCGCGCGCGTACTGCGAGCTGGTCGGCGGCGCGCTGCCCACCGAGGCGGAGTGGGAGTACGCGGCGCGGGCTTCGACCACCACGCCCTGGTGGTGGGGAGCGTCATACGACGCGGAGCACGTGGTGGGCTCGGTGACGTGTGCCACGCGGGGCTGCGCTGGGGGCACGGCCCCGGTGGTCCAGGCCGGAGCGCGCTGCAATGCCTGGGGCCTCTGCGACATGGTGGGGAACGTGTGGCAGTGGACCGCGACCGCGTATCAGGAACAGTTGGGGGCGGAGGAGGGGACGGCCGCGCCCTCGGCCGCGCCGGAGAAGCCCGTGCATCGGGGCGGCTCCTGGCTCAACCACGTACCGTCCCTGTTCCGGTCCGCCCATCGCGGGCTGGCGTACCCGAAGAACGGTCTGACCGGGGTCGGCTTCCGCTGCGTGCGCAGGCCTTGAGCGGTCGCTGTCCGGGAGCCTGTCGGGTTCCGGTGTTCCAGGACGTCCGGAGCCGCTCGCGGATGAATACCGTTTGAGCGGAGGCATGGGTGGAAGCGGTCATCTTCACGGGGATCCAGGGGACGGGAAAGAGCACCTTCTTCAAGGAGCGCTTCTTCCACACCCACGTCCGCGTCAGCCTGGACCTGCTCAAGACGCGTCACCGGGAGGCCGTGCTCCTGCGCGCGTGCCTGGGCGTGATGCAGCCGTTGGTGGTGGACAACACCAACCCCACCGTGGAGGAGCGTGCCCGGTACCTCGGTGCCGCGAAGAGCTTCGGCTTCCGGGTCGTGGGCTACTACTTCCAGTCGAAGGTCGCGGACGCGCTCGAGCGCAATGCCCGGCGTTCCGGGGAGCAGCGCGTGCCGGCGGTGGGCATCCTCGGCACCTACAAGCGGTTGCAGGTCCCCAGCCCCGAAGAGGGGTTTGACGCTCTATTCTTTGTCCGCCTGTCCGCGGACGGCTTCGTCGTGGAGGAGTGGCAACGTGAAGTTCGATGAGCTCGACGAGAAGATGCGCGTCTTTGAAACCGCGCACGACCTGTGCGTGCTGCCCGGCGTCTACATGGTGGCCCGCATCGATGGCCGTGGCTTCACGCGGCTGACGAAGGAGGTGCACGCCTTCGAAAGCCCCTTCGATGTCCGCGTCCGGGACCTGATGGTCGCCACGACCGAGCACCTGATGAACTGCGGCTTCCGGGTGGTCTACGGCTACACCCAGAGCGATGAGATTTCGCTGCTCTTCCACCCCCAGGAGGACTCCTTCGGGCGCAAGACGCGCAAGCTCAATTCCATCCTCGCGGGCGAGGCCAGCGCGAAGTTCTCCCTGCTCCTGGGCGACGTGGGTGCGTTCGACTGCCGCATCTGCGAGCTGCCGAACGTGGAACTCGTGCGCGACTACTTCCGTTGGCGCAACGAGGACGCGCACCGCAACGCGCTGAACGCGCACGGCTACTGGAGCCTGCGCCGCGAAGGCAAGGACGCGGCGGAGGCCACGAACGCGATGCTGCGCCTGTCGGTGGCGCAGAAGAACGAGCTGCTCTTCCAGCGAGGCATCAACTTCAACGAACTGCCCAACTGGCAGAAGCGAGGGACGGGGCTCTATTGGGAGACGTACGCGAAGGAGGCCCACAATCCGAGGACTGGCGAGCCTGTCTTCGCGGAGCGTCGGCGCATCAAGGTCGACTACGAGCTGCCAATGAAGGACGCCTACAGCGCCTTCGTCCTGTCCCTGCTGAAGGCCTCTTGATTCCGGTGAAGAGGAGGCGGTTCCGGAAGCACTGCTGGAATGGGATGCCGGCTGGAATCGAGTCGGAGCCGCTGAGTTCGAGCCTCCTCAAGGGGCGCCGGCTCGTCCCGCGCAGTTCACTCAGCGGAATCCTTGGCGTTCACCTGCATCAAATGACAAGCAGTCGGCCTGTCCTGAATGGGCTACATCCGCTCGTCGATGGCGCGGTTGCTCATCTCATCCGCTTCTGCGTTCTGCGCGCGAGGCACATGGGCAAGCTTTACCTTGCTGAACGTCTTGAGCAGCTTCTGCACCTCCTGGAAGAGGGGCTTCAGCGTGGCGCTCTTCACCTGGTAGCGCCCGTCCAACTGCCGGATGAGCAGCTCGCTGTCGGCGTACACCTCCACCTCGCGCGCGCCCATTGTCCGCGCGTGCTGGAGCCCCAGCAGCAGCCCCATGTACTCGGCGTAGTTGTTCGTCTGGCGCCCCAGGAACCTGCCCAGGCGCGCAATCACCACGCCCTGCGTGTCCATCAGCACCGCGCCCGCGCCCGCGGGGCCCGGATTGCCGCGCGCCGCTCCATCCGAATAGACGCGCACGCGGGTCGGCGCTCCACCCGGGGCGATGGGCGCGGCGGACTCCACGGTGGGGGAGGGGGCAGCGGGCCCTGACCTGGCGGCCGGCTCCAACGTGGGCTCGGTGGCGGCCGACACGGGCGGGCCCTTGGCCAGCGCGTCAGCGGCTTCGTCCAGCAACTGCCCCAGGTGTTCGCGGTTGAGCCCGCGAAAAGCGCGCACCGTCGCCGTCAGCGGCTCCTCACGTGCGATGTGACGGAGGAGGTCGACGAGCGAAGGGGGCGGCATGGGTTGAAGCGACCTTCTGCAACCGCGCCGCTACTTCGCGGCGGAGTCCGGGGCCTTATCGAATGCTTCGATGGCGAAGATGATGCGGTTGCACGAGGGGCACACGTCGGTGCCCAGCGAGGTGCGCAGCGCGTTGTACATCTGCGGGGGCAGATTCATGTTGCAGCCCTGGCAGGTGCCGGCCACCACGCCCACCATCGCGGGCAGCTTCTTCTTGCGGATGACCTCGTAGCGGCGCAGCAGGTTGCTGTCCACGTTCGCGGCCACGTCCGCGCGGCGACCTTCCAGCTCCTTCACCTGGGAGTCGGACTCGCCCAGCTTCCCGCGCAGCTCCGTCATGCGTCCCGACAGGCCCTGGAGCTTGGTGGCGTACTCCGCCTCCTTGCCCTTGATGGCCTCGCGAGCGCCGCCCAGCTCCTTCACTTTCTCCGTGAGCGCCTCGGACTGGGTGAGGATGCCCTTCTTCGCGATATCGATTTCGCGAGCGAGCGCCGAGTACTCACGCGTGGAGCGCTGATCGGACAGGCGCGCTTCCCACTTCTTCACCTTGTCCTTCTCGTCCGTGATGTTCTGCTCGAGCAGGGCCTTCTGCTTCTCCAGGTCCGCCACGCGTGTCCGCTCGGCTTCGATGCCGTTGCGCGCGACGCCCAGCTCCCGCTCCAGATCGGAAATCTGGCGGGGATGCACATCCGCCGCCTTCCGGAGCGAGGCGACCTCGAGGTCCACCTTCTGCAGCTCCGCCAGGGCCTTCAGTTTCTCCCGCAAGTTTGCTGCCTCCCAACACGGCCGCACCGACGCGCGGCGCGACTCTTGTACCAACAAGGGTGCTGGGGTTCCAACGCCCAAATGGGCGACCTTCCATCCCTGCGCTTTCCGCCTGCCCCTCCAGCGTTTGAATCCGCTTCACGCACCCGTTAGACGGGGCGGGTGCTCCCAACGCCTGTCCGAAGCCTCCTGGCCCCTGTCCTCCTGCTCGCCGCCACCGCCTGCCGCGAGCCCCCGCCCCCCGCCGCCCCCCCTGTTCCTCCGCCCTCGGCCGCCCCGGCCGCCGCCGCCCGTGCCAGCGGACCTGTCAGGTGGGGGGAGATTGAAGGGCGGGTCCGCCTGACGGGGACGCCTCCCGCGGCCTCCGCCATGGCCACCTCCGCCACCGTGGCCCATGTGTGTGGCGACCAGGCACAGGACCGGTCGCTCATCGTGGGAGGAGAGGGCGCCCTGGCCTACACCGTCGTCTCACTCCAGGACGGCGCGGCGCTGCCCGCCCCCGAATCCCCGGCCCCCGCGCCGGTGCTGGACCAGAAGCAGTGCTCCTATGACCCTCCGGCGCTCGCCGCGCGGGCAGGCACGGAGCTGGTGCTGCGCAACTCCGACCCGCTGGTGCACAACGTGCGCGCCCAGGCCGGGACGAACCGCTCCGTCTTCAACGTGGCCATGCCGCTGGAGGGGATGACGCTGCGCCGCCCCCTGCCCGCCGAACCCGGCACCGTCCAGGTCCGCTGCGACGTGCACCCCTGGATGCGCGCGGTGGTGCGCACCTTCGACCACCCCTACTTCACCACCACCGCCCCGGACGGTCGCTTCCGGCTCCGGGTGCCCGAAGGCCCCCACACCCTCGTCTTCTGGCACGAACGCCTGCCGGCGCTCACCCAGGCCGTCACCGTCCGCGCGGGCGAGACGGTCCAGATAGACCAGGCCTTCGAGGTGGGCGCGCTCCGTCAGGGGCCCCCGGGCAAGGAAGGCCCTCCCTGACACGGCTGTCGCGCCAGGACGGAAGTCCGATGCAATCGTCGGTCGGGGTGCCGTATAAAGGCTTGGAAGCACAGCCCCTGGTCAATTTTCTGTCTTGGTGGCAAAATTGCTTTCTCGGAAGCTGGAAACTTCCGAACGAGGGGGGACGAATCATGCATCAGCCCAGGAAACGACCGATGGCGCCGGCTGAAGTCGAGCAGGTGACCCCCGGGGTTCGTCGCAAGGGAGCACGGCCCGTGGGAATGCAGGAGATGGGGCAGGGCCTCTACGAGCACATCCGCCGCGTGTTGACCGAGCTGTCGGTGGCTCCGTCCCCGCGCATCTGAGCCGCACACGACGTACTGGGGCGGGTGGGCACGATGCCAGCCCCCGCCCCGCGGAAGCCTCCCGGGACCTGTTGGGGCGCCTGCCTCGAGCCCGCATGGGGGCCTGCCGGAAAAGCAGAAGGGCCCGCCCGAGCAAGCTCGGGGGGCCCTGGAAACCTAGATCCGCGAAGGAATCCTAGATGTCGTCGTCTTCGGCCGCCGGCTCCGCGTCCGCGTCCTCGTCCTCGAGCGCCTCGATGCCGTCCTCGTCCTCCTCGGCGGCGGGCGTCTCCTCCGGCTCCGGCTCGATGATCTTCGGCGTGGCCGCGAGGCGGCTGCGCTTGCCCTCAGGCTTGGGCGCCGGCGCATCTTTCTGATCCGCCCCGCACTTGGGGCAGATGGCGTCAGGCTTCTTCAAGTCGTAGAACTTCGCCGCGCACTTGAAGCAGACGTGCTTGTTCCCGAGATCCTTCGCCGCCATGCACCCACCCTCATCGAAGCTAGAGAAAAAAGGGAGGGCGGCTGAATAGATGGGCCCACGGTCAGAGTCAACCGTGTGTTTGCACGGGGGATTTCTGGCGGTAGCATCCTTGTCGGTTTCCCCCGAGAGCCGGACACCCCTTTGAACTTCACCTGCGACAATTGCCAGAAGCGGTACTCCATTGCGGACGAGAAGGTCCGCGGCAAGACGGTCAAGGTCCGTTGCAAGAACTGCCAGAACGTCATCACCGTTGAAGGTCCCGCCGAGGAGGAGAGCACCCGCGTGGTGTCGCTCGCCGACGTGGAGCGCATCCGTGCCCAGGACCGTTCGCTCGCCGGGGGAGGTGGTGCTGCCGCCGCGGCGCCAGCACCCGCCGCGGCCCCTGTCGCCACCGCGCCGGCCCCCCTGGCACGTCCTCCCTCCGCCGCGCCCCAGACACCCTGGGACGATGAGCCCACGCGCACCGCGCCTCCCCGTCAGACAGCAGGGGCGCCCTGGTTCGTGATGGTGCGCAACAAGCAGGAGGGGCCCCTGGACGAGGCGGCCGTGGCCGACTGGATGGCCGCGGGCACCATCAGCGCGCGCAGCTTCTTCTGGCGCCAGGGCATGCCGGACTGGAAGCGGGGCTCGGACATCCCGGAGCTGGCGGCGCTGTTCGCCCCCGCGGCGCCGGCCGAACCTCCTCCTGAGCCGCCGCCCGTGGCCGCCGTGGCACCTCCGCCGCCCCGTACCCCCGCCCGTCGTGAGCCGGAGCCGCAGCAGGCGTTCTATGCCGAGCCCGAACCGGGGCCGTCCGCGGAGGACTCCGGGACCGAGGAGCGCGACGGCGATGAGGACGAGGCCGACAGCACGCTCTACGGGGACCCGCGCCATTCTCCGGTCCCCACTCCCGCGCCCTCCCAGCGCCGGGGCCATGTCGAAGCGGCGCCCGCCGCCGCGCCCCTCAACGAGCTGTTCTCCGACCTGGATCTGCCCGGCAACCGGGGCGACGCCGAGGACGACGAGGACGCCCGTCAGGACGAGGCGCAGCGCGACGAGGAAGAGGACGAGGAGCAGGCGGTGCAGGACTCGAAGGCCGTCCGCAAGCGGCCCGTCGTGGCCCCGCGTCGCAGCCCGCTGAAGATGATCGCGGTGGTGGTGGTGCTGCTCATCGTGCTGCCGGTGGTGGCGGTGTTCGCGCTCTCCGCGATGAACATGCTGCCGCCCGCCATTGCGCAGCTGGTCGGCAACAAGGTGATGGGCAATTCCCCGGCCCGTGTGGCTCCAACCCCCGCGCCGGCACCGCCCGCGCGCGAGGACGCCACGCCCCCTGCGCCTCCGACGGGCACGGCGACCGGAGGCGAGGCCGCGGCCCCGACGGAAGGCACCACGCCGTAGTCGAACCTGCTGGGTGGGCCTGCTCCGCGCTTCGCCGGGGGGCAGGCCATTCCCAGGACATCCTGCTCCGGTCGGGCGACCCGGCACGTCGAGCAGGTCAGGCCTGGGGGTGATCCGGTGCTTCCCGGCGTCGGACGCTCCGGCACGTCGAGCAGGCCCTGGCGGGCGATGGCCCGGCGCTTCCTACAGGTCGAAGTCCCCGCCCGTCGGCGGCTTCTTGCCACGCATCGCTCGCTCCCGCGCGGCGCGGACCTCGTCGCGCAGGGCCTCGGTGGCCTTGGCGTCCACCGTTCCCGTCTCCAGGTCCACGACGTCGCCTTCGCGCACGCCGGGCGGCAGCGTGTGCAGGGCGCGCGTCAGTTGGCGGCCATCCACGACCAGCACGGCGACGTCCTCTTCGATGCGGTCCACCGTGGCCTGGGTCATGGGGCGGGCTTGCTCCTTCACGGATTGCAGTCCTTCGCGGGCATGTGTTCCTTCGCCGCCTCTTCGCGCGTTGTGAAGTAGACGCGGTTCTCGTCGTGGATCTGCTTCGCGCCCTTCTTGCATCGGGCCAGGTGGAACAATCCGCGTTTGCGGCTCGCCACGTAGGCCCCCGACACCGGGCTGGTGGAGGTCTTCTTCACGGGAGGCGCCGCCGCCGTCTTGCCGCCGCCGGGCGCGGAGGGCAGGTCGTCCACCTCGATGCCCTCGCTGCCCCGACCCGGAGGAGTGCCACGGGCGGGTACCGGCTCCACCTTGGCCACGGGGGGCGGCTCGGGCGGCTTCACCACCGGGGGCGGGGGCTTCACCGTCTTCACGAGGGCCGGACGCGGATCCACGCCCGGGAAGACGACGCGCCGCGAGGCGAAGGGCTCGCCCGGCGTGGGGCGCTGGAGGACGAGCTCGAACTGCTTGCCGTCGCTCACCGCGTGCATCTCGCCGTTCACGTCCGTGCGGAACGCCTTCGTCCCCACGCCCTTGTAGCGCGTGAGCACATCCCGGACCTTCGCGTCCCGGCCCAGGCCTTCATCCATGCTGAACACGGCGCCCTGCGGACGGACCTCCTCCAGGAACCCCTGCGAATTGGCTCCGGCCACCCCGGGCGAGGCGACCTTCAGCAGCGTGGCGTTCCCCAGCAGTCCGTTCTTCAGGAGGACCTCCTCCGTCTCCGCGCGCGCCGCGCCCGCGAACAGGACCGACGTGTTCCGGTACGTCAGGCGCAACACGATGGAGTTCGCCGCGTTCCGGCCTTCCGCATCCGAAGCCCCCTTCAGGAGCGGCGTCGCGGGGGCGCGGGGCCAGAGCACCGTGAGGTTCACCTCGTCCTCCAACTGCAACCGGACCGACTCCTGGGGCAGGTTCGCGGAGGACGCGGGCGAGAAGACCTGCACCCCGCGCGAGCCCACCGCGCCCAGCAGCGCGTCGTAGGCGGATGACGTGTCAGGCAACTGCGGCTCCAGCAGCCGGCGCGCGCCCACGCGCTTGAGCACCGCGTCCAGCGCGCCGTGGTGCTTCGGATCCGGATGCGTGAGGACGACGAGGTCCAACTCCCGGCGCAGCAGCTCCGGCAGCCGGTTCACCAGGTGCGACTCGGCCGTGGCGGGGCCCGAATCCACCAGCACCGTGTTGCCGCTCGGCGAGACGATGAGCGCGGCCTCTCCCGCGCCCACGTCGAAGAAATACACGTGGAGCTTTCCGTCCGGCGCGCCACCGAAGTAGCGCGACTTCTCCGAACTCGGAGCCTTCTTCGGCGGTTCGGGCGTCGGCTGACACGCCAGCGAGGCGAGCAGCACGCCCACTCCGAGGGCGATGCGGGGACTCATGGGTGACAATCCTCGGCGGGGCGCCGCTCACGCAGGGCGTCGGCGCGGCGGGTATAGACGGTGCGCTCGTTCTTCGAACGCTTCAAGGTCGAGCAGCTCTCGCGGTGGAACACCTTGCTGCCCTTGAGGGACACGAAGTTCTGGCCCGTCTCCTCGGACGCGCTCGTCGGCGCGGGGGCGGACGGCGCGGTCTTCGACTTCTTCGGGGCGCCTCCCGGTTCAGGTGGCTTCTCCACGGCGTGGCCGGAGCGGCGGTCCGGCGTGGGTTCGATGGGGCCGAGCGCCACGGGGCTGCCCGCCTGCTGCGCGCCGGACACGCTCACGGTGGACTCCGCGCCCTTCGAGGAGCGCAGGGTGACGGTCGCGCCGTCGCTCACCGCCATCACCTCGCCGTCCTGGTCGGTGCGGAAGGTGCGCGCGTGCACGTCGCGCAGGCGGCCCATCACCTCCGGGCTCGGGTGGCCGTAGTCATTGCCCACGCCGCAGGAGATGACCGCGGCCTGGGGGGCCACCCGGTCCAGGAAGGCCGCGGTGGAGGAGTGCTTGCCGCCGTGGTGCGCCACCTTCAACACGGTGGCGGTGAGGTCCAGCGGCTTCTGGAGCAGCGCCTCCTCGGTGGGCGGCTCCGAGTCCCCGGTGAAGAGGAAGGACGTCTTCGCGTAGGTGAGCTTGGCGACGATGGAGTTCGCGTTCGCATCCGAGCGCGTGTTGGCGAGGAAGGGCTCCCGGGGCATGCGCGGCCAGAGCATGGTGAGGGACACGCCCTCGCCCAGGCCCACCGTGAGCAGCGTCTGGGGCGCGGACGCGCTGGGCTCTGGCGTCATCACCTGGCCCACCTCCCGGCCCACGAAGTCCAGCAGGGCGCGGTACGCCTCGCTCGGGTGGTCGAAGCCGGGGTCCATGAAGCGCTTCGCGCCCACCGCCTTCAGCGCCGCGGGCAGGCCCCCCAGGTGGTCCAGGTGCGGGTGGGTGAGGATGACCAGGTCCAGGGGCTGGTTCACCAGCTCGCGCAGCCGCGCCGCCAGCCGTGTCCCGGCCTCCGGGGGCCCGCCGTCGATGAGCACCGTCTTGCCCGTGGGCGACACGATGAGCGCCGCGTCCCCCTGGCCCACGTCGAGGAAGTAGACCGTGAGCCTTCCTGGCGTGGGGGCGGGGAGGGCCGAAGGAGCCTGGGAGGCTCGCGTGGCCGCGTGGCCCGGCAGCGCCGTGAACAGGAGGAACAGGACACCCAGCAGCCGAGCGAAGACCTTCACGGCGGGAACTCTACCGCCCCGCTCCCATTCGCGGCACTCCCTGCGTCGGATGGACGTCGCTGCCCCCCGCGAGCGCTTCCCCGCCGCCCTGGAACTGGGTTAAGGGGCCCGAATGTCGTCCGACGCCGAAGCTTTCCTCACCCTCCTGGAAGAGCTGGTCGACCAGGCCCGTCATCGCCTGCACGCCCGGAAGGTTTCTCAGGAAGCGGTGCCCCCCGCGGCCGTGCTGAACCCGGAGCCCCCGCGCCCCCCGCTGGTGAAGACCGCCACCGCGCGCGTAGACCCCGCGTCCATCCTGAAGGCCCAGGACCTGGCGCCGTACATCGACCACACGCTGCTCAAGCCGGAGGCCCGCGCCGAGGACGTGGTGCGCGTGGCCGAGGAGGCCCGCCAGTACGGCTTCGCCACGGTGTGCGTGAACAGCTGCCACGTGGCCACCGCCGCCCGGGTGCTGGCCGGTGCGTCCGCCGTGCCCATCGCGGTGGTGGGCTTCCCGCTGGGCGCCATGCTGCCCCAGGCGAAGGCCTACGAGGCGCGCGAGGCCATCCGCGCCGGGGCGCGCGAAATCGACATGGTGCTCAACCTGGGCGCGCTCAAGGCCCACGACTACCAGCGCGTGCACCAGGACATCGCCGCGGTGGTGGACGCGAGCCACCCGATTCCCGTGAAGGTCATCCTGGAGACGGGCCACCTCACCGACGAGGAGAAGGTCGTCGCCTGCGCGCTGTCCAAGGCGGCCGGCGCCGCGTTCGTGAAGACCTCCACCGGCTTCGGGCCCGGCGGCGCCACGGTGAAGGACATCGAACTGATGCGCGCGGTGGTGGGCGACGAGGTGGGGGTGAAGGCCTCCGGGGGCGTGCGGTCGGCGGAGGACGCGGTGAAGCTGATTCGCGCGGGCGCCAACCGGCTGGGCGCTTCCGCGTCCGTGGCCATCGTCAGCGGTCAGATTTCCACCGCGCAGTACTGACCTTCCAGCGCCCGAGAGCCCATCGTGACCCCGAAGCAGCAAGAGGACTTCCTCCAGCAGTTGCTCGCGCTCCATGCGGAGCTGACCGGGAAGACGCCCCTGCGCATCGAACCCAACCGCACCGACGAGGCGCGCGTGGGCGGTGATGAGGACGAGCAGCCCCTCAACGAGATGATGCAGGCCATCGCCTCCAGCCGGAACCGCAACACCGACGGCACGCTGGCGCGCGTGGTGAAGGCCCTGGGCAAGCTGCGCGAGGAGCCGGACTCCTTTGGCGAGTGCGAGGAGTGTGGCGACGACATCCCCCTGGGCCGCCTCAAGGCCATGCCCTACGCGGAGTTCTGCGTCACGTGCCAGGGCAACAAGGACGGGCCCAAGGGCCCCGTGCGCCGCAAGCACCTCACCGATTACGACGGCTGAAGCGACAACCCCCGCGCGCACGGCCGTCCCGGCGGTGCGCGCCCCTTTCCTCCTAAAACGACACGAGGCGACGCGCGATGGACACCACCGGACTCAGGGAGCGGGCGGAGGCGTGGCGCAAGGCGGATCCGGATCCGGAGACCCAGGCGGAGCTGGCCCAGGTGCTCGCGACGTCGGACTGGGCGGACCTGGCGGACCGCTTCGCGCAGGACCTGGAGTTCGGCACCGCGGGCCTGCGCGGCGTGCTGGGCGCCGGGCCCAACCGGATGAACCGCGCCGTCGTGCGGCGCACCACGGCGGGGTTCGCGCGCTACCTCAAGGCCACCGTGCCAGACGTCACCACGCGCGGCGTGGTGGTGGGCCGGGACGCCCGGCGGTTGAGCAAGGAGCTGGCGGAGGACGCCGCCGCGGTGTTCGTCGCGGAGGGAATCCCCGCGCACGTCTTCCCGGAGCCGGTGCCCACGCCCGTCACCGCGTTCGCCGTGCTGCACCTGAACGCCGCCGCCGCGGTGATGGTGACCGCCAGCCACAACCCGCCCGAATACAACGGCTACAAGGTCTACTGGGGCAACGGCGCCCAGATCGTCCCCCCGCAGGACGTGGGCATCGCGGACGCCATCGCGAAGGTGGAGCCCGCCAACCAGGTGCCGCTCCTCACCCCCGCCGAAGGCCGCGCGAAGGGCCTGTGGCGCGACCTTTCGGAGGACGTGGGCAACGCGTACCTGCGCGCCATCCTGGACCTGCGCCTGTACGGGAAGGGCAGCGACACGCTGTCCCTGGTCTACACCGCCATGCACGGCGTGGGCGGCCCGTGGGCGGTGCTCGCGCTGAAGGAGGCGGGCTTCCCGCGCGTGACGCCGGTCGCTGAACAGCAGCAGCCCGACGGGCGCTTTCCCACCGTGCGCTTCCCCAACCCGGAGGAGCCGGGCGCCATGGACCTGTCGGTCGCCACCGCCGAGCGCGTGAAGGCGGACGTGGTGCTCGCCAACGACCCTGACGCGGACCGGCTGGCGGTGATGGCGCGCGATGCCTCCGGGAAGCTGCGCCTGCTCACCGGCAACGAGGTGGGCGTGCTCCTGGGCCACTACGTGCTCACGCAGGGGACGAAGCACGGGCGTGCGCACGTCGTCACCACCATCGTGTCGTCCACGCAGCTGGGTGAAATCGCGCGCGGGCTGGGCGCCGCGTATGACGAGGTCCTCACCGGCTTCAAGTGGATCGCCAACCGCGCGCTGGAGCGCTCGAAGCAGGAGGGCACGCAGTTCGTCTTCGGCTACGAGGAGGCGCTCGGCTACACCGTGGGCACCGCGACGCGCGACAAGGACGGCGTGGGCGCGGCGCTGGTGGTCGCGGACATGGCCGCCTGGTGCGAGTCCCGGGGTACCAACCTGCTGGGTTACCTGGAAGAGATCCAGCGCACCTTCGGGCTGCATGTGGGCGCCCAGCGCAACGTCACGTTGCCCGGGGCCGCCGGGGCGCAGACCATCCGCGCCATCATGCAGGCCTTCCGCGCCTCACCGCCGGAGCGCATCGGCGGCACCCGCGTGAGCGCCGTGCGCGACTACCAGAAGGGCGAGGGCGGCCTGCCCCCGTCCAACGTCGTCGCCTTCGCACTGGAGGGCGGGGGCCGTGTCACCCTGCGTCCGTCCGGCACCGAGCCGAAGATCAAATACTACTTCGAGCACAAGGAGACGCCCGCCCCCGGCGAGCCGCTCCCCCAGGCCCGCGAGCGCGCGGAAGCGAAGCTGTCCGCCCTCATCGATGCGTTCCTCGTCCTGGCCCGCGAGCGTGGCCAGCCCGCCTGAGCTGTTTGAAACCCTGAGTCCTGAATCACCCTTCAACTCCGGGCCGTGCGTGCTGCGTGGCGGCCCTTCGCAGAAAGGAAACGCGTGAAGCGCTTCATTCCTGGTTTCCTCCTCGCCGTGCTCCTGGCCGTCCCCGCTCCCGCGCTGGCGCAGCGCGGCGGGCAGGGCTGGTCCGTGCTGGCCGCGGACACGGTGGGGCAGGGCCGCAACGTGTTCACCGGGCAGATTGGCTACCCGGGCCTGACGCTGGGCCTGCTGCATGGCGGCTCGGACAGGGTCGACATTGGCGGCAAGTTCTCCTTCAACTGGGGCCGTGAGGGCCTGGTGGACGCGACGGACGAGGGCCTCAAGCTCCAGCTGTGGCTGCGCATCATGCTGGCCAAGACGTCCAACGTGTCCTTCGCGCTCACCTTCCAGCCGGGCACGTTCGTCTACTTCCCGCGCAACAACACGGCCTTCGGCATGGTGTTTCCCGTGGGGTTCGTGGTGGGGATTCCCGTCGGCAGCGCGCTGACGCTCAACGCCGGCATCGACATCCCGTTCAACGTCTACATCGGCGAAGGCATCGGGCCGGTCATCCCCATCCTCTTCGGAGGCGGCCTGGAGTACTTCGTCAACAGCCAGTTCAACGTGAACTTCAACCTGCGGATGGGGCCGTCCATCTTCCCCCGCTTCGACGACAGCGCCTTCACCATGGAAGCGCTGGCGGGCGTGGCCTACCGCTTCTAGTTCCGGCTCGCGGGCTCGGACGGGGAGGTGCTGCTTCCCCGTCCGGGCTGTGCGCTACCAGGACGACGTCTGCTCGGGCAGCTCCACCGTGAAGGTGCTGCCCAGGTTGACGCGGCTCTTCACGGACAGCTTGCCGCCCATGCACTCCACCAGGGTGCGCGCCACCGTGAGGCCCAGGCCCACGCTCTTCTCCGGGGCCTTGGTCGTGTAGTACGGCGAGAAGATGGCCTGCAGCTCGTCCTCGAAGATGCCGATGCCGGTGTCCTTGACGAACAGCTGGGGCCCGAAGTCCCCGAACATGTCCGGCATCTCCAAGCCCACGTGCACGATGCGCGGACGGTCCTGCACGTCCTCCACCGCGTCCACCGCGTTGCACACCAGCTCCGTCACCACCTGCTCCAGCTGACGGCGGTTGAAGACGACGGCGATGGGGTCCTCCGGGAGGATCACGCGCACGTCCGCGCGGCCCAGGCGCCCGTCGGCGCGCAGGTGGGACACCACCTCCGGCACCAGCTCGCGCAGGTCGAAGCGCTGGGTGTCCTTGGGGTTGGAGGGCCCCAGCGACAGCAGGTGCTGGCCGTGCAGGCGCATCTGCTCACCGGCGACGCCCAGCTTGAGCAGCTCCTCCGGGTCCGGCGGCAGCCCTTCCGCGGCGCGGGCGCGCACATGCGCCAGCGCCCGGTGCAGGCCCACGCCCAGCTGGCCCATCTGCGTCGCCACATCCGCGGCGAGCGTGCCCACGCGGGCCAGCTTCTCCATCCGCACCCAGCGCGTGCGCGGGTCCTGGAGCACTTCCTGGATGCCCCCCTGTTCGCGGTGCGCCTTGAGCTCCAGCAGGGTGTGGACGCGGACCTTCAGCTCCATCGGATCCAACGGCTCGGTCGTCAACAAGTCGTCCACACCTGCCTCCATCACCTCACGTCGCGTCTGGCGGTCCGCGGAAGGGGTGAGCATGAGAATGGGGAGCTGCGGGTGAGTCATCTCCTGGCGGAAGCGCCGGAACGCGGCCAGGCCCACCGTGCGGGCCTGCCCCACGTCCAGCAGCACCAGGTCCGCGGACTGGCGGGACACCGCTTCCAGCGCGGCCGTCGTCCCCCGGGCGCGCATCACGTCGTAACCCGCGGGCGTCAGGATGGAGCGCACCCGCTCCGCGTCGCCCGCGTCCATGTCCACCGCGAGCACCCGCGGCCGGTAAGGTGACGTCGAGCCCACAGCCGTCGTCTCCATTCACGCCACCCCGACCTGGAAGCCGGCCCCGGACACCATCCCGAGACTGGAGGAATGCTTCATGACCCCGGACAGGGCCACCCGCTGCGCCTGCTCGATGATCCATCCGCAATCCGACATGCGCGTACTCTCTTGCCAGCGGCGTGCCGGACGTCCAACAGGCTGCAGATCAGCTCACCCTGTAATTCTCCGGAATCGCGGTCCAATAACGGCGGGGGGTTGGCGGATCCCACGAGGACTACCTGACGCAACAGGGCAGGTTCCCGCTTCAGATTTGCTGAGTCGCGCCTGACCAAAAGTAGGGTTCGACCCGGGTGTGAATATACCCGGTCCCCTCTCAAAATGGCCTACCGGGATTCCTGCTCGTAGGGGGTGCCCAGGGCGGCGGGGGCGTGGCCACGCTGGCCCTGGAGGCCCAGGACGAGGAGGGTCAACAGGTAGGGCAGGGCGAGGAGGAAGCCCTGCGGCACCAGTTCGAGGAGCCAGGGAGCGCTCGACGCCAGGCCGATGCGCAGCGCGTTGCCGAAGGCGAAGAAGAACGCGGCGGCGAAGGCACCCAGGGGGGTCCACCGGCCGAACACCATGGCGGCCAGGGCCATGAAGCCCAGGCCGGCGGGGGTGTGCTGTTCGAAGCGGTCCAACACGGCGGTGGACAGCACCGCGCCGCCCAGCCCCGCCATCAGCCCGCCGCCCAGCACGGCGGCCCACCGCAGGCCGGACACGGACAGCCCCAGCGTGGCCACGGCGTGCGGCTTGTCGCCCACGGCGCGAAGCCGCAGGCCCAGGGGCGTGCGCGACAGCAGGAGGTGGAAGGCGAAGGGCAGGGTGAGCGCCAGGTACGTGGGCGCCGCGTGGCCGACCAGCGCGCCCAGCAGCGGCACGTTGGCGAGGGCGGGGACGTTCCAGCGCGACAGCTGGGTGATGGCGGGCGTGCCGTTGGGGCCGAAGAGGGACTCCAGCAGGAAGGTGCCTCCCGCCATGGCCACCAGGTTGAGGGCCATGCCGGAGACGACCTGATCCGAACGCCAGCGGATGCTCAGGAAGCCGTGCACCGCCGCGAGGCCCGCGCCCGCGACCATGCCCACCAGCACGGCAAGCGGCGTGGGCATCGCGAGCGCCGCCACGGCCGCGCAGAAGGCGCCCGTGCGCATCATGCCTTCCACGCCCACGCTCACCACGCCGGCGCGCTCGGACAGCATCGCGCCCAGCGCGGCGAACACCAGCGCGGGGGCCGCGTCCAGGGTGGAGAAGAGCAGCGAGTGGAGCACCTCAAGCACGGGGCACCTCCACCGCGGCCTGCCGCGCGCGACGCCGGTTCAAGAGCGCAAGCCACACCATCCGGCCGGCGACGAAGAGCAGCGCGAAGCCCTGGATGAGCTCCGGGAAGCTCTTGTGCACGCCCAGCAGCTGCATGCGCGTGCCGCCCGCGCGCAGGATGCCGAAGACGGCCGCGGACACCGCCGCGCCCAAAGGATGGTTGTTGCCGATGAGCGCGATGGCGATGCCGTCGAAGCCGTACGGCGCGCCCAGCGTGCCCGGGTAGCGCCCTTCCGTGCCCAGCACCAGCACCGCGCCCGCGAGCCCCGCCAGCGCGCCCGCGAGCGCCATGGCCCCGCCCGCCCGCCACAGGGTGGGGATGCCCGCCGCGCGCGCCGCTTCAGGGGTGAGGCCCACGGCGCGGGTCTCATAGCCGGAGCGCGTGCGCGTCAACCACACCCAGACGGCCAGCGCGGCCACCAGCGCCAGCGGGAAGCCCAGGTTGAGGCGGGAGCTGTCGCCCAGGAGCCGGGGCAGCTGCGCGGTGGAGAGGATTTCGGCGGTGCCGGTGATGGACGACTGGTGCCCCTGGGCCACGGCGCGCAGCGGTCCAATGACGAGCCAGTTGTCCACGAGGCTCACCGCCACCCAGTTGAGCATGATGGTGGAGATGACCTCGTGCACGCCGCGCTTGAGCTTGAGCAGGCCGGCGATGCTCGACCAGACCGCGCCCGCCGCCGCCGCCGCGAGCAGGGCCAGGGGCACGTGCAGGACGGTGGGCAGCGACACGTGCGCGCCGACGAGGGCCGCGGCCAGGGCGCCCCAGATCATCTGACCCTGCGCGCCGATGTTGAACAGGCCCACCTTGAAGGCCACCGCCACGGACAGGCCGGTGAGGGTGAGCAGCGCGGCCTTCATCGCGGACTCGCCCAGGGGGCGCAGCACCGAATTGGCGTTGCCGCCCTCCAGGTACGCGGGCCAGTTGCCGATGCCGCCCCAGAGCATCTGGAGGTAGGCGCGCGTGGCGGTGTCCGCGTCGCGCGTGAGGGCGATGGTGAGCCAGCACACCGCGAGCGCCAACAGCACGGAGAGCACCGACGGCAGCACCTGCCGCGTCCGCTCACCCATGGTCGGACTCCGCGCCCAGCATGCGGCGGCCCAGCTCTCGCTCGTCCAAATCCTTGCGCGGGAAGTGCCCCGTCACGCGCCCTTCGTAGAGGACGTAGACGCGGTCCGACAGCGCCAGCACCTCCTCCAGGTCCAGCGACACCATCACCACTCCGGCGCCTCGGGCCTTCGCCTCGCGCAGCCGCGCGTGCACCTGGGCCACCGCGCCGATGTCCAGCCCGCGCGTGGGCTGCACCACGACGAGCAGCTTCGGATCCGCGTCCAGTTCGCGCGCCACCACGACCTTCTGTTGGTTGCCGCCGGACATCGCCTGGAGCGCCATCGTCGGGTCGGGCGGGCGCACGTCGTAGGTGGTCAACAACTGGTTCGTGCGCTCGCGGCGTCCCTTGAAGTCCACCCAGGGCCCGCGTGCGAAGGGCGGCTGGCGGTGCCGGCCCAGCGCCACGTTCTCCTCCACGCTCATCGCCTTCACCACGGCGCGCGCCAGCCGGTCCTCGGGCACATGGCCCACGCCGCGCTCCTTGGCCCGCGCGGGGGTGAGGTCCGCGAGAGGACCGCCCAGCAGCGTGCCTTCTCCGCCATCGAGGGCGCGCAGGCCGGTGAAGACCTCGGCCAGTTCGCGCTGCCCGTTGCCGTCCACCCCGGCGATGCCGACGATTTCGCCCGCGTGCACGGTGAGGCTCACACCCTGGAGCGCGGGACGCCCATTGTCGCCCTTCGCCCGCAGGTCCTTCGCGTCGAGGACGACGGGGCCGGATGGGGCAGTGCCCTCATCGTTCCGGGTTGCGGCCGTGACCGCGCCCGTCGCCACGGTATCCGCCCCGGACGGACCCGCCGTCACGGGCACGCCGGTCAGCGCCGCGCCGCGCGAACCCTCGCCCACCATCAGCGACGCCAGCGCGGAGACGGTCGTCTCGGAGGCGCGCACTTCAGCCACCGTGCGGCCCCGGCGCATCACCGCCACGCGGTCCGCCACGCCCAGCACTTCCTTGAGCTTGTGGCTGATCAACACCACCGTGCGCCCCTGCTGGACGAGCCCGCGCATCACCTGCGCCAGTTCGTCCGACTCCTGGGGCGTGAGCACCGCCGTGGGCTCGTCCAGGATGAGCACCTGCGCGCCCCGGTGTAGCGCCTTGACGATTTCGACCTTCTGCTGAGACCCCACCGTGAGCGTGTCCACGCGCGCCCGGGGATCCAACTGGAAGCCGAAGCGCTTCGCCGTGGCCGCCACCTCGTCACAGGCCCGGTCCAGGTCCAACAGGCCGCGTCGGGTGGGCTCGCGGCCCAGCACCACGTTCTCCGCCACCGTCAGCGTGGGCACGAGCATGAAGTGCTGGTGCACCATGCCGATGCCCCGTGCGATGGCGTCGCGCGGGCTCTTGAGCCGCACGGGCTTGCCGTCCATCAGGAACGTGCCCGCGTCCGGGTGGTACAGCCCGTACAGCACGTTCATCAGGCTGGACTTGCCCGCGCCGTTCTCGCCCACCACCGCGAGCAGCTCTCCCGGGACGATGTCCAGGGACGCGTCCTCCAGGGACACGCACGACCCGAAGCGCTTGGCGATGTGCTGGAGGGAGATCAGGGCGCGGCGACCTGGAACGAGGACAGCTCCGAGGCCGTGCCCGGCACCGTGAGCTTCCCGGCGAGGATCTGCTGGCGCAGCGCCTCCACCTTCTGGAGCGCCTCCGCCTTGCCCGGGAAGTCCACGCGCACGTCGGCCATGCCCACGCCGTTCTCCTTCAGGCCCAGCACCTGCTCCCCGGCCGTCAGCTTGCCGTCCACCAGGTCCTTCGCCGCCTGGTACACCGCCAGGTCGCTGTGCTTCACCATCGACGTGAGGATGGCGTCCGGCGCCAGGTGCGACTGGTCGGAGTCCACGCCGATGGCGAACACCGTCTTGCCCGCGGCTCGCGCCTCCTTCACCGCCTGGATGACGCCCAGGCCGTCCGTGCCCGCTGCGTGGAAGATGACGTCCGCACCCTTGGCGATGAGGTCCTGCGCCACTTCCTTGCCCGCCGACACGCTGTTGAAGCTGCCCGTGTACACGGCCATCAGCGCGTCCGCCGCCTTCGCGTTCGTGGTGCGCACGCCCGCGCGGTAGCCCACGTCGAAGCGCTTGATGAGGGGCACCTCGATGCCGCCCACGAAGCCCACCTTGTTCGTCTTCGTGACGAGCCCCGCCAGCGCGCCCACGAGGAAGCTGCCCTCCTGCTCCTTGAACAGCACCGTGCGCACGTTGGGCAGCGACTTCGCCTTGCCCTGCGCGTCCATGAGCTGGCTGTCGATGAGCAGGAACTTCGCGTCCGGATTCTCCGAGGCCACGTCACGCACCGCGTTGGCCAGCAGGTACCCGTTGCCGATGGTCAGCTTCGCGCCCTGCTCCACCAGCAACTGGAGGTTGGGGGCGTAGTCCTCCTGCGCCTTGCTCTGGAGCACCAGCGGCTGGATGGGCAGCGGCTTCACTTCGGGTGCGAGTGCGGCCAGGTCGGAGGAGATGGACTGACGCACCTCGCCAGCGGGGGCGTCCACGTACTTGCCGCTCTCGTACTTCTTGCCGGCCGCCCACAGCTCCAGGCCGCGCAGGGACGCGTCGTTGAAGGAGTGGTCGCCGCGCCCACCCACGTCGATGACCAGGCCCACGACGGTGGGCTTTGCCTCGGGCGGCTTCGTGGCGGTGGCGGACGGGGAAGAGGCCTTGGGGGCTTCTTCCGTCTTCTTGGAACAGGCGCAAAGGAGCGCGGCCAGGGCGAGCACGTGGAGTCGGCGGAGCATCATGGGCTGGCTATCTACCAGATGAAGCCCGGCCTTTCCCTTTCCTGGGAAGTGCATGGGGAGGGGACTTCCTGCTATGGCCCTGACCCGTGCAACCCTACGAGCTCATCAAGGCCAAGCGCGACGGCGGCAGGCTGGACCCGTCGGACATCCAGGCGTTCATCCAGGCGTACACTGCGGGCACCGTGGCCGACTACCAGATGGCCGCCATGTGCATGGCCATCTTCTTCAAGGGCCTGGACTCGCGCGAACTGGGGGCCTGGGCCCGCGCCATGCTCCATTCTGGCGAGGTCCTGGACCTCTCCGACACGCCCGCCATCAAGGTGGACAAGCACTCCACGGGCGGCGTGGGCGACAAGGTGTCCCTGAGCCTCGCGCCCCTGGCGGCGGCCTGCGGCGTCACCGTCCCGATGATCTCCGGACGCGGCCTGGGCCACACCGGCGGCACCCTGGACAAGCTGGAGTCCATCCCTGGCTTCCGCGTGGACCTGTCCACCGCGGACTACCGCCGGCTGGTGCGCGAGGTGGGGTGCTGCCTCATTGGCCAGACGGCCCAGGTGGCGCCCGCGGACAAGAAGCTCTACGCGCTGCGCGATGTGACGGCGACGGTGGACTGCATCCCGCTCATCGCCTCGTCCATCATGAGCAAGAAGCTGGCGGAGGGCATCGACGCGCTGGTGCTCGACGTGAAGGTGGGCAGCGGCGCCTTCATGAAGACGGCGGACGACGCGCGCGTGCTCGCCCGGACCATGATTGGCCTGGGCGCGGAGATGAACCGCAAGGTCGTGGCCCTGCTCACGGACATGGATCAACCCCTGGGCCGCCAGGTGGGCAACGCCCTTGAGGTCCGCGAGGCGGTGGACATGCTCCGTGGCGAAGCGCCCGACGACTACACGGAGATCACCTACGCCCTGACGGCGGAGATGCTCGTGCTGGGCAAGAAGGCCGCCAACGTGGAGGAGGCGCGCGAGAAGCTGCGCCGCTCCGTGGAGGACGGCAGCGCGCTCAAGAAGCTCAAGGAGATCGTCCAGTCGCAGGGCGGTGACCCGCGCTCCATCGACGACTACTCGCTGCTGCCCACGGCGAAGGCCACCACGGACGTGGTCGCGCCCAGGGACGGCTTCGTCACCGGCATCCACACCGAAGGCGTGGGACTGGCGGCGGTGGCGCTGGGCGCGGGGCGGCAGCGCGTGGACAGCAAGATCGACCCGGCGGTGGGCTTCACGCTGCTCAAGAAGGTCGGCGACGCGGTGAAGCAGGGCGAGCCCGTGGTGCAGGTGCACTACAACGACGCCGGCCCCCTGGACGGGGTGAAGGCGCGGCTGCTCGCGGCCTACCAGTTTGGCGACCGGGCGCCCGCGGCCCGTCCGCTGGTGCTGGAGCGGCTGGAGTAGGCGCGCCCCGCGCGACAAGGCTACCCATCCACCATGGCTCCCTCGTTCCGAGACCTGCTGTCGGAGGTGAAGAAGGAGATCCGCGAGGTCTCCCACGAGCACGTCCGCCAACTGCTCGACTCCGGGGCGTCGGTGAAGCTCATCGACGTGCGCGAGAGCGACGAGTACGCGGGCGGCCGGCTCCCGGGCGCGGTGCACATCCCCCGGGGCTACCTGGAATTGCGCATCGAGGAGCAGGCCGGGCGCGACGAGGAGGTCGTCCTCTACTGCGCGGGCGGCACTCGGTCCGCGCTCGCGGCCCGGACGCTGCGGGAGCTGGGCTACACGCGCGTGTCGTCGCTCGCGGGCGGCTACAACCGCTGGAGCGACGCGGCCTACCCGGTGGAGAAGCCGGTGGTCCTCTCCTCCGAGCAGAAGGAGCGCTACCGCCGCCACCTCACCCTTCCGGAAGTAGGTGAGGAAGGGCAGGCGCGGCTCTTGAAGTCGAAGGTGCTGCTGCTGGGCGCGGGCGGGCTGGGCTCGCCCGCCGCGCTGTACCTGGCCGCCGCGGGCGTGGGCACGCTGGGCATCGTGGACGCGGACGTGGTGGACCTGAGCAACCTCCAGCGCCAGGTGCTGCACACCCTGGAGCGCCGGGGCCAGCCCAAGGTCCAGAGCGCGAAGGCGGCCATCGAGGCGCTCAACCCGGACGTGAAGGTCGTTCCCTTCGAGGAGCGGCTCACCACCGCGAACGTGGAGCGCATCCTCGCGGACTTCGACCTGGTGCTGGATGCCGGGGACAACTTCCCCACGCGCTACCTGCTCAACGACGCGTGCGTGCTCGCGGGCAAGCCCAACATCCACGGCTCCGTGTTCCGCTTCGAGGGCCAGGTCACCACGTTCCTTCCCGGCAAGGGGCCCTGCTACCGCTGCCTCTACCCGGTGCCGCCGCCGCCGGAGCTCGCGCCCTCGTGCGCGGAGGCGGGCGTCCTGGGCGTGCTGCCGGGGCTCATCGGGATGCTCCAGGCGACGGAGGCCCTCAAGCTGCTGCTGGGGGTGGGGGAGTCGCTTTCCGGGCGGCTGCTCACCTTCGATGCGCTGGGCACGCGCTTCCACGAGCTCAAATTGCGCAGGGACCCGGAGTGCCCGGTGTGCGCGCCGGGAGCGAAGGTGGAGCTCATCGACTACGAGCGCTTCTGCTCGACGGGGGGCTGACGGTCCGGCCCGGTGGGTCGTGGGGCTTCGTCCTCCCTGGCGGGACGGGGATGCATTTTCAGGAACAACGGTCTAGACGAGGCCGCGTATGATGCCGCCACCCTGGAGCTGGGGGCGCGGTAGAACGTGACCCGGTCGGGTCATGCAAGTGCAGCGGTAGGGAGACGACGGCGATGTCCGAGCAGAACGAGAACCAGGACGCGGACAAGAAGGCGGGGGAGGACCGGCGCGATTCGCCCCGCGTCCCCATGCGTCTGAAGGTCCGCTGGCAGGGCGGCACGGAAACCTTCCTGGACCGTGCGGGTGACCTGTCCCTGGGCGGGGCGGGGTGGGTGGGCGAGGCCCTGAACCCGGGCCAGACCGTGGAGGTGCGCTTCGCGCTGCCTCCGTCCCTGGAGGAAGTGCAGGTGAGCGGGGAAGTGCTGCCGCCCAAGGCCGGCGCGGAAGGCCCGGTGGTGCGCGTGCGCTTCCTGGAGCTGCCGGTGGAGGTGGAGCTCGCCATCGCCAGGCACCTGGACGAGCAGTTGACGGGCGGCGGTCGCTAGACGCACCCGGGATGGACGGGCACCCGTGACGGGGCCCGGAAGGAGGGCGGCATGGCGGACGAGATTCCCTGGGAGCGACTGTTCGAGGAGGCCCTGCGGGTGCGTCAGCGCGCGCACGTGCCGTACTCCCGCTTCCCGGTGGGGGCCGCCGTGCTGTACGCGGACGGCTCCGTGGTGGCCGGCTGCAACGTGGAGAACGCCACCTACGGCCTCACCGTGTGCGCCGAGCGCAACGCGTTCGCCGCGGGCGTCGCCCAGGGCAAGGAGAAGCCCCTGGCGGTGGCCGTCGTCGTGGACACCCCGGAGCCCTGTCCTCCGTGCGGCATGTGCCGCCAGGTGATGGCCGAGTTCGCCGGGCCTGACATTCCGGTGCGCAGTCGCACCCTCAACGGTGGCGAGGCGCGCTATTCGCTCGGCGAACTGCTGCCACACGCCTTCACCCGCGCTTTCCTCTAAGGGCTCCCCGCGTGGACCTGCTGCTGACCAATGCCACCGTCGTGACCATGAACCGCGAGCGGGAGGTGCTTCCGCGCGCGGACGTGCTCGTCCAGGACGGTCGCATCGCGAAGGTGGGCCGAGGCCTGAAGGTGAAGGGCCCCCGCCGCCTCCTGGACCTGTCCGGGCAGGTGGTGATGCCCGGCCTCATCCACGGCCACCTGCACGCCTGCCAGACGCTGTTGCGCGGCCACGCGGACAAGCTGGAGCTGCTGGACTGGCTGCGCGAGCGCATCTGGCCCATGGAGGCGGCGCACGACGCGGCGTCCCTGCGCGCCAGCGCGGACCTCACGTTCGCGGAACTCATCCGCTCCGGCTCCACGGCGGCGCTCGACATGGGCACCGTGCACCACTACGACGCCGTCTTCGAATCCGCGCGCGACAGCGGCTTCCGGCTCGTCGGTGGCAAGGCGATGATGGACTCCGGCGCGGAGGTGCCCCGGGGTCTTCGGGAGACGACCGCCGACTCGCTGTCGGAGAGCCTGGCGCTGCTGGAGCGCTGGCACGGCACGCACGACAACCGCCTGCGCTACGCGTTCGCGCCGCGCTTCGCCTTGTCCTGCACGCCGGAGCTGCTGCGCGAGGTGGGGCGGCTGTCGCGCGAGAAGGGCGTGCGGATCCACTCGCACGCCAGTGAGAACTCCAAGGAGACGGACGTGGTCCGCCAGGTCACCGGCCAGGACAACATCGCCTTCTTCCACGGGCTGGGGCTCACCGGGAGCAACGTCACGCTGGCCCACTGCGTCTGGGTGGAGGGCAAGGAGCAGGCGCTCCTGCGCGAGTCGGGCACGGTGGTGTGCCATTGCCCGGGCTCCAACCTGAAGCTCGCGTCCGGCTACGCGCGCGTGCCGGAGCTGCTGGCGGACGGCATCCCCGTGGCGCTGGGGGCGGACGGCGCGCCCTGCAACAACACGTTGGACCTGTTCCACGAGATGCGGCTCGCCTCCGTGCTGCACAACCCGCGCGTGGGCCCGGTGGCGATGACGCCCATGCACGTCCTGGAGATGGCCACGCTGAACGGCGCGAAGGCCCTGGGCCTGGAGGACGAGGTGGGCTCGGTGGAGGTCGGCAAGCGCGCGGACCTCACGGTGGTGGACACGCGCGGCTTCCACTTCTGCCCGCTGCCGGACGACGTGACGGGGCCGCTCGTCTACTCGGCGCGCTCCACGGACGTGTCGCACGTGCTCATCGACGGCAAGCTGGTGCTGCGCGAGGGCGAGCTGACGACGATGGACGCCCAGGCGGTGCTCGCCAACGCCCGCACGCAGGCGACGAAGCTGTTCGCCCGCGCGAAGATTCGCTGAGCTAGCGGGGCAGGCGCAGGACGAAGGACGTGGACCAGCCGTCCGCGTCCTCCACGGCCAGCCGCCCGCCGTGGGCTTCCGCCGCGAGCCGGGAGAAGTACAGCCCCAGGCCGTAGCCCCGGCGGCCCTCCTTCTCGGGGCTGCCCTGCGTGTACTTGTCGAAGAGGGACTCGCGCGCTTCCGGCGGGATGGCGATGCCGTCGTTGCGCACCGCCAGCCACTGCAACCCTTCCGCCTCGCCCGCCTCCAGGCGCACCCGGCCGCCCGACGGCGCGTAGCGGAGCGCGTTGGTGGCCAGGTTCTCCACCACGCGGATGAGCAGGCCCGCGTCTCCCACGAGGTGGAGGTTCGGGGTGGAGGCCAGCTCCAGCTTTATCTTCCGCAGCCGGGCCGCGCCATCCAGCGAGCGGCGCACCTCGTCCAGGAGCGGCGCCACCGGGAAGGGCTGCTTGCGCGGCGCCAGCCGGCCCTGCTCCAGGCGGGGCACGTCCAGCAGGTCGGAGATCATCCGGTCCAGGCGCGCGGTGACGGCGAGCCCCGTGCGCACCGACTCCACCAGCGGCGTCCCGACGGGCAGCTCCTGCTCCATCCACGACAGCGACAGCGTCACGGCGGACAGGGGCGAGCGCAGGTCGTGCACCAGGAACTGCATCAGCTGCTCCTGGTGGGCCTGGAGCGTCTCCAACTGCACGTTGCGCGCGTGGGCCTCCGCCAGCATGCGCTCGATGGTGCGGTGGGCATCCTCCACCTCGGAGGTGCGGCGGGCCTCCAACTGCCGGGCCACCTCCGCGCGCGACAGGTCCATGGCCAGCTGGCGCAGCCGCCCGGTGCCGTAGTGGCTCACCGCCGCGACCAGGAACAGCGTCACCACGGCGACGGCCATCGCCCCCGGGCCCACGCCCACCGTGTGCATCAGCGCCGCCTGGGCCAGGGCGGCCAGGCCCGCCGTGCCGTAGACGAGCCGGGGCATCAGCTCCAGGCCGCTCAGCGCCACCACCAGCGCGAAGAGCCCCAGGCTGAAGCCCGCCACGCCGGCGGGGAAGGGCGACACGGGCAGCGCCATGATCTGGAGCCCGAACACCAGCGCCACGTCCACCACCGACTGGGCGATGCTCAACTGCTGGGTCACCGGCCGGAAGCGCAGCGCGAACAGCAGCGCCACCACGCCCCCGTAGCAGAGCAGCAGCGGGGGGTAGTGGGCCCAGTCCCGGGCGCCCGTCAGCCACAGGCCCAGGCTCACGGCGAAGAACACCCCCGTGCCCACCAGTCGCACCACCGCCCCCGCGCCCAGCACGCGCTGGCGCTGGGCGTTCACCACCCGCGCAAGCTCATTCTCGAAGGCAACGGGGAGGGAAGTGTCCATGCGACACGTCTGTTTTCCCCGCTTCTTCCCCTCGCGGCAAGTTCACGGCCGCGCGTCTTTCGCGACCCCCGGTCGCCCCTTAAGGGAAGAACCCGGTGGGAGGGGGCTGGCGGGTGGCCCCGACTCCGTCCGGGCTGGCGGGCGTGGGCGTCCGGGGAGCAATCATCCGGTGGGGGTGGGCGTAGTCAGGGTGACAGGAGCCTTCCGGCCGGGTGCTTGTGGGCGTCGGAGTTCGTGTAAGGTGGTTGGGATTACGCACAGGTGGAGGTGAGTGCCGACATGTGGCAACGATTCAAGAGAGCGATGCGGAGCTTCGCGGGCTTCTTCGTCTCCTCCATCGAGGATCCGGAGCTGATTCTTGAGCAGAACATCCGTGACCTGAACGATCAGGTCCCCAAGATGAATGAGTCCATCGCCATGGTCCGGGCGAATGTGACGCTGCTCGAGAAGGAGAACCTGAAGTACCAGCAGGACGTGCGGGAGCTGACCGCCAAGGTCAAGGCCGCCATCCAGGCGGGACGTGACGACCTGGCCGGCACCTACGCGACCAAGCTGCAAGGCGAGAAGGAGGCCCTGGCGCGCAACCAGGCGCAGCTGGACATCGCCAAGCAGGCCTATGAGAAGGCGCTGAACGTCAAGAAGGCGTTCATGCGCGAGAAGGACAAGAAGACCCAGGAGGCGATGAACGCCGTCCGGGACGCGCGGCGCGCCAAGTGGCAGGCGAAGGTCGCCGACACGATGGAGTCCTTCACCGTCGCCGGCGTGGACTCCACGCACGACGAGATGCTCCGCAAGGTGCAGGAGAAGACGGCCATCAACGAGGCGCGCATGCAGATGGCGCTCGAGTCGGTGGACCACCAGGCCGCGGCCATCGAAGAAGAGGCCGAGAAGATCCAGGGCGACGAGCTGGTCAAGCAGTTCAAGATGGAGATGGGCCTCCTGGACAGCCCCGCGCCCGTGTCGGACGTGGGTGCTGGCACCGAGAAGACCATCGGCAAGAAGGTGGAGATCAAGTAGGTCTCCCCCCATGAAAGAGGCCGGCGCACACGGATGAAGCTGCACCGCGGACCCGGCCTCTTTCTCTTCCTCGCGCTCTGTGTCCTGGGCGCGGGGTACGTCTTCGCCTCGCGGGCGGGTTACCTCGATCGCCTGCAGACGCGCTTCTTTCCGTCCACCCGCGAAGCCGTGCGGCTGTCCCCCGGCGACTTTCCCGCCGGAGTGGCGGCCCCGGTGGCGGACGTGGCGTCGGTGCCCCTGCGGCCCGTGCTCATTGGCTTCACCGCCCGGGGTTCCGCCGCCGCGCTGCTGGTGGCCACCGGGGGCGCCACCACGCTGGACAACCCCGCCACCCCTCCGGGCGCGGCCCAGGGCCTGCTCAAGACGGCGTACGCGCTGGATGCCCGCGCGGTGCTCTTCGCACGCGAAGAGGAGCTGAAGCAGGCCCTGTCCGTGGGCGCGGAGAACGGCGGCGTGGACATGGCGGCGCTGTCGGTGGACCGGCTCGCGTCGTGGGTGCCCACGCTCCGGGACGCGGCGCCGCGCACGGTGCTGCTGGTGGGCCGCAGCCGGGGCCAGGAGGCGATGGCGGCGGTAGGCGTGCCGGACCTGGCCAGCCTGCGCGGCAAGCGCATGGGCGTGTATCCGTTCGGTTCCTCGCACTACTTCGCCCTCTGGGTGCTGGCGCGCGCGGGGCTGCGCACCTCCGATGTCCGCTGGGTGGACCTGCCCTCCACGCTGGACGCGGGCCGGGCCCTCCGGGAGGGCCGGGCGGACGCGGTGGTGGGGCTGTGGGGCGACGTAGAGCTGGCGGCGCGTGACCGGGGTGGAGCGGTGCTGGCGACGACGGCGGATGCGCCTCACCTTTTGGCCACGGTGCTGGTGGCGCGCGGAGACTTCGCGGCGCGTTACCCGGATGGGGTGCGCCGGGTGCTGCGGGGCCTTTTGGACGCGGGGCAGGGCGTGCTCAAGGACCCGGCGGCCGGGGCACGGATGCTGGGCGAGGTGGCGCCGTACCTGGGAGACCCCTCGGAGGCCATCCGCAGCGCTCCCCCCGCGACACTGGCGGACAATCGGGCGTTCTTCGGCCTTTCCGGCGAGGCGCCAGTTACCTATGACGAGTTGTTCCAGAGCGCCGCGGCGCTCTTCCAGAAGCTCAAGCGCGGTACGGCGCCGCCCCCCGCGGAGGACACGCGGGACCTGGGCGCGCTGAAATACGTCTCCGAGGCGCGTGGGCCCTGAGCGGGAAGGGGAGTCGGACGTGGCGAAGACACCGAACTACATCAAGGCCGCGTTCCTCCTGCCGGCCAATCTGGTGGGCCTGACGACGGCGGCCATGTCCAGCGCGGTGACGCAGGAGCCGCTGCCCATGCTGGTGGCCCTGGGCGTGGAGGGCCTGTACCTGGGCTTCCTGTCCTCCATGAAGCGCTTCCAGCGCGCCGTGCGAGCGCAGACGCCGGACAACCCGGAGGCCGCGCGCGCGGCGGTGGACGCGCTGCTCGCGGACCTGGCGCCGTCGCAGCGCGACCACTACCAGCAACTGGTGGGGCTCAAGGAGAAGATCCTGGGCAACTACCGCAAGCTGCCCGGCGGCCGCGTGCTGGTGGCGGACAGCGAGCCCAAGCTGGACGCGCTGCTCACGTCGTTCCTGCGGCTCATCTCCGCGCTCAACCAGTACCGCACGTACCTGAGCGGCGCGGACCGCGACAACCTGGTGGGCGAGGTGGCGGCGCTGGAGGCGGAGGTGGCCGAGGAGCCCAACCCGCGCCTCAAGGACGTGAAGGGCAAGCGCCTGGAGATTCAACGCAAGCGCATGGCCCGCTTCGACCAGGCGGGCGAGAGCCGCGAGGTGGTGAGCCACCAACTGGCCGGCATCGAGGACCTGATGCGGCTGACGCACGAGCAGTCCATCTCCATCCGCGACCCAGAGAGCGTCAACCGGCAGTTGGACGTGCTCAGCGCGGAGACGGAATCCACCGACGAAACGGTGCGCCAGATGGAGCGCTTCCTGGACTTCACGGAAGAGACGCGCGGGCCACTGCCGCACGGTGGCAGCCGCGTGCGGTAGGCCGGGCACGGGGCCGCCTGCCGGGCCGCCCTGTCAAAACCTGCCCGACAGTCGGACAGGTTGAGCCCCGGGGGGCGCGGAAGGCACCTGTTCACCGTGGCACCTTGGGGGTGTGGCGGGGGGCCGCGACGGCACACGAATAGATTGACTCTCCGGCGCAGGCATCCTGTCCTGCCGCCCATGCTCCGCCGCGTTGGCTTCCTCCCGCTGCTCCTGTTGTTGGTCGTGTTCGCCGGCTGCTCGCGCTGCGGAAAGGACGCGGCCGGTCCCGCGTCCTCTCCGGCCGGGGTGTCGCGCTACCTGCCGCGCACGGCGCAGGCGGCCGTCGTCATCGACGACCTGGGGACGCTGGGCGAGAAGCTCGCGCACTTCCAGAACCTCAAGGTGGCCTCGTTCGTCGCGCAGCTCCAGAACTTCCCCAGCGCGGAGCGCTACGTGTCCGCGGTGATGCGGCAGGTGGGCGTGGACCTGCGCAGCCGCAAGGCGCTGGAGGACGCCGGCATCGACCCGAAGCGCGGCGCGGGCGCGGCCTTCCTGGGCGGCACGCAGGCGGTGTCCGTCATCGGGGTGAAGGACGCGGACAAGCTGAAGACGACCTTCGCCACCTTCGCCCGCTCGCGGCTGGGCGCGTCGGAGGAGAAGGAGACGAAGTCGGACGCGGGGAGGCTCGTCACCTTCAGCCGTCCGGGTGCCACGGAGCCCGCGCTGGGCCTGCTCTTCCTCAAGCACGACATGGTGCTGCTGTCCGCGGGCGCGGCGGTGGCGCGGCTGCCGGAGCTGGCGGCGCTGCCGGAGGAGAACTCCATCGCGAAGGAGCCGGTGCTGGAGGCGTCCCTCAAGCGGCTGACGGGTGACCGGGACTTCCACGTGTGGCTGCCGGGCGGCTCGGGCCTGCTGCCCGCGGGCACGGTGCAAGGCATCACCTTCGTGGGCCACATCGAGGAGCGCGCGGTGACGCTGCGCGCGGACGCGCCGTGGCCGGACACGCAGGCGTCGCTCGCCGCGCTGGAGCCCAAGGGTGGAGAGGCGCTGGCGGGCTGGCTGCCCCAGGACAGCTTCTTCGTGGCGCGCTTCCGGGGGGACCCGGCGCAACTGGACGGCGTGTGGCCGTACCTCGCGGGCACGCAGGTGACGCGCGCGGTGCAGCAGGCGGGCTTCAACGTGAAGACGGAGGTGTTGGACAACCTCAAGCCGGGCATGGTGCTGGCCCTGTCGCTGTCGCCTGGCGTCAACCTGGGCTCGGGCCTGCCGGACCTGGACCTGCGGCGCACCAACCCCTTCCGCTTCGTCAACCTGGTCGCCATCGCGGAGACGAAGGACGTGGCGAAGGGGCAGGCCACGCTGGACAAGGTGCCCGGCTTCGCGGGCGGCTTCGGCGCGAAGGTGGAGGCCACGGAGCTGAACGGCCAGAAGGCCTACCTGACGTCGTACCGCGCGGGCGAGGGCGCGCACTTCGCGCTCACGAAGGACGGCAAGCTGGTGCTCGCGGCGCCGCGCGCGCGCCTGGAGTCGTCGCTCACCGCGCTCGCGCAGCCGGCGGGCACAGGCCCCGTGTCGGAGGATTTGAAGTCGGTGGGCAAGGACGCGGCGGTGGTGCTGCTGCTGGACCTGCGCCGGCTGGCGGACGCGGTGAAGGCGCTGCCGTCCTCCGCGTGGGGCATTGGCGGCTTCGCCATCAAGGCCACCACGGTGCGCTGGCTGGACGCCACCGACGACCTGCGCGCCGTGACCCTGTCGCTGTCGCGCAAGGACAAGGCGTTGCAGGCGGAAATCTCCCTGCGTCTGATGCCCGCTCCGGCCGGCACCACCACCACGACTCCGGCCACCCCTTGATTCGCGTCCGGGACGTCGTGAAGGAGTACGAGGACGGCGAGGGCGCGCGGGTTCGCGTCCTGGACGGCGCGTCCTTCGACGTGGAGGCCGGGGACTTCGTCGCGGTGGTGGGTGCGTCCGGCAGCGGCAAGTCCACGCTGCTGCACCTGCTGGGCGGCCTGGACGTGCACTACCAGGGCACCGTGGAGGTGGGAGGCCTGAAGCTCTCCGGCCTGCGCGACGTGGAGCTGGCGCGCTTTCGCAACACGCACGTGGGCTTCGTCTTCCAGTCCTTCCACCTCATCCCCAACCTGTCGGCGCTGGAGAACGTGCTGCTGCCCTCGCACTTCGGCGCCGTCGTCCCGGAGGCCCGCAAGCGCGCGAGCATGCTCCTGGAGCGCGTGGGCCTGGGCTCGAAGCAGGACCGCGAACCGGTGCGCCTCTCCGGCGGCGAACGTCAGCGGGTGGCCATCGCCCGGGCCCTCTTCGCCAACCCGAAGCTGCTCCTGTGCGACGAGCCCACGGGCAACCTGGACGCGGCCACGGGCGCGGGCGTCATCGAACTCTTCCAGGAGCTGCACCGGGACGGGCTCACCCTGCTGACCGTCACCCACGAGGAGCGCATGAGCGCGGTGGCGCGCCGGGTGCTCCGGCTCAAGGACGCGCGGCTCATCGAGGAGTCTCCGACATCGGCGGCCCTGACGTCGCGAGGGACCCCATGAGGTTGGACGCACTGTCCCGACTGGTGAGGTTGTCGCTCGCGCGCGAGCGGCGGGGCGCGTTCTTCTCCGCCTTCGGCGTGGCGATGGGCGTGGGCGCGCTCGTGTTCTTCGTGGGCCTGGGGCTGGGCGTGGGTCAGGTCATCCGCGAGCGCATCTTCCCCACGGACTCGCGGCTGGTGGACGTGGTGCCCCCGTCGGTGTCGCTGGGCCTGCTGGGCGGCGGCAAACTGGACACGGGCGCGGTGGAGCGCCTGCGCGCGCTGCCCGGCGTGGAGACGGCGTACCGGAAGATGAACGTGCGCGTGCCGGCGGTGACCCGCTACGACGGCACCTTCTTCGGCTCGCGCCTGCGCATGGGCCTGGAGGTGCTCGCGGTGGGCGTGGACCCCGGCCTCGTGCAGAAGGACGTGGGGCTCCAGGAGGCGAAGGACTTCAAGGACCCTGGCGAGGGCAAGGCCATCCCGGCGCTCATCTCCACGCGCCTGCTGGAGCTGTACAACAAGACGTTCGCCCCCGCGCGGAAGCTGCCGCAGCTGTCCGCGGAGATGCTCATCGGCTTCGGCTTCCCGGTGGAGTTCAACCGCTCCTACGTGGCGGCCACGTCGGGCGGCCCCAGCTCCACGCAGCAGGCGCAGGTGGTGGGCGCGTCGGACCGGGCCATGCTCGCGGGCATCACCATCCCGCTGGACACGGCGGTGCGCATCAACCGCGCGGCGGGCGCGGACGCGGAGAGCTACACCGGCGTCACGCTGGTGGCGGCGGACCCTTCGTACGTGCCGGCGCTGGTGGCGGCGGTGAAGGGCATGGGCTTCGAAATCGATGATCAGGAGCGAAGGCTCGCGGAGAACGCGGGCGCGGCGGTGGCACTCACCACGTCCGCGCTGGCGCTCCTGTCCATCCTCATCTGCGTGCTGGCCGCCGTGAACATCACCCACGCGATGTCCGCGTCGGTGCGCGCCCGGGCCAGGGAGATTGGCGTGATGCAGGCGGTGGGGGCTTCGCGCGCGGACATCCGCTCCATCGTCCTGGCGGAAGCCAGCGTGGTGGGCCTGCTGGGCGGCGCGGCGGGAACATCCGTGGCGCTGCTCCTGGCCTTCGCGGTGGACCGCTTCGCGGCGGGCTACCTGCCGGATTTTCCCTTCAAGCCCGACAGCTTCTTCTCCTTCCCGGTGACGGTGCTGCTGGGCGGCGTGCTCCTGGGCCTCGTGGCCGCGCTCGCGGGCGCCTGGTTTCCCAGCAGCCGCGCCGCCGCCACGGATCCGGCGAGGACGCTCGCGGGATGACGGGCCCCAAGCGCGGGACGCTGGTGGTCAACGTCCTGTGCCTGGGGGCGCTGGGGTGGCTCTACGGCGGCGAACTCGCGGATGCCCTGCGCGTGCGCACCGCGGAGGTCTCCGCGGTGACGTCGTCGCCCTCCGTCGTTCGCGCGGGCGCGGTGCTGGGCCTCACGGCGGTGGGGCTCGTCGTGCTGGGGGGAGGGCTCCTGCGCAAGCAGCCAGAGGGCTTCAAGGGCTACCGGCTGCTGCCCATCCTGCTCGTGGGCGCGCTCTTCCTGGACCTGGTGCTGTCGGAAGGCCGGTCTCCCCTGGACGCGGAAGCGCAGGCGGCGGTGGCGCTGCGCAACTTCCATGAAGCCGCTCAGAAGCAGGCCACCCCGGAGGCGGTGCCCGTGGAGGCGCGCGTCCTCCAGCCCCTCGTCGACGCGCTGGGCACGCCGCCCTACCGGCTGCGCGGCATCCAGGTGCCCTCCTACGCACTCCAGGTGCGCAGAAATTGCGAAGGCCCCGCCCGTGACGCTTCCGGTACGCGGCCGGGGACGTTGCTGTACTGTGTCGCCTCGGACGGCAAGCAGGCGTGGGTAACGCTGGTCGGGCTGCCCGCCGAGGTGCGCTTTGGTGCGCCCGGCCTCTTCTCCACCCGGGGAGAGCCGCGTTTCAGCGTCGTGCGGGCCCGTTCTCCAGAGGAGAACGACGCGCAACCGGCCATCGAGCTGGAGCTCCCCGAAGCTGCTTCGGACGGCGAAGCCACATCTATTTCGCCTTGAGTTCGGGCCGCTTGCAGAGCAAGCGGCCGGAAATAGGTCGGCGTGCGCGGTTGACCCTGCGGAGCCGCGATCGATAGGCTCCTTGCAAGGACTCTACCCCCACCCAAAGTGACGACCTCTCAACCGAAGCGGCAACCCATCCCGTTCGGGAAGTATCTCCTCCTGGACCGCGTCAACATCGGCGGCATGGCGGAGGTCTGGCGCGGCAAACAGTTCGGCGCCAGTGGCTTCGAGCGGCTCGTCGCCATCAAACGAATCCTGCCGAACATCGCCGAGGATGAAGAATTCATCTCGATGTTCATCGATGAGGCGAAGATCAGCGTCCAGCTGACCCACGCCAACATCGCGCAGATCTACGAACTGGGGCAGATCGCCAGCAGCTACTTCATTTCGATGGAGTACATCCCCGGCAAGGACATGCGGGCCATCTTCGACCGCTGTCGCAAGAAGGGCGAACCCGCGCCGGTGCCGCTGGTCGCCTTCTGCGTGGCGAAGATGTGTGAAGGCCTGGCCTACGCCCACCTCAAGAAGGACGGGATGGGGCGCGACCTCAACATCGTCCACCGCGACATCTCGCCGCAGAACGTGCTCGTGTCCTTCGAGGGCGAGGTCAAGGTCATCGACTTCGGCATCGCGAAGGCGGCGGGCAAGGCGACCAAGACGCAGGCCGGCATCCTCAAGGGCAAGTTCGGCTACATGAGCCCGGAGCAGATCCGCGGCCTGCCGTTGGATCGCCGCTCGGACGTGTTCGCCATTGGCGTGTGTCTCTACGAGATGCTCACCGGCGAGCGCCTCTTCGTGGGCGACAGCGACTTCAGCGTGCTGGAGAAGGTGCGCAAGGCGGAGGTGCCGTCGCCGTCCACGTACAACCGGCGCATCCCGGAGGCGCTGGAGCGCATCGTGCTCAAGGCGCTCGCGAAGGACGTGGACGAGCGCTACCAGTACGCGAGCGAGCTCGGCGACGACCTGCAGCGCTTCCTGCTCACGAGCGACAGCATCTTCAGCCGCAAGGACCTCATGCAGTACATGAAGTCCACGTTCGCCGAAGAGGTGGAGCGCGAGAAGCAGCGCCTGGCCGAGTACGCGGACATCCGCGCGCCGGACGGCATGCTGGCGGCCATCGAGGCGGGCTACAGCGGCCCGTCGCCGGTGCCCACGCAGAGCATGACCAACCTGCCGGCGGTGCAGCCGTCGTCCGCGCCGGCCGTGGAGCCGGTGTACGCGCCGCCGCAGCCGCGGGCCTCCAGCCCCAACGCGTCGTCGCAGGGGGCGCGCCGTTCGCCCACGCTCGCCGCGCTGCCCAAGCTGACCGCCGCGCCCGCCGCGCCCTCGCCCAAGGAGGACGAGGAGCTGGCGACGCAGATGGTGGACCGCGACGCCGTCTTCAACGACGCGCCGGAGCCCACCACCCAGCCCGGCGCCGCCATTGGCCGCGCCATCACGCCGCTGGAGTCCCGGGCCGCCGCGCACGAAGAGGAAGAGGACGAGCCCCGCACCCTCCCGCCGTTCTCCTCCTCCGCGCACACCGTGGGGCCGCCGCGCCTGTCGCACAACAACATGCCGGTGCTCAACGCCGCGCCTCCGCGCCCGTCGTTGACCAACGTGCCCACGCTGATGTCGCACGACGCGCCCGCGCCGCGCCCGACGCCGAACCGGGGGGGCGAGGGCCAACTGCCGCGCATCGTCCGTCCGGACTCCCCGCCGGAGCCGATGCCGCCCCCGCCGCGGCCTCCCGCGCCGCCCATGCTGGGCAATCCGCCGCGTCCGTACCCGCCGAAGGAAGCGCGTCAGAAGGAAGTCTTCGAGGAGGACGCGGGCCCCGGTCCGGGTCTGGGCCTGCGCGGTCTGGACAAGCGGCTGCTCTACAGCGCCATCGGTCTGGCCTCGCTGCTGCTGCTGGTGGGCCTGGCGGTGGTGTTCAAGCCGAGCAGCCCCTCGCTGGGCTACGTGATGGTGGAGCTCAAGACGCCCGAGGCGAAGGCGACCGCTCGGGTGTCCATCAACGCGGGCCCCGAGGAGGCGTTCCCGGAGAGTGGCTTCGTCCTGAAGCAGGTGCCGGTTGGCAACGTGCTGGTGTTGGTGACCGCGCCTGGCCACGAAGTCTTCAACCAGTCCGTGACGGTGTCCGAAGGCACCAGCGCGGCGCCGGTGCGCGCCGTGCTCCCACGGCAGGCGCGCTCGGTGCTGGTGGTGTTGAAGGTGCGGCCCGAGGACGCCGAGGTGAAGATCGACGGCAAGGTGGCTCGCGCGCAGGGCAGTCGTGAGTCGTTGGTCCGGGACTTCTCCCTCACGTCCAACTCCCCGGTCGTGGAGGTGTCGGCTCCGGGCTATCAGACCTTCGCGGGGACCATGGCCGTGAAGGATGGGTCCTTCGACGTGACGGCGACGCTGGAGCGTGCGGACCTGGAGGTGCAGATCACCTCCAACCCGTCGGGCGCCGCCATCTACCTGGGCAACAAGGATCTGGGCGTCGTCACCCCGAATGCGGTGCGGGTGCCGCCGGGGACGCGGGAGCTCACGCTGAAGTCGAAGTGCCACGCCGACGAGGATGTGGACGTCGTGGCCACCACGCTGGGCGCCGTCATCAAGGTGGATGCGACGCTGAAGAAGCAGGCGCGTTGTCGCGATTGAGCGGTCGCGCTTAAGCTTGAACCCTGAGGGTCCTCCCCCCTGATGGTCGTGGGGGGAGCGACACCGGAGGGGTTTCCGTGACGAAGGTGCGCAAGGTGAACAAGGCGGATCCGCTGGCGGATCTTCCCCGGTGGGCGCAGCAGTTGGCGCGCAAGTACTACACGAAGACCGTCAGCACCTTCCTGCTGTACGGGGCCGTGCGCGATCTCCAGCCCCTGCAACTGGAGGACGGCGGGCGCGGCTTCGGCACGCTCAAGACCTTCCTGTCGGAGGAGCTGTTCGGGGGACGGGACCACGTCCTGTTCTACGACCGCTCGTCGGGCATCCGCTCCGCCACGCCGGAGACGCAGAAGGACCTGTCGCGGGCCATGACCGGCTACGACGCGATGTACGGCACCGACTACGCGAAGGTGATGCCTCGCGACCCGGGCCGTGCGCTGCAGATTCTTGAGAACTTCCTGCGCATGCGCCTGAGCGAGGGCCGCTCGCTGGCGCTCATCATCGACTTCGCGGAGACGTTGGTCCCCGGCGGGGAGATGAGCCACCTGTCGGCGGAGGACCGCTTCGTCGTGGCCACGCTGGACAAGTGGGCGCACGACCCGCAGTTCCTGGCGGGCGACGTGTCGGTGGTGCTGCTGGCGGAGAACCTGGCGGACATGTCGCCGCGCATCAGCCGCAACCCGTACGTGGCGCCCATCGAGCTGCCCCTGCCCACCGAGGAGGAGCGCCTGGACTACGTGCGCGCCAAGCTGGACGGCAAGCGGCTCCAGTCGCTGTCGGAGGTGCCGCTGGCGGGCCTGGCGAAGATGACGGCCGGCCTGTCGCGCATCAACCTGGACCGCGTGCTCACGGAGGCGCTGGAGCGGGAGATCCGCATCACGCCGGAGATGCTCAAGGAGAAGAAGAAGGAGCTCATCCAGGCGGAGTGCCACGGCCTGCTGGAGTTCATCGAACCGGCGCACAACCTGGACGCGGTGGCGGGGCACGCGCACGCCAAGCAGATGCTGCGGCAGGCGGCGTCCGCGCTGAAGAAGGGCCGCATCGAGGTCATGCCCATGGGCTACCTCTTGAGCGGTCCGGTGGGCACGGGCAAGACGTTCATGGTGAGCTGCTTCGCCGGGGAGATTGGCATCCCGGTGGTGAAGTTCCTGAACTTCCGCAGCCAGTGGCAGGGCGTCACCGAAGCCAACCTGGAGAAGATCTTCAACCTGCTCAAGGCCCTGTGGCCGGTGGCGGTGATGGTCGACGAGGCGGACACCTTCCTCGGCAACCGCGACTCTGGCGGGGACTCGGGCACGAGCAGCCGCATCTTCGGCTCCATCGCGGCCTTCATGGGCAACACGCAGTACCGCGGCAAGATCGTCTGGTTCCTGCTGACGGCGCGGCCGGACCTGCTGCCCATCGACCTCAAGCGCCAGGGACGCGCCGAGGAGCACATCGCGCTCTTCTATCCGCAGACGGACGAGGAGCGGAACGAGCTGTTCCAGGTGATGAGCCGCAAGACGGGCGTGTCGGTGGAGGGCGTGGAGTCCTTCGCCACGCTGATTCCGGAGGGCGTGCGCGCCTTCAGCGGCGCGGACATCGAGGCGGTGATGGTGCGCTCGAAGTTCCGCGCCCTGGCGGACAACCGGGACCAGGTGACGAAGGAAGACCTGGCGGCGGTGCTCGCGGACTTCGTGCCGCCCAGCTACCCGCTGGAGATTGAAATGCAGAACCTGGTGGCGGTGCAGGAGTGCACCAGCCGGGCGCTGCTGCCGGAGAACTTCCGCGCGCTGGACCGGGACTACATCAGCCGGCGCGTGCGGGAGCTGAAGATGCTGCTCGAGGAGCAGTGACGCCTTGAGTCCGTGCACCGTCGGCGGTGGGTTCAGCCGACGGTGACGGGGACGCCCAGGTGCGCATCCTGGAGCGTCTCCACCACGGCGATGCGGTCTCCCACGGCGAGCGCGTCATGCAGCACGAGGATGTCCTCGTTCGCATGGCGGATGCAGCCGTGGGACACGTCGCCGCCCAGCAGCGCGGGCGCGCTGGTGCCGTGCAGCTCCTCGCCGCTGCGGTGGCCATCCACCCAGGAGAGGTCCAGCAGCCGCGCGCCGAACACGTGCCCGTCATTCCACAGCCGAGCGCCCGCGTTCTCCGTGGCCACCTGATCCAGCTTCGCGCGCACCACCTTGAGGCCGGGGTGCGTGGGCGTGGCGGCGGTGCCGACCGCGTTGGGGAAGATGTCCAGGAGCTGGCCCTCCGGGTCGAAGAGGAAGGTGCGGTGTTCGCGCAAGGCGATGACGACGCGCACCGGCTGCCCCGCATAGAATGGGGAGGGCAGGGCGCGCGTCTGTCCGCGTGAGCCCGGCGCAGGAGCCAGTGCCTCCAGGGCGCGCAGGGTGACGGCATCGAGCACGCCGCTCGTGCGCACGCCAGGGAACCCCGCGCTGGCCGCGTGCACCTGGAAGTTGCGCAGCGCGCGGGTCGTGTCCGGCCCGTAGCGTCCATCCGCGCCGCCGTACAGCGCGAAGCCCATGTCCATGAGCGCGCCCTGCACCGCGCGCAGTCCATCCCCACGAGAGCCCGTTCCCAGGACGGCCGCGCCTGTTGCCACGTCCGCGAGCTGGGGCGAACCGGTGAAGCGCGCGTGCTCCAAAGACACAGTGGGCACGGTGGCCGCAGCCGTTCGCGCGTGCTCCAGGAGCGCGGTGGTCGCGGACCGGAGATCATCGGCCGTCGCAGAGCGTGCGGCATCGGCCGTCGGTATGGGCGTCCCAGCGACCGCCGACGCGCGAGGCGAACCCACCCGCGCATCGAAGGGCGTCAGCGTGTTGTGCGCCGTGAGTGACGCGAACGCGGACGCGTGGGCCAGGTTCGACACGGGGACGGCCGCCGTGCTTCCAGCGACCGTCCTGTCCTCGGGACGTTCAGCTCCACGGGACGGGACGTACCGGAGCACGGTCGCTCCGCGTGTCAGTCCCGGCTCGTCAGGGGAGGGCTCCCGCGAGTCGAACGGTTCAGCGGGAAGGGAGGAGGTCTCTCGAAGCAGCGCGGAAGCAATCATGGACCCGGGGACTGCAAGGCCCCGGCCGTCGCTTCACGCCACGAGCCCCGGGACGAAACGCCCCCGGGCTCATCCCGTCACGTCCCCACGCTACGGCGCGCTCAGCGACAGCAGCTTGCCGGTGGGAACCGTGCGGTGGTCCTTGATGTGGTTCCACTTCATGATGTCCTCGACGGACACGTTGTAGCGCTGCGCCACCGACCAGAGCGTCTCGCCCTCGGCCAGCGTGTGCATCTTGCCCTTGGGGCCGGCGGGCGCCTGACTTGCGACGGCGCTGGCCACGACGATGGTGCCGCCGCGCTCCTCCACCTTCGCGGGGGTCGCGCCCTTCGCGTCCGGCGGCCACACCGTCAGCAGCGTGCCCAACGACAGCGTGCGGTTGCGGCGCGGCAGGTTGTTCCACTGCTTCATGTCGTCCACCGACACCTGGAAGCGGTTGGCGATGAGCCACAGGCTGTCGCCCTCCTGCACCCCGTACGTCACGCGCGTCTTGCCGTTCACCTTCTCCGTCTTCACGGGCCCCGCGGCCACGGGCCCCTTGGGCGTCCCGGCCGGCACTTCGTCCTCCGGCCGCACCGCCACCACGCCGCTGCGCCGAGCCTGCGCCACCTTCGACGCGATGGCCCCACCCGCGTCCCCGCTGCCGCCTCGGCCCGACGGCACCGGAATCACCAGCTCCGCGCGCAGCTTCAACGTGCGAGCGCTCTTCAGCCGGTTCATCTGCAGGATGGCCTCCGGCGCGGTGCCGTACTGGAGGGCAATCTGGGACAACGTGTCGCCGCGCTTCACCGTGTGCACGCGGAAGGTCAGCCGGTCCGCCGGAGACAGCTTCTGGAAGTTCTCCGCGAACAGCGTGGAGGTCCCCCGGGGCAGCCGCAGCACGTAGGGCTTCGAGGCCGACGCCGGAGGCGTGCACCAGCGCTTCAGCTCCGGGTTCAGGTCCTGCACGTCCATCACGCTCACCCCGGCCGAACGCGCGAGCACGTCCAGGTCCGTGGCATCCGTGAGCTTCACCTCGTCGTAGTCCAGCGCCTGCTCGTACTGGAACTCCTCCTGGGAGAAGCCGAACGCCTCGGGGTTCTTCGCCACCAGCGCAGCGGCGATGAGCTTGGGGACGTAGTGCTTCGTCTCCTTCGCGAGGCCCTTCTCCTCCGCCAGCAGCCACCAGTCCTTCGTCCCGTAGCGCTCCACCATCTTGCGCACCCGGTACGAACCCGTGTTGTAGCCCGCCCACGCCAGGTACCAGTGGCCCAGCTCGCCGTAGAGGTCCTTCAGGTACGACGCCGCCGCGTGCGTGGCCTTGATGGGGTCGCGCCGCTCGTCCACCCAGAAGTCCTGCTTGAGGCCGTACTGCTTGCCCGTGCTGGAGATGAACTGCCACGGCCCGGCCGCGTGCGCCCACGAATAGGCATTCGCGGAGAAGCCGCTCTCAATCATCGCCAGGTACACCGTGTCCCGAGGCAGCCCCTTCGACTCCAGGATGGGCTGCATCACCGGCAGGTAGCGCGTGGAGCGCGCCATCCACTTGCGGAACCACTTGCGGCCCGGGCCCTGGAAGAACTGGATGTACTCGGCCACCCGGGGCTGCATGTCCACCGGGATGTCGAAGCGGTCCTTCACCAGCGAAACATCGAAGGTGGACAGGTCCGTGATGCGAGCGAGCGCCGGGGGCGTGTCGTCCTCGCGGAAGGTGGGCTCCTCCAGCGCGTCCAGCATCCGCAGCCGCAGCGGGTTCGTCAGGCCTAGCCGCCTGAGCGACTGCATCATCTCCGCGTTGGGTTTCGACTCCGGATCCAACGCGGCGCCTTCCAGCGCGCGCAGTTCCTCCAGCTCCGCGGACTCGGCCTCCACTTCCTCCGTCTCCTCGCCTTCCTCCACGGGGACGGGGGGCACTGCCAGGCTGCCATCCGCCGTCAGCGAAGGCGCTTCCGAGGAAGGCAGCGCACGCACGCCGGGCGGCGGCACGGGCTTCGGCGCCACCCCCTGCGGGGAGGGGACCGAGGCCAGGGCAAGCAGGAGCAGTGAAAGAGGCGGCATGGGAACGCCAGGCGAGGTCGCCCAGAAGCAGGCGAAGGCCGCAGTATTCGCCAGCTTTCTTGACAGTCAAACAACAAGTCGCACGGTATGCCCTCCGGACGGACCCCCGGTGGGAGCAGGCGACCCTATTTCGCCGGGGGCTCTCCTGCCTGCTCGCTCTTTACAGGTCTTCCGTGACCTGGAGCGAGGATGCGGGGCAGGTAGGTGGCGAAGTCGAAGTGGGGCGAGTTCTCCGGGTTGTGGCAGGTGACGCACACCGCCTGTCCCGGCTTGCCCACGATGGTCTCCGGGCTGGGGGCGTCCACGTGCTTGGAGCCCGGACCGTGGCAGCTCTCGCAGCCCACGTCCTCGCGTCCGGCCACCTTGTCCAGACGGCACACGCCGCCGGGCTGCTGCCAGCCGGTGACGTGACATCCGATGCAGTTGAGGTGGTGCTGCTTGCCCACCGCCTCCAGCGTCTCCCACGCGTGGTGGTGCTTGCTTGCCTCCCACACGGTGGTGGCCTCCGCGTGGCAGTCCGCGCAGGCCGCGCTGCCGACGAACCCCGCCTGTCCCTTCGCGGGCAGCGGACAGTCCTGGCCGTGCTCCTTCGCCCACGCGAGGTTCAGCTTCCCCACGTCCACGTCGTAGGCCGTCACCAGCGCCTGCGTGTCCTTCGCGGACGCAAGGTTCGACTCCAGCGGCAGGAAGCGCAGCGCGAAGCCGTTGACGTCGGTGGCGGGCGCGGGCGGCGCGGTGAGCAAGCCCTGCTTGCGCGCGGAAAGCTCGTCGCGCTTACCCTGCTTCAACGCCTTCAGCTTCGGATCCACGCCCGGCAGGTTGATGTCCTTGTCCAGGAGCGCGATGCGCTGCTCCAGCGCCGCCACCTCCCGGTCCACGTCCCCCTGCGAACGCTGGAGCGCGAACGGCCCCTTCTGGGCCGCGTACGTCAGGTCCACGCGCAGGAGCGACCGCCCCTTGCTCTGCACCGCCACCACTGGCACGTCGGAGCGCACCAGCCGGTTCTCCTCGGCGGAGAACTCCCCGGCGCTGTGGGTCGCGACCACCAGGTTCGCGGCGAGCCCCGGCAGCGCGGCGGCGGCCTGCGCGGCCTCCAGCGGCTGGTCCAACAATCCCACCACGAAGTCCGCGCCCTGGGCCCGCGCCTGCTGGCTCGCCTGGACGAGCGCTTCTCCGGACGCCGCGGCCACCACGGCCACCTTGCGCGCGCCCGCGTCCAGCAGCTTCACCCCGCCCGACGCCACCTCCGGCAAGCCCAGGCTCCGGCGGAAGTCCGGGCCGCGCGTGTCGTCCAGCTCGCCCGTCGCGCGCACCGCGAGCCCCATGGTCCGCAACGCGTCCGCGAGCGCCTTCGCCTTGCGCTCCTCCTGGGGCACCTGATCCGGCTTGAGGTGCGTCTCACCGAAGAGGCTGTTGCCGCCGTCCACGTACAGCACCGGCTGGCCGCCCCTGCGCGCCTCCTGCACCTGGAACGCCGCCCGGCCGATGCCGCCGCGCATGTTCTCGCTGCACCCGCAGGGACCCAGGTAGCCGCGCGTGTCGGCGGAGATGAAGAGGACGGCGCCCGGCGGGGATGCGGCCGGGGTGGGGGAGGTGGCTTGCGGCGTCGGGGAGGCGCCCTCCTGGGGGCGCGACTCCTGTCGCCTGCAACCGGAGAGGAGCGCGCCCACGAGCACCGCGAGGACGTACGCGCGCATCACCGTCACCTCACCAGAGGATGCTCTGCACCAGCTCGTCGATCTTCTCGCCCATCGCTTCAAGGCCGTTCACCTTGGAGAGCGAGCCATCCGCGCCCACCTGCTCCGCCAGCTTCGACAGCTCGTCGTCCGGCAGGCTGGAGAACAGCACGATGGGGATGTCCTGCGTGCCGTACTCGTTCTTCAGCGTGCGGCAGATGTCCGTGCCCTTCGCTTCCGGCATGTGGATGTCGGTGAGGATGAGGTCCGGTCGCCAGATCTGGAGCGTTTTCTCAAACTCCATGAGCGTGGAGGTGGCCACGACCTCATAGCCGCGCGCCTCCAGCACGGCCTTCTCCATGGCGAGGGTGATCTCGCTGTCGTCAATCAGGAGGATTCTTCGCTTCTGCTCGGACACGGCGACCTTCCTTGGGGGTCGGTTCTAGCCCACCACCTCCCGGTGCACCAATGCTTTCCCGTCGAGGCCCCGGACCCGGGTTTTCCGTCTTCCGCCGAGGGCGTTCCCGCCCGCCCGGCCGCCTCCGGAGCAAGTCCGTCTTTCACGGGCAACCGGGTCGAAAAGAGGTAAGGAGGCACCCATGAAGCACCGCGCCCCAAGGGCCCTGGCGGCCCTCCTTCTCCTCTGGACCGCCCTGGTTGGCCTCCCCGCCGCCGCGCTCAACCCAGGCCTGGGGCAGGTCCCCCAGGACCTCGACCGGCAGTCGCCCCGCGCCACCGCGCAGGGGTTCCTGGACGCGGTGCATCGCGGGGACTACCCCCGGGCGTCCCACTACCTCTACCTGGACTTCCTGCCGGCCACGGAACAGGCCACGCGGGGGGCCCAACTGGCGCGCCGGCTGAAGTTCGTCCTGGACCGGGAGCTGACCCTCAACGTTTCCGCGCTGTCCAAGACGGCGGAGGCGGACGCCGGCAATTCCCGCTTCGACACGCTGGGCGCCATCGCGCTCAAGGGCGCGAGCGTGCCCATCCGCCTGCAGCGGGTGACGGTGGACGGCGTGCCCACCTGGGTGTTCGGGGAGGCCACCGTGAAGATGGTGGACCCGCTCTTCGACGAGTACGGCCCGCTGCTGACGGAGACGCTGCCGTCCTTCTTCTTCGACCGCACGTTCCTGGGCCTGGAGCCGTGGCAGTGGCTGGGCCTGGCGGTGACGCTGCTGGGCGCGTGGATCCTCTCGTACCTCCTGGAGAAGCTGCTGCTGGCCACGGCGATGCGCGTGGCGCGCTGGACGAACATCAGCTGGGACGACCAGCTGGTCGGCGCCGGCCGGGGCCCTTTGCGGCTGCCGTTCTTCTCCGGCCTGCTGGCGCTGGGCACGTCGTTCCTGCTGCTGCCCCCGAAGCTGCGGCTCTTGAGCGAGCGGGTGAGCTACTCGCTCGTCATCATCGCGGTGGCGTGGTTCATCCTGCGCTTCCTCCGGGTGTCGGAGGCGTTCGTCCAGAGCCGCGTCACCTCCGAGGCAGGCAACAAGCCCCGCGCCCGCTCGCTGCGTACGCAGCTGGCAGTGCTGCGCGCGGTGTTCGAGGTGGCCACCTACGTCATCGCCGCCGCGCTGCTCCTCATGCAGTTCGAGGTGGTGCGCAACGTCGGCGTGTCGCTGCTCGCCTCCGCTGGTATCGCGGGTTTGGTCATCGGTCTTGCCGCGCAGAAGTCCATCTCCACGCTGCTCGCCGGCATCCAGTTGTCCATCACCCAGCCGGTGAGCATTGGCGACCAGGTGCTGGTGGAGAACGAGTTCGGCACGGTGGAGGAGATCACCCTCACGTACGTGGTGCTGCGCATCTGGGATCAGCGCCGGATGGTGATTCCCATCACCCAGTTCCTGGACAAGCCGTTCCAGAACTGGAGCAAGGGCTCCCCGGAGATGATGGGCACCGTCATCCTCCAGGTGGACTACATGGCGGACATCGACGCCTTGCGCGCGGAGCTGGACCGCATCCTGGCCGAGGAAGGCAAGAACCTGTGGGATGGCCGGGTGAAGACGCTGGTCGTCTTCGACGTGATGGACAAGACCCTCACCGTGCGCGCGCTGGTGAGCGCGGCCAACTCCAGCCAACTGGGCGACCTGCGCTTCCTCGTCCGGGAGCGGATGGTCCTCTTCCTGCGCGCCCGTCCCCAGTGGCTGCCCACGGTGCGCAGTGAATCCCGTCCCGCCCTGGCTCCGGCCTCCAAGGACACGGAGACGGCGACGGCGGGCGCACCGGAGCCGCGGGCCTGAACGCAGGCGCCTGGAAGAACAGGCGCTTGCACGGATGTTCGCCGCGCGATGAATATGTCGCCCGGCGCGCCGTACTTCGCGCAAGAGCAGTCGCACCCACGCTTGGGGAGTCCAACAGATGAAGCGTCCTGTCACGTTGTGCGGAGCCCTGGCGCTCCTGGCCGTCGCCACGCCGCTGTCCGCGGGCGCCCAGGAGCGTGACGGTCGCACCGACGGGCCCGAGGAGTCGGAGTACGGCAAGGGCGGCTACGGCGACAACCGCCGGGGCGTGTCGCTCCAGTTCGACTGGGGCGCGGCCATCAACTCCCAGGAGAACCCCGCGGGCGCGCCGGACGGCCCGCCGCTGTTCGTGGGCGCCACCATCTCCCTCTGGGGCGATGACTGGTACCGCCTGGATGCCAGCGGCGCCTACGTCTTCGACGGGGGCCGCTTCATCGGCAATGTGGGCCCCACCTTCCGCACCTGGGGCTGGCCGGTGTCCTTCACCTTCGGCCTCAAGGCGGGCGCCATCGTCATCCCGGAGGGCGAAGGACTGCGCTTCGCCCTGTCGCCGCAGATTGGCGCGGAGATGCTCCTGGGCCGCCGCGACCGCGTGCTCATGGGCCTGCACTACTCGCCGGACATCCCCATCGGGGGAGGAGGAGTGACGAACCGGTTGTTCATGAACATCGGATACCGGTTCTGACCGCCATGATCGCCCAACTGCTCGCCGCCGCCGTCGCGCTGACCGCCGCCCAGGCGCCCCGCGTCGCCCCGCCCACCGTCTCCCTGCCGTTCCCGACCGGGGATGTGCAGACGTACAACATCATCAACTGGGATCCGAACCAGCTACCGCGCATCTACGAGCGGTCGGACCAGCTGCCCCTCACCGACGACGAGCTGACCAAGCTGTCCCAGGCCGGCTTCGAACCCGCGCAGCTCGTGAAGATGATCGAAGAGCGCCGCTGCGCGTGTGACGCGAGCGCGGACGGCCTCATCCGCCTGAAGAAGGCGGGCGTGGACAAGACGGTCATCGCCGCGGTGTCGCGCCAGGGGCTCGCGCCCAACCGCGAGCTGAACCTGCTGGTGACGCTGGACTTCACCGGGGAGAGCCGCACCGCGCGTGAGGCGTTCCTCTACTTCTTCGTGGACGACGGGGACATCACCCGGGTGTTCTCCGCGAACCTCCCGGAGCTGCTCCAGCGCCGCAACACCCACGAGACGATGGTGGACCGCAGCGACATCGTGATTGCCCGCACGGTGCGCCGCATCCAACTGGCCGGCCGCGTGCCGCTGAAGACCTACGGCGCGCACCGCGTGCTCGTCGCCGCCAGCGCCAGCCCCACGCTCACGCACCCCTCGCAGCTCACCGCGCAGGAGCGCTCGAAGGCGCAGACGTACACCTTCGACTATCCGCGCAGCTCGCTGCAGAGCCTCTGCCGGCTCACGGCCGGCTACCGCCGCGACGCGGTGCTTGCCTACAAGTGGAATTTCGAAGGCAGCCGCTTCGAATGCGAATGGAACTAGGAGTCAACCCGACCATGAACACCCGCCGCCTGTTGCTGTCCGCCCTCGTCGCCGTCACGCTCGTCGGCTGCGCTGGTCCGCGCGCCTTCACGCGTGGCTCCTACGCGGACCCCAATGAAATCGAGATGCTGGGGGACCGCTTCAACGAGAACGACCTGCAGCTCATCGCCAAGAAGATGGCCGAGTCGCTGGCCAGCTCCCCGCGCTTCGCCCAGCCTCCGCCCCAGGGCTCGCCCCTGCCCATCGTCCTCGTGGGCAAGCTGCGCAACAGCACCAGTGAGCACATCGACATGCGCTCGCTGGGGGACAAGATTCAAACGGCGCTCGCGCAGACGGGCCGCTTCGCGCTGGTGGATCAGCAGGCGCGTCAGGATATCGCGGAGGAGTACGAGTACCAGCAGTCCGGCTACGTGAGCCCGGACGCCGCCAAGGCCCCCGGTCAGCAGGCGTCGGTGGACTTCCTGATGACGGGCGACCTCGCCTCCATCATCCAAGAGGTCGGCCGCGACAAGTCCGTCTATTACAAGATGACGGCGAAGCTGAACGACGTGCGCACGGGCACCATCGCCTGGACAGACGAGAAGCAGATCCGCAAGAAGTTCGAAAAGCAGGGCGTGAGCTGGTAGTCGCCTCCGTGTCCAACGTGTCCGACATCGCCTCGCGGGCCCCACGCCTTTCCGTCCGTTTGACGGGAGTGCGCTGGGGCCTGCTGTTCATCACCGCCCTGGGCCTGAGCGGCTGCGCCAGCGACTACGTGGCGCGCACCGCGTCCGCGCGCTCGGCGTACCAATCCTCCGACTATCCGCGCGCCCTCCGGGAGCTGGATGGCGAAGAGAAGGACGCCCCGCCGCGCGACCAGCTCCTGCTGCTGCTCGACAAGGGCATGGTGCAACACGCGGCCGGCCAGTGGGAGGCGAGCACGAAGGTCCTGGCGGAGGCGGACCGGCTCGTGGGGGAGCTGGACATCACCTCCGTGAGCGAGGAGGCCGGGGTGCTGCTCAGCAACGAGCGCCGGCGTGCCTACCGGGGGGAGGACTTCGAGAAGCTGATGATCTCCGTCCTCCAGGCGCTCAACTACGCGCAGCTGGGCCGGGACGAGGACGCGCTCGTGGAGGTCCGCCGCGTCAACGAGCGCATCGAGAAGATGATCACCGAGGAGAAGAAGCCCTACGAACAGCTCGCCATCGCCCGCTACCTGGGCGGCGTGCTGTACGAGGACCAGCGCGAGTGGGACTCGGCCTTCATCGACTACATGAAGGCGTACGAACTGGAGCCCCGGCTGGACGGGCTGGTGGAACCCCTGTTGCGGCTGGCGAAGAAGACGGGCCGCGACGACGCCTACGCCATGCTGGCCCAGAAGTTTCCGGACGTGGCGCACGCGCCGTTGGCGCCGGGGGACGGGCAGCTCGTCGTGGTGGTGGAGGCGGGGCTGTCGCCGGAGAAGATGTCCACGTCGCGTAACTACAACGACTCCGGGGAGCTCATCTCCGTGCCCATGTACCGCGACCGGGGAGGCACACCGCCGGTGCGCGTGGCGGTGGAGGGCCAGTCGGAGCGGGCGGTGACGGTGACGTCGCTGGCGCGGGTGGCCCAGGTGCACCTGAACGACCGCATCGGCCGCATGTTGGCCAAGCAGCTCGCGGGCGCCGTGGCCAAGGCGGGCGTGGCCGCGGGCGTGGGCGCGCTGGCGAAGAGCAAGGAGCTGGGGGTGCTCACCTTCCTGCTGCTCAACGCCGGCAACCAGCCCGACCTGCGCTCCTGGCTGTCACTGCCGGCGGAGTTCCAGGTGGCGCGCTTCCGGCTTCCTCCGGGAAAACACACCATCCAGGTGGATGCGCCGGGCCGTCCGACGACCCACTTCGTGGAGGTGAAGCCGGGCCGGGTGTCGGTGCTGGTGGTGCGAAGCTATTGAACGCCGCGATTTGGGGTTAGGGTGCGCGCCCCATGTCGTCGGTCGTGGCCGAAGTCCTTCTCTATTCCTGCATCGTCGTGGTGAGCGCGCTGGCCGGCGCGGCGGTGGTCGTCTTCAACGAGCGCTCCACGCGGCTGGTGACATTCCTCGCCTTCGCGGCGGGCGTGATGTTCGGCGCGGCGTTCTTCCACATGCTCCCGGAGGCGTACGAGGGCGGCGGGTGGTGGGCCTTCGCGCTCGTGCCGCTGGGCTTCCTCTTCGTGCTGGTGCTGGAGCGCTACCTCGTCGCGCACACCTGTGAAGAGCCGCCGGACTGCGCTGAGCACGTGCACGGCCATGCGCTGGGGTTGAGCGCGTTCCTGGGCCTGTCCACGCACACGCTCTTCGACGGCATCGCGCTGGGCTCCTCCGTGAAGGAGGGCGTGGGCGCCATGGCGCTTCTGGCCATCACCGCGCACAAGATTCCCTCGTCCCTGTCGCTGGCGTCCATCCTCCAGGCGGAGGGCAAGAAGCGCCGCACCATCCTCGCGTACACGGCGCTGTACGGCCTGATGGTGCCGGTGGGCGCGCTCATCTACTTCGGCTTCGACGCGGTGCTGCGCTTCGAATCGCTGGCGCCCAAGGCGCTGGCCTTCTCCGCGGGCACCTTCCTCTACATCGCCGTGTCGGACCTGCTGCCGCACGTGAACAAGCACGGGCGGGACAAGCCCGGACGCAACCTGGTGGCATTGGCAGCCGGGTTGCTTGTGATGTTCGTGCTGGCGCGCCTCTTCGGGCACACGGAGCACTGACGCACCATGGAACGACGCAAGGAGTGGTACGACCATCCGGAGTACTACGAGGCCATCTTCGGCACGGACACCGTGCGCGAGGCGGACTTCCTCCAGGCGCTGAGCCAGCGCTACGGCACCGGTGGCAAGCAGTGGTTGGAGCCCGCGTGTGGCGCGGGCCGGCTGGTGGAAGAGGCCGCGCGCCGGGGCCTGCGCGTCGCGGGCTATGACTTGTCGGAGGCCATGCTCGCGCACGCGCGCAAGCGCCTCACCCCCGCCGAGCGCCGCCGCGTGAAGCTGTCGCAGGCGCGCATGGAGGACTTCTTCGACCCCGCGCTGGAAGGTCGCGTGGACCTGGCCCACACGCTGGTCTCCACCTTCCGCTACCTGGACAGCGAGAAGGCCACGGTGGAGCACCTGGTGGGCACCCGGCGGCTGCTCAAGCCGGACGGCATCTACGTGCTGGGCTTCCACCTCACCGACTACACGCGCTCGGCGCCGGAGCATGAGCGCTGGGTGGGGCAGGTGGGCCCGGACAAGGTCGTGTGCAACACGCACGAGGGGCTGCCGGAGAAGCGTCTGCGCCGCTCGCCCATGCGCAACCGTTTGCGCGTCACCGGTCCCGACAAGGACTGGCTCATCGAGACGACGTGGTTCTTCCGCACGCACGACGAGGCCCAGGTGAAGCGCATGTTCCGCAAGGCGGGCCTGCGCGTCACCGCCACGTTCACGTTCGACTACGACCTGGAAGCGCCGGTGGAGCGCGGCAGCAACCGGTTGGACCGCGTCTTCGTCCTGCGGCCGGACGCACCCTCCACTCCCTGACACCGGGCCTGCCTTGAAGGGCAGGGTGGGGTGTCCTTCGGTGGATGGACGCCCGGGCCCGTGGCGCGGGGGACGGGAAGCCGGGTGCTAGCGTCACCGGCATGGATGCCTCGCCGGTGCAGGGGACGGTGGCGCGCGTGGACGGCCGCGAGGTGCGACTGCTGCTGGGGTTCGACTTCGCCGGCACCTTCGTCTTCGCGGTAGAGGGGGCCATCGCCGCCATCGCGGGTGGGTTGGATCCGCTCGGCGTCATGGTCCTGTCGTTCACCACGGCGCTGGGGGGGGGCATCCTCCGCGACCTGCTCATCGGCGCGATTCCGCCCAATGCCATCCGCGACCAGCGCTATGCCCTGGTGGCCTTCGCGGGCGGCGCGACGGTGCTCTTCCTCCACCGCTTCGTGACGTCCGTCCCCGCCGCGCTCCTCGTCACGCTGGACGCGGCGGGCCTGTCCCTGTTCGCCATCGCAGGGGCGCGCAAGGCGCTGGATTTCGGCCTGCGTCCGCTGATGGCCATCCTCATGGCCGCCATCACCGGCGCGGGCGGCGGCACCGTGCGCGACCTCTTCCTGGCCCACGTCCCCACCGTGCTGCGCGCGGACATCTACGCACTGGCGGCGCTCACCGGGGCGCTCGTCATGGTGGTAGGACAGCGTCTGGGCTTCGCCTCCCGCACCATGGCCTTCGTCGGAGGCGCCTCCTGCTTTGCATTGCGCGTCATCAGCGTGTGGCGGGGTTGGAGCCTGCCGCACCTCATGGCGGTGGGCATGGAATGACCTCGCTCCTTCGTTTGTAGAGCAAGGAGCCAACGCGTCCATGGCAGGGACTGACGCGTCTGCGTTCCGTTTGGACGCGTCCGCGTTCTGTCAGGACGCATCCGGGGCAGGGGCCTGCGTGGGAACCCTCGAAATCACAGGGATTCTCTGGCTGGCACGACATCCGCATGAGAATGGCCGCATACGCTGGCAACGGCGTATACGCATCCGGATGCACCCGGAGCGCGGAAGGAGGGGCCGCTCCTTCCGCGCTCTCCATTCGTCATCTCCGATAGAGTCCGCGTCTGTTTTCAGGACGGCTTCGCCGGTCTGCGGTGGCGCGGCATCCGCACGGAGGCGAAGGGGATGCGAGACGAGTTGGCGCAGCTCATGGCTGCGCTCAGGGATTCCAGGGACTTCGAGTCGGCCGCGGCGGCGACGCTGCGCCGGATGCTGGCCGCGGCGGAGGCCGCGGTGGCGTCCAGCCGCTACGCGGGTCGGGCCCGGGTCCTGCGCGGCATCGTCCACCTGCGTCCCGGAGAAGCGTACCGCCGTCTGGCGGCGCTGGACGTGGGGGCCAAGGAGACGACGGACGCGGGTGTCGGGACGCCCTTCTTCACCTCCGCCACGGCGTGGCGCGCGGTGGTGGAGCACCGCTGCGCGGTGTCCATCGACGTGAACATCGGCACGGTGCAGCCGCACGCGCCGGACGCGCCCGTGACGGGGGACCCGGGGCTCGCGGGCTTCCACAGCAACGAAAGCAAGCAGCGCTTCCTCGGCCGTCATGCGACGCACGTGTGCGTGCTGCCCCTGCGCACGCCCGCGGGCATGGAGGGCATGATTTCGCTGGAGGCCGAGTGTCTGGCCGCGATGGGCCAGGAGTTCGTCTGGCGTGACGCCGGGGACGTGCTCCAGCTCTTCACGGACGTCGCCGCGCCGTACCTCACCGCGCTGCCGCAGCGGCCGGTGGCCACGCCGGAGGTGGACGAATTCCTGCCCGTGGTGGGCCGCTCCATGGCGGAGCTGCTGCCCATCCTCAAGGTGTTCGCGCTCCAGGATGAGACCATCCTCGTCAGCGGCGCCACGGGCGCGGGCAAGTCGCGGCTGGCGCGCTGGTGCCATGAGCGCTCCAACCGCCGGGGCAAGCCCTTCGAGACGCTGGACCTGGTGACGGTGCCGGAGGACCTCCAGATGGCGGAGCTCTTCGGCTGGAAGAAGGGCGCCTTCACCGGCGCGACGCGCGACGCGCCGGGCGTGGTGGCGCGCTCGGATGGCGGCACGCTGTTCATCGACGAAATCGACAAGCTGTCGCTCAAGGCGCAGGCGGGCCTGCTGCACCTGCTGGAGTCGCGCAGCTACCGGCCGCTGGGCGAGGGCACCGGCGAGAAGCTCGCGGACGTGCGCTTCATCATCGGCACCAACGCGGACCTGCACGCGCAGGTGCGGGCCGGCCGCTTCCGCGAGGACCTGTACTACCGCGTGAACGTGCTGCCGGTGCGCATGCCGCCCCTGCAGGACCGCAACGACGAGATTCCCCTCTGGGCGCGGTACATGGTGAACCGCCGCCACCGCGAGCGGCTGCCGGATGGTTCCGCGCGCCTGGCGCCGGAGGCGGAGCATCTGCTCGTCACCAGCTCCTGGCCGGGCAACCTGCGGCAGCTCGACAACATCGTGCGGCGCGCCTACACGCTGGCGATGGTGGAGCACGCCGGGGCCGCGGGCGACCTCGTGTTGCAGGAGAAGCACGTGGCGCGGGCGCTGGACTACGAGCAGGCGCCGGGCGGACGTCCGTTGCCGGAGGCCCTGCGCGCCGCCGCGCAGGCGTTCGTGGGAGAAGCGCGCCGAAGGGGCGGGCCGCTGGATCTGGACCTCGCGGATGGCTTTCGCGGACTGGTGCTGGGACTGGCCATCCGTCAGGTGGGGCGCGACGAAGCCTTCCGCCTGCTGGGCCGCGAAAGCCTGGTGAAGAACCGCAACCACCACAAGGCGCTCAAGCGCGAACTGGAGAAGGTGGACGCGCTCTACAAGGCGCTGGGCGAGGACGGCTCGCCGTTCTCCGACCTGCTCGAAGGCGAAGAGGCCGCGTGATTCACGCCGCCGCGCCCCGGACGCACCGGGGCGCAGCGCCCGTGCCTCACTGCACGGCCTTGCCCAGCGGTTGGTAGGCCTCGTCGCGCAGGCCCACGAGCACGCTGGTGCCGCTGTCCGTCACGCGCAGCTCTCCGTAGCGCGCCTGGGCGTAGCGGTCCGCGTGGCCCTCCTGGAAGAAGAAGGACTCCGCGCCCAGGCGCATGCGCGAGTTCCGGATGCGGAAGCGCAGGCGCAGCTCATCCGGAGCGAGCTCGGTGCCCGGCGTTTCGTAGCGCACGAACTGGCCCACGCCGTGCTCGTCCAGGCGCAGCACCACGTTGCCGTCCTCCTGGGGCGCCTCGCGGCCCTCGCGCCACGTCTGGCTGATGGCGTAGTCGAGCACCATGTAATCGCCCTGGATGAGCGAGCGGGGATCCACCGGCGCCAGCCGCAGCAACACCGGACGGCCCCGGGCCAGCACGGTTTCCTTCTGCACGACGAGGGCGGCCAGGGCGACGAGCACCAGCGCGAGCCCTCCGAAGATGACGGCGCCGCGTTTCATCGGGCCTCCGCGAGCACGGCGGACGAGCGCCGCTGGAAGAACTGCCGCACGCCCAGCAGCACCAGCCCGCTGCCCACGAGCGCGAGCGCCTTGGCCAGCAGGGTGATCCGCAGGTCGTAGTAGTAGAACGAACCGAACGTCAGCAGGAACGCCACCGCCAGTCCAAGCATCACGCGGCTGCGGCGGTGGAAGCCGAGCGTCAGCATCAGCCCCGCGACGAGCAGGCCCGGCGTGCTCAGCGTCATCCCCGTGAGCAGCACCAGCGCGCCCGCCGCCGGAAGCCAGACGCCCCGGTCCTTGTCCAGGCCCTGCTCGCGCAGCACCTGCCATCCCGTCCACAGGGAGATGAGGGCCAGCGGCACGGTCAGCGCCACGGGCGGCAGGAAGTCCCCCCGGAACAGGTAGTGGAAGCCGTCCTGCATGCCGATGAGGTTGCGGAACAGCAGCCAGCCGGGCACCGCGCACGCGAGCGCGAAGGCCATGGGTCCCACGCGGTCACCCAGCGGGCCCTTGCGCAGCCGGGGCTCGTGGACGAGCAGGCCACAGAGGGCCGCGGCGCCCAGCACCACGCACAGGTCCACGCCCATGCCGCTCATCGCCTTCTCGGTCAGGAAACCCAGGGCCAGGCAGATGCCCAGCGTGGCCAGGAAGTAGAGGATGACGTCGGGGAAGTACGCGAGCAGCACGACGCCAAGCCCCACCGCCACGAGCGCGACGGTGACGTCGCTGTTCGTCCACTCCGCCACGGCGGACAGGATGGAGCCCACGCCCGCGAGGCACGTGGACAACGCGAGTTGCTCCATGAAGGGCCCTTCCAGCTCTCGTCGCAGGTAGATGGACGCTCCGCACAGCACCACGCCCAACACGAGCAGGACGCCTTCCTCCTTCCACAGGCCGACGCAGGCGAAGAAGCTCATCAGGAAGCCGGCGGACATCCACGCGCCCAGGCCGGACAGCGCCTTCACGAACCAGGGCGAGGCGCTCATCGTCCGTTGCCGGACCTCCAGCGCCGTGCGGGCGCGGGCCTCCACCTCCGCGTCCACCTGGCCTTCGGCCACCAGTCCCCGGAGGACTTCGCGCATCGAGGGTCGCAGGGCCATGTCAGGTCTCCTCCGTGACGCCGGTGGCGTGGGATTCGTGGCGCAGCCAGGTCACGGCCAGCGCCATCTCACCGATGACCAGCGGAGTCATCACCAGCAGGACGATCTCCTCGGGCATCGAGACTTCGATGAGGAAGTAGCCCACCGCCGTGGTGACCAGCGTCATCGCGCACAGCGCGCCCGCGGTGAGCAGGAACAGCTCGCCGCGCAGGTGGCGGTGCAGGGCGTAGATGGCGCCCAATGCCGCGAGCAGCAGCAGCAGCGACAGGCCGGATTCGAGCGTACGCTCGCGATTGCTGAGGATGAAATACAGCGACATGCCGAGCAGCGGCGTCAACGTCATGAGCGAAAGGACGCGCGGCAGCCACCGCCCCTGGAGCCAGGGCACCTTGAGGTTGGCGAAGTGCTCATACGTCGCCCAGGCGAAGCCGTTGAGCGCGCCGAGCAGCAGCGCGAGCAGGCCCTCGCGGGACCCCAGCCCGTCCATGCGCTGGCCCCAGAAGAGGATGACGCCCGTGTTGACGAGCACGACCTGGAGCAGCCACAGCGGGGTGAAGCGCGCCAGCGCCACCCACGGCAGGATGAGCGCGCCCCATCCGATGAACAGCTCATACGGATCCGCGCCCGTCTGGTACGTCTGTCCGTACACGGCGAGCAGCGGGCCCACGAGCACCGCGGACGCGAGCAGCGCGAACTGGCCCGCGGGCCGGTCCCCCAGCCGCCACGCGCCCACCGCTGTCCCGGTGATGCCCAGGGCGATGAGGCCCAGCTTGGCGAAGCGTCCCAGCTCCGCCCAGTTGTAGGCGAAGAAGTACACCACGCCCGCGAGCACCAGCAGCGAGCCCAGGGCCATCAGGGTCATGGACACGAACGCGTGCCACGCGGAGCGCGACGGCGAGGCGACGGCCAGGTTCAGCGCGCGCCCGTACGCGTCCGGGCTCAGGATTCGAGCGTCCGCCAGCGCGTGCAAGCGCTCCGGCGTCGCCTCCAGGTCGAGGAAGTCTTTCGTCACGGCGCGGGACTGTATCCTGTTTGACGCAAGGGCCGGGGCAATGGCGCCCGGCCCCTCCAGACACAGTCAGTGCTACGGCGCGACGTCGGTGATGTCGGAATCCGCCACGTCGTCCAGGAAGGACTTCAGCTCCGGGAGCACGCGCTCTGGCCGTTCCAGATGCGGGCTGTGTCCGCAGTCCACGCGCAGCACGCGGGCCTGGGGCAGCCTCCGCGCGGCCTCGTCCGCCAGCGCGACGGGCAGCGTCTCCTCGCGCTCACCCCAAACGAGCAGCACCGGCTGCTTCACCTCGCCCAACCGCTCGCGACGGTGGAACACCGGGCCCGTCAGGGGCACCAGCGCGTTGAAGGCCTGCGCCGCCTCCGGACGTCCACCCCGCACCTCCAGGAGCTCGTAGCCCAGCGCGCCCAGCCGTTGTCCCAGCGGCGTCGGCGGGGGCGGCAGCATCCGCGCCATCGCCCAGGGGCCCAGGTTCCGGGCCAGTCGCTCCGGCCCCGCGCGGAAGAAGAGGCGGGAGGCTCGCGTCATCTCCGGCCCCAGCCCCATCGCGTCCACCAGCACCAGCCGCTCCACCTTCACCGCCCCGCGCAGCGCCAGCTCCAGCGCCACCAGCCCGCCCAGCGAGTGGCCGACCACCGCCACCGGCCCCGACTCCAACATCCCGAGCGCCTCCTCCACCGGGTCGGTGAAGAACCGCACCGCATCCTCCGCCGAACGCACGCGAAGCTCCGGGGCGGTGGACTGGCCGAAGCCGGGCAGGTCCAGGGCCAGGACCCGGTGGTGGCGGGCCAGGGCCGTCAGGTAGGGGAACCAGTGCGTCGCGGACTGGCCCCGCCCGTGCAACCACACCACCGTCGAACGAGGCCCCTCCGGGGCATCCGCCGGGGGGCCACCCTCCAGGATCCGCACCGCGCCCCCCCCGGGCAGCCAGTGGACCTGGGGCACCACGGCGGGGGCCAATTGGGCCAGGAGGGTTGTTTCCACGGGGCCCACGGGGGGCGTGGCCCCCAGGGCGCCGGGGCGGCCGGAGGCGTCCCATCGAGGGGGGAGGGCAGAACGACGGGGCGGAGGCGGCCGGGACATGGAAGGATGACCCTTTACGGGACGGGCGGCTTGTCGGAATGTCCGGGGCTCAGCGGTGTTGAGCCGGACGCCCGGGAACCCTAGGCTGCCCGCCGCCCAGGCCGACAGAGGGGACATGAACACCGACATTCGCGCGATCACCGAACGCGTGCAGCAGGAAAGCAGCTTCGTCGAAGTCCTCAACCAGGAGACCGGCAAGGTCATCGTCGGGCAGCGGTACATGCTCGAACGCATCCTCATCGGCCTGTTGTGCAACGGCCATGTCCTCCTGGAGGGCGTGCCCGGTCTGGCGAAGACGCTGACCGTGCGCACCGTGGCGGACTCGCTGAGCGCCACCTTCATGCGCGTCCAGTTCACCCCGGACCTGCTGCCGGCGGACCTGGTCGGCACGATGATCTACAACCAGCAGACGGCCGCCTTCACCGTCCGCAAGGGGCCCATCTTCGCGAACATCGTCCTGGCGGACGAAATCAACCGCGCCCCCGCCAAGGTCCAGTCCGCCCTGCTGGAGGCCATGGCCGAGCGCCAGGTCACCATCGGCGACCAGACCTTCGGACTGCCCTCGCCATTCCTCGTGCTGGCCACCCAGAACCCCATCGAGCAGGAGGGCACCTACCCCCTGCCCGAGGCCCAGGTGGACCGCTTCATGCTCAAGGTGAAGGTGGGCTACCCGACCCGTGATGAAGAGAAGGTCATCATGGACCGGATGTCCGGTGGCTCTTCGCCCAAGGCGCAGAAGGTCATCGCGCTGGAGCACCTGGTGCGTGCGCGCGAGCTCGTCCACTCCATCTACATGGACGATAAGGTGAAGGAGTACATCCTCAACGTGGTGTTCGCCACGCGCGAGCCCGCGCGCTACGGGCTCAAGGACCTGGCGGACTACATCCAGTTCGGCGCCTCGCCGCGCGCGACCATCTCCCTGGCCCAGGCGGCGCGCGCGCACGCGTTCCTGCGCCACCGCGGCTTCGTCACGCCGGAGGACGTGAAGGCCATCGCCTTCGACGTGCTCCGTCACCGCATCGCGATGACGTACGAGGCCGAGGCCGAGGAACTCACCCAGGAGAAGATCATCCAGCGCGTCTTCGACCGCGTGGAAGTCCCCTGACGGCCCGCGCGCCTCCCGAGAACGCCCCGTGCTGCCCAAGGACCTCATCCGCCGCATCCGCAAGTTGGAGATCCGCACCCGCAAGGTGGTCTCCGACATGCTCGCCGGCCAGTACCACTCGGTGTTCAAGGGCCGCGGCATGGCCTTCTCCGAGGTGCGGCAGTACCAGCCTGGCGACGAGATCCGGTTCATCGACTGGAACGTCACCGCGCGCATGAACGAGGCGTTCATCAAGGTCTTCACCGAGGAGCGCGAGCTCACGGTGATGCTCCTGGTGGACGTGTCCGCCTCCAACGAGTTCGGCTCGAAGGACCGCACCAAGGCGGAGGTCGCCGCGGAGGTGGCCGCGCAGATCGCGTTCAGCGCCATCGCGAACAACGACCGGGTGGGGCTCATCCTCTTCTCGGACCGGGTGGAGAAGGTCGTCCCGCCGCGCAAGGGGCGCACGCACGTGCTCAGGCTCGTGAGCGACATCCTCACCTTCAAGCCGAAGGGCAGGGGCACGGACCTGGCGGCGGGGCTCGGCTACCTGCGTCGGGTGGCGAAGCGGAAGGCCGTGACGTTCCTCGTGTCGGACTTCCTCGCGACGGGCTACGAGAAGCCGCTGCGCCTCGTGGGCCGCAAGCACGACCTCGTGCCCGTGGTCATCGAGGATCCGCTGGAGCAGGCGTTCCCACGCCACGGCCTCGTGGAGATGGAGGACCCGGAGACGGGGGAGCGCTTCGTCGTGGACACCAGCTCCCCCAGCGTGCGCGGCCGGTTCTCGCGCGCGATGCAGGCCCAGCGCGACGAGCGCCGCAAGCTGTTCCGCAAGCTGGAGCTGGACCACGTGGAATTGCGCGCCGGTGACGACCACGGCAAGGCGCTGGCGCAGTTCTTCAGGGCGCGCGCCCGGAGGATGGCGTCATGAGACAGGCCCTCGTCCTCGCGGCGGTGTTGTTCTTCGGTGTCCCGGCGGCGCGCGCGCAGGCGCCAGCTCCGGCGGCGCAGGCCCCGGTGGCGCTGGAGTCGGTGACGCCCACGGCGGCGTCCGCGCGGGTGGAGCCGGAGTCGGTGCACATCGGCGAGCCGTTCGTGTACCAGGTGACGCTCACGCACCCGAAGGACCAGCGCTACGAGCTGGTGGCGCCCAAGGGGGATGACAGCTCCGTGGAGCTGCTCCAGCAGACGCGCCAGCGGCAGGACGGACCCAACGACGCGACCACGTCGTTCGGCCTGCGCTTCTCCGCGTTCGAGCTGGGCGCCGTGGCGCTTCCGGACCTCGCCTTCGACGTGGCGACGCCGGACGGTCCCCGTCGCTTCGTGCTCAAGGGCAAGTCCGTGGAGGTGGGCTCCACGCTGCCGCCGGACGCGAACGGGCAGGGCGCGGAGCTGTTCGACTACCAGCCGCCCCAGGAGCTGCCCATCCGTTCGTGGACGCTGATCTACGCGCTCGCGGTGGCGTTGGCGGTGGGGCTGCTCGCCTGGGCGCTGATTCGTTGGTGGCAGCGGCGGCCCAAGCGCGAGAAGGTCATCCCGGTGCTGCCGCTGGATGTGCGCGTGCGCCAGTCCCTGGACGCGCTCAAGCGCGAAGACCTGCCCGGCCGGGGACTCGTGAAGGACTTCTACGTCCGCCTCTCCGAAATCGTGCGTGGCTACCTGGGCGAGCGCTACGACTTCGAAGCCCTGGAGTGCACGTCGTTCGAACTGATGACGCACCTGCGGAAGATTCCCACGCCGGGGCTTCCCGAGGATGCGTTGATGCGCTTCATCTCCGAGTCGGACCTGGTGAAGTACGCCCGAGCCGACGCCTCTCCTGAAACCTGCGCGCTGTCGCTGGCCTTCGGCTACGACCTGCTGGCCAAGACGTACGTCGTCCCCCCTCCGCCCCCCACGCCCGATGCCTCCGGACCTCGCGTTCAATAACCCGGAGGCGCTCTGGGCCCTGCTGCTGGCGCCGTTGCTGCTCGTGCTCGCCTTCTGGGAGCGCCGCCGCCGCGCCACGCTGCGCTTCTCCGCCGCGCACGTCTTCGCGAAGGGAGGGCGCGGCCTGCGCACGTACCTGCTGCCGCTGTTGCCCTTCCTGCGCGCGGCGGCGGTGGTGGCGGCTGTGGTCGCCATCGCCCGGCCCCAGTCACGGGACTCGCGCGTGCGGGATTTGTCCGTGGAGGGCATCGACATCGTGGTGGCGCTGGACCTGTCCACGTCCATGGAGGCGGGCGACTTCCGTCCGCAGAACCGCCTCAACGTGGCGAAGGAAGTGCTCGCGGAGTTCATCACCGGCCGCGTGAACGACCGGCTGGGCCTGGTGGTGTTCTCCGGCGCTGCGTACACGCAGTCGCCGCTGACGCTGGACTACGGCGTGCTCAAGGAAGTGCTCAAGCAGTTGCGCACCCGCGTGCTGGAGGACGGCACCGCGATTGGTGACGCCATCGCCACCTCGCTCAACCGCCTGCGGGACTCCGAAGCGAAGAGCCGGGTGGTGGTGCTCATCACCGACGGCGACAACAACGCCGGCAAGATTTCCCCGCTGGACGCGGCGAACATGGCCGCGTCGCTCCACATCCCCATCTACACCATCCTCGTGGGCAAGGGCGGCAAGGTGCCCTTCCCGCAGGGCACGGACCTGTTCGGCAATACGGTCTGGCGTGAGACGGAGATTCCCATCAACCCGGAGCTGATGCAGGACATCGCGGACCGCACCGGCGGCGAGTACTACCGCGCCACGGACCCGGAAGGCCTCAAGCAGGGCCTGCAGAAGGTGCTGGACGCGTTGGAGCGCTCGAAGCTGATGGAGGGCGGCGCCAGCGCCACGTACCGGGAGAACTTCCACCCGTTCCTGCTCGCGGCCTTCGGGCTCGCGGCGCTGGAGCTGCTGCTGCGCGCCACCTTCCTGCGGGTGTTCCCATGACGCCGGGCATGGAGGCATGGCGCTTCACGCTGCTGGGCTACCAGGTGGGCCTCGCGCAGCCGCTGTTCCTGTTGCTGTTCGTGATGGGCCTGCTGTTGGGGGCGCTGGTGCTGGTCAAGGCGCTGGGCCGCAGGACGCGGCTGTCGGCGCTCATCGCGGAGCGGCACGTGGCCATGCTCGCGCCGGGCGTGTCCGTGTGGCGGCCGGCGGTGCAGGGCAGCCTGTACGGATTGGGGCTGATGTTGTTCGGGCTCGCGCTCGCGCAGCCCCAGTGCGGCACGAAGAGCGAGCTGACGAAGCGCCGGGGCATCGACGTGGTGGTGGCGCTGGATGCTTCCAAGTCGATGCTCGCGCGCGACGTGCAGCCCAGCCGCCTGGACCGGGCGCGCCTGGAGCTGAACACGCTGCTGGACGAGCTGAAGGGCGACCGCGCGGGCCTGGTGGTGTTCGCCGGGGACGCGTTCGTGCAGTCGCCGCTCACGTCGGACTACTCGGCGGTGAAGCTGTTCCTGCGCGCGGTGGATCCGGACGTGATGCCCCAGGGCGGCACCAACGTGGGCGCGGCGCTGAAGCTGGCCAAGCAGGTGCTGGACAACGCGGACCGCGGCTCCAAGGAGCGGGTGGTGGTGCTGCTGTCGGACGGCGAGGACCTCACGGGCGAGGTGCGCGAGGCCACGGACGCGCTCAAGGACGCGCACGTGCAGGTGCTCGCGGTGGGCGTGGGCTCCGACTCCGGTGAGCCCATCCCCGTGTACGACCGGCGCGGCGAGTTCGTGGACTACAAGAAGGACGGCAACGGTGACACGGTCATCACCCGCCTGGACCGCGCGGGCCTCACGGCCATCGCGGACGCGACGGGTGGCGCCTTCTTCTACCAACCCAACGGCGTGGCGATGAGCCAGGTGGTGGAGCGCATCGACCAGATGCAGAAGAGCGAACTGGAGAGCCGCGTGACGGTCCGCTACGACGAACGCTTCCAGTTGTTCGCCATCCCCGGGCTGGTGCTGCTGGTGCTGGGCATGATGCTGCTGCCCTCGCGTCGGAGGGCGGCATGAAGGCGCGTTCGATGCGACGGCGCGCGACGCGCCTGGTGGCCACGGGGCTCGTGGGCCTCCTGGCCCTCCCAGGGCCTGCGTGGGCGGTGGGGCCGCTGGAGAAGGACCACCCGCTGGTGCAGCGCGGGCGTGAGGCCTACGCGGCGGGACGCTACGAGGACGCGCTGCGCGACTTCGACGCGGCGAAGAAGGAGCGTCCTGGCGACCCGATCGTGGAGTTCAACCGCGCGGACGCGCTGGCGAAGCTGGGCCGTTCGGCGGAGGCGCGCGAGGCGTTCAAGCAGGTGGCGGAGGCCTCGCGGCAGCCCGACCTGGCGCAGAAGAGTTGGTACAACCTGGGCAACCTCGCGGCCACGGCGGGGGACCGGAAGGAAGCGCTCAAATCCTACCGGCGCGCGCTCACGTTGGACCCGACGGACCCCCTGGCCCGGCACAACTACGAGGTGGTGCTGCGCGACCTGCCTCCGCCCCAGAGCCAGCCGGATGGTGGCGCGGACGGAGGCCAGGACGGCGGTGACGACGGTGGGCGTCCGGATGCGGGCGAGGACGGCGGCCGGAAAGACGACGCAGGCACGCCCGTGGATGGCGGCACCGACGCGGGTCCGGATGGCGGGGCTGACGGCGGGACGGATGGCGGTGCCCCGGACGGCGGCGGCGACGGTGGCTCGGATGGCGGCGGCGGCGATGGCGGGCCCGGTGACGGCGGCGGCGCGGATGGCGGCGAATCCGACGGTGGCGGCGACGGCGGCGCGGATGGTGGCTCCGACGGCGGCGGCGACGACGGCGAAGGCGACCCGAAGGACGGCGGCACGGACGGCGGCAGCGAGAGTGAAGAGGAGTCCGAGGCGGACCGGCGCGATGGTGGCTCGCCCGCGGCAGACGTCGACCGGCAGGAGGCCGAGCGCCTGCTGGATGCGATGAAGCAGAACGAGAAGAATCTCCAGCTCTGGCGTTTCCAGCAGAAGAAGAAGCCGAGGAAGCCCAATGAGAAGGACTGGTAGCGGTCGCACGGCGCTGCTCGCCGTGCTCGCCCTCCTGGCCACGGCGCCGGCGTGGGCCGCGGACATCGAGTTCTACCAGACGGTGGACCGCACCGAGGTGGGCACCAACGACACCTTCAAGCTCACCGTGGTGGTGGTGGACGCTCCGTCCAACGGCAAGGTGCGCCTGCCCGAATCCGACGACTTCGAAATCCTGTCCTCGTCGCGCGGCAGCCAGCGCTCCATCTCGCTGTCGGGAGGCGGCCCCGCCGTCATCCAGGACATCACGCGCCACGAACTGTTGATGCGCGCCACGCGCCCGGGACGGATGACGATTCCGCCCGCCACGCTCACCGTGGGCGGCCGCACGCTGCGCACCGACCCCGTCCAGATGACGGTGCGCGAGGGCCGCTCGGGCAACACGCCCCAGGCGCAGCAGGGCGGCCGGCCCGCCTTGCCGGATCCGTTCCGCAACTTTCGCAACGCACCGGATCCGTTCCGGGACGAGCCCGAGGAGGACGACGCGCCGGTGATTCCGCGCGGGGATTCGGACCTGTTCCTGCGCGCGAGCCTGGACCGGGACGACCTCTACGTGGGCGAGCAGGCGACGCTGTCGCTCTACATCTACTCGCGCGTGGACCTGTCCAGCGTGGACGCCGTCACCATGCCCAAGCTGGAGGGCTTCTGGACGGAGGAGGTGGAGAGCCCCACGCAGTTGACGGGCGAGCAGAAGGTGGTGGACGGCATTCCGTACCGCGCCTACCTCCTGCGCCGCCGCGCGCTGTTCCCGGTGAAGTCCGGCACGCTGTCCATCAGCGCGGCGGAGGCGGACATCACCACGGGCTTCCTCTTCGCGGGCCACCGGGTGCACCGCATCTCCAATGCGCTGAAGGTGAAGGTGCGGCCGCTGCCGTCGTCCGGTGCGCCGCCGAACATGTCCAACGCGAACGTGGGCACGTGGCGGCTGTCGCTGGACGTGTCGCAGACGCGCGTGGAGCTGGGGCAGCCCATCACGGTGAAGGTCATCCTGGACGGGGTGGGCAACGTGAAGAACGTCACCCCGCCGAAGCTCACGGGCCCGGCCGCGCTGAAAATCTATGAGCCCACCACGACGGACCGGCTCACCCCCAACCGCAACCGCATCCAGGGCCGCCGCGTGGTGGAGTACCTGGTGATGCCGCAGCGCACGGGCACCTTCACGCTGCCCGCACTGCAGTTCCCCTTCTTCGACCCGTCGCGCCGCCAGTACGAAGTGGCGCGCACCGACCCGGTGACGGTCACCGTGGAGGCGGGCGCGGGCGGCGTGTCCTCGCTGCCGTCGACGATGACGCCCTCGCAGGTGGCGGACGCGGCGAACGAGCAGAAGAACGTGCTCACCGCGAGCGGCCTGCGCCCGGTGCGCCACCAGGCTCACTTCGTGGGGCCGACCCAGCCCGTGTGGCTGCGGCCCTATTTCCTGGTGGGGGTGCTGGCGCCGCTGGGCCTGCTGGCGGGCGTGGCGTTCATCGGCGGCCTGCGGGGACAGCTGGCGTCGCGGTCCCAGGCGGGCCAGGGCCGTCAGCAGGCGAAGGCCGCGCGCAAGCGGCTGGCGGAGGCGGAGAAGCTCAAGGCGGGCGCGGACGCGGGGGCCTTCTACGTGGAGGTGGAGAAGGCGATGGTGGGCTTCCTGGAGGCGCAGCTCGGCTCGCCCGTCGGGGGCCTGACGCGCGAAGCGCTCGGGGAGAAGCTGGCGGCGGCGGGCGTGGGCGCGGAAGCGCGCACCCGCGTGCTCTTCGTGCTGGAGGCGTGCGACCTGGGCCGCTACGGCGGCGGCGTGGATCCGGGCGAACGACGCAAGGTGCTGGCGACCGCGGCGGCGGTGATGGAAGGCTGGGCGGGATGAGCGACGCGGCGACCCAGGGCTACTACACCACCGAGGAAGCGGAGGCCGTCTTCCAGCAGGCCAACGACGCCTACGTGCGCGAGGACTACCCGTCCGCGCAGGCCAGCTACGAGAAGCTCCTCTCCCACGGCTTCGGCGGGCCGGACGTGCTCTACAACCTGGGCACCACGCACCTGGCCCGGGGCGACCTGGGCCGCGCGGTGCTGTCGCTGGAGCAGGCCCGCAAGCAGGGGGGGCGCTCGGAGGACCTGGAGGCGAACCTGGCCCTGGCGCGTGCGCGGCAGGTGGACAAGGTGGTGGGCGCCACCGCGGACGAAGCGTTCCTGCCCCGGCTGGCGGCGGCGACGGACGGCGCGGCGACGGCCTGGGTGTTCCTGGTGGCCTGGCTCGTGGGCTTCGCGCTCCTGCTCCTCCGGCGCGTGTTCCCCCTGGCGCGGCGCACGGCGGTGGCGGTGGTGGCGGCGCTGTGTCTCACGGCGGCGGTGCCGGCGGGGTTCCTGCTGGCAGCGCACATCTGGGTGCACCAGAACGTCCATGAGGCGGTGGTGCTGGCCTCCACGCTGGTGGCGCGCGAGCTGCCCCGGGCCGAAGCGCGCTCGCTCTTCGAGGTGCACGCCGGCCTCAAGGTCCAACTCCTGGAGGAGACGGGGAAGTACGTGCGCATCCGCTTGCCCAACGGCCTGGAGGGCTGGGCCGAGCGCGACGGCATCGCAGAAATCTAGCCGGGGCGTGCCAGACCCTGGCGTCCATTGCCGTGCCGGGGAACCGGCGGTGGCCCGCTTTCGTACAGACGGGAAACACCCGACGTGGCCGTGCTGGACGCCGCCGGGGCAATGGCCTACGAGGGGCCCCGAGGAACCATGGCTGTCAACGCCCAGGCACCCTTCCACATCCTGCTCGTCGAGGACGAGCCCGTCATCCGCGAGCTGGTGCGCTCCATGCTGAGCGACGGCGCGGTGGACGTGGTGTGCGCGGCGCATGGGCTGGAGGGCCTGAAGCTGGCCCGCACGCAGCCCTTCCACCTCATCCTGATGGACGTGGTGCTGCCGCAACTGGACGGCATCTCCGTGTGCCGCATCCTGAAGAGCGACCCGGCCACGGCGAAGGTGCCGCTCTACATGCTCACCGCGAAGGCGAAGAAGGCGGACGTGGAGAGCGCGACGCAGGCGGGCGCGGACGGCTACATCCACAAGCCCTTCCGGGGCGCGGAGCTGATGGACCTGGTGGAGCGGCTGCGCGCGGCGCGGACGGACGTCTAGGGCAGGTGCGGGTGGAGGAAGCGGGCCAGGGCGATGAGGTCGTCCCAGTCCAGCTCTCCAAACTCCAGCGCCACGCCGTCCACTTCACGTCGGCGGATGGTGCACATGGTGACGAGCTCGCGGTCGCCCGGCAGCGGCAGGGCGATGGTGAGCGCGCGCTGCGAATCCGCCGGGTGGGCCTGCAGGAACAGCCCGTTCATGGAGATGTCGCGCGCCTGTGCCTGCACGGTGCGGCCCGACAGGAGCACCTTGACCTGGAGCCGGGCTTCGACGCGCGGGTGGTAGCGCTCGGTCGTTCGGGGTCCGCCAGTGGGGGTCATCATCGGAGTGCTCGCCTTCGTGTGCGACAGGACGCGACAACTGTGATGCAGGTTGGAGCGGAGGCAAGTTTTCGGGCGGCCGTCCGCCGTCCCGCCCTGCGGACCCGGTGCCTCCGCGCCGGAGTCGCGCGTGGACGGGCAGGGGGCGAAGGCCCCTGTCGTTTCAGGCGTTTGGGGACTGGCACGGCGGATGGAATGCCCTCCCGGCGAATCACTGCCGGAGGCACCTCGTGGAACCACCTGACCGCCGCATCTCCTCGTTGAGCATCGCCCAGACCGTTCCGCGCCAGACGCCCCAGAACGACTTCGGCCCCACGTTCGCGCGAGCGGCGCGCGAGGTGGTGCGCACGGGCGCCGGGCTGGTGGGCGGCATGCTGCCCGCAGGCGTCATCTCCAGCGCGGCGGTGTCGTCCACGCTGCGCGGCGCGGTGTCCGCGGCGGTGCCCTCACCGCTGGCGCTGACCGCGTCCGCGGCGGGAGGCACGGCGGCGACGGGGGGCATGGCCGCGACGTCGGCGCGCGCCACCAGTGCGGCGGGGACGACTACCGGGACGACGACGGGGCAGGGCGATGCCTGGGACCTGCTGGAGGCGCAGAAGCTGATGAGCGCTGAGGGCCAGAAGTTCAACGCGGCCTACCTCGGGCTCCAGAACGAGATGCAGAAGGAGAGCCGCGAGCACAACGCCATCTCCAACATCATGAAGGTCCGCCATGACTCGGCGAAGGCCGCCATCAACAACATCCGCTGAGGGGCGTTCGCGATGGCCATCGACAAGTTGGGAGCCGTAGGAGGCGCGGGTCCTTCACCCGCGCTGGAGTCAGGTCGGGAGACGTTCGGCAAGGTGTTGGAAGAGGCGCGAACGCCCGCGGCGCGTGGCGTGCCGGTGACGACGGAGGGTCCTCCGCGCCAGATGCGGACGCCCACGGAGGCGACCCCGGGGCCCGCGCGGGCCGAAGGGGTGGAGCGGGCGAAGGCGGGCTGCGCGGAGGCGGTGTCTCCGGGGGCGCGAGTGGATTCGGTGCGCGCGGCGCGCAGTCAGCAGGCGGTGGAGGTGTTGGACCGCGTGGGGCAGGCGCAGCAGCGGCTGGACCACATCCTGAAGCTCGCCGAATCCGGCCGCACGTTCAGCCCCACGGAGTTGCTCGCGCTCCAGGCCCACGTCTACCGCGCCAGCCAGGAGCTCGATCTCGCCGGCAAGGTCGTCGAGAAGGCCACCGGCGGCGTCAAGCAGGTCCTCCAGACCCAGGTTTGAGGAGTTCCTTTCCCCATGCGTTCCGCTCCCTTCCGCTGTCTCTTCTTCCTCCTGCTCCTGGGCGCTTCGGCGTGCCGGGAGCGCATCCAGCACGGCCTCGACGAGCGTCAGGCGAACGAGCTGCAGACGGTGCTCGTCGAGCGGGGGCTCGACGCGCGCAAGGTGCCCGAGCCGGGCAAGAAACCCACCTGGGCCATCGAGGTGACGGACGCGCAGTCCTCGGACGCGGTACGCATCCTGGCGGAGCTGGGGCTGCCTCGGCTCGCGGTGGAGTCCGGGTGTGACGTGTTCGGAGGCAGTGGCCTTGTGCGCTCCCCGCTGGAGGAACAGGTCTGCCGTGTCCGGGTGATGGAGCGGGAGCTGGAGAAGACGCTCCAGACGGTGGATGGGGTGCTGTTGGCGCGGGTGCACCTGGTGGTTCCACCACCGCCGAGGCCCGGGCAGGCGCCCACACCGTCGAAGGCGTCGGCCATGCTGCGCACGGTGCCGGGGGGCGCATCGCGCGTGCGCAAGTCGGCGGACACGTTGCGGGAGCTCCTCGCGGGAGGCGTGGAGGGGCTGTCCCCGGAGTCGGTGTCGCTGCTGGTGGACGAGGTGACGACGCGCGTGGAGTCGCCATCGCCCAAGGGAGGACCGGTGCCGTTGCGGCTGCGGGTGTTGCTCGCGCTCCTGGGCGTGCTGGTGACGGGGCTGTCGGGGGCGCTCGTCTGGACGACACTGCGATGGAGGCACTTCCGAGCCCTGGCGGAGAAGCCCCCCGTGGCCCCTCCAGCTCCGCCGACGCCCGCGAGACCGGTGGTGACCCCGGGCTCCGCGCGCAAGCTGGCCTGAGCGCGACATGGGATCCATGGAAGCCACACGCGTGGGGCGGGCGCTCCTCAAGGCGCGGAAGTTCCTTCACGCCCCCGAGGGGAAGCCGCCCGCGACGATGGTGGACCTCACCCTGCCGGCGTTGTCCCTGCCCCTGGAGCGCATCGCGCTGGTCGTCTGCGTCCTGGCGCGTGAGCGTGCCTCGGAGTTGTTGGAGGGCCTGGTGGACGCGGAGGCGGGAAGGGCGCTGCGGCACCTGGAACGGTTCGCCGCCATGCCCTCGGCGCAGCGGCAGGCGAAGGTGGCGGTGGAGTTCGGCGAGCGCGCGGACTCCGCGAACCGGTTGACCGCCTTGCTTGATGCGGTGCCAGAAGCCCTGCGCCGGGAGGTCTTCCGGAGGCTGCCGCCGTATCACCGCAGCCGCTTTCCCCAGCTCGACGTGGAGGCCTCTGTCGAGGAGCCCGCGCAGGTCCTGGTGGCCCTTGCGGAGCGGCGCATCCGCGAAGCCACGCGCTGAGCGGACCGGTTCAGGGAAGGCCATCCCGAACCGGGTACGCCGCATCCCGATACAGGACGTCCGTACCCCGCCAACACCCTGATTCCACGGGGCCGGCTCCTGGCCGTGCCCGTGCACAGGAGACGTGTGTCCTTTCGCCGCTTCGGAGTCCCGGATGGAAACGAGCCCTGGCAGAGCCCCCAGTCCCGCGAAGAAGTCCGCTCGCCCGTTTCGCCTGGGCGCACGCCGGCTGACGCGCGCGCATCTGCTGCTGGGCCAGCGGCCCCAGGTGGCGCGATGGGGCGCGGAGCTGCTGCGCGACGTGGGCGCGGCACTGTCCCGAGACGTGGGGGCGGAAGTCGCGGTGGCGGGGCACCTGGTGGACGCGGCGGTTCAGCCGGAGCGGGAGCTGTCGCTGGGAGTGGTGTTCGCGCTCGTGGAGCTGTCGGCGGTGGGGGGGACCGCCATCGTGGAGCTGGAGGTGCCGCTGGTCTTCGCGGCGCTGGCGCGGCTCGCGGGGACGGGGCTGCGACCGGGACCGGTGACGGAGCTGACGCGACTGGAGGAGTCCACGCTGGTGTATCTGCTGCTGTCCGCCCTGGCCGCGATGCGCGGGCACGACGCGTGGATGCGGGGGCTGGCCCCACGGCTGTCCGCGGTGTCGATGCGGCGAAGTGACGTGCTGACGCGGGTGGATGCGCGCCAGCCCTACGTGGCGGTGTCGCTGTCCCTGGCGGTGGAGGGGCTGAAGGCGGGAGGTCGGGTGCTGCTGCCCGCGCGTGCCGTGCAGACCGCGTTCCAGGAGTTGCCGGAGGAGCCAGCGGAGGACATCGCGCCTCGGGTGCTCACGGCCTCGGTGCCCGCGCGTTGTCTCGTGGGGCGCAGCCCGTTGCAGCCCCTGGCCGTGGACGCGCTGTCCGCTGGAGACGTCGTGCTCTTCGAGGGCGTGAGCCTCCAGGCCGGCCGTCTCCAGGGGAAGGGCAGGTTGGTGACCCGGGGTTTCGTGCTCGACGGCGAGTTTCTGGAGGACGGCTTTTCGACGGGATGCGTGCACTCGTACGCGGCCCGACAGGAGAAGGACATGGTGGCGACGAACAAGCGGAGCGAGGCGATGCCCCCGCTTCCGGTGGACGTGGAGATTGAACTGACGCGGTTGCTGTTGCCGCTGTCGGAGCTGGCGGCGTTGAAGCCAGGCACGCTGCTTCCGCTGCACGTCAACGCGAGCAGCCCCGTGTTGCTGCGCGTGGGCGACCGGGTGGTCGCGCGTGCGGAGTTGGTGGAAATCGAGGGTGAAGTGGGCGCCCGCATCCTGGCGTTGCTGCCGTGAGCGCGCCGATGAACGCCCTCCTGACGTCCTTCTCCCTGCGAGGACGGCTGCTCTTCGCGGCGGCACTGCTCGTGGGGCTGGCGACGCTCGCGCCCCTGGGGGGCTTGTCGCTGGTGGGCACTTCGCGCCTGCTGGTGGGAGCGCTGGTCCTGGCGGGGTTGGGCTGGGGACTTGTCCGCAAGGGACGCGAAGCCGGAGACAAGGGCGCACCCCGCCCCGAGCCCCTGAGCATCGTCACCCGGACCGGACTCTCTCAGCGCTGCGGTCTTGCTCTCGTGGAGGTGGAGGGCCATCGCTACCTCGTGGCGTACGGAGACACCTTCGCGGAGATCCACGAGACCCGAGGCGCGGCGGTTGCTCCCGCCCCCACGACCCGGCCGGCGGTGAAGCCTCGGGTGGACCTGGAACCGACGGTGCTCTTCACCCGCGCGCAGCAGCCGCGGCCGGTGTGTGGCGCCTCGCGGAAGCGGGGCGGGTGATGAAGGCCTTGGGATTGGGCTGCGGACTGCTCCTGCCAGCGCTTGCATCCGCCGCGGAGACCTCCCTGGCGCAGGCGTCGTACGCGGGCAGTCCGCTGGCGATGATGGGGATGCTCGCGCTCCTGTCGTTGTTGCCGTTCGCGGTGCTGATGCTGACGAGCTTCTCGAAGATCGCCGTGGTGCTCTCCCTGGCCCGCTCCGCGATGGGCACGCAGCAGGCGCCGCCGACGCTGGTCCTGACGGGGCTCGCGGTGGTGCTGACGGGGCACATCATGGCGCCGGTGATGGAGCGCATGTACGACGCGGGGCAGGCCGCGTACGACGAGGTGCATTCCGGCGCGCAGGTCCTCTCCGCCGCGAAGCAGGTGACGGAGCCCCTGCGCGGCTTCCTGATGAAGCACGGCAGTCCGGAGGAGCGTGCGCGCTTCGTGGACCTGGCCCGGGAGCTGCGGCCCCCGGAGGAGTCGGAGCAGGTGCAGGAGTCCGACCTGTTCGTCGTCATCCCCGCGTTCGTCATCACCGAGCTGAAGGAAGCCTTCCAGATTGGCTTCATCGTCTTCCTGCCCTTCCTGGTGCTCGACATGGTCATCGCGAACGTGCTGCTCGCGCTGGGCATGCAGACGCTGTCGCCGAGCCAGGTGAGCCTGCCTTTCAAGATCCTCCTCTTCGTCGCCGTGGATGGCTGGGCCCTGCTCGCGCGCGGTCTCATCCTCGGCTACCGGTGATGTCATGACCCAGGACATCCTGCTTACGCTGGGGCGCGAGGCCCTGCTGTTGATGGTGCTCGCGTCGCTGCCGCCCATCGGAGCGAGCATGTTGGTGGGCTTCCTGATGAGCCTCTTCCAGGCCACCACGCAGTTGCAGGAGAGCACGCTGTCGGTAGTTCCCAAGCTGTGCGCGGCGGTGCTGTCGCTGGTGCTGGCGGGGCCGTGGATCGCAGGACAGCTCACGCTCTTCACCCGGCAGTTGCTGACACTCATCGCGGACGTGGCGTTGTGAACCCGGAAGCGCTGGGTGAGCAGATCCTCGCGCTGGGGCCGCACGTCATCGCCGTATCGCTGTGCGCCGCGCGTCTCGTGCCCATCGCGTTCCTCTGTCCATTGCTGGGGGGACAGGCTGCGCCGACGACGGTCCGTCTGGGACTGGTGCTCGCGCTGTCGCTCTTCCTGCACCTCGAAGCGGGCGTGGATCTTCCCGGTCCGGTGGAGACGCCCGTCGTGATGGCGGCGCTCGTGGTGCGCGAACTGGCCTACGGCATTTCGGTGGGCCTCGTGTCCGCGCTGCCCTTCGACGCGGCGAGGATGGGAGGTCGCTTCATCGACCTCTTCCGGGGAACCTCCGCGGAGGCGAGCCTCCCCATGGCGGGGAGCCGTGAGTCCGCGACGGGTGATGGGCTGTACCACCTGCTCGTGGCCCGGGTGGTGTCGGGCGCGCTGTTCCCATTGGTCCTCTCGGCACTGCTGCGTGGCTTCGGCGTGGTGCGGCTGGGAGCCTTCGTGCCCACCGAAGCCGCGACCCTGCACGTGGTGGTGATGGTCGGCGGCGCCATGGCCACGGGACTGGCAGTGGGGGCACCGGTGGCCGCGGCGACGCTCGCCGTGGATTGCTTCCTGGGCATGGCGTCCCGGGCCGCGGCGCAGGTGAATCTCCAGGAACTGGGGACGCCTCTTCGCATCCTCGGAGGTGGAGCCTTGCTGTGGCTGGGTGTAGGGCTCTTGTGTGAGCGACTGCTCGCGGGCGTGGTGTCGACGGAGGGCGCATTGGCGCTGCTGGGCGAGGTCGCGCGATGAGCGGGGAGAAGACGGAACAACCCACGGCCAGACGGCTGCGGGAGGCGAGGCGCAAGGGTCAGTTTCCCCGCAGCCGCATGTTGTCCTCCAGCGCCGCGACCCTGGGGGGACTGCTGGGCTTCATCGCCTTCGCGCCGGAGGGCTTCGCACGGCTGAAAGACTGGGCCGCGCGGCTGCTGCTGGAGCAGACCCTTCCGGGGGCCTGGGAGGAAGGAGCGTGGGTCGCCGCGCGGCTGTGTGGACCCGCGCTGGGAGGTGCGCTCGCGGCGTCCCTTGCCGTGTCGGTGGCCACCGTGGGCTTCGAGATGGATGCGCGACATGCCGCCCCGAAGTTCGAACGCATCAATCCGGCGGCGGGCCTCAAACGCCTCTTCAGCCTCCAGCCCCTGGTGGAGATGGGAAAGGCGCTGGTCGTGGCGACGCTGCTGGCGCTGTGGGTATGGAGCGAGGTGGAGACGGTGGCGCCTGATGCCCTGCGCACCGCGTGGCTCGATGGGACGCGGGGGATGGAGTTCCTGGTCAGCCGCCTGGCGGCGCTGGTCGTCCAACTGGCGTGGGTGGTGCTGGGGTGTGGTGCCGTGGACTACGCGCTCGCCCGGCGTCGGCATCTGCGCGACCTGATGATGACCCGCGAAGAGGTCCGGCGGGAGCACAAGGAAAGCGAGGGCGACCCGCGCCACAAGGGACAGCGGAAGGCCCTGCATCGCCAGCTCGCGCAGGGCGGTCCGGCACGTGGAGTGCAAAAGGCCACCGCGGTGATCGTCAACCCCACGCACATCGCGGTCGCGCTCCGTTACGAAGCGGGAGAATGCGACGCGCCCTATCTCGTGGCCAAGGGCCGTGAGGAGGACGCGCTCGCGCTCAAGGAAGAGGCACGTCGGCAGGGCATCCCGGTGGTCCGCGATGTGCCCCTGGCCCGCAGCCTCATCCACTTCGACGTCGGGGAATCCATCCCCGAGGAGCTGTACCAGGCGGCGGCCGTCGTGCTGCGGACCGCGATGGAGACGCGCGAGACGGACGACCGTCCACGGAGGCAGACGTGAAGAACCCACTCATGAAGGTGTTGCTGAAGGCCCGCCAGTCCTCGGACGTGGTGCTCGCGGTGGCGATGGCCGCCGTGCTGGGCGCGCTCATCATCCCGCTGCCAGCCTGGCTCCTGGACGTGGGGCTCGCGGTGAACCTCGCCGCCTCCGTGTCGCTGCTGGTCGCGGCGCTCCACGCGAAGGACGCGCTGCGGGTGACGTCCTTCCCGACGTTGCTCCTCTTCACCACGCTGTTCCGGCTGTCACTCAACGTGTCCTCCACACGACTGGCCCTGTCGGAAGGTCACGCGGGCGAAGTCATCCAGGCCTTCGGCGAGTTCGTGGTGCGCGGTGACTACGTGGTGGGCGCGGTGGTGTTCGCCATCCTCACGCTGGTCCAGTTGCTGGTGGTGACCAAGGGGGCGGAGCGGGTCGCGGAGGTGTCCGCGCGCTTCACGCTGGACGCGATGCCCGGCAAGCAGATGTCCATCGATGCCGACCTGCGTGCGGGTGCCATCGACCAGACGGCAGCCCGCCGTCGTCGGCGCGACCTGGAGCGCGAGTCCCAGATGTTCGGAGCCATGGACGGCGCGATGAAATTCGTGAAGGGGGACGTCATCGCGGGCCTGGTCATCGTCGCGGTGAACCTGCTGGGCGGCACCCTCATTGGCGTGTTGCAGAACGGCCAGTCCTTCTCCGAAGCCGCCGCCACCTTCGCTCTCATCGCCATCGGTGACGGGCTCGTGTCCCAGGTGCCCTCGCTGTGCATCGCGGTGGCCGCGGGCCTCGTCGTCACGCGGGTGGCCTCGGAGAAGGAGGAGGACTCGCTGGGCACGGAGATTGGCACCCAGTTCTTCGGGGACCCCCGGACGCTGGGCATCGTCGCGGGGCTGTGCGTCGCGCTGGCCCTGATGCCGGGCATGCCGCACCTGACCTTCCTCGCCCTGGCCGCGGGTCTCGGGGGGCTGGGATACGCGCTGCGGCGAAAGGCACCGGAGGCCTCGGACAAGGCCCTCGCCAAGGAGGGGACTCCAGCGGGAGCCGCCGTTCCCGTCGGCGCGGCGGGCAAGCCTCCGGAGAGCGCGGCGGCGCCGGTAGGTGTGGCCCCGCTCACGCTGGATCTGTCCTCGTTGCTGACACCCCTCGCGGAAGCCGACGGTGGCGCCTTCGTGTACACGGTGCTGAACGGGGTGCGCGATGAGCTTTTCTTCGAACTGGGCGTGCGCATCCCAGGTATCCGCGTGCGGACCCAGGCCGCGTACCTGGGCCCGGGCGAGTACCGCCTCCTCCTGGACGAGGTGCCTGCCGGTGGGGGCGTGGTGCTGCCCGGGGCCCTCTATGCGCTCGTCCCTCCCGGAGAGCTGGCCTTCCTGGAGGTCCAGGCAGAGGCCTCCGTGGAGCCGGCCACCGGGCGTTCCATCAGCCGGGTCGGGGAGGGGGCCCGCTCCCGGTTGGAGCTGGCCCAGGTGCCCCTGCGCAAGCCCGCGGAGCTCATCGCGGACCATCTGCGCGCCGTGCTCCGCCTCCGCGCCTCCGCGCTCCTGGGGCTCCAGGAGGTGCAGGGCCTATTGGAGGGGCTGGAGGCCCAGGCGCCCGTGCTGGTGAAGGAGGCGCTGCAGAAGGTGCCGCTGCCGCTGCTGGTGGACGTGCTGCGGCGGCTCGTGCAGGAGCAGGTGAGTATCCGGGACCTGCGCGCCATCCTGGAGGCCCTGGTGGCCCCCACCACCGAAGGCGACGCGACCGCCCTGGCCGAGCGCTGCCGGCAGGCCCTGCACCGCTACCTGAGCCACCAGTTCGCGCCCACGGGCCCGCTGTACGCGTACCTCGTGGACCCGGAGGTGGAGGAGGTACTGCGCGCCAGCGGCCCCCGGGGGCCCGCTCCGGAGCCGGAGCGCGTGGTCGAAATCCTGGAGGGGGTGCGGCAACTCGCCAACGGTGGCCGGGCGGTGCTGCTCACGGCCCCGGACATCCGCCGGCCACTGCGCAAGCTGTGCGAGGGCCCGTTTCCGGACGTGGCGGTGCTCACCTACGGTGAGCTGGATGGAGATCTTCAGATTCGCCCCATCGGCCGGCTGTCGCCGATTCCCGTGGGGCGGTGAGGCCTGTGGGCACTCCAGCGATGGCCCTACAGGGTCCCGGTGCCGCTGCTGCCCTTGAACTCGGAGGACGGCAGGTCCGACTGGGCCTGCAGGGGGGCGGGACGGTTGACGCGGTCGCGCAGTTCCTTGCCCGTGCGAAAGAGCAGGCCGCGCTTGGGCTTCACCGGGATGACCTGACCCGTCTTCGGGTTGCGGCCCTGATAGCCCTGGTAGTTCTTCACGTGGAAGGCGCCGAGTCCGCGAATCTCGATGTTCTCGCCGCGGCAGAGTGCGTCCTTCATCGACTCGAAAATCGTCTCGATGGTTGCTTCAGCCTGCTTCTGGGTCACGCCTCGTTTGGCAACGAGGATGTTGATCAGATCGGACTTGAGCATCGGACGCTCCCGCAAACCCCGTGACCCCTTGGTGACAGGGCTCAATGGCCCGTGGTCGAGTCCCGAATACATAACAGAACACCTCCTCCTTGCAAGCCGGGTAGGCTCCCAACCCTCTAAAAACGTTACGGATTTCCGCTGCCAGCCGCTGCCTTGGGTGCCTCTGGAGCGACCGGGGCGAGCAGCCCTGGACGCAGGGGTGTCACGAGGTCCATCCACCGGGTGCGGCGCAGCAGGTCCACCCCCGCGCAGTCAGCCGCCTGGAACAGGGGTTCGAACTGTTCGAACCCCGGGGCCCGGGGGCCCGTCCAGGTTTCAGGGCCTCCGGAGATCATCACCCCGTGCACCGCGAGCGTGCTGTCCGCGAGCGTGAGCTCGGCGGGGTCCCTCGCCGGTCGCAGCCCTCCCCGGCGCGCCCGCTCCAGCAGGCGGGCTTCCACCAGCCGGTCGACGACCTCGTGCACGAGCGATTCGGGCACGCGCAGACGCGTGGCCAGCTCCCGGGGCAGGGGCGGCGTCAGCCCGTCCACCCAGCACAGCGTGACGTCCTGGGCGACGCGGGCGGCCACCAGCTCGTAGGCGCGCGGATGGCTGCCGAAGGCGAAGAGCGAGTCGCGGAAGGACACGTGCTCCACCGCGTAGGACAGCCTGGCGCCGAACAGCATCACCAACCAGCTCACGTACACCCAGGCGAGGAACAGGGGCAGGGCGCCCAACGACGCGTACAGCGGGTTGTAGAGGAAGCTGCGCGCGGCGAACTCGGCGTACACCTGCTTCGCCACCATCCACCCCACGCCGGCCACCAGTCCACCCGCCAGCGCCGAGCGCACGCGCACGTGGGCGAAGGGCGTCCAGAGGTACAGCAGCGTCAGGCTGCCGATGGCGATGAGCATGGTGCCCAGCGCGATGAACAGCGGCGCGGACGGCGCGTGGGTCTGGAGCAGCACGCGGACCCGGCCCGTGCCCGAGAAGGAGATGGCCAGGAAGATGGGGCCCAGGAGCAGCAGGCCGGCGTAGATGGACAGGCGCGTCAGCCAGGGACGCTGGCGCCGGATGCCCCACAGCTCGTTCACCGCGCCGTCGATGTGGCGCAGCAGCGAGCCCGCGGACATCAGCACCGCGAGGAAGCCGATGCTGCCCACGGCGATGGAGCTGCCCGGGTGCAGGAACCGGTCGAGCAGGGCGGCGGACTCCTCGCTGACCCCCGGCGCCAGGACCTCGGAGATGACGAAGCGCAGCTTCTTCTGGAACTGCTCCTGGTGGAGCGTGCGCAAGAGCACGAGCCCCACCGTCAAGAGCGGCACCAGCGAGAACATGCTGATGTACGTGAGCGCCGCGGCGCGAAGGCGCAGGTTCTCGCCCATGAAGCCGCGCGCAACCGTGCGCCCCGCGAGGAAGATGTCCGCCGCGAACCGGCCCCCGGAGGTGCGCGCCACCGGAGCCCACACGCCAGAGGCCGTCGTGCGCGCCCAGGACCGCAGCCGGACCAGCCCCTGCCGATAGCGCCACCCCAGGCCCCTCCTCATGCGCACGGGCCCCTACGGGGGCATTGCTGCCCGGGTGAGGGCAGGCCACCGGGTTCCAAGGGCGTACGGAAGCAGGGAAGGGGGCGGGTCATCCTGGGGGCTTCAGATGGACCGACGGGCGACGACACCCCCCGGTGTGGAAGTGCCACCGTAACCAAACTCGGGCCCTGGGGACCAGTCCACCCACCCCACGGTGTGGCCTCCGCCACGTTGCCCGAGGAACCGGTGTGCCTGGCCGCTCGGTGGGCAGGTGGACCGACCCGGACATGCCGGAGCCCCGGCGCCACGTGGCCAAAGAGAAAGCCCGGCGGGGATGAACCCCACCGGGCCTTGGCTGTCACACGCAGGCCGCGCCTACGTCGCGGCGCCGCTCAACGACTTCAGGCGTCGCTGCCCCCGCCGGACGACTCCGAGGAGCCTCCACCGGACGCCGCCGGAGGCGGGCCACCGGAGCCGCCGCCGTTGTTGCCGGAGCCTCCCTGGGAACCGCCGCGCTCGGGCCGCTCGCCGCCCCGGCCTTCTCCGCCGCGACGCTGCTCGCGCTCGCCACCCCGGTTGCGCTCGCCGCCAGCGCCAGCGCCACCACCGCCACCACCACCACCACGCTCGGGACGCCGGCCCTCGCGACGGTCGCCGCCGCCGCGCTCTCCGCCGCCAGCGCCACGGGGCTCCGCGCCGCGCTCGCCACCGCGCTCGCCGGCACCACCACCACCACCACCGCCACCACCGCCACCGCCGCGGTCCCGGTCGCGTCCACGCCGGCCCTGGTCCTGCCGGCCGCCGCCTCCGCCACCGCCGTAGGCGTTCTCCGGGCGGCGCTGCTGCATCGCCAGCTCGCCGTCACCGGAGCCCGGGGACGAGGCCACCTTGTGCTCGGGGCCCGTGGCCGACCGGCCGTAGATGTCGTACTGCTCGCGGTGGTAGTTCTGCTGCGCCTTGACCTGGATGGACTTGTTGTAGCGGTCCATCAGGTGCCGCAGCTCGTTGCGCTCCTCGCCCTGGAGCAGCCGCGCGACCTCCGCGTTGCAGTTGATGACGAGCGTGGAGTCCTTGTAGCCCGGCGCCTCGCGGCGGATCTCCCGGAAGATTTCGTACGCCACCGTGGTGGCCGTCTTCACGAAGCCCTTGCCGTCGCAGTAGGGGCAGTCCTCGTGCAGCACGCGGCCAATGGACTCGCGCACGCGCTTGCGCGTCATCTCCACCAGGCCCAGCTCGGAGATGCGCAGCACGTTCGTCTTGGCCTTGTCGCGGCCCAGCGCTTCCTGCAGCGACTTGAAGACCTTGTCGCGGTTCTGCGCCTTCTCCATGTCGATGAAGTCGCAGATGATGATGCCGCCGATGTTGCGCAGCCGCAGTTGGTAGACGATCTCCTTGGCCGCCTCGACGTTGATCTTGGTGATCGTCTCCTCGAGGCTCTTCTTGCCGACGTAGCGGCCCGAGTTGACGTCGATGGCGGTGAGCGCCTCCGCCTGGTCGATGATCAGGTAGCCGCCGCTCTTCAGCCACACCTTGCGCTGGGTGGCGCGCTGCAGCTCCTGCTCGATGCCGTAGGCGTCGAAGACGGGCTCGTCCGTCTCGTGCAGCACCACGCGGTCGCGCAGCGCCGGGTCCTGCGCGGTGACGAAGCCCTGGATGCGCTCGTACTCCTCCGCGTCGTCGACGACGAGCTTCTCCACGTCGTGGGCGAACAGGTCGCGCGTGGCGCGCAGGATGAGGTCCAGGTCGGGGTGCAAGAGGCCCGGTCCGCCGCGCTTCTCGTTGCGGCGCACCACCTGGTTCCACACCTCGATGAGGAACCGGATGTCGCTCTCCAGCTTCTCCTGGGGAACGTTCTCCGCCACCGTGCGCACGATGAAGCCCGTGCCGGGCGGCCGCAGCCGGTCCACGATGTCGCGCAGCCGTCGGCGCTCCTTCTCGTTGGAGATGCGGCGGCTGATGCCCACGTGGTCCACCGTGGGCATGAACACCAGGTGACGGCCCGGGATGGAGATGTGCGAGGTGAGCCGCGCACCCTTGGTGCCGATGGGGTCCTTGGAGATCTGGACCACCACCTCCTGGCCGACCTTCAGCAGGTCTTCAATCTTGTCCGTCTTGCGCTGCTTGGGCTTCTCCTTGTCGTCATCGCGCTTCTCGCGGCGGGGAGGGCCCTCCTGGCGGCGCTTGTCCTTCTCCTTCTCCTTGTCCTTCTCGCGGCCTTCCCGGGCGCGCGGCTCGCGGGCCTCCCGGGCCTCGCGCGGCGTGCGGCGCTCGCCGGAGACCTCACCCGGACGGGCGGACTCGGCGGCGGGGGAGGGGATGAGGTCGCCCAGGGCCGCGGCGTGCGGCGGCGGCTCGGCGGCCTCGGGGGACTCCTCACCGACCTGCGTCACGCTGCCCTCGGCGAGCGTGGCGACGGTGACGGTCTCCGCGGGCGTCTCCTGCACCACCGCCGGGGCCGCCTCCAGGGGGAGGCCGGCGTCCGTCAGCGGCACCGCCACGGAGGCCGTGGACACCGAGACGTGCGTCTCCTCGATGATGAAGGCCTGGGGCAGCTCGGCCTCCGTCACCGGGGCCTGGACCTCGGCGGCGGGTTCGGTGGCGGAGGGAGCCGGCGCGGACGCCGTCTCCAGCGCCGCGGGGGGAGCCTCGTGGGGTGCCGGCTGCGCATGGACGTCCAGCGCCAGCGCGGTGTCGTGCGTCAGCGCCGGCTCCACGGGGGCCGTGGGGGCCTCCGTGCCGGCGGCAAGCGTGTGGGCGCCCTTGTCCGGCACCGTGGCCGCGGCGGCCTCGAGGGTGTCGGCCTCGGATTCCGTGGGGACCTCTGGCGCGTCCTCGTGCTCGCCTTCGGTCAGTTCGAACTGGGCGCGGGCGAAGTCCGGGTCGTAGACGACGTCGCTGACGTACAGGAAGGCGGCCTTCTCCAACCCGATGTCGACAAAAGCCGCCTGCATGCCCGGGAGCACCCGGACGACACGGCCCTTGTAGATGTTTCCGACGACGCCCTTGTCCTTCTTACGCTCGAGGTAGAACTCCGCGATATGGCCGCCCTCGACGAGCGCCACCCGGGTCTCCCGACCCGCGGCATTGATGACGAGCACACTGCTCATGGATGAATCCTGGAAGCGCGCGCGGTAGGGGGGACCTCACCGGACGGGGGGCGGCAAGACGCCACACCTCCGAGCACGCTGCGAGGGGAGCGGCGGTTGGTGGCCCTTCGACGTGTGGACGCCCACCGGAATCACCGGAGGGAGAACGCATCGTCTGGGTGAGGGCCGAGGACATCACCGCCTGCTCCTCCGAGTTCATATCGCCCCGCATTGCGACCGGCACCGTGCCGGGCGGGGCTGCTTCTCTTCAAGCGCTCGAGGTCTCCACCACGCCCGTGCCGTCCGCCCCCTCTTCCACACCCGGTCGGTGCCCATCGTGGGCCACCTTGGGGGGGTGTCTGGGGGCTCCGGAGCAGCAGGGACATCCGGAGGAGACCGGAAGCGCAACCCGTCGAAATTCCAGCCTGGGCCTGATGTCCCGCCAACGCGGGGCGTCACACAACCACCCAGAAACACGGAGAGTTTTCCACGCCCCTCCAGGTGTGTAAAGGCAAGAAGCGCCCGTTCATCCACTGTCGGGCAGAAGGCCGCAGGGCCCGCCCCCAGGGCATCCAGGCCGGAACGGGCCGGCCCAGGGGCTTTGAAGGGGGGCCTCAGGCCTGGGCGGGGGCCTGCTTGCGGCCCTCGGGCTTGTCCAGCTTCCCGCGCGGCCGGCGCACCAGCCGCAGGGCCGTCCAGGTCTCGTCGATGACGCAGATCTTGTTGTCCACGAGCCCGATGTCGAGCGCCGCGTGCCGCACGAAGTCCTCGGACAGGCGCGTCTTCGGCCCCTCGGTGGTGGCCCAGCAGACCCAGATGCCACCGTTGAGGGTGGTGGCGCGCGACAGCGCGGGCAGCCGCTGCACCAGCTCCGTGGCGTCGGAGGTGAAGAAGAGGATGACGTCCAGCCCCGTCGTGGCGGTGACGAGGAACTCCACCCCCTCCGGCAGCGGGTTGAGCTTCTGCACGAAGCCCCGGGGCGGGTTGATGATGGAAACCTTGGTGCCGGCCCGGATGCCCAGCATGGGTGCCAGGGACGCGAAGGCGTAGGGCGTCGTCATGAGGTGCGCTCCACCGTGAAGGTGCGGAACTCGCCAGTGGCTTCACCGGCAGTGTGCTCCACGTGCGTGACGCGCGCCATGCGAGGGCCTTGGTGGCACCAGCTTATGAAGTCTTTCAGCGCAGCGGGCTCGCCTTCCACCGTGGCCTCCACGGAGCCGTCGCTCCGGTTGCGCACCCAGCCGCTCAGGCCCAGCCGCAGCGCTTCGGCGCGGGAGCTCTCCCGGTAGGAGACTCCCTGGACCGTGCCCTGGATGCGCAGGGTCACCCGGCGCTGCGTGCTCATGCCTTGGGCCTCATGCTCTGGCGTTCCCTTCTAGCATCTGGAGGAACGCCTGCTCATCCAGGATTCTTACCCCGAGTTCCTGCGCCTTCTTCAGCTTGGAACCGGCGTCCTCGCCCGCGACCACGAAATCGGTCTTGCGTGAGACACTTCCAGACACCTTACCGCCCCGCCGCTCGACTTCCTCCTTGGCCTGCTCGCGCGCCATCCCGGCCATCGTCCCGGTGAGCACCACCGTCTTGCCCACGAAGGGCCCGCCGGTGGAGACCTCCGGAGGGGCCGGCGCCACGCCCGCGTCCAGCAGGGACTGGATGGTGGCCTGGTTCTGCGGCTCCTGGAAGAAGGTGTGGATGACCTGGGCCATCACCGGGCCCACGTCCTTCACCCGGCTGATGTCCTCCAGGCTCGCGGTGAAGAGCGTCTTCACCTGGGGGAACGCCTCCGCCAGCGCCCGGGCCGTGGAGTCGCCCACGTGGCGGATGCCCAGGGAGTACAGGAAGCGGCGCTGGGTGGTGTGCTTGGACCCCTCAATGGAGGCCAGCAGGTTCTCCGCGCTCTTCTCCCCCATGCGCTCCAGCTTGAGGAGCGACTCCTTCGTCAGCGCGAAGAGGTCCGCGAACGTCTTCACCTGACCGGCGGTGACGAGCTGGGTGGCCAGCTTGTCGCCCAGGCCCTCGATGTCCATCGCGATGCGGCTGGCGAAGTGGCGCACCTTCTCCACCAACTGCGCGGGGCAGGACGCGCCCGTGCAGCGGATGACGGCGCCGTCCTCGTCCTTCGCCGCCACCGCGCCGCACACCGGGCAGTTCGTGGGGAAGGCGAAGGGCTGGGAGTCCTCCGGGCGCTTGGAAAGCACCACGGTGACGATCTCCGGAATCACGTCGCCCGCGCGGCGCACGAAGACGGTGTCGCCCTTGCGCACGTCCTTGCGGCGCATCTCGTCTTCGTTGTGCAGTGTGGCGCGCGACACCATCACGCCGCCTACCTTCACCGGCTTCAGGTGCGCCACCGGCGTGAGCGCGCCCGTGCGGCCCACCTGGATGCCAATGTCCTGCACCAGCGTGGACTCCTCCTCCGGCGGGAACTTGTAGGCCACCGCCCAGCGCGGGCTCTTGGACACCTGGCCCAGGCGGCGACGCAGGTCCTCGTCGTCCACCTTCACCACCATGCCGTCCACCTCGAAGGGCAGGGCGTGGCGGCCTTCGAGGGATTCCTTGTAGCGCTGGCGGATGCCGTCCACGCCCTCGGCGGGCTGGTAGCGGTTGATGGGCAGGCCCAGCGTCTTCAAGTACTCCAGCTTCTCCGTGTGCGACTTGAACGCGGGCACGCCGTCGCCGGGCAGGCACTCGTACAGGTAGACGGAGAGGGGCCGGGCCGCGGTCTCCTTCGGGTCCAACTGGCGCAGGCTTCCCGCGGCGGCGTTGCGCGGGTTGGCGAAGAGCGGCTCGCCTTGCTCCTCGCGCTTCTCGTTGAGCTTGCGGAAGTCCTCCTTGCGGATGAAGACCTCGCCGCGCACCTCCAGCCGCTTCGGCACCTTCACGCCGTCGTTGGGGAACAGCTCCAGCGGCAGGCTCTTGATGGTGCGCAGGTTGGACGTCACGTCCTCGCCCGTGGTGCCGTCGCCCCGGGTGGCGCCCTGGATGAAGCGGCCGTCCTCGAAGCGCAGCGCGATGGCCAGGCCGTCCAGCTTGGGCTCGCACACGTAGCCCACCTGCGTGAGGCCCGTCAGCTTGCGCACGCGATCGTCGAACTCCGTGAGCCCTTCGTCGTCGAAGATGTTCGCCAGGGACAGCATCTGCGCGCTGTGCACCACCTGCCCGAAGTCCTCCACCGCCGCGCCACCTACGCGCTGGGTGGGCGAGTCCGGCGTGGCGAGCTGGGGGTATTTCTCCTCCAGCGCCTGCAGCTCCCGCATCAACGTGTCGTACTGCGCGTCGCTGATCTCCGGCGCGTCCAGCACGTAGTAGCGGTGGTTGTGGTGGGCCAGCTCCTGACGGAGCGCTCGGGCGCGGGCTTCGGCTTTCGGGAAGGTGTCCACGGGGTGTTGTCCTTACCCCAATTCGGCGACGCGGCCAGGATGCGCACGCCCCTCGTCGGAGGAGGACCACTCTAGCGAGCCCACCTGACAGGACCGCTCCACGAGGGGCCGACAGGACGACTCCCCCTGTCGCGCGTTGCCAACCTCCTACGTTGGACCCGCGGACCCTCCTGACCTGGGTCGCCCGCGCGGGCCCGGTCCGGACCCGAAAGCGCCCCCCGTGCCCCGGAAACTCCACCGGCGGATGGGAAGGGGGACCCGGGGATGCGTGTTCCACCGGACGAGGGGGACCTTCCGCACCCCAGTTGACCCGAATTTCAGCTACATAGCGGATTCCCTGTTCGCAATACCCCCTCCCTCCAGTGCAACCCCCTGAAAAACGGGGTGGTGCAAGGCACGGATGCCTTGACAGCTCAGGAGGGGGTCAATAGTTTCCAGAGCGGTTCATGGCGCAGGGGTCCCCCCGCGCCGTCTCTTCCCAACCACAGGCCCACGCGCCCTCCGGTCCCCTTCAGGGACCCGGGTGGTGCTGCCCTCCTGGAAGGTGCTTCCGAGCGCCGCGCGGACGGACAACGTCCCGCGTACAGCCTGCCCGAGCCTTCGGGCGATTCCCCCCCATTCCGTCTGCTGACCGTCATGGCCAAAGCCCGTTCCCCCCGAGAGAAGGTAGTCCAGCCCGCGTTCGTAGCCGCGGAGGAGAAGCCCCGCCGCAAGCGCGCGGCGGCGAAGGAGGCGGAGAAGCCCGCGCCCCGCGCGCGCCGTGCCCCGGCTCGCAGGGAAGAGCCGCCCGCCGAGGAGGTTCCGGAGGTGGTGGCGGAAGCGCCTCGCCCGGTGCTCACGCCCATCTCCCGGCCCGTGCGCGACGACGAGCTCCAGGAGATCCGCGCCGAGGAGCCCGAGGACACGGCCTCCGCGACGCCCGCCCCGCAGGAGTCCGCCGAGTCCCCCGCCATCACGGAAGTCGACCGCGACGGCGCCCCGATGCAGGTCATCAAGCTCAATGACCTGAAGCGGATGAAGATCGTCGAACTGTCGAAGATGGCCCAGGACGTGGGCATCGACGGCTACCAGGGCCTGAAGAAGCAGGACCTCATCTTCGCGCTGCTGGGTGGCATCGCCGACAAGCGCTTTGAAGTCCACGCGGAAGGCGTGCTGGAGCTTCTGAGCGACGGCTTCGGCTTCCTGCGCAGCGCGGACAGCGACTACCAGCCGTCCCCGGACGACATCTACGTGTCCCCGTCGCAGGTGCGCCGCTTCACGCTGCGCCCTGGCGACACGGTGACGGGCCCCATCCGCCAGCCCCGCGAGGGCGAGCGCTTCTTCGCGCTGCAGAAGGTGGACACGGTCAACTTCGCGGACCCCACGTCCGAGGCTGCGCGCGAGCGCATCCTGTTCGACAACCTCACGCCGCTGTATCCGACGCGCAAGCTCAAGCTGGAGCACGAGTCGTCGGAGATGACCACGCGCATCATCGACATGTTCTGTCCCATCGGTCTGGGCCAGCGCTGTCTCATCGTCGCGCCTCCGAAGGCGGGCAAGACGGTGCTGCTGCAGAACATCGCGCACGCCATCAGCCGCAACCACCCGGACGTCTACCTCATCGTGCTGCTGGTGGATGAGCGCCCGGAAGAAGTCACCGACATGGAGCGCAGCGTGCGCGGCGAGGTGGTCTCCTCCACCTTCGACGAGCCCGCCACGCGTCACGTGCAGGTGGCGGAGATGGTCATCGACAAGGCCAAGCGCCTGGTCGAGCAGAAGTACGACGTGTGCATCCTGCTGGACTCCATCACCCGTCTGGCCCGCGCCTACAACACGGTGGTGCCGGCGTCCGGGAAGATCCTCTCCGGCGGCGTGGACGCCAACGCGCTCCACAAGCCCAAGCGCTTCTTCGGCGCCGCGCGCAACATCGAGGAGGGCGGCAGCCTCACCATCATCGGCACGGCCCTCATCGACACGGGCAGCCGCATGGACGAGGTGATTTTCGAGGAGTTCAAGGGCACGGGTAACTCCGAAATCGTCCTGGATCGGAAGTTGATGGAGAAGCGCATCTTCCCAACGCTCGACATCAACAAATCCGGCACCCGCAAGGAGGAACTCCTCTTGTCGCAATCGGACCTGGTGCGCATTACGGCGTTGCGCCAGGTGCTCCACCCCTTCACCCCCATCGACGCGATGGAGTTCGTGCTCAAGCACATGCGTCCGACGGCGGCGAACGCGGAGTTCCTGGGCTCGATGAACCGGTAACCCCGGCCTGGGAGCCCCACATGCGTCGTCTCCACGTCCTTCGTTTCCTCGCCCGCGCCGTCGCGGGCGTCACCCTGGGCCTGCTTGCGGGGTGTGACCTGGGCGTGGAGGACCTGCCGCTGGAGGATGCGCCCCCGGTGCTCTCCAGCCAGGTCTGCTACGAAGACTCGGATTGCGTGGCGAGCGCGTGCTGTGGCGAAGGCAACGCCGTCACCCACCGCACGGAAGGTCCCAACTGCGCCGGCGTGCGGTGCGACGGGACGTGTCCCCCAGGCAGCATCGACTGTGGTCGCTGCATCCCGGTGTGCCGCAACGCGCGCTGCGCCGGCGCCTGCCAGTAGCAGGCACCGCGCGGTCCGCGTCCGCTGACCTACCCGGTGCTGGCCCCCGTCAACGGGGCCTGTGCCTCCTTCAACGGCAGCGTCACGTGGAATGTGGTGCCTCCGCCCGGCGTGTCCTCCACGTCGATGCGGCCCTGGTGTGCTTCCACCACCTGCCGTGACACCCAGAGGCCCAGGCCCAGGCCGCCGTAGTGGTGCGTGGACACCGCGCGCTCGAAACGCTCGAAGATGCGCTCGCGGTCCTCCGGCTTGATGCCGATGCCGTGGTCCACGACGCTCAGGCGCACCACCTCGCCGTCCGGTCGCAGCGTCACCTCCACCGGCTTGCCTCGGCCGAACTTCAGCGCGTTGGCCACCAGGTTGTGCAGCACCTGGGCGATGCGCGACGGGTCGAAGGGGCCCATCACCGGACCGTTCACGGAGACGGTGAGCAGCGTGCCCTCGCGGCGCGCCTCCTCCTCCGCGAAGCGCGTCACCTCCACCAGCAGGTCCGCCAGGTCCACGTCCGAACGGGTGAGCTTCAGCCGGCCGCTGGTGATCTGCGACACGTCCATCAGCACGTCCACCAGCAGCGCCAGCCTCCGGATGAAGGCGCGCGCCTGCTTCAGCCGCTCCAGGGCCTTGGTCGGCGCGTCCCGTCCCAGGCTGCGCTCCACCAGCTCCAGGTTGAGCTGGAAGGCGGCCAGCGGTGTGCGCAATTCGTGCGCCGCCACGGAGAGGAAGTCATCCCGGGCGCGCAGCGCTTCGGCCAGCCCTTCCGCGCGGGCGCGCTCGTCGGCCATCTCCCGGCGCATGCGCGCGAGCCTCAGGTTGGAGGCGATGCGCGCGAGCAGCTCCCCCGCGGAGAAGGGCTTCACCAGGTAGTCGTCCGCGCCGGAGGACAGGCCCTGCACGGTGGCCTGTTCGCCGGCCTTCGCGGACAGGAGCAGGATGGGCAGCTCTCGCGTGTGCGGCGCCGCGCGCAGGGCCCTGAGCAGGCCCACGCCATCCAGGCGCGGCATCATCACGTCCGACAGCACCAGATCCGGCGGTCGGGCCAGCGCGAACTCCAGTGCCTTCTGGCCGTCCGTCACCGTATCCACGTCGTAGTCGGTGGAGAGCACGCGCTGGATGTAGTCGCGCATGTCCCGGTTGTCGTCCGCCAGCAGGATGCGCGCGCGGGGCATCGGCTCCACGGCGCGGATGCCCTGGGACGGCGTCGGGATGCGGTTCGACTGCGTGTGCTCCTGCGGCTTGGAGACGTTCCACAGCAGCGCTTCCTGGACGTAGGCCGACGTGGCCTCGCGCGCCGCGGAGCGGGGACGGGCCGTGGTGCGGATCCGCTCCGGGGGCAGGTGCGCGTGGCCCAGCGGCAGCTCCACCGTGAAGGTGGCGCCCTGGCCTTCCGTGCTGCGCACCGACACCGTGCCGCCATGCAGCCGGGCGAACTCCTGCACCAGCGCGAGCCCGATGCCGGTGCCCTCGTGCGTGCGTGACGCGGTGCCCGGTACGCGGTGGAAGCGCTCGAAGAGGCGGGGCAGCTCCTGCGCGGGGATGCCCGCGCCGGTGTCCTCCACCTCCAGCACCACCCGCCGGCCATGCTCGCGCAGGCGCAGGGTGACGCCGCCCTGGAGCGTGAACTTGAACGCGTTGGAGACCAGGTTGAGGACGATCTGCTCCCACAGGTCCGGCGCCACGTACACGGGCTCGGACAGCGGGGGACAGTCCACCGTGAGCTGCAAGCCCGTGCGCTCCATGGCGGAGCGGAAGCTGCTCGCCGCGTCCGCCGTCAGCGCCGCCAGGTCCGAGGGCACGAAGCGCTCTTCCTTGGGGCCGGCCTCCAGGCGCGATAGGTCCAGCAGCGCGTTCACCAGCTTGAGCAGGCGTCCCGCGTTGCGGTGCACGCGCTCCAACTCCTTGCGCGCCTCCTCCGGCAGGGCTCCTGAACGCCCGGCGAGCAGGTCCTCGGTGGGGCCCAGCATCAGCGTCAGCGGCGTGCGGAACTCGTGGCTGACGTTGGCGAAGAACTCCGACTTGAGCCGGTCCAGCTCTCCCAGTTGTTCGTTCGCGGTGCGCAGCTGCTGGTTGGCTTCTTGAATCTGCTGCGCGCGCCGGAAGATCTCCTCCTCCATCTCACCCGCGCGAGCCTGGAGCGCCAGGTGCTGGCGGTTGTGTTCGGCGTCCTGGTTCTTCAGGTGGATGAAGTCCGTCACGTCCTCCACGCGGTGGATGATGTGACTCAGCTTGCCGTCCGCGCCGAACACGGGGGAGTTCAGTGGGCTCCAGTAGCGCACGTCGAACCCGTCACTCACCTTGCCCGAGCGCGGGATGTCGTACTTCTGGACCGCCATCGCATCCGGGGCGCCCGTCTTCACCACCCGCTCCAGGGACGCGCGCAGGTTGCTCACGCCGCTGGCCGTCAGATCCTCGGGGTTGTCCGGGAAGACGTCGAAGATGTGGCGGCCGAGGATGGCCTCGCGCTGCGTCTGGGTGGCGCGCAGGTAGGCGTCCGTCACCGCGACGATGTGGAGCTCGGGCGTCAGCACCAGGTACGGATTGGGCGAGGCTTCGAACAGGCTCCGGAAATCCGGGGTGTCGGGGGGGCTCGGGGGCATCGCACGTCCTCGAAGGCGGAGGAGTGCGTGGAAGTAGTCACCCGCCTCCCGGATGGCCAGGGGCATGTGTCCCTCCGGGCCGGGGGTTTCTTCCGGTGGACGATTGGTGCCCCGGTGCCCTCGCGACGGTGAGGCGGATCAGGCCGCCGGAGCGGCGTCCGGGGAGGCGATGGCCTGCTGGACCGCGGGCGTCACCAGCGGCGGCGGCTGGGCCTTGACGCGCGCGTAGTCGAAGCAGGCCACCAGGATGGAGGCCACCGGCACGGCGAAGAGGGCGCCCCACAGGCCGAAGAGCTTCTCGCCCGCGATGAGGGAGAAGGCCACCACCACCGGGTGGATGCGCGCGGCCTCGCCCATGATCTTCGGGTTGAGGAAGTACGCCTCCAGCGCGTGGATGCCGACGATCCACAGGAGGAGCGCGAACGCCTTCTGCACGCCGTCCGCCAGCGCGATGAGGACGATGGGCACCGAGCTGATGATGGTGCCGAAGATGGGGATGAGGCTGAAGAGCGTGGCGATGGTGGCCAGCAGGAACGCGAACTTCACGCCGAATAGCAGCAGGCCCACGAGGGTGAGGCCCCCGTTGACGAGGCAGATGGTGACCTGCCCGCGCACCACGCCCGACAGCGAGCGGTCGATGTTCGCCACCAGCGTCTTCGCGTCGGGGAGGAACTCCGCTGGCACGAGCGTGCCGAAGTAGCGGCGGATGGCCTGCGCGTCGATGGAGAAGAACGCGGCGACCATCAGGATGAAGAACAGCATGAACACGCCGGCCAGCACCTCGGTGACGATGCGGCGCGACACGTTGACGATGTCCGACATGTTCTCGCGCACGAGCGTCGTGCCCCGGGACACCGCGTCGGTGAGCATCTGCTCCAGGTCCAACGCGAGGCTGAAGCCCGTGGACGTGCCCGCCGCCGCGCCCTCCATGGCCCGGTCCGACAGGGCCACGGGGATGCCGTAGACGTTGAGCCACGTCTCCGCGCGCTGCGCGAGCGACTGCACGTGCTCCGGCGTGAGCGCGCTGGCGAAGGCCGCCATCTCCCGGCTGATGCGCGCCACCTCGCGGTACAACTGCGGCACCAGCGCGATGAAGAACAGGTACACCGCGAGGAAGAAGCCCGAGTAGATCATCAGGATGGCCACCCAGCGCGGCACGGAGCGGCCGCCCAGGTTCCACCGGGTGATGCGCCCCACCAGCGGCTGCACCAAGTATGCGATGAGCGCCGCGCCCGCGAAGGGCATCACCACCGAGCGCAGCGTGAAGAGCATCAACGCGATGGCCACCCACAGCCCCGCGAGGAGCATCAGGCGCTTGCGGCGATCTTCGGGGGCGGCGTCCACGGGCTGCGACATGGGAAGTGGGCTTAGGGCAGTCACCTCCCTCCTGACAAGCTCTCGGAGGAAACACCTGGAGACCGCGGGTTCCTACGCCCGCGGAACGCCCGGAAGGGGCCCCCAGGCGGCCCGGCGTCCGGCCGGACTCATGCCTGGGGCAGCGTGGGAGGGGCGGCCAGCCGGGCTTCCACCCGGTCCAGGCAGGACTGCATCAGCGGGCGCTTGATGCGTCCCTGGGTCGCCTCGCCCAGGCCCAGCATCTGCTCCGTGAGCCAGCGGGTGAGAAAGAGCAGGGGGACGCGGTCGTCGGGCCCAAGCCCCCGCTCCAGATAGCGCTTGTTGCGCATGTAGTCGTCGAACGCGTCGAACTCGCGGCCCAGGTCCCAGCGCGCAAGCCGCAGGGCCTCCGTGTAGACGGCCGGGGCGGGGCGCCGGGTCACTTCCGCGAACAGGGGGGCGAACTCCCCCAACGTGGTGGGGTCCACGTCCTGCACGGGCGGAGGCCAGGCTTCCAGGTCCCTGGCGAGCATCCGGGCCACCTCTTCCAGGAGGTGGTCCACGAGCGGGATGGGCTTGAGGTCGAAGAGGTGGTCCCAGCGCGAGGGCATGTGTCAGGGGCTGACGGCGAAGGCGGCGGGCAGGGCCACCGGAAGGGGAGGGGGCGGAGTAGCGGGCACCGCGTCCTCGTCAGCATAGCCCAGGGCCAGCTCGCGCTGGATGACCTCCCACACGGCGCGGCGGGTGAGCAGCTCGCCGTGGGCCACGTCGGAGACCTCCACGTTGAAGACATTGGGCTGGCCGTCCACGTCCAGCCGGGAGGAGGGGAAGAGCGCCACAGCGTCGTCGCGCGAGTAGATGGACGTCAGCCGCACGTGGCGCGGGAAGGCGCCCTCGCCCAGGCGCTTGATGAAGGGCGACACGGGCGTGAGCTGCCACATGCTGCGGCTGAACCAGCCGAGCGTCGCGCACCCCAGGTAGGCCATGCGCGTGCCCCGGTGGGGCGTACCCAGCGTGATGAGGCTTCGCACGCGGGCGTCTCCGCCCAGCCGCTTCACGTAGTACGTGCCGATGAGGCCGCCCTTCGAGTGCCCGATGATGGTGAGCGGCCCCATCTCCGGGTGGCGCTCATAGAGCCGGTCCACCTTGCCTTGAACCTTGCGCGCCAGCTCGTCGATGCGGTGCGTGTTGAAGCGGTCCATGGTGCCACCCAGGTGGATGGACCAGACGCAGTAGCCCTCGCGGCGCAGGCGGTGCTCCAGCACCTCCAAGACGCGGCGGGTGCTGAAGAAGCCGTGCAGCAGGAGCACCGGCCGGGGACAGCGCTTGAAGTCCGTGCGCCGCACCACCTGGTTGCCGCGCGGATCCAGGTCCAGGTAGCTGGCCAGGTACCGAAGCTGACACTTCATCTTCCGGTACTGCATCACGAACGGATTCATGGCCGCCCCCGTCCCGCCCTGGCGGTGCGTGGATCGCCGCCCTCGACACGAGGCAAAGCTAGGGATCGCCGCGCGCTCCGGCCCGGATCCGCGCGGGGCGTCTGTCCGCTTTCAGTCGGTGAAGTACTGGAGGAAGTTCAACAGCACCCGGTGCGCCAGCGGCGTGGGCGCGATGCCGGACAGCAGCCGGGGAACGAACTCCCCCGCGGTCGCCCCGCGCTCCTGGGCGAGCGCGTCCAGCTTCTCCTCCCGGGCGAGGATGACCGCGCGCATGGCGTCCGTGGGCATCTCCGGGTGGAACTGCACGCCGCGCACGTTGGGGCGGAAGGCGATGGCCTGGGCCGCCGTGTTGGCGTTGCCCGCGAGCACCGTGGCGCCCTCGGGAAGCTGGACGACGATGTCCTCGTGCGTGGCCTGGACGGCGAAGCGCTCCGGCAGGCCCGCGAAGAGCGGATCCTCGCGGCCTTCTTGCGACAGCGTCACCTCCACGGTGCCCGTCTCGCGGCCCTGGGGATTGCGCGCCACCTTGCCGCCGTACTGTTCAGCGAGCAGCTGTTGGCCAAAGCACACGCCGAGCACGGGGATGCCCTGCTCGCCCGCCTCCACCATGAAGGCGCCGGCGCGCTCCATCCATGGCTCGCGCTGCGTCACGGAGAGGGGAGAGCCCGTCATCATCACGGCGTCATAGCCGCGCGCGTCCTTTGGCAGGGGCGCGCCCTGGTGCACCGGGAGGATGTCGAAGCGTTGGCCGGACAGTCCGATGGTTTGCAGAAACCACCGATCGTAGTCGCCCACTGACAGCCGCACGGACTCCGCCGCGTCGCCGGCTTTCAGGAGCAGGACGTTCTTCATGGGGGCAGCTTGCCGCGTCATGGGGCCATTCCTACCGTGTCCTGCCGTCCGTGTCCGGTGCCCGCCATTCCAAAATCGCCCGCGCGCCGTGCTCACCCAAAGGCTTCGCCATGACCGACGCTCGTTCGCTCACTCCCAAGCTCCCTGTGCTCAAGCTGTTCATCGACGGGCAGCATGTGGACCCCGTCGAAGGCGGCACCTTCGCGGTGACCAACCCCGCCACCGGCCAGAAGCTGTGTGACGTGCCCGCGGGCACCGCCGCCGACGTGGACCGCGCCGTGAAGGCCGCGCGTCGCGCCTTCGAGTCCGGGCCCTGGAGCAAGATGACCGGCCGTGAGCGCGGCAAGCTCATCCGCAAGCTGGCGGACCTGCTCTTCGAGCGCCGCGAGGAGTTCGCGCTCGTCGAGTCGCTGAACAACGGCAAGACCTTCAAGGACGCCATCCGGGGCGACGTGGCCCCGGGCGCCGCGACGCTCGCGAACTTCGCGGACATGGCCAGCACCATCATGGGCGAGGTGCTGCCCGTGGACGGTCCCTTCCACACCTACGCGCTCAAGGAGCCGGTGGGCGTGGTGGGCGCCATCATCCCGTGGAACTACCCCACGTGCATGCTCGGCTGGAAGCTGGGGCCCGCGCTGGCCTCCGGCTGCACGGTGGTGGTGAAGCCCTCCGAATACACGCCGCTCACCGCGCTGAAGCTGGGCGCGCTGGCGCTGGAGGCGGGCTTCCCGCCGGGCGTCATCAACATCGTGACGGGCCTGGGCGACCCCGCGGGCGAGGCCATCGCCCGGCACCCGGACGTGGATAAGATCTCCTTCACGGGCTCTGGCCGCACCGCGCGCCGGCTGCTCCAGGCGTCCGCCGCGACCAACCTGAAGAAGCTGACGCTGGAGCTGGGCGGCAAGAGCCCGCAGATCATCTTCGCGGACGCGGACTTCGACCGCGCGGTGGAGGCGTGCTTCTGGGGCATCTTCGGCAACAAGGGTGAGACGTGCAACGCGGGCAGCCGCGTGCTGGTGCACGAGAAGGCCTACGAGCCCTTCGTCGCGAAGCTCGCGGAGAAGGCGCGCGCGCTGAAGGTGGGCGACCCGCTGGATGCGTCCACGGAGATGGGCGCGCTGGTGAGCCAGAAGCAGATGGAGATGGTGCTGGGCTACATCGAGAGCGGCAATCGGCAGGGCGCGAAGCTGCTCGCTGGCGGCAACCGCGACACCGAGGGCTTCAAGGCGAAGGGCTGCTTCGTGCGGCCCACCATCTTCGGTGACGTGAAGCCGGACATGAAGATCGCCCAGGAGGAGATCTTCGGGCCGGTGCTCAGCTGCCTGCGCTTCCGCGACGACGCGGAGGCGATGGCGCTGGCGAACAACACGCCCTACGGCCTGGCCGCGTCCATCTGGACGGGCGACGTGGCCAAGGCGCACGCGCTGGCGAAGCAGGTGAAGAGCGGCGTGGTGTGGATCAACTGCTTCAACGAGTTCGACGACGCGGCGCCCTTCGGTGGCTACAAGGAATCCGGCTGGGGCCGGGACCTGTCCCACTTCGCGCTGGATGGCTACCTCCAGACGAAGGCCGTGTGGACGAAGCTGCCGTCGCCCTGAAGCCCGCGCCGTCCTCCCGCTGCGCCCCACCGAAGCAATCCGAATGACGAAAAGGAAGGTCCCGATGGCGTCGCGTCCCAAGGCCAAGGTGCTCCCCCATCCGGCGATGGCCCGCCGTGTCCGTGCGAAGGAGAAGAGCCCGGTCACGGAGCGCGCGGCGGCCGGTCAGCCGGACGACCTGGAGTCCACGCGCCGGTGGATGGAGGAGCGCAACGTCCGCAAGGTGAAGGTGGGCGCGGTGGACGTGGATGGCGTCTGGCGCGGCAAGTACATCTCCCTGGAGAAGTTCTTCAGCGCCGCGAAGAGCAACATGGGCTTCTGCGACGTCGTCTTCGGGTGGGACCTGGGCGATGAGCTGCTCGACAACACGAAGGTGACGGGCTGGCACACGGGCTACCCGGACACGCCCGCGAAGGTGGACCTGTCCACCGCGCGCATCATCCCGTGGGAGCCGGACACCGCGGCGTTCCTGCTCGACTTCGTGAACGCGGACGGAACGCCCTTGGAGGCGAGCCCCCGCCAGCTCCTCCAGAAGGTGGGGCAGCGCGCGCGCAAGCTGGGCTTCCTGCCGAAGTTCGGCTCCGAGTACGAGTTCTTCCTCTTCAAGGAGAGCCCGCAGAGCCTGCATGAGAAGGGCTTCAAGGGCCTCACGCCGCTGACGCCGGGCATGTTCGGCTACTCGTGGCTGCGCACGTCCATGAACGCGCCGCTGGTGCACGCCATCATCGACGGCTGCAACGCGTACGGGCTCGACATCGAGGGCTTCCACACGGAGACGGGCCCCGGCGTCTTCGAGGCCGCCATCCGCTACGACACGCTGGAGCTGGCCGCGGACCGCGCCGCGCTGTTCAAGACGGTGGTGAAGGAGATCTGTGCGCGCCACGGCGTGGCCGCGTGCTTCATGGCGAAGGTGGACCCGAAGCTGCCCGGCTGTTCGGGCCACGTGCACCAGTCGCTGTGGAACCTGAAGGGGGAGGACAACCTCTTCCATGATCCGTCCCAGAAGCACGGGATGAGCAAGCTGATGCGGCACTACATCGGCGGGCAGGTGGCGCTGATGCCGGAGCTCACGGCGCTCTACTGGCCCACCATCAACAGCTACAAGCGCAGCGTGGAGAACACCTGGGCGCCCACCACCGCGACGTGGGGCCTGGAGAACCGCACTTGCGCCATCCGCGTCATCGGCGACAGCGGCAAGTCCATGCGCATCGAGTACCGCCAGTTGGGCGCGGACATGAACGCGTACATCGGCATGGCGACCAGCCTGGCCGCGGGCCTGTGGGGCATCGAGAACGAAATCGAGCCGCCCGCGCCCGTGCTGTCCAACGCCTACGAGGCGAAGAACACGAAGCCGCTGCCCCGCACGCTGAAGGACGCGGTGGCGCTCTTGAAGAACAGCGAACGCGCCCGGGAGCTGCTGGGCGATGGCTTCGTCGACCATTTCGTGCGCACCCGCGAGTGGGAGGTGCGCCAGTACGAGCGGGCGGTCACCTCCTGGGAGCTGGAGCGCTACCTGGAACTCATCTGAAGGAGGACCGTCCCATGAAGCATTTCGACATTCCCTCGGAGCCTCGCGTCACGGAGATGTCCTGGCCCACGCGCATCGTGTTCGGCGCGGGCGCGCTCCAGCGACTGCCCGCGCACGCGGCGCGGGTGAACATGAAGCGCCCCCTGCTGGTGACGGACGGGGGCGTGGTGAAGGCGGGCCTCGCCACGCGTGTGACGGACGTGCTCAAGGCCGCGGGCCTGGACTGCGCCGTCTTCGACCGCGTGGAGCCCAACCCCACCGAGCGTGACGTGTTCGCGGGCCTGGAGGCGTACCGCGCGCACAAGAGCGACGGCATCATCGCCCTGGGTGGTGGCAGCGCGCTGGACGCGGGCAAGCTGGTGCAGTTGCTCACCACGCACGAGCCGCCGCTCAGTCGCTACGACGACGCGAAGGGCGGCGACCAGTACGTGCGCGACGACCTGCCACCGCTCATCGCCATTCCCACGACCGCGGGCACGGGGTCGGAGGTGGGGCGCTCCGGCGTGGTGACGCTGGCGGACACGGGCCGCAAGACGGTCATCTTCAGCCCTTACCTGCTGCCGAAGGCGGCCATCATCGACCCGGAGCTGACGCTGGGCCTGCCCCCGGCGGTGACGGCGGCCACGGGCATGGACGCGCTCACGCACTGCATCGAGGCGTACCTCGCCAACGGCTTCCATCCGCTCGCGGACGCGGTGGCCATCGACGGGGTGATGCGCGTGGGCCGCTCGCTGGAGACGGCGGTGAAGGAAGGCCGCGACCTGGCGGCGCGCACGGACATGATGGCGGCGGCGATGGAGGGCGCCATGGCCTTCCAGAAGGGCCTGGGCGCAAGCCACGCGCTGGCCCACGCCCTCACGCCCATCTCCGGCGTGCCGCACGGCCTGGCGAACGCCATCGTCCTGCCGGTGGTGATGGAGTTCAATCGCGCGGCGTGCACGGCGCGGCTGGCGCGCATCGCCACCGCGCTGGGTGACACGTCCAACGCTCGAGAGGAAGTGCTCGCGGGCAACGCCATCGACCGCGTGCGCAAGCTGGCGGCGACCATCGGGATTCCCACGCGCCTGCGCGACGCGGGCGTGAAGGAGAAGGACCTGGAGCACATCGCGCAGAAGGCGTTCCTGGATGCCTCACACCAGGGCAATCCGCGCGCTGTCACGGAAGCGGACCTGCTGGCCATGGCCCGCGAGGCGTACTGAGCCGTCTTCACTCCAAGCCGATTTCAGATTGTTTCTTGCGGGGCCGCTCCGAGGGGAATCGGGGTGGCCCCGCGTGCTTGGAGCCGTTGAATCAATCGGGGCCCCCCTGCGTCAGAAGGTTCAGAACGCAGCAACACAGCGGTTCCCGGAGGCGGTCATGAACGCGATGCTCAAGAAGATGATGGTGGTGGTGGCTCTCGTCGCAAGCAGCCCGGTGATGGCCCAGAACGTCCACGGCGCGTCCTCGCTCGTGAGCCGCCAGGACCAGAGCCGCATGGAGCGCGAGCGTCAGGAGCGCGAACGGCAGGTCCGGTTGGAGCGCCAGCGCCAGGAGCGTGAGCGTCAGGCCCGCATGGAGCGCGAGCGGCAGGAACGGGAACGGCAGGCGCGGTTGGAGCGGGAGCGCCAGGAGCGCGAGCGCGTGGCCCGGCTGGAGCGCGAGCGGCAGGAGCGCGAGCGGCAGGCCCGGCTGGAGCGGGAGCGGCAGCAGCGCGAACGGCTGGCCCAGCGCGGCGGCTGGAGCACCAACGCGAAGTCCAACGGCGGCTGGCTGAACTGATCCGGTACGAGGACCTCTCACCGGATGCCACCCACTGAAGCGGTACCGAAGCCCGGGGGCGGGTCATCCACCCTCGGGCTTCGTCGCGTCCGGGGTCAGTCGTCCACGGGCTCCACGAGCTCCATGCTGCCACCGCCGCTCATGGGGCCGGTGCCACCGTCGGACGTCACCACGCCGCCCGCGCCCACCACGCCGCCGGTCATCTCCGGTTCGCCCGTTTCGGGGGTGAACTCCAGCGTCTCCACGAAGACGCGTCCCGGCAGGCGCATGTCCATGGCGGTGACGCGCTCCTTGTCGCGCAAGTCGTAGAGCTGCTGCGCCACCGGGCCCGCCTGCACGCGCTCGTCGGAGAAGAAGACGTAGACGCGCACCTTCCCCTCCTGCACGGGGATCCGGAAGCTGGTGTTCGCGACGGGCCTGTTCGCGTCACAGCGGATGGAGCGGTTCTCGCGCGTGAGCGTGAGCTGCCGGATGACGCCCTTCTCGGACATCGTGTACAGCAGGCAGTAGGGCAGTTGCCCTTCGGAGGGGATGACCTCCATCGTCGCCGAGCCCGTCTTCTTCAACTGGACCCGCGAGGATTTGTCGGGCGATTTCGCTTCGTTGCAGGCCGCGCCCAACGCCAGCACCGCCACCAAGACCGTCCAGCGCGTCATGTGTCCCTCCTCAGGGAGCTTGGATTGGCGCAACACCCTTGAGCCTACTCCGGCCCCACGCCCTCCAGTCCGTGGCGGTGTCCACGAATGCACGCAAGCCTGCAGAGTGCACGGTCGTGCACATGGCTTCCTGCGTCATCCAGGTGCGAAGGCCTATTCGGGGCGCTGGTAGACGATGACCTGCGGCGTTTCGTCCAGGTACAGCCCGGTGACGGGCGTGCGCGTGCCGAAGGCCTGCCACGTGAGGAACTCGTGCTCGCGGAACTCCTGGTGGTACTGGTACGCGACGATGTCCGCGTCGAACGGGCTGTTCACCGCTCGCACGTCAGCACGGAGCATCCCGTTGCGCTGGTAGTCGCGGAACGAGAAGCCGTTCACCTCGTGCAGGTAGACGCGCGCGCCCGGCTTCGCGTGCTCGTTGATCCACGGCAGCACGCCCGTGACGTGGCTGGACCAGAACTGCCGCTGCATGCCCAGCGTCGCCGCTCCCGCCTGTCCACCCGCCAGCTCTGAATATGCCGCCGTGCCGTACGGAAACACGTGCACCAGCGCCAGCAGCGCGGGCAGCAGCAGCAGCGCGAACACCGGCACCGTCACGGCGAACGAAGGCAGAGTGGGTCGCCGCGTCTTCAGCACCTCCCACAGCGCGAAGCATCCGCGCGCCACCGCCGCGCCCGCGAGCATGCCCAGGAAGGGCATGGACGGAAACCAGTGCTTCACGCCACCGAAGTGCGGCACCTGCGGGTGGCTGATGACGAGCATGGACGTCACCGCGTTGACGCCCACCAGGGCTTCGGTGGCGGTGGGCATCCGCACCCAGTCGCGCGTGCGCGCGCTCAGGCTCAAGAGCGCACGGCCCGCGAGCGCGAGGAACCCCGTCACCATGGGCGCGAAGAGGCTGGTGGGCACCGTCAGCGCCGTCTTCACGAGGACGTAGGTGAGCGGGAAGGGCGGCCCGCGCATCAGCGTGCCCAGGTAGAACCAGGCGTAGTGGTTGTGCGTCGCGTGGAAGGCCAGGTACCACGCGGTGCGATCCACCGGCGCGTGCCACAGGTAGGGCCAGTGCAGATAGAAGAGCACGGGGCCCAGCACCGCCATCGCGGCCACCGGCACCAGGGCCCGCGTGACGGGCAGGCTCACCGGGGCCAGGTCGCGCAAGAGCCACACGCTGCCCAGCGCGAGCCCCACGAAGAACAGCGTGTGAGGGCTCAGCAGCAGGAACTTCTTCTGGAACGCCTCGCCGCCGCCCAGCGCGACGAGCAGCAGGCCGTAGAGCACCGCCACCGCCGCGAACAGGGCCACGAAGCGCCCCAGCCGGACGCGGGCCTCCGGCGCGCCTTCGCTCGCGCTCCACGCTCTCCACAGCGCGAACGGCGTCAGCACGAACGGCAGGAACAGCGCGTTGTGCTTGGTGGCGAGCGCCAGTCCGAACGCCACGCCGCACGCGATGCCCCAGCGGGTGTCCTCCAGCGCGCGCCAGAAGCAGTACACGACGAGCAGCCACATCGCGGCCACCGGCATGTCGAAGCACGCCAGCTCCGCGTTGAAATACTGCCGGGGCACCAGCAGGAAGGAGAGGGCGGCGAACATGCCCGCGGTGCGGCCGTACAGCGCGCTGCCGAAGAGGAAGCACAGCGCGGGCACCAGCGCCGCCATCGCGAACGCGGGGATGCGGAAGGCCACCGCGTCGCGCAGGCCCAGGCCGTCGTGGAAGAGCATGTGGCTCAACCCGAACAGCGTCTTCATCAGCACCGGGTGTTCGTGGTTGTAGTCCCACGCGCGCACGATGGCGCTGTCGGTGAACGCCTGCGCGGGCGCGCGCACGAGCAGCCGGAACCAGCTCGCGTAGCCCTCCGCCGCCGCGAAGTAGACGCTCTCGTCGCGCGTGAAGCCCACCGCGGCCTCGGTGCTCCACAGCGCCGCGAACGCCAGCGCCCACAGCACCCAGGCCACGAGCTTCTCGTCGCGCGTCGCTGCCCGGCCCATCATGGACGCACCCCCACCGCCGGCTCCAGCGACATCACGTCCAGGCACACCTGCCGCGACTCCGCGTTGTCCGCCTGCACCCAGACCTTCACCGTACGCGCGGGCCCGGGCGGCAACACCACCTCCGCCTTCTGCACGCCCTCGCGGCCCGGAGGAATGGGCACGTCCAGCAGCCGCTGGCCGCTGGCCGCGTCGTCCACGCCCAGGTACGCGGTGCTCAACCGTGGATCCTTCGGGTGCGCGAACTCGAAGATGATGCCGCCCTCCATGCGCAGGCCCATGCCGGCGGGGACGCCGTCGAACTCCGCCACCAGCCGCTGCGCTCCACCGGGCGCGTGCATCCAGAGGCAGTGCCGGGGCTCGTAGAGGATTTCGTGCCACTCCGCCGCGACGTACAGGTGCGGCGGGCCGGGGCAGCGGTGCACGCGTCCGTCGAAGGGACAGTCCGTGCGCGACCCGTTCGGCTGCTCCAGGTACACGCGCGCGCGGCTCGCGGCTTCGGAGGCCACCCAGTGCCGGGGGCGGTAGCGGCCGTTCTCATAGAGCCGCAGGGACAGCGTGCCCATGCGCGCCTCGGGCCCCAGCGCCTTGCGTCCGGGGAGGAAGGCCGCGTCGAACGCGCCGACATCCGAGCGGGGCAGCTCTGGCTGGCCCAGCACCCAGATGCGCGGGTGTTCGCTCAGGTCCGCCTTGTCGGAGCCGAGCCAGCCATGCACGGGCAGGTTGGGAGGCACGAAGAGCCGGGCGCGCTCGGTCCACCAGGGGAACAGCAGCACGCCGTCCCCAGGGCGCGCGTCGCGGGCCAGCACTTCCGCCACGGCGCGCTCATCCGCGTCCGTGGGCAGCCGGCCCGGCAGCCTCAGTTGGAAGACGAGGCACAGGAGCGCGACGAGCAGCAGGCCCCCCAACTCCAAGAGGGGCAGGGCGCGCAGGAGCCTAGGACTTGGCAAGACGGATCTTCTGCTCGCTCTTTTCGCGGCAGAAGGTGCAGAAGATGTGGTCGCCCTGGTTGAAGGACGGCGTCCAGGGTGGGTACATCGAGCAGCGCGGATCCAGGCAGTGGTGCAGCTCCCAGAGCGTGCCCAGCTGGTGCAGCGCGTGGCGCGCGATGGGCTTGAAGTCCTTCTCCAGGTCCTTGAAGGGCGCGATGGTGAGCACCGCCCGGTCCTTGCCGTAGCGGGCGAAGCCCGTCGTCGGGGCCTTGCCGCTGAGCAGCTCGCGGTCCTTCAGCTTGCGCGAGGTGAGCAGCAGCACCTTGTCGTCCTTGTAGGCCCGGACGCCCTTCACCTCATCCAGCAGCTTCTCCGCGTCCAGGGGCTCGGACATGCCCGCGGGGAGCTCCGCGGCGCCGCTGTGCTCGCTGCCCACGCCGAAGGCCGTGTAGAGCGTGCGGTTGAACTTGGCGAGCTGCTTGTCGTCGAAAGGGTCCAGCGTCACGACGCGAATCACGGGGCGTCACCTCGGCGGGAAGGCCCTCGCGGTGCCGGGCGCGCGCAACGGGCGCGACGCAGGCAGCCGGGAGGGCCGGAAGGTTTAGCGGTTCACTCGCCTTCGGGCGGCTTGGCCTTGGGCGGGCGGCCGCGCTTCTTGGGCGCGGCGGGTTCCGCGGGTTCGGCACCCTCGGGCGGCTTGGCCTTGGGCGGACGACCGCGCTTCTTCGGTGCGGCGGGTTCGGCGGCGCTGTCGGCCGTCACTTCCGGCTTGGGCTTGGGCGGACGACCGCGCTTCTTGGGCGCCGCGGGCTCGCCACCTTCGTCGGCGGGCTTGGCCTTGGGCGGACGGCCGCGCTTCTTGGGCGCATCGTCGGAGCCCTCCTCGCTGGCTTCGCCTTCTTCTTCCGAACCTTCCTCGGAGGACTCCTCCTCGGGCTCGGCCGGCGGCTCCTCGTCCGAGGGCAGGTCCAGCTCTCCGCCCTCCAGCCCCATGAGGTCGCCGTCGAGGTCCATGTCGTCCTCTTCGCCTCCGGGCCGGGCGAACTCGGCGGCGGTGCGCTTGGGGCGCTCGCGACCGGGTGGGAAGAGGACGATGTCGATGGAGTCTTCCGCGTTGGCCTCGGCGGTGCCGAGCGCGGCGGCGACCTCCGACACCAGCAGGTGCCGGGCGTTGTCGTAGAGCTCACGCTCCTTGGTGGGCAGTGGACGCAGCTCGCTCAGGACCTGGAGGCCCTTGACGACCTCCGCCAGGCCCAGGATTCCGCCCTGGGTCATGCGATCCAGGTTGGTGCGCGCGCGTTGCTTCCAATCCAGGTCGGCCTTGTCGCTGTCCGAGCGCAAGAAGGCGTAGATCTCCTCCACGTCGGCGACGCTCGCGACCTTGCGCACGCCAATGGAGATGATCTTGCCTTCCGGCACCATGACGACGGCGCCGTCTTCCTCCCGGCGCATGGTGACGAACGTGAGCTTCTGCCCCGCCACCTCCTTCACGTCGATGGCGGCAACGCGACAGACCCCCTGGTTGGGGTAGACGACCCGGTCTCCAACCTGGAGCTGGAGTGCAGCGGACCCTTCTGGCATGGCCCCCTCGTGGGCGGGTGTGATGAGCACCGAAGCGAGCGCCGGTCGTAGCACCGTGCCCCGCCGGATGCCACGAGATTACCGGGGAAGCTTTGTCATCCAGGCGGCATTGCGCTGTGCTTCCAACAACCGGCCCATCACCTCGTGCGCCTGAGCGTCCAGGACAGCGTCGATCTGGGCATCGGTCGGTCCCTCGTCCGCCATGCCTCCGGGCTGGGCATCCACGCGGGTGGAAAGTCCCACCGTCGCCACCACCGTGATTCCCAGCGCCAGCACCGCCGTCAGCTTCTTCATGAGCGTCCTCCGTTGCGGCGCAAGGGTAGGGGCGACGCCCGGATGATCAATTTTTCGGCAACAGGTCGCCTGCGCCCTGTAGCGGCCCGTGGCGCTTGGGGGCCCGCGCTACTGGTGCAGCGGCGCCACCGGTGTGACTTCCAGCGTGAGGCCGCCGGTGTTGTCGTCCGGGTCGTCGTCCGGGAACGCGAGCCGCAGCCAGCGCGCGCCCCGGATCACCGTGGGCCGGTTGACCTCCAGCACCTCCAGCGTGCCGGGCGCGGTGATGGGGGACTCCCCGTCACCGTGCAGCGCGAGCACCTGATCCACCGCGCCGCCGCCGAAGCCCCGCGTGCGCGCCGGTTCCGAGGGCGCGCGCACGACGACGCGGTAGGTGGTGGCCGGATCCAGCTCCCGCAGCGTGAAGCCCTGGTGGGGCGGCAGGGAGACGGCGTGGCGCTGCGCGTCCAGCAGCAGGGTGGTGATGGCGCCGCTGGCCTGCTCGCGCACGTGCACGTGGAGGGCGCCGCGGTTGTCGTACGGGCGGCCGTCCCACAGGAACACGTAGAGGACGGACGCGTTCTGCACCAGCACCTCGTCCGCGCCCACCACGCCGAAGCTGTCGCGCGCGGGCAGCGCCGCGCCGCCTTCCAGGAAGTAGGCCGCCTGGCCCACCGGCATGGGCCCACCCAGCGACACATGCCCGTTCGCGCGCAGGCCGTACGTGCGGGACGGATCCAACCGCATGCGCGCGGCGGCGGAGGGCGGCACGCGGAAGGCATGCGCGTCGGCGCTGAGCAGGAAGGGCCCGCCGGAAGGGTAGCGGGCGTCGGGGGATTCGAGGCGGGCGAGGGACCGCGCCGCGGCCGGGCGCTTCGGCGTCAGGCGGGCGTGGACCGCGAGCGTGGTGCCGCGCTCCGCCTTCACGCGCTGGTTCCAGGGCACCATGCCCGGCATGGACACCTCCAGCATGTGTTCGGCGTCCGCCTGGAGCTGGGTGACGAGCAGGGGCGTCGTCTCCTTCAGCTCCCGGCCGTCCACGCGGATGGTGGCGCCCGGGGGCGAGGAGCTGAGCTCCACCGCGAACGAATTGGTGCCCCCCACGAGCAGGCCCATCCACATGGCCAGCAGCGCGCCCAGCACCGGGGCGCCGCGCAACGCCCAGCCGCGCAGCGTGCGGGGCCAGGCGAGCGGCGCGGGCGACGACGGGCCTTGCGAGGGCAGGGGCTGCGGGGGCAGCGGCTGCGTGATGACGTCGCCCCGGGGCTCCCCGTGAGGCTCGGGCGTGAGGTGCCGGGGCGCGTCCGGCGGCGTCTGCACCGGGGGCGGTTCCGCCACGCCGCTCCAGCGGCCCACCTTGGCGATGAACTCCCGGGGCAGTTGCACGGGCCGACCGGCGTCCACCAGCTCCGGCTCGAAGAGGTAGCCCATGAAGTGGCCCAGCTCGCTCTGGGACACGTCCGGCGCGGTGACGTGGAGCTGCCGCGCCAGGGCCTCCGCGAAGGCCTGCGCGGTGGGGTAGCGCTGCTCCGGGCTGGTGGCCATCGCGGTGAGCAGGATGCGCTCCAGCGCGGCGGGGATGCCCGGCGTCCATTCGCGCGGACGGGCGAAGTCCCCCTGGGAGATCTTGCGGAGCACCTCCGGCATCGGGCCTTCGAAGGGCCGGCGCCCGCAGAGCATCTCGTAGAGGACCGTGCCGGCGGCGAACACGTCGGTGCGCGCGTCCAGCGGCTGGCCCCGGGCCTGCTCCGGCGCGAAGTAGATGTACTTGCCCTTGGCCGCGTCGTTCTTCGTCTCGCTGCGGCCGGCGAGCCGGGCCCTGGCGATTCCGAAGTCCACCAGCTTCACCTGACCCTCGTAGGACAGGAGCACGTTCTGCGGGCTGACGTCGCGGTGCACGATGTGCAGCGGCCGGCCGTTGTCGTCCAGCCGCGTGTGCGCGTACGCAAGGCCCCGCAGCATGTCGATGGCCACCAGCACCGCCAGCGGTGGCGGCAGCGCCAAGAGGCCCTTGTCCCGGGCCCGGCGCATCACGTGCGAGAGCGGATGGCCGTCCACCCACTCCATCGCGAGGAAGTACTCGCCCTCCACCTCGCCGAAGTCGAAGATCTGCGCGATGTTGCCGTGCGACAGCCCCAGCGCGATGCGCGCCTCGTTGATGAACATCGACACGAACGCGCTGTCGTCCGCGTAGCCGGGAAGGATCTTCTTGATGACCACCGGCTTCGTGATGCCCGCCACCGCCGTCATCCGGGCGCGGTAGATCTCCGCCATGCCGCCCGTCGCGATGCGCTCGAGCAGTTTGTACTTTCCGAACTGGAGGCCCGCGGAAGGCTGCGGCACGTTCGAATCGGCTCCTGCTGTGAACTCTGCGGGAAAACCGCGAGAAGCTATCATGAGGCCATTCAGACGCTCCGAGTGGAAAATTCCGGTGCACTCGCCCGCCCGCCCGCACCACGTCACTTCGTTGCTGCTCATCCTGTATGGCCTGCTGCTGGGAGGCTGCCGCGAAACGCCGCCTGCTCCCGCGTCCGCCCCCGCGACGCCGCCCGTGGCCCCCCTGCCTGCCGCCCCCGTGACGCCCCGCGACGCGGGCACGTGGGCGGATGCGGTCATCGCGCCCGTGTCCGCGCCAGCCTTCGGCGAGCCCCTGCCTGAAGACGGCCTCCGGCTGGAAATGTCGGGCGAAGAGGTGCGACTGGGCGCGGAATCCTTCGTGCCTGCCCGTGAACCGGAGGCCGCGCGGTTGGGCGAGCGGGTGCGGGGACAGGACGTGCTCCTCGTCATCCGTGACGCCGACACGTTCCTCGTGCATGTGTCCGAGCTCCTGGCGGTGCTCCAGGCGAAGGCCGCCTCCGTGTGGCTCCAGCACCCGGACGCCCCGCTGGCCTACCGCGTGGTGCTGCGCGACGAAGAGGGTTTCCGGACGTGGTTGGCGGAGGTGGCGCCCGGCAAGCTGCGCATCATCCAGCGCGCGGACGGCTTCGAGCTGACGACGAGCGTGGGCAAGTTGCCGGGGCCGGACCGCAACGGCCCCACGGTGCCGGTGCGCGGCGGGCGCCAGGACATCGCCACGCTCCGGCGGGAGCTCACCCGGCTCAAGGGTCGCTTCACCACGTCCGAGGACGTGTGCCTCGTGCCGTCCTTCGGCACGGAGGTGGCGCAGGTCGCGCGGGCGCTCGGCGGTACGTACGTCGCGCCGGAGGAGCCGCTCTTCGACACGCTCTGCCTCGTCTACCCGCTCTCCCGGCCGTCATCGTCGGGGGCTCGGGACGCGGGTTCCCCGTAATCAAGGACAGTGCAGCCTCCTGCCCACCGACCGTGCTCGGGAGGCCGTGGGCGTGGCGGCGGGCAGGGGCCGCATCCGCTTGAGGTGGCGCGCCCGTGTCGCTACTACCCCCCGCGTATCGCGCGCTCTACTACAGTGCCGCGCCTTGGATTTTCGTTGGATACGGAGGGCGAAGGCCCTCCCCGGAGGTCGTAGATGGTCGCCGCAACCGAGCCCGCTGCCCGTCCCCAGGATGTTCTCGCCGGGGGGACCTTCCTCTTCCAGGAGGTGGGCGCCACCCGCATCCTCACGCCGGAGAGCTTCTCCGAGGAGCAGCGCCTCTTCTTCAAGACGGCGCTGCAGTTCTGCCGTGAGCAGGTGCTGCCGCAGGCCGCGCGCATCGAGGGCAAGGACAACGCGCTCCTGCGCGACCTCTTGCGCCGCGCGGGCGAGTTGGGCCTGTTGAGCGTGGACATCGCGGAGACCTACGGCGGCACGGGGTTGGACAAGACGACGTCGCTGCTGCTCGCGGAGGCGATGAGCCTCCAGGGCTCCTGGTCGGTGACGTCCAGCGCGCACACCGGCATCGGCACGCTGCCCATCGTCTGGTTCGGCAACGAGGCCCAGAAGGCGAAGTACCTGCCGAAGCTCGCCACGGGTGAGTGGGTGGCGGCCTACGCGCTGACGGAGCAGGGCAGCGGCAGCGACGCGCGCGGGGCGAAGACGAAGGCGGTGCGCACGGCGGATGGCCAGCACTACGTGCTCAACGGCTCCAAGCTCTACATCACCAACGCGGCCTTCGCGGACGTGTTCGTCGTCTTCGCGCAGGTGGACGGCGACAAGTTCACCGGCTTCATCGTGGAGAAGGACACCCCCGGTCTCACCGTGGGCCCCGAAGAGCACAAGATGGGCATCCGCGGCTCGTCCACCTGTCCGCTCTACTTCGAGGACGCGAAGGTGCCCGCGGAGAACCTGCTGGGCGAGCTGGGCAAGGGCCACCGCATCGCCTTCAACATCCTCAACTACGGCCGCCTCAAGCTGGGCGCGGGCGTCATCGGCGGCATGAAGCTCCAACTGCAGAACGCGCTCAAGTTCGCGCAGGAGCGCAAGCAGTTCAAGGCGCCCATCGCCACGTTCCCGCTCATCCGCGAGAAGCTGGCCCGCATGGCGACGCTCGTCTACGCGGTGGAGAGCATGACGTACCGCACCTCGGGGCTCGTGGACGGACGGCTCGCCGCGAAGGAGCGTTCAGACGCGGACTACGACGCGCACGTCATCGCCGCGATGGAGGAGTTCGCCACCGAGGCCTCCATCATGAAGGTCTTCGGTTCGGAGGCCCTGGGCTTCGTGGTGGACGACGCGGTGCAGGTGCACGGCGGCGCCGGCTACATCGAGGAGTATCCGGTGGAGCGCGCCTACCGCGACGCGCGCATCAACCGCATCTTCGAAGGCACCAACGAAATCAACCGCATGCTCATCACCGGCATGCTGCTCAAGCGCGCCGTGAAGGGCGACCTGCCGCTGTTCGCCCAGGCCCGCTCCGTGTCGGAGGAGCTGAACCGGGGCGAGCGGCCCCGCGCCGGCCGTCAGGACGCGCTGGCCAATGAAGAGGTCGCCGCCGAGTGCGCCAAGCACCTGGCCATTCACGGCATGCGCCTGGCCGCGGAGGCGTTCGGCACGGAGCTGGACAAGCACCAGGAGGTCATGGCCGCGCTGGCGGACGTGGTGATGGACGCCTACGCGCTGGACTCCATGGTGACGCGCACCCGTCAGGCCGCGTCCAGCGGCGTGTTGGATCCGCAGCGCGTGGCGCTGGTGCGGCTGTACGCGATGGAGTCCACCACGCGCGCCTTCGAGCGCACCCGCCGCGCGCTGTGCGCCACGCTCAAGGGCGACGTGCTCGCGCTGGAGCTCAAGCGGCTCTCCGCGCTGGACGCCTTCACGGCGTATGATCCGGCGGAGCTGCGCGAGACCATCGTCGCGAGCCTGGAAGACGCGGGCGGCTACCCGTACAACCCGCTGTAGTCCTGGCTTGAAGCGGATGCCCTTTCGCTCAGGGCATCCGCGACACGGCATCCAGCCCGAAGCTGACCCGCGCCCGCCAGGGTCCGGGCGGCAGGTGCTCCAGCGCCATCAGCGCTTCCAGCCGCTGGAGCATGTCCGGCCGCAGCCGGCCGAACGTCGCGCCGAAGCCCGGGGTGACAGCCTCCGTCGTCCCCTTGCGCGGCAGCGACGAGGTCCACGCCACCTCTCCGTGCAGCAGCAGCGGGCCCTCCTTCATGTCCATCTCCAGGAGGAAGGGCACGCCCACCTGGACCTCGCGGGGCAGGGTGGGGGACTCCACCTCCAGGCCCACGCCCCCGCGCGAGATGTCCCGCACGAAGAAGTTCGGGGCCCGGGGGTCGCCTTCCTTCGCGCGCAGGTGCAGGGGCAGGCGCGGGAAGCGGCGCAGGCCGTTCTGCTCCTCCTGGGCGAAGATGTGCTGGAGCACCGCGTCCAGGCCGCTGCGATCCTCCGAACCGTCGTAGCGGATGGTGAGCTGGAAGCGCTCACCGGGGCGGGGCTCCACCTTGATGACCTCGCCCAGCACCTCCACCGGACGGGGCATGCCGCCCGCGTGCAGTTCGAAGGTGAAGCGGGTGCCCAGGGGCAGCGCCTTGCGCGTCTCCAGGGTGACGCCTCCCTGGCCCACGCTGCGGGTGTACTCGCCGACCAGCGACTGCGGCGTCTTGTAGGCCACCTTCAGTCGAACGTTCGTGTTCACGGGCCCACCACTCTCAGCCTGGGAGCGGAAAAACTCAAGTTTACCCCGCCTCCAGGGGTAGGCCGCCCCGCATGTGCCCTCCGGGATGTCCGGCGGCGGGCGCGCGGTGTTCCAACCTGTTGCGGTTTCTTGACCCCCCTGGGGGGGGCGCGTATGTATGCCGGCCGCAGAGGGGTAAGAAGTGGGAAGGAGTGGTGGTCCGACCCGTGCTGGGCTGAAAAGGTGGATCGTCCCGCGTGTTCCGAGGCGTCTATGAGCACCAGATCGACGCGAAGGGGCGCACCAGCCTCCCGGCGAAGCTCCGGGAGACGTTGGTGGGCGCCTACGACGAGCGGCTCATCGTCACCACGGCCCTGGACCCCTGCCTCCACGCCTACCCGGTGCGGGAGTGGGAGGCGTTGGAGACCGCGCTCGCCCGGCGCAACCCCATGGAGCCGGGGGTCAAGACGTTGATGCGGCTGTACGTGGCCAGCGCGCAGGAGTGCCCGTTGGACAAGCTGGGCCGGCTGCTCATCCCGCCGTCGCTCAGGACGTACGCGAAGCTGGAGAAGGACGTGGTGTGGGCGGGGATGGTGAAGGTGATTGAGCTTTGGAGCCTGGACGGTTGGGCGAAGGCGCAGGCGGATGCGCGCCAGGAAGCCACCTCCCAGGACGTGTTGCGGGTGCTGGGCGAACTGCGCCAGCCGTAGCCAGGAAGTCGACAGCAGCCGGTAGTTCTCGCCAAGTAGTGCTCCGGAAGGGTGGCAGCGCATGGACCAGTTGCAGGAGGTTCGACGGAACAGGGCGGCCCTGGCGGCTTCCGAGCGCGTGGAGACCCTCATGCTGGAGGGCGAGCTGGGCGAGGAGGAGCTCACCCAGCTGTGCGAGGACCTGATGCACAAGCTGCACCGGGGCATCCGCCAGGTGGTGGTGGACTTCGCGGACGTGTCGCACCTGAACTACCGGGGCGTGCGCCCGCTGATGGCCCGCACGGAGGCGTTTCGCCGCGCCGGTGGGGACGTGAAGCTGTCCGGGTTGTCGCCGTACCTGGCCGCCATCTTCCGCGCGGCCGGCGCCCACGACACCTTCGAGCTGTACCCGCACATGAACGATGCCCGGGCCGCCTTCTCGCTCGCGCGCGCTCCCTTCGTCTGAGCTCCCCCTGACCCCCGTGGACTTCCACCACCAGACCGTCCTGCTCCACGAGACGGTGGACGTCCTGCTCCCGAAAGAGGGCAAGGTGATCCTCGACGGCACCCTCGGGGGCGGCGGCCACACCGAAGCGCTCCTTGCCCGGGGCGCCACGGTGGTGGGCGTGGACCGGGACCCCGTGGCGCTCGCGGCGGCCACCGCCCGCATGGGCGGCAACGCGCGCTTCCAGGCCCGGCAGGGCAACTTCGCGGAGCTGTCGAGCGTCGCGCAGGACCTGCTGCCCGTGGACGGCGTGCTGGTGGACCTGGGCGTGTCCTCGCCCCAGTTGGACGTGGCCGAGCGCGGCTTCTCCTTCATGAAGGACGGCCCGCTGGACATGCGCATGGGCGACACCGGCCCCACCGCCGCGGAGCTCATCGCCATCACCGACGAGCGCGACCTGGCGCAGATCCTCCGCGACTATGGGGAAGAGCCCTTCGCGCGGCCCATCGCCCGGGAGCTCAAGCGCGCGCTGCCCCAGCGCACGCTGGAGGCCGCGGAGGTGGTGAAGCGCGCGGTGCCGCGCAAGGCATGGCCCGACCGCATCCACGTGGCCACCCGCACGTTCCAGGCGCTGCGCATGGCGGTGAACGGGGAGCTGGAGGCGCTGGACGCGCTCCTGGCGTCCCTGCCGACGCTGCTCAAGGTGGGCGGCCGCGCCGCGGTCATCTCCTTCCACTCCCTGGAGGACCGCAAGGTGAAGGAAGCCTTCAAGGCCCTGGTGGGAGGGTGCACGTGTCCGCCGGGCTTCCCGGTGTGCGTGTGCAACAGCCAGGGCAACTTCGCCCTCGTGTCCAAGAAGGCCGTCGCGGCTTCCGATGCGGAAGTCGAGGCCAACCCCCGCTCTCGTAGCGCGCACCTGCGCGCGGTGGAGAAAATCCGATGAGCAAGGCCCTCTCCCGCAACACCGTGTCCGTGGCGGGCGTGCTGATGCACCTGCTGCCCGCCGTGTTCCTCTTCACGCTCTTCGCCGCCGTGGGCATCCTCCACGTCACGAGCCGCGTGCTGGTGGTGGACATGGGCTACCGCCTGTCCAACGCGGAGGGCGACAGCCGCACGCTGACCCGGGAGAACGACCGGCTCAAGCTGGAGCTGGCCACGCTCAAGGCGCCGGGCCGCCTGGAGCGCGTGGCGCGCGAGCAGCTGGGCATGGCCATGCCCCGGGGCGGCGCGGTGGTGTCCGTGGCGGATGACCGCGTGAAGGATGCGCGCACCGCGCAGGCCCGTTCGTCGGCGCCGGCCGTGCGCGTGGCGGAGCGGGGTGCGCAGCGGTGAAGGACTTCAAGAGCGTGCGGGCGCCTGAATCCAACGCGAAGTGGCTCAAGCTGCGGGTCCAGCTGTTGTTCGGGCTGTTCCTCGCGCTCTTGGGCACCGCGTTCGCCCGCGCGGTCTACCTCCAGGTCTTCCAGCAGGAGAAGCTGCGCGGCCTGGCGCAGGACCAGTACGTCCGGCACATCGACATCCCGGCCCGCCGCGGAGACATCTTCGACCGGCGCGGCACGCCGCTCGCCCAGAGCGTGGAGGTGGACTCCATCTGGGTGGACCCGTCCATGCTCCCCGACGTGCGTCAGGCGGCGCGGCTGCTCGCGAAGGCCGTGCACCTGGACCCCAACGACGTCGCCTCGCGCATCGGCCGCGCCCGGCGCTTCGCGTGGGTGAAGCGTCAGGCGAAGCCGCAGGAAGTGGAGGCCGTGAAGGCGCTGGGGCTTCCAGGCCTGGGTTTCACCAAGGAGCCCAAGCGCTTCTATCCCCAGCGCGAGCTGGGCGCGCACATCGTCGGCATGGTGGGCACCGACGGCCATGGCCTGGAGGGCCTGGAGCTGGCGTTCGAGGACGAACTGTCCGGCCAGAACTCGCGCACCTCCGGCTTCCGCGACGCCAAGGGCCGCAAGCTGATGGTGCAGGGCGCGTTGGATCCGCTGGAGCGCCAGGGCGCCGCGGTGACGCTGACGCTGGACCGCCACCTCCAGTACGTGGCGGAGAAGGCGCTCGCGAAGGCGGTGGATGACGCGAAGGCCATCGCCGGCATGGCGGTGGTGTTGGACCCTCGCACCGGGGAGCTGCTGGCGCTGGCCAACAACCCGCGCTTCAACCCCAACACGCCGGAAGACGGCGTGAAGAACGCCATCCGCAACCGAGCGGCGCTGGACGCCTTCGAGCCCGGCTCCACGATGAAGGCCTTCGTGGTGGCCGCCGCGCTGGAAGAGAAGGCCATCACTCCGGAGACGCTGACCTTCTGTGAGAACGGCGCCTTCCGCATCGGCCGCCACACCATCAACGACACCCACCCGCACGGGTGGCTGACGCCGCAGGGCATCCTCCAGGTGTCCTCCAACATCGGCGCCGCGAAGGTCGCGGACGCCCTGGGCCGCGAGAAGATGGTCGCCGCCTACCACGCCTTCGGCTTCGCGGAGCGCACGGGGCTGGCGCTGACCGGGGAGAGCCGGGGCGTCATCCCGTTTCCGAAATCGGACATCTCGCTGGCCACCCAATCCTTCGGCCAGGGCATGACTTCCACCGCCGTGCAACTGGCGGCGGCCTACGGCGCGCTGGCCAACGACGGCGTGCTGATGCGCCCGTACCTGGTCTCCAGGGTGGTGGACCCGGACGGCGTGGTGCTGCTGGAGAACCAGCCCACCGAGCTTCGCCGGGTCGTTTCCCAGAGGGTGGCGCGGCAGGTCGTGGGCATGCTTGAGAGCGTGATGGTCAAGGGAGGAACCGCTCCCAAGGGCGCCATGGAGGACTACCGCGTGGCCGGAAAGACGGGCACCGCCCAGAAGGCGGACCCCGTCGCGCGTGGGTATTCCGACAAACGCATCGCATCTTTTGCGGGCATGGTGCCGGCCGAGGCCCCGCGCGCCGTGATTCTCGTGGTAGTGGACGAACCGAAAACGGACGTATACGGGGGGAACGTGGCTGCCCCCGCCTTCAAGGAAATCGCTACCGCCGCCATGGCCCACCTGGCCGTGCCACCGTCTCGTACGGTGGCACCCGCCGAGGTGGCCGCGGCCGCCGCGCTTCCGGTGCCCCCTCCGGCATCGAAGGCATTGGCGAAGGCCGTCCCTGTACGGGCCGTCCTGGCGGAAGCGGTGACCGAGTCCCCGGAGCCCGGCACGGTGCGTGTGCCGGACGTCCAGGGTCAGGCGGGACGCGAAGCCGTGGTGAAGTTGCTTGCCGCGGCGTTGGAGCCACAGCTGCAAGGCAGTGGACGAGTGGTGTCTCAAACCCCCCCCGCCGGTGCGCTGGTGGAGAAGGGGGCCCGGGTGACGCTGGAACTGGCGACGCGGCAATGAGGCCGTGTCCATTCCAGGCCCCGCATCAGCAATGCGTGTGAAGGGGAAGAGATGAAGCTGACGGATGTCCTCGCAGGGTGTGGAGCCGAGCAGACCTCGGGCGGCCGTTCCGCGGTCGACGTCACGGGAGTGACGCAGGATTCGCGGCGCGTGAAGCCGGGGGACCTCTTCATTGCCGTGCCCGGCCTGAAGGAAGACGGGGCCCAGTTCATCGGTGAGGCCGTGTCTCGCGGTGCCGTGGCGGTGGTGTCGGAGAAGCAGGGGCAGTCCTCGCAGGTGCCGTTCTTCAAGGTGAGCAGCGCGCGCAAGGCGCTGGCCCTCATCGCGGCGAACTTCTACGGCCGCCCCGCCGACAAGCTGACGCTCCTGGGCGTCACCGGAACGAACGGGAAGACGACGACGACGTACCTCCTGGAGGCCATCCTCGCGACGGCCGCCATGTACTCGGGCTCCTCCGCCCCGGGTGTCATCGGGACGCTGGGCTACAAGTTCGGCGGCAAGACGACGGAGCTGGCCAACACCACGCCGGATCCGCTGGAGCTGCACCGCATCTTCCGCGAGATGGTGGATGCCGGTGTGGAGAACGTGGTCATGGAGGTGTCCAGCCACGCGCTCGCGCAGGAGCGCGTGCACGGGCTGACCTTCAAGGCCGTGGGCTTCAGCAACCTGTCGCGCGACCACCTGGACTACCACAAGGACCTGGAGGAGTACTTCCAGGTGAAGCGCAAGCTCTTCGCGGAGAACCTGGCCGCCACGGGCACCGCGGTGGTCAACGGCGACGACGCCTTCGCCAGCCGCATCTACAACGAGCTGCGCGGCCAGAAGCGCATGGCGTGGAAGTTCAGCCGCCTGGGGCCCGGTGAGATTTCGGGCGCGGACGCGACCTTCTCGCTCAAGGGCATCGAGGCCACCGTGAAGACGCCCGCGGGCGACATCAAGGTGAAGAGCAAGCTGCTCGGGCCCCACAACCTGGAGAACATCCTCCTGGCGGCGGGCATCGCGCTGGGCGCGGGCATCTCGCGCTCGGACGTGAAGAGCGGCATCGAGCTGGTCTCCAAGGTGTCCGGCCGCATGGACCGCGCGGAGAACCACCGGGGCGGTCCCGCGCCGGCGGTGCTGGTGGACTACGCGCACACGGATGACGCGCTCAAGCGCTCCATCGAAGCGGCGCGCACGCTGGTCAAGGGCCGCGTCATCGTCGTCTTCGGCTGCGGCGGCGACCGCGACAAGGGCAAGCGCCCGCTGATGGGCACGGTGGCCGCGGAGGGCGCCGACCTGGTGATGGTGACCAGCGACAACCCCCGCACCGAGGACCCCGAGGCCATCATCGCGGAGGTGACTCCGGGCCTGGAGAAGGGCGGCCTGCGCCGCATCTCCGAGGGCAAGGCGAAGGTCGGGGAGAAGGGCTACCTCGTGGACGCGGACCGCCGCGTCGCCATCGAGAAGGCCATCAACCTGGCCAAGGACGACGACGTCGTCCTCATCGCCGGCAAGGGCCACGAGACCTACCAGACGGTGGGCTCGGAGAAGCACGCCTTCGACGACCGCGAGGTCGCCGCGAAGGCGCTGGCCAACCGCATCCCGGGCTGACCTCAAGGCCTATCGCCACCCCCTTCATGGCCGCTCGATTCTCCGACGATGAGGTGGTGCAGGCGACCGGGGCGACCCGCCGCGGGGACACTGTCCCCGCGGGGTTTCCGGACGTCTGCACCGACACGCGGTCGCTCACCCCGGGGTGCCTGTTCGTGGCGCTCCAGGGCGAGCGTTTCGACGCCCACGACTTCGTGGACGGCGCCATGCGCGCCGGGGCCGCGGGGGCGGTGGTGAAGAAGGGCAGGGCGCTTCCATCCCTGCCCGCCCACTTCGCGCTGTACGAGGTGGAGGACACCCTGGCCGCGCTTGGCGGCCTGGGCGCGCTGCACCGCCGTCGCTTCCGCATCCCGGTGGCGGCGGTGGGGGGCTCCAACGGGAAGACGACCACCAAGGAGATGGTGGGCGCCATCCTGGCCACGCGAGGCCCGGCGCTGAAGACGGAAGGCAACTTCAACAACGAGATTGGCGTCCCGCTGACGCTCTTCCGGCTGGAGCCGTCCCACGTGGCGGCGGTCATCGAAGTGGGGATGAACCAGCCGGGTGAAATCGAGCGGCTGACGCGCCGGGTGCAGCCCGACGCGGGCGTCATCACCGTCGTCCAACCGGAGCACCTGGAGGGGCTGGGCAGCCTCCAGGGCGTCGCAGAGGCGGAGGGCGAGCTCTTCCGGGAGCTCTTGCCCCAGGCCACCGCGGTGGTGAACCTGGACGACGAACACATCGTGCACCAGGCCGCGCGCAGTGGCGCGAAGCACCTGACGTTTGGCCGCGCGGAGGCCGCCGACGTGCGGCTCACCGGCATCCAGACGCTGGGGCGCGACGGCATGGTGGCCACGGTCCACTACGCCCAGCAGGACTGGCCGGTGCGCCTGCACTTCGTGGGGCCGCACAACGCGCAGAACGCGACGGCGGCGTTCGCGACGGCGCTGGCCTTGGGCTACTCCCCCGAGGAGTGCGTGCGGGGCCTGGAGTCAGCGCGGCCGTACGCGCGGCGGCTCAACATCGTGGATGGCCAGAACGGCGTGACGGTGGTGGACGACTGCTACAACGCCAACCCCGCTTCGATGGAGGCGGCGCTTGTCACGCTGGGCACGCTGGTGCCCGAGGGCGGACGCGCGGTGGCGGTGCTGGGCGACATGCTGGAGCTGGGCGCGGGCGAGGCGGAGGAGCATGCGAAGCTGGGTACGCTCGTCGCGAAGCACGCTTCGCTGGTGGCGTTCTTCGGGCCCCGGTCCGAGGGCGGGCTCCAGAGCGCGAAGCTGGGAGAATCCGCCGCGCACTTCACCGACGTGGAGCCCTTGGTCGCGTGGTTGACGCCCCGGCTCAACACGGGTGACGTGGTGCTGGTGAAGGCCAGTCGCGGCATGCGACTGGAGCGCGTGGTGGCCGCCCTGACGGGCACGGCCGCCCCCAAAGGGAGTCACTAAGTGCTGTACCTCCTGTACGAGCTCATCCAGAATACCGAGGCCGGGCGCGTCCTCAACTTCCTGCGCTACCCGACCTTCCGCATCATCGCAGCGGGTGTCTTCGCCCTGCTCCTGGGGATGCTCATTGGTCCGCGCCTCATCGCGCGCCTGCGCTTGAAGCAGCACGGGCAGAGC